>JANSXP010000050.1 GCA_024742875.1 Planctomycetaceae bacterium | reverse complement strand
GTCCGCCGCTGACCTGGGACGATTCGATGGCCGCTCGACCGCCACCATCCAGATCGATGCTGCCAGCGGCGACGCTGCGGATTCGCTGAGTGTCATCGCCGGACGGATTGTTGATGCTCAGCTCATCGACAACTGCATCGGACACCACCACTTCGTCAGCACCGCTGCCGGTGTTGACGGCGATGTCACCAGTCATCGTTGTGCCATAGATCGCCAGCTGGTCGTTGCCGCCGCCCAGATTCGCGTTGATGCCAACGGCGTCCCCCAGAACTACGACCGGTGAGACCAGCCCGTTGATCGTGGTCTGATCCACGCCGGTCACCACCGTGTTTCCATTGGCATCTTTGTAGATGGCAATGGTGTTGTGGTCGACATCGCCGGTGAGGGTGACGATTCCGCCGCTGACCGTCACCGTCACATCTCCGCTGCCGGAGCCGTCATGACCAAAGCTGTTGGCAAAGTCCAGGTCGCTGATCGTCTGGCCGTTGACCGTCACCGTGTAAGACGCTGGCAGTCGTGGGTTGTGAATCAGACTCAGGTCATCGTAGTAGGTGCTGTCGAACGTGGCGATCAGTCGGCCCGTCAGGTTGCCGGACGGGCTGCCGTCCCATTCAAAGATGCTGCCGTTTGGAGTCACATAGTGCCAGCCGGCACCGCGACCCCACAGCCATTTCTCATTCAGACCACCCCAGTTGAGGAAGTCTCGCTGCGGCACACGCCACTGCAGCTGCTGGTCCAGCAGGTAGGCTTCTTCAACAAACGGACCCGTGGACCCGGCTGTCGACCACAGTGGCTGGTTGCGTTCCGTGATCGTGTATTCGGCCGGAAGCAGGTTGGTGAACTGATACCAGCCGGTTTCGGTGGCTGGGTCAATCACGCCGTCGTCGTTCAGATCAAGGTCACCCGTGATGGCCGTCTGAATGACGTTGCCACTGGCGTCCCGCAGATCGATGGTCCAGCCGGCCAGCCATGGTTCGGTGATGTCGCGTCGGCCGTCGGCATCGGCGTCGTGGAACTTGCGTCCCTGGATGGTGCCGGTGGGCACGTTGCCGAAGTTGACATCAGCCACCGTCTGATCGGTGGTGACCGTCACCGAGATGCGACCCGCTTCTTCGGCGTTGGTCAGCAGCGATGGATCATCATAGAAGCGGCTGTCCAGCGACGCGATGAAGCGACCAGTGAGTGAACCACGCGGGCTGCCGTCCCATTCGAACAGATCGCCGACGGGTGTGATGAAGTACCAGCCGTCATCACCAAACAGCCATTTCTCGCCCAGACCGCCCCAGTTTTCAAACAGGCGTCCGGTCGTCCGCAGACCCAGTTCCTGATCCAGCTGGAAGGCCAGTGCGTCGCCACCTGACGGAGACGTCTGTCGCCATCCGGTCTGCAGCACTTCTTCCACAAACCAGTCACCCTCGCCAGCCGGCAGTGTGTACAGGCCGCGTTCGGTGATCGGGTCGATGACGTTGTTGCCGTCCAGGTCGATGCTGGTGGTCACGGTCGACGAGACCACCTGACCTGCCGCATTCAGCAGGCGAATGGTCCAGCCGTCCAGACCCGGTTCGCCAGCGTCACGAACGCCGTTGCCGTTTTGGTCCAGCCACTTCTGGCCGCTGACGAATCCGTCATCCTGCAGGATGGTGCCCACGCCACGGGAATCAGCAATCGCCGCTCCGATGGTCGCCGTGGAGATGTCCAGGAACAGGGTTTCATCGGCTTCCGCGATGTGATCGCCAATGATCTCCACCACAACCGTGGCAGTGGCTGGACTGCCAGCCGGGAAGTTCAGCGTGCCAGACAGCGGCACGTAATCGCTGCCGGCTGTGGCCGTGCCATCAACGGTCGTGAAGTCCACGTCAATCGGAATGGTGGCGTTGTCACGCGTGACGGTGAATGCCAGGAACGCGGTGTCCGGCGTGTGGCCTTCGAGAATCTCAGCGTCTGAGATGGTGATCATCACCGTGTCTTCGTTGCTGATGGTTCCCAGTCCTGAGCCATCTGTCAGGGTCACGTTGCGGTCGCCGGCGGCAATGTCAGACAGGACCACGGTGAAGGTTTCTTCCAGCTCCACCACGCCATCGCCATTGACAAGGACCGTAATCGTCTGTGTCTCTGCGGCCGTGCCCGCGAAGGCCAGCGAACCCGAGGTGGACGTGTAGTCTTCCGGAGCAACGGCGGTGCCGTCCTGCGTCTGGAAGTCCACTGTGAACGGCGTGTCCACATCATTGTCCAGTGACACGGTGAAGGTGAAGGCTGTCTGCCCCGTCTGCCCTTCCACCATGGCCACGTCATCAATCGTCAGGCCGGCCGCATCGTCATTCTCCAGCGTGACGTTGGAGACCGCGTTGGCCAGGCTCACGTTGCGTCCAAAGGCCTGCAGGTTGGACAGGAACGCCTGGAAGACTTCGTCCAGTTCCACAGTGGTGTCACCGCCGATGTCGACAGAGAACTGCTGCGTTTCAAAGGCAAACCCCGCAAAGTTCAGAGTGCCGGACGTCGCCGTGTAGTCGCCGTCAGCAGCGGTGGCTGTGCCGTCGACCGTGGCGTAGTCCGCGGTAAACGGCGTGTCGACCGTGGCATCGAGCAGAGCGTTGAAGTTCAGCGTGTTGCCTGTGCTGCCTTCCTGAATACTGATGTTGTTCAGCAGCACGCGGGCAGCATCATCGTTCAGGATGGTGCCGGTTCCCTGAGCGGATTCGAGGCGAACGTTGCGTCCACCGGCTTCCAGACCGGTCAGCGAGACCAGCAGGGTTTCATTCAGTTCGACCACCTCATCGCCAAAGATCGGCACTGTCAGCGTGCGGGTCTGCCGTGTGCCGTTGCCTGTGGCAAACGTGTAGGCACGCAGTCCGCCGGCGGCATAGTCCACACCGTCGACAGCCGTGCCGCCACCCGGTGTGGCGTTGACCAGAACGGGCACATCCACCTCGCCGTCCAGCGCGACGGTAAACACAAGGTCCCGGGATCCGGCATCACCTTCGGTCAGGCTGGCATCCGTGACCGTCAGAGTGGCCGCGTCGTCGTTGAGGATTGTGGCCTGGGCCGTATCGTCCGTGATGCTGACTGCGCGACCGCCGCTGGACAGTCCGGCGAGCAGCAGGCTGAAGGATTCATCCAGTTCCACCTTCTGGTCGCCCAGCACAAAGATGGAGATCGTCTGTGTCTGCGGACCAGGGCCGTTGCTGGCCTGGAAAGTGACACCGCCGGTGCCCGCGACATAGTCGTTGTCAGCCGTCGTGGCGGTGCCGTCCTGGGTAGCGAACGTCAGGGAAATCGGAATGTCCACTTCTTCGCTGAGAGTCACGGCAAAGCTGTAGACGGTGTTGCCCGAGTTCCCTTCTTCGGTGCTGACGTCGGCAATCGTGATTTCTGCGGAGTCGTCGTTGGTGATGGTGACGACGCCAATCGCCTCGGCAAGGACAACGTCAATGCCACTGGTGCCGATGTCGGCCACCGTGACATTGAACACTTCATCCAGTTCGACCGTGGCGTCGCCAATGACTTCCACGTCGATGAAGCCTGTGTCTTCGGTGGGCTGGCCGGTGAAGGAAATGGTGCCGTTGACGATCGGCACGTAGTCCTGACTGGCAGAGGCGTTCACAGAGGACGTGTTGACGCTCAGTTCAATGGGGGAATCGGCCGCACCCTCAATGGAGACGGGAACACGGAAGATCGTGTTGCCGGAATCTCCCTCCAGTTCCATGACCGAGCCGACCGTCACAATGACCTGATCGTCATCGATGATGGTTCCCGTTGCTTCGCCATCGCCGATGGCCACGTTGCGGCCGCTGCCCACCAGATTGCTCAGCAGCAGTTGCAGCGTTTCATCCGCTTCCGCGATTTCATCGCCCGTGACATCGATGTTGACAGTCAGGACCTGCGAACCGCCCGCATTGGCGGCAAACGTCAGAGTGTCGCTGACATCCGCCGCGTAGTCCTGGCCGACGGTGGCCGTGCCGGCGACGGAGGAGTAGTCGACGGTGACAGTCTCGTCCACCTCAGCGTCGAGCGTGACGCTGAATGTAAGCGTGGAACTGCCTGCGTCACCTTCTGTCACGCTCACGTCAGCCACTGTCAGTGCGGCCGCGTCGTCATTCACAATCTGAGCCTGCCCGCGGTTGTCCACGATGGTTACGTTGCGACCGCCGGCGGCCAGCGCTGACAGGTTGGTGAAGAAGGTTTCGTCCAGTTCCACTTTTTCGTCGCCCCGCACCTGCACGGCGAATGTTCGCGTCTGGCTGGAGCCCGCCAGTGGGTCAAAGCGAACCGTGCCGGTGGTGTTGACGTAATCAGAATCTGCCAGCGTGGCGGTGCCGTCTTCGGTGGCGTAGTCCACGGCTACTGAAGAATCCACTTCACCGGTCAGCGTGACTTCAAAGAACACCGACGCCAGGCCGCTGTCTCCTTCAAACACCTGAATATTGTTCACAGCCAAAGTGGCCGCGTCGTCGTTGGTGATCGTGCCGACCGCCTGCACGCTGTCGAGCGTCACATCCAGACCGGATGCCACCAGGTTGGACAGATTCAGCAGGATGGTTTCATCCAGTTCCACGACTTCGTCACCAGCAATGTCAACGGTGACGGTCTGTATTTCGCCGGCGGTTCCGGCAAAGTTCAGCGTGCCTCCCGGTACCGGGGTGAAGTCTATGCCGGACGTGGCCGTGCCGGCTGCCACGCTGTAGTCCACAGAGAATCCACTGTTGACGTCATCACTGAGCGTGACTTCGAACGTCAGCTGTGTGGTGCCCGCATCGCCTTCCAGAACGGCGACGTTCGCCACGCTCAGGCGAGCGGCGTCGTCGTTGACAATGGTGCCCGTGGCTTCGGCATCATCCAGCAGCACATTGCGTCCGTCCGCCAGCAGGCCGGACAGCAGCACGGTGAAGTCTTCGTCGTCTTCGACCACCATGTCGCCCACCACCTGAACAGTGAGGGTCTGTGTCTGCGGGCCGCCGAAGTTCGGTGTGAAGCCGACTGGTATGTTGCTGACCAGGCTGTAGTCGCTGTCGGCCACTGTCGCCGTGCCGTCGGCCGTGTTGGCCTGAACGCTGACCGGTGCGTCCACATCCGCACTCAGCGTCAGATCAAAGGTGAAGGCTGTGAATCCGCTGTCACCTTCGTCCATGCGGACATCAGCGATCGAAATCAGGGCGGCGTCATCATTGGTCAGTGTGGCGGTGCCCACCGCATCGGTGATGGACACTGTGCGTCCCAGGGCCACCAGGTTCGTCAGTTCCACGGTGAAGGACTCGTCCAGTTCCACCTTCGTGTCACCGACACCCTGAATGATAATGGTACGAGTCAGTGATCCGCCCGTCTGGAATCCGACGTTCGCATTGTTGACGGCGACAAAGTCGTTATCAGCTGCCGTCGCAGTGCCGTCCACGGTGGAGACATTAAATGTGATGTCTGTGTCAACTTCTGCGTCCATGGTAATGGTGAACTGCAGAGCCGACGTGCCACTGTTGGTTTCCAGTTGTGTGACGTCGTCGATGGTGATCGTGGCCGCATCGTTGTCGGTGACGGCAATCTGCTCGGAGGCGTTTGCTCCCGGAGCCAGGCCGATGGAGGCATTGACCAGTTCCACAGTCAGCAGTTCGGTGACCAGTTCGACGAGGGAATCATCCACAATCGTCAGCGTGGTGGAGGCCGTCGTTTGACCGTCGGCGATGATCAGGACATTGCTGCCCAGGACATAGTCGTCCGGCGTGATGCCGGCTCCGGAAATGTCGATTTCGACAGACTGGTTGCCAATCACGGGCGATGCGGCGACTGCTTCCAGCGTAATGACGGTGGCATCAGTTTCCGTGGCGACCAGCGTGCTGGCCGTCAGGTTCACTTCAAACGTGCTGTCCGTCACGTCCAGGTCGGCTGAATCGGACACAAATCCGGGAGCCGTGGCCGTGAAGGTGGCCGTCTGCGTGCCATCGAGAATCATGTCGTTGACTGCGGCGACCAGGAAGGAGGCCGAAACGGCACCAACAGGAATGGTCACTTCCACGGGCGCTGTGGCTTCCGTGGGATCACCGCTGATCATGGTGACCGTCAAAGGCACACTGATGTCCGTGTTGCGGAAGACCGTACCGACCGTTGCCGCCACGCCGTCCAGTTCGTTCACTTCCGCCGCGTCGAGTGTCAGCGTCAGCGTGGGATCATCGTTGTCTTCAATGACGACCGTCTGCTGCTGCAGGCCGCCGCTTTCCACGCCGTGCAGGATTTCATCGATGTCAATGATCACCGTCTCGTCATCTTCTGACAGCAGGTCCTGAACAGACGTCAGCGAAGTGGTGACGACTGTCTGGCCGGCCGGAATCACGAGTCGCGTTTCCGGGTTGATATAGTCGATGCCACCACCGGTCGCGGTGCCGGAAACGGCAAGGTCAACAATCACATCACGTTCCGAGGCGACATTCAGGCTCACCGTCACGATGGAGGTTTCAGCCCCTTCATCAATCAGCAGGGGAGCCACGTCGAGTGTGACGGTTGGGGACGCATCGTCATCAAGGATCGTGGCGGTCGCGATCTGCTCGCCGTTTTCCGTACCCTGAATGACAGACAGGATTTCCAGAACCACAGTCTCATCAAACTCATCGACTGCATCATCGACGGCCGTGAAACTGGTGGTGGTGGACAGCGTGCCGGCCGGAATCATCACCTGCAGGACGGGATCGGTGTAGTCGACGCCGCCGCCGGTGGCCGTGCTGCTGTTGGACACGCCCAGATTAACCGTAATGTCACGACCCGAAACGGTGTTCAGGGAAATCGTAAACACGCCCGTGCCGCCGTTTTCCACGACATCGGCCGGGGCATCCAGTGAAACCAGTGCGGGCAAATCGTCGTCGGCAATAACAACGGTCAGTGACGACGGAGTGCCCAGTGTGGAGTTGGTCGCTGAGGCCACGTCGATGATGACGGTTTCGTCGGCCTCATCGATGATGTCCGGCACGGCTTCCAGAATGATACTGGCATCCAGAGCACCGGCGGGAATGGTGATCTGAGTGACGGGAGGCTGGTAATCCACGCCACCACCTGTGGCGGTTCCGCTAAAGGCAAAGTCAATGACCACGTCCAGAGCCGAGACGGCATCCAGTCGAGCAACGATCAGGGCCGAACCGCTGTTCTCGGAGATCACACTGCTGGTGGACTCCAGAGTGACGACAGGCCGCGGATCATCTTCCAGGATGGTGATGATCTGCTGCTGCATGCCCGTCTCGACACCATTGACAACTCCCGTGATGTCGATGATGACTGTTTCGTCGTCTTCATACAGGTTGTTGTCCACCGTGGTGATGGACGTGCTGGCGGTCAGGCTGCCGGCGGGAATCACAATGGTGGTGGCCGGATCGGTGTAGTCATCGCCACCGCCGGTTGCCACACCAGAGACACCAAGCGTAACGGTCACGTCTTTTTCTGAAACGGCATCCAGCGTGGCCGTGATGACGGCCGTGCTGATGGGCGCTTCCGTGATGGCGTTGCTGTCCACCGACAGAGTGACGCCTGGCAGTTCGTCGTCGTCCACTATGGTGACGGTGACCTGCTGTGTGCCGTTTTCCACACCGTTGGTAACGCTGTCGATGTCGACCAGGAAGTCTTCATCGAATTCGTCAAACAGATCGTCTTCTGCGGTGAACGTCAGGTCTGCACTGGTGCTGCCGGCGGGAATCGTGATCGACCGCAGGTTCGGTCGCAGCGGATCAATTGTCGGATCGGCGATGGGGTTGGTGGTGAAGTCGGCTTCCTGTCCGGTCAGCAGCGGCGTGATGTCCAGGACGACGGTGACGTCTTTTTCCGAAACCGCATCGATGGTGGCCGTGATAATGGCCGTGCCTTCAGGGTTCTCCTGGATGGTCTTTGCATCGCCCGACGGATCGTCGACCGTCAGTGTGACCTGCGGCAGAGGGTCGTCTTCCGTGATGGTGACGGTGACCTGCTGTGTGCCGTCTTCCACGCCGTTGGTGACGTTGTCGATGTCGACCAGGAAGTCTTCATCAAATTCATCCAGCAGGTCATCCACGGCTGTGAATGTGAGATCTGCCGTGGTGCTGCCCGCGGGGATGGTGATGGATCGCAGGTTCGGTCGCAGCGGATCGATGGTCGGATCAGCAGCTGGTGTCGTGGCGAAGTCCGCCTCTTTGCCGGTCAGCAGCGGCGTGATGTCCAGGACGACGGTAACGTCCTTTTCCGAGACCGCATCGATGGTGGCCGTGATGACGGCCGTGCCGGCGGGATTTTCCGCAATGGTCTTTGCCGTGCCGGACGGGTCGTCCAGGGTCAGCGTGACCAGTGGTTCCGGATCGTCTTCCACAATCGTGACGACCACCTGCTGTGTGCCGTCTTCGACGCCATTGATGACGGTGTCGATGTCGATGTTGAAGTCTTCATCAAACTCATCCAGCAGATCGTCGACCGCGGAGAAGGTCAGGTCGGCCGTGGTGCTGCCAGCGGGAATGGTGATGGACCGCAGGTTGGGCCGGGTTGGATCAATCGTCGGATCAGCCAGCGGATTGGTGGCGAAGTCGGCTTCCTGACCAGTCAGCAGCGGCGTGATGTCGATGATGACGGTGACGTCTTTTTCGGAGACCGCATCGATCGTCGCCGTGATGGTGGCTGTCTCGGCAGGATTCTCCAGAATCGTTTTCGTGTTGCCGGACGGATCATCGACCGTCAGTGTGACCAGCGGCTCCGGATCGTCTTCCACAATCGTGACGACCACCTGCTGGGTGCCGTCTTCGACACCGTTGATCACGCTGTCGATATCAATGTTGAAGTTCTCATCAAACTCGTCCAGCAGGTCATCGACAGCGGTGAACGTAAAGTCGGCCGTGAGGCTGCCGGCCGGAATGGTGATTGAACGCAGGTTGGGCCGCAGTGGATCGATGGTCGGATCAGCCAGCGGATTGGTGTCAAAGTCCGCCTCTTTGCCGGTCAGCAGCGGCGTGATGTCGATGATGACGGTGACGTCTTTTTCGGAGACCGCATCGATGGTGGCCGTGATGGTGGCCGTCTCAGCGGGATTCTCCTGGATCGTCTTCGTGGTGACGGCCGGATCGTCCACGGTCAGGGTGACCAGCGGTTCCGGGTCGTCTTCGGCAATGGTCACAATGACCTGCTGCGTCCCGTCTTCGACACCGTTGGTCACGCTGTCGATGTCCACCAGGAAGTCTTCGTCAAACTCGTCCAGCAGATCGTCGGCCGCGGTGAACAGCAGGTCTGCTGTTGTGCTGCCGGCGGGAATGGTGATGGACCGCAGGTTGGGCCGCAGCGGATCAATGGTGGGATCAGCCAGCGGCGTGGTGACAAAGTCGGCCTCTTTGCCGGTCAGCAGTGGTGTGATGTCGATGACGACGGTCACGTCTTTCTGCGAAACCGCATCGATGGTGGCCGTGATGATGGCCGTTCCTTCGGGATTCTCCTGGATGGTTTTCGAGGTGACGGCCGGATCGTCCACAGTCAGTGTGACGAGTGGTTCCGGGTCGTCATCCACAAGGGTGACGATGACCTGCTGATCGCCGTCTTCCACGCCATTGGTGACGCTGTCGATATCAATGATGACGTTTTCGTCAAACTCATCCAGCAGGTCCTGCAGGGGAGTCAGAGTGACGGTGGCCGATGGCGTGTCACGCGGAATGACAATCTGCAGGCTCGACAGGTTGTAGTCCAGGCCGTCGGTCGCCGAGCTCAGAGCATCGACCGTCAGGTCCACGGTGACTTCCCGACCGGAAATGATGGGCGCCAGCGTGTTGGGGTCAAACAGCACGGCCGTGATGGTCGCATTGCCGGCGGAGCCGTCTTCCTGCACAGTGCCCGGGGCGACAAACAGTCGCACCAGCGGCAGTTCATCGTCGTCGATGATGGTGATTTCCGGAAGGATGTTGGGTTCGATCTCGCGTTCGACCGTCAGCGTCCAGCCGTTGAGCGTGCCCGTGTCACCCAGCTTGGTGTCGTTGATTTCCAGCGTCCAGTCGCCCTGCACCGACAGCGTGTCAAATCCGGACAGTGCTTCCGACGGACGGAACGAACCGGTAAACGGATTGGCACCGGCAGCGATGTCTGTGCCCGCTTCGTCGTCAAAGATGGTGCCGGTGAAGTCGGCTCCGGCACCCACGGCATTGGCCAGCAGAATGCGGGTGCCGTCAGGTGAAATCAGGGTGACTTCCAGATCGGACGTGAGAGAGTGGCTCAGATCCAGCGTGACGTTGATGTCAGTGGCGTGACCGACGTCCGGAATCGAGACGGTGGATGTCGCAACGCCCAGGTCACCGATCGCAACGGCGCCCGTGGAGGAATAATCTCGCGTTTCCGTGGACGCCACATTGCGAACGTACAGCTGGGCCTCGGTGATGTTGGTGGCCGTGACCTGGATGACTTCGTCGTCTTCGTCGAAGTTGTCCTGCAGCGCCGTGATGGTCGTGGTGGCAAACAGCTGTCCGGCGGGAATGATCAGCTGCGCGTCGGTCCGGGAGTAGTCATCCGGATAGGCGCCGGTGCCTGTGGACTCTGTGAAGGTGGCTGTGCCTCCTGAACTCAGATCGATGATGACATCTGCATCGGGATTCTGGCGACTCAGGCGAGCCGTGATGGTGGCCACCCGTGAGCCGTCTTCCGGCAGAGTGATGGTGTTTGTGGACAGCACCACGTTGGGCAGCAGGAAGGTGCTTGCGTTGTCCATTCGCCAGGCACCACGTCCGAGGGTACCCAGAATCAGCAGGTCCTGATCAGCGTTGTACTCCATGTCGCGGATGTGCACGTCCGGCAGACCGGAGCCATAGCGGAACCAGGTGCCCAGGTGATTAATGGTGGTGGCAAACACACCGCGGTCGGTACCGACCACAATGCCTTCTTCCACACCGTTGATGTACTGGATGGAGTAGATGGATCCGGCACCCACCGTGTGCAGATTGGTGGTGATGTTGGTCCAGGTCTGGCCGCCATCTTCAGTCATCCACACAGATTCGCTGTTCACAGCAAACGCGCGAGTCCACTCGTTGGGGTCCATTTCGACGTCACGAATGGCGGAGCCCAGGTCCTGGACACGATCAAACGGTCCGGCGGCCTCGGTTCGTACGTGCACTCGTCCGGAGGTGTCCCCCGCGTAGATCACGAAGCGGTTGTCGCCATTGACAGCCGAACGACCGCCATAGGCCAGCGGGCCGGCAACGGAACCGGTGGCGCGAATGCCGGCACCGGCATTGTCCGCCGTGTCGCCCTGATTGAAGGACTCGTAGACGCCGTTAGCCGCACCAATGATCATTGAGGTGGGGACCAGCTCGTTGAGCACAACCGGCGTGTAGAACTGCGGCTGCAGCACACTGCCGTCCGTGGTGTTCAGACCGCGCCCGGTTGCTGAAATCTGATTGCCGGCCGCATCGAACACGACGGAACGGAAGCCACCCAGGAACTGCGAACTGATGTAGCGAATCGACTGTCCAGCTCCGGCACGGCTCACCGCGTCGATGGCCACATCGCCACCGTCACCACCACTGATCATGCGGAAAGTGGTGGAACCAGGAGCCACCTGTGCGTGGGTTCCGTTGTCCTGTGTACCACCGACAATCAGGTTGGAAACCGCGTCGTAGCCGATGCTGTGGTACTCAACAACGCCCAGGTTACCGGCCAGAGAGAACCAGTCGCCCGTGTTGTCGCGTGGGCTGGTGCGTCGGAAGATTCCGCCGTCATCCACCTCGATCAGGTTGCCGTTGGCGTCAAACGTCATGTCGCGAGAGTCGGCATGCGTGCCCGAGTTGCTGGCTGTGCCGGCGCCCGGATCGAAGGCCGTGGGATTGTTGGTGATGTGGTCCCACTGTGGCGACGGAACGGCGCCCGGGTCGCGTGGCAGACTGGCATCACCACGGAAAATAGATCCGCCAAACAGAACGTCGCCAATGAGGTTGGGTTGTTCCTGGCGGTCTCCGCCGATGTACACGATGTTGTGGTCGGTCGGGTCGGTGGTGATTGAGAAGTGAATGCGTCCCTGAGAGCCGCTTTCGTCAATTGGCTTGAAGCCCGGGCTGGGGTTGGTGACGGGCACGACTTCACCCGTGTTGGCCACGTAGGCGGCCGGTCCGCTGACGGAGCCATTCAGCGAGAAGTTGTCGGCATCGATAACGGTGACCGTCCAGAAGCCATTGGCGTTGGTGTTGCCCTCGACGTTGCGGACAATCACGGTATCGCCGCTGGCCAGACCATGACCGGCGGCCGTGATGACAATGTCACTGCCGGCAGCCCCCGTAATTGGAGTCGGTGCGGCCAGTGGCAGCAGCGGTACGTCCATTTCAATCCATGTGGGATTGGGCTGGTCACCGTTGCTGGTGTAGTAGATGCCGCCCACCTGACCGGCGATCACAACACCCAGATACAGACGACCGGTCGTCGGATGAACGGTCATCTCCAGGTTGTTATTCAGGTTGTTCGTGATGTCGTCCTGAAGTGACTGGTTGTCGCCGAGGAAGTTGGCAACGCCCGTGATTTTGGTCCACGTCAGACCAAAGTTGTCAGAACGGTAGATGCCCGTATCTTCAGCGGCCGCATACAGTCGACCGGGAGTGGTGGGGTCGGTCACCAGGTCGAAGAAGTTGGTCGATCCGTCGCTGACAAAATCGGGGCCATTCACGGGAGTGAACGTCACACCGCGGTCCGTACTGCGGAAAATACCGCCGCCGCTTTCCGAAGACGTAACCACAATCTCGTCGCCGCGGCGCGCTACGCCGGAAATATTTTCGCCTTCGAGTCCAAAGCTGCCCGGGCTCTCCCAGGTGTCGCCGCCATCGTCGGTCACATAAATACGCCCGCGATCACCGCCCTGGCTGCCAAAGCTGCTGAACTGGCCTGTGCCAGCCACCATCAACTGGTAGGTGTTGTCGGCGATGTCAAATTCGATGGCGCCAATTGACAGCGACTCCAGTGTGTCGGTTTGAGGCACCCAGACGGGATTGGCGGCCGTCGCGTTTTCGGTTTTCCAGATACCGCCGTTGATCGCACCGATGTACAGAATATCCGGGTTGGTCGGGTGCGCCAGAATGTCTTCGATCGCCCCGGTGACGCGGTTGTCAGGTGACACATTCATCACCTGGCCGTTGATCACAGCTGCCCCACCCTGCTCTTCAAAGATTCCGACCACTTCGTCCGGGCCGGGGTTCTCGTCGAGAATGGTGATGATCACTTCCTGATCGCCGTTTTCGACGGCGTTGATGATCGAGTCAATCTCCACATCAACGCGTTCGTCAAACTCCCGCAGGCTGTCGGTGACCGACGTGATGGTGGTGGTGCCTGACAGGCTTCCGGCCGGAATGGAAATCGTCAGCGAACTGATGGCAAAGTCCAGCACGTCGGTGGCTGTGGTGTCCGTGCCCAGAATCAGCGTGACCTGCACGTCTTTCTGCGACACCGCGTCCAGTGTGGCGGTGACGGTGGCCACTTCCGATGGCGATTCGCGGATGGCCACTCGGTTGGAGGTCAGCGTAACCAGAGGTTCCGGATCTTCGTCGGTGATGATGACGGTGACCTGTTCTTCAGGCACTTCCACAGCGTTGACCACGCTGTCGATGTCCACGATGACGGTTTCGTCAAATTCATCGAGAGCGTCATCCAGTGAGGTGACGACTACGCTGCCGGTCGTGCTGCCGGCCGGGATCAGAATCGTCAGCCCGGAAATGGTGTAGTCCAGACCGTTGGTTGCTGAGCTGGCGCCATTGATGGCCAGATTGACCGTGACGTCTTTTTCGGAGACGGCATCGATGGTGGCCGTGACAGTTGATGTGTCCGTGGGGTTCTCGGTGATGGTGTCGGTCGTGCCACCACCATCAACGGTGAGTGTGACCTCCGGTTCCGGATCGTCGTCGGTAATCGTGACGGTGACGCTCTGGGCACCCACTTCCACACCGTTGGTGATCGAGTCGATGTTAATGATGGCGTCTTCGTCAAACTCATCAAACGCATCATCCACAGACGTCAGATCAATCGTGCCGGTCGTGCTTCCGGCGGGAATCGTGATCGTGAGGCTGGACGTGGTGAAGTCGATGGGCGCTGTGGCGGTTGCCGTGCTGGCCGGATCAATGGCCAGCTGGATGGTGACATCTTTTTCGGAAACTGCGTCGAGCGTGGCGGTGATGACCGCGGTGTCGTTCGGGTTTTCGGTGATGATGTCGGTCGCCATACCGCCGTTGACAGTCAGCGTGACATTGGGTTCCGGATCTTCATCCACGATGGTGACCGTGACCGACTGGTCGGCCACTTCCACACCATTGGTGACGGCATCAATGTTGATGATGGCGTCTTCATCGAATTCATCAAAGGCATCGTCGACAGAGGTCAGCGTGATGGTGCCCGAAGTGGAGCCGGCGGGGATCACAATCTGCAGGCCCGAGACGTTGAAGTCGACGGGCGCCGTGGCCGTGGCCGTGCTGGCGGCGTCAATCGCCAGATCAACGGTGACGTCCTTTTCGGAAACCGCATCAATGGTGGCCGTGATGGTGGCCACTTCGGTTGGGTTTTCTGTGATGGTCTGCGCCGTGGCGCCGCCGTTGACGGTCAGCGTGACGTTGGGTTCCGGATCTTCGTCCGTGATCGTCACGGTGACCGACTGATTGCCCGCTTCGACACCATTCGTGACGGTGTCGATGTTGATGATGGCATCTTCGTCGAATTCATCGAACGCATCATCGACGGATGTGAGCGTGATGGATCCGGTCGTGCTTCCGGCGGGAATCAGGATCGTCAGCGACGACGTGGTGAAGTCGGCCGGGGCCGTTGCGGTGGCCGTGCTGGCGCCATCCACGGCCAGTGTGATGGTGACGTCTTTCTGAGAGACGGCATCCAGTTCCGCGACGATGGTGGCCACTTCTGTGGGGTTTTCCGTGATCGTCTGCGACGTCATGCCGCCATTGACAGTCAGTGTGACGTTGGGTTCCGGGTCGTCTTCGGTAATGGTGACGACCACCTGCTGTGTGCCGTTTTCCACACCATTGATGACGCTGTCGATGTCGACGTTAAAGTCTTCGTCAAATTCATCCACCATGTCATCCACGGCGGTGAAGGTCAGGTCTGCTGTGGTGCTCCCAGCCGGAATGGTGATGGACCGCAGGTTGGGCCGCAGCGGATCGATCGATCCATCTGCCAGTGGGTTGGTGACAAAGTCGGCTTCTTCGCCGGTCAACAGTGGCGTAATGTCGATAATGACGGTCACGTCTTTTTCCGAAACCGCATCGATGGTCGCCGTGATGGTGGCGGTTTCGGCCGGGTTCTCGGCAATGGTCTTCGCAGTGCCCGACGGATCATCCACGGTCAGGGTCACCATGGGTTCCGGATCGTCTTCGACAATCGTGACGGTGACCTGCTGCGTGCCGTCTTCCACACCGTTGATGACGCTGTCGATGTCCACCAGGAAGTCTTCATCGAATTCATCCAGCAGATCATCCATGGCTGTGAAGGTCAGATCGGCCGTGAGACTGCCGGCGGGAACCGTGATGGCCCGCAGATTTGGCCGCAGTGGATCAATGGTCGGATCAGCCAGCGGATTGGTGACAAAGTCGGCTTCTTTGCCTGTCAGCAGCGGCGTGATATCGATAATGACGGTCACGTCTTTTTCCGAAACCGCATCGATGGTGGCCGTGATGGTGGCGGTTTCTGATGGATTTTCCTGAATCGTTTTGGCATTGCCCGACGGATCGTCGACGGTCAGCGTCACCAGAGGTTCCGGATCGTCGTCCACAATTGTTACCGTCGTGGTGTTGGCTGTCGGATCGGCCAGGCCGTTCACGATGTTGGCGTCTGCGATGTCGATGATGACCGTTTCATCAAACTCATCAAACAGGTCCTGCAGCGCAGTGACCGTGGTGGTGACCGAATCCACGCCGGCAGGAATCACGACCTGCATGTCGGCCAGGACATAGTCGTTGCCCCCGGTGGCCGTGCTGGCCGCGTTAACGAGCAGGTCGACGGTGACGTCCCGCCCCGACAGATTACCCGTGTTGGCATCCACCAGAGAAATGGTGACCGTAGCGACATCGCCGGCACCGGAGCCGTCTTCCTGAATGGTCAGTGGCGCGGCGCTGATCTGCACCAGTGGCGTGGCATCGTCGTCGATGATGGTGATCTGCGGCAGTTCGGTCGGATCGGTGGCGCGGGTGACCGTCAGTTCCCACGAGTTGAGTGTTCCCGTGTCGCCGGAAACGCTGTCGGTGATCTGCAGTGTCCAGTCACCGGCGGAATCCAGACCGTCGAAGGTGTCCAGCGGAACGGCAGGGCGGAATCGGCCGTTGAATGGTGGCAGGCCGTTGGTGATGGAGGTGGGCGCTTCGTCGTCAAACACGGCGTTGGTGACATTGGCACCCGCTGCCAGTGCGTTGAACAGCGCGATCTGCGTAATGCCATCGGGGGCAATCAGCACGGCCGACAGATTGCTGGTCTGGGTGTGCGAAATGTTGACGCGCACGTCCAGGTCGGTAATCAGTCCCGAGACCGGTACGTTGATGACGGACGAAGTGACTTCGGCCGGATCGCCCACCATGGCCGGATCGCTCAGTGGGACCGCCGCGACTGACGCGTGCGATGTGGTTTCCACATTCTGCAGAATCTCGGCTTCCGGGAAGTTCACCACTTCCGCCGTCACCTGGATCAGCTCGTCGTCTTCGTCATGCAGGTCCTGAATGGCGGTAAAGACGGCGGTGCCTGTCAGCTGACCGGCCGGAATGCGAATAATCGTGCCGCCACCCGCGTTGGTGGTGCGGGTGTAGTCGTCGGTAAAGACCGTGCCGCCCGCCACTTCCCCAGGTTCGGTGAAGATGGCGTTGCCCGACGAGCCCAGCAGGATGTCCACATCGGCGTTGGGATTGATACGGCTCAGTGTGGCCGTCACGGTGGCCGACTGGCTGCCGTCTTCGGGAATGTCCGAGACATCGACAGACAGTGACACTTTGGGAACGAAGAACAGCGACGCATCGTCCATCTTCCAGGTGCCGCGACCCAGCGTGGACAGAATCAGTACGTCATCCGCATCGTCGTAGTCCATGTCGGTGACGTCGACATCCGGCAGCGCGGTGCCGAACTGGAACCACGTGTTGCGGCCCAGATCCAGATCGCGAATCGTGGTGGCGTACACTCCGGTGGACGTTCCGACCACCAGACCTTCCACACCCGTACCACTGCCGTTGACGTATTCGATGCTGAAGATCTCGCTGCCAGGCGGCAGCTGAGCCAGCAGGTCGCCCGTGATGTCAGTCGAGGACGTGTAAACCGGTGGATCGGAGAACGCGTCGATGGTGACGCGATGAACCGAGTTCTCGGTAACAGCGAAGGCTTCCGTCCATTCGCCCGGATTGATTTCCACGTCGATCACGCGGTTAGCGCTCAGGCCGGTGGGCGTGAATTCTCCGGCCGACTGGTTGCGGACCCACAGGTTGCCGTCCACATCACCTGCGTAAATGATGAAGGGGTTGTCACCGTACGTTTGGGACGAGCGACCGCCATAGGCGATGGGACCGGCCGCGTTGGGAGTGACGGGAATGTTGGCACTGGCCGCGCTGGCGTTGTCGATGGTGTCGCCAAAGTTGAACGACTCGTAAACGCCGTTGTCCGCACCAAAGATAATGTTGGTGGCGTTCAGGGCGTTAACTGCGATGGGCGTTTGCTGTTGCGCGCCAAACATGGAGCCGTCGGTAGTCTGCAGGCTGCGGGTGGTTGTTGCACCGACCTGGGCTCCAGCTGCGTTGTAGAATCGTGTCTGCAGCTGACCCAGGCCCTCGTAGCTGTCGTAGCGCACGGACAGTCCGTTATTGGCGCCGGATGTCACCAGTCCTGCACCCACATCCCCCGCGGTGCCTCCGGAAAGGACGGAAGGGATCCGAATTCCGAAGAAGGGAATCACGCCTTCGGCACTGACGCTGGAACCGTGAATGATGTCGAACTGGACGGGCCCCATCGCCGGGATGTCCGCCTGGTGCGTACTGTTGTCGATCGATCCGGCGATGACAGAATTGGACAGTGTGTCGTAAGCCACGCTGTGGTACTCAAAGACGTTCAGGTTGCCCGCCAGGGAAACCCAGTCGCCCGCGTTGTTGAGCGGGCTGGTGCGGCGAAATACGCCGCCATCATCAGCTTCGATAAGATTGCCATTGGCATCAAACACGATGGCCCGTGAGCCACGGTGGGGCGTCGTATTGCTGGCGGTTCCCGAGCCGGCATCTTCCGCGTTTGTGGCCCCCGTCAGTGAATCCCACTGTGGTGCGGAACTGTTCACGCCAAGTCCGCCAGTCGGGCGGGTCACGTCGCCACGCCACAGTGATGCCGTTTTGGAGGCGCCACCGATATCATTGATGGTGTTGAGCTGATCCAGGCCGAAGTAGACGATATTGGCGTTGGACGGGTCGGTGCCCAGGGAGAAATGGATCTGCCCCTGCGGCAGGTCTTCGGTGGTTGGCACCGACGCATTCACAGAGGGCTCGATCCGCATGATCTCGCCGGCCGTGAAGTTGAGCGCTGCTGCGGGTGACGGCGTTCCGTCAGTATTGAACAGGGTGACTCGGTTCGGGTCGACGTGCTGTACGAGCCAGCGGCCCTGCAGGTTCCCGGTACCCCGGATCAACACCAGCTCTCCGGTGGCCAGGCCATGGCCAGGGGCCGTGATCGTCGCGGGACCGATACCGTTGGGCGGTGTCTGTGGTCCGTTCTGGTTCTGTGCGGGATCGGGCGCGTTGCGCACCTGTGTGATCTGAGTGACGTTCACGGGGACATAAGGATTGTCCATCGTGATCCATGTGGGCGTATTCTGGTCTGCGTCACTGGCGTAGAAGATGCCGCCCACACCGGTCGCGTTGTCAAAATCGCCGCCAACCTGACCATCGTGCAGCACGCCCACATACAGTCGACCCGTCGTCGGATGCACGGTCAGTTCCGCACCGTTCATAGCGGGGTTGGTGATGGCCGCGTTGACATCACCGGTGTCGATCTTGTTCCAGCTCAGGCCGAAATCGTCAGAGCGATACAGGCCCGCTCCGTTGCCCTGGGCAACGGCGTACAGACGCCCTCTTTGACCAGGGGCCGGGTTGGCGACAGTTGGGTCGGCCACCATGGCAAAAAAGTTGGTGTCGCCCGTGGAACTGTCGAAGTCTCCCGTGACAACCGGTACGAACGTCTCCCCGCCGTCTTCACTGCGGAACAGCCCGCCGCCCGCGTTGCCATCTGAACCCTCGGAGGCGGCCGCCATGATCACGTAGTCACCGATGATGGTGTCAAACTCGATCGCGATGGAAATGATGTTCTGGCCTTCCAGCCCCATACTGCCCGGGTTTTCCCAGGTGTTGCCGCCGTCGTGAGTGATGAACACCTGACCGGGCAGACCGCCTTCCGGATCTCCGGGGTTGGCGTCGCCGTCGCGGTTGAACGTGGAGAAAAGGCCGGTGCCTGCGGCCAGTGTCTGGAAGGGCGTGGCATCGATGGTGTCGGTCAGATCGAAGGCAATCGAGCCGAATGAAAGCCCCTGATTGACGGGATCGCCGTTGGCATCCAGCAGGTTGTCGGTCTGCACGACCCACGTCGGATTGTTGCCACTGGCATCTGTCGATTTCCAGATGCCGCCGTTGACGGAGGCGGCGTACAGGATGTCGGGATTGGTGGGATGGGCGAGCACATCATGGATGCCGCCAGCCACTTGATTGCCGTTGGTGGTGCTGACCTGAACCAGGCTGCCATCCACGGCCCCGGCGCCCCCAATGGCCTCAAAAATGCCAGCGTTGGGGTCAGGATCGAGGTAGGTGAGCAGCAATCGGTCTTCCAGCTGCTCAGTGCCGGCGGAGGAAACAAGATGATCCGTTAAGTCTTTGTAGCTCTTGGAGTTACGGTTGGATCGGACAGGGCGGGTACGGGAACTGTTGAAAAGCCGTGAAAGAAGTCCATTCACACGCTGACAGCGGTACTTTGCAGCCACTTGTTGTTCCTTGGTGCTATTGTTGATCAATCAAAACACTGCGAAAGTGCTTGAAAAATGGCGTATAGACGGGCCAACCCACTCAGATCTCACTGCGCAGATTTTGCCGGTTGTAGAGATTAACCCTGCTGGCCAGGCAAAAGTAAGAGTTTAAATCGAAATTCGAAGAAAACCGGGTCAAGGCCGTGAGATGTCAGTTGGTCGACCGTCGGTGGCATCCCCCAGTCGTGTCGCGGCCCTTATTGATCAGCAGTGAACACCTGGCGAGTCGTGCCGCCTTAACAGAAGCGTTTTTACGGGCGAAACTCGCGTCCGACGCGCTTTCGCGAGCGGACTGTGCAGTGCCCCGACGACCACTGGCAAGCGTCGTTGACGTGAAGCCATTGACGGTCGCCTCGGGAGTTCAAGACGCCGCAGACCGCCCTTCCTGCCTGTTTGTGTGCTGCTTTACGCCCCGGTGGCAGGGCCGGATTTGACTTTCTGTGGTGGCCATCTACGCCCTGTTCCCCCGGACGGGAACAATCTGAACGGTTCGCAGTGGTTGTCTGACGACCGTCCTGCCGCAAGTTGACCCCTGTCAAAACGGGGCCTACAGTGAAGGGTCCGAGTGAGCTCGGTGATTCATTATTCGCACGAAATTCGGCTTTCGCATGTCAAACTCCCAGAGCAAACCTCCAGAACGCGGCAGCGGCAAAGACCGCAACGAAAAGAAACCTCAGTCCAACGGTCTGTGGTATCTGCTGGTTATCGGCGTGCTGGCGATTCTGGTGTTCTCCACCATCAGTCAGAGCACGTCCGGCGACAAGGTCAAGCTCAGCGAGTTTATGGACGGGATCTCGGCGGAGAACCCGCGATACACCAAAGACAACGTGTTCGAGCTGACCATTGGGCCGACCGCAGTCACCTGGCAGGATGCCTCTAGAGAAGACGTGAAAAACGGCAAAGCGGCCAAGTCTTATTCCATCGCGGTCTGGGGACTGGGCGATGAGCCAATTGGCGCACTCACCAAACTGCTCCATGAAAAGGGTATTCCCCACACTGGAGCGGAGACGCCATCGCCCTGGCAGGAAATGCTGCCGATGCTGTTTCTGACCGTGCTGATGATCGGCCTGTTTATCTTCCTGCTGCGTCGCCTGGGCGGAGCCGGGTCGGCCATGAGCTTTGGCCGCAGCCGCGGTCGCCTGTACGCGCAGGATGATGTCAGCGTCACGTTTGAGGACGTGGCGGGCATCGAAGAAGCGGTGGAAGAGCTCAAGGAAGTGGTCGAGTTTCTCAAGACCCCTCAAAAGTATCAGTCGCTGGGCGGTCGTATCCCCCGCGGCGTGCTGCTGGTGGGCCCGCCAGGAACAGGAAAAACGATGCTGGCCAAAGCGGTGGCCGGTGAGGCGGGCGTGCCGTTTTTCGGCCTGTCCGGTTCTGACTTTGTGGAAATGTATGTAGGTGTGGGGGCCGCGCGGGTTCGCGATATGTTCCAGCAGGCCCTGCAGCGCTCACCAGCCATCATCTTCATCGATGAACTGGACGCCCTGGGCAAAGTTCGCGGCAGCGGAGCTCCGGGGGGCCATGATGAACGAGAACAGACTCTCAACGCGCTGCTGGTGGAAATGGACGGCTTTAGTACGGACCACAGCGTGATCGTGATGGCGGCCACCAACCGTCCGGAAACACTCGATCCTGCACTGATGCGACCTGGTCGCTTTGACCGTCATGTGCTGGTGGATCGTCCCGACATCAAAGGCCGCGCGGCCATTCTCAAAGTCCACGGCCAGAAAGTGAAGATGGCCGATGATGTCAACCTGCCGCGGATCGCCAAGCTGACGCCTGGGTTCGTCGGCGCCGATCTGGCCAACCTGGTGAACGAAGCGGCCCTGCTTTCCGCCCGTCGCGGCGACAAGCGCGTGACGATGAAAGCGTTTGAAGACGGCATCGAACGCGTGATCGCAGGACTGGAAAAGTCCTCACGAATCATCGTGGAAGAAGTCAAACGTCGTGTGGCGTGCCACGAATGTGGGCACGCTCTGGTGGCCGCCAGTTTGCCCAACACGGATCCGGTTCACAAGATCTCCATCATTCCTCGCGGCATGGGGGCGCTGGGCTACATGCTGCAGTTGCCTGAGGACGATCGGGAACTGCTGACACAGTCCGAGTTGGAAAGTCGCATTGCCGTCATGCTGGGCGGCATTTCGGCGGAGCAGATCGTCTACAACGAGACCTCCACGGGCGCTCAGAACGACCTGCAGCGGGCCTCCGATATGGCTCGGCGGATGGTGACGGAATTTGGCATGAGTCCGCGGCTGGGGCGCACCTATTACAGTGAATCACAGACGTCGCCGTTTCTGGCCGGATCGGGCGCGATGGTCAAGGAGTCCGTTCACAGCGAAGAGACACTGCGAGAGATCGATCTGGAGGTCAAACGCATTGTGGATGAGTCGTACCGCAACGCTTACGAAGTGCTCGTCAGTCAGCGGGAAACGCTCGATCATTTGAGTGCGGAGCTGTTTGAGCAGGAAACGATGTCGGCCGAGCAGATGCATGCGATCATTGACGAGCATCGCTCAGGACCGACTCTGGTGCCTGGCACGTCGGCAGCGATTTCCAGCGAAGCGCCGACGGCGACGATGGAAGACGGTGAGTCCGGCAGCGATGATACGGATGTGGCCGACGGCTCTGCCTAGGTCTGCCGTGTGGTGCGCGATCGTGGTGTGGAAACTACTCTCCGCATCGGCGGAAAACGGAACGCACCAAATCGAGCGATCTACAGGGTTGCTAAAGTTTTCGGCATTCGTTCGGAAAAGGACAAGTTGGACTTCACCCCCCTGCGCCCATGGGGTTTAATCAGGCGTTCCGCAATGGACCCGTCATGCGTGAATTCTGATACCGGAACCCGAAGAATTGAACAGCTCCCGGCCGCGTGTCATTCTGTCTGAGGCATCAGGCAAGGCCGCCAGAGAATTATGTGAGAGCCTGGGCGATCGAGTCGAGATCGTTTCACCGGGGACTCCCGGCGCAGGGGACGGGGTGCTGCTGGTCGGCGGACTGAACGGTCGCCAGAAAGACGTCCAGCTGTGCATGGACGGTTATCTGGACACGATCCCCGACGGCCTGGTACTGATCAACTCCAACGAGCAGATCGTCTGGCACAATCAAACGCTGCTGACCCTGCTGGAACGCTCGGCTTCGCTGGTCGGTCAGACGCTGTTTGAAGCGCTCGACCATCCGGAACTGGTCGCCCCGCAGTCTGTGGGGCTGCATCCGGAAGCGTCCGAAGTGATCAAGGCGGTGTACAAGATTGGCGAACGCCGTTTTCTGGCACTGCGTGCCAGCAATTCAGGCATCCCGTCAGGCCCCGTGGCCAGTGAACCAGACAGTGAGGCGTCCGACGAAGCGAACACGGATTCGCAGGAAAAAACGGACCAAACGGCAGAGGAAACCGCCGCATGTGTGCTCACGTCTCTGGTGATTCGTGACGTCTCCGAAGAAGTGCTGGAGAACCAAAAACGCGAAGCCATCTATCAGGCGGGCCTCGAGCTGGGGGATCTGTCGCCGGACGAAATCACGGACATGTCCCACGAGGACCGCACCGATCTGCTCAAAGAAAAGATCCTTGACTATTCGCAGGATATCTTGGGCTTTGAGACCATTGAGATTCGCGTGCTGAATCCCGTCACCCGGGAGCTGATTCCGCTGCTGGAGGAAGGCATGCAGCCGGAAGCCGCCAGTCGCCGGCTGTTTGCCGAGGCCGAAGGCAACGGGGTGACAGGCTGGGTGGCTGCCAACAGTGAGAGCCATCTGTGCCATGATACGCTGGCGGATCCGCTGTATCTGAGCGGTGCAGCCGACGCGCGCAGTTCGCTCACCGTGCCTCTGGTCATGCACGAAGAAGTCCTTGGGACGTTCAACGTGGAGAGTCCCGGCAAAGACGCCTTTGATCACACGGACCTTGAGTTCCTCAATGTGTTCGGCCACGTCGTGGCGATGGCCATTAACCAGCTGCAGCTGCTGGTGGCCGAGCAGATTGTCACGGCGAACGAAAACACCGAGCGACTTCGTCGCGACGTCGCCATTCCGGCGGACGACATCATTTCCAGCGCCACCGCTCTGCTGGAACGCTATATCGGCCATGACCCGGCCATGTGCGAACAGTTGCAGGGGATTGTGGATAAGACCCGCAGCATTCGAGATCACATATCACGAGGGTCAGGCCAGGGTGAGCACTCGGAAACCGATTTTCGCAGCACGGCCTCACGTCCGCGAGAACTGCGTCCCGCACTGCGGGGCAAGCGACTGCTGGTGGTCGACAGTGATGAGACGGTGCTGAAGTCTGCCCATGAACTGCTGGAGTGCCACAACTGCGTGGTGGAGACGGTTCGCTCCGGAGCCGCCGCCTGTCAGATGGCCCGCGGTCATCATTACGACGTGGTCATTGCCGACATTCGTCTGCCCGACATGAACGGCTATGAGTGCTTCTGCAGCATTCGGGAGATTGATGATCGGCTGCCCATCATCCTGATGACCGGCTTTGGCTACGACGCCGGTCACACGATTGTCAAATCCCGACAGGCGGGACTCAAGTCGGTCCTGTACAAGCCGTTCCGCCGCGAGCAGCTGCTGACGGAAGTGGAAAAAGCGGTCACGCCTCCGCCCGCTCACGAGTAGCCGGCTTCGGGAAAGAGACGGACGCTGGGACCACAGGTCATCGGCCGGCAATCTTTGTCTGAATGAAGGTAATCAGCTGCCGCGCGATGTCGGTCTTCAAACCGCCAAATTCGGCAATGGTTGCAGCCTCCGGCGACAGAACTTCCACCGTGTTTTCCAGCGAGGAAATGGCAGACGTGTCGTTCAGGACGATGCAGTCGCAATTTTTCATTCGCAATTTCCGCATCGCGTTGGTGCGCGGGTCCTGAGACTCCAGCGCGAAGCCCACGACCCAGCGGTCACCTTTTTGTTCGCCCAGTTCGGCCAGCACGTCCGAGGTTTCCACCAGCTGCAGGACGATGGGTTCTCCCGTTTTGGTCATTTTGCCCACCACTCGTCTGGCGGGCCGGTAGTCGCACACAGCCGCCGTGGCGATCACGCCGTCGCAGGCGGGGAACAGCTCCAGACACGACATCCGCAGTTCGTCGGTGGTCTCGATGTGGGTGACCTTCACACCTTCGGGAACGGGCAGATCGACGGGCCCGGTCACGAGAATCACGTCGTGACCTGCCGCCACAGCGGCGGCGGCAATGGCGTAGCCCATACGCCCGCTGCTGGCATTGGAAAGAAATCGGACGTCGTCCACGTATTCACGAGTCGGGCCGGCGGTGATCAGGATCTTCATGATGCGTCTCGATGAGCTTGCAGTGCGGCGACGATGGATTCCGGAGCCGCCATGCGACCGGCGCCTCGCTGCCCGCAGCTGAGCCAGCCTTCTTCCGGATCCAGCAGATGGCAGCCGTCATCCCGCAGCAACTGGATGTTTCTTTGCACGACGGGTTTGGCCCACATGTCGCAATTCATTGCGGGCGCGACAAACACGGGGGCCGTCGTGACCAGCAGCGTGGTGGACAGCAGGTCGTCGCTCAGTCCATACGCCATCCGGGCGATGGTGCTGGCGGTGGCGGGGGCCACGACACACAATTGCGCCCGCTGGGCCAGGCCGATGTGTTCGCCGCGAAAATGCTCGTGAGCGGCAAATGGGTCCGAATTGACGGGACGGCCTGTGAGTGCCTCAAAGGTGGTGGCGCCGATAAACTTCGCCGCGGCCGAGGTCATCACGACGGACACCTTTGCTCCCTTCTGCACGAGCTTGCTGCACAGATCGGCCGCTTTGTAAGCGGCGATCCCACCGGAGACGCCCAGCAGAACTTCGCAGTTTTCGAGAGACGACATGGCTGATTCGCAATAAACACGGAGGGGACAGCGGGACACCGCGGATACGGACACGGGATTCTATAGTGCAGGACGGCGCAAAGCAGGGACGGTTCGGCAGAACGTTTTAATCCGGGCGGAATCGCGGGCTGTTCAGTCAGCTGTCATGAGGCGGACGGATTCACGCGCCGGCAATCGGGGGAAAGTGAGCATGGGCCAGGAGCGTCCGTTGCGGTCGCGTTGCACGATTTAGCCGGATTTATGCAGGAACCGGACGAAAATCGGGCGGCCAACTTTCTATATTACGGCGGCCTCATGTGCCCGGAGTGATTGGACGTTGCTGCCGGGCCGTCGCGTCATAAGTCCTCAGCGGATCTGGAATTACCAATGGAACGTGTCTTCGTCTCTGGTCTCGGCTTTGCGACCTGTCTCGGAAATGATCGGGAGACGTTTTGGAGTAATCTGACCTCAGGCGTTTGCGGGATCGATACGCTGCAGGTGCACGACACCACCGATCTGGCCGTCAACATCGGCGGAGAGATTCGGGAGGTGGACACGTCGCGGATCAACGTCAACGATCTGGTCGCCGCCAAAAAGATGGATCGCGCCAGCCAGTTTGCCGTTCTGGCGGCCCATGAAGCGCTGGAAGACGCCGGACTGCCCACTTCTGATCTGGGTGATCGCGTGGCCGTCATTATGGGGGCCGGACTGGCCGGACTGGAAACCTATGAATTTCAGATGGAGCGTCTGCTTACCAAAGGCCCGTCCCGCGTCAGCCCCTTCACCATCCCCATGCTGATGCCCAACGCGCCTCCGGGCAACATCAGCCTGGCTTTTGGTGCGAACGGCACCGCATACACGACCAGCAGCGCGTGTTCGTCTTCCGGACACGCCATGATTGATGCGGTTGAATATCTTCGCCGCGGCGAGGCGGATGTTGTCATTACCGGTGGCACAGAAGCGTCACTAACGCGACTGGGGATTGCTTCGTTTTCCAACATGAAAGCCATGTGTCGCAATCGCAATGAGGACCCCCAAGGCTCCATGCGGCCGTTCGACTCAGATCGGTCTGGATTCATCATGGCAGAAGGGGCCTCGGTTCTGATTTTCGAAACCGAAGAGAACCTCAAAAAACGCGGCGGGACGGCGTGGGCGGAAGTCGTTTCCGGCTCGTCCACGAGTGATTCCTACCATCTGGTGCAGCCGGATCCGGAAGGCCGCAAAGCTGTGGTTGCCATCAGCAATGCCCTGAAAGCGGCGGAGCTGAACCCGGCTGACATTGCTGATCAGACCTACGTCAGTGCCCATGGCACCAGCACGAAATTCAACGACAGCATGGAGACGGTCGCGTTGAAAAAGGTGTTTGGCGACGACGCCTCAAAACTGCAGATCAGTTCGATCAAGAGCATGCTGGGCCACATGATTGGTGCTGCCTGTGCTGTCGAAATGTCGACCTGCTGCATGGGACTGGCCCATGGCCTGCTGCCGCCCACCATCAACTACGAAACGCCCGACCCGGACTGCGATTTGAACTATATTCCGAACACAGCCATGGAAAAAGACGTGCGGTACGCAGTGAACAACAGCTTCGGCTTTGGTGGTCACAACGTGTCGCTGGTCGTGCGAAAAGTGGAAGAGGACGGCCTGAAACGCATTTGAATCGTTCATCTTTGCGTCTACAAACGGTTACCAGAGGCGATGGATTTCGGTTCGTCCTTCGGTGGCCGTTTTTTTGTGCCTCCAGCGGCAGTTGCTGCCGGCCGCACGTTTTCGACTCCACGCACAGCCCGAAAAACAGGACCGTCCCATGTCAGATGCCACATCCACTGTCGCTGCAGACACCACTTCGACCGCCATTGAGTCGGTCGCCATCACCGGTGCAACCGGACTTGTCGGTACAGCCCTGTCTGAACTGCTGGCTGGTGAGGGGAAGTCTGTCGCCGCCATTTCACGCCGTGACGGTGGTTCCTACCAGGACACGATCAAGTGGGATCCGGCGACAGGCCTGACCAATCCCGCGCGTCTGGACGGAGTGGATGCTGTCGTACATCTGGCGGGGGAAAACATCGCGGGCGCTCGCTGGAACGACAGTGTCAAACGCAAAATCCTGAACAGCCGCGTGGAGGGCACCCGTTCGCTCGTCAAGTCGATCGCTGCCGTGGAGAATCGTCCTCGCGTGCTGGTTTCCGCTTCAGCGATTGGCATTTATGGGGATCGCGGCGACGAACAGCTGACTGAGGATTCCGCAGCTGGCGAAGGATTCCTCGCGGATGTGTGCAGGGCGTGGGAAGAAGAAGCCAACGCTGCGAAGGACCTCGGACTGCGAGTTGTCAACGTTCGCATTGGCGTGGTGCTCAGTCCCAAGGGTGGTGCGCTGGCCAAAATGCTGCTGCCCTTCAAGATGGGGATGGGCGGTATTGTTGGCAGCGGAAAGCAGTACTGGAGCTGGATCGGCCTGCACGATTTGACACGCGTGATTGCTTACTGCGTCAACAACGACAGCGTGGAAGGCCCCGTGAATGCCGTCAGTCCGGAGCCATTGACAAATCGGGCCTTCACCAAAGACGTGGGCCGTGTATTGAAGCGTCCCACAATTTTTCCTCTGCCCGGATTCATGGCCAAGCTGGTCCTTGGGGAGATGGCTCAGGACCTGCTGCTCGCCAGCGCACGCGTGCTGCCCAATCGTCTGCAGGCGGCTGGCTTTGAGTTTTCCCATCCGCAACTGCAGGATTGTCTGCGGCACGAACTGAACACCTGATGGAAGGTCGCGCTTACCAGCCACGATGGCATATCTGGGTCCTGTTGGCCTCATGTGTCCACTCAGCTGTCTGGGGGCTGTTTATCATTGCCGCTCCTGCGGCCAGCGCTCGCGTCTACGGGTTCGCCAGGACGCCCGAGGACATACATCTGTGGCAGGGCACCGGATTTTTTATCTGCCTGCTGGCCTTCGGCTATGCGCTGGCGGCGTGGAACCCGCGGCAGCACTGGGGACTGGTACTGTTCGGCCTGATTGCCAAAACGGCTGGTGCGGCGGGCATGGCGCGAGCCGTCTGGCTCGGTCAGGTGTCTCCCAACGTTCTCAAACTACTGCCCATCAACGACGTCCTCTGGTGGGCTCCGTTCGCACTGATTGTGCTCGCCAACTGGCGCCGCTCGGCACACGAGCCGCAAACGTCCCGGCCGTAATGCGACTCGCCTACGCAGGATCGGGAAGTTTTGCTGTGCTGACCGGAACTTCCGGATACACGATGATCTCAATGCCGTCGGAGTCATCCTGACGCGCGCGATCGAGCCGGAAGAAAGCCAGTTGCTGCATCTGCATCGCCGTCATCAGAGAGGTATCGGCCAGCGCGACGCCGCCAATACAGACATAGGCGGTCTGCAGCGGCCAGCGCTCCATCACTTCAACTGCCAGGTGCTGCGCATAATCCTGCAGATCCTCGGCGTCAGACAGTGCACACAGTGCGCCAATGTTGTGGCTGTCGAGTCGGCAAACACAGTCGCGGGAAGGCAGCAGTGACTGCATCAGCTCCAGCGTCTGCCGGGCAAAGCCGTCGTTCGCTCCGTCATCGCCGGATTCACTGACCGTCTGACACTGCACGAGCATCAGGCCCGGCTGATGCCCTGAAGCATCGCATTCGGCCACGAACCGCGAAGCGTGATCTTCAAAGTCTTCGCGACTGACAATGGACGCTGGCTGTTGCTTTGGCGTTGACGACTGATGCCCGGTCAGGAAACCCGGCTTGCCCTGTTGCTGCATCAGCATGCTGGCCAGGCGACGATTGGCGTCAGTCATGATCTCCAGCACGGACGGCAGGCTGCCCGCATCAACATCAAAAATATGCCCCAGTTCTTCGACCCGCTGTCGCACACCATTGAGCAGATCTTCTGTGGTGGTTTCGAACAGTTCGGCAGCCACTTTGTCCACTGTGACCGTGGCGTTGGCATCGGCGATGCCCAAAAACAGCTCGGCGACCGTCGAAGCCACGGGAGTCACGGCCTCGGCCGGTTTTTCGGTCGCCATGACGACCTGGGTCATTGGCACATGCTGCTGCCGGATGGCGTCAATCACACTCTCGGGCAGGCCCCATTCCCGCGCCAGTCGCACACTGACCGTCACGTGACTGAAGCCGTAAAAGTCTTCTTCTGCTTCCACGAGCGGGCGGCCTTCAGCTCGGGCGTCGCTGCACAGCTGGGCGTATTCCTGCTGACGGATGCACAGCAGCGCCAGACGCCCGATGTCGGCCAGCAAACCCACCAGAAAATAATCACCCCCAGCGCGTCGGTCTTCGCCGGCCAGAAGTTCAGCCGTGATGGCCTGTAGCACTGTGGTCCGCCAGTAGTGTGCAAATTCGTCGGCCAGATCACCGGATGTTTGCACGTGCTGGCTCAGCGAAAATGTCAGCGCGGTGGAGGCAACGGCGTGTCGACCAAGCAGCGACACGGCAAGGTCTACAGAGGTGACTTCGCGGCCGGGAAGATATGCGGGGGAATTGGCGAGCCGCAGCAACTGCAGGGAGATGGCCGAGTCGTTCCGGATTTCCCGCGCAAGTTCAGCGGAACCGGCAGACTCGTCGTCTACCAGCTGCAGAATCCGGACAGCCACCGCCGGCAGCGACGGCAACTGCTCCTGTTTGAATAACTCCCCAATGTCCATCACGTTGTGCCCCGTGGTGATCAGACGTTTGTGTGGTGCGCCGGAATCAACCCCGTCCGATGTACCACGAACCGGAGAGCCGCTCACAGGCGGCCACATCGGTCAGGTCTTCCGGTCCCAGAGCGGCCAGCGGGCTGATTTCCAGCACCGTGTCCTCGGGGACATCAATTCCCGCCGCCACCAGCCAGCGGTGATACAGCTGGCTCATTTTGCTGCGAACATCGTCCGGTGAGTCTTTGCCAGACGCGTTTTTCAGCGGAGCAAAGCAGTCTGCCTCCTGAACCTCGACCACGATGGCCGATGATGCACGAGGCAGCAAATCGAAGATGAACTGTTCGTACTTGATGCCGTTGGGCGACTGCGGTTTTTCACTGTTACCCTCGGCGTTGATGAAGGCAATTTTCTTGTGTGCCACATGAAACGGCAGCCGAGCATCGCCCTCGCAGCAGCTGGTCAGAAAATCCACACGAAACGCATGGACCGCGAGATTGCCGGCCCACAGTCGCAGGCGTCCGTCTTCGCAGCGCAATTGCGCGCAGGATGCCGGCAGGTCGCTGTATTCGATAATCTTCAGGCAGCCATCGACAGACACGACGTTGCCCACTTTCTCCAGTGGATCCTGCTTGGCGATAACCTGAGTTGTCACCTCTGAGTCGGACAGCAGGTGATACCCCAGAAACTCCTCGCCGGGCAGATCGACCAGTGCGTTGTCGACCTGGCAGTAAAACAGATGCTCAATACCGTGGACCTGCATGTGGTCGAAGGCCCCGGATCGCTGCATCGCGGCCAGCATGCCACCATGTCCGTCCGGACTCATAAATATGGTATCGGGTGCACTCAGGATGAGTCGGCCGGATTCGTCCACACCTGGCATTGTGCCCTGGCAGAATACAAACAGCTCGTCCTGTGCCAGGCCAAACCGATCATTCGCCGCAAAAAACGCGAGCGTCTCTTCGTGCGTGGCCGGACTGGTCATCAGATACAGGGGAATGCTGATGTCGTAACGCGCAGCTGTGGCGCGAATTTTCTCCACCAGAATCTGAAACAAAGAAGCGCCGGAAACCGGACCAATGGGGTACATGCCTTTGGGGTGTTCAAAACCCAGTCGACTGCCCTGACCACCGGCCACAATCACCACGCCGCATTTGCCGCTGCGCAGCAGGTGCGCGCCGGCAGCGCGAGCCGCTTCCCGCTCTGACGCATCCAGTTCCTGCGGACGACAGGCGGCGGGCGGCTCTGCCCGACTGGCCGCTCTGTCGGCCGATTCATGATCGCACTGCTGTTCCCGGAGTTCCGACAGCAAAGCGAAGTCGATGTTCAGAATCTGATCCGTCAGATGCTGTTGAGCATCCGCAGTCAGCTGATCCCAGAAACGCAGCACGTGCGTCTGGTTCCACGGCGCGAGCAGGTCGTGCAGTTGCTGGTATTCGGCAGCCGTATTCTGCTGCGCAATGGTGGATTCCATGACCGAACCTTCGGTGAAGAAGTAATCTGATGGCGGCCGCTGCGCCGCCTCACAGCCCGAGTGATTTACTGAAAAGATTTCAGTGCATCTTCGCGCGATTCAAAGACGCTCAGCAGCTTATGCATTCGCACCAGTTCAAACAGAGCACGGACGGAGCCATTGACGTTGCAGATCCGCATATCACCGCCGTCACCGGATAGCTGGCGAAACGCCCAGACCATAGCTCCCAGACCGGCGGAGTCGACAAACTGAACCTGACCCAGATCCAGAACAACTTTCTTTGAGGACTCGCAGCAGGCCTTCAGTTCTTTTTTGAAGTCGTTGGCATTGCTGGCGTCGACGGATTCGTGAGGGACATCAAAGACGGCCACTTCGCCGTGTGTTTCGATTGCAGTTTCCATGGTCAGGTGCCTTCCGGGAAAAAAGTCAAAGTCTTGGTGAGCTGAATTTGGTTCGTTCCATCGGCCAGGGTGCTGTAGCTGACTTCGTCGACACACTCGGAAATCAAATACAGGCCCATGCCACCTTCCAGTGGCTCCGTAATGTCCGGGATGTCGTCGACGCCCGGACGATATGGTCGTCCCTGATGTGTCAGAACCAGCTTCAGCAGCCCGCTGCTGTTGATCTGACAGAGAAGCCGCAGGGCGGTTCTTGGCAGGCCTTTAAAACCGTGTCGGATGATGTTGCTGATCAGTTCTGTGGCTGCCAGTTCCAGTTCTGCGATCTGGCTGCAGCAGGCGTCGCCCTGCGGATGAGCGCCCAGAGATTCTTCACAGACGCTGCGCAGGAATTCACGAATATGCGGCAGGCTTTCCAGCGCATTGTCGGCGATGAATTCTCGCGCGACGCTGGTCAGAGTCTGAGTCATCAGACGCCTCCCTTCATCGCCGTCGATCCGGTGTCCGTTTCCTTGCTAGTGCCGTCAAAGAATGAGTTTCGTGAGCGAAGTGGGGCACCACAGATTTTCTGTTGCGGCCCCAGCACGAGCGCCCCCAGATAGCGACCCAGCAGAAGGGCTCGTATCAGTCGACGGGGTGATGAAGAATGCCACAGGTCGGCGACGCTGCGGGGGTCCGTGGGAGCGTCCGGTCCGAACTGAATCAAAGACTCAGAAATCAGGCCGGTCTGTGCGGCGAGCAGCATATCACGCCATGGTTTGGGCAGTTCTTCAAGTTCGTCAGCGCAGCGCGGTGACACACCCACCAGTCGCAAACGTCCCCAGGCGACCGCCGACAGTCCGGGAATGACACGCGTGACAAGATCGCACCACAGGGCATAACGACCGGTGCGCCGCTGATCACCCAGCTGACACTCCAGCAGCTGGCACGTCTTCCACAGGTACTGGTTTTCGGGGACAGGCGTGCGGACGAAGTCTTTTTTGACCCAGCGAACCTGCGGACGCAGGAAAGCGATCAGAGCCAGCAGGCTCAGCACGGGGATTGTCAGCACGAACAGCAGCATTCCTGCCAGCCGACTGGCGAGCCCACTGAACAGCTTCAAAAAAGAGACAGACGCCAGGTCGCTGGCGAGGACATCGTCACAGATGTCGATGGCCGCGTTGATTTTTGTGTTGAAGACCTTCGTGCCGCACATCAGGGTGTTCTTCAGGTCCAGGCCTTCGCCCACGCGGCTGGAGGACAGCACCAGACAGTGGGCAACATTTACCCCCTCATCAATCAGGCAGGCGTCTTCCACCACGGCGGAAGGCCCCAGCGTGACGCCTTTCCCGATGTCGCAGTTGGCCCCCAGATAGACGGGCGCCGTAACGCGGGCCGTTGGATGCAGCCGCGTATTGCGACCGATCCACACCCCAGGTTCTGCTGTTTTGAGATGACTGAGCAGATCGGGGAATTCACCGCTGAGCATTCGATTCTGGGACGTAAGAAATTCTGTGCCACTGCCAAACGTCAGCGTGGGCTGGTCTTCAATCAGCAGACCGCGGCTGGCGGCCTGTTCGGTTAGTGCGGATTCGAACTGCAGACGCGAACCGTTGAGCGGGTAATTTTTGATGGCATCCTGCTGGTTCAGCAGCGCGATGCCCGACCACGTTCCAGCATGCGTGTAAACAACGGGTCCATCGGCTCCGGCGGGGAGTTCCGGCCGGGCGTTGGGGCACAGCACGTCGGTATGCAGCATCAGGACTGTTGCGTCCTGATGGGGGTTGCGTCCGAGAATGCCGCGGATGAGCGAATAGCTGTGCGTCTGACCGACAGGCAGATGAACGCGGACCTGTACGCCCCAGCGTTTGCCGTCGTTGGCGATTTCCCGAATGGCGTTGTCATGACTGCCAACCACGACGTCCACCTGGCGGGCACCACAGCGAACAGCATGCTCGATAACATGGTGAACCAGTGGTTTGTCGATCAGCGGCATCAGAAAAACCGGGCGATCCAGTTCAATGGCCGAACGATCGAGTTCGCTGGTGGCGAATACGATGGCTCGCAGGGCTGGTTGTTGGCTCGGGTTTGTCATGTGCGGTTCAGCGGCTTGTCAGGAGGGGAGTAGCGATCTAGTAGGCCCCTTTGCCCAGCAGCACGGCCGGGATTGTTTGCAGCAGTAACTTAATATCCAGCCACAGACTCTGGCTCTGGATGTACTCAACATCCAGTTCGACCTGTTCCTCAAAGGCGATGTCACCACGTCCGCTGACCTGCCAGATGCACGTCAGGCCGGGCGTGGCGTCCAGGCGTCGACGATCAGCCAGCGTGTAGTGTTCCACTTCGCGTGGAACGGGAGGCCGCGGACCGACCAGAGACATTTCACCTTTCAGCACGCACCACAGCTGTGGCAGTTCGTCGATACTGAGTTTGCGGATGATTCGTCCAATCCACGTGACCCGAGGGTCATGCTTCATCTTGAACGTAATGGTGTCTCCACCGTGGTCGTTCTGATCGATGAGTTGATCTTTGAGTTGCTCGGCATTCACGAGCATCGAACGGAATTTGGGAAATGGAAACTCGCGCCCCCATTTGCCAACCCGCGTTTGCCAGAACAGCACCGGGCCGCCATCCGTCATCTTGACGCAGGCTGCCACCACCAGCAGCAGGGGGGACAGGATGACGCCCATGGCCAGGGCCACCACCACGTCAATGGCGCGTTTGATGAACAGGGACGAGGAAATGGCCAGCCGCCACATCCACTTTTTGCGAATGTAGCGCAGCCTTGATGTCAGGTTGCCGCGTCCGCGCCCATACCGCCGGTACAGTTCGTCGGCCAGATGGACGCGATGTGCGGATCCCGTTTCCGCCGCTGTATCGGCCGTGTCAACGGGGGATTGTTGTATCGTGGCAGTGGGCATCAACTGGCCTCACAAAGAGAGTGTGCTGTCATGAGCAAGGGTAGGTTTCCAATTGGAGGTGAGTGGCTCAGTGCCGCTGCAGGGCCGCGTTTTGCCCCGTCTTTCGCTGGTCACCACAGCTGTATCCGTTGTTCTGCGGGGTGATTAAAAATCCGGATTTGACGCGAAGACACGGTCTGTTTGTACGCAAGTTGTGACAACGCTCTTCGATGGCCCCACCGGATTCTTCGCCGACGGCCGGCGAGACGGGATACACTTCAGGAGCGATCATGAGCGTGAAACGAGTGGCTTTTGTGCTGCCGGGACTGGGCCGGGTTCAGCGTGGAGCGGAAACGGCCTTCCTTGAGATCGCCCGCAATATGGCCGCATGGCCGGACATCGAAGTGGAGCTGTTTGGGACCGGAGAAGAAACTCCCGAGGGGCTGAAGACACACAGCGTTGGCTATATCAGTCGCGAGCGTTTCGAAAAGTGGCCGTCGCTGCCGTTTTTTCGCAACGAATACGCCTATGAGGAACTGACCTTTACCTGGAATCTGCGCCGCGCGGGGGTCTACGACGCCTCACGATTTGATGCCACCGTCAGCTGCACGTTTCCGCATGTGAACACGTTCCTGAGTCGCCGCAAACAGGCGGGCAATCCAGTGAGCATCTTCGTCACACAAAACGGAGACTGGATGTGTCGGGCCAGGCACCGCGAGTACCGACTGTTCGACTGTGACGGTCTGGTCTGCATCAATCCGGAATACTACGAACGCAACAAAGACGCTTATCCGACGGTGCTGATTCCCAATGGCACAGATCCGGATTTCTTTACGCCGGACTGCAGCGAGTCGGTTCCGGCGGAGGTACGCATTGAGCACGACGGCCCGGTTGTTGTGATGGCCAGTGCCATGATTCGGTCCAAACGTGTGGCCGAAGCCATTGATGCGGTGGCCCTGATTCCCAATGCCTGTCTGGTGGTCGCCGGCGACGGACCTGATCGGGCGGCGATCGCTGCCAGAGCTGAACAGAAACTGCCAGGGCGTCACCGTCTGCTGGGCAGTGTAAAGCGACACCTGATGCCGCACATCTTTCGTCAGGCGGACGCGTTTCTGCACATGAGCCAGGAAGAACCTTTCGGAATCGTCTACCTGGAAGCCGGAGCCAGTGGTCTGCCAATTGTCTGTCACGACAGCGAGATCTCGCGGTGGATCATGGGCGACTGCGCTGAGTTTGTGGACACCTCGGACGTGCCGTGTGTCGCTGCCGCGCTGCAGAATGTCATCCGGCAGCCACGCGGTGCCGCTTTGGCATCGGACATGCGGGAACGGATTATTGCCGACTGGAGCTGGGCCGCGCAGGCGGCCAAATACCGTCAGTTCCTTTACCAGTTGCTGGGCGAACCGGCCCCGGAACAGGCCAGCCACCCGCAGGAACTGATGTCCGTCTGAGCTGCGGCCGCTACACAGACCGCCCAATCCATTCTCTGTCTGTCTGATCAACGACCGCCTTCGCCCGCTCACCGTCATACGGGACTGAACCATGGCCTCCATCATTATTGTCAGCTTTAATACGGAAGATCTGACCCGCAACTGTCTGGCGTCGCTCGCAAAGTTTGAGCCGGACAGCGAAGTGATCGTTGTCGACAACGCCAGCAGTGATGGCTCGGCCGACATGGTGGCCTCGGAATTTCCGGACGTGAAGCTCATTCGTCTGACGGAAAACGTGGGCTTTGGCGGGGCCAACAACGTGGGCTATCAGCATGCCACGCGTGACGACATCATCCTGCTGAATTCTGACACCATTCTGAATGACAACGCGCTGACTCAGTGTCGGCAGCGACTGCACGCTGATCCCAGGCTGGGAGTTGTGAGTCCGGCGCTGATGGGAGTTGACGGTCGCCCACAGCAGTGCCGGCATCGATTTCCCACTGTGGGCGATCATGTTCGCAAGGCGCTGCGAAAAACGCCGAAGTCCACTGCTGATGTCCCGGAGGACTGTTGCTGGCTGGCCGGCACGTGCCTTGTTCTGAAAAGAGAGGCTGTTGAAAGCGCGGGTGGGCTGTTTGACGATGCTCTGTTTATGTACTGGGAAGACGCCGACCTGTCTTCCCGGCTGCTGGCTGCCGGCTGGCGTCTGGCCGAATGCAAAGACATCCAAATCATTCACTACGGCGGCGCCAGCGGTGGTGGGCCGGATTCGGTCCGACGCCCCGACCTGCATGCATGGTACACGTTCGGTCGTCACCACTGGTTTTCCAAGCATCGCCCTGTCTGGGAGCGACTGAGTCTGTGGTCGCTGGAAGTGGCCGACACGTTTCGGTGCTACGCGCGGGGGCTGCTGCATCGGGAGAAGCGAACAGAATGGGTGCACGCCACCACCATGCTCCGCGTTCTGTTCGGACGCATCGTGGGGCGCAAACCGTCGCCGATTGGCAAGTCCTGAATCTGCACCGCCAGTCTGCAGCCCCACTCTCTCAGACCACCGTTTCCATCTTCCCATCGCCCGCATCGGCATCATGAATACCAGTTCGCCCTCTGCCACTCATCGTCACGAATCGTCCGGCTCCTCGCTGTGGACGGCGGTGGGGGCTGTCGTCATCGGCCGCAACGAAGGACGCCGTCTGGAGCAGTGTCTGCGTTCTTTGGTTCTGTCTTTGGATCGCATCGTTTATGTGGACAGTGGTTCCACTGACGGTAGCTGCGAACTGGCGGAAGCGCTCGGCGTGGAAGTCGTCCCTCTGGACATGGACATCCCCTTCACGGCAGCGCGCGCTCGCAACGAGGGGGTGGCCGCCCTGAAGCAGGCGTTTCCCACGACTGAGTTTGTCCAGGTGATTGACGGTGACTGCACCATCGCTGAGGGCTGGCTGGAAAACGCGTTTTTTGCCATCAGAGCGAACAGCGAGCTGGCCGTTGTGTGCGGTCAGCGGCGCGAACAGGCGCCCGAAGCAACCGTCTATAACCAACTGTGTGCTCAGGAGTGGTTTGGTGCCGCAGGGGAAATTGAATCCTGTGGCGGTGATGCGCTGATTCGCCTGTCCGCCTTCGAACAGGTCCACGGATACAACCCTTCACTCATCGCCGGCGAGGAACCGGAGATGTGTGTTCGCCTGCGAAGCCACGGCTGGAAGATTGCGCGTCTGGCGGACGACATGACCTGGCACGATGCCGCGATGACGACGTTCGGACAGTGGTGGAAACGGGCCAAACGAGCGGGGCACGCCTATGCAGAAGGCTGTGCGCTGCACGGTCAGACGACCGGCTTTCGCAGAAAGGAAGTGCGTTCCATCCTGTTCTGGGCGGGCGTTCTGCCGGTTCTGGTCCTTGCGGCGGCGTGGCCAACATACGGAGTCAGCCTGATGGTGGCCGCCGTTCTCTACGTGCGACAGCTCAGGCGGATTGCCGCCTATCGAAGATCTGTGGGAGACAGCCCTGCCGCCGCCCGTCGTTACGCCCGATTTACTGTGCTGGGCAAATGGCCACAGCTTTCCGGTGTGCTGCAGTACTGGAAGAACAGACTGCTGCGACGCAGCAGTCGACTGATTGAATACAAGTAACCGAACACTCAAGTGCCTGACAGCACGTTTCTCTGTGTGGAGTCACACGATGGCAACAACCGTTGAACAACAACCAGACATCGCGCCTGATCAGGCCGGGCAGCAGCTGCTGCACGAACTGGCCCGTGCTTCCGATTCTTCGGCAACGGCCAGGAAAATGAAGCTGGCCTATCTGACCACCGAATATCCCAAAGCCAGCCACACGTTTGTGCGGCGGGAACTGCGTGCGCTGGAAGCGCGCGGTCATGACATTGTGCGGGTCTCTGTGCGCGGCTGCTCAGCGGTTGTTGATCCGGCCGACCTGGAAGAAGCGGAAATGACCCACTTGCTGCTCGGCGGTTCGATCGTCGGTCTGGTGGCCACGTTTCTGCGCGTGGTTGTCACGTCACCACTGCAGTTTGCACGAGCTGCCCGCACGGCAATAGCGATGTGGGCCCACAGCAATCGTGGTGTCATCAGGCACGTCGCCTATCTGGTGGAAGCCACGCGGCTGTTTGCCATCTGCCGTGACAAAAATGTGGAACACGTGCACGTGCACTTCGGTAAGAACGCGGCCGATGTTGCGCTGCTGGCGAAACGTCTGGGCGGGCCGAGTTTCAGCATGACGATTCACGGGCCTGGAGAATTTGATGATCCCCGTGGTTATGACCTTGGACGTAAAGTGGAGGAATCCACCTTCACTGCGGCCATCAGTCATTATGGGACCGCGCAGCTGCGTCGCTGGGTGTCACATCCTCACTGGGACAAGCTGAAGGTTGTGCGCTGCACGATCAATGAGGAATTTCTGTCACAGTGTCAGCCACTTGAGCAGGACACCCGTCAGTTTGTGTGCATCGGTCGACTGACCGGACAAAAGGGACAGCTGCTGCTGGTCGAGGCCGTGGGCCTGCTGAAACAGCAGGGCGTGGACATTCGTCTGGTGCTGGCCGGTGACGGAGACATGCGGGATGTGATTGAACGGCGGATTAATGAACTGGGCGTTGGCGACAATGTGCAGATCACCGGATGGATTGGTGAGGCTGAAGTCCGCCATCTGCTGCAGACCTCGCGGGCTATGGTGCTGCCAAGCTTCGCCGAAGGTCTGCCGGTCGCCATTATGGAAGCACTGGCACTGGGCCGCCCCGTCATCAGTACGTGCATCACGGGGATTCCGGAGCTGCTGCGAGATCGCGAAAACGGCTGGATGATCACCGCCGGCTGTGTTGAGGATATCGCCCGCGCCATGCAGGAAGCGGTTGAAACACCGCTGGAACGCATTAACGAAATGGGGGTCGCCGGGCATGAACGCGTCGCCCGGCAGCATCTGGCCTCGACGGAAGCCGCTCGTCTGGAATCATATTTGCTGAACTTTTCTGACAGGACTGAATAAGGCTGTGACATGACAACTCTTATCACCGGAGCCCATGGACAGCTGGGCTCAGATCTGCGGCAAATGATTACGGGCAGCTGTACTGCTGTCGGCAGAACACAGCTGGACATCACGTCGGCCGAACAGGTTGACAACTTTCTGCAGGAACACCGTCCCACGGTCGTGATCAATGCGGCCGCCTACAACAGCGTTGATCAGGCAGAAGACGAGCCGGACGTCGCTTATGCGGTGAATGCTCTGGGACCCCGCAATCTGGCAGTGGCCTGCCAGCGTCTGGGAGCCACACTGGTGCATGTGAGTACCGACTATGTCTTCGGGCAGGACACGTCGCGGCTGATGCCATTTTCTGAATTGGATCCACCGGCTCCGTGCTCCGCTTACGGCATCAGCAAGCTGGCTGGAGAACACTTCGTACAGTCCTGTTGCCGTCGTTCGTTCGTTGTGCGTACGTGTGGTGTCTACGGGCACGCGGCCCGCGATGGGGCCGGCAAGGGCAACTTCGTGGAGACCATGCTGCGACTGGGAAGCGAGCTGGATCAGCTGAAGGTGGTGAACGACCAGTACTGTACTCCGACCGCCTCTCTGGACCTGGCGGACGGCATTCTGCGACTGCTGCAGACCACAGAATATGGTCTGTATCATTTTTCGAGCGATGGCAGTGCAACGTGGTACGACTTTGCGCTGGAGATTTTCTCCATCGCGGGCATCGACGTGGATCTGCTGCCGATTCCCAGTTCGGAATATCCCACCCGTGCGGTGCGTCCGCGGTTTAGCCTGCTGGACTGCACACGCTACGAAACGGCAACCGGAGAGCTGATCCCCAACTGGCAGTCGGCCCTGCGGCGTTATCTGCAGCAGCGTGAGCAACAGCTTAGCGAGCAACAGCAAGTTGCCGGCACTGCCTGATTTTTCCCAGCCGGTGGATCGCCGGAGGGCGACCGAGCGGGATTGACAGAATTTCGGGAACCGGCCAACCTACGCACGGTCCTGGCGGTGCTTACGCACGGGCTGATGTTTCGTCAGCCGGGATGCTGTGTGTGTCCGGAAACTGTTCGGCAACGATCTGCGATCGTTGGGCAGGACCAGCGAGACTTCGGTCTCGCTTTTTTTGTTCAAGCCTCGCACTGGAATTCGCCATGCCGAGCCTCCCTGTTCTGATCGCCATCACGCTGGGCGTGTGCGGTGTGGTGGCCGTTGCGTTCTGGCTGCGGCGATCCCGCAGGGACCGTCCGGCAGGTGATGCGGCCGGCACGCGTCCCACGGCTCCCGTGCAGCGCATGCAGCTGCTGACGACCGGTGAACTGTCCGATCGACTGGGCCTTCCTGTGGAGCGGCTGCAGGCACATGTGTCACAATATCGGGAAGTACTGATTCCCAAACCCGGCGGGCGGCAGCGGCGGCTGGAGGTTCCCGATGAAGCCACAAAGCAGCTGCAGCGAACGATTCTTAAACGCCTGCTGGCAGCCGCCAATTCTCACCCGATGGCCTGCGGTTTTGAAGAGGGCGCTTCCATTGTCGATGCCGCCCTGCCCCACGAAGGCAAACAGGTGGTGGTGAAGATGGACATTCGCCAGTTCTTTGAGTCCACCTCAGCTCAGCGTGTTCAGGCGTGGTTTGCGTCGATTGGCTGGGACGATGAAGCGGCCGTGCTGCTGACCCGGCTCACGACGTGCAACGGTCACTTACCTCAGGGAGCGCCCACCAGCCCGCGGCTGACCAATCTGGTGAATGCTCGTCTCGATCAGGCGCTGCTGCTGGTGGCCAGACAGCACGGTGGACATTACTCACGTTATGCGGACGACATCACCATGTCGTTCTCAAATCGTCGAGGGCGTAAGATCCGAGGCATCGTCCAGGTCGTGCGACGCATTCTGCGGAGTTTCGGATACACCATGCATGGCGGTCGCAAGCTGAAGATTCTGCGTCAGCATCAGCCGCAAAAAGTTCTGGGGCTGATCGTGAATCAGCGTGTAGCGCTGCCGCGGAAAACCCGTCGCTGGATTCGAGCCGTGCGACACAACCTTGATCTTGGCAAACCCATCACACTGACAGAGCAGCAGTTACTGGGGTGGGAAGCGCTGGCTCGCATGGTGCAGTCGCAGCGCGACGAGGACTGACCGGCGAGCGACGAGCACACATCCCTGGTGGCAGCAAAACAGGGCGTCCCGAACTGGAAACACCCTGTCGATCGTGCAGGTGGCTGCCGCCCGGGTTGGGCTATTTTTCGACGACCCAGATGTTGCGGTAGAACACCGGATTGCCGTGGCCCTGCAGGTACAGCGGGGCGGGACCGTCGGCTTCTTTCTGCCGACCCGGCGTGCCGTGCGGCAGTTCCAGATCGTCATGAATGACGATACCGTTGTGGCGAATGGTGGCCCGGGCATTGGACACCTTTTTGCCGTCCTTCCACACGGCCGCTGTGAAGTCGATGTCGTAGGTCTGCCAGCTCAGCGGTGGAAAGCAGGCATTCACCGCTGGCTCGGCGATCTGGTAGATGCCGCCGCACTCGTTGTTTTTTCCGTCCAGACCAAACGAATCCAGAACCTGGCATTCATAGCGACTTTGCATGTAGACACCACTGTTGCCGCGCGCCTGGCCGCGGGCAGCCGGCTTGAAGGGCGTGCGAAATTCCAGATGCAGAGTGTGGCTCCCCAGCTGCTGTTTTGATTCGCAGTTGGCCGACAGCAGACCATCGAGCTCTATCCTGCCGCCTTTGAAAGCGTCCGCAGACGTGCCGTCGAACAGCACCACGGCGCCTTTTGGTGGTTTCGCACCGATGGTGGGACTGACTCGATTCACCTTGTTGAGAACGCCCGCTTTGTCACCATCAGGCGTGTAGATGTGAGCCTGTCCCTCTTTGATGATGGCGTAACCCTCATCGCTGTTGATGCGGGTTTCGCCGTCGGCCGTTTCTCCACTGGCGGCGATCATCCGGTCCCCGCGCTGCCAGCCGTCGCCGGGCAGTCCGCCGTAGTAGCCCACGGCGTCAAACTTGTGGCCGCCCAGTGCAATCACCTGCAGGGCGAAAGCAATCTGATCACCGTCCGGATCAAGCACACCTGTGTACTCTCCCTGAATCACAAAATCCGGGCCCGCGGATTCCGCATCCAGAAACACGGACTGTTGGGAATCATCGGCTCCCACACACAGACCCGTCATGGTGGCCACGACCGCTGCTGCCTGAAAAACTGTCATCACGTTCTCCCCTGCGTTGATAAAAAAGAGCCTGCCATTCATTTGAGAATAGCAGGCTCGTCTCGAATTTTCTGCCGTCAGCTGTGAACAGCTATTTGGCAAAGAAGCGTTTCAAATGTTCTTCTTCCGGCGGACGAGTGGCCAGCGAAACCAGCACTAGTGCGATGGAGGATGCGACGACCATCGACGCGACCGGCATGACGCCAAACAGCGTGTAGCGGGCATTGGCACCGAATCCCGACTGGCTGAAGGTATACAGCCAGACGGAGATGGAAGTGATAACTGACGCGTACGCGCCCGCTTTGGTCAGTCGTTTCCAGTACAGCGATGCGAACACCAGCGGGAACAAACTGGAGAATCCACTAAAGCACCAGACTCCCAAAGTGAAGACGCGGCGGGGTTCAAACAGGCTGAAGAAGTAGGTCAGCGCGACGATGGCCACAATGAATGTGCGAGCGATGACAACAATCTGCTTGTCAGTGAAGCGATCTTTGCCCGCGTAGTGCGTGACGATGTCTGTGGTGAACATGGTGCCCACGCAGAGAAACTGACTGTCCAGCGATGACATGATGGCTGCCAGAATACCGGCCGTCAGAAAACCGGCCAGCACCGGCGTGGTGAGTGCTTTGACAATCGCCGGCAGCACCGCATTGGCCGGGAAGTGCGGCGCGAATAACGGCCCGCCGGTCGCCGGGTTCACGGCGGACGTGGCCCAGACGCCAACCAGCACACAGGGCACCCACACGATCATGATGAAGATCGGGTGGCACACCACGGCCAGCTTAAAGCTCTCCGCATTCTTTGCCGTTAGCCAGTGTTGGAACAAATGGGGGAACATGCCGACAGACAGCGGCACAAAGAAGTATGTCAGGAACTTCCACGGATCCATCCCGTGCGGTTCATCGGGTGACCAGTTGGTGGCTCGATAAACGCCGCCCGCTTTTTTGAGTGTCCACTTCTTGCCTTTGGATGGATCATCGGGATCCAGCAGATCGTTGGGGTGACCAATTTTGGCCGCGAAGATCTCCCGTGATTTGCGGCTGTCGCTGCCGCCGATTCGTGGGAACTTCGTCAGCTCGGAATGGGAGATCACCGCGGAGTCCCAGTCGTCCGGCAGCGGCTCGGGCAGTCGACGGTCGTCCTGTGCCACACGTGCTTCATTCTTTTCGGCAATCGTCAGTTCGAACAGTCCATTGGCTGCCGCGTAACTGGCGGCCGCTTTGCCCTGCCAGCCAGGTGCACGCGATTTGTATGCTTCTCCGGCGGCGGCTGTCTGCTCTGGCGTGAGTTCCACCTTGCCCGCCTTTTTGGCAAAGTTGTATTCGGCCACCTTTTCCCAAAGCGCGTAAGAGGATTCGAATTTCTGTCTGTCCGATTCGGCCACAGAACGAATCAGCTTGGAAGGGTTCTTTTCCGCCACCCGTTCGCTGGCTGCCTGCAGGCCGCCGAGCTTGGAAGAGATCAGCGAGAAGGTCACAATCCCGAGGATCATAAACACGATGGTCTGAAACGTATTGGCCCAGGCCGTTCCTCGCATGCCGCCAAAGAAAACGTAAATCAGAACGACCACGCAGATGACGGCCGAACCCATCCAGGGAGGGATGCCGTAATCGTAATTGGCGAAGGTCTCGCGAAAGGCGCCCTCAGTGATGGAGTTAATGACCGTGCCGGATGCCATCACGCCAATCAGCAGATACGGAATGACAAGTCCCACCAGGATGGGAAACAGCAGGATGCCGATCTTGTCGCTCTGCAGCCGGTCACGGAAGAACTGAATCTGCGTGGTGTATCCGTACTTGTGTCCAAGGGACCACAGTTTGACACCCAGTACGAAAAAGCAGAGCGAGTGGATGATTCCGCTGGAGGAAGCCAGCAGGCCATAAACGCCAACTCCTTCCTTAAATGACTCGCCCGTCGAGCCGACCAGCGCAAAGGCCGTCATCGTTGTGCCGAAGATGGACATCAGCAGCAGCACAGGGCCAATGGAGTGACTGGCCAGCATGTAGTCTTTGCTGGTGCCCTTTGACAGGCGACTGGAAAACAGGCCAAGGCCCAGCAACAGGGCCAGATAACAGGTGATGATGATAAGCTGAGTCATGCGTCGGCACCTCCTTCGCTGGAGGTGTTCGTGACGGGAGCAGGAGCTACATCAACCTTGAGTTCTTCGGGCCACGCAAATTTGGTGGCCAGAAACCAGGTAAACCCTGCGGCCAGCGAAATGCAGGCATGGTACAGCAGAGTAATGGGCATAAACCCAGCGACCAGAGTGTCGTTGTCCCACAACCAGACGTCCTGGTGCAGGATGACGAGAAGGGCCACCAGGCCCCACACGACTTTTTTCATGGTGGATCTCGAAGAGAAGAACGAGCAGGCGGGAAGGCAGTACGGCCGTCTGGATGCCGCGCGAGCGGTCAACGTCCCGTTGTCAGGCGCAGGCAGACAGCACAGGGTGCACACATTTGTGCAAATACAAACCAGACCACAGGTTACAGCCGCCCGCAGAGCCTGTAAAGCAACGGACGGATTCGTTCGCCAATTTGCAATTGCGATCGCTGGCAGCTGCCAGGCCGCCTGGGTTTATCACACGGTCTGCGGGGGAATCTCTGTCTTTGCGGACGCTGCGGTGCTTTCGACACTCGGCCAGGTGACTCACGGCGTGGCGAGATTCGTCGACTTCACCGAGGAATTGGTGAAATTACGATGTGTTTTCGGCCGAACTGTCTCATGGCGAATGACTCAGATTGCCATGAACTTGTTTTTGTGGCGAAAGAATGAGAAAATAACATGCTGCGGTGATTCCGTGTGGAAAGTGAACCGCCGCACAGAGGATTATACTCCTGTCCGGGAGATCCTCACAGTACGACACAGGTCGGAACCTAAAGAACGAATGACAGCACTCGATCGACAGCTTTTCCCAAGCCACCCTCAACTTCGTGCCGCAGGCAATGCGTCGCGCGAAAGCGATCGAACCTGTTCGTCTACCCGGAAACGCTTCTTGAACGCCACCAAACGGTCGGCGAAACCTGAAGCCACGTAGCCGCCTCAAGATCGCACCGGCACGTGGCAAACGACCTCTGCAGAGGCCTCGTCGCGCTGAAGGTGCCGGTATACACGGCAGCTGAAACTCCGGGTTCGACCCGGCATCGCCGCTGAGCGTCTCCATGCGTTCGGATTGGCGACAGAGAATCAGAGAGAGAAAAATGGAAGACTACCAGGATATCCGAGGCAACCAGTATCCCCGCCAGATGCGACCATCATTTGGCGCCCCCGAAGCGACGGGCCTGTATGACCCGGCGAACGAGCATGAAAACTGCGGCGTGGGGTTTGTTGCTCACATTAAGGGCGATCGCTCTCACTCCATCGTGACAGACGCGGATCGGATTCTGCGGCACATGGATCACCGTGGAGCCTGCGGGTGCGAGGAAAACACGGGCGATGGGGCCGGAATGCTGACCGCTCTTCCCACCGAGTTTCTGACGCGCGTCGCCAAAGAAGACTGCGGCATTGATCTGCCGGCGGCCGGGCAGTTTGGGGCGGGTGTCGTCTTTTTGCCTCAGGACGGAGCGCAACGCGCCAAATGCAAAGCCACAGTCGAAGAGCTGGTCGCTCGGCAGGGCCAGAAGCTGCTGGGCTGGCGTGATCTGCCCGTCGACTTTGACGGAGCCGACATTGGCAACACGGCACGCAAATTCGCACCAGCGATGGAAATGCTGTTTGTTGGAGCCGCCGACGGCCTCGATCAGGAAGGGCTGGAACGACAGCTGTTTGTGATTCGCAAGTTGGCCAGCCACAAGCTGCGAAACAGCGACATAAGTGAAGCGCTGTCGTTTTATGTTTGTTCGCTGTCGACCAAGGTCATCATTTACAAGGGTATGCTGACGTCGCATCAGGTGCTGCCATTCTTCAAGGACCTGCAGCAGGACGACTACACCAGTCACCTGGCCATGGTGCACAGTCGCTTCGCCACCAACACGTTTCCCAGCTGGGACCGCGCTCAGCCGCTGCGGTTCATGTCGCACAACGGCGAAATCAATACGGTGCGTGGTAACAGCAACTGGATGTACGCGCGACAGGGAGTGATGGAGAGTGAACTGTGGGGCGAAGACCTGCAGAAGCTGTTCCCCATTGTGGAGCCCCACACGTCTGACTCGGGCTGCTTCGACAATGCACTGGAGATGCTGTACCACAGCGGCCGTACGCTGCAGGAAGTGGTGATGATGATGATTCCGGAGGCCTGGCAGAATCACTCCACCATGCCGGAAGACAAACGTGCCTTCTACGAATACTACAGCTCGCAGCAGGAGCCGTGGGACGGACCGGCGTCCGTGTCGTTTACCGATGGTCAGTACATTGGCGCCACACTGGACCGCAACGGTCTGCGTCCGAGTCGCTACTACGTGACCAAAGATGACCGCGTGGTGATGGCCAGCGAAGTGGGGGTGCTGGACATTGAGCCTGACAATGTGGCGTTTAAGGGACGACTGCAGCCAGGTCGTATGTTTCTGGTGGACTTTGCCGCTGGTCGCATCATCGACGATGGTGAGCTGAAGACGGATGTCGCCAGTCGTCGTCCTTACCGCGAATGGCTGGACAGCCAGCGGATTCTGCTTTCGGAAATTCCTGAAGGCAACAAGCCTCGCTACTATGAGAATCAGGAACTGATCAATCGCATGAAAGCGTTCGGCTACACAACCGAAACGCTGCAGTTCATGCTGATCCCTCTGCTGCACGCGAAGAAAGACCCCATCGGCTCGATGGGCAACGATGCCGCGCTGGCCTGTCTGTCTGATCAGGCCCGCATGCCGTACGATTACTTCCGCCAGCTGTTTGCTCAGGTGACCAATCCGGCGATCGACTCGATCCGGGAAGAAGTCATCATGTCGCTGGAGTGCTACATCGGGCCGGAAGGCAATCTGCTGGACACGACTGAGCAGCATTGTCATCGCCTGGCGATGCCCCACCCGATTCTCAGCAATCAGGAGATGGCTAACCTCAGGGACATGTACCACCGCGGCTGGCGATCCAAAGTCATTGACACAACCTACGCCAAATCAGAAGGCGCGGCCGGTCTGAAGTCGGCTCTGACACGCATCTGCGATGAAGCCCGTCAGGCGATCAAAGATGGGTACAGTCTGGTTGTGCTGTCCGACCGCGAACTGGGTCCCGATCGCGTGCCCGTCAGCTCCCTGCTGGCCACCGGTGCCGTGCATCATCACCTGGTGCGTCATGAAGAACGCACGCAGATTGGCATCGTGGTGGAATCCGGTGAAGCACGCGAAGTGCATCATTTCTGTCTGCTGATTGGTTACGGGGCTGACGCCGTCAATCCCTACATCGCCCTGTACGCCCTGCGACAGGCGCGGGTCGATGGCAAGATCAGCGAAGACTTCACCGACCAGAAAATCGTCCAGGTTTATCGCACGGGTGTGGCGAAGGGCATGCTCAAAGTGATGGCCAAGATGGGCATCAGCACGCTGGCCAGTTACAAAGGCGCACAGATCTTTGAGGCCGTGGGACTCGCGGACGAAGTCGTCAATCAGTGCTTTGCCGGCACCGCCAGTCGGATCAAGGGCGTCGGCTTTGACATCCTCGCCGAAGAAGCGTTGATGCGGCATCACCTTGGCTATCCCGGGCAGGACGACAGTGTCACGCCCCAGCTGCCGAATCCCGGTCTGTACCACTGGCGCCGCGGCGGTGAAAAGCACGCCTGGAACCCGCACACCATTGGTCGCATTCAGCAGGCGGCCCGCACGGGTGACAAAAACGCCTACCGGGACTTCAGCGATCTGGTGAATCAGGAGACCACACGCGCCTGTCATCTGCGAGGTCTGCTGAAATTCAAATCCGGACCCGCAGTGCCACTGTCGGAAGTGGAACCCGCCAGTGAAATTGTGAAGCGGTTCTGCACGGGAGCCATGTCGTTTGGCTCGATCAGTGGTGAGGCGCACGAGTCGCTGGCGGTCGCCATGAATCGACTGGGCGGCAAATCCAACACGGGAGAAGGCGGAGAGCGTTATGACCGCTTCACGCCCGATGACAACGGCGACCTGCGTCGTTCGGCCATCAAGCAGGTGGCCAGCGGTCGCTTTGGTGTCACGTCGTGGTATTTGACCAACAGCGACGAAATCCAGATTAAGATTTCTCAGGGAGCCAAGCCGGGTGAAGGCGGCGAACTGCCAGGTCACAAAGTGGATGATGTCATCGCTTCCACACGGCTGTCGACGCGTGGCGTGGGACTGATCAGTCCGCCACCGCATCACGACATCTATTCCATTGAAGACCTGTCGCAGCTGATTTATGACCTGAAGAACGCCAACCGCACCTCTCGCATCAGTGTGAAGCTGGTTTCCGAAGTGGGTGTGGGGACGATTGCCTCTGGTGTGGCCAAGGGGCATGCGGACAACATCCTGATTTCCGGCAGTGAAGGCGGAACCGGGGCGTCTCCTCTTACGAGCATCAAGCACGCCGGTCTCCCATGGGAACTGGGGATTGCGGAAACGCACCAGACGCTTGTGATGAATGATCTTCGCAGTCGCGTTCGACTGCAGACGGACGGTCAGTTGAAGACGGGCCGCGACGTTGTGATTGCCACGCTGCTGGGCGCCGAAGAATACGGTTTCAGCACAGCACCGCTGATCACCATCGGCTGCATCATGATGCGGAAGTGTCACCTGAACACCTGCCCGGTTGGCATTGCCACGCAGGATCCGGAACTGCGTAAGAAGTTCCAGGGTAAGCCGGAGCATGTGGTCAACTACCTGTTCATGGTGGCCGAAGAGGCCCGCGAGATCATGGCCGAACTTGGTTTCCGCACGATCAACGAAATGGTGGGCCGCTGCGATATGCTCGAAGTTGACCGTGATGTGGCCCACTGGAAAGCCAAAGACATCGATCTGACCCCCATTCTCACGCTGGCGGAAAAGCCGCACGAGAACGTGCAGACTTACTGCACGATTGATCAGAAGCACGGGCTGGAGACAGTTCGCGACATGGAACTGCTGGAAGTCTTCAAGGACTCAATTTCAAAGGGGGAAGCAAAGACTTACGAAACGCACATCGAGAATATCGACCGCGCGTTCGGTACCATCCTGAGTAACGAAGTCAGTAAAGCGAACGGTCCGGACGGACTGCCGGACGGCACCATTCACATTAAAGCGAACGGTTCGGCCGGCCAGAGTGTGGGGGCCTGGAGTGTTCGTGGTGTGACCATTGAAGTGGAAGGCGACGCTAATGACTACGCGGGCAAGGGCTTAAGTGGTGGTCGACTGATCGTCTATCCGCCAGCCAGCAGTGATTTCCGTCCGTCCGAGAACATTATCACCGGAAATGTGACGCTGTACGGTGCCACCAGTGGTGAGGCCTATTTCCGCGGCATCGCGGCGGAACGCTTCTGCGTGAGAAACAGTGGAGCGTCGGCCGTCATTGAAGGCGTCGGTGACCATGGTTGTGAGTACATGACGGGTGGGCGCGTCGTGATTCTCGGTCCGACCGGACGCAACTTTGCCGCCGGCATGTCGGGAGGTGTGGCCTACATTTACGACCCGGAAGACAAGTTCCTGGTCAACTGCAACCTGGAGCTGGTGGAACTGGAAAAGGTGACGTCGGCGGATGACGAGCAGGAACTCAAAACGCTGATCGAGAACCATCATAAGTACACCAGTTCGGCGACTGCTGAAAAGGTGCTCAGTGACTGGGACGTCAGCCTGGGACGATTCGTGAAGGTCATGCCGGTGGACTATAAGCGGGCACTTCGTGAAATGGCCGAAGAGGCGGCTGCGGGGAAAGCCTGACCGCCCGCGCGGCGCCTCGCTGCGGCGAGGCAGTGAGCCGCTCCGCCAGCCGACCAAAGAGTCAGACCGAGAGACGGAATCTGCAACCGCCCGCCAACCGTCCCACATCCACACGGCCGAGAGATTGGCCCCTGAAGACAACGTCAGAACGAAAGAACGAGAAATGGGTAAGCCCACTGGCTTTAAGGAAATTACGCGACAGGTTCCCCGCGATCGGGAGCCTCTGCTGAGAATCCTGGACTGGAATGAATTTCACGATCACATGAGCGTGGATGAATTGCAGTCGCAGGGGGCACGCTGCATGGACTGTGGCGTTCCGTTTTGCCACACCGGCGAAATGATGGCCAACATGGCGTCCGGCTGTCCGGTCAACAATCTGATTCCGGAATGGAATGACCTGGTCTACAATGGTCGCTGGAAAGACGCACTTGATCGTCTGCACAAGACGAACAACTTCCCGGAATTCACTGGGCGTGTGTGCCCGGCACCCTGCGAAGGGTCCTGCTGTCTGGGCGTCAATGAGCCTCCTGTCACGATCAAGAACATTGAATGTTCGATCATCGATCATGGTTTCGAACAGGGCTGGGTCGTGCCCGAGCCGCCTTCCCACCGCACGGGCAAAACAGTGGCCGTGGTGGGGTCCGGTCCCGCCGGGCTGGCGGCCGCCGCGCAGCTCAACAAAGCAGGGCATCTGGTGACCGTGTACGAACGCGATGACCGCATCGGTGGTCTGCTGATGTACGGCATCCCCAACATGAAGCTGCAGAAGACGGAGATCGTCGATCGTCGTGTGAAGCTCCTCGAAGAAGAGGGCATCACGTTTGTCACCAATACGGAAATTGGCAAAGACATTTCGGCCGACAAGCTGAAAGCCGACTTTGACGCCGTCGTGCTGGCGACCGGGTCCACGCGTCCCCGCGACCTGCCAATGCCCGGACGGGACCTGAAAGGCATTCACTTTGCCATGGACTTTCTGCGGCCCAACACCCGCAGTCTGCTGGATTCCAACCTGGAGGATGGCCAGTTCATCAACGCCAAAGACAAGGATGTGATTGTCATCGGTGGTGGGGATACAGGCAACGACTGCCTGGGTACCTCCGTGCGTCACGGCTGTCGGTCACTGGTGAACTTTGAGATCGTAGAGCAGCCGCCCACAGAGCGTTCTGCCAACAATCCCTGGCCCCAGTGGCCGCGGATTTTCCGTGTTGATTACGGTCACGAAGAAGCGGCCGCCAAATTTGGCCGCGACCCGCGAGAGTTTTGCGTTTCCACCGTGGAGTTCGTGGACGACGGCAATGGCAACGTGAAAGGCGTGAAGACGTGCCAGGTGGACTGGCAGAAGGTGACCGAAGGAGGCCCGCCGTTCACGCCGATTCCGGGCACCGAAAAAGAGTATCCGGCCGACCTCGTCTTTTTGGCACTCGGATTTCTGGGGCCCGAAGGCGGACCTGCCGAGCAACTGGGCGTGGATATCACCGAAGGACGAGGCGGCATGACGTGGCTCAAAGCGGACTTCGAGAAATACACCACCAACGTGGACAACGTGTTTGTGGCGGGAGACTGCCGTCGCGGTCAGAGTCTGATCGTGTGGGCCATTAACGAAGGACGAGGCTGTGCCCGTGAAGTGGATCGACACCTGATGGGAACCACCGATCTGCCATAAAGGAGCTCGCGCAGAACGGCCACCTCGACGGGTTTTGGGAACCAAAAGAAAAGACGCTTCGCGGCTGCGAAGCGTTTTTTTTCGTGTTCGCCTGTCTGGCGTCCGTCAGCTGTGAATCTGCGGGTGAAAGAGTATCACGATGACGCCGCCGCATTGTCCAGCCAGGCGACGATGCTGCGGAGCGGATCAGCCGTGCCGCCGGCGTCCTGCCAGCCGTTCGCCGAGTCTGCCCAGGAGGGGCCCGCGATATCCAGATGCACCCAGTCGGCCCCTTCTGTGAACTGCTGCAGGAATTTGGCCGCAGTGACGGCACCGCCCCAGCGGGGACCCACGTTCCTGCAGTCGGCCACTTTGCTTTTCAAAAGCGGTGCGAAGTGGTCGTGCATCGGCATCGGCCAGAAGTATTCGCCGACCTGCTCGGCGGCCGCCACAAGGTCGGCCTGCAGTGATTCGCAACCGGCAAACACTCCGGTGATTTCTTCGCCCAGTGCCACCACACAGGCACCCGTCAGCGTCGCCATGTCGATCAGTTTCTCTGCGCCATTGTCTACGGCATAGGCCAAAGCGTCGGCCATTACGAGGCGCCCTTCCGCATCGGTGTTGTGAATTTCAATGGTGGTGCCGTTGCGGGCGGTGATCACGTCGCCCAGCCGGTAGGCGCTGCCGCTGATCATGTTTTCGACCAGCCCCAGATAGACGTTCAGGCGTATGGGCAGCTTCAGTTCTGCGGCTGCCAGCACAGCTCCCAGTGCCGTGGCGGCCCCCGCCATATCGGCCTTCATGGAGACCATGCTGTCACTTGGTTTGATGGAATAGCCGCCACTGTCAAACGTGACCCCTTTGCCGACGATCGCGTATTCAGTGCCGCTGTCTGCACCATTCCACGTCAGGCGAACCAGTCGGGGGGGCAGCGCGCTGCCCTGTGCGACCGCCAGCAGTGCGCCCATACGTTCTTCTTCCAGTCGATCCTGATGCAGCACTTCGACTTCCACTCCGCTGTTCGCCGCTTCCGTGGCTGCGAACGTGGCAAAGGCTTCGGGAGTGAGATCGTTGGCCGTGCGATTGACGAGTTGTTTGACCATGCTGCAGCGCGTGCCGATCACTGTTCCCCGCTGCAGTGCGGAGTCCACTGGTGAGTCTGTGACCATGCAAAGCGTGGCCGCGGTCAGTTCGTGGCGTGCCGGTTTGCGGCGATAGATGTCCGCATCTGTGGCGGCGATGGTGGCAGACTCGGCAAACGTCTGTGCCACAACAGAGGCCGGGAGTGAATCTGTCACCGCGTTGTCGAATGCAACAGCCACCAACTGGTCTTTCCGCTGGCAGCAGGTTCGCAGTCCGCACTGCAGTGCCTGTCGAAACGTCCTGAGATTCAGTCCGTCAGAACTCCCCACGCCCACAAGGAGAAGATTGGCGGCGGCAATGCCATCGACCTGATACAGACTGAGCGTTTCGTTCTTCTCGGCCCGAAATTCGCCTCGTTCGCGAAGGGTGGCCAGGCGTCCGCCAATGGCGGCGTCCACTTCCGCCACTGTGCCGCCTGGCGTTTCATCGCTGATGGTCAGCAGGATCAGCCAGTCGGCTTTGCAGGTGGCAGGCGACTGCTTGGTGGTCTCAATATTCATGGAGTTCCTCCCTGGCCGCGAGCCGACGTTTTCCACAGAAAGATGTCTTCCTGTCGGACCCGCAAATAACTTTCGTAGCGATAGCGATTGATGAGATTGAGTGCGACGGCATCGCGTACGCCGCAGTCGTTTTCATGGGTATGGCTGCAGTCCGGAAAACGGCAGTAGGGGACGAACGGACGGAACTCAATGAAGTAACCGTCAATCTCGTCCATCTGAATGTCCCACAGTTCGAACTGTCGGATGCCGGGTGTGTCGGCCACCCATCCGCCTTCGGCCAGCGGCAGCAGTCGAGCGCGTCGTGTGGTATGCCGCCCCTTGCTGTTGGAGTCACTGACGACAGCTGTGTCCAGCTGCAGACTGCTGTCGACAGCGTTGAGCAGGGACGATTTGCCCACACCGCTTTGGCCGCTGACGGCCGTTTGTTTGCCTTTCAGGTAGTTGCGCAGCTGGTCAATGCCGGTGCCGTCCATCATGCTGGTCAGCACCACCGGGTAGCCCAGGTGCCCATACACGGCTGCAAACTGCTGCAGCCAGACCGGTTCCACCAGGTCGCATTTGTTAATGCAGACCACCGCGTCAATCTCGTGCCGCTCGGCCATAATCAGATAGCGGTCGATCAGGTTGGGCTTCAGTTCCGGGTCGGCGGCAGAGGCAACAATCAGGACCTGATCAATGTTGGAGACCAGGATGTGTTCCCGGCCGTGACTGTTGCGTGACAGGATGCCGCGTCGCGGCTCCACGCGTTCAATCACACCCTGATAGTCGTCTCCCTCCTGGCGGAACAGCACGCGGTCACCGGTGACCACGACGTTGCGGGCGTCACGGGCCAGTGTCCGCAGGATCCCGCGAATCGTGCACTCGTACGTGCGACCGTCTGCCTCCGACTGGACCTGGCAGTTGAGTCCCACGAAACTGGTGACGCGGCCGGGGACGCAGTCGTCATCGTCGATGGCCCGCAGAATCTGATCGCCGTCAGTTTCAATCCCCACGACCGTGCGTCGCCGCGAACGTGTGTCTTTGCCCCGAAACCGTTCGTCACGGCGGGCATCTTCGGCCGCCACTTCGTCGTTGAGTAACTCGTGTGTGACGTTCTGGTCACGTGTGCGCGTCTGCTTGTTGCGGCGGATGTCCACACGAAATTTACGGCCACCCGACTTACCGCCCTGGGATCGGCCGCCTTTGCGACCCTTTCCGCCCTTACCTTTTCCGCCTTTTTTCGCCATGAATCAGAGCGTGTTCTGCTTATCGTGCTGGTCGGGGAGGAGTGGGGTCAGGCCAGAATATCCCGGACGACAGATCCGTGCACATCCGTCAAACGAAAGTCTCGGCCTGCGTGATGGTACGTCAGTCGTTCGTGGTCGAGTCCCAGTGTGTGCAGCAGCGTGGCCTGCAGGTCGTGCACGTGCACCGGAGATTCGGTGATATGGAAACCAAAGTCGTCCGTGGCTCCCAGCGTCATTCCCGGACGAATGCCGCCACCGGCCAGCCACATGGTGAAGGCCTGTGGATGGTGGTCCCGCCCCTGTGAGCGACCGAGGGCCGGATTGGATTCCACCATGGGTGTGCGACCAAATTCGCCCCCCCACACCACCAGGGTTTCGTCCAGCAGGCCGTGTCGTTTGAGGTCCGTCACGAGGGCGGCCGACGCCTGGTCGGTGGTGCGACTGTTATTGCGCACGTTGCCTTCCACGTTGCTGTGGGCGTCCCATCCGCTGTGGTAGATATTGATGAAGCGAACGCCGCGTTCCACCATGCGACGTGCCAGCAGGCAGGCGCGGGCAAAAGACGGTTTGGCGGGATCGCAACCATACAGGTTCAGCGTTTCCTGCGTTTCTGTGGACAGGTCCATCAGTTCGGGCGCGGAGGTCTGCAGCCGGGCCGCCATTTCGAAGGAGGCAATGCGGGTGGCAATTTCCGGATCGCCAATGGTTGCAAGCCGCTTTTGATTCAGCTGGTTGATCAGCGAATAGGTGTCCTGCTGGAGGCTGTCACTGACACCCGCAGGGTTGTTGACGTTCAGGATGGGATCGCCCTGGCTGCGAAACGGCACACCCGTGTAAACCGTGGGCAGAAAGCCGCTGGACCACAAAGCTGCTCCGCCGCTCAGACCAGCACCCGTACTCATGACCACAAACGACGGCAGATTGTTGGTCTCTGCCCCCAGTCCGTACAGTACCCAGGATCCGATACATGGGCGACCGGGCTGCGAGAAGCCGGAATTCAAAAAGATCTGAGCGGGCGCGTGATTGAACTGGTCGGTGTGCATCGACCGCACGAAGCAGACGTCGTCCGCGATTTTCGCCAGATGCGGCATGGCGTCGGATATCAGAGCGCCCGACTCACCGTGTCGCTGGAAGGAAAATCGGGGTCCCAGCACATTCGCGTCCGGCTGGATGAAGGCATAGCGCTGATCGCCGATGACAGAAGCCGGCAAAGGCCGGCCTTCCAGTCTGGTCAGCGTGGGTTTTTCGTCAAACAGTTCCAGCTGACTGGGGGCGCCCGCCATAAACAGATGAATGACGGCTTTGGCCGTGCCAGCCCGATGAGGCGGCTTCACGGCATGACCACCGTCGGAGGGACGGGGGGCAAGTGCCGCGGTCCGTGCGACGGCAGAGTCCATCAGCAGTTCGCCAAGGCCCATGCTGCCCAGGCCCACCCCGCATTGTGACAGAAACCAGCGTCTGGCGTTCGATGTGGAAACGTCTTTCATGACATCATTATGGTCGGCCGAGCGACAAAATGCACGCAGACCGGTGGACGCTCGGACCGCGTTTCTGCCCGAACGTGGGCGCCCGCTCGCTCGGCGACTCGGTGTGACACTTTTTACCACAGCCGGGCGGCGGAACGCGCATCCGGTCCACGCCGCAGACCCAGCAGGGCCGCGAGACGAAAACCGGATGCCAACAGCAAAAATACGGCCAGCGCGGTGCCGCC
>JANSXP010000115.1 GCA_024742875.1 Planctomycetaceae bacterium | reverse complement strand
TGTCCGTCCGTTCGGCGCGACCCAGGTCGAACGTGTTCGTGAGAAAGTTGGCCGCCTGTTCTGTGGCGAAAATCACCCAGAATTGCTCGTGGTCGTCACAGAACGCGTGAAATCGACGTGTGTCATGCAGGTGTGCGGCGATCTGGTTAAAGAACCAGACGAGGTTCACAACGTCCTCTCGGGAGCCTGCGCGCGGACACTGGTAGTGCGTTTTGTCGGAAATCAGATGCAGTACAGACTCTGGAGTTTCGTCAGCCAGACCGTCGTCGTGATCAGAATTGCCGTTGAAGTCACAGGATGGCAGATGACTGAGGTACAACTCATCAACGGTGATCAGTCCGCCGGTTGCCTTCGCCAGCGATAACACTTCGCCGGAATAGGATTGGGTGATTTTCTTTTCCAGGCAGTAGCAGACGCCCAGTTCGCTCAGCAGTTGCATTCTCTTATCAATCGGACCGAACGGGGAATGTGGGCGCGATCGGGTTTGATCGAGTGCCCTCTGCACACGCTGACGGGCAAAGGAGAAATGCTCCGCCAGTTTGAGGATCTGCTTATCCGAGACTGTGCCATGGGAAAACCGTGTCTGCCTGCAGGGAACGTAAGCAAGTCCCGTGAGCTTCTGGTGCTTTCGACAGAACGCCTCTGTAATCTCGGCGATCAACTCGTCCGCCGATCGACTGGCGTTCAACCATGTTGCCAGTTCTGGCGCAATGGACCCTGGAGTGTCCTCGTTGAATTCACAGACGATAGCCCGAGCCAGATTTGGGTCGGCCTGGTGACTGGCAAGTGTCGCCGCCAGCACATGGCTAAACAATTCAGGCTTCTCCCGAACCACACGGCAGACTGCTCTGAAGCCTTCAAAGGTTCTGTCGTGCTGACACACGACTTCATCAACTGCAGGCTTGCCGACGACACCACAGAGCGTTGACAGAGCACCGGGCAAATCCGACAGGGATGCTCCGCAGGGCTGTGGTGTGTCTTTGAGGAATCGGTAGGCGCTTTGAGCAAGTGCTATTTGATCGTCTGTCAGCGAGTTACTGGATTGACTCCACAAATTCAGCTGCCGCAGCGCCATGCCGATTGGTCGGCCTTTGATACCAGCGTTCAGGCACGACTGAAGTCGCTGGTGAGAGCTGTCATCTTTGGCCAGCCAGGCATACAGCATCCAGTCGGGCGGCCAGCATTTACTCTGACGAAAACCGAAGTACCACTGCATCGCAGCGGTGAGCATCGCATCGGCGTGCGGAAACGGTTCCTGTTTTCGCAGTACGCCTGCCAGCCAGTCATTTTGGTTTTGCTGCTCAATCAGGCAGCGTGTGATTGGCAGAGACTCGGTCAGAAAGGCGGCAGGTGGTACTGATTCCAGCTTTCGTGTCAGAACGGAACCGATGCGAGTTTTCGAAATTCCTGATGCTGCGTTGCGGCGCTGGGCGAGGCTCCGAGAATCAAGCAGAGATTCGAGGGCCGAAATCACACCCGGCTCCTGCAGTCGGACGAGCCAATAAATGCTGTCCGTTACGTGTGTTCGAATTTCGTCGTCTTGAACTGTGTCGCGTCCATCAAACTCCACGACTGTCCTGAGAAGGCGTGGCACAACGACCGCGCGATGCTCCTGCAATACTTCCAGTGCACCTTCCTGCAGCCAGTCCGTGTATTCTGTTTGGTCCACCTGCGCACCCAGGATGGCAGTGGCTGAGTCACGCACGCGCTGTATTTCGTTGACGTCCTGGCTGACATGGAATCCGTCTGTCACTGTCGTCTTTCACGCTATGGCAAGGCAGCCTGTGCGTTTCTCAGGTGGCTGCGGAGGAATTCATGACACGCCAGGTTGGGCCCTTGGCGCATTTTGTTTATCGGATGAGATCCGCTCCAGCAGGAAAACTGTCAATGTTGTGGCAGAAGTCCGGGAATTGACGTCATCCACAGCGGACAACCTGCATGGTGAGCGGGTTCGCGCGGACGGTTGTTGTCCGCGGGGGCGGTGGGCGGTAAACTGAGGCTAACGCCGGGGCCGGGCGAACGTCAGGCTCTACATGCCTGTGGTTCTCTCGGGAGTTGGTCGCGTTGTTCGTGTTTCGCTTTGCTGCTGGTCGCACGGCTGTTGCCCTGCTTGTGCTGGCACCGTCAATCTTGCCGCACGCCACGCTGTACGCCGCCATGCCTGATGATGGCCGTGTCGCGAGTTCATCGCGTGCCACAGGTACATCGTGTGCCACAGGTACATCGCCTGCGCCGCGTATGACAGGTACATCGCGTTCCCTGAATTCCCCGGCATCTGCTCGCAGGGCGTCGACGGACGAATCAGACCAGACGCCCGGCGAGAGTGCTCGTCCCGACAGCGGTCGTCCTGAAAGCGGTCGTCTTCGCAGTGCTCCTCCTGAAAACGCTCGCCTTGATGACGACACTGATGCTCAGGCGGAATTACGCGTGAGTCTGGCACCGGCGGCGAATGCCTCTTTGCAGCGCTATTGCTCAGACTGTCACAACAAAGACAGTGCGTCCGCCGGCGTGCGTTTTGACCAGTGGGAATCGCTCGATCGGCAGGCACGACTGGATTTGTTGAATCGGGTGCAGCAGCAGTTGTTTGATGGACTGATGCCACCAGAGGATGCTGAGCAGCCCGCGGCCGGAAAACGGCAGCAACTGGCCGCCGCCATTCGAGCTGAGCTGCGTCGACACGGCGATTCCCGACTGGACGACAAGCTGCCCTTTCCCGCCTACGGCAACTATGTGGATCACGATCAGTTGTTCTCCGGCGATATCATCGGCAAACCCTTCACGCCGGCGCGTCGCTGGAGGGTGAGTCCACAGATCTTTCATGAACGTGTCATTGACGTGTTTCGCCTGGAAGGGCGTGAGCGGGACAGTCATTCCAAACTGGGGCGGACGTTCTATGGTGTGACCAACCCTTTCATTCTGCCCGATCACTCCGGCGTGAGGTATTACGATCTGCCCACACTCGATGGCGGGCATCTGCTGGTGATGCTGGACAACGCGCGGTGGATTGCCGGCAAACAGATTCGTTCAGCCCGCGTCAAAGCGGGGGAAATCCGTTCGGACGAATACGCTGATAACCGCGATCGCTGGGCGCCTCGCACCACCCCGGAACCATTTGCAGCCGTCATTGCCAAACAGGGCACGCCCACGCAAGAAGAACTGATCGCCGCCATTCAGACGCAGTTTGACGGTGTGCTGCAGCGGCCCGCCACCGAGCAGGAGCTGCAGCGCTATCTGACACTGACACGCGAGGCGATCGAGGTCAGCGGCAATACAGATGGGCTGCGACAGATGCTGGTGGCCGTGCTGCTGGAATCTGAGTTTTTGTATCGGCTGGAGTTTGGCTCGGGGGAAGTGGATGAGTATGGACGGCTGATGCTGTCACCCAGGGAAGCCAGCTACGCGATTAGCTACGCGCTGGGAGATCGCAGTCCGGATGCCGAGTTGCAGGCGGCGGCGGCCACAGGCCGGCTCAACAGCCGCGACGATTATCGTCGGCAGGTGGAACGTCTGCTGGCCGATGATCAGTGGTATCGCGGTCAGATTGATTCGTCACTCAACGGCAAGCACTATCGCTCCAACGAAACCTCGCATCCGCGAATCATTCGCTTTTTTCGGGAGTTCTTTGGCTATCCGGGCGCTTTGCGAGTCTTTAAAGATGCGCCTCGCAGTGGCGGGTACTATCGCAATCCTGGCCGCGGCAGTCAGGCCACGCCCGGCTGGCTGGTGCTCGAAGCCGACCGCTTTGTCACCATGCATGTGGAACGCGACGAATGGGTGTTTGAACGCCTGCTGACCGGCGAGGAGTTCTTCGTCTATCACGATAAAGACAACGCCTCCGGGCAGCAGATTATCGACGAGTGGCGAGCGGTGTACGAACGGCTGAAAGATGCCGACTGGAAAACCGATCCCGAAGGCGTGCTGGCAGAGCATCTGGAGTTTCTTTCGCAGCAGAAATCGATGCGAATCAAAGACACATCCCGGCCCGGCGAGCTGGTCAATTTTATGCACTATTTTGAAGAGTCGTTTGGTCAGGGGCGCACGCCGTTTACCACCGTCCCCTGGGCGCACGGCTACACGTTTCATCACGCCCCGTTTTACAGCCTGCCACCCACGCCGAGCATTGGTCGTTATGGCAGCTGGAAGTCGACGAAATTTCAGGACATAGAGCCGCGTACGTTCTGGGATTATCCCACGCAGCAGCCGTTTCGAATCGCCAATCGCAAAGGCATTCTGACGCACCCGGCCTGGCTGATCGCCCACTCTTCCAATTTTCATACGGATCCCATTCGGCGCGGTCGCTGGATCCGTGAGAAACTGCTGGCCGGTCGCGTGCCCGATGTGCCCATCACCGTCGATGCGCAGGTGCCCGAAGATCCGCATCGCACGCTTAGGCAGCGGGTGGAATCCGTGACGCATGCGGACGAATGCTGGAAGTGTCACCAGCACATGAATCCGCTGGGCATGGCGTTTGAAATCTACGATGACTTCGGCCGCTATCGTGATCAGGAGCCGCTGGAGAACGAAGACAACCTGGTGAGCCGCGGCAATGGCAAATCCACATTTGATGTCTACAAAACGGCGTCCGTGGATACCACGGGAGCTTTGTCCGGCAGCGGAAACTCGCAGCTGGACGGAGAAGTGTCCGGGCCGTTTGATTTGATTGATCGTCTCGTACAGGCAGATCGTGTGCGGCAGTCGATGATCCGCTACGCCTTCCGCTTTTACATGGGCCGCAACGAAATGCTGTCAGACGCACAGACGTTACGAGACGCCGACAAAGCGTACCTGGAAAGCAATGGCAGCTTCAAAGCGGTCATCGTTTCGCTGCTGACGTCCGATTCCTTTATGTATCGCAGGCCAGCTGTGCCTGCTCCCGCCTCAAACACCGCCCTGCCTCCCGGGAGAACCCCATGACCCGCCGTCGAGACTTTCTGAAGAACGGACTGTTCAGCGCGGGCGCGATGGCCCTGCTGAATTCTCCGCTGGCTGGTTCATCGTGCGGCTCGGCCTTCGCTGCATCTGCTGCCGGCCGGCCGCCGATGCGATTCATCTTTATGCACCGCGGCAACGGTCTGTGGCCCAAAGTGATGGTTCCGCCAGGCTTCAGCAAAGAACTGCAGGAGAAAGAAAAGCGGAAGCAGGCGTACGAGGTGGACCTGGACGGACACGAACTTCCCGACTGGCTCACGCCGCTGGCCGACCACACCGAGCATCTGACGCTGCTGCAGGGACTGTCGGGAAAAATGTGCACGGTCGGTCATCATTCGTGGTGCTCGTCGCTGGGCGTGTTCAAAGCCAACGAGCGTGTCAGCTCCATCAAGTGGGCCACGGTCGACTTTGAACTGGCCAGTCTGTTTCCTTCGCCCGTGGGGCACATTGAGCTGGCCTGTTTTCCGCTGGGCGGCGGCAATGCCCGCGGCTCTCTGGATGGCATTGCCACCGGCTTTTCTGCGCGGGGACCGCAGCAGCCCAACTATGCCTACGGGTCGCCGCGTGTCGCGCTGACGGAGCTGTTCAAATCTGTCTCAACGGACACGACGGCCCAGACGCAGTACCAGCTGGATCGCCGCCTGCTGAAATTTGTGGCGGACAATGAACGACGCATCGCCGACCCGCTGCATGGCTCGGAACGCACCAAGATCACCAACTACTCCGAGTCCGTCGAGGCCATCCGCGCCCGCAACAGTCGCATCGATGCCATGGCGGACACCATTCGTCAGCATGTGCCGCAGCTGGACCCCAAATTTCTGGATGCCGATGTCAGTACGTTTGACCGGCAGCTGGGCCACACGGAAGTGCTGCTGGGAGCTTTGATCTCCGGACTGACCAACGTGGTGGCCTTTACGGTGGACGAACTGGGCCACTCTTACACGGGCATCCCCGGCATCGAAGGCACCAAAGTGAACATGCACGATGTGGGACATGGCAAAACCTTTGGCGGGCTGTCAGCAGAGGAAATCCGCAAACGCTGTCGCCAGCACCATATGACGCTGATGAATCAGATTGTGACGCGGTTGAAGAGCGTGCCGGAAGCGGGCGGCACGATGTTTGACAACACGATGATCTTCTACTTTCCCGACGGCGGTGAAACGCACCACTCGCACGGGCTGGAGTTTCCGTTTGTGGTGCTCTCCGGCGACAACGCCCGCCTGAACATCAAACGCCGCTATATTCGCCTGCCGGGTTACGGTCAGCCGGGGCACAAAACGCTGGGCAACTGGTACACCACACTGCTGAACAGGTTCGGCAGTCCCATTGAGCACTTTGGCGCACTGGATGTGGGACTGCAGGGGGACCAGCGTGGTCCGATTACCGAGTTTCTGGTTTGATCCTGCCTGCCCGCCTGCTGCAAAGACGTTTCATGACCGGATCTCTGTTAAGGACCACACTGCTTGTGCTGCTGTCGCTGTCCGCCTGCGCAGAGGCAAATGACGAATCGGAAGCAGACGTCGATGTGCACGCCTATCTGCAAACCCACTGCGTGGATTGTCACGGTCCCGAAGATCCGAAAAGCGAACTGGATCTGACCCAGCTGCCCGGGGAGCCGACCTCGCTGCGGGAAGCAGAACGCTGGGAGCGTGTGCTGATCATGCTGCAGCGCGGTCAGATGCCGCCCGATGAGGTGCCTCGTCCGGAGCAATCGGCCACAGACCGTGTGGTGTCGCAAATTGAAGCAACGTTGGGGCACTGGATCGCTCGCTCTGAACAGCTTCCGGCGGCGGTTGCCAGGCGATTGACCAATTTTGAGTATCAAAACACGATGCGGGATCTGCTTGGGTTTGAGTTGCGGCTGGCCGAGCATCTGCCGGAAGATCCCGTCATCCCCTATCGATTCAACAACTCGGCCGAGCTGCTGCTGATGGGCGCTGAACAGCTGCAGCGTTACGAAGAAAATGCGGCCCGCGCGATGGCGGCGGCGATTGTCGACCCTGCCACACCAGACGTGCACAACGTCCGCAAAGAGTGGAAGAGCGAACGGCAGAACAACGAGCTGGCGGTCACCGGAAACCGTCGCGGCAATGTGGCGGGCGGTCTGAGTGTCAGGCAGTGGCCCGAGCACGGAGAATATCGGATTCGCGTGCAGGCGTCCGGCCTGTTTCCGGAAGGCACCGCGGCGATGCCCCTGCGGCTGGTGATGGGCTACGGCCTGGCGGGCGACATCGGCGCGGCGCCGTTCTTTCCTGTGGGGACCATCCATTTGAATGCCGAAGATGGTGAGCCACGCATTTATGAGTTTCGCGGTCGCATTGAAAATCATCCTGTGGAGCCACAGCGTCAGTATCGTCGCGGTGGCACACGCACGGGCAACCTGACGACCATTCCTGCCAGTCTGGTGATCACTCCGCAGAACCTGTTTGACGATGGCACGCTGAATGACGGCATTGCGGCCGAGCTGCGACCGCGGGCGGTGATTGACTGGATCGAGTTTGAAGCTCCCGTGGCAGACACCTGGCCGCCAGAGCACCACACACGGATTCTGTTTGCCTCGCCCCTGCGCGACAGCGATCCGATGGCCTATGTGAAGCAGGTGCTGCAGCGATTTTTATCGCGCGCGTTTCGTCGCCCCGCCACGTCACAGGACGTAGATCGCTACGCACAGATCTACCAGATCTTTGCCGCTGACGGGGCGTCGATGGAAGCTGCTGTGCGAGACACGCTGGCCGTAGCGCTGACCTCGCCCGCGTTCTTGTATCACGAACATCAGGCAGACGCGCACTATCGCATGGCCAGTCGGTTGTCCTATTTTTTGTGGGGTACGATGCCGGACGAGACGTTGCTGGAGCGGGCGTCCGCCGGACAACTGCAGGATCCTGTGATCATTGCCGAGCAGGTGCGTCGCCTGCTGGCCGATGATCGAGCGCACGATTTTGTGCGCAACTTTTCCACCCAGTGGCTGGCGCTGCAGCGGTGCCGGACACTGCCCATCAACACCCGCCTGTTCCCCCGTTTTTTGTATCTGGTGAAAAAGGGACAGCACGCGGGCGAGGAAGTGCCGTTTCGACCAACCGTCCGCGACGACATGCTGGACGAGACCGTCGCTTTTGTGCTGGAGCTGATTCGCAGTAACGAGCAGATCGATCAGATTGTGGACTCCGATTTTGCCATGCTCAATGAGCGACTGGCGGCTCACTACGGAGTGCGGGGCGTGCAGGGACATCAGCTGCGTCGCGTCGCGCTGCCTGCCGACACTCGGCTGGGCGGGCTGCTGACGCAGGGGGCTGTGCTGACTGGCACGGGGACCGGATCTGCGCCCCATCCGATTTATCGGGCCAAATGGCTGCGGGAGGCCATATTGGGCGACCACGTGAAAGATCCGCCGGCCGATGTGCCCGCTCTGGAGGACTCGGCTGGTGACTCGGCCGATCAGGCGGCCAACATCAAGGACCTGCTGCGGGCCCATCGGCAGAAGGTCAGTTGCAACGACTGCCACGCGCGGCTGGATCCCTGGGGCATCGCGTTCGAGCACTATAACGCCGTTGGTCAGTATCAGCCCAAAGTGCCGCCTGACGGTGTGCGGGTGCTGGGGTTTGATGCCAAAAAACACACCGATGCGGCAGGCTATCAGCAGTATCTGGACAGTGTCTTCACGGTTTCCGTGGATGCGGCCTCCACACTGCCCGGTGGTGCTGCGGTGAACGGGATGGAAGACCTGAAATCCTGGCTGCTGTTGCGGCAGCAGGACGTAATCACAGAAAACATGGTGCGGCGACTGTTATCCTACGGACTGGGGCGTTCGCTCACAGTGCGTGATCGGTTTGCCGTGGATCAACTTGTGCGGCAGGCCCGCCGCAGTGATGCCGGCCTGCAGGATCTGATTGTGGCCATCTGTCAAAGCGACCTCTTCCTGAAACGGGACAACTGATGCAAAAGTCATGGCATTTGAATCGTCGCGATCTGCTGCGGGGCACAGGTGTCGCCCTGTCACTGCCGTTCCTTGAGAGCATGTCCTGGGCGATGGCACCGAGCGACGAGCTGCCCCGTCGTATGGTCGTCAGCTACTTTTCTTATGGCGCCTACATGCCGGAGGCCAAAAGCGGCATTCCGTCCGGTCGCGCACAGGACGTTCATCCCGACTGGAGCTGGTGGCCCTGTGGACAGGCCGGGCCGTTGAGTTTCAATCAGTCGTCCGCTCCCTTTGCCAACCTGAAAGATGACATCAGCTATCTGCAGGGGCTGGATCACAAAGGCGGCTGGAAGCTGGGCGGACACAGTTCTGGAGATGTCTTTGCTACCGGCGCAGACATGACAGGCGAACACAAGACCAACAATATTTCGCTGGATCAGCTGGCCGCGCGGGTGCACGGTCATAAGACGCGTTATGCGTCGCTGGTGCTGGGCACCGAAGGCGGCACGGGCAGTTATGGACGCTGCAAGACGCTGTCCCATCACGGGCCAGGACGACCCATTCCGGCGTTGAATCGGCCACAGGAAATCTTCGATCGGCTGTTTCGTCCTTATGCCGGCAAGAATCAAACAGCCGTCAAGGGGCAGCTGGATCGCAAACGCAGCGTGCTGGATCTGGTGCTGGAAGAATCACGCAGTCTGCACAACCGCCTCGGACAGGCGGATCAGGCCAAACTGGATGAGTATCTGGAGTCCGTCCGGGCGGTGGAAAAACGCGTGGCACGCTCGGCCAGCTGGCTCGATCGTCCGCTGCCGGAAATTGACCCTACCTCGCTGGATCTGGAAGTTACGGCCGAAGATCCGGAGAACTACATCCGCTGCATGTACGATCTGATCTATCTGGCGCTGCAGACGGACTCCACCCGCAATATCTCATTTATGCTGGAGAGCGAGCAGTCGGGAGCCTCCGAGCTGCAGAACTACGCCCACTATCTGTTTGGCTACAGCGGCAACACGCACGACATCTCCCACAAACGCCCCGACGAGATCTCCGGCAAGTGGGATCAATGGCGGGCACAACAGCACGCATATTTTCTCAAGCGGCTCAAAGACACGCCGGAAGCGGATGGCAATATGCTGGACCGCACTGTCGTGCTGTGGGGATCCGCGCATCCGCATCAGGCTCACAACACCCGCAACTATCCCATTCATCTGGCGGGCGGTCGACAGCTGGGCTTTCGTCACGGCCAGCTGCATCAGTTCCTGGGCAATCAGAAAGTGCCGCTGGCCAATCTGTTTGTTTCGATGCTGCACGCGGTGGGGGTGCCCGTCGACAGCTTTGCTGACAGCACGGGCGATATGACCGAACTGCGTCCCGGGACCGTCTAGCTCAGCGGCCGCATGATGGGCCGCCGCGCGGTGGCAGTGAAGATGGGGCGAGCGTTCGCTGTCCACATCCGGCAATACGCCGCTCGCCTATCGTCCGAGTGTGTGCCCGGGACGCGAAACCGGCTGGACCCGCAGCAGACGTGCCGTGGGCCGACGCTGATCCACGATGACCGGCTGATTGGTCTGGCTGGCAGACACATTGCCGGCAACGTCACGGGCCAGCAGTCGAAAGTGCAGCACGGCCGGCATACCGCTCTGGATGGGCATTTCGTAGCCGCCCTGGTCAACCTGCCAGTCAAAGACAGGCGTCCATGGTCCGGATTCCGAAGTGGAGTATTCCAGTCGCACGGGTGTCGCCGAAGGATTGGCGTCAGCCACCCGCCACGCCAGACGAATGCGACCGCCGTTGGCAACGACCACCTGCGGGCGACTGAACTCGACCTGCGGGGCAGAGCGATCAACGGTCACCACGATGCCTGGCAGTTCCCCAGGCTGCGGGGCCGCCTGACTGAAACCCAGACCATTGCGTGCCCGCACGGCAAACCCAAATGTGCCTTCGCCCCGCGTGTCCACTTCAATCGGCGAACGCAGGTCCGCATCGTTGCCGTAGCGGTACCACGTGCGGCCATTGTTTTCTGTCACAAACAATTCCACGGCGCTCACACCGGAGGGGCCCACGTCATCCACCTGATAGTCGATGGTGAAGACGGGGTGACTGACCGTCTGCCGTGAAGCGGAAGCTGGCGACGTGGCGGAGGCAAACGTGGAAAAGTTGCGACCATAGCCGGCCTGATTCTGACTGTATGTGCCCGATGGCAGCATGGCTGTCTGCTGCGACTGGCCACCAGGCGTGTACTGCTGCGAAACGGCACTTGCCGGTGTCTGTGGAAACGACTCGGCCGCTGGAAACTGCACCACGCCCGCACGCTGCGGTGAATTGTCGGCGAAGCCCTTCTGGCCTGGCTGAATGACAGGACCGTACTGTGGGAACGTTGTCTGCCCTGAAGCGGCTCCGATCGCTGGAGATGGCTGGGGCAACAGCTGCATCGACTGCCCGCCAGGCATGGTCAGCCCGCCAGGTGGCATCGTGTTGTTGTTTCTGACCGCCATCATGCCAGACGCCGTGGCATTTGGTGTGGCCGTCATTTGTCCGCCTGCTGGGTGTCCGCCTGCTGGGTGTCCGGCCGGTTGCGAGGCCGCGGCCGATCCAAAGGGGCTTGGTCCCACGGGCTGTCCGCTGCCGGGAATTGACAGGGCCGTCGAGGCCGCAGAGGCGGGGGGGGCCTGCGAGTAGACCGGCGAGACCGCCTGACTCATTACCGTCTGTGCGGCGTTCTGTCCCTGATTGCCGGCGAGGTCACTGATCGAGCCCCGCACTTCCACAGACGTTCCCGCCTGCACAGTAATGGTTGTCTGGCCCATGGAGCCGGGCGCCACGTCAATCAGCTTCCAGCGGCCATCCGAGCCTTCCGCATATTCCAGCTTGAGTGAGTCGGGGGTGATGCTCTGTTCGCTGCACGTCCAGGCCACGTTCAGTCGGCCGGTGGCAATTTCGGTCAGCTGAATATTCAGGCGGGGCGCAATCTGGTCAACAATCACTTCCAGTTCCGGCGTGATGGCTTCCCCGGGATTCACCACAGCACCGCTGGCATCCGTCATGCGGACGGCAAACGAGTACCGACCGTCGGCGTCCGCCTGGAATTCGAATCCTCCGGCAGAAGCGGGGACGGTATTCACAAGCTCCATCGGGCCGCCTTCGAATCCGGCAAACAGAACGGCATTGCCCGTGACCTCATCCTTTGCACCATCGACTGCAAAGGGGATGCGAAAACTGGTGGTATTCGTCAGTAGCGGATCTGCCCCGCAGGCGGCCGCCATGAGGGCTGTTGCCGCACATCCCTGTCCAATCCACCGCACCATTTTCTTCAACATCATCACAACAGTCCTTTGGTGTGAGTCAGCGCGCACGAACTGTGCTCGCACCCCTGTATCGGTATCGGAAACGGCAATTCTGCCACTTGACGCGAATGGACCGATCGTGACGGTTGCAACATCCGCATACCGCAAAGACGCCCCAGCCTGCCTGGAGTGAATCGTCACCGGCCGTTTCTGCCGGTCAACGATCCGCACGCTGTTCAGGCTTTTCCAGGCGGTTCGGTCGCCGTTTGCCAGCAACTATCGGCCGTCGCCTTCGCCGCCTCACATCACTTCGGTAGCCGAATGAGACACAATTCGGTCATCCCTGCCGGGAATTCAACCATAGTCGCGCGCGACGTCATGTGTGTCGCAGCGCGGCAGTGAAAATCCAGAGGGCTGAGCGGACGAGCAGTCCGAATTGCCACCACAGCGTGCCACGGCACAGCGGCGTTCAGTGAGGGGCGCGTTTGGACGTGAGGGGCAACGGCAGCAGCTGTCGCCGCGTGTGCGTGACGAGCTGCTGTGCCGGACGAGTTCGTCGGGCCCAGTCGCCGGACGCGGCGGTGCGCCGATGTGTTGGGTGGGACCCAGGGAAGACAGCGCCTGGCCGACCACTGCGGGTGCGACTTATGACCGACGAGGTTTGCGGTAGAAGTGCGTGGGTTGCCCAAGGACGCTCTCTGCCGCTTCCATTACGGTTTCGGACAACGTTGGGTGAGCGTGGATGGAGTCAGCCAGGTCGCGAGCTGTGGCCCCCATTTCGATGGCCACCACGGCTTCGGCAATCATTTCGCCAGCGCCCGCACCGCAGATGCCGATGCCAAGTACCCGCCCATGTTTGGGCTCGACGATGATTTTGGTCACACCTTCTGTGCGGGCCAGCGTCTGAGCGCGACCCGAAGCCGCCCATGGGAAGCGATGGGCCGTGTGCTCGATGCCCTGGGCTTTGGCCTCGGTTTCCGTGATGCCCGCCCAGGCCACTTCCGGATCGGTGAAGACCACAGCCGGGATGGCGATGTTGTCAAACACAACCGGTTCTCCCAGCAGTGTCTCGACGGCAATGCGGGCTTCGCGCGTGGCTTTGTGGGCCAGCATGGGTTCACCAGCAATGTCGCCGATGGCCATCAGTTTGGGATCGGCTGTTCGCATATTGCGATCGACCTTGATGAAACCACGCTCGTCGATTTCCACGCCCGTGTTTTCCAGACCGCAGTTGGCGCTGTTGGGCCGACGGCCGATGGAGATCAGCACGCGATCAAACGTCATCTCGGGATCAACGCCCTCTCCTTCCAGCGCCGCCACAATGCCGGCATCCGAAGCCGTCAGGCTGGCTACCTTAGTATTGGTGTGGATCGCGGCGAAGTGCTCTTTGAGTCGTTTCTGCAGTGGCGTGACCAGATCGCGGTCGGCACCCGGCAGCAGCCCGGGAGACATTTCGACAACCGTCACTTCACTCCCCAGGGCCGCGTAGACGGACCCCATTTCCAGGCCAATGTATCCGCCGCCGACAACCAGCAGTTTCTCTGGAATGTCCTGCAGTTTCAGGGCGCCGGTCGAGTCCATCACCCGGTCATCGCCGATATTGAAAAACCCGGGCATCGTCGGAATCGAGCCAATGGCCACAATGGCCTTGTCGAACGTTAGCTCGGACGTGGTGCCGTCTGCTGATTTCAGTTCCAGTGTGGACGAATCTTTGAACGTGCCGCGGGCTTTGATCAGTTCCACGCCACGCTGTTTGCACAGCCCTTCGATGCCGCCGCACAGCGAGCCCACCACGCCTTCCTTGAAATCACGCAGCTTGTCCAGGTCGATTTCCGGCGGTTGAAACGTGATGCCCCAATCAGCCGATTCTTTCGATTCGTTGATCAGCTTGGCAACGTGCAGCAGCGCTTTGGAGGGAATGCAGCCACGGTTCAGGCACACGCCACCTGGCTGCTTGCCTTCGTCCACCAGCACCACTTCCATGCCATGGTCAGCCGCGGCGAAGGCGGCCGGATATCCACCTGGACCACCGCCCAGAACTACGAGTTGAGCGTGCTTTGCCATTGCGCTTCACTTTCCGCCATCCGCAGATGGCCGTCAAAAGGAGGTCTGGTTTTGCCGCGAAACCGATGCCGCAGCAAAAGCGGGTGTCTTAGAACAGTTCGAAGAAATTGGTCAGGCTGCCGGACAGCTTGACGATGAACCGAGCGGCGTCGGCTCCGTTGATGGCACGATGGTCGTAAGACATCGACAGCGGCAGCATCAGTCGCTCCACCACATTGCCGTCTTCCAGCTGGAGCGTTTTTTGCCCGCGGGACATGCCGAGGATGGCGACTTCCGGCGGATTGACGATGGGCGTGAAGTACGTGCCGCCAATGCCGCCCAGGTTGGTGATCGTGAACGATGCACCGCTCATGTCTTCCGCTTTGAGCTTGCGGTCACGCGCCTTCATGGCGATTTCGGTCAGCTCGGACGCCACCTGCAGGACGTTCTTCTGATCACAGTTGCGAATGACGGGCACGACCAGACCGTTGGGTGTGTCGACCGCCACACCGATGTTGTAGTACTTCTTCAGGACAAGTTCGCCGGATCCCATGTCGATGCTGGAATTGACTTTGGGGTAGGCCTTCAGGGCACCAACAACCGCCTTGATCATGATGGCCGTCATCGTGATCTTGGGCGACTTGGGATTGTCTTTGACGAACCGCTTGCGAGCCGATTCCAGCTCGGTGATGTCGGCCAGGTTGTGCTGCGTCACGTGGGGGATAGTGACCCAGGCCGTCGACAGATTGGAGGCCGCCGAACGGAAGATCTTGTTGAGCGGCTGTTTTTCTACCGGGCCAAACTTGGAGAAGTCCGGCAGCGGGGCGGGAGCCGCGATGCCCACACTCATCGATCCGCCGGCGGCGGCAGCCGGAGCCGGTGAGGTCATCTGCTTATGAACGTAGGCTTCCACATCTTCAATGGTGATGCGTCCGCCACGAGCGGAGCCGGGCACCTGATACAGATCCACGCCCAGCTTGCGGGCCAGCCGGCGGGTGGCAGGACCGGCGGGGGCCGGAGCACGACCATCCGGCACGACGGCAGCTGGCGCGGCTGCGGACGGCGGCGCGGCGGCGGGTGCCGAAGAAGCAGCCGCGGCGGGCGCCGCTGGAGCTTCCGTTTTGGCGGGTGCAGCGGGAGCCGATGTGGCTGCCGGGGCACCTGCGCCCGTGGTTTCAATGGTCACCAGTGGTGCCCCCACGCTGACCGAATCGCCGGCCGCTGCATGGATGGCCTTGATGGTGCCCGCGTAGGGAATGTTGATTTCCGCCTCCTCCTCCTCCTCCTCCTCCTCCTCCTCCTCCAC
>JANSXP010000042.1 GCA_024742875.1 Planctomycetaceae bacterium | reverse complement strand
TATCGAAGACAGTGGATTCGCAACCGATTCGAATTTCTGGCCGGCATCATGGGCATCGAAGTCCTCGGCTTCGCCGTGATGTCCAATCACTTCCACATCATCCTGCGAAACCGCCCAGACGTCGTAGACTCGTGGTCAAATGAGGAAGTCGCCAGGCGGTGGCGGCAACTGTGCCCTGCACGTCGTGACGAGAACGGTTTCGTAGTCCCGGCAACGAAACCAGGAAGCACGTGTCAGTTCGCGGTGGCCTGAGCCAGGCGGCTCATGAAAATCGGCACCGCGAGAATCAACAGGAACACGAAGAAGAGCAGGAAATAGCGACGAAAGGCAGATTGACGCCCCTTCGAGGCAGCGTAGCTGGCGGCGAAGGCAAACACGCGGGCAGGCGACCGTTGATCCGAAGGTGACCAAGCGCATCGCACTCAGCTCCTCGCGACTGTAAGCCATGCCGGATGCCAGAATCATAACCAGCAACAGCACGAGCTTCCTGCATTTGCCGAATCCGTCAACGTTATGTCAGCAGGATCACCATACCGCCCATTGTGGAACGCTCGTTCAATAAGTATCCTGCAGAACGTTCAGCAATCATTCCTGGACTTCGAAAAGGTGAAATGGTGATACGAAAACTACTGACCACCCTGACGGCCGTCACGCTGACGCTGTCAGCCGCTGCATCTGTGGACGAGCCAAACGATGTGATCGTGATGGGCATGATTCACAGCGGGCACCGTTCGGCAGGGCCGTATGACATCGCCCACCTGAAAGACATCATTCGCCGAGTGAAACCTGATGTGGTGCTCACGGAAATACCGCCGGACCGCCTGCAGACGGCCACGCAGCAGTTTCATGAAACCGGCAAAATCACCGAGTCAAGGGTCCGCGTCTTTCCCGAATACACGGACGCTCTGTTTCCGCTGACGAAAGAGCTGGAGTTTCAGATTGTGGCCTGCGCGGCGTGGACCACCGAGATGAACGACAGCCGTCGAGCCACCATGGCACAGCTGAAGACCACACATGCGAAGCAGTATCGGGAAATGGAACTGGCCCAGCGCAATGTGTCCACACAGGTGGAGAGCACACTGGGCAGCTATCGTGATCCCCGCGTCATTCACACAGACGCGTACGACGCCTTTGTGAAAGTCGGCATGGAGCCTTACGACCGCTACTTCAACGAGGCTATTGGTGCTGGCGGCTGGAGCAACATCAACGCCGCTCACTACGCCCACATCGCCTATGCTCTTGACCGTCTGAAAGGACAGGGCAAGCGAGTGCTGATCACCTTTGGCTCCTGGCACAAATATTATATCAAGGAACAACTGCGACAGCGGGACGATGTGCGTCTGGTGTCACTCACAAAATTCCTGCCTGAAGAGTCGACAGCGGCCGGCACCGGCAAGAGCAAAGACGCACAGACTCTGCTGACCGAATTTGCCGACAGCTGGGACGAAGCCAACTGGGAGAAGAATTTTCGTGGTGTGCTCTACATGCGAAAAACGGGCGCCGGACAGTGGCAGCAGCGGATGACCACGCTGCGTTCTCTGGTGCTGTTGGGAGACGATGCGGTTCCCGCACTCACGGACGCTCTGAACAGCCCACATTCTCCCACACGCGTGCTGGCCGCGCAGGCGCTCAGCTATCTGGGCCCACAGGCCAGCATCGATCGGCTGCTGAGCACCGCGAAGAACGACACAACGGCGGCCGCGCGTTTGTATGCCGTGGACGCCATCGGCACTTCCGGAAAAGCGCCGTCCGTGGACTGGAAAGCACTGGCCGGGACCGAACGCAACCGCGATGTTCGCAAGCACATCAGCTACGCGATGCAGCGAGAGGACAACGCCATCAGCGAACAGGTCATCGACGCTCTGAAGCAATGGGATCCGGCGACCATCAATTCCGCCAAGGTGGGCTCACCAGCGCCCGATTTTCAGTTGAAGACCATCGACGGTGAGCCGATTTCGCTCAGTGACTACCGCGGCAAGCAGCCCGTCGTGCTGGTGTTCATTTATGGCGACACCTGACCTGTGTGTCACATGCAGCTCGGGCAGCTGCGTAACGCATTAAGAAACATGAAAGACACAACCGCACAGATCCTGGCCGTTGATCCGCACGAAGCGTGGTCGGCCAAAGCACTGCTGCGAGAATCCGGTTCCTCCACAGACGATGTCAGCTTTCCTGTGCTGATGGATCCGTCCCTGACGGTCTCGGCCACCTACGGCGTGCCATTCCAGATGCGCGTGCACACCGAACTGAGTAACCGACCGGCCACTTTCATTATTGATAAGCAGGGCGTGATTCAGTTCGCCCAGCGGGCTGAGACTTTTAGCGACCGTCCGTCTGTGGACAAAGTCATCAGTGTGCTGAAGCAGCTGGACGAATGACTGACGCCGCGAATCAGAACAGGATTGGCCGACCTTTGATCAACGGATGACGGTTCACGGCCGACGATGAATGGCTGACGCTGAATGGCCGCCGATTGGCAACGGACGGATTGCGGCCACCATTCGCCGATGGTGGCCCCAGCACGTTGTGTCAGTACGTTGTGCCAGATCAGCCCGCGAGTGTTTCCCACGGCCCCGTGATGGCCAGCGTGATGCCGGGTTTTTGAATGTTGGCAAACAGCCACTGACCGTCCGGGCTGAACGAAGCGCCCGTCCATTCGCGACCACGGAAGTCGCCCTGAAATCCTTTCTCGCCGTTCAGCTGCACGTCATTGACAGCGAACGGAGTCAGCTTGCCGTCTCCGGACAGCACGTGCATCCGCTGCGGATATTCTTCCTGGCCGTAGTCTCCATCTTCACAGATCACCAGCCCACCGTGAGGATTGACGCACAGGTTGTCCGGCATGTTAAGCGTTTGTTTCCCCGGGCTTTCAAACAGCATCGTCAGTTTTTCTGCAGCCGGGTCGTATCGCCAGATCTGCCCCGCTTTGGCACCGCCGCCACTGGTGGCGTCAAAGTAGATGACTCCATCGCCGCTCCAGCAGCCTTCCAGCCGGGAGAACGTCGTGCCGCCCTGCCGTTTCCCCTGCGTGAACACTCCCAGCTGATCGGGCTTGTCGAGACCTGGCGTGTTGGCCAGCGCAGGATCTGCGATGGTGTGCCAGCGAACGCTGAACTCGGCGCCGTTCTCCACATGGCCACGCAGGTCATCAAAGCCCACGACTTCGGCCATCTGCAGCTGTCCGCCATCCGCCAGTTGGCCGGCCGTCTTTGGCAGGAACCGATAGAAGCCGGATGTATTGCGATCTTCCGTTTCGTAGACAATGCCCGTGCTGCGATCGATGGCGACCGCTTCATGCACGAAGCGTCCCATATCCCTCAGCGGCATGGGCGCCTTCACACCCTCGGGGTCCACTTCAAACACCCAGCCGTGATCCTGCTTGAAGGCACGCACCGTGTTGTTGGCATAAGGATCGACGGAGCCGACGCCCAGGACCGTTTCTTCGGCCGTCAGCCAGGTCCCCCACGGTGTGACGCCGCCTGCGCAGTTGCGGCTTGTGCCTGCGATGGCCACATGACTGTTCAGCCACTGACCACTCTTCGTGTCAAACTTCAGCGTGGTACACCCGCCGCCTGCGACAGCGTCAAACGGCTGGCCCTGCGGAATCTTCAAAGCGCCTTTGTCGTCACTGACCTCGTGATTGCGAACCAGCGTGACCACGCCGTCCGTTTCACTGACCACCCCCATGCCATCGTGAACGGGCGGCGTTTTGCTGCCGTCCGACATGGGATCGTTGGTCCAGCTGAAGCTGATGTAACGAAAGCCCTCGGGCAGCTGAATCAGCTTCAGCCCCGTGGTTTCGTCGGCCACAGGCTGGAGTCGGACCGCACTTCGGGCCAGCTCGCCGGCCGCGATGCGACCGCCAAACGCGGAGAACGCTGAGGCCACGGCAAAACCGGAGACGGATGAAAATGTTTCGCTAAGGAACTGTCGACGCGATTTCATAATTGTTCTTTCCTGCTGGGTCTTCGGACAGGACTCGTCCTGCCCGCAGTGTCGGCCGTAGATGTTAACGAATCGCGAAACAAATGCGTGGCTTATGGTCGGGAGGAAAATTCCCGCCGTGATTTGCAGTTACGGCGATTGCCGCCGTCCCGTGTTGTTCCAGCCGGGACAACTGGTTTCCCGGTTCATGCGTCTCTGCTTATGCTTTGCCACTTCCAATTCTCAACTGATCCCCCCCCGCACAGGATGCTCACCATGCAGCGCCGCCAGTTTCTGACCACCTCGGCTTTGGCAGGCACAGCCAGCGTGGCTGCCGCGCAATCTCTCGCTGGACACGTTTCCGAACAGAGCGGTCCACAGAAATTCAAACTCCAGTATGCGCCGCATTTCAACATGTTCAAAAACTCAGCCGGCGATGACCCCATCGATCAGCTGAAGTTCGCTGCTGACCAGGGCTTTACGGCCTGGGAGGACAACCGCATGAAGCAAAAGGACGTGGCGCTGCAGGAGAAAATCGGAAAGACCATGGAACAACTCGGTATGCGGATGGGCGTATTTGTCGCCCACGGATCGATTGGCAAGCTGACATTTGTGCGTAAAGACAAGGCCGTCTGGGATGCCGTCCTGCAGGACATCCGGGATTCCATAGAGGTCGCCAAACGCGTCAACGCCAGGTGGATGACGGTTGTGCCCGGCAATCTCGATGAGACCAGTCGGGGTCGCCTGGCGATGGGGTACCAAACAGCCAACGTGGTGGAACTGTTGCGACGCTGTGCGGACATTCTCGAGCCGCACGATCTGGTGATGGTGCTGGAACCCCTGAACTGGTTCGCCAACCACGGCGGCGCATTTCTGCAGGGCTCACCGCAGGCGTATTCTCTTTGCAAAGCGGTCGACAGCCCATCCTGCAAAATTCTGTTCGACATTTACCACCAACAGATTACCGAGGGCAATCTGATCCCGAACATCGAAAAGTGCTGGGACGAAATCGGCTATTTCCAGTGCGGCGATAACCCTGGCCGCAAAGAACCGGGAACCGGCGAAATCAATTACCGCAATGTGTTCCGTTACATTCATTCCCGCCAATACGACGGCGTGCTGGGCATGGAACACGGCAACTCACAGAAGGGTGTGGAAGGCGAACAGGCTGTCATCAACGCCTATGCGGACGCGGATAACTTTGAAATGGCCTGACCTCCGATGCCACCGCACCGCAGGCAGCGCTGTGCTGGCAGCACCATTTCGTGAACAGGCTCACGAAGCTGCGGACGCCAGCGACGGCTTCGCGCGCAGGTGATCTCCACTGTGTGGGTTCCGCTCGATGGTTGTGGCGTCGCTGTGCCATTCGCCCTTCAAAACTCGTGAATGCACTTGAAGTGCAATTGAAGCCGGGCATGATGAGGGCCATACACAAGCGGCGCCAACCGGGCAAAATGCCGGCACACCGAGCTCTCCCGCTCACTTTTTTGCTGGCGACAGTCTTCTGTTGACGCTGCCGCGACCACGTTGATTTTGATGGAACGGGCAATTCATGTTTTCTTTGCGCACTGCAGTCTGGACCTTAGCAGGCCTGTGTCTTGCTGCCGGAGGACAGGCAACCGCACAGGTGAAACCTTCCGCCGGCATGCTGCGGTATCCGGATGTCAGCCAGGAAAAGATCGTCTTCAGCTATGCCGATGATCTGTGGGTGGTGGACAAAGACGGTGGTGTCGCGTCTCCGCTGGCCAGTCCGTCCGGTGGCGAACGGTTTCCCAGATTCAGTCCGGACGGACAGGATGTCGCCTTTGTGGGCAACTACGACGGCGGCACAGATCTGTACCGCATCTCTATTACAGGCGGCGCCGCCGAACGCGTGACATATCACCCGGCCTCTGAGTCATTGTGTGACTGGCACCCGGACGGCAGTTCGCTGCTGTACTCCACCAACGGATTTGCTGGACTGGGGCGACAGTCACAGCTTTACCTGATCCCAGACAAAACGCCCGTACCACAGGCACTCCCGATTCCCTACGGCACCAACGGCGCGATGAGTGCCGATGGCAAGTGGCTGGCGTACACGCCGTACAGTCGGGACTCCCGCACGTGGAAACGCTATCGCGGCGGCATGGCATCCGACATCTGGCTGTTTCATCTGGAAAACAAAACCTCGAAACAGATCACGGACTTTGAAGGCACAGACTCACTGCCCATGTGGCACGGCAGCACGGTCTATTACCTGTCAGATGGCGGCGCAGAACACCGCCTCAACATCTGGGCCTACGACACAGAATCGGGCGAACGTCAGCAGGTTACCAAATTTCGCGATGACGACTGCAAGTGGCCATCCATTGGTCCTGGCAGCGACGGCGAAGGCGAAATTGTCTTTTCCAACGGCGCTTCGCTCTATCTTTTGAATCTGAAGTCCGGCAAAGCGAAGACCGTGGACGTCACCATTCCCGGTGACCGTCCCTCGCTGCGACGCATGAAAATCGATGCGGCCAAATTCATCGACTCGGCCGATATTTCCCCCAAGGGCAAACGCGTGGTCGTGGCGGCTCGCGGTGACCTGTGGACACTGCCGGTGAAGAACGGCTCTCCCCGCAACATCACCCGCACGCCACAAGCCAGAGAACGCTATCCGTCCTGGAGCGGCGATGGTCGCTGGGTGGCTTACTTCAGTGACGCCACTGGTGAATATGAGCTGTACCTGACGCAGTCAGACGGCAAAGGGGAAACACGGCAGCTAACCAAAGACGGCGACTGCTTCCGTTATCCGGGAGGCTGGTCGCCCGACTCGAAGCACCTGACATTCAGCGACAAAACGGGCGCTCTGTACCTGTACTCGCTCAAGAGCCAGAACACCACAAAGATTGACGTGCATCCGTTTGCCGGTCAGATCAGTGCCAACTGGTCGGCCGATTCCCAATGGCTGTGCTACTCCAAAGGCCTTGATGCCCGCGTGCCCACCGAATGTGTGTGGGTTTACAACGTCGTGGATGGCACCAAAAAGCGGCTGACGTCCGGCTTCTTTAACGACACCAGCCCGGTGTTCGACAAGAAGGGCGACTACCTGTATTTCACCAGCAATCGGGCCTTCAACCGTCCCGAATACGATGACGTCGGCACGTCGTTCATTTACAGCGACACGGCCGTGCTGATGGCCATGCCACTGCGCAAAGACGTCAAGTATCCCATGCAGCCCAAAAGCGACGAAGTGGAATGGGACGAGGAGAAAGACGACGAGAAAAAAGACAAGAGTGAAAAGGATACAGAGCCTGCAGAAGACGACGCCCAGGAAGCAGGGGAGACAGCCAAAGCTGCTGCCGCCGATCCGCTGACGGGAAGCTGGACGATCACTCTGGACTTCGATCAGATCCCCGCGGAAGCACGCTCTGGCACGTTTGACCTGAAACTGACAGACGACGGATCCGTGATCGGTTCTGTCACCGTGATGGGAGAAACGTCGGAAGTGACCAACGGCACCTTTGACAAAGCCACCGGTCAGCTGAGCTTCACCACAGAAACCTCTTCCGGTGAAACGGCAACCGTCACCGCGAAAATTTCCGGCGAGAGCATGTCGGGAACAGCCACCGTGGGAGACACGTCGGTGCCCTTCAGCGGGACGCGGACGTCGTCCGGCGACGCTGATGAAGATGACGACGACTCGAAAGACGACGCAGCCGAGGATAAGAAGGCTGAGGACAAAGACGACGACCAGTTGAAGATCGACTTCGACGGCATTGAAGAGCGAGCGTTTCAGATTCCTGTTGGCCAGGGCAGCTTCGGTTCGCTGATGGTTAACAATAAGAACCAGCTGATCTACGGCATGCGATCCTCCACAGGATCGTCCATCAAACTGGTCGACCTGTCAGCCGACAAAGTGGAAGCCAAAACAGTGGCCTCCGGCACGAGCAGCTTTGGCTACTCAGCCGATCTGAGCAAACTGCTGGTTTCTCAGGGCAGTCGCATTTCTGTGATTGCCGCAGCTCCCGGTCAGAGTCTCAGTGGCAATGTTTCCACCGCGGGCATGACCATTTATGTGTCTCCGCGGGACGAATGGCGGCAGATGTTCTGGGAAGCCTGGCGTCTGGAGCGTGATCTGTTCTACGACCCGACCATGCACGGCGTGGACTGGCAGGCTGTCGGTGATCATTACGCGGCAATGCTCGATGACTGCGTCTCCCGCTCGGACCTGTCGTTTCTGATTCGGGAGATGATTGGCGAAATCAATGTGGGTCACGCCTATTACCGGGAGGGCTCCGGCGTGGCGTCCGGCCCGGGCAGCAGCGTGGGCCTGCTGGGCTGTCCACTGCTGGCTGATGGTGAGTTCATCAAACTCGGCCACATGTACCGCGGTTCTGCGTGGGACTCGGATGCTCGCAGCCCGCTGGGCAAACTGGGCGTCAGCGAAGGCCAGTATCTGCTGGAAGTCAACGGCGCAAAGATCGGTTCCGATGTGAATCCGTATGCCGTGTTTGAGGGACTGCGAGGGCAGACTGTCGAACTGACCATCAGCGACGACACCACCATTGACGACGACGACAAACGCGTGCTGTTCAAGCCAATCAGCAGCGATTCCAATCTGCGATTTCGGAACTGGATTGAAGATCGCCGCAAGTACGTGGAAGAAAAAACGGACGGCAAAGTGGGCTACATCTATGTGGTCAACACAGGCATCCCAGGTCAGAACGATTTGGTGCGACAGTTCAACGGCCAGCTAAATAAGCAGGCACTGATCATCGATGATCGCTGGAACGGCGGTGGCCAGATTCCCACGCGGTTTATCGAAATGCTCAATCGGCCGGTGATGAATTACTGGGCCCGACGCGATGGCCGCGACTGGTCATGGCCACCCGATGGCCACTTCGGTCCCAAGTGCATGCTGATCAATGGCCTGGCCGGATCTGGTGGAGATATGTTCCCCGCGCTGTTTCGTCAGAACAACCTTGGCAAACTGATTGGCCAGCGGACCTGGGGCGGACTGGTGGGCATCACGGGCGGTCCCTCCCTGCTGGATGGGGCCAGTGTGACGGCACCGTCGTTTGCCTACTACGAGACGGATGGCACCTGGGGCATTGAAGGTCACGGTGTGGATCCCGACATTGAGGTCATCGACGACCCGGCCAAAATGATGGACGGTGGCGATCCTCAACTGGATGTGGCCATTGAGCAGATGCTCAAAGAGCTGGAAACGGGAGCCTACAAAGCTCCGCAGCGTCCTGCGTACCCGGATCGCAGTAAGTTTGGGCTAAATCCGAAAGACAAGTAACTGGCATCGCAGGATCCCGACGTCAGCCCTGACGTCGGGACTTTCATCTGTTACTTTGTGGTGTCCGCCCGGGCAGGGAGAATTGCTCCGCTGCGCGTCAGGCAAAGCCAGGCGTGTCGCTCTGTCAGAGCATGTCGCTCTTTCAACGTCTATTGTTCAGTGATCTTCCAGGGGAGCCGCCATGAAGCGTTCTGACTTTCTCCGCCTCGCTTTTGCCGCCAGTGTGGCGCCTTCTCTGGCACGTGTGTCTGCCAGTGAGACGGATCGCCCTCGCAAACTGGTTCTGATTGCCGGACCTCCCAGCCATCCGCCCATGATGCACGAGTTTCGTGCGGGAACCATGCTGCTGGAGCAGCGGCTGCAGCAGGTGCCCGGACTGGAGGTGGATCGGCACGAACTGGGCTGGGTCAAAGACGAAGCCACCTTTGCCGATGCTGATGCTGTGGTCTGCTTTTCCGATGGCAATGGACGACACCCGGTGCTGGCCGGGCAGGGACGGCTGGACACCATGGAAGGCCTGGTCAGCAGAGGCGTTGGTTTTGGCTGCATGCACTTCGCCGTGGAAGTGCCAAAGGACAAAGCGGGCGCTCAGTTTCGCAAAATGATTGGTGGCTGCTACGAGCACGAGTGGTCATGCAATCCCATTTGGGAGGCCGAATTCCAGAACTTCCCGGAACACCCCATCACGCGTGGCGTCAAGCCGTTTTCCATTACGGACGAATGGTATTTTAACATGCGATTCACCGAAGGATTTGATGCCAGCGGTCCTGCCGAAGTCGACGGAGTGCGATTCACGCCGGTCCTCGTCGCCACACCGACCGATGACACCCGTGATGGGCCTTACGTTTACCCCAGGGGCCCGTACGATCACATTCAGTCGGAAAAAGGTCGCAAAGAAGCCGTGATGTGGGCCGTAGAACGACCGGACGGCGGCCGTGGATTCGGCTTTACTGGCGGGCACTTCCACGCCAACTGGCAGGACGACGCATTTCGCAAAGTGATCCTGAACGCGCTGTGCTGGGTCGCAAAAGTTGACATTCCCGCCGAAGGGATCAACTCGCCGCCCGTGGACGACAAAGAGATTGCCCTCAACCTCGACGACAAGAAACAACGTCGCAGGTAGCCAGCTGTTTGCCTGTCACAGACACCCGCTGATCAGACGCATGATGATCAAACGTCCGTTGATCGGTTGGCCATGTTGCGCAGTGGGAGAAACGGCACAAGATCACGTCGCTGACGCAATCGCAAACCAGTGCGATTCACGCCGTTCTGTGAGGAAAGCCGCGACAGTCAGACGACTGACGCAGCGGCAACACAGACAAATACACAGTGAGCGGACAAGCCCCCAGCTTCCCATGACAGGAATCCGGGGCGTTCAACCGCATACGAAAAGGCTCATCTCATCCGCCCCGCTGAAGATGCGACTTACGACGCGGCAGCTACGAGCAGGAGCACCCGCGTATCCTGACCTTAATGCCAGGCGTCCTCGTCAGTGGCGCTGGACTCCAGGCTCTCTTTCAACTGCTCCAGTTTGTCCCATTCCTGATCGAAGGCGAATTTCGCCTGATCTGGCCAGGAATCGACAAACTGGAAACGATTACCCACGATCTCGCGGATCCGATCGGACTGCGCGGTGGCCAGTTCAGCGAACGTCGAAATGCCCTCGGCTGCGAGCTTCGCCATAGCCGCTTCGCCCAGTCCTTTGATGATGGTCAGTTTATCAACCGTGGACGTCTGGTCAGCGGCCGATTCGTCAACTTCTGACTCGTCAACTTCTGACTCATCAACTTCTGACTCATCAACTGCTGACTCGTCAACTTCTGACTCGTCAACTTCTGACTCGTCAACTTCTGACTCGTCAACTTCTGACTCATCAACTTCTGACTCATCAACTTCTGACTCATCAACTTCTGACTCATCAACTGCTGACTCGTCAACTGCTGACTCGTCTGATTCAGTAGCAGTTGTCTGTCCGACGACTCCATTGATGCCAGCAAACGCACTTCGTCCCTCGACTGAACTTCCAGCAACGGCAGCACTGCCGCCGACTGCTGGGCTGCCTCCCGTCGAAGGACTGCCGCCAACTGCCGGACTGCCGGTCGTCGACGGACTGCCACCGGGCGAGGGGCTACCCCCAACTGCCGGACTGCCGGTCGTCGATGGACTGCCACCGGGCGAGGGACTGCCTCCAACTGCCGGACTGCCGGTCGTCGATGGACTGCCACCGGGCGAGGGACTGCCTCCAACTGCCGGACTGCCCCCCGTCGAAGGACTCCCGCCAGAGGCCGGACTTCCGCCGCTGGCGGGGCTACCGCCGGCCACCGGACTGCCCCCAGCGACTGGACTGCCTGCCGTTGACGGACTGCCGCCTGGGCCGGCCGCTGCTCCACCAGGACCAGCGCCTCCGCCAGCAGGCCCGGCCGCAGCAGCAGGGGCAGACGGCCCTCCACCAACCGGCGACGCGGTCGTAGGCGTCACCGTAGGCCCAATGATTGTATCCGGGCCGCCGGAGGCCAGCTTCATTTCTCGCAGTGCGCCCACCACTTTTTCGTTGGCCACGCTGGCCTCTTTTTCGGCCTGATGCAGCCTTAGCGTGAGATTGTCCATCAGCCGCTGGGCATCACGCAGCTGAGACCGTAACTCCTCGGCAATACTCTCGTCTCCCGCTGGCGTTTGACACACCTGGCTGATCAGGTCGCGCAGTTGGGAGAGGTCGTCGCGTGCTCGCTCTGTGTCGACGCGACGAGCATCCTGAAACCGCTCAAACTGATGGATCACACTGGAGAAGCCTTTGGCACTCACGCCCTCCGCGTTCTGAATGTTGCCAGTGATGTCACACATCACACTTTCCAGGTCATTCAGACGTCGATCAATCGTGTTCATGGCTGCCTGCAAAGGCTGCAATTTGCGGGTAATCTCTTTGCACGCCAGACCACATTCGGCCATTGACTTTTTGATGAACTGATCGATCTCATCGCGGCTTTGGCGAATCTGCTGTCGGATGCGGTCGAACTCTTCCTGAAGCCGAGAGTTCTGGTTCTCCTAGACCAGTTTCCACAGTTCAAATTCGTGCCGTCGCCGCTCAATAGCGTCTTCCAGCCGCTTGTTGCCGTCCTTCACCAGCAGGATTACGGACTCATGCGATTTTGTGGATTCGCGTCCACAGTCATCGAGCTGGCGAATAATGGCCTGCCGCTGTGTGGACGCATCCCGTGCGAGCTGATCACACTGCTGGTTCTGTATGGCCAAAGCAGATTTCAGCGCCTGCAGATCGGGCTGCACAACGCTGATGAATGCTCGAGGATCCTGCAGATTATTATTGATCCGGCATTCAACCTCTGCCACTGTTCGTTTCACAGTGCCGTCCACCGCCCTTTGTGCAGTGGCTACCGCCGTTCGAATATCGTCGGTAGATTTTTCAACCGCCCCCTTAACGTCAGATCGATACTCTGTCAGTCTCGACTCGTACTGCCCCTGCCAGACTCTTTATCGAGGATCAACGCGAAACGTTGGCCGAACAGGGCACTCAGATACAGCAGCAGGGTGCGGAAAACAGCCGTGTTGATGAACTGCTGGAAACAACTCAAGCGTCAGCCAGACAAACACAGCGAATGCTTGATGCCTCGCTCACAGAAACGAAGCAGCTGAACGCCACAATCCATAAGCTGAATCGGGAGAATCGGAGTGTAGCTGAGAGCCTGGCGGAAAAGGAGTCAGCGAATGAAATACTGCGTCAGGCGAACGAGTCTTTGAAAGTTGAAGTGGCCTCATTCCAGCTCATCCGTGTTGCCTTACACATATTTCTTCATGTCTCCACAGTACATATGGCCACCATTCCCACCACATGCGGCGACATGCAGTGCGGCGACCTCGACCCAACGCGACCCTAACTTGTTGCGTGCCATAAACCTGGAGCCTGCGATGGAACGTCGTAACACGGTCTGTCTCGTTTTCTCCAAACTCGGTGAACACATCGAAGTCGTTCGCTTTGATACCGTCCAACGGATCGTTCGCAGTCCGGTGAATGGTGGCCGTCGAATGCGAATGGCACGGCAACCATCTTGTGACATTCCGGACGGCCAGCGCCCCCCCGGGCGAGAGTATTTGGCTGTTGCGAACGGCTGCGATAGACTGGGGGATCTGCGAATTGCGAGTCACAACAGAGGGGTGCCTGATGAGAATTTCCGGCTGTGCTGATCATCGACGTACCAAACGGCTGACACGTCGCGGTGCACTGCAGATTGGCTCACTGGCGTGTGGTCTGTCGCTGGGAAAAATGCTTCGTGTGGAGGCCGACCAGAAACGGTACGATTCTGTGGAAGGTCCCGCGAAGAGCGTCATTCAGATTCGCCTCGGCGGAGGGGTGTCAGCACAGGAGGCGTGGAACCCGAAACCGGAATCTCCGCTGGAATATCGCGGACCTCTGGGAGTCTGCCAGACCCCGATCCCGGGCGTCGTGCTGGGGGAACTGCTGCCGCAAACAGCAAAGATTGCAGATCGCCTGACGGTCGTGCGTTCAGTGATTGGCAAAGTGCCCGATCACGGCCAGGCCACCTATCACATTTTGCGGGGCTATCAGGTCACCCCTGCACTCAAACATCCCACCATGGGAGCGGTGGTCAACCATGAGTTCGGCCCTCGTTCAGCACTGCCCGGCTACATCGCCATTGGACAGGCCAAAGACGAAACTGGTTATCTGAGCGCGCAGTACGGCCCGTTCACCACCGGCGGTGATCCGGCACAGGACGGGTTTCAGATTCGTGATCTCACGCTACCGGAAGGGCTGGACCTGAAGACATTCGCGCACCGCCAGCGGATCCGCGAAGCCATCAACAGCAAATTCCGGCAGCGGGAAACGGCGGCGGCGCCGCTGGACACCATGGATGCCTATTACCAAAAAGCGTACGACATGATCCGTTCCGCAAAGGTGCGGGATGCCTTCGATCTGTCACAGGAATCGGAACAGACGAAAACCGCCTATGGCCGCGGTCAGTTTCAGCAGGCCGGTTCCCAGGCCGGCCTGCGGATGCTGCTGGCGCGGCGACTGGTGGAGGCCGGCGTTCGCTTTGTGTCGCTCAGCTATGGCGAATGGGACCACCATCAGGAGATCAAAAAGAACTTTGAACTGAACATGCCGGCTTTCGATCAGGCGTTTGCCGCCTTGATTGCCGATCTGGAAGATCGTGGCCTGCTGCAGAACACGCTGGTCTGGGTGGTTTCGGAAATGGGGCGCACGCCCAAAATCAACAAGGTGGCGGGTCGTGATCACTGGTCGCGCGTGTTCTCGCTGGCCATGGCGGGCGGCGGACTGAAACCGGGCGTCTTCTACGGCGACAGCGATGCCACCAGTTCCGATGTAGCGCGTGACGCCGTTCCGCTGAGCGACCTGCAGACCACGCTGTACAAACTGATTGGCATCAATTCCGACAAGGAACTGATGGCAGCAGGCGCGCGGCCGATTGAAATTATCGACGGCGGAAACGTGGTGGAGGGCCTGCTGGCATGAGCGGTCGCCCTGTGTGCCTTGTCTTTTTTGCGGCACTGATCAGCGTCTCAGCGGTGGCTGACGAAAAGCCGCCTTTCTGCATTTTCCCCTATTCCTGCCCCACCGCCGGCCGTATTGATCCGCCCGTTGGTCAGCGGGGCGCAACACACAAAGCTCTGCTGCTGGGAGCCCGGCTGCAGCAGATTGAAGAGTTTCTGTTTTACGATGCCGGCATTGAAGTGATTGCCCATCGTCCCGTAGCGCAGATTCCCCACGACATCCATGGGGACCTGCGTCCCACTCCGGCGGGCACGGCCGTGGAACTGACGCTGAAGATCGCCGATGACTGCCGTGTGGGCGAGCACTTTTTCCGCCTGCGGACCCACGAGGCGCTTTCGGAAATGCTGTCGTTCTGGGTGACACCGTTTCCCTGCATCAAAGAACATCACTGGGCCCACGATCGCACGGCAAACGGCGGCAACGGCAGGCCGGATCTGGCTCAGCCCGTCAAACGGGATGTCACCGTCATCGGTTACCACCCGGCTTACGCGACGATGGACCACGATTTCTACGCCGTGGAACTGCAGCAGGGAGAGCGTCTTACAGTGGAAGTCTGGTCGGCCTGTCTGGGGTTTCATTTTCATGGGGGACTGACCGATTGTGCGATTACCGTCTATGACCCCGATCAGAAGAAACTGGCGTACTGTGATGACACATCGCTGCGGGATATGGATCCGATCGTGAGTCTGACGGCCCCCCGCACGGGCACATATTATGTCAACATTCATCAGAACATGGACTACGAAGGGAAACTGCGTCCTTATGCGGCCCACTTCAGCGCCGCCCGTCGCCCGATGATAACTTATCCGCTGGGAGGACAGGCAGGCACGACGGTGCCTTTGCAGCTGATTGAGGCAGACGGCACCCACACCAGCGCACAGCAGCCACTGCCGGCCACACCCGGTGTGTTTGAACAGTCCATGATGGATTACCGCCCGACAGGCGCTGTGATCGCCAACCGGCTCCAGGTGGCTTCCTTTGCCAACGTGCTCGAAGACGGTGGCGATCATTTCCAGCCGGAACAGGCACAGGTGTACGACGGCGAACTGCCGATTGCCTTCAATGGTCGTATTGAGCATGAGGGCAAAACGGACTGGTTTCGCTTTTCCGCAAAACAGGGCACCCGCTACCGCGTCCGCACCTACGCAGCCACGCTGGGCTCATCGCTGGACGCGCGGCTGTGGATTCGACCGGCAGAAGGCACCAGCAGCCGTGTTCAGATTGAGGCCGACGATTCACGATGGGTCGATCACGACTGGCACGGCAATGACAAGGTGGGATTCATCAGGGATCGCATGGATCCGGTGGCGATCTTTGAACCGGACACAGACGGCGACTATCTGATTGGAATTGCCGATGCCCAGCGGCTGTTTGGAGCCGACTTTGTGTATCGGGTGGAGATCCAGCCACACACCGACCAGGCTTTTGTGTACTTCCCGACGGACTATCGCGAGAGTGCGCACAAGCGAGATCGGCTGGTCATTCATCGCGGCAACACCACCGAGCACATTCTGGGCATCCTGCCGGGCGTTGGTAATCGGTATCGCGGCGGAATAGAAATCTATGCCACCGGACTGCCTGATGGCGTGACGTTTTCCTGTCCGCCGCTGGCTCCCGGTCAAACGCTGACTCAGGCCACGCTCACCGCGTCTGCGAACGCCGAACCCTGGGCAGGCCTGGTGGAATTGAAACTGCGTCCCACCGATCCCGCCGCGTCGTTCACGGGCAGCTTTGTCCACAACGTACCGTCCACCACCCGCCGGGGAGGTTACAACGTTGTCTACAACCGGTCCCGGCGGTGCGCGCTGGCGGTGGTGGAAGAAGCCCCGTTTCAGGTGTCTGTGCAGACGCCCAGTATCCCGCTGGCCGCCAATGCGCTGCTGGACCTGGAAGTCTTTGTCAAACGGCGCGAAGGCTTTGACAAAGCGATTCGCGTGTACGCCGCCTGGACACCGCCGGACGTTGCCACTCCCGGTCCCGTCGTGATTCCACCGGGAGAATCCCGGGGCGTGTTCCGCCTGAAAGCCAACAGCAGAGTGAAACCGGGGCGTTACGTCCTGTCGCTGACCGCCCAGGAAGACAGTGGCGGCTACCGCAGTTGGGGGACCGGCTACCACTTTGTCGCCTCGCCCCCCATTCCTCTGGAGATCTCCGCCCCCTATCTGGAACTGGCGTTTGATCGCGCGGCGATTGAACGGCGGCAGTCCGGACAGATCACGGCCACTGTCAAAGTGATTCGGGAACTGCCCGGCAACGCCACCGCCACACTGGTGCGACTGCCCACGGGCGTGGAACTGGTGCGTCCGGCCACCATTCGTCCCGGAGACAATCAGGTGACATTTGAAATCCGTGCCACGAGCGACGCCCTCACAGGCCAGTATCAGCAGATTGGCTGTCAGATTACGATTTCTGCACAGGGACAGAAGATTGTGCAGGAGTCCGGCAGCGGCATCCTGCGAATTGACCAGGAACGAAACCGCCGATGAGCGTGCACCACGACCAGCCTGTGATGAGCCGATTTGTCTGCCGCGAGCGTCGGGCGGCCGCCGCTGCGCTGGCCCTCGTCGCCCTGCTGACAGCCGACTGCCGACTGGCAGCTGAGGAAGATCGGATCAGCTTTCGTAATGACGTGGTGCCCGTTTTTATGCGAGCTGGCTGTAATTCCGGCGACTGTCACGGGGCGGCCCGCGGCAAAGACGGATTTATGCTGTCGCTGTTTGGCTACGACCCGGACGGGGATTACTACCGACTGCTCGAAGAATACCCGGGTCGCCGCATCAATCGGGCGGCACCGGATCGCAGCCTGCTGCTGCAAAAAGCGATTGGCGAAGTGAATCACACGGGCGGCCAGCTGTTCACTGACGAGTCGGAATCGTACCGCATCATCCTTCAGTGGATCGATCAGGGCGCTGTGCGGGACCCTGCCGACACCGCCACGGTAACGGGCATCCGCATGGAACCTGGCGTGCTGGAATTTGCGTCGCCAAAGCAGCAGCAGACCACGCGGGTGCTTGCCACTTATTCCGACGGCTCCGACCGTGACGTCACAGCATGGTGCCTGTTTCTGTCGAGCGACGAAGGCGTGGCAGAGATCGATGAACGGGGGCAGGTGCACGCCCAGCGCGCCGGAGGCGCCCATGTGTTTGCCCGATTCAGCCGCTTTACTCAGGGTGCAGAAGTCTTTGTGCTGCCCGGCACCGACGAGTTTGTGTGGACGCCGCCTCCCGCGGCCAGCGTCATTGATGAACTGGTGTATGCCAGGCTGAAGAAGCTGCGCATCCAGCCGTCACCGCTGTGCAGCGACGAGGACTTCTTACGTCGCGTCACGCTGGACCTGACTGGTCTGCTGCCCTCGCCCGCCGAATACGAGAAGTTTGTCACATCTGCGCAGCCCGACAAACGCGCCCGGCTGATTGACGAACTGCTGCAGCGCGACGACTTCGCCCATCTGTGGACAGCCCGATGGGGCGAATGGCTGCGGATCGATGGTGACACCAACGTCGGCAGTGGCAAATCGATGAAAGCCGCCTGGGCGTTCTACCACTGGCTGCTCGATCAGTTTCTGGTCGATCGCCCGCTGGATGAGATATTTTATGCGATGCTGACGGGCACCGGATCCAATCTGCGACAGCCGCCAAGCAACTTTTACACGATGGTGCCCGATGGTCAGATTGTCCCCTCAGCGCTGGGTCAGGATGTCGCCCAGCTGACCATGGGCATCCGCACGCAGTGTGCCGAGTGTCACAACCATCCGTTCGACCGCTGGACAATGGACGACTACTACGGCTGGACGTCGTTCTTCACCGGCATTCAGCGCAAGCGAGGCCGCGAGGCCCGAGAGATGCTGATCTCCGTCAATGTGAATGCCGGACCGGCCGCCCACAAACTGGATGGCCGTCCGGTGCCGCACCGATTCCTGGGAGGCGCGGCGCCCGATGTGAGAGACAAAGATCCACGGCAACTCATGGCTGCCTGGCTGACATCAAAAGACAACAGGCTGTTTCGGCGACACATGGCCAATCGTGTGTGGGAACATTTTTTTGGCCGCGGAATCGTGCATCCCATCGATGATGTGCGGATCAGCAACCCGGCCTGCAACGAACCACTCATGGAAGAACTGGGGCGCCGCTTTGCCGAAGACCATGGCTATCGGCTGCGTGATTTGGCGCGGGAAATCTGCAACTCCACCACCTATCAGCTGTCGGCCCGTACCAACGCCTCCAACCGCCGTGATGAGCGCTTCTTTTCCCACGCGTCCCTGCGACGCCCGCGTGCGGATGTGCTGTTCGACTGTATCAACCAGGTGCTGAAAAACAGGCCCAACATTCGCCGGTCTTCCCGAACGCGGGCCATCGACCTGTTTGAAGGTGGATCTTCGGACAACAACAACGCCTACTTTTTTTCCACCTTCGGACAGTCCAGTCGGGAAAGCGTGTGTGCATGCGAAACGAGCTATGACGCTCAGCTGGCGCAGGCGCTGCACCTGATCAACGGCCGCACCATTGAGCGGATCCTCAACCGCAACCCCGTGCTCGTTCAGGATCTGATGAAGCGGCATCCCGGCGATCCGCAGGCGATCATTGAAGCACTTTACATCCGTACGCTGACGCGCCGCCCCACCGCCGCCGAGCTGAAGATCATTGAGGAAGGTCTGACGGAAACGGACGCTCGCTCGCAAAAGACGCTGTACGACAGCGTCCTGTGGGGACTGCTGAATTCGTCTGAGTTCCTTTTCAACCACTAAAGTCAACGCCTATGTCTTCCCATGCCGCCGTTATTTCTGCGCGGACCGAGGTTCAGCGGGTCTGCCCTGCACGCGGCGGCCGAGCGATCCTCGCACTGGTACTGACTGTCGGGTTCGCTGGCGGCGCGGCTCACTCGGACGAGTCCAGACTGCCGCCGCGAAGTTTTACAGAACACGTGCGGCCCATTTTTGAGCAGCACTGCACAGGTTGTCACAACCCCGATCGTCGCCGTGCCGATCTGGATCTGACCACTTACCGGGGCGCCCTGGCCGGAGGTTCCGGTGGTGAGGTGCTGAAAGCGGGTGATGCTGCCGGCAGTCGTTTGCTGGCAGCCATCAGCCAGGCCGAGGGTGCGGCCGCCATGCCACCAGACAAGCCCCGCATCGCGGAGAAACAGATTCGAACGATCGAGCGTTGGATTACTGCCGGCCTGGTCGAATCTGCTGGTGGTGCCTCGCTGCTGCGTGAGATGCGCACAGGCCCTTCCGCAACGGCCGTGCCGCGTCCGAAGAACCCCGCGCTGCCGCGAAACCTCCCGGCCGTCCCCCTGGCCGACACACGTGTGCCGCCCCCAGTTCTCGCGCTGGCTGCCAGCCCATGGACCAATCTGTTTGCCGCCAGCGGACACGAACAGATCCTGCTGTATGCCGAACAGGCAATAGAAAACCACTCGGCCGAGCGTCCCAATAGCGTGAGCATCGCTCACGTGGGCACTCTGCCATTTCCCGAGGGCGACGTGCATGTGCTGCAATTCTCCCGCAGCGGTGAACTGCTGCTGGCAGCCGGCGGTCAGGGGGCGCTGTCCGGCCACGCTGTGATTTACGATGTGCGAACCGGCAAACGAATGGCCACCCTGGCCGATGAAGACGATGTGGTCCTGTCTGCCGATATCTCTGCGAACCATCAGCAGGTGGCCATTGGCACGCCCACCAAAGCGGTCAGAATTTTTTCCACCCGCGATGGCAGTCTGCAGCACGAGATCGCCAAACACACAGACTGGGTCACGGCTGTGCGCTTCAGCCCGGATGGTCGTCTCCTGGCCACCGGGGATCGCAACGGCGGCATTCACGTCTGGGAGAGTGCCACAGGCGGCATCGTCTACACACTGCGGGCCCACAAGTCACGAGTCACAGCCCTGTCGTGGCCCCGTGATGGACAGCTACTGATCTCCGCTGCAGACGACGGCCAGTTTGTCGTGTGGGATATGAAAGATGGTTTTCCTGTTCGCACCGCCAGCCCGCATCAGGTTCGACAGGAACCCGTCCGTTACACGCGACAAACCGGAATTGTTGATCTGGCAGTCGCACGAGACGGCCGATTTGTCACGGTGGGACGTGACCGCACGCTGCGTCGATGGAAGCCGGACGGAACAAAACAGGGGGCCGTGTCGCCATTACCATCTCTGCCCACACGGGTCGTGTTTGGCGAAGACGAAAGCTGGGTGGTCATTGGCTACCTTGATGGCAGTCTGCAGATCACAGAAATCTCTTCCGGTGCTGTCCAGCAGTCACTGCGCCCCGAATAACGGGAAACGCCGAGTTCCGTTCTCGATGCTTTCCAGACCTCCTCGTCCCGCTGTGATTCTCTTCGTTCAGGTGAATCAGGACAGCGTGGGCCAGCAACGCGCGCAGCCATCATGACACCCTGCGAACACATCTCGATTATCGTGGACTACCACCACCCTCATGGAGACATTTGCAATGTGAGAGTGGCGGACCTCAAGGCTTCTGATCCGAGCCAGACCAGACCGATCATGTGCCTGACCGCGCCGCGGTGTGCCGACTGCGGTCAATGCCTGACGCAAAGGGAACGGAAGACGCGGAGTCGGCGTGGCGGCGATCTGTACGATCGCAGATTTCGCTGGAGTTGATCCGGTCGTGTACAGCCGCTGGCGCACCGTGCTCGACAGGCATTCTCTGATCTGCACAATAGCCGCAGAACCTGACAATTTCGTGTGCCAGTCCGCATCAGTCAGCCCGCCGCATCATGGACAAACCTCCGCTTCCCCGACTGACCACCCGCGATGTTCTTCAGGCCGTGCTGGACAACATCAGCCTCGAACGAGGGCTGGTAAAAACACTGGTGGATTTCTTTGTGCGTCCGCGGGTGCTGTTTCAGACATGGTTCTTTCATGACCGTCAGACATACGCCAAACCGCTGACGGTACTGATGTGGATGCTGGCCGCTGCGGTTTTGTCGTGCCGCCATTTTCTGCCCGGAGGAAATACGTACTCGCCCAATCTGATCCTGAAAATCACAGCCACCACAGCCGAAGAAGTCGAGAAGCTGACACTACTGCGTGAGTATGACGATGTGTTCCGCCTGCTGCTGGTGCCATCAGCCAGCGTGATCAGCTATCTGCTGTTTCGTAAACAGCAGTGGAACTTCGCCGAGCATCTGGTTTTTAACACGTATGTTCTGGCCGCCCAGTTTTTTCTAACGGCCGTCCTGCTGCCGTTCAGCGGACTGCAGCATGCATGGGTCCCGGAACTGGCCGCCATGATTTGCTTTCTGCTCACCTATCTTCGCTGCATGGAGGGCCATCGCCTGTCCGTTCTGTTTCGCAGTGTCGTGACGCTGCTTGCTTCGAGCATGGTGTTTCTGGCCGTGTTTTATCCGTTTGCGCTGTGGGTCCTTTGAGCGACCAAGGCAAGGGCAACAACAACTGCTCCGCACATCTGGAAAACACACCTCCCGCTAGCGTCTCCGGGTTTAGAGAATTTTCGAGGATCCGATCAGAAATTGACTGGCCGCTGCGTCACGTTTAGCTACTCTTGCAAACGGTCGGATTCGGAGTGCAGCAGATCACTCTGATGATTCATTTTCCGCAGCAAATGCAAAGGCAAACGTACGTCGTTGTCCTTTGCGTCGTCGTACAGCTGGCAGTCACGCCCGCGACGCACCTGCTGCATGTACATTGCGGCTGTACCCATCATCAGCACACCGACCACCATTCCCACGGTCTGTGTTCCTGTCCAGAACACAGCCACGCCCGCCACGCCGATGAATCCTCGAATCCACCCACGCCAGACAACGCTCCGGCGCCAGTGGAACAGCGGCCCCACAATTCGCACTCCTGTCGGATTTGTGCAGCGGCATTCGCGCTGACAACGGCAGAGTTTCACAATCCCGTACTGTGTACTCCAGAGATCAGACAACCTTTGTCCGATCGAGACACCGAAGTGCCCCGGCAGGCGGTGCTTTTCAACCCGTCAGTGCGTGGACCGCCCCAATCCGCGAGTCAGTACATCCCTGCGTAAGTCTGTGAGCGGCGTGGTGTTTCCCAGTTGGGCGTCCTCCCGGGGCGCACTTGTGAGGCGCACAAATGGTTGTCGAAACTTGCCAGCATTTGACGATGACCATCTGACCGCCGAGCACCTGACTCATCCGTAAACCTCTTCACTGAAGAGACTTACAGCACGAAATGCAGGCCCATGATACTGCGGTCAGGTCTTCTGACCTGACATTCTTCTGCTGATGCGCCCGCTAATGCGCCCGCTAATGCGCCGCTAATGCGCCCGATGGTGTCCTGCGGGAACCGCTCATCACTCTCAGCAATCGACGGATCTCAAGCGCTGCCCTGAGTTCCGAACTGCTGCCGACCATCCTGCGCGACGGGTCACCACTTCTTTCCGACAGGGAATGAGGACAAGACCGCTGCGCGCTGATCCTTCCTTAACTGCCTGCGAGCGGAATCGCTCAGAGGCGACGACTTTGAAAGCTCCACATGAATTTTCGACTTTCCCTGCGTCAACCCGTCCGCCGGGTGCGCGGTTTCACACTCATTGAACTGCTCGTCGTGATCGCGATCATCGCCATCCTGATCTCACTGCTGCTGCCCGCCGTACAGCAGGCGCGCGAAGCGGCCCGACGAACGCAGTGCAAGAACAACCTGAAACAGTTGGCACTGGCCGCACACAACTACCATGACACACACAGTTCCTTTCCTTTGAATTCCTCCGACTCACTGTACGGTTACTCGGCTCACGCGCAGCTGCTGCCCTATCATGAGCAGGCCAATCTCCATAATCTGATTGACTTCAATCAGCCCGCTCAGGTGGGGCTGCCGTGGCAGCCACAAATGAATCCCGCTTTGGCCCCCGTGGCCTCGCAGCGACTGAATGTGCTGCTGTGTCCCAGCGAACCTGGCAATCCCATGTATATTGATGCCAACGGTGATGCCTGGGCAGGCGGCAACTATCTGCTCAACGGCGGATCGGGCGATGGTGTGCAGTACTGCTCCCGCGAAAACAACGGGCTGTTCTGGCGGGGCTCACGCACGAAGTTTCGTGACATCACCGATGGCACAAGCAATACCGTGTTTATGGCTGAAGCGCTGTTCGGCAATCGCGGCGCCGACACGGCCACGCTGGTCGACGCCCGACGACAGATGAAACGCGTTTCCGGTGGTCCGCCCTGCCTGCCCAGCGGCGACGACATGCTGACGATGGGAGCCACACGGTATGAAGGTCGTCGCGCGGGAGCGTGGATTCTGAGCACCGGCTATCACGCGCTGGTGCATGCGTACTTCACACCCAACTCGGAGTTCCCCGACATGGCCCACCACGGCGAAGTGGTTTCCGGCCCTCGCAGTCTGCACATCGGTGGTGCTCAGGTGGCTTTGTGCGACGGTAGTGTGCGGTTTGTCAGCGACAACATCGACCTGCAGACATTTCGCAATACGTTTGCCCGCGACGACGGCGAAGTCCTGGGTGAGTGGTAGGCGGTCTGCCTCCAGTTCGGTGTGACTCCTGCAGACCGCGTCGCCTGCTGCCGCCGCGGTCTGCCTCTTAACTCTCAATCACGGAAAGTGTTTCCATGAAAATCACAGTCATTGGACTGAGCCTGTGCGCGGTGCTGACGGCAACCGTCACTCAGTGTGCCGACCGACCGGCCGCATGGTCGTCATTTCGAAACGGCGGCAGTTCACGAGTCGCAGGGGACCTGCCGGTGAGCTGGTCGGCCTCGGCGTCAATCGCCTGGGAACGGGAAACTGACGGATATGGTCAGTCCACTCCCATTATTGCCGACGACACGATCTACACGATCAGCGTCCTCGGCACTCAGAAAGAACAGTCGGCGGTTTCGGCATATGCACTGTCGACCGGCGAACGCCTCTGGCAGTATCGCTTCGACTCTTCCACTCAGGGCCCCTCCAACTATATGTATTCCCGCGGCGCACCAACTCCTGTCGCCGATGAAGCCGGTGTGTATGGCTTTTTCGAAGCCGGTGATCTGGTGGCCGTACGTACAAATGGCGAGTGCCTGTGGAAACGAAACCTCGCCGAGGAGTTCGGCCCATTCGAAAGCAATCACGGACTGGGCGCCTCATTGGCACAATCGAACGACCTTCTGCTGCTGAACATCGAGCACAAGGGGCCATCAAAGCTGATTGCCGTTCGCAAACGCGACGGCTACGTCGCCTGGCAGGCTGATCGACCATCGGGCAGTTCCTGGACGTCGCCCGTTGTGACGGACGATGCGGTCATCGTCTGCTCGGCCGGAGAACTGGCCGCGTACGCCCTCGCAGACGGAGAGCGTCAGTGGGCAGTTGAAGGCCTGGAAGGGAACTCTGTTCCATCGCCCTGTGTGATCGACGGACGCGTCTACACGGGGGCCCGGATTCCGGAATTCGGCTCCGCGGCCGAAGCGGCACGTTCAAACATCTGTGTGGAGATCCCCAAATCAAAGGATGATGAAGCCCGAGTGCTGTGGCGTTCCCGTGGCGCTGTCTGCGATTATGCCAGTCCGGTCGTGGACGAGAACCGCGTGTACTTTCTGAACAAAGTGGGCGTTCTCAGCTGTGTGGACGCCGATACGGGCGCACCTTTGTTTCGCACGCGACTGGGCACCGAATGCTGGGCCACCCCGGTCATCGCGGACAACGGCATCTACTTTTTCGGACGCAATGGCCAGACCAAAGTCATTGCTCGCGGGCCGGAATTCAAAGTCCTGCAAACGAATCAGTTGTGGAGCCTGGAAACTCCCCCGCAGCCCGAATCTTATCGGGAAGCGGAACGTACGTCCCACGGTCACGGAGCCGCGGCGACGGCCGGTGGTCCGGGCCACGGCAAATCTGAAGCATCCAGTCAGGCGGGCGGGCTCCCCGGTGGTCCCCCTGCCGGCGGCAAGACGGAAGCCGGCAAACCGACCGCAGGTGGGCGTCCCGGGTCCGGCATGATTGCTGCCATGATGAGCCGCGATGCCAACAAAGACGGAATTCTGCAGGCGGACGAGATGTCACCCGATTTTCGACCGATGCTCAAACGTGTTGACAAAAACGGTGACGGGGCACTCAACGCGGCCGAACTGAAAGCGATGGCTGACAGCTTTGCTGAACGACGCAAGAACTCCCGAGCGTCTTCACGCGATCCCATTGTCTATGGGGTGGCGGCCGTTCCCGGTGCTCTCGTGATTCGCACGGGCACGCGCCTGTACTGCGTCACAGCGTCTGCAGCGGACCAGAAAACGACAGGAGGCGAACAATGATCGGCCGTTTCCTTCTGTGTGCGTCTGCGCTGCTGTGTGCGTCTGCGCTGCTGTGTGCGTCTGCGCTGCTGTGTGCAGGCTGCGACGCGGCATCAGGCCCGGAGACTCTGGTCGACAATACGGAGCCTCCGGAGAGTTTCATGCACGCCAGCGCGACCTGGGTCATGAAGCCGGTGGACGACGATGCCACAAAGTGCCTCAGTCGTTTTTTCGCGAAGCATCCCGACCTGGCCGGCAGCCCGGAAATGGATGGCCCCCCCATCCTGTTTGCTTCCCAAAAGGACTACCGCTTCTACTGGCTCAGCGCGTCGGCAGACGGCACAACGTGGGTCTGTGTGGCGTTTGAAGGCGGCAAATTTGCCCTGTCAGAAGGCCAGGGAGATCCGTTCGTGCCGTCGGCGTAACGTCGATGTCACAAAACGTCGCACTCAGACGTGCCTGCCGGAGGTCACAGGTGAAATCGCTCTGCTGTCAAACGACTGGCAGCAGGGCGATCGCCTTCCACAGGCAGTGATGAACAACGGCAGCACAGGGCAGGACCAGCCATGCCCAGTGAGCACGATCGCCCGAGAACAGGCCGGGACCACAGATAAGCCGATGAAGGCCACTGGCAATCAGCAACAAACACGCCATACCGACGACAGCCTGCCAGCCCAGAGCCGTGCCCAACAGCAGCCAGACGCCGATGTCTGTGGGTGGTATCCGATCCTTCAACAGGGACAGCAGGCCGCTGACGGCCAGCGCGGCGACGATACCGACGGCACTAATCACGCCGGGATACGCCAGAGCCGAGGAATAGGCGCCATCGATCCCGACTGGATAAGGCTGCACACTGGTCTTCAAAAAGGGCACGGCAAACAACAGCCCCAGCATCAGTGCGACGGAAAAACGGGGGACTCTCTGACCGTCAAAGCGAATCATCGACCACGCGAACATCGTGCAGAACGCCACGCAGTGATACACGTACAGCCAGACCAGCGGCCATTTGGTGTAAAACAGGATCCACAGTACGCCCGCATAGCCCGGCGTATTGCGGCCGGCCAGATTGATGCCACCAGAGATCAGCTGGACGTAATAAAGCAACAGGAACAGCAGTCCGATGGTCAGCTCAACAACCGGGTAACGGGCTGAAATGGGCAGATCGCAGTTGCGACATTTGCCTCCCAGGCGAAGCCACCCGATCAGTGGCGAATTGTCCTTACTGTGGATCTTCTGAGAGCAGGACGGACAGTGAGAGGCTTTCACGAGTGTGGAGATACCCAGCGGCACGCGATAGATCACGACATTCAGAAAGCTGCCCACGCACGCGCCAACCGTAAAAAAGAAAAAGGCGGTCATCGATTCGCAGAAGCGGAACAGCAGTTCCTGCGAAAACGTCAGTCGATCCATCGCCATCTGTGGCGCGTTCGGTGGTGCTTCCGGAGCCAGAATTTCCTTAAGCCCCGCAATGGCCAGTGGAGAAACAAAAACCAGCAGCACAAAGCAGATGACCAGCAGCGTCATCCCATGCCGCAGTGCCCATGACTGAGCCGACCGCAACTGCCCGTCGGTCAGTTGACGCCCCATCTGATCAGCATCCAGCAGCAAACTGCAAAACAACAGCGTGGCCAGCACCGGCAGTGAAAACAGAACTGGGGTCGCAGGCGGCGCAAGGATAAAGACACTCACGCACAGCACGGCCAGCACAAACGTCACCCCCAGTGAGAGCAGTCGACCGGAAAACAGCTCCTGCCAGCGGGCGATCATCCACAGTCCCGCGAGCACCGCCAGCAGCGTGGTGAGCGTCAGTCCCCCCTGGACGACAGCCATCAGGCCACAGATGGACGCATGCCCGGCAGCGAACAGCAGCAGATACTCACCGGAGAGTGTTCCTGCCGGCCAGTCGTGTTTCTGAATTCCAGGCTGCATGCAGCAATCCGTGAAGCGGGCACAACGCCCTGCCTCGACGACCAAAGGTGAATGACGGGAAAAACGGAATCCCCGGTGCAGCCCTGACACCGTGAGAACTGGTCGGATCCGAAGTGCTTCGGACTACAACCGAGGATTCCTGAACGCAGGATGCGGGAGTTTCGCGGCAGCCGACGCGGCCGGCCTGCGCGCACAACAGCAAAAAGGATGTGAACGGACCTGACCAGCGTCGTCCCAATGGCATCACACATTGGGGGCTGCCGTGAAATACGCGCATCAGCACGCGTCCTGGGGCAGAACAGCAGCGCACGGGGCCGCCACATTGCCGGAGCGGAGTTCGTCAGGCAGGCGGCGGGCCACGGCCGTACCAGCAAACGCCTGCGGGCGTCTGCGGAGCGACAGGTGGCAAAGTCTCCACGACGGCCAAGCATTCCACGGCGGCAAGTCGCGGCGGCAGCACCGTTGAGGTCACCAGTGCGAAAGCAGACTGGCAGATACGGCACGAATCAGAATGGTGGTGGGAGCGATGCGGATCGCCGGGGTGCGAACGATCGGGATCTGACTCTTCTGGCGTGGAGGAGTCCGCGACACCCCCATCGGGCAGTGACAGTCCATGATGGTGGCCGCAATCGCACTGAAAAGCGGTGTCAGAGCTGCCGGGCTGAGCCGTGGGGTGAGGGGCAGAATGCCCGGCACAGGCTGGACCGTGCGCACAACCGACGTGCAGCACACATGTTGCCGGCAGCGTCAGCAGCTGCAGCAGTGCTGTGGCGAACGCGAGCGTTCGAATCGAGTTGTGAAAACGCTTTTGCATCAGAGATCCGCAATCTCCGAATCCGACCTGTTGTTGAGTGTACGAGCGCCGCCGAAAATAACGCAATGTATTCCGGCCGGAAATCCGACTTTTTACCTCATGCCTTTGGGGGCAGGAGTCGCTAGCGCTGGTCCGCTGCAGCAGTCGCCTGCATGCGAGCATCGTCCGCCGGCCCAATCGCAGGCAACACGGTCGAGGGCAGGACGGCAGCCCAGGACGTGCCAATTTTCAGCTCGTCAAACTGCCAGTGACCATCCGGACCAGTGATCAGTCGCACAGAATGCACGTTGATCGATGTGGCAACCGCCACATCGGCAATGCTCCAGGCCTCCGGTTCCCCCAGGTCAACTTCCGTCTCAGGCGAGTAGATTCGCAGCGCGGCCGCACTGTCCCCTGCACCTGCCGAATAGCGAAACACCAGCAGACACTTTTGATTGTCAACAAACCCCGCGACCGTTTCCTGAACGCGCTGATTCTCTGGGGCGGTGAATTTGGCCGCACACCGTATTCTGCCACCGGCAGCGGCCGTGATCACAATCATAAAGGCTACACCACGTGGATGGCGGGCGGTGGTGTCAACGGCGGGTTCACTGACGGAGCCACAGATGAACACGGTTAGGAAGCAGTCGCCGGCCGCACACACATCCAAGACTGGCACGCCACCATCCTGCACCTGCTGGGCTTCGACCACGAGCAACTGACGTTTCGATATGGCGGTCGGGAGATGCGGCTCACCGAAGTGGCGGGCACCGTCGTTCAGGAGATTCTGACCCAGCACGCCCGATCCGCCGCGCAACCGCTGTCAGCCCGGGGGACGGTGGGGCCATGGTTCTGCTCTAAGCCATCCATTCTGCCAGCGGTGTGGACTGGTCGATGAACGAGGGGGACTCCAGATCGGGATCACCAAACTGCGACCGCGGATCACCGGCGGCCTGCAGCAGCGAAAGATAGAAGTTGCCCATCGTCTGATTGCCCCGCAGTTTGTGACCGGGATACTGCAGGTAACGTCCAGCCTGCAGTGCGCCGCCCGCATGGCCCAGCACCGTCATCGGCCACAGAGAATACGAACTGTGATGACGATCGCCGTGATCAGAGAAGTAGACGATGGTCGTGTTGTCGGCCATGGTGCCGTCACCTTCCGGCACGCTTTTGAGTTTATCCCACAGTCCGGCGATCATTTCCATATGGGCATTCATCACGACTTCCCGGACCTGAAATTCCGTCCAGTCAGCCGCCTCTCCCTCAAAGTCCAGACCGCCCGTATTGCCGTCCGCCTTATTCTCAATCATATGGCCGATGTGATGCACCGTGCGGTTACCCAGGCCCAGTCCCGACAGTCGCATTTCCAGATGCTCGCAGCGAATGGTGCACACCCGTGTCAGCCCCGCAATGAGGGAGGAAGCCGCCAGATCGAAGTGGGCTTTGAGGCGTTCGATTTCAATGTCACTTTGAAAGCGATCCGTCAGTTCCGGGGCCGCCTGCGTCAGCTGTCGCTGCATCTTCTGCAGTTTGGCCTGACGGCTTTTGAGGCTTTCGAACCCGTGCAGGTAGTGATCCATCTTCTCCTTCTCCGCGGCCGACAGTCCGCTTTGAAATCGCCGCACGTCGCCCACCATGAAATCGAGCATGTTGCGATCCATGTCCTGCGACGTCCTGGCCTGCCCGCCGGTTGCCACCGTGCCGAACAGGTCGGTGTAGGCGAGCAGAGGGTCGGCATAGTAGGGCAGCGCTGTGTTGGGCCCGGCCGCTGACAGACGCGGGTATGTGACCGACTTGCCCGTCTGCTCCATCGTCAGGCCGATGTGTGGTACGACGCCGCCCAGATGACGGGCGAGCGCCCAGTCGATGGTCTCTTTGCGGGGCACCATTTTGCCACTGCACGCGCCCAGCGCACCAAACCCGGCTTCGTGATTGCCGCTCATCATGCGGCCACTGAGCCCCTGAATGAGCGTCAACTCGTTTTTGTGCGGCTCCAAAGCTCGCATACCGGTCGGCAACTGCCGATGGGCCAGCGGTGCATCGACGTGTGTCTTCAACTGCTGAGCGTGCGGGCGTTCGGCCACCGGTTCCACGTCGGTCGGCAGAATCTCACTGGTCAGCACGCCGTTGGAACGAATCACAAACACAAAGCGCTGCGCAAAAACGCCCGTTCGTGCGGCGGCCGCTTCCGCCTGCAGCTGCTGAAAGAAGGGAGCCAGCGAACAGGCGGCGGCACCGTGGGTGATTTGTCTGAGGATCTGTCGTCGATGCAGCATGGCACGCTTTGTCAAAATTTCAGGGTGGGTTACCGGCGGGTCAGAAACGAATCGGAAGTCACCAGTGCCACCAGAGTTTCCTTCAGACTGCCGCCGGACGTCACATAGGCGCGGTCCATGGCGATCAGTGTGGGCGAGTCGCTGAGCATTTCATTGCGGCCCATGAAGTAGCGAAACAGATGACGCACGAACACCTGGCGAACGCGTTCGCTGCGGGCCAGTCGGTGCATCAGATCGGCCGGCCCGGTCACTCGCCCGTCGAGCTCAGGATCCCCGGTGCCGGACAGTTCGCCCGTGGTGTCGACGGGAATCTGAAACTGTGCTTCCCGCACGTTTTGTGGACTGAATCGATTCAACTGCTCGTACTCGGCTTCGACGATGGCTCCTTTCGGATCCACCAGATGGTGCGTGCGGAAGCGTCCGAAATCGTCGTACGCTTCCAGCGGATTGCCGAGGGGATTCATCTTTTTGTGACACCGCCAGCACTCCTCGGCTTCCACCACAGAGAAACGCTGTCGTATGGTTTTGTCGTGCCATTCCGGAAGCTGAGCCTGTGCGGCGATCGGCAGTTCCGGCACGCTGTAGCCGAGCAGATGTCCCAGAATCCACTTGCCGCGTCTTACCGGATCGGTGTGAAAGTTGGTGCTGTGGGCGATCAGCCACGCGGGATGAGTCAGCAGACCGACGCGCTGCCCGGTCGGCATGGCGGTCCTCGTTTTTCCCTGCTCGGCAATCGACTGACCTTCCAGGTTGTAGGCCATGTTCCAGCTGAAAAAACCATACGTGACAGGCGCGTCAGGCATTCCCTTGTTTTTGGAACGACGGCCCCGCTGCACCGCAAACTGCTCGGTGGTGAGCAGTTCTTCCAGCACGTTCTGATCGTGCGCCAGTATGTGCAGCACCGTCCAGTCGGCGTCTTTGACCAGGCTGCGGGGATTGTGTTTGCCGCCATGTCGCGTGTCATCCTTAAAGACATCGACCGCTTTGGTGTAGCCAAAATACTGCTGAAAAAACTGCACCAGCCGCGGACGCGAGAAGCCCTGATCGCCACCCTTGTTCTTTTGCCAGACATTGTCCTTGCCGCCAACCGCCGTGCGTCCTCGCAGCAGCTTCGGGTTCTCGTAAAGTCGGCGAAACTCTCGCTCCACATCGTCGCGTGATTCCAGCTGCCCCAATGCGGCCACCTTCAACAGCGCATCAACCGGATGATTGTGCAGCGTGTAGGACAAGGCGAACGCCAGTTCATCGGACGACAGCATCCGTCGACCATCGGGCAGTGCGGGCCCCTGCCCCAGCTCAATGCGAAACAGAAAATCGGGCGAGAGAAAAATCGACACGATGGTGCCGTGCAGCCCCTGCTCCAGACCGGCCGTTCGAATATTGGGAATCAGCACGTGCTGCAGCCAGTCATCTGTCTGGTCCGCCGACGGCTGTCGCCGCGTGATCAACTCATAGACAAACACAAACACGTCAGTCATCTGATCGCGCGTCGGAGTGCCTTCGATCGCCAGGAACTCTTTGATCTGTCGGTGCTTCGGCCCCGGGAACACCTTCTTGACGGCCTCAAACTTTCGGTTGCCGCGGGGCGGCAGTTTGGCTCTTCCTTTGACGAGCATCGTCGCCACACGGCGCGCGTTGGTCTTCATCGTCAGGATCGTCGACGCATCGGCGGACAAACTGGAGTAGTCTGCAAAGCCCGTGTCGTTATTTTTCATGGGCACCACAAAGTCGTTGCCCAGTTCAAAATCCTGCATCCGGCGCTGATAGGCAGCCCCGCTGATCCGCCACACACGCGCGGGCGTGAAGGCCGGCCCCTGATGCTGGCCGCTAAAGAGCGCTTCATGATTCACGCGATTGGCATAGCGGGGCAGTTGCTTTTCCCATTCGCTGCGTGCGACACCAAACGACCGCAGCAGGCCATGGACGGCAGTGGTGAACGCTGTTCTCTGCTCGGCAACCGGTTGCCGGCTGTCAGGCGGCGGCATCTCACCCAACTCCACCATCTCTACGATGTTCTGCCACCGCTGACGATCGGCCGGATCAAAGGCGGCCGTCGCCAGGTCGTCCACACGCAGCCCACCACGGGTTTCTGTCTCGTTATGGCACTTCCGGCAGTGAGCGTGCAAAAACGCGGCCACCGTCTGCGGCGGGCGATCCGCGGTCCCCGTGTCAGTGGTCAAAGCCGGTGATTCTTCGGCCGGCCGCGTGACGATCTGTGCGGCCAGACGTGACACCGAAACACAGAGGCTGATCGCGACCACAGCCAGCACGAGGGATTGCAGAATCGAGCGGATCATAAACAGGCCCACCAGCCCCGTTGCTTCCGGAGCGTTCTACGCAAAGGTCGATCAGGCTGTCATTGTTCCCAGTCAGCAACGGATTGGCAATCAGCCGCTGGAGCGGTGCTGAATCACGACCGGGAGAGCCGGCAGTCGCCGCTAATGTACAAATGAACACATCTTGTGCATTTTTCAGTACACAAAATCACTGATGGCTCACCGCAAACCTCACCGCATTTCGTTTATTCAGCCCAAATTTGCACGCAGAAGGTAGTGCAAACCCACACACCCCTCTTGTAGAATTGCCTGCCAACGGTACGCTGAGGATGGTCGGGCTGGGTTTTCTCCTGCGGATAACTCCACTATGAAAGCGCACAAAAGCACACTACCACTACTGTTGGGGATCAGTCTGTTCCTTGGCAATCGTTGCCCGGGGGATGTTCTGACCTGGGACGGTGGTGGAGTCGACAACCGCTGGGCCACAGTGGCGAACTGGAATCCTGACCAGTTACCCGGCGCGGGCGACACCATCAATATCGCCAACGGCGACACGGTGGCCGGACTGGAAGGCAACACCAACGGCAGTCTGCCCAATGCGGTCATCAACCTGACCAACAATTCCACGCTCACCACGTCCACCGAGCCGATTCGCCTGAGCGGAACGACGATCAACGTGAGTTCAGGATCGTCATTGACGGGAAATTTCTGGGACCTCAGAAACGGCACGCTGAACTTCAGTGATGGTGCGGTCGCCAACATGAACGACTGGGAAATCAAAGGCGCCAACACGTTCCGCTTTGATTTAGGAGCCACGGGTTTCACCACGCTGAACCCCAATAACTTCCGCACAGACGGCAACAACACGGCGTTGACTGTCGCCCAGAAAGTGGCCCTGAGCACCTGGACAGTGGACCTGAATGCTTACATCGGCGGAGTGGGCGTCATCACACTGGTGGATTTCAACGCCGACCAGTCCCGCAGCGGTATGGTCAATGGTGATACCAACGACGCCATTTTTCAGACGGCCACGCTCAATGTGCTCAACAACAATACGGGACACAACGCGGCCCTGCGTTGGAACGATCTGACAGAAGCCGTGGAACTGAACATCACGGCCGTTCCAGAGCCGTCAACATTCGCCATGATTGGCATTGTGATTGGCGGACTCCTGTATCGCCGTCGCAAATCCCGGACGGCAGCCGCCAGCTGAACGATCGACGTGCGCCCACAACGGCCGCCGCGTTCAAAGGGAAACGGACGTTTTCCCCGCCCCGAGGCGGACTGCTGTGACGTCCAACGCGCTGGCGCGGACCACATTCACGAATCTGAGCCCTGCTGCCGGATTTCGTGAGAGAAACGCGGAAGACGCGGCAGTTGTATGATGCCCTCACATCGCCGGTGCCACCACGTCATTCCGGTACCAAAGCTATTCTGCACGTGTCGCTCATCATCGGCTGCGTTAACATCCGATCCGGTCGAAGTCTTCCCACCTCAAAAAACAGAGCCCACCGCGTGACTGCTTTTTTCCACAACCCACAGCTGCGACGCTCCTTTCTGCGTGTCGGCAGCAGCCTGATTGCCGTTCCCTTTCTGGAAACCATGGCCTCCGCGCAGCAGGCGAACACGCCACCGCCCACCCGCGTGGTCTTTCTGGGTGGCGGGTTTGGATTTACCAAAGACTCGTTCTATCCGACAAAGGCAGGACGGTTTGCCGACATTGGCCTGACCGAAGGACTGACGCCACTGCAGCGGCACCAGAACGACGTCACCATGGTTTCGCACCTGACAAATCTGGGGGCCACCGATCCGCATGGCGGCAGCGTGTCCTATCTGACCGGGGCCAATGTGGCGGGCACTCCAGGCAAGCGTTTTCACAATTCCATCTCCTGCGATCAGGTCATTGCGAAGCACATTGGTGGCAACACGCGATTTCCCACGCTGACGCTGTCGGCCAAAGAACCGGATGGCGGACAGAATTCGGGTCACGGTCCGGGACTGTCCCTGTCCTGGGATCCGTCTGGCAATCCGGTCCCCGGCATCACGCGACCACTGGATTTGTTTTACACCATTTTTGCCAACCCAAATGACTCTCGTGCGGCGCTGGATGCCAGGCTGCAGAAGAAGCAGAGCATTCTGGATGTCGTGCGTTTGAATGGCAGCGCGATGCAACAGTCGCTGAGTCGACACGATCGTGACAAGCTGGATGAATACTTCACCGGGCTGCGACAGATTGAGCGGGGACTGCAGCGGCAGGCGCAGTGGGCCGACACCCCCAAACCTAAAGCGACCATCGATGCGCCGGATGAAGGCATCACGGGCGAAGACGCCATCAAACTGATGTACGACATGATCATCATCGCGCTGCAGACCGACTCCACCCGCGTGGTCACCTATCGGCAGCCCGTGTGTTCTTTGCTGTCGGGCATGGGCATTGCGCTGAAGGCCCACTCGCTGAGCCACTACGGTTTTTCTCAGCCGCGCATTGAAGCCTCACAGCAGCGCGACAAAAAGTGCCTCTCGCTGTTTGCCCATTTTCTGGACCGCCTGAAAGACGCCCGCGACAGCGATGGCAGTCGTCTGTTTGACAACTGCATTATCAGCTACGGCACCAATCTGCGATCCGGACACGAACTGCGGAACGTACCGGCCCTGCTTTCCGGTGGCGGCGCCGCGGGCATCAGCCATGGGCGTCACATCAAGCTGCCCGATCAGGATACGCCGCTGGCCAACTACTGGCTCACGCTGATGCAGCAGGCTGGTCTGCCGCTGGAACAGTTCAGCCACAGCACGGGCATCGTCCCGGAACTGCTCGCATAAACGTCGCTTCGTCCCGGAGATCGCCCATGCGAATTGTCGCACTGCATTTGGCCGTCGGTCTGTGTCTGATGGTGCCTGCCGCAGGTCGAGCGGCCGACCGTTCGCTGCCTCAGGTCCGCGAACAACTGGAACCGTTCCTCACCACATACTGCGTGGCGTGTCACGGCGCCGATGAACAAAACGGGCAGGTGCGTTTTGACAACGTCTCCTGGAAGATCACCGGCAATGACACGGCTCAGCGCTGGCAGGACGTGCTTGATCAGCTCAACAGTGGCGATATGCCACCACCGGAAGCCGATCAGCCCACCAGTGAAGAACTGGCCACCGCACTCGACGGCCTGACGGCGGCCGTCCTGGAAGCTCGCCGTCGCCTGACAGATCATGGCGGTGAGATCACGCTGCGTCGGCTGAACAGACGCGAGTATTCCAACACCATCGAGCATCTGTTTGGCTTTGGCGTGGCAGAGGTCGACATTCCGGACGACGGCGAAATTGCCACCTTCGACACCGTGGGCTCTGAGCAGTTCTTCTCGTCCTCCCATTTCGATCGCTATATGGAACTGGGCCGCAAAGTGGCGCTTGAGTCGTTTCGCTTTAACCTGGGTCCGCGTCGCAAAGTCAAAACGGAACGCACGGAACCCGAACAGCGACACACTCGCAAACTGCGTGAAAAACTGGCCGACCTTGATCGCAAAATGGCACTCAAACAGGCGGGCGCCAGCTGGCAGGAGATGGGATTCAAAGACGAAGGAGAAATGGAAATCATCTTTCGTCAGTGGGACAGCCGCGCGGAAATGCCCCGGCAGTATCTGCAGTACCCACTCGTCGATTCGGGCGTCTACATTTCCGACGCCGTCAAATGGGCGTCTGCCGCGATGCACATTGATCTGCGAGGCGAGTACGTCATCCGTGTGCACGGCGGCATCAAAGGTGATCCGCACCCGCTGCGACGCATTGTCCGACTGTGGGGACGCGACGCCATCCGCGGCACCATGGAAATGGCGGGCACACCCGAGGCTCCGCAAACTCTGGAAATGCGGACCCGCGAGCCAATGGGCCGCAGCCATCTGTCCGTCAATATCCGCGAGAACGCCCCGCTCAACACGCAGAACACGATGCGAGGCTACATCAACAAACTCAACGGCACACGAGAAATGGTGGCTCCTCGGGGAGTCGTCTACATCGACTGGATTGAGCTGGAAGGTCCGTACTACCCGGATCAGCGCCCGGCCTGGGAAGACATCCTGTTTCCCGACGGCCCCAGCGGCAGTGCCAGTCCGTATCTTTGGGATCCCGCCAAAAGCCGCGAACTGTTCGAGAAGTTTGCCTTTGAGGCATTTCGTCATCGCCAGCCGGAACCGCAGTACCTGGACGCGCTGGATGCGATCTACAAACAGAACCTTGCCGACGGGATGAACGGCCGTGATGCGATGATTGAAGTGATGGCCATCGTGCTGTCGTCACCCGGATTTCTGTTTCATCACGAAGCGGCCGTCACTGATCGCCACAAGCCGCTGAGCAATCGGGAACTGGCCACCCGCCTGTCGTACTTCTTGTGGAGTGGACCGCCCGACGCCGAGTTGTACGCCGCTGATCTGTCTGACGATGCCGTCTATGCAGCACAGGTGGATCGCCTGCTGGCCGATCCCAAAGCCGCCAGGCTCGCAGAAGGCTTTGCCAGCCAGTGGGCCGAGTTTGATCGCTACGATGCCATCACGGTCGACAACCGCGAGCACTACTACTTCAACGAAGGCGTGCAGCAGGACGCCAAACGGGAAGTGACTCAGTTTTTCTCCACGCTCATCCGCGAGAACCTGCCCATCGAAAACCTGATCGACTCCGATTTTCTGGTCATCAACTCAGCACTGGCTGTGCACTATGGCATCGAACTGCCCAACAACAAAACCAACGACTTTCAGCAGGTCGCACTGCCGGAAGATTCTGCCCGCGGAGGGCTGATGACGCAGGCCGCCTTCCTCACCATGGGCTCCAACGGCGAACGCTCCTCACCCGTTATCCGCGGCGCTCTGGTCATGGAGAAATTGCTCCACGACGCGCCTGCACCACCGCCGCCCAACGTGCCGGAACTCAGCGCGGCAACGACAGAACCAAAGACCAATCGCGAGATGGTGCAGTTGCATCAGCGGCGCGCAGTTTGCGCCTCGTGCCATCGCAGGATGGATGTCATTGGCTTTGGGCTGGAAAACTTTGACACCATTGGCCGCTGGCGGGACACCGAAAAAGTGGGGCGAAAAGACGTTCCCATCGATCCAGCCGGCACGCTGCCGTCCGGCGCTTCGTTTGCCACCGCAGCCGAACTCAAACGCGTGCTGCTGGCCGAAAAGGAGGCACTGGCGCACGAAATGGTCGAGTCGCTGCTGTGTTATGCCCTGGGACGCACGATCGAATTTTCCGACGGCGATGACGTGGACGCCATCGTGGAACAGCTCCGCGGTGACAACTTCCGCCTGCGTTCGATGATCCGACAGATCGCGTTGAGCGGGTTGTTTCGACCAGGCGCAGGCAGATAGCCGACACCATCCGTAAGTTGGGCCGGCCTCAACGCTGGAGCGGACACATGCGGCAGCGCGGCACTTGCGGCAGCGCGGCACAGACCATGCTTCGCCGGAAACCTCGCGGCTTTAGGCTTCGCTGGCCATTTCTTCGAGGATGGCGGTGACGATATCCAGCCCTTCTTCGAGCTCGCCGCGGGTGATGTTGAGCGCGGGCAGGAGGCGCACAACCGTGTCCTGCGTGGAGTTCAGCAGCAGGCCGCGATTCATGGCTTTGCCGACCGCCGGGCCGCTGGGGATCGTCAGATCGATGCCAATCATCATGCCACAGATGCGCAGCTCATTAATGATGGGCAGTTCGGCACGCAGCTGATCGAGGCGTTCGAAAGCGTAAGCCGCGTTGTCGCTGACGTTCTGCAGCAGGTTTTCGCGTTCGATGGTTTCGCCCGTGGCGATGCCGGCGGCCATCGCCAGCGAATTGCCACCAAAGGTGCTGGCATGCATTCCGGGACGCAGGTCACCGGCAAATTCGTCCTGCGTGATCATTGCGCCACACGCCACGCCGCCGGCCAGCCCTTTGGCCATGGTGATCACGTCGGGAATCACTTCGGTGTGCTGATAGGCGAACCATTCTCCCGTGCGGGCCATGCCGGTTTGCACTTCATCGAAAATCAGCAGCAGGTCGTTGTCATCACACAGTTTTCGCAGCCCTTCCAGAAAGCCTGGTTCCGGAATGCGAACGCCGCCTTCGCCCTGAATGGGCTCAATCATGATGGCGCAGGTTTCGTTGTCGATCAGTTTTTCGACACCTTCCAGGTCATTCATGGCGGCATATCGGAAACCGGCCATCAGAGGCCCCAGGCCCTCGTGGTATTTGGGCTGTGCGGTGGCTGTCAAAGCACCAAACGTGCGACCGTGAAACCCTTTCTCAAAGGTGATGGTGCGAAAACGGCCCGCCGCGGAGCCGTGCAGCCGGGCCAGTTTGATGGCCGCCTCGTTGGCTTCGGCGCCGCTGTTACAGAAGAACGCCTTGCCGAAACTGCGGCTGCACAGAAACTCCGCGAATCGTCCCTGTTGCTCGATGTACCAGGTGTTGGGCACGTGGATTAAGCGAGACGCCTGCTCCTGAATGGCCTGGACAACGGCGGGCGCCGAGTAGCCCAGGATGTTGCAGCCCCAGCCCGGAAACAGGTCCAGGTAGGTGTTGCCTTCTGCGTCCCAGACACGTGAGCCTTCGCCGCGGACCAGAGAAACGGGATACCGCGTGTAGTTGGGGATCACGTACTCATCAAAAAGGCCAATGGTGGATTGGCTGTCCAGGGCAGATGCAGTGCTCATAAGAAGACTCCGGTTAGCGGCAGAAGCGTGCAATGGTAGCAGTCCGGCACGACGGCGGCGAGAGGCGCGTTGCGGCACCAGACACGTTTCCCGGACATTTGGTTCTGCCGGGCGACCGATTTTCGCGGCCGGGAAGACTGGGCAGGATAATCGTGGGAACGAGCAGGCGGACCGCATCGTGACGGCCTGGCGAGCGTGATCATGACCAGCCAAACCATCGTCGGATATCGAATGGCTAGGCCTGCAGCTGCTGCAGCGTTTTCCAGGGGTCATCGCCGGAAAACGGGTCGTACATCTTTGCCAGTCCGGCTTCGACCAGCTCTGTGCCGCTGAGAAATCGGCCGGGCCGTGTCCACTTCGCCAATTGGTCGGCGTCGACCGGGAACAGCCGCACCAGCAGATCATCCAGGTCGGTCTCCAGCTGACGAAAGTGCCGCGCCCATTCGGTGGCCTCTTCCAGACGCACGTCTTCTTCAGACTGCCATCGCATGGGGTGAAACAGCAGCGTGCTCAGTGGCGTCACCAGTCGCTGCGGGCAGGCGGCAAAGGGCATCAGGGCGGCTGACGAACATTCGCTCAGCACCACGGCTGTGGCTTTCAGCTCGCGGGTGCGAATGAGGGTCGCCAGTGCCAGGCCGGCGTACACGCTGCCGCCGCAGGAGTCAAAATAGATCAGCCCCCGACTGCGGACCGGCACTTCGGTCAGACGACCAATCAGATCGGACTGGCGTTCCGACAGATCACCCGTGATGCAGATTTCCCAGGGACCGCGAGGAGGCTCGGGCAGACTGCCGTGCGGCACGGGCGGATACGGGCCGATTTTTGACGAGGGCTTCGATTTGGCGTTCATCGATTATCGCGAAAAGAAAAACCAGGGGTAGGTGCGACAGTTGATCGCATCCATCTGTTCCCCTGTGATGCTGTGCAGGTCCTGCAGTTGTGGCTCAAATTCGGCCACGACGGCCTGTTTGATGGCGTTGGTCAGATGCTGGATGGCGCTGCCCGCCTCCTTGGCCGACTGCCCATCGGCGTGAAACGACTTCATGGCGTCCACCGCCGCCTGCTTTTCTTTCATCAGTGCCACCAGCTGCGTCTCCAGTTCCGAACTGAAGACGGCCTGACCGAAGTACCGCTGCGGATTGTACTGCAGTTCCCTCAGATCGGTCTTCACCTGCTGCAGGCGATCGATCTCCGTTCGCTGTGCAGAAAACAGATGGCGGGAAGCGGTCGCCACGGTGAACGGAGGCGGCTCAGCGTTCCACCAGGAACGCATCAACTCGTCGGTGAAGCGATCATACCGGGCGCCACCGGTGCCATGGACAAACAGGTCGCTGAACAGCAGCCGCAGAAAGGCGGTAATGAGTGCACCGCGGGGAATGATCTGCAGGTTCTGCAGCAGCATGGGTTCCAGCGTTTCTGACGTGATATTACCGGCAAAGCTGTCCACCGTTTTGCCGCTGGCCATCAGCTTTGTCATGTTGCCGTCAAGCTGCACTTCCAGCACGTAGCGCTTGCCGCGATCGTGGTCGACAATCCAGAAGGGCAGTTCGCAGCTGTGCTCCTCCACCTTCAAATCCGGGAACGGATTGGCGATGTTTCGGATGTTGTATTCATCCCGAAACGCCTGCAGGGCCGCATTGTAGCCGGAAGCAAATCGCAGCGGCTGCTTGAGAATGTCGGCGGTCAGCATGAGACATTCGGGGAACGCGGCGATGGCCGACAGCGGCAGTTCCAGCAGCTGATCACCAATCCCATGCTGTCGTCGCATAATGGTATTGGCCTGCGTCATGGTGGCTTTGGCGGCCGACAGCTGAGCAAACTGCGTCAGCGTCTGCTGCGTGCGTTCGGCGGCTGACGTCTGCCCGGACCGCGTCAGCTCTTCACTGATGCTGCGACCGACTGCTTTCAGCTCAGCGGGCGATTTCATTCGCGCGTGACCATACAGGCGATGCGGTTCGGCAAGTGTTTCGATCGCCAGTTCCGGTCGACCGACGGTTTGAGCATCTGTTGGGCCGTCCGCAGGGCCAGCGTCGGGGACAGACTGCTGGTGCGGAAAACTGAACTGCCCGGCGTCCCCCTGATCGGTATCAATGATCACGGCGAGCCCCAGGGCCTCGCTGTCGGCAACAAAACGCTGCGTGGTTTCGTACTTAAACGTTAACCCTGAATGAAACACGACCGGCTGATGTCCGGTCATCACAATGGGCGTATCCTCCGGGGTGCCGGTGAACACGGGAGTCCTGAGCGGCGGCAGGTCGGCTTCTTCCGCGATTCCCTGCAGTCGCAGCACGTACTGCTCCGCCGCCTGCACCAAACGACGCCGAGCATTGCGGCGAATCTCACTCAGCCTCGAATTTTCCAGCGAACACACACGCAGAAACGTCGACCACTGGTCGAGTTCCGGCTGCGTTTTGATGTCTGTGTAGTCCGCGGTCACTGCAGTCATGAACTCTGGTGTCACACTGGACACCCCAACAGAGGCTGAACAGAGAGCGAAACCGCCGGTGATGGTCCCCAAATCGGCGATTCCCTGCAGCGATGATGGTGACATTGGGGTACGGAGTTAAGGCCGTCCGCGGAATATTTCCAGCGTTTTGGGGGATCGTTCAGGAATGTGTCGGTTCGGTCATCCCTGCGGATTCCCTGTGCCCGAGCGCCTGCATGAGCGGGGTGCGACATCGGCAGGGCGGTTCGGCAAACCCGGCCTGCCGGCTACAGCCGCTGGCGGGCCTGATCGCGAATCGCCAGCACACTGGAAAACGTGGACACAGTGTACGGCACACACATCGTCAGGACCACCTGCACGATACAGCGAGAACGAACATGTCCGTTGAGGCAGCAGCCACAATGGTTGATCGACACCAGAACCGATCCCACCACCACACCGAACATCAGGGCGCGTCGGACCACAGGGCCCGAAAACGCGGTTTGCAGCACGCCGGGCACACCGGAGCCATCGTTCCGGCAGGGTTCTGTAGTCGGAGAATTGACGTCGGTCATGGCCGGCAACTGGCGAGAGGATCGTCCGTGGTGGTGAAGTCGGAGGCCAACTCAGGCCTCCGGATTCCGTTCCTGCACCCGCCCGACGATCATCTGGCCATCGTTCTTACAGCGGAAGCGGACGTTTTGCACGATTTGCCGGATCTGAGTGAAAAAGGGGCTCCACGTCCAGACAGATCGTTCATTTGGCGGCCCCCGGCGGATTTCCGCACGATTCCCGGGAATTACGCCCGGCAGCCGGCGATTGGCGTCAATTTGTGATCACAGAATTCCGATGTGGGTCAGACGCTGCGGCAGCCGCGGGCAGGTGGGGCAGATTTCACGCAAATCCTTCTCAGATAACGTGAAACGCGGTTTGACGCCCCCCTCTGCCAACGCTACCCTGCCCCGCTCAATTGACAGCATCCTGTGGAGGATGCGAGGGTTTTATCCGCGCCCTGATGAACTGGCGGAGTGCGATTGTTGGAGAATTTTCCCCCCTTCAACACTCACACAATTGTTCTGCTTCTGCCGATGTGCGTTGCCAAACAGCGTGCCGCGGACGGAAGGCAACCTGATCAGGGTTGTTCAACAAGACAGGAGATCGGCCCATGGCTGAGATTGTCGTGAAAGAGATTCTGGACGCTGGTGTCCATTACGGTCACCGTTCCAGTCGCTGGAATCCCAAAATGCGTCCGTACATTTACGGTCGTAAGAATCAGATCCACATCATCGATATCAAAGAGACGATTCGTGGTCTGATCCGTGCCAAGAAATACCTGATGCGTGTGGCGGCCCATGGCAGCCTGATCCTGTTTGTCGGTACCAAGCGACAGGCGGCCGCTTCTCTGGAAGAACTGGCGTCCGAATGCGGCATGCCGTTCTGCTCTGAGCGCTGGCTGGGTGGCACGCTGACTAACTTCCGCACGGTTCGCAGTCGTCTGAAGCGACTGGAAGAACTGGAAGCCATGCAGGAATCTGGTGAGCTGGCCACATACAGCAAGAAGATGCAGTCCACGCTGATGCGTGAGTACCGCAAGATCTACCGCAACCTGAACGGTATCCGGGACATGAACCGCCTGCCGGAATGTCTGGTTGTGATTGACCCCAGCAAAGAACGCAACGCCGTTCACGAAGCTCACCTGCTGGGTATCAAAGTGGTCGCGCTGATCGACACCGACTCCGATCCGGACATGGTCGACCTGCCGATTCCCGGCAACGACGACAGCCTGCGATCAATCCGCCTGGTGACGCAGCACCTGGTCGACGCCATCAAGCAGGGCAAAGCTCTGCGACCCAACGAGCCAGCCAAGAAAACGGACATGAGCGGCGAAGAGCCCAAAGCCGTTCCATCCATCGGCTAGGCAGATCTGAACGGCTGAGAGCCCGCGGAAACGGGTTCTCAGTTTTCTCTCTTCGTGCACCGACCGGGAACTTCCTGTCACAGTCGGTGTCTATTCATTTCACGTTCTTCGGGCTTCGCAGCTCTGCGCACGGCCGCGCTGTGCCGCGTCGTACCGCGATAACCGTACTTCGAACACTCTGCCCCGAGCCCGTTGGGGGCTCACTTGCTGGCTTCAGAAGCCACCAACCACAGGAGAATCCTACAATGGCTGACGTAACTGCTGCCGCCGTTAAGGCTCTGCGCGATCGGACCGACCTTCCCATGATGGAGTGCAAACGCGCTCTGGTTGCAGCTGAAGGCGACGCCGACAAGGCGATCGAAATCCTGAAAGAACAGTTCAAGAAGATTCAGGACAAGCGTGCCGACAACGCGACAGAAGAAGGCCGCATCTTCATCGCCATCAAAGACGATCAGTCCGAAGCGGCGCTGGTGGAAATTCAGGTGGAGTCTGCCCCGGTTGCCACCGGTGAAGCGCTGGAAGCTCTGGGACAGCCCATGGCCGACACGCTGCTGAACGGCCCCGGAGCGGCCTCTGTGGAAGAACTGATGAGCCAGACTCCGGAAGGCGGATCACAGACCTTCCAGGGCATGTACGAAGACTTCGTCAACAAGATTCGTGAGAAGACTGTTGTCACACGCGTGGCCCGCATTGCCGGTCCCGCTGGTGGCTACATTCACCACGACTACAAAACGGGCGTTGTGTTCCAGGCCAAAGGAGAAGGCAAAGACGCCAGCATCCTGCGTGACGTGGCGATGCACATTGCCGCTCTGAAGCCAGCGTGCTGCCTGGTGTCTGACCTGGAAGCCGCTGACGTTCAGGCCGAGCGTGATCGTCTGACCGAAGAAGCGCGTGCCACTGGCAAGCCCGACAACATCATCGACAAGATTGTCGATGGCCGCATGAACAACTTCTATGTGGAAAAGGGCGTACTGCAGTGTCAGGCATTCGCCAAAGACGATTCCAAGAGCGTCGAAAAGGCTCTCTCGGAAGCCGGTTATGAGGCGGTTGGCTTCACTCGCTGGCAGGTGGGCATGGACGGCTAGTTCGTACCACCGCACAAGCAGAAAAAAACGAAGGCTGCTTCCGGCAACGGGGGCAGCTTTTTTTTGCGCGATGCTCCCGACGCCGCCGTCAGAGGCTTTGCGGCGCACAAAAAGAGGCCGACGATACTCGTCGGCACGATTCTCATCGTCACGACATCTCGTCGGCCTCAGTCTTGACCGTGTACGGACACCTAAGAGCGATTCGACTGAATCTGCATCACAGGCTGCGTCCGTTCACCGCTGCAGATGACGACCAGCAGATTGGAAATCAGAGTTTCCCGTTCTGTGTCGCTGATCTGCAGTTCGTTGGCTGCCAGTTTGTCGACAGCATCACGAACAATTTCCACAGCACCATCCACGATGGTCTTGCGAGCATCGATCAGTGCCAGAGCCTGCTGTCGCATCAGCATCGCCTGGGCGATTTCCGGTGCGTAAGTCAGGTCATTCAGGCGGACACTCAAAACTCGAATGCCGGCCGCTTCCACGGCTTCCTGAAGTTCGGCAATGAAGGACTCTGTCACTTCATCACTTTCGACTTTCAGACACGGCTCGCTGTGATCGGCAGACTCATAGGGGAACTGTGAGCTGCAGCGTTTGACCACGGCACCGGCCTGATCTTCGATGAACTTGCGATAGCTTTCGACTTCCAGAGCCGCCTTGTAGGACTCTTCCACGCGATAGACGACCACAGCGCTGATGTTGATCGGGTTACCGTTCTTTTCCAGAACTGTTGTGGGGTGAATATCGAGCGTCATGTCCTTTGTGGGGATTCGATGCAGTGTGCGTCCCACAGGATGAATCCAGCAGATGCCCTGCCGCTTCAAAGTGGTCACAAACTTACCGAATCGGAGCACCACCACTTCTTCACGCGGATTCACGATAAAGAAGCCGGCCAGAAGGATGGGGGGAAACAAAACCGAAACCAGAATCACGAGGACGGACTCCAGCAGTCCCTGGTTTTGTCGCAGTTCGTTGGTGTGAATGTTGTTTTTGCTGGTGTTCATTGTTTTGCCTTTCCAGACAAAGTCGACCGCCAATCGTCACGGCAGTCTGCCACATCCGACACAAAATCATGAACCTGTCGTGGCCTTCAGGTGTCATGCAGCGGCAGCGAAAAGCTTCGCTTCGCAGAAAACAGGTTGTCCACAGAGATGACTACGCAATCATTGAAGTGCCTTCATAAAGCGGAGGTGCCGTACGGAATCAGCGGCGTCCACGGCACTGCCGGGACATCACCGCGACAGTCGTTCGACAGTCGTGCAACGGTCGGCTGCCAGGGGGTCAGCGACCGGTTTCCTGCTCCTGCAAACCGTTCTGAAGCGAGCGGGCGTGTCAGTCAGAACGATGGCCGGTGACAACGGCACCTCCATGAAGAACGAGATCGCGTTGCGAGTGCAGTCCCGAGATGGCATCCCGGGAGTGACAATCGACTGCAGATGGGTCCTTCACTGGGGAAGTGCCGTGTCGTTTGGCTCATACTCAATACAACGGATCGCGCCACAGTTCGGATCACAGATTCGGAGAAATACATGACGGAATTTCCATGGGCTTACGCGGGCGGTGCCGCCGCTCTCACGCTGATTGCCTCCTGCTGGGGACACCTGAAAAGCGCGTGGGCGCAGGTGGCCAGCCGGCTGATCGTGTCAGTCACCGTGTCCGGCTATCAGGCAGAGGCCATTCAGCTGCTGCTGCGCGAAAAATTCACACCGTCCCGCATGGGCCCGCGGGAGTATGTGGGCTGGCTGCTGCATGTCCGCAAGCGGTGCCGCACACAGCTGATCGCCATGGAGACCATTGGCTCTGCGGGGCGCTTTTACTGGCGGGGCATGAAGGCGATCTGGGTGGTCCGGTCTGATGGCGGCTCAACGGAAGTGGAAGAAGGCGTCACCGCCCGCGACTGGAAAAGCAACGGTCTGAAACTTCTTTATGTGAGAGGCACATTCTCAGCCGATGAGCTGATTCACGAAGCGGCTGAACATTTCAACTTTCGTATCGCCTCGTTCAATGACAGCGATGTGCCGGGCCAGCGGCGTCATTACGTGCGACACATTTACGGGACGGCCGGCGATGGCAAGTATGGTGCCAGTGGCAGGCAGCGTCACTCTGGTCCGGCGTCGGCCTACGACACGCGTGCCTGTCTGCAGCATCGGCCGATTGGCTGGAATCTGAACCAGCTGGGACACCCGGATCTGGGGGCCAAACGCGCCATTGACCGACTGGCGCTGACCGATGCGTCCCGGGCACTGGTCCGGGAGGCCCATTTCTGGCAAGCCAACGAACAGTGGTACAGAGAACGCACAATTCCCTGGCGACGCGGCTGGCTGCTGCACGGACCACCGGGAACTGGCAAGACGGCCCTCATCCGTGCGATTTCTGAAGATCTGGATCTGCCCGTGTACGTGTATGACCTGGCCAGCTTAAAGAACGAAGAACTGCAGCAGGCCTGGTCTCACATGCTCTCGCAAGTGCCGTGTCTGGCCGTCATTGAAGACATCGACGCCGTCTTTCACGGCCGCGAAAACGTGACGGGGCGAGAGCAGCATCTGACCTTCGATTGTCTGCTGAACTGTCTGGATGGCATCGAACGCTGTGACGGGCTGTTTGTTGTGATTACCACCAACAAACTGGAGCACATTGATCCGGCGCTCGGCGTTCCGGACGAGCAGGGCAACAGTTCGCGCCCAGGTCGTATCGACCGCACGTTGTATCTGGGGCCGCTGGACGAAGCCGCCCGACAGACGATCGCCAGCCGCATTCTGGTGGGGCACGAAGCGGCGCAGCGGCAGGTCGTGACCGACGGTGCCGGGGATACAGCGGCGCAGTTTCAGGAGCGGTGTTCCCGCATCGCCCTGGAGCATCTCTGGAATGAAGCGGCGGAGGCAAAAGCCCCCCCAACGCCCCCTGCCACGGCTGATCCGCCGCGCAGCCCGGGCGGACGTGAGCGCGTGCAGTCTGACATGTCTGTGTGACACTGCGTCGACCAAACGGCCCCCGTCTGTCGGACCCGTTGCCGGCAGTGGCAGGATGGGGATATCACGTCCATCACGGCGGGAAAGTGCGTGCTCTTTATCGCTGGAACGATCGGACGTTCACCTGATGCAGATCGTGCGTGGCCGATCTGTCGCGGCATGACTTGCTCACGAATCTGCCACCGCTTCGTGATTTCGGGCAATTTTTCCGGCGTCGATCGGCCTGGGATAATCAGCGCGAGAATCTCAAAAGCCACGTTGTGCGGATCCGCGCACATAGCCAGGCGGCAACGAATGAACTGACGAGTTGAGTTCATAAAACTGGGTAGCTGATCCGCAGCCACCCAAGCCACGACACATACTCCACGTTGACTTTTATCACCTGCTGGAGAGGCGTACGTGGATACCCCCATCACCGCACCGACCAATCTCGATCCCATCTGGGTTCTGTTTGCCACCACCCTTGTCTTCCTGATGCAGGCGGGATTCTGCCTACTGGAAAGCGGTCTGGTGCGGACCAAAAACAGCATCAACGTGGCGGTCAAAAATCTGATGGACTGCTTCACCTCCATGCTGGTGTACGCAGCGATCGGCTTTCCCCTGATGTTTGGTGCCGACGTGATGGGCCTGGTCGGCTCTCCCGGCTCACTGGATATGGTGTCCGACGGGCGACTGATCACCTTCTTTCTGTTTCAGGTGGTGTTCTGCAGCACGGCCACCACGATTGTCAGCGGCGCTATTGCAGAGCGGACCCGACTGACCACATTTCTGTTTATCGTCCTGCTGCTGAGCGGACTGGTTTATCCTGTGGTTGGTCACTGGATCTGGGGCGGCATCCTGCCGGGCTCCGGACAGGGCTGGCTGGCTCGAATTGGCTTTCTGGATTTCGCCGGCTCAACGGCCGTGCACGTCGTGGGTGGATTCTGCGCTTTGGCGGCTGCCATGGTGATTGGTCCGCGGCGGCAGATTCCGTCGCAGCAGACCACGGGCGGACACAGTCTCACACTGGCCGTGCTGGGCTGCTTTTTGCTGTGGTTCGGCTGGTGGGGATTCAATGGCGGCAGTTGTCTGTCGCTGACAGAAAACCTGCCCATGGTCCTGCTCAATACGCAGGCCGGTGCGGCCGCCGGTGGACTGACGGCCGCCATGATCTGCATTGGTCTGCGACGGCGAGTCGAAGTGATCCCGTTGATTTCCGGCGTCCTTGCGGGACTGGTATCCGTAACGGCTGGCTGTGATCAGCTCACACCCTTCGGCTCCGCTCTGGCAGGCGCGATTGGCTCAGCGCTGGCCCTGTGGTCGGATGCGTGGCTGCGGAAAAAACAAATCGACGATGTGGTGTCCGCCTTTCCCGTGCACGGTGTGGCGGGCTTCTGGGGCACCATTGCCACTTTTCTGCTGATGCCGATCGACAGTATTTCCATGGGTGAACGATTGACGGGTGTGGGCATTCAGGCGCTCGGCACGACGGTCGTTGCTGCCGTCACCTTTGCGTCCATGTATGCCGGCCTGTCGCTGCTGAAGCGGATTACCGCGCTGCGTGTCACAGAAGAAGAAGAAATCCGCGGCCTGAATATGGTGGAGCACGGAGCGACCAACGAAGTGCTGGACCTGGTGACAGAGATGTCCACACATCAGCACGAAGCCAACTTCTCAAAACCTGTAAGGGTCGAGCCACATACTGAGGCGGGCCAGATTGCCGCGCAGTACAACCGCGTGATCGCCAAAGTGCAGGAGGAAATGTCCGAGCGGGAGAAATCCAATGACTGGCTGAAGTCTGAGCGCCTGCGACTGCAGTCGGTACTCGAACACGCCGGCGTGGGCATCTACCAGCTGGACAGCGCGGGAGCTTTTACGTCCGTCAACCACACGCTGCTGGATACGCTGGGCTATAAGTCTGCCGCCGAACTGATCGACGGCAAGCCCGTGGAAGTGGCCCCATGGCTGGTGGGATCTGATAACGAATCCGTTTATCGCGACAGCATTCAGGCGGCCGTGTCCGTCAAAGATCTGGAGACCTGCTTTGAGCGCCGCGACGGCAGCGAAGTCTGGCTGCTGGAAAGTCTGGTGCCCATTCACAACGACGACGGTCAGCTGATCAGCTGGCTGGGGACGGTGCACGACATCACCACGCGACGGCAGCAGATGATTGCCGAGGTGGAAATTGCTGAAGCTCGCAGCCAGGCCAAGGGAGAGTTTCTGGCCAACATGAGCCACGAAATTCGCACACCGCTGAACGGCGTGATCGGCATGCTGGATTTGCTGAACGGTTCGGACATGTCCGAACAGGACACACACTATGTGAACATCGCCCGCAGCAGCGCCGACAGTCTGCTGAGCGTCATCAACGATATTCTGGACTTCTCCAAGATTGAAGCCGGACGCATGGACCTGGAGGAAGTGCAGTTCGACCTGCGGGACCTGGTGGAATCCACGTCGGAGCAGTTTGCTGTTCGCGCTCACCTGGAGGGACTCGAACTGAACTGCGCGATGTCATCTGACGTGCCATCAGGGGTGATCGGCGACCCGGAACGACTGCGGCAGGTGCTCACCAACCTGATGGGCAACGCCATCAAATTCACCCGCAAGGGAGAAATCAACCTGCGCGTCACCACAGACACCGAACGAATTCGCTTTGCTGTGGAGGACACAGGCATCGGGATGTCGGAGGAGCAGTGTGCCAGCATCTTTGAGGCTTTCACACAGGCCGACGCCTCCACGACCCGGGAATTCGGCGGCACGGGCCTGGGACTGTCGATCAGTTATCAACTGGTGCAGTTAATGGGCGGCCAGCTGGATGTCACCAGTACAGCCGGGCAGGGTTCCACCTTCTTTTTCGACCTGCCGATGCCAGTGGTCGCCAATGCCCGCATGTCCAATGAACGCATGCAGGAACTGCTGGCACGACTGCCCGACACCCGCGTGCTCGTGGTTGACGACAACGAAACCAACTGCGAAATCCTCCGCAACCAGCTGGCACTGTGGGGCTTCACGGCCGAAACCTGTCAATGTTCAGAAATGGCGGCCGATCGTCTGATGCTGGCCAATCGCAACGGCAAGCCGTTCGATTTGATGCTGCTGGACATGTGCATGCCGGTGATGGACGGCAAAGATGTGGCGCGACTGGTCCGCAGTTCGGGTCTGTTCAGCGATCTGCCCATCATTCTGCTGTCCAGCAACCACGAAATTCTCAGCACGGACGACCGCATCGCGTGCGGCATCGACATTGCGATGACCAAGCCCGTGCGACAAAGCCGGCTGTTTGATTCGATCATCACAACCATTGAAAAACGCATGGAAACGCGGGAACAGCGTGAAACTCGTATGGCCGAACAAACGGCCGGCATCGCGCCGGTGACCCCGCATTCGGATTTCTCCACACCGATCGTCCCGGACTTCGACGAGCAGGTTGCCGCCGGCCAGCCCGAGGCAACGGCCACCAGGACGCCGGCCACAACCCGGCAATCGCCGCCGCCCGCCCCGGCTCCCGCCGTCACAAAGCTGGCCGCGCCGCAGGGCAGCGACAACAGCAGCGCCGATGTGCTCGTTGTTGAGGACAATCAGGTCAACCAGGTGGTCGTCCGGCAGATGCTGTCGTCGCTGGGACACACGTCTCATGTGGCGGAGAACGGTCAGGAAGCAATCGACAAGCTGCAGAAGGCGGCGTATCGCATCGTCTTCATGGACGGACACATGCCCGTGCTCGACGGGCTGAAGGCCACGTCCACCATTCGTCGTATGCAATCGGAGAATCGACTGTCACAAAACAGCAATGTGCCCATCGTCGCCCTGACGGCCAATGCCAACTCCACTTCCAGAGACGACTTTCTCGCAGCCGGTGTGGACTGTTTTCTGACCAAACCGGTCACATTGTCGCGGCTGAAGGAAGCCCTGGAACACATGCTCGACTCCGAACACATTCCAGCCGCCATGCCCAATGTTCTGGCTGACCCAACACCCGCAATGACCGCCTCCGTGGCGGCGACAACGACACCGGCGGCCACCACGGCTTTCGCAGCAGAGCCGTCGACCGACATCCCGGTTCACACGGCCGGCGACGTCCGGGAACTCGCGTTTGCTCAGCCGGAACAAAGCCTCGTGCCGTCCGCCAGTTCGCCCCTCATGGAGCAGACCACGGAACCAGCCCTCGAAACTCCCGAAGAGACATTCACCGCTGCAGAGGCGGAAGCGGCAGACGCTTCACACACTTCCAACAGCGCAGCAGGCACGACCGCGGCGGTCCCGAAACCTGTTGCCGCTCTGCAGACGGAACTGTTTGACGAGACCGGATTCGCCCTGCGGTGCGGCTCCGATCGGGCATTCCAGAAACAGGTGCTGACGCTGATGCGCGGCACGATGTCAGACACCGTGGCGCAGATCAGGACGGCTCATCAAAACGGTGATCTGGAAACCCTCCGCGGCGTCACGCATCGACTGAAAGGAGCCGCGGGAGACTGCGCCCTGCTGGCGGTGGCCACGGCGGCCGGCGCCCTGGAATCTGCCGTGCGGGAATCCCGAGCGACCGACATTCAGGACGGCTACGAGACGCTTCGGGTTCGCGTCGACGAGACGCTCGATCTGCTCAACGAACTGCTCTGCGAATAACCAGTAACGAATAACGACGACCAATCACGAACCGACCTGACCTTTCGAGACTGCAGCCACCTCGCCCACTATGATCAGCCAGACCCCCACATCCAGTGCTTCGCTGCCGGCCACGCCGCACGAAAGTGACCGCGCCGCGCGGATTTTGGTGGTGGATGATGAGATCATCAATCGCATGGTGCTCGGCCAGATGCTGACTCAGCGGGGCTTTGAAGTCTTTGAGGCAGAGAATGGCCAGGCCGCACTGCAGATGCTGCTCAGTGAGCCGTTTGATCTGGTGCTGATGGACCTGTCCATGCCGGGACTGAACGGCATTCAGATTTCCCGTTTGCTGCGTCAGGCGCACACGCAGATGGAGCTGCCCATCATTATCGTCACCTCCAGTGACGATCGTCAGCAGCTGCTGGACGCCTTCCGCAACGGTGCCAACGACTACATCACCAAACCCGTGGATCCGGATGTGGTGATCGCCCGGATTCGGTCACAGCTGCGGCTGAAAAAAGCGCAGGACGATCTGAGGGAAAGTGAAGAACGCTACGCCCTCGCCGCTCAGGGCTCCAACGACGGTCTGTGGGACTGGAATATCTATCTGGGAACCGTGTTCTTCTCCAGCCGCTGGAAATGCATGCTGGGACTGAACGAAGCCCATGCCATCGACACCGTGTCCGACTGGTTCACTCTGATTCATCCGGAAGATCAGGTGCGTGTGCAGAAAGATCTCACGTGTCACCTGCGAGGGGAGTCGCAGCATTTTGAGACGGAACTGCGGATGGCCCATCAGACCAATGGCTACCGCTGGATGCTGTGTCGCGGACTGGCTGTGCGAGACGAAAAAGGAAAAGCGGTTCGCATTGCCGGCTCACTGACGGATATCACAGAAGGCAAAGTCGCAGACGCACTCACCTCGCTGCCCAACCGCCTGCTGTTCGTTGATCGCGTGCAGCGCTGTATCGACCAGGCACAGCGTAACGGCGATCTGAAATTTGCCATCCTTTACATGGACGTGGACGGCTTCAAGCTGATCAACGACACCTACGGACACACGGCCGGCGATGAATTTCTGATTGAAATGGCCAAGCGTCTGGAAACCGCCGTTCGCAACTGCGATTCCGTGGTGGCCAGACTGGGTGGCGATGAATTTGCCGTGCTGGTTGAAAATCTGACGACCGAAGAAGACGCGGTCCGTGTGGCTCAGAGAATCATTGACTCGATGTCCGCCCCGTTTCAGGTGGCCGAGCGGGAACTGTTCTCACGGGCCAGCATCGGCATCTCCGTCAACACGCCGGAATGCGAATCGGCCGAGCAGTTGATTCGTGAGGCCGACGTGGCCATGTACTTTGCCAAAGCGCACGTGCACCTGACTTACAAGATGTTCGAACGGGAGATGATCGAAGCCACCACCGTGCGAATGGAGATGAGCAACGCCCTGAGAAAGGCGGTTACCGACGGTGAGATGTCTGTCTGCTACCAGCCCATCGTCGACATCTGCACGGGCACAACGGCCGGCTTTGAGGCGCTGTGCCGCTGGACCAGTCCGCGGTTTGGAGCCGTCTCGCCGGTCGAGTTTATTCCACTGGCCGAAGGCAATGGTCAGATTATTGAAATCGGCCGCCACGTGATTGACACTGCCTGCGAGACGATTGCGGCGCTGAACACCGACCGTCGGCAGCCGCTGGCCATGAGTGTCAACATCTCTACGCGTCAGATCATTTCTCCGGAGTTCATTTCCACCGTCAAAGACTGCATTGAGCAGCGGCAGCTGCCGCCTTCCTGCCTCAAACTGGAAGTCACGGAAACCACCGTGATGCAGGATCCGGAAACCGCCGTGGAACTGCTCAAAGCGCTGCAGGATACCGGTGTGGCCATTGGACTGGACGACTTCGGCACGGGGTATTCGTCACTGGCCTGTCTGCACCGTCTGCCGCTGAACGTACTCAAGATTGACCGCTCTTTTGTGCGTGACATGTTCTTAAGCCGCGAGAACAAGGCCATCATTGAGACCATCATGAAACTTGCCGAAAGCCTGCGGCTGGACGTGGTGGCCGAAGGCGTGGAAAACATCGAGCAGCTCAAGCACCTGGAAAGCCTCGGCTGCCGTTACGTGCAGGGCTTTTACTTCTCGGCTCCTGCCGCACGCGAGGAACTGGAAGAGCTGGCCGACCGGGAGTGGCAGCTGTTCTAGGGGCGCCCTGGACTGACAGAAAGTGGCCTCACGCCGTGATCCACGGTCAGGCGGCCGCCGGACGACGCCGCTCTTTGCGGGACAGCCGCTTTTCTGATGGCTGACCATCACCACCTTCGGAGGTGTCTGAGCCTGACTGCTCCGCTTTGTCGCTCTTGTCAGCTTTCGGCTTTTTGGGCCGTCGTTTGATCAGCACCACGGGTTCCAGCGAAGCCGGCTGGTATTTGGCCACCAGCACCAGCAGAGCGGGGACCAGCAGCAAAGACACGGCCAGGCAGCAGGCAATTCCCAGAGCCACCACGATGCCAACGCTCTGGAGCCCCTGATGAGCCGAAATCATCAGACTGCCAAAGCCCACGATGGATGTGAGCGATGTGAACAGCACACCGTTGACCGTATCTGCGGAAGGCGTGTATTCCTGACTGCCCGCCATCAGCTGCCGGCGATAGTCGTGCACCATATGAATGCCGTCATCCACGCCAATCCCCAGAACCAGGGGCACCACAATGATGTTCACCGGATTAAAATCGATCTGCAGAACGGCCATCAGGCCCAGCAGCATCAGTCCTCCGCCAAACGGCGGCACAAGCGCCAGCAGTGTGTCCCGCAGATTGCGGAAATCAAACACCATGGCGATGAAGGCCACCATGGATAAATAGATGCCCACCAGCATATGCGGATCAAAACTGCCACTGCGCTGAATGGACGTGTAGCCCACAAAACCGACCACCAGAAGAGGGGGCACGATGGTCATGAGCTTCTGCCCGGGACGCAGAAAATCAAACAGCAGGAACATGGCGATGGCCGCCAGCGAATACAAAGCGATGATGGAATAGCACTCTTCGGTGCGAGCGGACGCTTCGTACTGCTGCACGGGCACACCGGTGACGCCCGGTGCGACGGTCCTCAGCTCCTGCACAAATTCTGACAGGTTCTGCTGATCCCAGATGTTTTCTTTCGGGTAAATCTTCAACAGCCACACCTGACGGTCGTCTTCCGTTCGCAGGTAGCGTTCCCGCCAGGACGCAGGAAGGTCCTGAATCGACACGGGCGACAGCGATGTGGCCTGCTGCACTTCGCCGAATTCTCGCAGCAGCGAGCTGACCATCAGATTCTGATACGCGTCCATCACGTCGGCCTGTTGACGGGTGGGCAGCGAAGCAAGGTTATTCAGGAAGCCATCCAGTATCGTGGCGGCTGTGTGGGCTTTCAGATTGGGGGAGGCTTTCAGACTTTTGTACAGCCGTTCCAGCGCGACACCAACCACCTGAGGGTTGGACGCCTCAAACGTCGGCACGCTGGCGGGCAACTGATCCAGTCGATTACGCAGATCGGTAATCAGCTGCTTCTGCGCAGAATTGGGAGCTTCGGGAACCTGACTGGAAAGTTCATTGACGCGGGCCACAGTGGGCAGAGCGGACAGCTTCTGTCGCAGCTGGTCCGTCTCGTCTCGCGATCCCGCCAGGGCCACAGCGTACAGCAGCGACACGTCACTGCCGGCCAGCACCTTTTCCGCCTGAACCGATGCCAGCGTCTCGTCCTGCATCTTCAGCAGGTTGCCGTCATAACGAACATTGGCCGTAATCCGGCCGTCGTCATACGTGACGGCATTGTAGGCCACCGCCACAATGCCAGTCAGCGACACAATGATGGCAATGGTGGGAAAGCCGCCGATGAGCTTGCGCCACAAACCAATCGAATACGGAACAGGCAGCTCCACGACATCAACGTGCTCATCAGAGACAGCGATCAGCGCGGGCAGAAAAGTGAACGCCTGGAAGGCACACACCAGAATGCCCACCGCGGAGATCAGTCCCAGTTCTGCCAGGCCCGGATAGCCAGTCAGTGCGGCGCTGCCGAAGGCCAGTGCGGTCGTTAGTGCGGAAGTGAAGATACCGGGGCCAGCGGATTCTCCCACCAGCACCAGAGCCTCAGGCAGCTCGTACAATTCCTGTCGCAGATGCAGATAGCGGGAGACAAAGTGGATACCAAAATCCACCCCGAGGCCAATCATAATGGCGGCAAAGCAAATGCTCAGTACGCTCAAGTGTCCGACCGCCAGCGTCGCGATGCCAAACGTGATGGCCAGCGCATTGACCAGCATGACCATCACCAGCATGGGATGTCGCATGCCCCGCAGGCCCAGTGACAGCAACAGCCCCACACCCAGAAAAGCGATCAGCGCCGCATTGATGGTGTCTTTGCCCGATCGTCGCAGTTCGTCGTGTTCCAGCACGGGAATACCGGTCAGCGCCAGCGTCAGATCGGGGGCGACGGTTTTGTAGTCTGTTTCCACCTGCTGCAGATGTTCGCGCAGTCGGGTGACCGAGCGGGAGTGCTGATCAAGGCCCGATTCATCAATGACGGGCTTCACATGCAGCATGCCGACGCTGCGGTTGTCGTTCATCAGGTAGGCAAGGTCACGGTCTTCCGCGGAATGCTCCACCTCTGTGGAAACGATGTCCGGCCATGGTGATTCGAAACTGTGGCGATTCAAACGCAGATCTTCCCCGTCGACTTCCAGAAAGCCATCCAGACTCTCGGCCAGACGAATGGCATACGATGACGCGACATCACTGCTGGTCTGCGTGGCCGTGGCGCGACTGACCTGGCGATTGAGCTGACCGGCCAGTGCCTCGACCTTCAGAAGATCCCACTGCTGCCGCTGCAGCACGGGGGAAAACGTATTCACACGACGAATGGCGGACTTCAGCTCGCCCTCCGACAGGTACTGCAGCGCCTTGCGACGAATACTGGTCTGATCAATTTTGAACAGAACACTCGAAAAGTATTCCGGTTCACGTTCCAGTCGGTCACCCAGATCATCCAGCACCGACTGAATCAGGGGCGTGTTGGCATGCTGCGTCCTGACCACAACCACCAGGTCGCTGTCACCGCCAAATGTCTGTTTGTAATCCGACCATTCTTTGCTGGGCGCCAGCAGATCGGACCGACTGGTCTTCAGCTTCAGGTCGGACACCGTCACGCCCACGCCCGCGCAGCCGAGCAGCACCATCAACCACAGCACCAGACGTGGTTTTGTCGCGCCAATGCCCACAATATTGCCGAGCAGGCGTGCGAAAAATCCTGTTGTGCTTCCACCGTCAGCCACGGTTCCCGACATCCCTGTCTAAAGTCCGACTGACCTCGTGGCGCAAGATGCGCGCATCGTGCACGAGGTGCCCTCGGTTAATCGTCATCATCGTGCGGCTCGCTACAGACCAATTTGCCAGCACCCCCGGCGATGTTCGCGAATCGGCCATTTCTGCCACCAAATGACGGTGGAGAATCCGCCCGTGAGCTCGGATGACCGAATTCGCTGGTTTGCAGCTCATCGGCCCCCGGCCGCCGAGGGTGCCCCCCACTTAGAATTGACACCACGCCGCTGATCGGGGCCGACCGCAGACGATCGGGGCCGACCGACAATCGGGGCGAATCACGGGCGATCTGTGCAATCCACGGTGTCCGAGCTGTCATCCGCGGTCGTAAATACAAAAACGGGAGCAGGACGCTAGAATGCCGGCAGACGACGAGGGGACAGGGGCTGTGGCTGCCCGAATCCCGCGTTTTCCTCTGCCTGCCTCACTCTTTAGCGCTCTACCGGAGTCGACATGAAGTTCCTGCCCGTCATTTTTGCCCTGTGCACCGCTCTTTGCTGGGGCATGTACGGTCCCACCATCGGGAATGCCCAGTCCAAAGCCTGGTCACCGTTCAAACCTTACGTGTTCATTGGTGTCGCCTATCTGGTTCTGGCGATCGCCGGCGGCCTGGGCGGCATGGCACTCAAAGGCGACTCGTTCAGCTACTCGGGCGAAGGCTTCACGCCTGCCAAATGGGGCTTTCTGGCCGGACTGCTGGGCGCGCTGGGAGCCCTGTTTCTGACATCGGCGATGATGACCAGTAAAGGCAATGCCCTGCTGGTGATGCCGATCGTTTTCGGCGGAGCGGTATCGGTAACCGCCCTGTTCTCTGTCTGGAAACTCAAAGATCACGACATCAGCCCGATGCTTTATGTGGGCATTGCGCTGGTGGTGGTCGGCGTGATCGTCGTGGCCCGCAACACTCCACACGGACATGCGCCGAAAAAGCCAGCCGCCGAATCAGCCGAGTCAGCGAATGCGGCCACGCCCGAAGCTCCCGCTGACGCCTGAGCCGCAGCCGTTCAGCGGCCAGCAGAACGACAAACAGGTACGGGAGACGAACCAACGTGTGGCTCGTCTCCCGTTCGCATTTGGTGGCGCTCAGGGGAACTGAGCCGCTTTAGTAATTGGCTTTGGCGATCAGTGTGGCCAGTGAAACCAAAGTGACGATGGCCGTCAGTCGAATGACAGATTTCATCAGCAGACCTTTGCAGAATCCGTTGAGCGGAATCGATTGAGCAAATCAGACGTGCAACACAGCGGCGCTCATTCGCACCGCGGTACTGCGTTTATCGACTCCGTCTGCATCACGGCATGCAGCACGACCTGTGGCGATCAGCAGGCGATTCCCAATCCCGGTGTGCTGTGACGTTTCTCAGGAATTCGCCAGCGCCAATTCTGCCGGCTCTGCGGGTGCTGCCGATCGTGATCAGAGGCTTACTGCCGGTACTGCGGAAAGTCGCTCAGGAAAGCGCTGAGTCGATCCGTGCGGGTGATGGCCGTGGCGAAAAACGCCATCGCCTGCTCCAGTCGCTCGTCGGGCTCAGCACAGCTGAAGCGAATGTGCCCCTGTCCAGCCTCACCAAAACACTCGCCCCCCAGGCAGGCAACGCCAAAGTGGTCATCGGCCGCCTGCAGCAGATACAGCGCCAGGCCATGACTGGTGATGTTCAGCCGGGTGCACAGTTGTGAGACGTCGGGAAAGACGTAAAACGTGCCTGCCGGTTCCAGCGCCCGCACTCCCTCAATCGCATTCAGCCGCTCGGTCAGCAAATCGACTTTCCGACGGAACTTCGACATCGCCTCATCGCGTTCGCCGCTGTCATGCTGCAGGGCGGCGGTCCCGGCCAGCTGCACCATCGGTGGCGTACAGGACACAGACGAATTGAGCATCAACCCCATCATCCGCACGATTTGCGGAGACGACACTCCAAAGCCCAGTCGCCAGCCACTCATGCTGTAAGACTTGCTGAACGTGTAGGCGGCCACACACCGATCCAGCATGCCGGGCAGCGAAGCGATGGAAAAATGGGGCGACTGCCAGGCCATGTGGCAGTAGGGCTCATCGCTAAACACCATCACATCCGTATCGATGATTAAGTCACGAATCGCCCGGCAGTCTGCTTCCGTCGTCACGCCCCCCGTGGGATTGTGGGGAGAATTCAGGAAGATGGCGCGAGGAGACGGATCGTGCTGCAGGAAGTCTTCGATATCGCGCAGCTGCGGCCGAAAGGCGTGTTCCTGCGACAGCGGTCGGACGACCATCCTCGCCCCGCGTCGCTCAATGTTGGGGGGATAAGTGGGGAAGTGCGGACTGAACACCAGCACGCCGTCGCCGGGATTCAAAAAGGTTTCACAGAAGAACTGCTCGAACACTTTTGCGCCCGGCCCCGTGGCGATGTTCTCGGCGGTGGCCGGTATCTGAAATTCATCCCTCACCATCGCGGCTGCAGCGGCACGAAACTCGGGCAGCCCGAGCGACGGACAGTAATGCGACACGTTGTCTGCGATCGCCTGCAGTCCGGCCGCTTTGGCGGCGGCCGGCGTATCAAACGGACTGTCGCCGATCTCCAGTTCGACAATGTCCTTACCGGCGGCCTGCAGTTGCCTGGCCAGCGCCAGCACGGTGAACGCCGATTCTTCGGTCAAAGACTGGGCAAACTCACTGAAAGGGGAGACAGACATAGACAGCAGCGACCACTGGGAGGTTCTGGATTCCGACCTGGCGGCAAAACGCACGCCAGTGGTTCGCATGATAGAGAACGTGACCGTCAAAACGCCAACACAGCCAGTGCAGCCGTCGTTCGCCGCCTGCGAATGCTCGGCGACGTGTTTCCGAATCACCCCAACAGCACGTAATCCCCACAACCCGCTCAATCGTTACGGCATTGCCGGTCGAGTGAGCAGTCCCCCGACCTGCCGACCGCCGCAAAACCAGGGTGTCGTAAAGTTTCTGCGGACGATCGCCCCCGTGTCCTTCTCGCAGAAACCCAGCCATGAGTGTTACCACGACCAAGCCAGAGTCGTCTGTCATTGACGAATTCCTCGCGACTTCTGAACAGGAATTCTTCGATTCTCTGGTACGTGATCAGGGTTCCTTCAACCCTTTTAGCGATGCCGGCTGGCAGACCATCGAGCGTCGGTTTGTCGAATTCATTGCCCCACAGTCGGGCGATCGGCTGCTGGATATCGGCTGCGGGACGGGCGAGTCGCGCAAACTGTATATTGATCATGTGGACACTTACACGGGCATCGATCTGTCGGCCGCGTCCATCGAATTTGCCCGGCAGCGATTTCCAAATTCCAACTGGCAGACGGCCAACGCCTGTGAACTGCCGTTTGCGGACGGCAGCTTTGATGTGGTGGCCTTCAGCAGCGTTCTGCACCACATCGACGACTACCTTCCGGCACTCGAAGAAGCGCGACGTGTGCTCACGCCAGGCGGCCGCGTGTTTGCCTTTGACCCCAACGTGCTTCATCCGGCCATGGCCCTGTTCCGAAAACCGGAAAGCCCCTTTTATCTGTCCGCCGGCGTCAGTCCCAACGAACGGCCGCTGCTCCCACGCGATCTGTATGACAGATTTCAGGCCGCCGGCCTGGAGGACATTCGCCAGCGGGCCCAGTCCAGCATCCCCTATCGCCATGTCGCTCCGCGGTTAATTAATTCCGCGCTGTCGCTTTACAACTTTGCCGACCGTCTGTGGGAGGCCTGCGGGCTGGGACGCTGGCTGGGGACATTCGTGATCACAGCGGCCAGCCGCCCCCAGCATTCGTCGGAGCGAGCCTAGCTCATGCGAACGCCGTCCTCATCGTCGCCGGCCGTCCTCGTCGAACGCGCGGCGGCCGTATTCACCGCACTTGTTGTGCTGTTTGTGCTGCTGCGTCGCGCCATTTATCACGGACTGCTGGGCGATGAACTGCTGTTTGTGCATGCCATCAGCCTGGGATTTCCCGACAGCCTGATGGCCGCCGGCTCGTCCCACCCTCCGCTGCTGCGCTGGCTTGTGAGCCTGCTGGCCGATCCTCGGTCGGCCGACTGGCTGCTGCGACTTCCCAGTGTGCTGTTCGCCATCGCCTGCGTTCCGGTTTGGTTCCTTATTCTGCAGCGACTGTTTGATTCGCCCGTGGTTCGCGGCAGCCTGCTGCTGGCGATTTCACTCAACGAATTCTGGCTGACCCAGGCCTTTCAGTGCCTGCCTTACCCCCCCCTGGTGTTCTTTGCCAGCCTGCACTGTCTGGCATGGATGCGGTTTGTCGCACAGCCACAGGACCGCTGGCGGCAGACAACACTGGTGCTGACCGGCTGTGTCCTGCCGTGGACTCACTTTTTCGGCATCAACGTACTGCTGGCCACACAGTTGATCTGGGTTTACCTGCTGTGGCAGCAGCAAACCTCGCTGCGAACGTTCGTCTATATCAACCTGGCACTGGTGATCCTGACGATTCCCGTGGTGCCCCTGGCGATGTTCTACATTGTGCACGACCGGCCCTATCCCCTGATGATCCTGGACGACTTCGCGGCCTACTTTGTGCCGGGTTCGGCTTATTGTTTCACGCGGGTCACCTTCAGCGGTGTGGAGTCGTTCGCGCCGCTGTTTGTCCTGGTTTATGCGGGGATTGCCGCGCATCTGGGGCGGACTCACTATGGCGACCAGACAACAGACACCCTGAGACGATGCGAGCACACGATCGTGTTCGCTTTTCTGGCAGCCGGATTTACGGCCGCTCAACTGCACGCTTTGCTGTCACAAACGGCCATGTGGCCTCGCTACATGCTGGGCGGATCGTGGCTGCATCTGCCAGTCATCAGCCTGCTGCTGATCGGCCTGAAGTGGCAACGCACGGCCGTGGCATTTTCCACAGTCGCGGCTGGCTTCGCGATCGCCTGCCTGGGCAGCACAGAAGAATCCAGCGATTACGACGCAGTCGTCAGCTACATCCAGCAGCAGCAGCAGCCGCAGGACGCGTTCCTCGCGCAGTCCATGGACCTGTGGCAGGGCGACAACCATTTCGATCGGCTGTGGTACGAGCGTTATACGGATGGCAGTCTGCCGGTGGTCAGCGGTCTGCATCGATCCCGCACGCGGTTGATTCAGGACGGACTGAACCTCACCTGCGTCGACGCCTCCGTTGATCGCGTCTGGGTCTATTCCCATCTGTTCAAACAGGCGTGGCTGCGGCAACACCCACCACAGGGCTGGCGGCTGATCAGCCTGCAGCATCCCGGCGGCCCATTTCCTGTGGCGCTGCTGCAGCGGGATCACGGCGTGCGAATCTCTGCTCATGACAGCGATTTTTCCGAATAGGCGGCGGTAAACCAGGGGGCAGCATTCGCCTGGTCAAAATTGCCCGAGCACATTCCCCGGTGGGGCCTATCTTTACAGAAGGCGTCACTGCCACCCGTGCACGCTGCCATTCTGCCATTCTCCACGCTGCTGCGTCCCCATGAAACTATCGATCGTCATTCCCGCCTACAACGAAGAGCAGAACGTGGGCCCCACGCTGGACGAGTTGCGTCGCGTGGTGAAAGACGAGCACGGCATTGCCCATGAAGTGATCGTCGTCAACGACAACAGCCGGGACAGCACTCGCGATGTCATCCTGGCGAAGCAGGGCGAGTATCCGGAAGTCCGCCTCGTGGATCGTCGCGGGCCAGGAGGCTTTGGTCGGGCGATTCGCTCCGGACTGGACGCCGTCTGTGGTGACGTTGTGGTCATCTGCATGGCCGATCTGTCCGATGATCCGCAGGATGTCGTGGCCTACTACCGAAAAATCTGTGAAGGCTACGACTGCGTGTTTGGCTCGCGGTTTATCAAAGGCAGCCGTGTTGAGAATTACCCGCGTCTCAAACTCGTTGTCAACCGGATTGTCAATACGGGAATCCGCCTGCTGTTTGGCACAAAGTTCAATGACCTGAGCAACGCCTTCAAAGCCTACCGCACAACCGTCCTGCAGGAATGCGGCCCGTTTCGATCAAGTCACTTCAACGTCACACTGGAGCTGTCCCTCAGCGCTCTGATCCGAGACTACAATATCTGCCAGATCCCCATTCGATGGTACGGACGCACATGGGGCGCCTCCAACCTGCGTCTGAGGGAAATGGGGCGGCGTTATCTGTGCACAGCGCTGACCTTCTTTTTTCAGCGAATGCTGATCCGGGACGACCTGATGGTCGAAAGACTGGCGCAGTCTCAGCAGACACGCGAGCAGACACAAAGTCACAGGGCCGAACCGTCCACAGACGTAGAGGCGCGTCTGACGAAACTGGAAGAACTGATGGCGCAGGTTGACACAGAATTGCAGCAGCAGCAACAGCAGCAAAGTGCGGCCGCCCGATAAATCAGTCAGCCGCTGAACTCACCCTGTCTGCTGGTTACTCGCGGCCCTCTTCAAAGCGATGATGTTTGCGTTCCATCGCCCGATGATAGGTGTTCAGATAGTGGGCGGCGCTGGTGTTCCATGACCAGTCGCATGACATGCCCGTTTTCTGCACGCTCGCCCAGACGCTGCGATCATGAAACAGGCCGATTGCCCGTTCAATGGTGTCCGCCATGTCGTGCGCGGTGTAGTGCTCAAACACGAATCCGGTGGCCGTCCCCGCCTGCAGATTCTCAGCCGTAACATCGACCACCGAGTCCGCCAGTCCGCCCACTTTGCGGACCACCGGCAGCGTGCCGTACTGCAGACTGTACATCTGATTCAGACCACACGGCTCAAAGCGGCTGGGCATCAGGAACAGATCGGCGCCCGCCTCAATCTGATGGGCCATGGCATCATTGAAGCCGATCAGTGCACCCACACGATCCGGATGCTGGTCGGCGAGATTCGAAATCACATATTCAAAATGGGGATCGCCGGTCCCTAAAAAGACGAACTGCGCGTCGAGCGACATCAGCCGGTCGGCGCAGTCGGCAATCAGATCGAACCCCTTCTGATCGGACATACGCGACACCATGCCAAACACGGGCACGTCCTCCCGCTGCGGCAGATGGAACAGTTGCTGCAGGTGCGTTTTGCAGTGCCCTTTGCCCGGCTGCACACTGTCGGCGCAGTAAGGGGCGGCAATGTGGGGATCCGTGGTCGGATTCCAGATCTGATCATCAATTCCGTTGAGGATGCCCGTCAAGTCTCCGCGACGATGACTAAGCAGCTGATCCAGTCCCTCACCACCTTCGGGCGTGCAGATTTCAGACGCATAGGTGGGGCTGACGGTCGTCACCTGATCGGAAAAGGCGATCCCCGTTTTCAGCAGATTCAAATCGCCGTACATCTCCATCTGGGTCAGATTGAAATAATTCCAGTCCATCCCCGTAAGCGGCATATCCAGATGCCAGAACCGCCCCTGATAGGCCATGTTGTGCAG
>JANSXP010000023.1 GCA_024742875.1 Planctomycetaceae bacterium | reverse complement strand
GCTTGTAGCTGGACTCATCCCGATCCAGGCCCGCGATGATCTGCGTGATGTCCCAGTCCAGCTTTTCACCGTCCATGAGCATCACGCTCATCTGTCGTCCCGGCGTCCAGTACCGCCCGGCACCGTGGTCATTATTGGCCCCGCCTTCCCAGCCTTTGGGAATCTCACGCTGCGTGCTGCACAGCACGGACCGACCGTCCATCGGGGTGTTCCAGAGACTGGCAATGTCATCAAATACCAGCATGTCAGCGTCAATGTAAAGTGCTTTACCGCGATAGCCGGCCAGCTGCGGAATCAGGAAGCGATTGAAACTGAAGCCCGTGCCAGGACGATTTTTGGGATGCTTCGGCGGGGGCACCGGCATATTTCTCATGCAGAAAAACTGCACCGGGTGCTGCGTGTGTTTCCTGATGGAATACTCCAGCACGTGCGCTGCCACCATCTGGCTGTCGTCGGCACCGACAAAAATACGAATGGGTTCGACCATTGGCTGAACGGTCATGTCAAACTCCTCAACAGACTTCTGAATCTCGGAAAACTGTATGTCAAAACTTGTGTGCTGATTCCTGAACAGAGTCCTGTCGCTCAGGTCATCAAAAGTACGGCTGTAATCGGTTCCACCATCGACGCCCAGAAGCTCCACCTGTTTCGCGCCTATCTGGCCGAGCAGATTCACAACCACTGAGCCGCTGAAAGTCCCCCTCACTTTCACCGGCCGCGGATCAGCTCGGTCACTCCAAAGGGAATAGGTCAACAGACGCCCGGCGGCGGCAAATCGAGCGAGCACTGGAATCGTCTGAATGAAGTCCTGCAGTGTCAGTGGCGTGGGGCGACAGTTGACGTGTGGTCGCCGCGGAATGACGAGCCATTCGCAGTTCTCCCAAAGGCAGTCTTCGCAGTCTTCCACAACATCGATATCAATCATATGCGCCAGGTGAACTGGCTGTTCGCGGACCGTGTGATTCAAAGACACGAGGAGACTGCCAGTCAGATCGCATTGGTCTCTCAGCCCAAAACTTGGTCCCTTGCCCAGGACGACCGAACGGGTTTCGGGATCGAAATGCGACTTCGCCCAGTCGAAGATGTCCATCACGGCCGTCATTGTCAGGCAGCGTCCGACAGAAGACTGCCACTCGAACACGCCTCCGTCAGCAGTCCGGCAACGGATTGAACCTGTCGACTGAATCGCGCCCACGTCAAATGCTCGACGGTGCTGCGGATATCTGCGCGCAGTTCACAGGCCTGATCAATCAGCCGGCAGACTTCCCCCACGGGAGCGTCCACATCAAAGATAAAGCCGTTCTCGCCCGGAGTTATGATGTCGCGTGCGTGGCCCGTGTCAGAACAGACGGGCACAACATTGCACATCGCAGACTCGATCAGCGGCACCGGCCCCCCTTCCAGTTGGGACACACTGACAAACACATCAATAGATTCGTAGAAATCCGGATACTGCTGATAAGGCAGCTCCAGATACTCGAAATTGGGTAACCCACAGAGCTCTTCAAACTTCTCCCAGGCGGACCATTTTTTTCCGCACAGCACGAAGCGGCGATGTGGCATCTGACGGACAATCTCCAGAATACGGTCGCCCGACTTGCGAGGCTGGTAGGCCGAACAGAACCCGACCCGCCCCACACCTCGCTGGTGTGGCTGAAACATGTGCGGATCGGCGCCCAGCAGCCCTGTGTGGATGCGTTCCGGGGGGACGCCCAGTTGTTCCACTTTCGACACAAACAGCGAACACATGCTGAGAACACTGTCCGCCGAACGGAGCACGTATTTCAACTCGTCCTCGCTGTACCAAAGCTCCCGGGGATGCGTGTAGAACAATACGTTGTTGCCATGAATCACGTGTGGATTCGACAGCAGAGTGGTTCGGAAATAGCCGTAGTGGGAGTAAAAGTAGGCCCGCGCCGGCGGCACCCGTTCATGCAGATCTGCGAACGCCGTTCTGCCCGGTACGTGTGCGTCAATTTCCCGGCAGATGGCTTCGAGAATCCAGCCGTGCAGATTTTTGGGCGGCAGAATATAGACCAGATCGTATACCGGCTCAGGAGTGGTCCCCGCACTGCGGATGGCACGATCGACGGCGAACTCAAACGCCGGGCGTCCCGTCAGCACTGACCGCGCTCGATCAACCAGCTGCTGCCAGCTTACTCTCACGATGGCTGCTCCACCTTCTCCGCCACCACCAGGATCGTCATCTGCAGGACGTCCCGTCGCACAAAGCGATCCAGAACACGCGTGACCAGACCGGGAAGCCCAAACAGAGCGGTCAGCAGAGGACGCGTGGGACAAGGATTGATCAACCCGATCTGCTTCACACGAAAACCGTTCGCCTCCACTGTGGCCTGCAGTGTCTTTTGCGTAAAGAAATTCACGTGGCTTTGATCGGTGTAGTGGAAATACGTCAAACGACTGGCGGCCAGTTCCGGCGGCAGCTCACAGTTGGGCACGCTGAAGATAATGTTGCGACGGCAGACCCGGTGAAACTCTCGCAGTACAGCATCAGGGTCGGGAACATGTTCCAGCGTTTCGAAACTGACCACCGTATCGAAGCTGGCACTGTCGTAAGGCAGCGCGGCCGCATCCCCAACGCGAAAACGATCTTCCGCGGAAGTCCAGCTGGGATAACTCTGAATATCCACCCCGGCCGTCTCGAAGTCATCAGCCATTCGAAAAACGTACTGACCGTTGCCGCAGCCAACATCCAGAAAACTGTCACCAGCATGCTGTTCGATAGCCTGCTGACGATAGGGATTCAGCTGCCGCTCCGTCCACGCCCGCGCGGCGGCATTGTCTTCGCTGGAGATCGACAGAGCGCTGTCGGTCGCTTCCAGCAGCGATGCCGGAGCCGATTCAGGCGGCAACGACTTCCCAGTCCCGAGCGTTAAAGAAGAGTGAGTCACCAAACGGGTGTCCTGTTGATACGTTAAAAGAAATCGCCTCAGCAATCGCCAGCGTGTGCAGCGGTTTTCTGTTAAGGCTGATTTTGGCCGTGTACTGGCCAGGCGGCAGGCACACGGGGTTGAGTGCCAGACGATATTCAAACGTGCCTTCGGGGATACTGCGGCGCTGTTCATCCTGACCGGCCGTGACAGACAGCACATTGGCCACACCATGGCCCGGACTGCGAATCACGACGTCCAGCGAAACGTCGTCCATGGGCTCCGGGCTGCGAGCGAGTACGCAGAACGACGCACAGTTGCCTGTCGAAGGCGTCTCCACCACTCGTCCTTTTTCATCTCGGAAAAAGACGTCCAGAATCTGGCACGGCATTCCATCGACAGCCTGACGATGGGCCGGCAGACTGATGGTCTCACTTCCCGATGCGTTGAGTCGTGACTCGTAGGATTCCAGCGTCTCCCGCACCGGCCCTGAGGCGAACATACGGCCGCGTTCCATCGCCACGCCCTTCTGACAAACCGTCAGCAGCGTGTGGTGGCTGTGAGAAACCAGCACAAACGCGGTGCCCTTCTCCATCAGCTCGCTTAACCGACGGTAACACTTGGCACGAAACGCAGCGTCACCAACGGCCAGCACTTCATCAATCAGCAGGATGTCCGGTTCCAGCTGACTGGCCACAGCGAATCCCAGCCGCACTCGCATTCCCGAGCTGTAGTTCTTCAGTGGCATGTCAATAAAACTGGAAAGCTCCGCAAATTCGACGATCGCCTCGAGTCGACGATCCACTTCGCGACGCGTCATGCCGAGCACGGCCGCGTTGACGTAGATATTTTCGCGACCGGAAAGAACGGGATTGAATCCGGCTCCCAGCTCAATCAAAGCCGCCAATCGACCATTCACCTGGATCTCCCCGGCGTCCGGCAGAAACAGGCCATTGACCATCTTCAGCAAAGTGCTTTTGCCGGCACCGTTCCGGCCGATGAGCGCCACACTCTCTCCGGGGTAGACGTCGAAGGAAACGTCGTCAACGGCCAGAAACTCGTCGCGGCGCAACGTGAGATCCTGCTGAGGTCGCCCGATCAGGTCCCCGGCAATATCCGAAATGCCGTACCACAAAGATCGCTTCAGATTACGGCAGAAACGCTTGCGGACATTTCTGACCGAAAGAATTGGTTGAGACATGAAACCTACCGGTTGGCGTAAATCAGGACACGGGGGCCACTGCGTTCGGCTCGCTGCTCGGCAACGTCCACGTCGGCGAACCCAAGCTCTTTCAGCAGGCCAACCAGATCTTCCAGCACGATCCACTTGGCATGACCGTACATGCCAGCGAACGGGTTGTCTCGGCCATGCTCATCGAAGTGCCAGTAGCGGACGCCCTCATCCTGACGAATTTCCACATCCTCCGGAGCAACGTGCGTATCAAGCATGAGTGCTTCACCAACAAGTGCGGTGTAGCGTCGCAGGTGCTCAACTGGTTTTTCCAGATGATACAGAACCCCCACGTGGTGCATGACGTCACATGTCAGGTCGACAGCGTCTGGTATCTCCTGCTCCACGTCCACGCAGTGCACGCGAGGATACAAGCCGGCCATCGAACAGCGGACGAGCGTTTTCACCACATGTTCAATCCGTGAGTCAATTCCCACCACCGATTCAGCGAGCGAACACAGAGCGGCAGTGTGGTTGCCCTCGAAGCAGCCAATCTCCAGCACGCTCTTGTCTGTCAGGTCGTAGCGCTGATGAAGACCAGTAATGCGATGGTCGGGAATCGTCTCCGCATTGTTACGTTTGTTGGCGGTGTACCGATTCCCGAATCGCCTGCCGTTGGCATCCACCACCCACGAACTCCACGGCAGAAGTTCATTGAGTCGCGACAGCTCCTCATCGGACATGCGATTGACCTCTGGAAAGTCAAAAGCGCCTGGCTCGTGGCCGTGCAAAGGCAGCCGCTCATCGTGGGGCCCGGAAACGCGTCGTTTAATGCCGTTGTAGACTCTGGTGAGCATAAGTGTCTCCTAACTGCTCAGACGCTCGATTGCGCGAGGCAGACCGATGCGATAAACAAGAAAAGCGGCCGACATACCGGCGCAGGTCAACAAAAACACGCTCGATGCCGCTGGCAGAAACTCGTGGCTCCCTGTCGTCATCCAGTCCCGAGTCTGGCACAGCAGCGGACTGATGGGATTCCAGCGATTCAGCAGACCAATCCAGCCATCGGTGCGTGGCAGGAAGATGACAGGAGAGCAGTACATCCAAATCTGGCAAATCAGAACCAGACCATTGCTGACATCCTGATACAGGAGTGCAAACGGGCTGAGAAACACGCCAATCATCACACCCAGCAGAATGATGGCGAACAGCCCTGCCACGGCAAAACCGACAGTCGCAGCCGGCGTGAAGCCAAGGTACATGTAGGCTGCTGCAAGAATCAGCGCACGAATGCCCACGTTGAACCAGCATTCGGCAAAAGCGGTCAGTGGCAGCGCCTCCCGCGGGAAATTGATCTTGGCCAGCATCGACTTCGACTCGGAAATCACGCGAACCGGAATCTGGATCGCATCCACAAATGTTTGCCAGAGGATCGTTCCCGTGATTAGAAACACGGGATACGGGACCGCGCCGGTCGAAATCGTCACCACGCGTTCTCTGGTCAGGAACAGCCAGATCGCGGTCGTGGCCAGCGGCGGAAAAATGGCCCAGAAGTAGCCCAGCAATGACTGCCGGTAACGCGCGCTGATGTTGCGCACGAGCAGACGCCAGGCAAGCTCGCGGCAGGCCAGCAGATCGGCGCCCAGCTTGCGGAACAATCCGGCAGGGTCTCTCAGCGGAGAGCCCGGGCGATAGACTACAGAATTCGGGCGGTTTTCAGACATCCTTGTCGTTTCACAAAGCGGGATTCGCTCCCGACGGGTGCCGCGTTGACAGACGCTTTTTCGTCAACCTTCATCCATGAAGGGTGGTACGGCAGTATTTCAGGCCACTTCCGTCAGAGTCCTCGAAAACGCATCAATGGAGTGAGCAGGCGTGTATTGATCCAGCGCGAGCCTGCGGGCAGCCTGGCCCATTCGCGTCAGTCGCTGCTGGTCCGAACGGGCTTCACGGATCCGTGCTGCGATCGCCTCCGCAGAACCGGCTTTCACGGTGAATCCAACCTCCTGCTGTGTGGTCACGTGATACAGCTCCGAATCCTCCGGGGCATTGGTCAGATAAGGCCGTCCGGCGGCCAGAATTCCATAAAGCTTGCTGGGCATCAGACATCGGCTGAGCGACTCCGTCAGGGGAATCAGATGCAGGTCGGCCGCGCTCAGACTGTGTGACAGTTCCTCAAGTGGCTGATAATCGCAGAACATCACATTATTCAGCTGCAGCTCGGTCACCTGCCGTTCCAGCTCCGGCCGACGGGCCCCGCGCCCCACAAAAACAAACTCAATGTCCGGCTCATCCCGAAGGAGACTGGCCGCCTCAACGAACTGCTCCAGTCGCTGAGTCAGCCCGAGGTTACCGGAATACATGGCAACAAATTTGCCCTGTAACTGAAACTTCTCCGTAAACCGGTTCGCCTCATCGACGGGCTGGATTGACTCTGTGTCGGCCCAGTTCGGCACGATTCGAATGTGTTGTTCCTCGACGCCACCGTCCAGCAGCAGTTGCTTCATGTCGCGACTAAGAACCACCATGCGATCGCAGCGGCGGTAAATCGAAAACAACGAATTCCGCAACTTACGGATGGCCCAACTGTTGGACACCTTCCCCAGTGCCACGGCGACATCGGGATAAATATCCTGCAAATAGCCCACCATGCGGCAACCTGATTTGCGGGACAAACCGGACGCTACAAAGGGAAGCAGAAACGGATCTGTTTCAAACACGACGATATCCGGCTGTGGGAGTTTGTGAATCTGCCGCCGGCACGCCCAGACGAACGACAGAAAATTCACGGCTTTGAGAGCCATGTTGCGTTTCGGCCAGGTCGTGTGCTTCACCCTGTGAATCGTCACGCCATTTCGCGACGCTGTTGTGGCAAAATCTTCTTCGCCCGCGGTCGCATTTGGCTGTCCGGCCAGAACATGAACGTCAAAGTCCGACGCGAGGCCCTCGCACAGTGCGGTGAGAAGCTGCCCAGTTGCCTCCATATCAGGCCAGTAAGACCGATTCAGGAACAAGACGCGAGGTTTACTGTTTGAACTCATATCACTTCTGCTGTGTGCCGCGCACACTCCGTTCCTTTCGGTGACACTCGCCCTCTCGTCTCACCTATCCCGCATGCCCCGGTCAGGAACGGCGGATTCTGCTCCAGCGCCGGGAGACTAGTCGAAATCTCCAAATCGATGCTAGACCTATTTCACGACACCTAACATATTCAGACCATGCGACTTACGGTCGACCACGACGTGAACTCGGACGTTTTTGGTTCACGTTCAATTGGGCAAATTCACGCATGTCCCTATTGGCATCGTGTGACTCCCAGCCACTGTTCCTTCTCACGGATCATTGCCCCGCACTAACCGGGTGCTGACAGCCATACGATTCTCACGGCTGACTCGGGACTTCGAACCATCAATGACGGTCGGCAACACACGTCGTATGTCGGCCGGGAGCGAGCATCCTGGAGCGACCTTCCGACCTTCCTCATCTGAGGTCTTTCCAATTCGTCTCTACTCTACTTCCACAAGCGGCCTTCGCAATATTCCGCCGGACGCTCCATGCCCGCACCCACGGCCATCCGAGGTCCCCAGTATTTCCGCTCACTCGCCGAAATGGCCGCTGCCCTCACACCCATCGATCAAACCTGATGGGAAAAACGCTGTTCGCACTCGGGTAGACCGGGAGCAAAGCACCAGGGGAACATCAATGCGACGTTAGACGATCACCAAAATGCGCGCAGCAAAAAAGCCACTGAGCAAGCTCAGTGGCTTCAATATGCATAGGTTGAGATTGCATGTTTGTGAGTTCTGGCTCAGGAGTAAAAACTCCTGGAGAACTTAGGTTTAGTAAGTGTAAGACAAGATCAGCCGGGATAAACCCCGCATCACTCATCAATTATCCTTAGAAAGGAGGTGATCCAGCCGCAGGTTCCCCTACGGCTACCTTGTTACGACTTAGTCCCAATCACGAAGTTCGCCCTAGGCGCCTGCTCCCCGAAGGTTGGCACAGCGACTTTAGGCGCCCCCCGCTTTCGTGGCTTGACGGGCGGTGTGTACAAGGCTCAGGAACATATTCACCGCAGTATAGATGACCTGCGATTACTAGCGATTCCAGCTTCATGTAGGCGAGTTGCAGCCTACAATCCGAACTGAGCAACACTTTTTGAGATTTGCGCCCCCTCGCGGGTTAGCTGCCCTTTGTATGTTGCATTGTATGACGTGTGCAGCCCTGGACATAAAGGCCATGATGACTTGACGTCGTCCCCGCCTTCCTCCGGTTTGACACCGGCGGTCTCCTTAGAGTCCCCACCATTACGTGCTGGCAACTAAGGACAAGGGTTGCGCTCGTTAAGCGACTTAACGCGACGTCTCACGACACGAGCTGACGACAGCCATGCAGCACCTGTGCAAGTTTCACCCGAAGGCAGACTCATCCCTTTCAGGCGAGCCATCCAAGCATGTCAAGTCCAGGATAAGGTTCTTCGCGTTGCCTCGAATTAAGCCACATCATCCACCGCTTGTGTGAGCCCCCGTCAATTCCTTTGAGTTTCAGCCTTGCGACCATACTCCCCAGGCGGAGCACTTAATGCTTTCGCTACGGCAAAAAGCGACGAATCGCCTCTCGCCCAGTGCTCATCGTTTACAGCTAGGACTACCGGGGTATCTAATCCCGTTCGCTACCCTAGCTTTCGTACCTCAGCGTCAGTAATTCCCCAGTGTGCCGCCTTCGCCTCCGGTGTTCCTCATGATATCAACGCATTTCACCGCTCCACCATAAGTTCCGCACACCCCTGGAATACTCTAGCTAATCAGTTTCAAGCGCAGTGCCTCAGTTGAGCTCAGGCATTTCACACCTGACTTGATTAACCGCCTACGTACCCTTTAAGCCCAGTGATTCCGAATAACGTTCGCACAGTACGTGTTACCGCGGCTGCTGGCACGTACTTAGCCCGTGCTTCCTCTGAGGCTCTGTCAACATGGAAGGATAACCTACCATGATTTCATCCCCTCTGACAGCGGTTTACAACCCAAGGGCCTTCATCCCGCACGCGGCGTCGCTCCGTCAGACTTTCGTCCATTGCGGAAGATTCTCGACTGCAGCCACCCGTAGGTGTCCGGACAGTGTCTCAGTTCCGGTCGTGGGGGCCATGCTCTCACACCCCCTAGACATCGTAGCCTTGGTAGGCCATTACCCCACCAACAAGCTAATATCACGTAAGCCGCTCCCTAGACGGAATCACACCTTTGGTCCACAGACATTATCGGGCATTACCCACGGTTTCCCATGGCTATTCCCGATCTAGGGGTACGTACCTACGCATTACTACGCCGTTTGCCGCTTTCCATTTATTGAATCCACCGAGGCTTCAACAATAAATTTCTCGCTCGACTTGCATGCCTAATCCACGCCGCCAACGTTCATTCTGAGCCAGGATCAAACCCTTCAAAAATATGCTTTAACAGATCACCCGAAGGGATCTGCCATGAGCAAAGAAAAGTGAGATACCTGTTCGCCATTCCGGTCAAAGAATGGCATCGCTCTCGCTAGCCAAAACTCACAGACTCACAATCTCAACCTAATTGTCAAAGATCAATGCCTCATTCGACTTACGTCGCGTGATGCGTTCTCGCCGTGTTTGGCGAGCGGGGAAGTGTACCGAGCTGTGATTCAGAGTCAACCCCTTGAAGAGTAATTTCTGAATTATTTTTTCGGTTCGATCAGTTCGGCTTTGGGCAAAGCCTCTGCCGCCCCCGTGCGATCGAAGAAGCAGTCGAATGATAGCCACAATGATCGGGCGAAGCGGAAGAAAACGAGAGGAAAAACTGAACAAAAAAGAAGTAATCCGGGCAACAGACGATCTTTGGGCCAGCCGAGGCCAAAGTACAGGGTGACATAACTTACGGTCGTAACCAGCGCAGTCACCCCGTAATTGATGTACGTCGATCCAAGAAAGTAGCCTGCTGGTCGTTCAAATTTGAACCCGCACTGTGAGCAGCATGAGTTCATTTTCAGCAGGTTGCGGAATAGACGCCCCTCACCACATGCCGGGCATCGGAGCATCAGCCCGCGACGGACAGCTGTGGAAAATGTCAGTTGTTCCAGCCCCATTCGGGCGTTCGGAGTCGTCATTGTTCTGCCTTAAACAGACGGAGAGGATCATGTTCCAACTGGCTTGGCCGGGCGGCAAGGCCGGTGGATTCGAAGATCATTTGTGCCAACCGCTCAACAGCCGGCCGCTCGCTGGAATAGTGCCCGGTCAGGATTAAGCCAATGCCTGCCGCTCGCGCCTCCAGCACAGAATGAAACCTCGCTTCGCCCGTAACAAAAACATCGCACTGCTGCTGCATGGCATCACGGAGAAACTCTGCAGCTGCACCACAGGCCACCGCCACGCGCTGCACAGATCCCTCGGCATCTCCACAATACTCGACGTAAGAAGTACCCACCGCCTTGCGGACAGTACTGAGAAAATCGGACATTTTGACGGGGGACGGCAGGCACCCCCACCGCCCTGCCCCGTCTTCTTCGCGGGTGTCGGTGAACCGCAAAGGCACGGGCGAATCCACGCCGAACGCTTCTGCCAACTGCTGATTGACACCGCCAGCAGCGCTGTCAAATGACGTGTGAGGGCTGTAAACAGCAATCCGATTTTCAATCAGCAACAGCAGCATGCGTCCTTCCGTGTCACTGTCGGTGATGACCTTGCGACCGCGAAACATAACGGGATGATGAGAAACGATCAGATCCACCCCACTGGCCACAGCCTCCTTCGCGACGTCCGGAGTCAGCGTCAGACACGTCAAGATGGAAGAAACGTCCGCGTTCCGATCCCCAACAAGCAGTCCGGTATTGTCCCAGTCTTCCGCCAGTTCGGGCGGTGCGATCGATTCAAGAATGGTGATAACTTCAGAAACTGTCGACATAACCGGTTCCGAACGGAGACTTCGTTTTCTGGAGGCTTCAAACTAGCGTCGTCAATGGCCGTACAACGTGTGGACTCGAATAATGTCACTTCGAATTTCTGTTGCAACCGAAGACCTGGGATCCTCTCTGCGAGGCAGCCTGGATGCCGCGGCGCGGCTGAAGGTGGATGGCGTTCGACTCAACGCCCGGTCCGAGTTCAACGCGAATACCGTCTCAAAAAGTGAACTGCGCCAGATCCTGCAGTACACACAGGAACGCCAGATGAAGGTCGGCGGACTTTACTGTCCCGTCAAACACGCCCTCTATGAGGAAGAATTTCTGGAACCGCGACTGGACGTCATCCGGGCCACCATGTCCATCGCCCGCTCTCTGCAGACCACGGAAGTCCTCGTGCGATGTGGCCCCCTCCCAACTGCCACGCCGCCCGAAAAAGAAGAATCGACCGAAGAGCTCGCGGCGGATTCTTTCGACACATTATTTGCTGCAGCAGCTACATCCCCGAAGAAGTCACCGCAGGCAGAACACGCTCTGTTGCGCGAACTTCTGACCGATCTGACAAGGCACGGCAACCACGTGGGCTGCACGATTAATCTGATCGTGACGGGCTACGACGTGGCGAATATCAGAAGCCTGCTCAACGACATCAGCGGCGGCCCGCTCCGTATCGTCTTTGATCCGGCGACAGCCATGATGGAGGGCGGCAACCCGGAGTCTGTATTTCGACAGCTGCACGAGGACTGGGGCAGCATGAGGGCGCGAGATGCGGGGACGAATCTGGATGGTGGCGGCATGGAGACCAGACTGGGGGACGGAAACGTCAACTGGCTGGAGCTGATCCCCACCCTGATCGAGGCCGACTTCCCAGGCTGGGTGTGTGTCGAGCGCACCGGAGGAGACACACGTGCCGCAGACGTTGCGACAGGCGTCAAACGCATCCGCGAGCTGCTGCCACAGACAGAGAATTGATTGATGCTGCGTTGCACGACAGAATAGAGCGTTCGTTAACAGGCAAATCGGAACTCGCATGAAACTTTTCGCTCCAGCCCTGACACTCGTTGTGGCCATGGTCCTGCTGGCATGGGTCGCTCTGACTTCTCCCCCGGTTGATCCCCCACGGACAATCGAGCCCGCACCGCGGCTGGATGAAGACGAGCCCACCGAGCCCATGGCTCCGCCCCAGACGGCCTGCAACGCGATGGGCCTGCCGGTACCGGTCTTCAATGAGCGTTCAGTGCTGGATGAACCAGGCGTCGCCGAAGAGATCAAAGCTCGTGTCCCCAAACACATCGTCGACGACCTGCAGACGACTGCGCCTGCGGAAAGGCACGAAGGTATGGTCTGGATCCCAGGCGGGGTCGCCATTATGGGCAGCGACACGGGACCTCCTGATGAAATGCCGCTGCACCCGGTCGCCATGGACGGATTCTGGATGGATACCACGGAGGTAACCAACGCGCAGTTTGCCGAATTCGTGGAAGCGACCGGCTACATCACACTCCCCGAACGCAAGCCCGAACTGCGCAGCATCATGCCTGGCTCCGGCCTGGAGAACGTGCAGATCCAGCCCGAATTCAACGTCCCGGGATCAATCTGCAGCCGCCCGATCGCAGGCATCGATGACATTGACTCTCAACTGGGTGCTTACAGTTGGTGGCAGTATGTGCCAGGCGCCAACTGGCGTCACCCCGAGGGCCCCGGCAGTTCGATTGACGACCGCATGGACCACCCTGTCGTGCACGTCAGCTGGCCGGATGCGATGGCCTACTGCAAGTGGGCGGGCAAAACACTGCCGACGGAAGCCCAGTGGGAATACGCCGCTCGTGCGGGCCTCGATGGAAAGTACTATCCCTGGGGCAATATCAGAACGCCCGACGGCCAATGGAATCAAAACATCTGGCAGGGAACGTTTCCTTTGAAGGACACTGGCGATGATGGCTACACCACCACGGCACCGGTGGGACGGTTCTCGCCAAACGCCTTTGGCCTGTTTGATATGAGCGGCAATGTCTGGGAGTGGTGTGCCGACTACTATCAGCCGGACTACTATCGTGAGAGCCCGCTCCGCAACCCGCCAGGACCTTCAGACAGCCATGACCCCCAGGAACCTGGCATTATCAAACGTGTCCAGCGTGGCGGATCGTTTATGTGCAGCGATGAGTACTGTGTTGGTTATCGCGTGAGTGCCCGCATGAAGGGAGAAGAGGACACAGGCGCGTTTCACACTGGCTTTCGCTGTGTGATTACGTCAGCCACGGACCGCTAGCCGCACGTCGCCCTACTGAGGGCGATCCAGCTCAAAACGATCCTGAGTGCGACAGTATTCCTGCCCCCCCATGCGCCCGACAGCATCCAGCCGATCCGGCTGGATCTCTCCGGCTTCATCCAGCAGAGCGTCATCGATGCGCATGTATTCCACTTTGCCGACGACAATGTTGGCCCCTCCAGGTCCCTCCCCCAGAGGATTGATCTGCATCAGGGAACACTCAAACTGAATCGGGGACTCCGCCACACCCGGCGACCTGACACGCACGCTGGGGCGCACATTCAGGTCACACAGATCAAATTCCGACACCTCCGATGGAGCCGTCACGGCCGACGCATTCATTGCAGCGGCGGAGGCCTGGGGCACGATATTCACGACAAAGTCTTCCGTTTCGACAATATTGCGCAGTGTATCCTTGGGCTGGCCGTCGCGGGCGTTGGCGGGGCAAAACAGCAGACTGGGCGGCCGGGAACCCACGCCACAGAAATAGCTGAATGGCGCCACGTTCGTGACTCCTGCGGCAGAAATCGTTGACACCCATGCAATCGGACGCGGAACAATGCTTCGCGTCATGTGATGATAGAACACAGCAGGTCGCACAGTCGCCGGATCAAACTCCACGGGGACCTCCATTATCGCTGTCAGGCAGCGTTATCAACTCGAATGATGCGGGGAATCGGAATCCTCAGGCCGACCACCTGTCCAAACGACTTTTGCAGACTTTGAAAATCGAACTTCATGAAACGTCGCAGACTTTCCGGCGCGCCACCACGCAGGTATTGGCGAACAAACCGCGCCATCAGACGGTCGTACTCCGCCTGGCTTCCGGTGTGCATGTAGCACGGTCCGCTAAAGCGTCGAATGTCCCCGTTGAATTGCGGACTGATGTGATACAGCTCGTGAAAGACCGTCACGAGCTTTTCCATATAAGACTGATTCAAGAACCGCGGCAGGTAGAACGTCAGGATGTACAGCATTTCTTTTTGATTGTGAAACACACGCTGCACCGTAAACGTCTGACCGTCTCGCTGCTCAGTCATCTGCCCCCGCTCGAAACGCATCGGTGTTAGCTTCGCCTGCATACCCCACTCAACGGACGACCGGGCCTGCGCGTACGTCACCACCACGCGGCTCATATCAATGTGCTGAAACTCGCTGTGACGCAGACACACGTCAACGCAGAACTGCCTCATCGCCATGCAAAAGTTGAAGCTGGAGCCACTCACGAGAGCCTCACCCGTTCACTGCCATCAAGCTGCCGTTCTCCCTGAGCCGGAACGTAGGTGTCGCCTCCACACGCTGCAATACCGAGCGCGCAAAAAAAAGCCGCCGAAGACCGGCGGCCTGGATTCCCAGTTCTGGAGCCACACAAGACAGGCTGGACCTGCTACTTGTCCTCTTCCGTCGTCTCTTCCTCGGTAGATTCTGCCGCAGCCTCTTCAGCCGATTCGTCTGAGGCCTCCGCGGCAGGCTCTTCCGCGACGGCAGGAGACACGGTCTCCTCCTCAACGACTGGAGCCGAACGTTTCTTTGGCTTAACACGATCCCGCTCACCGACAAACTCGATCAGCGCCTGAGCGCCTGCATCGCCAAGGCGAACCTCAGCCAGACGGACGATACGCGTGTAACCCCCATCACGTTCAGCAAACCGCTCGGCCAGCTCGTCAAACAGAACAGAAACGGCTTCCTTGTCACGCAGCATAGAAAAGGCGCGACGACGAAGTGCCACGGCCGGCGAAATCGCGGCCGACCATTTCTGCCACTCATCTGACTTTCGCCAGCTCTGATAGGCGTCTGAACCTTTGTCCGCGTCGGTCGCAAAAGCCGCCGCCGCCGCTTCATGCTCGGCCGCTTTGCGAGCGAGCGTAATCAGCTTTTCGACAAACGGACGCAGCTCCTTGGCTTTCGGAACCGTCGTCACAATACGTCCAGGAACGCGTGGGCGCTGTGGATCGTCTTCGTCAAAGCGGACAGTCTTGATCAGACTGCACGCCATGTTGCGGAACATCGCCTTGCGATGAGAGGCATTTCGCCCAAGTTTTCGACCACGTACTTTGTGTCGCATGGCGACAACTCTCTCAATCGTTGTTCTAAGAAACAGTAAATTTGCCGCTGCGGCAACTACGCACCTGCAGCCGTCTGGTTCGGAAGCCGCATTCCCAGACGCAGTTCAATCTCCTGCAGCCGTTCACGAACTTCGTCCAGTGTCGTTTCGCCGAAGTTTCGAACCTGCAACAGCTCGTCTTCACTGCGGACAACCAAATCACGAACGGTATTGATGCCGACCGACTCCAGACAATTCGTGGCACGAACGGACAAGTTGAGCTCAGCCAGACTCTTGTTGAGCTTCTCTTCCAGTTCCATGTCGACGGGCGAGTACCCAGTCGCTTCCATCATGCCTTTCAGGCCACCCTCGGGAGCAGACTCCGGTCCGGGTTCGCGATAGGTGATGAAGCAATTCAGGTGCTTGCGGAGAATCTTGGCCGCTTCCACCAGCGCCATTGAGGGAGACACTGTACCGTTGGTCCAGATCTCCAGGTTCATTCGATCATAGTTCGTGCGCTGACCAACGCGTGTTTCCTCAATGTGATGACGAACGCGAACAATAGGGCTGAACGCCGCATCCAGAGGGATCACACCAACTTCGGGATCGTTGTGGAAATGCTCGCTGGCTGGCACATAACCGCGACCATTCTCGACAGTCAACTCCACGTTGAACGGAACATCATCTGTCATCGTCGCAATGACGAGATCCTTGTTGATCACTTCGATCTGGTCGTCACAAATGACGTCAGCGCCAGTCACCACTCCCCGTGTATTCTTCTCAATGCGGATCGTCTTCACGGAGGCACTGTAGTTCTTCAACACCAGCGACTTCAGATTCAGACAGATGTCGGTCACATCTTCCACAACACCGGGAATGGTTGTGAACTCGTGCTGCACACCCTGAACGCGTACCTTCGTTACTGCCGCACCCTCCAGGCTGGATAGCAGAATACGACGCAGGCTGTTTCCAACTGTGGAACCAAAGCCGCGTTCAAATGGTTCGGCAATAAACTTGCCATAGTAGGGGGTCAGCGTTTCACGTACAGGAAACACTCGGCTTGGAAGCTCAAGACCACGCCAGCGAATTCGCATTACTTCTCTCTCCGAACAAACGAACCAGGCTCGTATCTGAACAACTGATCAGACACGTCGCTTCTTGGGGGGACGGCAACCATTGTGCGGCAACGGCGTGATGTCTTCAATAGACCGCACGGTGATGCCACTGGACTGCAGGCCGGTAATCGCACTTTCTCGCCCGGATCCTGGCCCTTTGACGCGAATTTCGATTTCCTTGACACCGCACTTGGCAGCTTTCTCGGCCACCGTCTCAGACGCTCTTTGAGCGGCGAACGGTGTGCTTTTGCGGCTACCCTTGAAGCCCACGGTGCCGGCTGTCGCCCAACACAGGACGTCCCCGTTCGTGTCCGTCATCGTCACAATCGTGTTGTTGAAGGTCGCCTTGATGTAGGCGATCCCCTTCGTCACGTTACGACGAACTCGTTTCTTTGTCTTTGCCTTTGCCACTTCAAACTCTCAGATGTCTAGTTGTTTCAATTCGCCGGGCCACGTTCCCAAAACGCCGTGGCCGCCTCGACACTAGTGTTTCATATCCTTAACACCCTTTTTACCGGCAACAGTCTTCTTACGACCCTTGCGAGTACGAGCGTTTGTCTTGGTACGCTGTCCGCGAACGGGCAGTCCCCGACGGTGACGCAGGCCGCGGTAGCACTGAATCTCACGCAGACGGCCAATATCCTGCTGCACTTTTCGTCGCAGCGGGCCTTCCACCGTGTAGTTCTTGTCGAGGTGGTTCGTGATACGGCTGACCTCATCTTCGGTCAGCTCGTTGGCACGGATGTGCGGATCAATCCCCAGCTCGTAGCAAATGTTGATCGCCAAAACACGACCAACGCCGTACAGGTAGGTCAACGAGATATACGTTGCCTTGTTGTTCGGGATGTCAACACCAAGAATACGTGGCATCGAATGTCACTCCAAAGGGCAGTGCCCTGAAGCCGCAGCACGCGGCACACAAAAAAATAGTCTCTTTAACCCTGACGCTGCTTGTGGCGAGGGTTAGCGGAGCAGATGACGTAGGCACGACCGCGACGGCGGACGACCTTGCAGCTCTCACAAATACGCTTAACGCTTGAACGAACTTTCATGACAATTCCCCAGGCCGCAGCCTATTCCTCGGTGTCCAGCAGGCCGGAGTAGCTCCGCATGATCAGGTGCGAATCGATCTTCTGCACGAGGTCCAGGGCCACTGACACGATAATCAGTAAGCCGGTCCCGCCAAAGAAGCTCGCAATGGCGAAATCTCCGGTCAGTGTTGTTGAGATCACAGTTGGGATCACGGCGATGATGGCCAGAAACGCGGCACCAACGTACGTAATTCGAATCATCACCTGCTCCAGGTGAGCGGCCGTTCGCCCGCCGGGTCGGTAGCCCGGAATGAAGCTTCCCATGTCCTTCAGATTCTCAGCCATGTCCTTCGGATTGAAAGTGATGGCCGTCCAGAAGTAGCAGAAGAAGTAAATCAGGATGATGTACCCCAGGTTGTAGACAAAACCCTGTCCGGGACTGAACGCGTCTCGCAGTGTTGCCAGCACGGAACTTTCGTTCCAGATGTTGGCCAACTGGTTAAAGATAAAGAACGGGAGCAGCAACAGGCTGGATGCGAAAATGATCGGCATCACGCCCGCCTGATTCACACGCAGTGGCAGCCATTGACGCTGGCCGCCCATGACCTTGCGCCCGCGAACATGCTTCGCACTCTGGATGGGAATCTTTCGCTGCCCCTGAGTGATGAACACGACCCAGACAATGACGGCAACAAACAGGACCGCAAGCACGAGGAGTCTCTCGACCCCCTTTTCTCCACCCAGCCCCATACCGCCTTCCATGAATCCAGTCAGAAAGCCACCAGCTGTGGTGGGCATTCGGGCGAGGATGCCAGCCATGATCAACAGGCTGATGCCGTTTCCAATCCCGTAAGCGTCAATCTGCTCGCCAATCCACATCAGGAATACCGTGCCAGCAGTCATGACAAAGGTACCGATCAGGCACCATGTAAACGTTCGGTAGCCTTCGAGCACCAAACTTTCACTCGCCAGTGCTCCAGCCGACGTCAAACCGCGGATCAGGAAAAAACTCTGCAGAAGACAGATCACGACAGTCGCATACCGGGTGTACTCATTCAGCCGGCGTCGGCCTGACTCACCCTCTTTCTGCAACGCTTCAAGAGGTGGGTAGACGGTGCCCAACAGCTGAAACACGATCGATGCCGTGATGTACGGCATGATACCCAGCCCGAAGATGGAACCGTTCGTGAGGTTCGAGGCGGAAAACACCTGAACCATTTTCAGCATGTCGCCGAGACCGGTCCCTTCGTTACCAGGGGACATCACGCGTTTGATCGCGTCATGATCCATGAATGGCAACGTGATGGAAAACCCCATCCGATAAACGGCGAGCAGGCCGATCGTCAGCAGGATCTTCTGTCGGAGCTCCGGCACGCGGAACACGGTGAATAGTTTTGAGAGCATAGTTCTCTCCGAACTCAATCCATGAAACTTGACGGCACTCCCGTACCCGTTTTAGACGCGCTCGTATTTCCCGCCGGCGGCCACGATTTTCTCTTCGGCGCTCTTCGAAAACCGATGCGCCTTGATCACAAACTTCTTCTTGAGCTCACCATCACCGAGCACTTTCAGTGCATCATGGCGGCTCGGAATGATACCGCGTGAGACCAGTGCTTCCACGGTAATCTCGGCCCCATCTTCGAATGCTGACTCAAGTTGACCGACGTTAACGATCACAACCTTGTCGGCGAAAGCAGCATTATTGAAGCCGCGCTTTGCGACCCGGCGGAACAGAGGCGTCTGCCCCCCTTCGAAGCCCGTTCGTCGAGAAGAGCCCGAGCGGCTGTAATAACCTTTGTGGCCGCGACCAGCTGTCTTGCCATGCCCGGAACCCGTTCCACGTCCAAGTCGCTTTCGCGGCCGACGCTTGTGAACTCCTTCGTGTACATCATTCAAAATCATGACAGAGAAACTCCTCGCAATCGCTCCACTTGTTCTTTCGTCTGCAACTGCGACAGTGCGTCGAAGGTCGCCTTCACAAGATTCAACGGGTTGGTTGACCCATAACACTTGGTCAGGATGTCAGTCACGCCAGCAGCTTCAAGCACCAGACGTACGCATTCGCCAGCAATAACACCGGTACCAGGCTTGGCTGGCAGCAGCAGTACTCGCGAAGCACGAAACTCACCAGTTACCTGATGAGGAATCGTTCCGTCAACGATGGAATATGGCTGCATCGAACGGTTGGCAACTTTCGTGGCCTTCTCCACGGCAAGTGGCACTTCGACGGCTTTTCCGTAACCGTAACCCGCCTTGCCATTGCGATCACCCGTGACGACAAGAGCGGCGAAGCTGAAACGTCGACCACCCTTAACGACGCAGGCACATCGTCGGATCTGCACGACCGACTCGCCTGAATCTCGCTGTTCGTTACCTGACACTGGACACCTCTAATCTTGCGGCAATGCACCGACGTTGAACTAAAACTTCAGACCCTGCTCTCGAGCCGCATCCGCCAGAGCTGCCACGCGACCGTGGTAGCGGGAACCGCCACGATCGAACACGACAGATTCAATACCTTTTTCACGAGCCCGATCACCGATCAGCTTCCCAACCGCCGTCGCCATGTCACAATTACTACCGGGCTTGCCTGCGCCAGCCACGTCAGACTCCACTGTGCTGGCAGCACACAGGGTCATACCATTTGTGTCGTCGATGATCTGGGCATAGATGTGCCGGTTACTCTTGAAGACAGACAGGCGTGGACGCCCATGCGCATCGCGACGGACACGATTCCCAACTCGAAATCGCCGTCTGACTTTACGCTTTGCCAGTCGCTTTTGAGCCTTCATGATTTCACTACCTGTTTGCTTCTCGTCACCAGAGTTTACTTGGAGCCAAACGCCTTACCGGCCTTACGCCGCACCTGCTCGTTCTCGTACCGAATGCCCTTGCCCTTGTAGGGCTCTGGCGGTCGCACGCGTCGCACATTTGCCGCAAACTGCCCCACAGCCTGCTTGTCCGGACTGCGGACGATCACACTCGTCGGGGCAGGAACATCGCACTTGACACCATCCGGGACTTCCAGCACGACCGTGTTGGCAAAACCAACCTGCAAAGAAAGCTTATTTCCGGCCAGTGAAGCGTTGTAACCGACACCCACGATGGTCAGCCGTTTCTCGAATGGCTTGACAACTCCGTCCACCATGTTCTGGATCAGACTGCGAGTCAGCCCATGCAACGCCCGATTCTCGCGAGAGTCATCCGGCCGTGAGACCGTCACACACTTCGCCTCGGCATCTTCCGCCAAAGTCATATTGGGGTGTGCGTCCAATTGAAGCTCACCCGCAGGTCCCTTGACAGTCAGAGACTGACCACTGACGGCGACTGAGACATCCGCTGGGATGGCGACCGGTTTTTTACCAATTCGAGACATTGTTTCGACCAAACAGCTTATTCAGGATGCTTACCAGATCTGACACAACAATTCGCCGCCCACGCCTGCCTTCCGAGCCTCCCGATTGCTCAGGACACCCTTGGAAGTCGAAAGCACGCTGATGCCGAGCCCCTGACGAACCTCTTTCATATCCGCCACACCGACGTAGATCCGTCGACCAGGACTGCTGACACGCTCAATGTGCGTGATTACCTTTTCACCGTTCGGCCCGTACTTCAGGTTGACTCGAAGCGTGGCTACCGGAGCACCTTCTTCCTCAACAACCTCGTGATCCCAGACGTAACCCTCTCGGGCGAGCGCTTCAACGACGCGAATCTTCATCTGAGACGACGGCATGTCCACATAAGGACGTTCTACGTGAATTCCGTTGCGAATTCGCGTCAACAGATCAGCAATTGGATCGGTCATCATGGCAAAAAACCCATTCTTCTTTCTGCGGCGTTCGCCGAGGAACCTTACCAGCTGGCCTTCTTCGCACCAGGCACGAGACCGTCAAGGCACAGGTCCCGAAAACAAATACGACAGACCTTGAACTTGCGGTAGACACCGCGAGGGCGACCGCACAGCTGGCAGCGACGCTCCACCCGACTGCTGAACTTGGGTTTGCGATTCGCTTTCTCGATTTTCGCTTTACTTGCCATCAGATTTTATTCGCGTTGAGGTACCAGTTAGCGTGCGGAATCAGGATTACTGAACGGCATCCCAAATGCCTTCAGCAATGCACGACCAGAATCATTGTCTTTTGCTGTCGTCACGAACGTGATGTTCATCCCCTGCGGCTGGTTGACCGTCTCGGGATCCACTTCAGGAAACACCAACTGCTCCTGCAGACCGCAACTGTAGTTGCCGCGACCGTCGAACGATTTCGGGTTCACACCCCGAAAGTCACGCACTCGCGGCAATGCCAGGGTGATCAATCGATCGAGGAACTCATACATCCTTTCCCACGAAGCGTCACGCGACAGCCAATCGGCATGCCTTCACGCAGGCGGAATCCAGACACAGATTTCTTTGCCCGACACACTTCCGCTTTCTGTCCGCTCAGCACGGTCAGGTGCGACACAGCAGCGTCGAGCTTCTTGCGATCCTGAACAGCCTCACCGACACCCATCGACACCACAATTTTCTGCAGCTTGGGAACGGCATGCACATTCGAGACGCCCAGCTCTTCCTTCAGAGCCGCGACAATCTCGTCGTTATATTTTTCCAACAGACGTGCCATTGTTTTACCTACCGGTCTTCACGTACCGACTAAATGACTTCGTTCGCAAGGCTAACAATCTTCATGAACTTACGCTCGCGAAGCTCACGAGCAACCGCGCCAAAGATTCGCGTCCCTCGTGGGTTGTTGTCGTTATCGATGATAACGACTGCGTTGCGGTCAAACCGCACGTAACTTCCGTCGTCTCGTCGAACGGCCTTTCGCGTCCGAACCACCACACCCTTCACAACAGAACCGGGCTTCACGTTGCTGCCGGGAATCGCCTTCTGCACACTGACGACTATGATATCGCCCAGTGTCGCGTAGCGACGCCTGCTGCCGCCAAGGACCTTGATGCAGCGGACCAGCTTTGCGCCGGAGTTGTCCGCGACATCGAGTACTGTCTGCATCTGAATCATCAGAAAACCTCATCCCGGGCTCTCACCCGCCTGATGCCTGGAACCGTTATTCGGCGGCCGCAGCCGTGACTTCTTTCGAACTCTCCACGACGCGAACCAGATCCCATCGCTTCGTCTTGGAACGAGGCTGAGCTTCAACGATCTCAACTACGTCTCCCTCGGATGCCAGTTCCTCTTCATCGTGAACGTGGCACACAGTGCGAGCCCGTACGATCTTCCCGTATTTTTTATGCGGGAAACGTCGCTCGATCTCCACACGGAGAGTCTTCGCAGCCTTTGTGCTGGTGACCGTACCTACCTGAGTTCGTTTCATCGTTGGATCGTAACTTCAAAAAACCTGTTAGCTCGAAGCGGCGGCCAGTTCCCGCTCACGCTGTACTGTCTTGATTCTCGCGATTTCCATTCGCAACTTACGCACATTGCTCGGCGTATCATTTCGCTCCGTCGCGGACTGAAATCGCACCTGAAACAGCGACTTCTGGGTCTCCCGCAACTCATGGTCGAGCTGCTCGTCGGACATCTCACGTAGTCGTGTTGTTTTTGACATGGCAAGAACCCTCTACTCAACAGTCGGGCGGCGCCCAACAAGTCGCACACGAACCGGCAACTTGTGAGCCACACGATTAAAACAGTCGCGAGCCCCGTTGCGGTCAACGCCCTTCAGCTCGAACAGAACCGTACCGGGCTTGACAACAGCCACCCAGCGATCCGGCTCACCTTTACCTTTACCCATTCGAGTTTCCAACGGTCGCGAAGTCACTGACTTCTGTGGAAAAATTCGAATGTATACTTTACCAATGCCACGCACATACTGCGTGGCGGCGATTCGACAAGCTTCGATTGTCTGAGCGGTGACATGACCAGCCTCAAGGGACTGCAGGCCCCACTCACCAAAGACGACAGTGTTACCCCTATGGGCATCACCTCTTATACGTCTTCTTTGGCTTTTTCGATGCTTGACCCGTTTTGGCATTAGTGCCATCTGCAGTCTCCTCGTCCGAATAGTCACCGAGATCAATCCACACCTTCACACCGATCACGCCAAACGTGGTCTTCGCTTCGGAAAACCCGTAATCAACATGACGCCGCAGCGTTGACAGTGGAATCGATCCTCGACTTGCCTTTTCTTTTCGAGACATCTCAGCGCCACCGAGGCGACCGGACAGCTCGATCTTTACTCCCAAAACACCTGAGCTCATCACTTCGTCCATCGTCTTCTTAATGGCACGGCGAAAGCTCCCCCGCTTTGCCAGTTGCTGAGAAATTTTGTCAGCAACAAGCTTAGCATCCCGGTTCGCATTTCCGATCTCGACGATCTTGAGGTCCATGCGTCGACCGGTCAGATTCTCCAAATCGCCCTTCAGGCGATCCACTTCCTGCCCTTTGCGACCAATAATCACGCCGGGACGGGCCGTGTGCAGGTGTACAATCACCTGATCACGCGTCCGTTCGATTTCCACTTTCGCAATTTCCGCGAACTGATACTTCGTTGCGATGTACTTGCGAATCTTAAAGTCTTCGCCCAGCAGATCGCCGTACAGCCGCTTTGGTGCGTACCAGCGGCTACGCCAATTCTCCATGACGCCGATTCGAAAACCGGTTGGCCGAACTTTCTGACCCATGTCTTAAACCTTCTTGGCTGGCCTCAAATGTGTCTCAATCAGCCCAACTCGGGCGCGTCCACGCCCACATGAATGTGAGCAGTCCGACGACGAATCAAAAACGCCATACCCCGCGCCCTTGGCTGAACCCGTTTAAACATAGGGCCACCATCAACACGACATTCTGAAATCTTCAATCGCTCAGGATTCCGCACGCCACGGTCCTCCGCGTTCGCAATCGCACTCTTGAGAACTTTCTCAAGAAAACGAGCGCCGCGGTTGGGCACATAACGGAGTGCCTCAACCCCTTCAGACGCTGACAAACCGCGAATCATATCCGCGAAAGGCCGCACCTTGGTGGCTGAGATCCGTGCATGACGGTGAGTGGCTCGTACTACACCCATGACTATTTCTTACCTTTAGCACCGTGACCACGAAATGTCCGGGTCGGAGCAAACTCACCAAGCTTGTGACCAACCATATCTTCCGTCACATACACATTCAGATGCGCACGACCATTGTGCACAAGGAATGTATGCCCCACAAACTGCGGCGGGATTGTGCAGGCCCGAGCCCAGGTTTTCACCGGCTCCTTGCGACCATCCTCGTTCTGCTTGTCGATCTTCTTAAGCAGCTTCAAGTCGACATATGGCCCTTTTTTGAGCGAGCGACCCATGTGTCAATTCCCCGAAAAAGAACCTATCAAACCTTAACTTCACCGTATCGACGCGAACGACGTCGACGCACAATAGCCTTTGAGGAGGCCTTATTCTTCTTCCGCGTGCGGCCACCTTTCGATGGCTTGCCCGTTGGACTGCAGGGGTGCCGACCACCCGAATTCCGACCCTCGCCGCCACCCATCGGATGGGCAACCGGGTTCATACAGGTACCACGCACATGCGGCCGCCAACCCAGCCAGCGACGGCGACCAGCCTTACCATAGACGATCGAACTGTGCTCCGAGTTGCCAATCACACCAATCGTCGCTCGGCAACTGCTCGGCAAACGGCGAACTTCACCACTTGGCAAAGTCACCTGAGCCCAGCGCCCTTCACGAGCGTTCAACACCGCCCGAGTGCCAGCACTGCGGACCAGTTGACCACCTCGGCCAGGCTGCATCTCGAGATTGTGAATTTCCGTACCCAGAGGAATCGAACTCAGTGGCATGCAGTTACCAACGTTCGGCTCCGCCATTTCACCGCTGACGATTTCCGCGCCAGCTGCCAGCCCTTCGGGCGCTAGGATGTATCGCTTTTCGCCGTCTGCATACAACACCAGAGCGATGCGACACGTGCGATTGGGATCGTACTCAATGTGAGTCACCGTCCCAACAACATCATCCTTACGACGCTTGAAGTCAATAACACGATACAGGCGCTTGTGACCACCGCCTCGATGACGGGCGGTAATCTTGCCCTGATTATTGCGACCGCCCGTCTTGCGAGCGCGCTTTGTCAGCGACTTTTCCGGACGTTTCTTACGGTCCGTAATCTCTGCAAAATCAGAGACCGACGCACCACGTCGCCCCGGCGTCACCGGCTTATAAAATCGAATACCCATCGCAGGAACCTCTCAAAGAAGAATGCCGTGCCCTAGAAGAACGAAATTCGATCTTCCTCGTGCAGCTTGACAATCGCCTTCTTCCAATTTTTCGTGCGCCCCATCGCCACCCGCTGACGCCGTGGCTTGCCCTGCCGATTCTGCGTCCGCACAGAATCCACACGAACCTCCCACAGTGTCTCAACCGCGTTCTTCACATCCGACTTTGTTGCGAGTGGATGAATTTCGAACGAATAGGCATTGAGACGCTCCGACGCGTGAACGCCCTTCTCTGTCACCAGCGGCCGCCGAATCACCATATGGGGATCGAGTTGCACACCTGTTTTCTTCACAGCCATCACAAACCCTTAAGCCGAAGCACCACGACCGAGAAGACTATCCATCGCCGAAACCGTGACCACGAAGTTTCGATTTCGCAGCAATGCGTACGCGTTCAAATCCGACGCAGGCATCACCTGCACGCCTTCAATATTGCGAGCTGACTTGTACACATTCTGATCAACGCCATTAGTTGCCAGCAGCGTACTGGAACCGCCGACCCCCAGAGCATTCAAGGCATCAGCAACAACCTTCGTGCGAGGCACCGTGCAGCCGAGATCACTCACCACGACAGCCTGCCCATCCTGAAACTTGCTCAGCAGAGCCATCCTTGTGGCTTTACGCACAGCCTTTCGCGGCAGGCGGTACGAGAAGTCACGCGGCTTCTTACCAAACGCATGACCACCACCACGACGGACGGGCGTCCGAGCGTTACCAGCACGCGCCCGACCAGTCCCCTTCTGCCGGAAGAGCTTCCGCGTACTTCCGCGAACCATACCACGGGACTTTGTGCGAACGGTACCTTGGCGAGCGCTGGCCTCATACATCACAACCACATCGTGCAACAACTGCTTATTAACAGCATCACACAACTCAGCCGGATCAAACTCATAGCTGCCGGACTCAACCCCAGCAGCATCGCGAATCGGAACACTAATCATGATCACACCTACCGATTCTTAGCTGAGTGACGCAGAACGACGTAGCCGCCATTGGGGCCGGGCACAGCCCCCTCAACCAATACCATGTTATTTTCAGCGTCCGCCTTCACCAGCTTCAGATTCCGCACGGTCACTCGAGAACCGCCGTAACGACCGGCCATTCGAGTCCCCTTAATCACACGGGCCGGATCAGCACTCTGCCCAATCGAACCAGGATGGCGGTGCACACGCTTCACGCCATGACTGGCTCGCTGACCAGAAAAGTTGTGACGCTTCATCACACCTGCATGACCGCGACCCTTGGAGGTGCCGATCACATCAATGAACTTCCAGTCAGCAACGACATCAGCCGCCAGCGACTGCCCCACCTCAAACTCATGACCAGAGTCGCAGCGAAACTCGCGAACAAAGGACTTGGGCTCACAGTCCGCACGAGCCACAGACTCAACGCCAGCAGCAGCTCGCTGCTTCTGACGCCGACCAGCGATCTCCGCCACATGACCGCGCGCCGCACGAGACGCCAGACGGCGGGGCTTATCACCAAAGCCCAGCTGAACAGCATCGTAACCGTCGCGATCAGCGGTACGGACCTGAGTCACAACACAGGGCCCAGCCTCAATGACTGTCACCGGCACAATGACGCCATCGTCATTGTACACCTGTGTCATTCCAATTTTCTTACCAAGCAAACCAACAGGCATAGCACAGCACCCGGGCGCTGAAAGCGTAAGGAGAAAGGCTCTTCGCAAGTGCGAAGGCACCAGCAATCACAACTGAATGACGAGCATTTACGCCGTCGCAGTTGCCTTAATCTTGATGTCGACACCAGCCGGCAGCGACAGTTTATTCAAAGCATCAATCGTCTTACCCGTAGGCTGACAAATGTCAATCAGACGCTTGTGCGTGCGAATCTCGAACTGCTCACGCGACTTCTTGTCGATGTGAGGACTACGCAAAACCGTGTACCGCTCAATGCGAGTCGGCAACGGAATTGGCCCATGCACAACCGCTCCAGTGCGTTTTGCCGTGTCTACAATGTCCGCCGCAGATTGGTCCAGCACCGAATGGTCGTATGCTTCCATCCGAATTCGGATACTTTCGTCGCCAGCAGCCACCGCAAATCACCTTCACCAAAGAGGTTACGTAAAATTATCGCCGCCCCAAAATCGGGGAATCGCACATGTTAGGGATCGTCCAACAATCTGTCAACAATTCGACATTCAGAATCGAAAGTGTTTCGCAGATTATCGGCTGCGAGACTCAAACAGTTGAGCCCGGAGGTGCCTCGGAGTATCGACATGGCTCCATCGAATATGAAGCTCGACCCTGAGAAAGGCTTCTAACTTTCGTAGAATACCCAAACATGGCAATGAGAGGCGCCTCCGCCTTCAACACGCACAGGTCGCCGCGGCGATCGGAATCAACAATCAGAGCGCGCCGGGTATTCAGGTCGGATTGAATATTGCCCAGGAACTCCTCGGGGGTGACCACTTCCAGCGACATGATGGGCTCCATCAGCACCATGTCGCCTTGATTAAGGAATTTGTTGAACGCCTGCGAGACGGCCGAGCGAATGGCCGTATCAGTGGACTCCTCCTCGCGATAATCCACCTTCACCACCGTCAGGCTTAAGTCCATGAGCGGAAAGCCCAGCTTACCCCCGCCGGCGGCCGCATCATACAGTGACTCCAGCAGGACTTTCAGCAGCGGCTCCGGCAGCACCCCCGGCTTCAGCTTGTGAGTGACAAGCACGGGCTCCTCGCTGGGCGGCTTCTGGTCGGCCACCACCTCCAGCCCGAAAAACAGCGTCGCAGCGGGCGTGGTCACGCTGAACTCGACTCGAGAATTCATGGCCGTCTTGAGTTTTTCGCGGTAGCTGACCCGCGGCTTGTGCACACGGACCTTCATGTTGAAGTCTCGCTCCATGCGGTGCTGAACAACCTCGAGATGCAGCTCTCCCATTCCACTCACGATGGTCTGGCCCGTCTCTTCGTCGGTGCGAGCGACAAATGTCGGATCCTGCCGCTGCAGTTTGTCGAGCACCTGCACGAGCTTCTTGCGGTCACTACTGGATTCCGGCTCAATCGCCATGGAGATGACCGTCTCAGGAAACTTGATCTTTTCCAGCACGATGGCCTTCTGTGGGTCGCAAAGCGTATCGCCCGTACCCGTCTCTTTGGGGCCAACAATGCCGCAGATGTCACCCGCCTCGACCTGCTCCACTTTCTCCCGCGAGTCGGACTGAATGTGCCACAATTGTGTGATCAACTCCTTCTTCTTTGTCCGGGGGTTTAGCAGCCGGGAATTGCTTTTGAGAACCCCCGAGTAAACGCGGGCGAAATAGAGGTCCCCATGACTATCCGACTGAATCTTGAACACCAGCGCACAAACGGGATCAGACGAAGCCGACTGACGCGAAATCTCCTTCCCGCCAGCCTTGGGAGACGGATCCACACCGGTCACCGGCGGACGATCCAGAGGACTCGGCAACAGCTCAGTAATGGCATCAAGCACGGGTTGAACGCCAATATAGTCCAGCGACGACCCGCACAGCACAGGATGAAATTCCCCCGCAATAACGCCTGCCCGAAGCGCCTTCAGGAGCAATTCCCGAGAAACTTCCTGCTCCTCCATATGCAGCGTCATGACGTCCTCGTCGACATCAGACAGAGCATCCAGCAGTTCTGCCCGCATCAACTGAGCGTCGTCCATTAGGTGCTCAGGGATGTCTTCTGTCCGAAATTCGGACCCGCGGGACTCATCATCCCAATACATGGCCTGCATAGTCAGCAGATCGATGATTCCGAAGAAACCATTATCGTTGGTCGCCGGACCTTCGCCGATGGGAATCTGCAGCGGTAAGGGCCGCGCGCGAAGCCGGGACTTCATTGCGTCAATCACGCGCGAATACCCTGCCCCGATTCGGTCCATCTTGTTAATAAAACAGATTCGCGGCACAGAATAACGGTCCGCCTGACGCCACACCGTCTCACTCTGAGCCTCCACGCCTTCGACCGCACTGAAGATCACCACCGCGCCGTCCAGAACGCGCAGGCTTCGCTCCACCTCGGCCGTGAAGTCAACATGCCCCGGTGTGTCGATGATATTGATCGTGCGATTATTCCACTCACACGTAACGGCCGCCGAATAGATCGTAATGCCACGCTGCGCCTCTTCCGGATCGAAGTCGGTCTGCGTGGTGCCGTCGTCGACGTTGCCCATGCGATAGGACGCGCCTGTGTAGTACAGAATTCGCTCCGTTGTCGTGGTCTTGCCGGCGTCAATGTGAGCAATGATGCCGATGTTGCGAATGCTGTCGATGGACCGAGTCATCAGTCTGCCTCAATAAACCGGCCGCCCCAGGCTGGAGCAGCGTGTGCAAAAAAAAACGCCAAACAGGGACAACCTGTCTGGCGAATCGATTTTCTGATTTCGCTCTGTGAGATTGTGCGAAGTCCCGTTTCGCACGACACCCAACCGACGAATGGGTTACCACGCAAAGTGGGAGAATGCTTTGTTAGCCTCAGCCATACGGTGAACGTTTTCACGCTTGGTCATTGCCACGCCCTCACGGCGATAGGCCGCCAGCAGTTCATCAGACAAAGAACGAGCGACCGGTCGGCCCTTCTTGCCACGAACCGCTTCCAGGATCCAGCGGATCGACAGTGCCTGCTGACGCTTGGGGCTGACAGGGGTTGGGACCTGGTAAGTCGCACCACCGACTCGCTTGGAACGCACTTCGATAGCTGGCTTCACGTTGTCAACCGCCTGAACGAACACGTCCAGTGGCTCCTCGTCAGGCACCTGCTGCTTGATCTTATCGAGTGCGTCGTAGACGACTCGCGTCGCCACACTCTTCTTGCCGTCCAGCATCAGGCAGTTGACGAATTTGGAGATCAGCACAGAGTTGTACCGAGTGTCTGGCTTGAGCTGGGTGGCGCTGGCCGTAAATTTCTTAACCATGGTCTTGCGGTCTTAGCAGTGCGACAAACGCAGAAAATTACTTGGGAAGTTTGGTGCCGTAACGGCTACGCGCCTGGCGACGATCGCCAACGCCGAGTGTGTCGAGAACACCGCGGATGACCTTGTAACGCACACCGGGAAGGTCACGGACTCGACCGCCGCGGACCAGCACAATACTGTGTTCCTGCAGGTTGTGCCCTTCACCCGGAATGTACGCCGTGCATTCCTTGCCGTTGGAAAGACGCACACGAGCCACCTTTCGCAGAGCAGAGTTAGGCTTTTTGGGTGTCACAGTTTTCACCTGCAGACACACGCCTCGCTTCTGCGGGCAACGCTCCAGCAGCGGAGTCTTACTCTTGGATTTCTGCTGCTTTCGCGGCTTGCGGACAAGTTGATTGATGGTCGGCATGTCGGTTAATCCGGACGACTCTGTCAGGGATGTCAAAAAAACGAATCGGGCACTCTACTGGTGCCCTGTTTGATCGTCAACCTTGCATTTCTGCAATCAGTCTATTTCACCCGTTAAGGCCGAGTTGACGGCCAAAACGGGCCAAATTCCAATAATTACTCATCTGGCGTCAGATCGGCCAGCGACGGGGCACGGGGACGGTCGTCGTCTGGACCGCCCTCTTCCAGTCGCCGTGCCATCAACTCAGTGTCCGACAACATGTCGTCACGAGCAGCCAGCATGCGTGCTTTGGCTTCTTCCTGCTCGCGAATCGCATCGTCATGAATGCGGACGTGAGCATCCTGGTGAATATGGAATCCGGTACCAGCAGGGATCAGATGGCCCAGAATCACATTTTCTTTCAGTCCCACCAGATTATCGACTCGACCGCCCAGAGCGGCTTCTGTCAGTACTTTGGTAGTTTCCTGGAAACTGGCCGCCGAGATAAAGCTCTCGCTCTGCACGGAGGCTTTGGTAATACCCAGCAGCTGTGGAGTGGCTTTGGCGGGACGCGGCTTCGTGAACTTCGCCGGCGTGCCAACTTCCGCGTTCACTTCTTCCACTTCGGCCAGCGGCACCGTGTCATCAATTTCGTATTCGGTTTCACCCGGATCGGTGATGCGACACATCGACTGCAGATCGTCGTTGACCTTCGCCAGTTCGAACTTGTCGATCAGCACACCAGGCAGCAGATCTGTATCGCCCACGCTGGTGATTTTCACCTTGCGTAGCATCTGAGCCACAACGATTTCAATATGCTTGTCGTCAATCTCCACGCGCTGAGCACGATAGACGCTTTGGATCTCATGCAGCAGATACTGCTGCACTTCTTCCGGCCCGCTGACACGCAGGATGTCTTCAGGAACCAAAGGACCGCGAACGAGTGCGTCGCCCGGATCCACAAGGTCTCCGGAATGCACCAGCAGCTGCTTACCGTGAGGAATGATGTGCTCAACTTCTGTGCCATCTTCACCGCGAACCATGACGATTCGCTTGCCGCGTTTCTTCTCGGCCAGCAGTTCCACTTCACCGCCGATTTCCGCCACGACCGCCGGATCTTTCGGACTACGAGCTTCAAACAGCTCGGTCACTCGAGGCAGACCACCGGTGATGTCCTGCGTACCGGACGAGTCACGAGGCGTACGTGCGATGACGGTACCGGATGAAATCTGATCGCCGTCGTTGCACTGCAGCGTGGCCCCTTCCGGCAGATAATAGAAGTCCAGAATGGTGCCTGCGCCATCTTCCAGAATCACCTGCGGATGCATGCCACCGCGGTGCTCCATAATGGTACGGTTAATGTTACCAGAGGCTTCTTTTTCTGAGCGGACGGTTTGACCTTCCACGCAGTCGTCGAGTCGCACCTTGCCGCCCACCTGAGAAATGATGGGCACCGCGTGAGGATCCCAGCGGCAGAGCACGTCATCAACGGCGACTTCGTCGTCTTCTTTCACCTGCAGCACAGCACCGTTCGGCACGGTCTGTTTTTCCACTTCACGGCCTTTGGCGTCAACGATGCTGATTTCGCCGTTGCGGCCCAGCACAACTGGCTTCCCTTCGGCGTTGATTACGCTGCGGATGCGAGTAAAGCGAATGCGACCAGCACGCTTGGCTGTCAGCTCACTCTGCTCGGTGCCGGCCTGAGCAACACCACCAGTGTGGAAGGTACGCATCGTCAGCTGCGTTCCGGGCTCGCCGATACTCTGAGCGGCGATGATGCCGGCTGCCAGCCCCTGCTCCACAAGGTCACCGGTCGACAGGTCCATTCCGTAGCACAGCTGGCACAGCCCCAGAGGAGCATCACAGGTCATTGGGCTGCGAACCTGAATTCGCTCCAGCCCCATGGCCTCGATCTTGCGAGCCTTCTCAACGGTGATCAGTTCATCCTCACGGACAATCAGTTCGTCCGTGATCGGATTGACGATGTTGGTTCGGCTAACGCGACCGCGAATCGCATCGGCCAGCCCAATCTCCACGTTCTCTCCGCGATAGACCACACCGCGTGTCAGGCCTTTGGTGGTGCCGCAGTTATGTTGGGTGATGACCATATTCTGGCAGATGTCAGCCAGCTTACGTGTCAGATAACCACTATCGGCGGTCTTCAGAGCAGTATCCGCCAGGCCCTTGCGGGCACCATGCGTGGAACTGAAGAACTCCAGTACCGTCAGGCCTTCACGGAAGTTGGACTTAATCGGCGTTTCAATAATCTCGCCGCTTGGCTTGGCCATCAGACCACGCATACCAGACAGCTGCTGCATCTGACCGACACCACCACGAGCACCCGAGTTGGCCATCAGATAAACCGGGTTCACGTAACGACCTTCGTCACGCACATCGTGCTTCAGCTGATCCATCATGCTCTCGGTAATCTCTTCACGAGCATGCGTCCAGATGTCCAGAACCGCGTTGTAGCGTTCCTTCTCGGTGATCAGACCTCGCTGGAAGCTCTTCATCAGCTTCAGCACTTTCTTCTCACCTTCCGCAATCACCTGTTCCTTGTTGGGTGCTGTTCGCAGGTCACTGGCACCAAACGACAGACCACTGGCTGTCGAAACGAGGAAACCGGTTTGCTTCATGCGATCGAGCAGCTCAATCGTCTCACGGCGACCGAGTTCCAGATGACAGTCACTAATGACCGTTGCCAGATCCTTGCTGCGCATCGTGATGTTGTAGTACGCCATGCCCTTCGGCAGGATGTCATTGAACATCACTCGACCGGGAGACGTCTCGACCAGGCCACCGGGCCGATATTCCTTCTGCCCGTCCCCTTTGAGGCGTTTGTCTTTCGGCAGACGAACTTTCACTGTGGCGTGACGCGTCACCTTGCCCTGCTGGAAAGCCATGAAGACTTCCTCAGACGAAGCAAACACCATGCCTTCTCCACGGTGGCCTTCCCGCTGCATCGTCAGGTAATAACAGCCCATCACGATGTCCTGCGACGCCGTGATAATGGGATCGCCGTTGGCCGGACTGAAGATGTTGTGCGTCGACATCATCAGGGTGGTAGCTTCCACCTGCGCCTCAATCGACAGCGGCAGATGCACGGCCATCTGGTCGCCGTCAAAGTCCGCGTTGAAACCTTTACAGGCCAGCGGATGCAGGCGAATGGCGTTTCCTTCGACGAGAGTCGGCTCAAACGCCTGAATACCAATTCGGTGCAGCGTGGGGGCACGGTTCAGCAGCACAGGATGGTCACGGATCACCTCGTCAAGGATATCCCAGACATCCTCATCGCGACGCTCCAGCATCCGCTTGGCGCTTTTGATCGTATCAGCGTGACCCAGCTCTTTCAGCCGGCGAATCACAAACGGCTGGAACAGCTCCAGCGCAATCTTCTTGGGCAGACCACACTGATGCAGTTTCAGCTCAGGACCAACGACGATCACAGAACGCGCCGAATAGTCAACACGCTTGCCCAGCAGGTTTTCGCGGAATCGACCCTGCTTGCCCTTGATCATGTCGGTCAGGGACTTCAGCGGCCGGTTGGAAGAACCCAGGACCGGACGTTTACAGCGGTTGTTGTCAAACAGCGCGTCAACCGACTGCTGCAGCATTCGCTTTTCGTTGCGAACGATGACTTCCGGCGCATTCAGGTCCACCAGTTTCTTGAGGCGGTTGTTTCGATTGATGATACGTCGATACAGGTCGTTCAGGTCGCTGGTGGCGAAGTTGCCGGAATCCAGCAGAACGAGCGGACGCAAATCGGGCGGGATCACGGGGATCACGTCCAGCACCATCCATTCAGCGCGATTGTCACTGTCCCGCAGCGCTTCAATAATCTTCAGACGCTTGATGAGATCCTTGGTGGTGGACTGGCTCTTGGTCGTCGCCAGCTGAGCCCGCAGATCCTCCGACTGCTCCATCAGGTTCATCTGCAGCAGCAGCTTTTTGATGGCTTCGGCACCCATGCCGATCTCAAATGCATCTTCACCGTAGTCACGACGCGCCTGACGGGCTTCGTCTTCGGTCAGCATCTGGCAGCGTTCCAGGGGCGTATCACCCGGATCGATGACGGCGTAGTCCTGAAAGTAAACCACCTTCTCTAAAGAAGTGGTTTTCATGTTCAGCAGCGCCCCCAGACGGCTGGGCATCGACTTGAAAAACCAGATATGAACGACCGGAGCGGCCAGCTCGATGTGCCCCATACGCTTGCGGCGCACACGGCTGTGCGTGACCTTCACACCGCAGCGGTCGCAGATCATGCCCTTGTATTTCATGCCGCGGTACTTGCCGCAGGCACACTCCCAGTCCTTTTCCGGACCGAAAATTCGCTCACAGAACAAACCGTCACGTTCCGGACGGTACGTTCGGTAGTTGATGGTCTCCGGTTTTTTCACCTCACCGAAGGACCAGCTGCGAATGTCGTGAGGACTAGCGAGACCAATGCGAACTGAAGCGTAATCATTGACGCGATCGAAAGTGGATTCACTCACGCTCATGTCCAGACTCCTCAACACCTGTTTTTATTAGTAATCGGGGTTGTTTGCTGACACCCCGAGAAAGCACACCCAAAAGACCAGCCGTGATGCCCCGCTTGGGGCTTCAGTTAGTGGTTGGCCTTTTCCAGCTGAAGATTCAGACACAGACCTCGAATCTCGTTGTTCAGAACGTCGAAGCTGGCCGGCGTTCCCGCCTCCAGCGTGTTTTCGCCCTTCACCATCGACTCGTAGATCTTGGTTCGCCCTTCCACGTCGTCCGACTTAACCGTCAGCAGTTCCTGGAGGATGTAAGCTGCTCCGTAAGCTTCCAGAGCCCACACTTCCATCTCCCCAAAACGCTGACCGCCGAACCGCGCCTTGCCGCCCAAAGGCTGCTGCGTGATCAGCGAGTATGGCCCCGTCGCCCGTGCGTGAACCTTGTCATCGACGAGGTGGTGCAGCTTCAGCATGTAGATGTAGCCAACCGTGGTCTTCTGCTCCATCAGTTCACCCGTGCGGCCGTCACGCAGGAATGCCTTACCCTCTTCCGGCAGCTCTGCTTCTCGCAGGGCATCACGCACCTCAGACTCCGTCGCTCCGTCAAACACGGGACAGATCGCCCGATAACCGAGTGTTCCAGCCGCCCAGCCAAGGTGGGTTTCGAGAATCTGCCCCACATTCATACGGCTGGGTACACCCAGAGGATTGAGAATGATGTCAACCGAGGTGCCATCCTCCAGATAAGGCATGTCCTCGATCGGCAGCACCTTGGAGATGACCCCTTTGTTTCCATGGCGGCCTGCCATTTTGTCGCCGACAGAAATGTGCCGTTTGGACGCCACATAAACTTTCACCATCTGCAGCACGCCGCTGGGCAGCTCATCGCCGCGCTTCATGCTGTTCAGACGATGATCCTCTTCGTCGATGATGATCTCAACGTCGGTCCACTCTTCCTTAATCAGCTTGCGAGCGGCCGTCTTTTTCTGAGCACTGCGAATGTCCAGCCCTTCAAAGTAGGCCAGGAAACCACGAGCAAATTCCGCGACAGCCTTCGGGTCATCCAGGCTCCCCATGTCCCGACCATCGGGGTCGGTCAGTGGCTGGCCCAACTCGTCTTTCAACTTAGCCGCAAAGACACGGAACGCCTCGGTGATACGAGCATCACCTTCGTTCTCAACAAGCTTGAGTTCGTCCTCAAACTTCTTGCGTTCCATGTCCGACAGGCTCATGCGGCGAGAGAACTTCTCGGTATGGATCACGATGCCACCGACACCACTGGGCACTTCCAGCGACTCGTTCTTCACGTCTTCACCCGCACGACCAAAGATCGCGTGCAGGAGCTTCTCTTCCGGCGTGAGCTCCGACTTCGCCTTGGGCGACACTTTGCCGACCAGAATATCGCCTGGATGCACGCGAGTACCGATCTTGACGATACCGTCTTCATCCAGGTGATGCAGAGCCTTCTCACTGACATTCGGAATGTCGCGAGTGAACTCTTCCCGACCCAGCTTGGTCTCACGAATCTCCACGTCGAATTCATCGAGGTGAATGGACGTATAGACGTCTTCCTTCACCAGACGCTCGCTCAGAATGATCGCGTCTTCAAAGTTGTACCCACCCCACGACATGAAGGCGACCAGCACGTTGCGCCCAAGCGCCAGTGTGCCCCGCTTGGTCGCTGCACTGTCACACAACAACTGACCGGCCTTCACTTTCTCGCCAACAGACACAATCGGCTTCTGATTCAGACACGTACGTTCGTTCAAACGAACAAACTTACGCAGCGGGAATCGGCGGCCATCAATCTCGATCACAGTGGCATCAACATACGTCACCGTGCCACTCTTTTCGGCTCGCAGCAGCATCCCTGAGTGCTGAGCCACCGCGTCTTCCATCCCGGTACCAACGACCGGACGCTCAGCGATGAGCAAAGGCACGGCCTGCCGCTGCATGTTGGACCCCATAAGGGCCCGGTTAGCATCGTCATGCTCAAGGAATGGAATCAGACCAGCAGAGACCCCCACCATCTGGCAGGGAGCCACGTCCGTATACTGCACTCGCTCTTTGGGAACCCAGACCACGTCGCTTTTGTACCGCGCGAGAACCAGAGTCTCCTGAATCTCACCATCCTGAATCGGCGTATCGGCGGGTGCGACGTGCGCGAAAGACTCTTCGTCGGCACGCAGCCATACAACCTCATCGGTCACACGACCTTCTTCGACCTTGCGATATGGCGTGATCAGAAATCCGTAATCGTCCACTTTGGCGAAGATACCCAGACTCGAAATCAGGCCAATATTGGTCCCTTCCGGCGTCTCAATCGGACAGATACGACCGTAGTGAGAAATGTGAACATCACGAACCTCGAAACCGGCACGCTTGCGGTTCAGACCACCGGGCCCCAGGGCACTCAGACGACGCTCATGGGTCAGCATCGACAGAGGGTTGGTCTGGTCAACCACCTGCGACAGCTCACTGCGGCCGTAGAAGAAGTCGATCGCCGCCGAAACACTCTTCGGGTTAATCAGCGTCCGCGGCGTCATGCCGTCAACTTCCTTCAGGCTCATGCGTTCCTGAACGGTCCGCCGCAGCTTCAGGAAGCCCTTGCGAATTTCATCCGCAGCCAGCTCGTCGATCGTTCGCAGACGTCGATTTCCGAGGTTATCGATGTCATCGATATTAGCCGTCTCATCCCCCATTCGCAGTCGCATCAGATAGCGGATGGCGTTGATGAAGTCTTCCGGACGGAGCGTCATCTCGTCGTCCGGCACGTCCTGATCGAACTTGCGATTGATGCGAAATCGACCGACACGCCCCAGACGATAGCGATTCAGATCAAAGAACTTCTCTTTGAACAGATCCGAAGCCTTGTCCAGGTTGGGCGGATTTCCAGGACGCAGACGCTGATAGATTCTCAGGAGAGCTTCTTCGTGCGTTGACGTGTTGTCTTCTGCCAGAGTCTTCAGAATCACGGGGTCCTGAACGTCTGTGGCCACCTCAATCTCTTTCAGGCCGGAGGACAACAAATCCTCGACGGAAGCCTCGGTCAGCTGACCGCCTGCATCACAGATAATCTCACCGCACCGATCATGGCCGATGGGGAAGACAAGATCCTCAACCACGTACTGCCCCACCAGCTTGGCAGGATCCGTCTTGGCCGTGACCTTCATGGTGTCCGTCTCATGATAGAGACGAATAATGGAAGAGTCCGACGAGTAGTCGGGCGACATGGCTCGTAACAGCGTCATCGCCGAGAACTTACCGCTCTGGTCGATGCGAACCGCCACAGCATCCTTCTTGGTGACAATCAACTCAATCCAGCTGCCACGCTCGGGAATGATGCGGCAGGACTCTGTCTTACGGTCGCTGCTGGCCGTTTCCTCGGCCATCACAAAATCGACACCGGGAGAGCGATGCAACTGACTGACCACCACTCGCTCCGCACCGTTGATGATGAACTCACCACCGCCAATCATGATAGGAATGTCGCCCAGATACACCTCTTCCTCGACCGGCTGCTCCTTAATCAGACGCAGCCAGACACGAAACGGCATGCCATAGGTCAGACGCAACTGGCGGCATTCAGGCGGAGTGTAACGCGGCTTGCCCAGTTCGTAGCGGACGTACTCCAGGCGGAACTGCCCGTCATAGCTCTCGATTGGAAAGACTTCTCGCAGGATCCCTTCAATCCCCTGCTCCAGCCGGTCACGTGAAGACCTGTCCAGCTGCAAAAAACGAGCGTAGGACTCGGTCTGAATCCGAGTCAAATCGCTAATTTCATAGTCCGCCTGAATTTTACCGAAGTTACGGACAGCATCCTGGTCGATGGTACGGATAGCAGGTACTGGCATTAGTCGTACAGCTTTCTGATGAACAAGTCGGAGAGGCAGCGACCGCTCAGGATCACAACCCGCGCAGACAAAAAAGCACCTGCCCCAAAGAGGCAACTGCCTTCCATTTCACGCGGTAAATCGCAGTAGAGCTTTAATTTCCAAACAGCCGTGAGCAGGGCCCGGGAGCAACATCCCCGACGGGACAGGCACAGAATACCAAAATCGGACAGGCTGTGCCACTTAACACGAGTAGCTGACGCAGCACCAGCCGCGTCAGCTCTCAGCGAAGCTTCATTACTAAGCAGTCAGATGACTACTTGATTTCGCAGGTACCGCCGGCACCTTCGATTTCCTCTTTGAGCTTTTCAGCGTCTTCCTTAGCCACACCTTCTTTGATGGCCTTGGGAGCAGCTTCAACCAGCTCTTTCGCTTCCTTCAGACCAAGACCGGTCGCAGCGCGAACGACTTTGATCACAGGAATCTTGTTGCCGCCGTCACCGGTCAGGACAACGTCAAATTCCGTCTGCTCACCACCGCCGCCACTGCCACCTTCTTCAGCCGGTGCGGCTGCCATCATCACGGCACCACCACCAGCAGGCTCAATGCCGTGGGTCTCTTTCAGGTAGTCAACAACCTTCTTGGCTTCCAACAGAGTCAGACCGACAATTTTGTCGCCCAGCTCTTTAGTTGCCGCATCAAATTCTGTAGCTTCTGCTTCTGCAGTGGACATACTTACACCTTTCGTTCTGTAAGGAAGCTATCGCGTATGGAAATAACCTGCCACCCCGGACAACACCGGGGGCCAGACTAATCTTCGTTCTCTGAGATGGCCTTAAGACAGCCAGCCAACTTGCCACCAGGCCCCTGCAGGGCGCCGGCCAACTGAGCGCCAGGAGACAGCAGCAGGCCAGCAATCTGGCCGATGAGCTCCGCTCGGCCGGGACTCTTACTCAGAGCCACCACACCATCAGCGTCAAGCCCCTGCCCCTCAACCGAGGCCCCTTTAATCTTCAATTGATCACACTGCCTCGCCCACGCCGTGATCTCCTTTGACAGAGCCACAACATCCTCGCCGCCCCAGACGAGCGTCGACGGCCCGGCCAGAATATCTTCCAAACCGCCTACACCAAGGCGACCCAGAGCATTGCGAGCAATGGAGTTCTTCACAGTCAGGGCGCTGATGCTCTTGGACCGCATATCCAGCCGCCACTTGTTGGCCGTAATCGCATCCAGCTTTGAGCAGTCAACAACCAGCATGTCTCGCGCCTCACCGAGTCGGGACTGCAGGTCATCAATCAGCATTGTCTTAATCTGGCGGCTCATAACCTCACCTTTGACCTAAACTAAACCGCAACAGAGATGGAAGGCATCATCGTGGCTGTCAGATTCAGCCCACGCATATAGACACCCTTTGCAGTCGACGGCTTCATGCCGTTTACAAACTGCAGCAAGGCCTCAATATTCTCCTGCAACTGTGCAGGCGTAAACGACATACGCCCCACAACGCAGTGAATGTTTGACCCAGCATCAACTCGAAACTCGACCTTACCAGCCTTGTACTCCTGCACGGCCGTCGCAACATCCTGCGTCACTGTGCCAGCACGAGGCGAAGGCATCATCCCTCGCGGACCCAGCACTCGACCAAGAGGGCCAACAACACCCATCATGTCCGGAGTCGCAATGGCAACGTCAAAGTCCAGCCAGCCGTCCTTCACCTTGTCAGCCAGCTCCTTGCCGCCAACCGAGTCAGCTCCGGCAGACTCGGCGACAGCGATGTTGTCGCCCTGAGCAAACACAATCACACGCTGAGTCTTGCCAATACCGTGCGGCAGAACAATGGAGCCACGAACCATCTGATCGGCCTGGCGAGGATCAACACCCAAACGCAACGCAATCTCGACGGCCTGATCAAACTTGACCGGCTTAACCCCCTTAGGGAGCTTACCCTCAAGCCCCTTCAAAGCCTCAACAGCAGCCGACAGCTCCAGCTGCCCCAACTCCGCCGCCTTTTTACTCAAGGCCACCATACGTTTTGACTGGCGTCCCATAATCCCACCACTTGTTTCTCTGAAGAAATTTCGCCGACCAGCGCACCACCAAACAACCCGGCAGCACACCCAGCAACCTACTTGGCCACCTCAAGACCCATACTCCGGGCCGTGCCAGCAATGACCTTCACGGCCTGCTCCAGCGAACTGGAGTTCAGGTCGTTCATCTTCACCTTTGCGATCTCCTCCAACTGAGCGTTGGTGACCGTCCCAACCTTATTTGCCAGAGGATTCCCAGAACCCTTGGCGATACCAGCCGCCTTCTTCAGCAGCACAGCAGCCGGCGGACTCTTCAACACAAAGTCGAACGACCGATCGTTATACACCGTGATCACAACAGGGATTGTGGTCCCCATCATCTCACGGGTCTGATCATTGAACTGCTGAACGAACTGACCAATGTTCACACCGTGCGGGCCCAAAGCGGTACCTACCGGCGGAGCAGGCGTCGCCTGACCACCAACCACCTGAACTTTGATTTCCGCTGTAACCTGCTTGCCCATGCTCAGCAAACCCAGTCAAAAGAACTAAACCGACTCAACCTGCCAATGATCCAACTCTACTGGAGTGGACCGACCGAAGATCTCTATCAACACAGAAATCTTCCCATTGTGCTCATCGATACCCTCGATCGTCCCCTCGAACTCTTCGAACGTACCTTCCCTGATCTTCACCACATCGCCCGTGGCAAACTCAATCTTCACCTTCGGAGCACTGGTCGCATCCTCCTCGGCCTTGCCGAGCATACGATCGACCTCATATTGCTCCATGGGCATAGGCTTGCCTGCTGCACCAGCAAAGTCACCCACACCCCCTGTATCCCGAACCAAATACCACGTCTCATCATTGAGGATCATGTTGATCATGATATAGCCGGGAAACAGCTTGCGCTCCAACTCCCGAGCCTTACCACTCCTGGTATCGACCACCTTCTCCGAAGGAATCATGATCTCACCGAAGCAATCCTCCAGCCCCTCCAGACGCACCTTCTTCAGCAGTGCATCACGGATCGTACGCTCACGATTCGTCTGAACCTTAAGAACGTACCAAAGCTTCTCCTGAGTCGGATCAGGCTCCGATGATTCGCTGGACATCTGGGCGACACCAATAATTCAAGTCGGGTCGAGGGAAGCCGGGTATCCTGATCTCCCACATCAGCAATTTCAACTGCCGACACGATCGGAATCAGGCTTTTACCGGAGTCAGACGGAAGATCCGGAAACTAAAGATACTCGATGAAATGAATCCAGCTGAAGAGAATCCTCCATACCTGATCCACCACAAAGAGAAACAGACCCAGAAACAGCATCGTGGCAATCACAACAATCGTTGACTGCGTCACCTGCTTCCGCCCCGGCCACACCACCTTCTCAAGCTCCGATTCCACGGAGATCAAGAAATCAGCAAACCGCGGAACATTAACCACCCGGAAGGCCACCCAGCACAGCAACAGCCAGATCGCCAGCGGGACACCGACCGAGATCGCCTCACCCTCGCCACCAAGCGGCCCAGCCGAAAGACTGAAGCAACCAAACGCCACAGTCAACGCGATCGCAATGAAGGTTGCCTGACGAACGAGTCGACCCTGAGTCGGCTTATACAAACCAACCCGGAACAGCTCGGGAATGAATGATGCCCCTACGCCTTTACTCGACATTTCCAGGCTTCCAACAAAAACAACACAACTCGGCAGAAACACGGACGGAGGGACTTGAACCCCCAACCTGCGGATTTGGAATCCGCTGCTCTGCCAATTGAGCTACGTCCGTCCAGATCCAGTTATCACTTCTTACGCGACTCTTTATGAATCGTGTGGCGACGCAACTTGGGGCAGTACTTCTTCAGCTCCAGCCGCTCTGTCCCCCGAGTCTCCTTAATCACTCGATAGTTGCGCAGGCCGGTCTCCGTGCACTCCAACCAAACATACTCTCTCACGGGACTACCCTTTCACCTGAAACAGAAAACTGCCTGACCACCAGCAGGTGACCAGGCAGCACTGACTTCATGAACTACTCGACAATCTTGGTCACAACGCCGGAACCAACCGTTCGGCCGCCTTCACGAATCGCGAAGCGACTTCCATTCTCCATGGCGATCTGCTTACCAAGTGTCACCTCCACCTTCACGTTATCACCGGGCATGCACATTTCCGCACCATCCAGCAGTGCAGTCGTGCCAGTCACGTCCGTCGTGCGGAAGTAGAACTGCGGGCGGTAACCAGAGAAGAATGGCGTGTGTCGACCACCCTCATCTTTACTCAGAACGTAAACCTCACCCTCAAACTTCGTGTGAGGATTGATTGAACCCGGAGCCGCCAGCACCTGACCACGCTGAACATCCTCCTTCTTCAAACCACGAAGGAGAATACCAACGTTGTCACCAGCCTGACCCTCATCCAGAACCTTCTGGAACATCTCAACACCAGTGCAGGTCGTCTCCTGAGTGTCACGCAGACCGATCAACTCAACCTTCTCACCAACCTTGATCACACCCTGCTCAATTCGACCGGTGCAAACCGTACCACGACCAGCAATCGAGAAGACATCCTCAATCGCCATCAGGAAAGCCTTATCAGCATCACGCTCAGGCTGAGGAATGTAGCTATCCAGAGCTTCCATCAACTCAGTGATGCAGGCACTGTAAGTCTCGTCACCCGGGTTATCCAGAGCACCCTTGGCGTTACCCTTCACCAGTGGCACATCGTCACCAGGGAAGCCGTACTTCGACAGCAGGTCTCGAACCTCAATCTCAACCAACTCCAGCAACTCTTCGTCATCAACAAGGTCAACCTTGTTCATAAACACAACCAGAGCAGGAACATCCACCTGACGCGCCAGCAGAATGTGCTCACGAGTCTGAGGCATGGGACCGGTATCGGCAGCAACCACAAGAATGGCGCCATCCATCTGGGCCGCACCGGTGATCATATTCTTAATGAAGTCGGCGTGACCCGGACAGTCAATGTGAGCGTAGTGACGGTTCTCTGTCTCATACTCAACGTGGCTCGCAGCGATGGTCACGGTCTTGGTTTCGTCACGAACCGTTCCACCTTTGGCAATATCAGCGTAGCTCTTCACCTCGCCCAGACCCTTTGCCGCCTGCACAGCCAGAATGGCCGCAGTGGTCGTGGTCTTGCCGTGGTCAATGTGCCCAATGGTGCCCACGTTCACGTGAGGCTTCGTACGCTCAAAATTAGCCTTTGCCATCTCTCCAAAACTCCATGTCGACTACGGCAGGACGAACTGTCGCCGCCGAACAAATGAAAAAAACACAAAACGGCACCTCACACGAGACACCACCTCACGTCACACTAACCAGAGCTGCTGATGGGATTTGAACCCATGACCTCGTCCTTACCAAGGACGCACTCTACCGACTGAGCTACAGCAGCATGACTCGAATCGGCTCTCTTAAGAGCGGGCGATGGGAATCGAACCCACACGACCAGCTTGGAAGGCTGGAGTTCTACCATTGAACTACGCCCGCGTAACCAAAACCCACAACCTTGAGCCTGCAGTTGCGAGAGTGGGGGCAGCAGGATTCGAACCTGCGAAGGCATACGCCACCAGATTTACAGTCTGGCCCATTTGGCCGCTCTGGAACACCCCCAGGATTACTTACGCAAACCGAATTTTTGCTTATCGCTTCTCCAACCTTGTGGGCTCGCAAGAGCTAGCGGAGGGACTTGAACCCACAACCACCGGTTTACAAAACCGGAGCTCTACCAATTGAGCTACGCTAGCGCAGACCGATCGCCGAAGCGAGCCGCGGAGTATAGCAACCGCAAAACCCCAGGCAAGCCTGATCCCCGAAACCTTTGCCGGAGTCTCGATTTAGAAACCGCGGCTCAGTTTTTGGTTCGTGAAAACCGGGAAAGAGGATCAAGATTCGCCCTGCAAACACACTTTGGCTGCCAGTCAAACTGTTCTCGGCAGGCACTACCTCCCAATTCAGCAAAATGGCGGAATTCGTGCCCCGAAGAAGGAATTCCTGGAACAGTCGGGAAGCGGCAAGCGCCCAGCTCCAGCGGCCGGCTTTGGGCACAAAAAAGCGGGGCCGTGCCCCAGGCACGACCCCGCTGAGATTGTTCTGCCGTGAAGCAACTACAGCCCCGGAATGTCGACCTGTTTTCGCTGGGCGATGCGACGCAGCTTTTCGAGAGTCCGAACCTCAATTTGCCGCACACGCTCTTTGGTCACTCCCAGCCGATTGCCCACTTCCTCCAGAGTTTCCGGCTCAGTCCCCTTGCCCAGCCCGAATCGGCAGGAAATCACCTTTCGCTCCCTGCCATTTAACTCTCCGAGGATCTCCATGATGGCATTTCGCTGCGCCTTGTTGACCAGCTCCTCTGCAAACGCGTTGCCACGTCCGTCAGTGGAATCGTAGAAGATCTCATCATAGCCCGTGCGAAAACGGTCCAGCCGAGTGTGCTCGGCCGGCACTGACCGGGCGTAATTCTTCATAATCGCCCACGACGCATACGTCGAGAATTTGTTACCGCGGGCATAATCAAACTTCTCGATAGCCCGAATCAGCGACATATTGCCATCACTGACCAGCTCGAAAAAGTTCACACCCGGCTTCAGATGCCGCTTGGCAATCGAAACCACCAGCCGCAGATTAGAACGTGTCAGCAGATTCTTCACCGCGTCAGCCTCCGCCAGCAGCGATTCCATCTTGCGAGCGACACGAGTACTGGTCCGCCTTGCGCCCAGCGTCTTTTGCAGCTCGGCCGCCTTGAACTTCAGGTAGTTCATCTTACGAAAGTAGTACTGCTCCTGAGGCTTGTTGAGCAACGGAACCTTGTACAGCTCTGCCAGATAGGCGGGAAGACCAGACGGCACTCGCGGTGACGAACTGCCTTCGTCGTAATCCGGAGCGGTGCCGCAAATCACGCGATCTGCATTGTCCATGCGAAATTCTTCGCTGTCCATGAAGTCGATTGGAGTGGACTTCAGCCGCTTCACCCGGACATCTGCGAGGATGGAATGCACGCCCGGCTTACTTTTGCCGAATCGACGGGCCAGATCTGTGACGGAAACCCCCTGCTGATGCAGGTCAAACATCAGCGACTGCTGCTCGGACGTCACCTGTGATCCAACACGCGGGAAAATCGCATTTTCCGGATGGGCCTTGTCATAATCTCTGAGCGTGTAGCGGACCGTCTCCGTCGCACGCCCCATCTTCTCGCCCAGTTGACGACTCACCTCAGTGAGGCCATGCCCCTGGGCGGCCAACTCGCGAGCATCTGTGATGATTTGCTCTCGTTCTGCTTCTGTCAGCTGTCGGAAACTGCGGCCGCGATCAATCTCTTCCTGATGCAGGGCCACGAAACGGTTCAGAGTGGACGTGGGAATGGCCACGCGTTTACGACCGTTCACCTTCACCCGGCGACTGGCCAGTCCGCGATCCCGCCAGCGATCGACGGTCTTGGCGGAGACATTGAATTTCTCACTCACCTCCTGCACGGTCAGGACTGGCTCGCCGAGATCCTCGACGGTGAGATCGAGGCTGTCAGACAGGTCCTCAACCAAACAGCGCAGATCGTGAGCCAAATCAGCCCCGGAGACGGGCGTGTCCGCGTCTTCGTCCGGTCGGTATCCTGTGACCTGGAAGCAGACTTCACCAAAAACATATGACTGGGAGCTGTTTATCGAAAGCAGGACTTCTTCAGCCTGCAGAATCTGCGACTTGCGGACAGACTGAGGAGCAAAGCGAACCTGCTGCTCACTCAGCTGACGAATGGGTTTTGATCGATATCGGGACATGTCGAACCTCCTTTTACAAAGGCCAGCAAACTGCCAGCCTGCGTGCAGAAGCTTTTAGGCAAAGCTTGTGCCGGACGCCCTTCAACCTTCTTGGCTGAGACACTTCCGAACCGTTGTATCACCCGTCGTGGGCTCAGTTTAAAACCGAATAGATTCCTCGAAAATCACGCTGGAAGAACAAAATCGACACAAGGTCTCTCTTGTAAATACGTAAAGGTGAGACGCCTGACTTGCAAAAACGTTCGTGAAATTCGGGTTTCCGCCCTAGAATCACGAATTCTTCGCTTCAAGCGAAAATTGCATCTCTGTGTTTAATGACGCATTTTGTGCGGAATACCTTTCACAAAAACCGTTGCATTAATGACCCCGCGTTGAGATCAAATTGACAACACGCCGCATCCTGAGACGATGTGCGGCAAACTGCCCCACTAGTGACTACCAATCAACAGTTGCCGTTCGCCGGTCGTCCCGGAGTCTTTGCCATAAATCGCTTGCCAACAATATGTTAGAACAATCAACCATAACGCGCTGAATCCAAACCTGGCTGGAATGACGATTGCAGGCTTTACCCAGATCGTTTTCCCCACTTATTTTCGTGTGATACTGCACCACCATCGAACTTTGCGAGGCCGCAGATGCCGGAAGCGACAACCTATCTCTGGTTTGGATCCATGATCTCCGCGGTGGGCATCGGACTAGTGATGCTCCATATCCGCAGTCACCGGCAGCATCGTGCCGACGGAGATCTGAACGCCTCTGATCTGAGGTTTTACGAGCAGCAGTACTCCCGTCGCATGCAGACGTCGGCCCTGCTGATCACTCTGGGGGCACTGATTGGTCTGTGTGGGTATCTGAAGGTCTTTGAAGACTCTCCGGTTTTCGCCACCTGCTATGTGATTGGCCTGTTGCTGTTGGCGCTATGGCTCATCCTGCTCGCGCTGAGCGACGCGGTTGCCACGCGCGTCTATTCCAGTCGCCTGGATCGCCGCAATCGAGACATGCAAAAATCACTGCAGGACGCACTGGCGGAAGTCCGCAAGGCGCACGGACTGGATTCCAACTAGCCACATTCTCCCCCGGTCGTGGCAGCAGCGTTCCCGATGCGAAACCTGAGAATCACAGAATGAGGGCGTGCGGCTGAGCACAGCAGGAAGCCTCGGGCGACGGGCGCTCCACGAATCTTCACCGCGTTGACTAAATCACGTCGTCCACAATGCGGCGACGGCGACTGCGGCGCCGGCTGCGATGGGCCAACCGGTCATCGTGCACACTGCCCTCGGCGAAAAACGAGCCTGCAAACAGCCGATAAAAGCCCAGCAGGATGAAGGCGCCCAATGTAGCCGCAACGAATCCCTTGCCACTGATGGGATCAATCTCTGCGTCTCGCCAGAAGAACAGCACGGTCCCGCAGCCAATGACACTGCCAGCGATCCCCATGAGCATCGTGCTGACAGCGCCACCCGGATCGCGCCCGGGCATGATGGCTTTGGCCGCCAGCCCAGTCAGCGTGCCAAAACCCACCCAGCGCAGCAGCTCATTGAGGCTGTTCCTGACGATCTCGATGACTTCAGCTTCTGACATGACAGGCCTCCGGGCCAACAGCGAATGAACCGAGCCGCAGCATAGGACGGCAACCAGTTCCCCTAAAGAGTGACTTCGACAGTTCCCGCGGACAGGTTGACCTCTCGCCACATTTCCCACTCAACACTGGCGTGAGTCGCATGTTCCCCGGCATAATCTGCCGAAGGGCCTCGGTCTTCCCCGCTGGCCTGATCCCACAATCCGCCTGCCACGATCTCACCTCGACTTTCCAAAGGAGTCCCTATGCCTCTCAGGAGTCTGCTCCCTGTGCTGCTGTTCGTTTTCTGCGTGCCTGCTCTGGCTGCCGACCAGTCAAAAACGAAACCTGGCCCTGCCAAAAAACAACGCAAACCCAACCCGGCGATGGCACAGATCAAAGACGTGCCTGGCCTGCCTCGTGTGCTGCTGATTGGCGACTCCATCTCAATCGGCTACACAGTGCCCGTGCGGGAAGAGCTCAAAGGCGCGGCCAACGTTCACCGGCCGTTGACCAACTGCGGCCCGACAACCAAAGGCGTGGCGGAAATCGAAAAGTGGCTGGGAGACGGCCACTGGGACGTCATCCACTTCAACTGGGGTCTGCATGACCTGAAGTACATGGGCCCCAACAACGAAAACCTGGCTGACCCAAAATCGACTGGCAGTCACCAGCAGGTGCCTCCGGCCGAGTATGAGAAAAATCTGCGAATCCTCGTGGCCCGTCTGAAAAAGACGGGGGCGAAACTCATCTGGCGATCCACCACACCGGTTCCGAAAGGCGCCAAAGGACGCGTCGTGGGTGACTCCGACAAATACAATCAGATCGCCGCGCGGATCATGAAGGAAAACGACATCCCCATCGACGATCAATACGCCTTCGCGCTGGCCCGTCTGGAACAGATCCAGCAGCCGGCCAACGTGCACTTCACGAAAGAAGGGTCTGCGCAGCTTGCCAGCTGCGCCAGTGCAGCCATCAGAAAACAGCTGGGGGATTAGACGGGCAGCATTTCTGTGGAACTCGCCCCGTCCCGTGAAGGGTCCTGAACTGACATGTGGCAGCGCCCGCGTCTTTAGACGCTGGCGTCGGCCTGACGGGCAATGATGGCATCCAGCTCGGCTTTGAGTTTGGGCAGAATCTCATCGTAAGGATAAGCGCCGATGGATTCTGGCCCCTTCTTCAGATTGACGTAGTTGGGTCCGCACCACAGGCCAAGATCAGCGTCGTCCGTTTCGCCCGGGCCATTCACACGACACCCCATCACCGCGATGGTGATGGCGTGCTCTTTGGCATAAGCCGTCATATCACGCACCTGCTCAGCCAGTTCCACAAATGCCTCGTTCTCGACACGTGAGCAGCTGGGACAGCTGATAATGTTCAGCGTGTTCAGGCCAAAATCGACCACGGTCCGGACGCGGCCATTGGCGATGTCTTCCAGAATCTGCCGACCGGCAACGATCTCTTCCGCCTTGCGATTGTTGGGCACCGTCAGTGAAACGCGAATGGTGTCGCCAATACCTCGGCTAATCAGCTGCTCGAACGCGATGCGTGTCTTGATCACACCTTCCGGCGGCATGCCGGCTTCGGTCACTCCCAGATGCAGAGGCACGTCCGGTCGACGCTCGGCAAATCGTTGATTGACCTCAATGACTTTGGACGGATCCGAGTCCTTCAGCGAAACGCAGTAGCGGGTGAATCCAATTTGATCCAGCAGTTCGCAGTGGTCCCACGCGCTTTCGAGCATCGGTGAAATGGAATCATCGGCGTCGTAACGAGCCTTCTTCTCCGGGTCAACGGAACCGCAGTTGACCCCCACACGGATCGCACAGTCGTTGTCCTGCGCCACCCCCACAATGTAGGCCACCTTCTCTTCCCACGGTTTGTCCTGCTCGTGATGGTACAGGTGGCCCGGGTTGTAGCGGAGCTTCTGCACATACGGAGCGATGACTTCTGCCAGCCGGTAATTTTCCTGCAGGTCAACCGACAGATTCCCCTCCACCTGACTGCGGATTTCAATCAGTGCTTCGGCGTCTTTGCGGCTGTCGATGGCCACGCGGACAATGTCTGCGCCAGCATCCACCAGATCACGAATCTGGGATACGGTTGCGTCGATATCCTGCGTTCGTGTGGCCGTCATACTCTGCACGGCGATGGGTTCGCCGTCGCCAATGGCCAGAGAACCAACGTCAACTCGTCGAGTGGGATTTCGGGTAACTGACACGTCTTCGATCCAGTTATTGAGGGAGGCACTGTCTGTTACGCGGAGTATCCCAGCCCTGTGGGAACGAACAAGCCAGATTCTGACGACCTACAGGAACCCAACCGCACTGCGGCACAATGTGCAACACCCAGTCCGCAGCATCCCCTTCTTCGCCGTCGGAAGTGTCACGGGCGCTGCCGAACTTGTACACCGACCAGGGGTGCTTTAACGTGGGTGCGGGCAAATCTGCCCCTGCTCCTCCCTCCACCGGAAATCCCGCCATGAAACGACGAATCGCCCTGTTTCTGCTGACAATCCGCCTTGTTTCTGTCTCGCAAGCGGACGACTGGCCGCAGTGGCGTGGCCCGAATCGCGATGGAAAATCGGCCGAGCGAGGGCTGGATCTGGACTTCACCGATCGGCCACCCCGCCTGCTGTGGAAAACCGACGGACTGGGGAGTGGCTACTCCAGTGTTTCGATCGTCGGCGGCGTGCTTTACACCACGGGAAATACGGATGCCGGTCAGTCTGTCATTGCCCGCAGCGCCGAGGATGGCTCTGAGATCTGGTCGACGTCGATCACCTCGGCCGCACCAAAGCACGGTTACCCGGGCGCACGCTGTACGCCATCCGTGACTGATGATCATGTGTACGCCATTTCGTCCGACGGGCAAATCGTCTGCCTGACTCGGGATGGCGGTCAGATGGTCTGGTCGCGCAATTTTGTCAGCGACTGGCAGGGAAAAATGATGAGTGGCTGGGGCTACTCCGAGTCACCGCTGGTCGACGGCGACCTGGTGATCTGCACGCCCGGCGGACCGCAGGCACTGCTGGTGGCCCTGGATCGCAACACGGGCAAGGAAGTCTGGAAAAGCGCCGCCTTTTCCGGTGAGGCCGGAAAGGACGGAGCCGGCTATTCCTCCGTGGTTGTCAGCAATGCGGGCGGTGTGAAGCAGTACATCACACTCACCGGCCGCGGAGTTGTCAGTGTGGATGCCCGCACGGGCCGTAATCTCTGGACTTACAACCGCGTGGCCAACAGCACGGCCAACATTCCCACTCCGGTGGCGTTCGGCAACTATGTGTTTTGCTCTTCCGGCTACGGCACTGGATCCGCCCTGCTGCAGGTCGGCAAAGTGCGCGGGCGAATCACGATGCGGGAAGTCTACTTTCTGGAAGCCGGGACACTGCAGAATCACCACGGCGGCATGATTCAGGTGGGTGACTACATCTATTGCGGCAACGGACACAACAACGGCATGCCAACCTGCCTGGATATGGACAAAGCCAATATCACATGGGGCGGCAAGATGCGGGGCGTTGGCAAAGGATCCGCGGCTGTCACCATGGTCGGAGACAGCCTGCTGTTCCGCTACGAATCCGGACATCTCGCGTCCATCAAGGCCACGCCTCGCAGCTATCAGCTGCAGGGCCACTTCATGCCCGACTATCAGGAAGGCAAAAGCTGGGCCCATCCGGTGGTGGTTGACGGTCGCCTCTATCTGCGTGAGCAGGACGTGCTGATGTGCTACGACGTTTCCGGCAGATAGCCGCGACTGGCGGACACGGTCCTGATTCCCAGACCGCACAGGACCGTGTCTTTATTTATCCGACCTCGAGTTTCCCGAGGCGGGCAACGGCGGCCGCAAACGGTAAGACAACGACCAGGCAGCATACGGCGGACTATCGCGGCCTGTCGCCGGTATTCGCGGCGAACAGAGCGACGGACCGCGCTGCTGGGGCCAGATTCTCGGGAGCCACACTCCGCGCAGGAGATTGCGGCATGCGGCACAATGCTGGCCCGTCCTGTGCAGACTGCATAACGCGCTATTTTGAGGCGGTCTTCTGGTCTTCGTACAACCAGCCTTCCAGGTCCCACACGCGAATGCGATTTTCCCGACCGGCCGTGGCCAGTTTCGTTCCGTCCTGAGACAGCACCATTCCGGTAATCTCACCGGCCTGCGCGACGAATTTTTTCGGACGGCGGTCAAGACTTCGCAGTTCAGCCACCCAAATGTTGCCCTCACCATCGCCTGAAAGAGCAAAGCGTCCGTCCGGCGTGAACAGAATGACGGGGCGGCGGCCGTTCACATCGGGAACGGGCAGTCGATCTTTGACGTCGCCTGAGCGAGTGTCAATGGTGCCGATTCCCTCAGCCCCAATGACAGCCAGCAGGTTGTCCTTTTGATTCACAAAGACAAATGGTCGATCGGTGTTGGTCGCGAGCATCTGGCTGGAAGAATCAATGACTGTCACCTGATCCTGCGGCCAGCGTGTTCCGGACTTCTTCCAGAACCGCAGGTGAAACTTCGTATTGTGACGACCATACGTGACGAGCAGACGTCCCCCCGGTGAAGGCACAATCTGCACGGGCCCGATGGCGGTCGCAGACGTCACACGTTCCACATTCCAGGCACCCGTCATCGGCTCACTCGCCAGATCGTTGACGATTGCCAGCGTTTGGGCATCCAGTTCGAGCAGTCGGATCCGCGCTTTTTCACGAATGCTGGCGAAGATGGTGCTGCCATCAGCCGAATACGCAATCGCCCCAACGGCCCCTTCAAACGACTCCACACCATTTTTCAGTGTCTGGCCGTCTGGTGTCTGTAGTGTGAAGGTGTCCAGCGCCTGACCGGTGATTCCCGTGCGGGCCGCCAGGATGTTGCGGCGATCGTAAGACCAGGCAAACTGCCCCAGAGGCAACAGATCGGCTTCTGTTGTCAATGCCCCTGTCAACAGATGCATGCGCCCCTGCAGTGGACGTGGCAGCACGACGGCCGCCTCCCAGCTGGCATCCAGTGCGTCCGGAGGGGAAGACAGTCCGTCCCACGAACGCAGCGTTGTTCCCGTGGGAACATCGACGGCAATGACAGACTGCTGATTCCCGGAACGCACAGCGGGTGCGACCGTACCCTGCCCAACGTAGGTGATCAGCTTGCCATCGTTGCTGACCGTCATCACGACAGGACGGGTAATGCGTGCGCCAAACTCAATCTGTGAGGTAATCTCCCCAAGACGCCGTGGCGACTCAGAATCCACCGCCGGAGAGGCGACCGGACCATCGCCCCGCTGCTCAAGAATGCGGGAACGCACCTCATCCACCTGATCGGCAGGCGCCACACGCAGTTGATGGTGCAGCATCGCCAGCTGTGGATCCACAGGGCGAATTCCCAGCTCTGCGGCTGTCGCCGGCGGTTGTGTCTGCTGGCGGACGTTGGGATTTCTCGGACGTGTTGATCTGTCGGCTGACTCATCTTCCCGCGCGGCCACCTGACTGGGCAACGAAGGATCCGCGGGGAGAGTAAACCGCTCGGACGTGGCCGCTGCCGTCTGCCGCTGAGCGGGCGGCACTCCGCTTCTTACGGGCAGTTCTGTCAGCTGAGCCACCCGGCCATCGCCCATTGACAGCACTCCATTGGGAGTCAGGCGAATATCGACGACCGCTTTGGAATGCAGCTTCCGCGTTCCGGCAAGCTGCCGCCGGGGGACATCGTATTTGGACACACTGCCGTCGAAGCGGCCGAAGTACAGCGATCCGCCATCCGCCGTCATTGCCAGTGCGGTGACGGCGCCGCCGCGGGCATTCTGCTGCGGTGTGAAGATCATCTCGTAATCAACTTCCAGCCCCTCGTCGGTCGTGGAGCGAACGGCGGTTCCGCCTGGCAGGGCGCGTCGGGCAACGCGACCATCCGCCAGTCCCACATAGATCTGCTGCTGTGCTTCATCAAAAGCCACAGCAACCGGCTGCGTGTCATCCAGACTGTCCGCATTGAGGGAAGTGACCACACGACCATCGGCCGGATCTACCACGGTGATGACTTCGTCGTCCGTCACAACCCCCAGCAGGGTTCCCGAGGCGGAAACGGTGATCGAGAACAGCTGCGAATCCGAAAGCTGCACGCTGGCGATCGGCGTGGCAGAAACGGCCGGCTGATGCGACTTGTCCAGATCATCGGCCGTCATCTCCAGTGGCGATTTCGGTGGCTGTACAATCGCATCCGTCTTCCAGATCTGCAGCAGGTTGTCACCGTCCACCGTGACAACCTGTTCGGCATTCAACTGCCGAATGGCCACGATGCCGGAGTCAGAAATTCGAGTCGACGCGCGGTACTCATCCTGAAAAGCAAACAGGTCTCGCGCGTAGACATCCCAGTTCACCAGATCAGCAGCGCTGCGGGCCATCAGCCGACCATCTTCTGTTCCGATCAGCACCAGGTCGCCGCCGTCGAGCAACTCCAGGGAATTAATGACGGCCGGTAACGCGGCAATTGTCCGTTCGTCCTTATCAGTTGTCGAAGTGCGACGCAGCGTGGCCACGGCGGGACCAGCGTTCATGTGCCGTTGCTCCACGCGGGTGCTGAGAACCGACAGCTGCCGCTCGCCCGTCGAACCGGCGATACGGGTGGCGTCATCGGTAGCCGCGATGAAGAATCGTCTCGACATCAGCAGTTTCAACTGCTGCCAGACTCGCAGGCTGACAGCCAAACGGCCCGTTGACTCGATGACTCGGCCGGGGCGACCCGCTTTTTTGTTCCGATCAGACTTCAGCGTATCAAGGAACGAGAGGCCGCCTGTTTTTTCCGGCTTTTCAGGCTTCTGCAAAGCAGGCTGTGTGGCGGGCGGCTTCACCGAATCGCCGGTGTCCACGACCGCGGCATCGGCAGGCTGAGGGGCCGCTTTTTCGCCCTCGCTCGCCGCAGCAGTTTCCAAAGCTGAGGGCGTTGCGCCAGCCTTCGACATGGCCGGTTCGGCGGCCCCGGGTGCGGCCGGTTCACCGCTGATCAGGTTTTCGCCCACTGGCGTTGCTGCATCTGTTCCGGTAGCCGCGGCCGCAGCACCGCGTGCATCGCCAGTGGCTACCGCATCAGACGACGTCTGCTCGCCGTCCGCTTCAGCGGCTGCCCCGTCTTTGCCTGCGGCGGCAATTTTCTGCAAAGTTGTCAGCGATTGCTCTTTTGCCTCCTGATCAGACGCTGCGTCAGGCTTTTTTGCCGCTGGCGGCTCCGGAGCAGCCGGCTTATCGCGACTTTTCTGGCGCTGTGCGGCAAGACCGGGAGGTGGAGCACTGAAGTCTTCGCCGCCACCACATCCGGCGACGAACAGAGCGGGAAGGACAACAAGCGTTGGCAAAAGTCGCATAAATCACCGTCAGTTATTTCAAACCAGCAGACCGCAGCATTCAAGACTGGTGCGTTCGTCCGGCAGAACGAGGGCTTCAATACGCTCCCGCCTGCCGCATAAGCACGTACACCGGTTAGTCGTCTTCTGTGTTGATCTGCACTTTGTCCTGCTCAAGATTCAGGACAACAAATTCTTTACTGTCTTCGAACGTCCCCACGGCAAACCGTCCATCCACACTCACGTCCACCTGCTGGGGCTCTTCCGGGAAGGCGGCGGTCAGCGCAGAAGACTTTTGATAGGTAGCATCACAGATCCCCACGGCGCCGTCTTCCTGGAAGAAGAGACACTCATCGCCGCGGAACGACAGATTCACAACGGGCTTGCCACCTTCAAACGGTGTGCCGATCAGCTTGAGTGCATTGAGGTCGATCATGAGCACTTCGCCGGCACGTGTTCCAACCGCCAGCACGGAGGAATCCGGATTGAGCGCCATACTGCTCAGTTCCACGCCGGGGCGTTTCAGGACATCACCCAGCGCCAGACTTCCCAGGCCCTTTCCGGTTTCCGGACTGAGGACCATCACCACTCCATCCGGCTTGCCCACCAGGACCATGGAGGCGTCGCCCGTTACGGCCAGGGCACTGCGTCGCTTGTAGCCACGCACAGTGAACGGACTGCCGACGGTCGCCATCGACTTCAGATCCACCACCTGCGCTCGGCCGCGAATGCTGCACGACACCGCGTAGGCGCCATTGGCAGAAACCGACACGGTGTTGGCATCCACCGCAGACAGGTCGGTCGCCTGAAACGACTCGGGCGTGATATCGGTGGTCGAGACATCCAGGGACCTGACGTCCCCCTTGTCGAGCAACAGGACCGTCTTGCCGTCAACAAACTTCAATCCGGAAACCGCCGTTTCCAGCTGCGTTCGATTCACCAGATCGCCGGTCGACAGATCCCATGTTTCGAAGACATTGAAGCGACGGTAAACGGCCAGATAAGCGCCGTCCTGACTGACAGCCGAATCGATGACCGTGGAAACACGATATTGGGATGCGGCGGCGCCACCAAGTCCCTGAGTTGCCAGGTAGTAGCCGCCGTAGCCAAGCACACCGATCACCAGCACGGCCACGAGCATACCGCCAACCGGCAGACCGCCCGCCAGCGCCGATGGCACCAGTTTGGACGCCAGACGCCGCACGACGCTTAATGCCTGGCCCTTCTTGTAGGAGATATTCAGTTTGGTCAAAGCCGCCCGGGCACCACGCTGAACCATGGCATCACGGTCGTCCAGCATTTCCAGCAGCCGTTCCGGATTGGGAATTTCTTCCATCTGACCCAAGGCGCTGCAGGCGTGGTAACGGACATCGGCGCCAGCGTCTCGCAACTGCGCCATGATGGCGGGAATCGATCCTTTGGCCTGCAGGCGACCCAGAGCAATGATGGCCTGAATCTTTACGGAGCGATCGTCGTAGAGCGCCTCTTCTAAGATGGCCGTTGAAGATTCACCCCCAAGTTCGCCCAGCGCCCGCGCTGAGGCGGCTCGAACTTCGGCCGTCTTGTCGGTCTTGAGAAGTTCTCGCAGACGATCGGTCGTTTTGGGCTCGCCCAGCATGCCCAGGGTCTCAACCGCCTGCCGTCGTGTGTCCACATTGCTGTCATCCAGAAACGGCAGGATGAGTCGAGCAGACTTGCGATCACGCAGTTTTCTCAGAGTGGCCATGGCGCGATGACACATTTCCGTGTCACCCGAATTGAGGTAACGCTCCAGTGTCTCAAATGCCGCCGGAGAGCCCGTCTGCCCCAGCCCCTGCAGCAGATACTCAATGGTGGTGGGGTCATCCTCTTTCTTCAGCGCCAGCGCGACGCCTTTGGGAATTCGCTCATCGTCGATCAAAGTCAGGCTTCGCGCACAACTGCGACGCACGCGAACTTCTTCGTCGTTCAGTCCGCTCAGCAGCAGCAGGCTGCTTTTGGGACTGTGAATCTGGCCCAGACCACTGGCGGCCGCGGCGCGAACGACGGGTGCGTCATCCTTCATGGCCTTGTTAAGAATGCGGACCGCCTGCTTCTCTCCCGTGCTGACCAGGGCCTCCATGGCGGCCGCACGAATTTCGGGCGAATCGCGTTCGGCCAGTCGGGTGAACTGCTTGAAATGGCCCTCACTTTGAACTTTCGCCAGCAGCCCGATCGCCACGACCACGATGTCCTCGTCGTCGTGACTGAGCAGTTTCTTCAGACGATCAACGATCTGTTCGGAAACGCTCTGATCCTGTGAGGTCAGTGCTTCCGTCAGGACAGACCGGCTCGAAGAACGCACGAGTGCAGCGGCAATCAGTGGCAACAGTGACTCCGGTCTCTGCAGGCGGACCAGGTTGCGAATCGACTCTTCCACCACAGCTGTCGAGGGATCACTCAGCAGCGTCAACAGAAACTGGCTGCTGGCCGCATCACTGACACCAGCCACGGCATCGATCATTGCCAGCTTCAAAGGCTCTCCAACAGACGGCGATGACGCACGTTCCTGCAGGGGCGAAACGATGGCCGCCGCACGAGTGGCACCAAGACGTTTCAGCACGGCCTGAGATGTCTTGAGGTCTTTGGCGGCCGAAAGCTCATCCAGAAGCTTGCTGATCTTTTTCGGTAACTCGGCCTTGGGATCTTCCTGCACCCGAAACAGGTCTTTGCGTGCTTCGTTGACGTATTCTTTGAGTCGCTTACGAGCCTTCTTAAGCGCCGCCTGCTGCGTTTTGGTTTCTGCAGATTCTGCATCCGCTGCTGCGGGAGCTTTCGCTTCCTCGGGCTCGTTGGCTTTCAGCTGTTCCTGAGGGACTCCAACGGCATCTGCCTCCGGCAGCTTGACGGGGATTTCCGGGCGGATCTCGGCCGCGACATCCGCTGCCGCCGCCTGGGCCGCCGGCATCGCCGTGGGCACGGGAACCGGCACATGCACAACGCTGGGCATCGCTGGCATGGGGGCCGGAGCGATGGGAGCCGGAGCAACTGGCGCTGGCATCGGCTGAGCGGGAACACGGTCCGGGGCGGTGACCGGCGTCTGCTGAGCCACAGGACCTCTGGCCGCGATGCTGCCGGGCTGGGCGCCGGCGGGTTGTGGGCGCGTATTCTGTGTCGCGGTCGTCGACGGACGTGCCTCTGAGGCTTCGGTTTGTCTTAACTCAAAGTCAACCGCCTCTTCGACGTGTGACTGATCAGCAGACGAGTCTTCCGTTGCGACAACGTCGTCCACTGCGACATCGTCGACCAGCAAAGTTGCCTCATGCCCGAATTCACCCGGAGCCGCTTCAGCAACCTCATCCAACTCATCCACCTCGGTGGACTGAGGCCCCGATTCCAGCATATCAAACAGCTCAGCCGCCATCCGCTGAACGCCGGAGGCGGTCGGATCCGCCGCGTCAGGCTGGGACACAGGAGGGTGAGTGACGGGCGTCGATTCGGCAACAGGAGTATGAGTTGTTGTTGTGGAGGCGGGATCCGCTTCCGCCGTCGCTGAACGCGTGACCGTAACCGTGGTATCCGCGGAATCAGCGGAATCAGCAATGCCAGTGGCATCCGCGGCGGGAGACTGGGCGTCTGACGGCATCGTGGCGACGGAATCCGGTGCTGGGACCTCCCAGGTCACATCGTCCGGTGGCAGCATTTTGACATCGTCGTCTGTGGAACGCTCAGGAGCAGCGACCCTGATCACGTCCGACGACTGATCAGGAGACGACGGTTCGGCAGACGCTGGCGCGGAAGGCACCTGCTGGACGGGGCGCGTCAATCGTCTGACCCGCGAAATTCGCTGAGTCTTTCCCGGCCCTGCCTGTCCGTTGGTTTGTCCGTTGGTCTGACTGGCTGCAGCCTCCCTGTCACCATCGGCCGCGGCCCCGGAATTCGATCTCAGCCCCTTGCTCACCATCCCATTCGCTCGCGGCAAAGGCCGCAGGACAGATCGAACGGGGGCCACTGTTTTGTCACCGATTCCCGAAAGTGTGTCTGACTCAATCGATGTTTGGGCCGTTGGGGCTGGGGACGCCTCTTTGGCCGTCGATCGACTCAGAGGCTTAAGACGCCGCGTTCGTTTTTTCCGCAGGGGCTGCAGCGGAGACTCGATCGCCACAGGCGACGGCGCCGCGTCCGCAAACTTGTGTCCACAGCTGGAACAGAAACGATCTCCCGCCTGTCGCGGGGCCGAACACTCGGGACACTCAAGTTGATTATCAGTTATCAGTGACACCAAAACGCCTTTCGAACTGGTCCGCCGTGCTTATCCGGTTCGCAGGGAAATATTCAGGAAACGAAAAAATCCGGTCCTCCATTTCTGAAGGACCGGAATCTCCGATTCACATTGCCAGAGTCAGCATCTTCCGCACTTCGCTTACTCGAAGTTGCCTTTGGAAACGTTGCTGGTCGTCAGGTTCATGCCGAAGTAAATGTCGAAGCTGTTGACTTCGCATTCAGCACTCGTGTAACCATCAGCGTCAGCTGTGCCGTTGGCAGCAGCGAAGCCGGGGTTAAAGTAGTTGTCACCGTTGCTGTCTCGCAGCAGTTTGACAGAACCGTCGGCCATCAGGCAGTTGGCGTTGTTACGGTGAATGGCGTAGAAGTCACGGGTGTCCTGCAGAACCAGAGACGTGCTGGGGTCTGTTCCACCTGTGCCCGTGTGCGTACCACCGGCAGCGAACAGAGTCTGGTCGCTGACAATTTCACCAACGGTTGGGAAACGACGAGCCACATAGGCGGCCAGAGGAAAGCCGTCGTAGGTGCCTTTGTCGAGCAGAACGACTTTGCCGTCTGTGCCAGCGGCAGGGTCCCAGATTGAAGGACCGTCGTTGAATGACTCACCCAGACGAGCATTGGAATACAGGTCAGGCGTCAGAGCCGGGTTGGCTCCCAGATTCAGAATGGCTTCATCAGCATCGCCGGGAGCAGCATCCGCCAGCAGAGCGACGTTGGAAGCCGGTACATCGCCGGTTTCCAGCACGGTCAGCTTCAGAGGACCCTGAGACAGTTCAAAGTCTTTGCAGTCTTTGGCCAGAACGTTGCCGGCAACCGTGTCCAGCAGAACGCCCGTTCGCACCATGTGCCAGCTGGAAGCGTAGTTGGTGTTGTAGCCAGCTTCGATGACAGCTTTGGTCAGCGAGTAGGTGTCCGCGTTGGTGAATGTCTGGAAAGACTCAGACGCGTTGTTGTAAGGACCAACACCAACTCGGTCTGTTGGAGCGTTTGAACCGTCGCTGGTTGGCGTGCCGCCCAGCATGTCGTTCAGCTTTTCCAGACCTTTGATGGGATTCGATGGGCACAGCATGTTGCCGGGGAGACCACCGTTGATGCTGATGACGTCAGCCACCCAGCCAAAGCGGGTAGGGTCGCCATCTCGTTTCAGGTCGTAAGCACCTGTGCAGAGACGGTCGAATCGGTCGTTTTCAGCGAAGGCATACAGGGCGATGCCGAACTGACGCAGGTTGTTTTTACACTGAGTGCTGCGGGCCGCTTCTCGAGCAGACTGAATCGCAGGCAGTACGAGGGCCATCAGAATTGCGATGATGCTGATCACAACAAGCAGTTCGATCAGCGTGAAGCCGCGACGTGTCGCCGCGTTCTTCAGGGTAACCTTTTTCACTTAAACTTTGCCTTTCAAGCGTGAAAACTTTTTCCGTTACCGACGTCGCCAACTTAGCGGCGTCATTGTTTCTGTGGGTGATGAGGATTCAGGATCCTGAACAAATCTCACACACCCCTTTTGATCTCGTTATTGACCGCCGACAGATCGCCTGCGAATCTTCCCTCTCTTCGCGGGGGCAGAAGCTCTGCTGGTACTGATAGTCAGCAGCGGTTCACAGCTTCAAATCGGATCGCCCAATCAATGTCGACGCGTATAATGCTGCAGTGAATGAAGAGTCTGTTGGTTATTTGTTAAAGCTGCGTGAAGGCCGGCAGGGCGGCGTGAGAGGCGCGGAATTGCCCTGATTTTCAGCGAAAAACGCGTTTTGTCACACTTTGAATCAGAGTCGTCATTCTCAGTTGGCGTTTGCAGATCTTTGAATCTGAGACATCGCGACATTAACGAATGGAAACTTGATTTCACAAAACCCAGGGCGACTCAAAAGCACGCCCTGGGCCAGCAGCCGCGGGTCGGACGTCCGACAACGCTGCCACCTGCAACCTCAAATGAACTACTGACATTCGCCACCATGCAGATCACATGCGAACACCAGGGCCGACGATACTCGGCCGACCTCGGAAACAGTCTTTCACTGGCCATCACTTTGCAATTCGACGGCCCTCAGCCCAACCACTTTGCGGCGCCCGTTGCTCAGTCAACTCCGCTGCAGCTCGGCGACTTTGTGGGTGACACCTCGGCAGGCGGCAGCTGCAACGTCGGGCAACTGCAGCTGATTCCTCACTGCAACGGGACCCACACGGAAACCGTCTCGCATATCGTTGATGAAGATGTGTGGGCGGGACACGCGGCCGCCGAACCGCTGTGTGTCGCCGCTGTCATCTCAGTTCCCACAACGGCTGCCACAAACACGTCCGAGCCATACCGCCCCGCTCTGGCAGATTCCGATCACGTCATTACGGCAAAAGCAATCCGCCAGTCCCTGCAAACACTGCATCGTCATGCCCCCACGGCCCTGATCATTCGCACACTGCCCAATGAGTCAGACAAAAAACAGCGGAAGTACGCAGATCCCCCGCAGCCCGCCTTCCTGACCTGCCCTGCCATGGAAGTGATTAACGATCTGGGATGTCGCCACCTGCTGGTCGATCTGCCGTCTGTGGATCGGATGTATGACGATGGCCTGCTGACCAATCATCATCTGTTCTGGTCTGTCCCCGAGGGAGCGCATCGACTGACGCCCGACAGCCGACAGGACAAGACGATTACAGAGATGATCTTCGTCCCGGAAAGTGTGCCTGATGGGATCTGCCTGCTCAGTCTGCAGATCCCAGCGCTCGGTGGTGACGCCGCACCGTCTCGACCAATTCTCATCCCCATCGATCACACAGAAGACCTCCCCCGCTGACCATGACAGAGACCACGCACTCACCACAACAGGCCATGACGCGTGCTTTACAGCTGGATCGCGACGACCCACTGACGAGTCTGCGAAACCGGTTTCTGATCCCCGGCACGCCCGCAGCGGATGATGTGTATTTTGTCGGGAACTCGCTCGGACTGCAGCCACGCTCTACCCGCGAACATGTCATGCAGGTCATGGATCAGTGGCACCATGCGGGCGTTCACGGTCATTTTGACGGCGAGCCGGCCTGGATGGACTTACCGCAGATGATCAGTGATCGCATGGCGCCCCTGGTCGGCGCCAGCCCGCAGGAAGTCGTGGTGATGAACACGCTGACTGTCAATCTGCACCTGATGCTGGCCAGTTTCTTTCGCCCCCATGGCCAGCGGACGAAGATTCTCATTGAAGAACACGCCTTTCCGTCCGACCACCAGGCAGTCGCCTCATTCCTGCAACTGCATGGGCTGGATCCGGCCGAACACCTGATCGTCGTCGGCCCCGCTCCGGGTGAGGCACTCATTTCTGTCTCGCAACTGACCGACGCCATGACGGCACACGCCAGTGAACTGGCTTTGTGCCTGTTGCCAGGTGTGCAGTATTACACGGGTCAGGTGTTCGACATGCCGACACTGACCGAAACAGCGCACCGCCGGGGCATTGTGATCGGGTTTGATCTGGCCCATGCGGCCGGCAACATCGAGCTCGATCTGCACGACTGGAATGTCGATTTTGCGTGCTGGTGCACGTACAAGTATCTGAACTGCGGACCCGGGGCTCCAGGGGCATGCTTCATCCACGAGCGGCACGCGACCAACATCCATCACCCCCGACTTGCCGGCTGGTGGGGCCACGAACGCGGCTCTCGCTTCCAAATGGCGGCAGAATTCGTCCCCCCACCCACCGCTCAGGGCTGGCAACTGAGCAATCCGCCGATGCTCGCGATGGCCACCATGCTGCCCGCACTGGAGATCTTTGAAGCGGCCGGGGGACTGAAGCCGCTGCGGGAGCGGTCACGGCGACAGAACGCATTTTTCCGACAGCTACTGACCGAGCAGTTGCCGGATCATGTCCACATCGTAACACCCGATACACCGCTGGCCGGAGGGTGCCAGTTGTCACTGGAGATTCAGTGCGAGGGAACCAGCGGCCGCGAAGTGTTCGACCGCATTTCTTCGCGGGGCGTGCATACCGACTGGCGAGAGCCCAATGTCATTCGAGCGGCCCCGGTTCCGCTGTACAACACGTTTGAAGATATCGCCCGGTTCGTGGCGACACTCACCGAAAGCCTGTCGGCCGACAACTGATCGGAAACGATGAAACGGCTTTACTCGACGCCTATGCCCCGATCCACTTCATCAAATGTGGTCACCCCTTTGCCGATCAGCGAGTGGCCGTTCATCCGCAGGGTCGTGAAGTCCGTGTCCTTCACCTGTTTGCGAAGCTGAACCACATTCGGCGAGTCATGGATCACGTCACCCACCTGACGCTTCACATCCAGCAGCTCAAAAATGGCGCGACGCCCCGAATATCCGGTGCCCAGACACTGCTTGCAGCCCACCGGATCGTAAACCGCGTCTTTAAAGTGCTTGCCAAGACGTCGTTTTTCTTCTTTGTCGGGACGACGACGATGTTTGCATTCTTCGCACAAAGTCCGCAGCAGACGCTGGGACATGATCAGGTCCAGGGCGGACGCCACCATGTTGGGATCTGCATTCAGGTCCAGCAGTCGGTGCAGCGTTGCCAGGGTGTCGGGCGCGTGCACCGTCGACAGCACCAGGTGGCCTGTCATCGTGGCCTGCATAGCGATTTTGGCAGAAATCGCATCACGAATTTCCCCGATGAGCAGCACGTCCGGGTCCTGACGCAGCAGCGCGGGCAGCATTTCGCCAAACCCCTTGCCGTGTTCGGAATCGATGTTGATCTGCGTGATGCCATCAATCTGGTACTCCACCGGATCTTCCAGGGTCATCACATTGCGAGAGCGGAAGTCCACACTTCGCAGCATGCTGTACAGCGTGGTCGTCTTGCCGGAACCAGTGGGACCGCACATCAACACCATGCCCGCGTTTTGCTCCATCACGTTGCCAATGACTTTGACAAACTTCGGCGGGGCCCCGAGCTGTCGCAGAGTCTGCGGCGCGTTGTCCGCGTCCAGCACACGGATCGCCAGTTTCTGACCGTGGACCGACGGCGTAAAACTCACGCGGTAGTCCGAACGGCGATTGGGCGCAATGGACGAATAGTTTCCTTCCAGCACTTCCTGACTGGCACCCATCTTCGTTTCACACAGGACCTTGACCACGCCGTACAGGCGCTTGACGGAGTCTTTGGGGATTTTGCAAAGTGGCACCAGCGTGCCGTCAATACGCATCCGCACATCCACATGTTCGTCGGCCGGCTCAAAGTGCATGTCAGTCGTGCGTGACTGAAAGCCCACCAGCGTAATCAGCCCCAGCATGTGGGGGCCATCGCCACTGCCCAGATGCTCGCCAACAGAGATTTTCTCACCGCCTGATCCCACAAAGACCAGCCGGTCCATAGAGAACCCCAGGTCTCGCAGGGTGTTGTGAATGTGCGTGAGCTTGCGCAGGTGCGGCTGCACTTCCGTCGGCTCGCTGCCACCGCCAAACAGACGTCCCAGTAAACCCTTCTTTTTCGGCTTTTTACGCGGCGCTGAGCGGGACGCCTCGGCAAAGACCGACGCCCCTTTCTTTTTCTTCTTTTTACGGGGTCGCTCCGGCTCTATGCGCTCGGGCGCTTCCTCGTCGGGATCCGGTCGCCGCTTTTTGCGTCGCGGACGCTCAGTTTCTGCGTCATCAGCTGGTTCTTCGCTGCGCCGCCGCGGCGAACGAGAACCTCCCGTGGATGAACGAGTGCGACGCCGTCCAGCCGACTTCTTTTTGGAGCGACGCCGCGGTGTGTCTTCATCAACGATGGGGGCATCCAGATCGTCTGCCGCCGGCTCGTCAAAGTCGTCCTCGTCGTCGAACCCATCGTCGTCACCGGCGTCCGGAAACAACTCGGGAAACTCGTCCGCCTGCGCCCAGCGTTTGCCATCACGGGAAACTTCGAAGTGGCGTCCGAAACGTCCACGCCGGGCCATCGCGTGCAGTTTCTCCACATCCAGCGGGCCCATGCGTTTGCCGCGATTGCGAATGTAGTAACGAGCCACAGTCGTCTCTTTCTAAATACGCCAGCCGAAGTCCACCGACGCGCGGCGACTTTCGGTCACCGGCCGCAACGATTGTGTTAACGAAAAATCAGGCTGCCGGCGACGACCAGCACCAGTATCACGGCCAAAGCCACCGCCCCCATAACCCCCATTTTTTTCATCTTCTGGGCGCGTTCGATATCCTGAATGCGCGCCTCGTACCGCTCCTGCACGGCCTCCGGGATTCCCTGAGAAAACTCGGCCACAATGTCATACTGCCGATAAATGTCTTCCAGCTTGCTGCGATCAGAACGCAGCACCTTCGACAGCTTCTTCACTTCTGCTGCGTGGCGGGCATCCTCCGCGTCCTGGGAATCGGCCTGCCGTATCCAGCGAAACAAAACAGCTGCGTCGTCTTTGGTGTCCTGGAACATTTCAGACGACTGATCGCATTTGGCCGCCAGCTGCTGCCAGCGTTCTTCCAGATCGCGTGCCAGTTCGGCGTCGTCTGCTTCAGTTGCGTCCTTCAGCTGAGCCGTCAGCTTCTGCAGCTGTCGGGTGGCGTCCAGTTTTTTGATCTCAGCCATCGCCGTGTCAATTTTTTCCATCACCCGTCGGTCGGGCTTCACGCTCCACGGTTTCTTGTGCAGCTCTTCGGAAATCGTGCGAATTCTGCTCACGTCACGGCTGGACACGGCGGCTCGGGATTCATCCGCAATCTGGCGGATCCGCACCTCTTCATACGATCGCAGATCATCCTTCCAGTAGGCGGTGCCCGGGTCTCGTTTGGCAATCTGACGCAGCAGGTCAATACGACTGCGCAGCGGAGCACGAGCCAGTGACAGCACCCGAAACTTACGCAGCAGGCGTTCCAGGGGTTCGTCTTCGGAGTACGCGCTGTTGATATCGGTGGCGATATCAATCTGCAGTTCCGGCGTGACGGTCAGACCCAGCTCCGCCACAAAGTCGTTCCATTCGGGCAACTCCGGGAAGTCCAGAATGGAAACGACTTCCAGCAGGTTGGGTTCCTGCTCGGCCAGTTGGATGGCTTCACTGCGATGACCTTCGGCCAGCAGGGCGTCGCATTCCCGCAAACGCTTGTTCGCGAGGCGAATCTCGCCATCCAGTTCGCTGTGGAGTCGATCCAGTTCTTCGCGATTCGGGTTCATCGAACTGGACAGCGTGACGCGCACGCTTTCCAGCAGCTCGTGAATCTCGGAAATCTCTGCCATTTTTGAGGTCTGCTTTCTGTCTGCGACGAAGACCGCCGCCTGCTTTATGTTACTAACCTGATTCCCAGATACGCAAGAATCACCAGCACCACTGCGGCCAGCAGCAGCACGCCGATGACAGCCGGTTTATGGCGACGACGACGACGGCGACGACGAACGGGCTGTTCGTCTTCCGACCCGCCAATCGAGACGTGGGCATACTCCGACTCATCCACGTCGAACGGCGAGCGCGACTGTGGTACCGGTTTGGCTCGTCGTCTCGCTTCCTGACGACGACGCACGGATGGCCGCACGACAGGCTCACTGGCAGGCTGATCGGCAGCGGCCGCAGGGGGTGGGGCCAGGGCATCCTGTCGCAGGGAAATACGCCGCCGGTCGGCCGACGACGCCAGTTCGTACACCGACTCAGGTCGTCCCGCCTGAGCGGCCTGGACGTACGCATTATCCTGAGGCAACGAGCGGGATCCGGCAGGATCCAGCAGCAGACTCTGGCTGCGGGCTCTCAGCTTGCGTGCTTCCGCGCTGCCATCCAGCGCCATCCTCCAGTGGCACGTTGTTCCGCTGACCTGCCTGGAAAAGTGGGTGCTGAAACACACCTGCCAGCGATCGTCCGGCTTCACCAGCTGCATGGCCTCTTCCAGCAGCCGCAGTGCGTCGCCGCTGGACGGCACGATGATATTGACCGATCGGAACCCATCCGACACAGCCTGGCCGAGCAGCCCCGCCCAGCCGGCATCGCCAAAGATCCGTTCCCAGGTGGCGAAATCTGCAGGCGGTGTTCCGGCGGCCGCGGGCAGGCGACCGGCATCCAGCCATGTGGGCTCGGACGTCCACTCATCGACCCAGAAGTCGGTATCGGCAAAGACTGCAACCGGCTGCTCAAAGTCCTGCAGTTCCTGAGACGTCACAGCCAGGTGATGAGCAATCTTGTTGGATCGGCGGGTGTGGTCTTTGGCCGCGGTGCCCACACGGGAAAACACATGATAGATCGTCCGCTGAATGCGGACGGTGGTGTGTGCAAAGTTGATGGGCGGTTCGCGTCCAGCGAATGATTCCTCATGCCGATAGCCGCTGAGCGATTCCAGCTTGTCCTGCAGCGTCCGTGGAATGCCCTCGGTCGCGGCGACGGTACAAAATCCGCTCGCCCCCACTCGAAGCCCCCGCCGCGCTGACGTGTAAACAAGCTCGTAACTCAAACTGCCCTCCGCAAACAGATGATTTTCCGCTCCACCGGACGATGAGTCCGTTCATTGCCCGTTCAATTCCTGTTGCACGGACCTGACGATTGTCAGCAGCAGGCGCACTTCCGGATGCCGCCCTGAAGACGACTCTGCGACCGCCACAGATGTGAAAACGCTAACGAGACCGTTTGACTGCCGGAATCAGGCCCGTGCTTGTCTGATTCAGCAGATAAAGCAGTGGCACTTCCGCCCACACGGGCTTCACGTCATTGGGCCGCACACCCAGCATGCCGGAACCTTCATCCACTTCGGGAGATCGACCCAGCGCAGACGACGGGATGTAGGTCACTTTTTCGGCAAAGCCTTCTGCCGCGTTGACAAACTCCGGCGCGTGTTTTGCCAGGATTCTGCGGACCTGCGATGACACATCTTCAATCAGTTCCGTATCGAGGCCCGCGATGCCCTGTTTGGCATCGCGAATCGGGTCCGCCAGTGACTCCCACTGCGGCCAGAGTGTGGGCGCCCAGGCGTCCATCTTGGTCACTACCACCACCAGCGGCTTGGCATACTTTGCCTGCTGAGCCAGACCGGAATGAGTGCGAATGCGGTTGGCCGCCTCGTGCAGAATCTGGTCCTGTCGATGGCTGCGACCGGTTCCCAGAATCTGGGGGTCCCGGGTGTTGGCTTTGCACGCTTCCCGGAAGCGTGCGTGCTGAGTGGGGTCAAACAGAAACAGCAGACCGCGGGAAATCGTCAGGTGCTGGGTCGCCGGACTAATCGACGATTCGCCGCCGGGTAGAAAGTGTTCCCCCGCATTGTCGTACAGACAGATCGCGCGGGAAATTTCGTCGCGCTCGCTAACCCGGGGATGGTCGGCCAGCGGCTGCACAACAAAGGCAAACGGCCGCGGGTACCAGATCGTCTCGTCACCAAACTGCACCGGCTGGTACAACTCGCCGTCGGTTTCCGTCTTCGGAATGGTGGCCAGTTTGTCGGGCTCTTCGTTGAAGAACAGTCGTTCTTCTGACTCATTGAGCTGGCGGTTGGAATCGGGATCTGCGTCCGAAATGCTCAGCCGAAAACGGGTGCCCAGCGCTTGACGCATTTGCCAGGTGGTCGTGGCCAGCATGTGTGATTTGCCCGATCCGGGAGACCCCAGGATCGAATAAAAAATACACCGCAGTTCAAACATGGTGCGGGGAATGGTCAGGTGGCACTTGGGACAGCACACCTCACTGCAGAATGACCCCTGACTGTCGATCGCATTACCACCAGCGTCGAACCGCGTGGGCAGAAAGCGTCGCTGCACATCAGGCCCCAGTCGTGCGTCTCCGTACAGACGCGGGTGAGCGGATGCCCAGAGAGTCTCCGCGGGAGCGAAACGATGCCAGCAGTGAGGGCAGGTGATTTGAGACAGAATTCCGGATTCAGACAACGTCGTCCTCGCTGCAAACGAGCCCTTATTGACAGGAAACAGCTTCCACCGCCACGCAACAGGAAACCGTCTAACCTATTGTGACATCGTCGTTTAGCGAAGAAAAGCGTTTACCGGTCGCTATATTTGGCGACTGCTGGATCAATCGCACTGAAGCAACTGAGAGCCACCACTAGCTGTCCGCTGGGACGGGCACGTGGCCGGGCAGACCGACGGGCAGTGACGAGGCAGAAAAACGGGGCGTCATCAGCAACAGATAGCAGGCAGGCACAAAAATCAGTGCCAGAATGGTGGCGCCGCCTACACCGCCGGCAATCGTGACGGCCATGGGGGGCCAAAAGCCGCCACCGGCGATAATCAATGGCAGGAACCCGGCGATCGTCGTCAGCGACGTGGCCACCACATGACGGGTGGCTTTCACCACCACGTCCAAAATGGCTGCATGGTCTCCGCTGCGGGCGTGCGGGTTCTCCTGAATGGCGGCCAGCACCACAATGGAATCATTGATCGCCACTCCGACCAGCCCCATCGTGCCAATGATGGCCATAAAGCCGAAAGGATGGCCGAACACCCAGAGTGCTCCGACGCCCAGCCCCACGGCCAGCATGGCCACCACACCAATCAACGAAGCCAGACGGAAGGATCGAAACGACAGCACCAAAGCGGCCACCATCAGAACGGCGAGTGTCGCCACACTGGCCATCAGATTCCCCACGGCGTCATCCCGCTGCGCGGCCTCGCCCGCATAGGCCAGCTGATACCCCGGTGGCAGCACGGGTGGCAGTCCCGCCTCCAGCGTGCGTTTGTCTTCGTCAGCCAGTAGCTGCTGAAACTTTGCCAGTACGTCGGCCGGCAGGACGCCGGCTTTGAGGAACGCCTGAACTTCTGTCATGCGGCGGCGATCGAGCCGTGTGACCGAGGCACGCTCGGGTGTCAATTCGACCTGGCCCAGCGCCGTCAGGGGAACCCCCTGATAGCCACTGCGCGAAGGCCCCAGCGGCGACAGCACGTCGATCGACTCGACGTCGTCAACGCTCGTGCGACGACCGCCCGCGACACGCACCCGCACGGGCAGTTCTTCCGTGCCTTCCAGAATCATGCCGCCTACGGCACCTTCCAGGCTGGAGAACATCTGCTGGGCAACCGACTCGTGGGTCATGCCCAGCAGACGCGCCTGTTCTTCGTCCACGTTCAGGGTCAGCCGTGGCTCCAGCTGTGAGGCTTCCGCGCGAATATGCGTGACCTCGGGCAGACTGGCCAGCAGCTGGCTGAGCCGATCGGAGATCTCGGACAGCTCCTGCAGGTCCGGTCCGAACACCTGAACCTCAATGGGCGCCTCAAACGGAGGCCCCTGCTCCAGCTGCCTGACAAGCGTTTGAGCATTGGGGTACTCGGCATCCAGCTCCACCTGCATTTGATTGATGCGTGCACGCAGGTTGTCGGCGTTGTCCAGCTTCACCAGTGCCTGAGCATATTGAGACATGCCGCGGCGCGAGGGAATCTGGTTGTAGTAAAACGGCGGCGCGCTGCGTCCGACCCACCAGGTGACCTCCTCCACGCCGTCTTTCTTTAACAGGCTGTCACGAATGCGGCCGGTGGTCGCCAGTGTCTCAGCTATCGAAGATTGCGAAGGCAGCTCCACTTCCAAAGCAATCTGATCGCGGTCAGCCGGAGGAAAGAACTGCTCCGACAACTGACTGAACGCGGCGAAACCGGACACTGGCAGCACCACTCCCAGCAGAACACCCACGAGGGGTCGCCGAATCACCAGACCCAGCAGTCGCTGATAAGCGGCCAGCATCCAGCCCACCCGCAGTCCGTCGCGATACCACACCGAGCCCGCGGGGCGGGAGGCGGCGCGACGTTCCACAGACGCCAGAAAGCCGGTCAGTGCTGGCACCACGGACAAGGACAGCGCCAGGGAACTGAAAATGGCGACGATCACATTGACCGCGATGGAACCAACAAACTCCCCGGCGGGACCTGGCATCAGCACAATTGGAGCAAACGCCAGCGCGGTGGTGAACGTGGAGCCAAACAGTGGCACGGCCAGATGACTCACCGTACGACGTACGGCCTGGACGGGAGTGTCCCCGTCCCGCAGCTTCTGACTGACTTCATCCACCACCACAATGGCGTTGTCAATCAACAGCCCCAGCGCGATGATCAGCCCGGTGACCGACATTTGATGAATGGGAATGCCCATGTAATTCATGCCGGCAAACACCATCATCGCGGACAGCGGCAGCGCGGCCCCTACAATCAGAGCGCTGCGCCATCCCATTAGCACCAGAATGACGAGCATGACAGAGGCGGCCCCCAGCAGCAGGTTGCCGATCAAACTGGACAGCCGATCGGTCACATATCCGTCCTGACTGAACACATCCACCAGACGAATTCCGCGACTGAGTCGGGAGGAAAACGCCTCGGTGACCTTGCGGGAGTCGGCATTCCACTGATCGATTCTCTGACTGGGGCGAATCAAACAGGCCAGCACAATGGCCGGCTGACCGCCCACCACGGACAACTCAGCAATCGGCTCCTGGATGCCACGCTCCACTCTCGCGATGTCGCCCAGCAGGGTGACACGTCCATCGGCCGATGTCTGCACGGGGATCGCCGCAATACGATCCACAGAATCCAGCTCACCCGAGACTTCGATCAACAAATCCCGCTCAGAGCTTCGCAGCAGACCGGCCGAAAAACGCGAATCACTGGCGCGAATCAACTGGCTGACCTGTGCGACCGACAGGCCCATGGCCGCCAGTCGATCGGGTTCAATCTCAACGCGAATTTCTTCCTGCGGGTCACCCAGAATCTCCACATCTTTGGTCCCGGGCACGCCCAGCAGCAGCTCTCGCAGCTCTTCGGCCTTGCGGCGTAAGATGGCGGTCGGCATAGAGGGCAAGTCGCCGGAAGCCGACACGTCCACCTGCCCAGGCACCAGCGCAATCAGCCGCGTGTAGGCTGTCACTTCGATGCGTTCAAAGCGGGGTTTGGACGCATTTTGCGGCAGAGCGGCTTCGGCATCCGCCACGCGATCACGGATGCGAGACCAGATGCTGGGCGATTCGTCCGCGTAGACGTCGTCTCGCAATTCGATGGTGATCGTAGACAGCGATGTGCGGGAACTGCTCCGCAGTTCTTTGATTTCGGCGATCTCCCTCAGCTCATCCTCGATGGGATCCGTCACCAGCGATTCGATCTGCTCCGCGTCGGCCCCGGGCAGGCTGGTGATGATGAACGCCGCGCGTTCGGTCAGCAGCGGATCCTCCATACGCGGAAGAATGGAAAAACTGGAACCGCCGGCCACCAGAATCAGGCCAATGAGCAGCAGCGTTAATCGCGGATTGCGCAGAAAGAGTGTGGATGGGTCCATGGTCTTTACTCCCCCTGTTCGGGTGCAAGGGCCGAACCATCCCGCACCGAACGACCGGGAGACACCCGGTGCGTGCCCGTCACGACAATGCGTTCATCCCCCTCAAACGCGCCATTCATCGCGCGGACAATCACCTGATCGCCTGTCGTCGAAAGGCGTTCCACATCGCTGCGACGCACAACTCCCACACCGCGGTCCGGCTGGTCGGGATCCGGCTCAAAAACATAAACCGCCCACAAGCCGTTCGCCCCGGACACCAGCGCTTCGGCGGGCACCTGATAGTGGTGCTCGGGAACACGCACTGTCTCGACAAAATCCAGCTTGACCAGCTGACCGTCGACCACCTGGCTATTCGCTGACTCCTGCAGACGGATAATGACCGTCTGAGTTCGCGTGGCCGCATCAATCTGCGGGACCACAGTTTTGAGGGTCCCCAGAACTTCCGTCCGGCCGGTTCGCAGCACGTAATCGTAATCCGCCGCTGGTGAACCCACAGACGTCTCGGCCCCCTCAGCCACTGCTGAACTTCGGCTCTGTCTCGCCTTCAGCTGCTCGACCATCTCCAGAGGAATGCCAATGTGGGCTTCCAGCTGACCGGTTTCCAGCAGTTCCAGAACGGGCTGCTGCACACCCACCATGGTTCCCTCATCCACCATCCGACGCACCACGGTGCCGGAAAAAGGAGCCCGCAGCAGGCTGTCGTCCAGATCGGTTTGCAGGGAAGCCAACTGCTGCCGCAGCGCTTCCACGCTGGCCTGCTGAGCGACCACTTTTTCTTTGCGAATGCCGTTTTCCAGCTCCGCCAGCCGCGCTTCAGCCTCGGCCGTACGGGCCGTCGCGGCCGCATAGCTGTCGCTGGCCTCATCACGCATCTGAGCACTGATGGAATCCTTGCGGTACAGCTGCAGCGCCCGATCCAGCGTCTTTTTCCGCAGATCCGCCTGAGCCTGCAGGGACCGCACATTGGCACGGGCGGCTGCGATGACTTCCCGGCGCGCTCCGGACTGAAGTTCATCCAGGACGGCCTGCTGACTTTGCAGCTGCGCGGTGGTTTGTTTAATGCGGATTCGCAACTGACGACTGTCCAGCTCCGCCAGTGACTGACCGGCCTGCACACGATCGCCCTCATCCACCATCACGGCGCTGAGCCGCGCCGACCTTTCGAAGGCCAGTTCCGCACGGCGGGACGCCTGCACGGTGCCGGAAAATGTGCGGGCGCGCAGGAACTGCTCGACAGGCTGCAGGGGCTGCAGCGCCACGGGCAGCGGCTGCACCCGCTGTTCCGGATCCGAATCTTTGAACGCCGAGGTCGCGATGGCGACGCCCGCCACAACAGTAAGCACGGCCGCCGTGTAGATTGGAAGTTTCATTACCAGACCTGTTTCAACTGAGCAAATTCTTCGGGAAAGATCTTCCTGACCAGCACTTCCATCTCGGCGTGGAAATCTCTTTCTTCCAGCAGTGGCTTCCAGCCGTAGCCATCCAGCAGCACCTGAGTGTTATGGCGAATCGACAGAAACGGTTCGCTCATGCCCAGCTCGGTCACGGCATCGCTGGTGGCGATGATCGAATAGGCGCCCTCGGTCATCGACCACAGGCCAAACACCAGCGCTTCCGGAGTGACGCCATCCGGCAGCGTGACGTGTCCCTGGGCCATGCCGTCGCGAACGATTCCGGCCACGATCCCCACACACTGCATCTGACAGGACTTCACCAAAGCACGTCGCTCTTCGGTTGTCTTGTCCCAGATCGAATCCAGACGGACGATCTGTTCCATGCGAAAATGGTCGGGATACAGCCGCACGAACAGTTCGGCCGCGACCCCGATGCCGGTCAGCCGCACCCTTGGGATGTCCTGATACATGGCAGCCCGCTGGAACATCTCTCGCCGGATGTCCATGGTCTCGACCAGCAGTGCCAGGATGATCTCCTCCTTGCACTTGAAATGGTTGTAGATCGTGCCCCGCGATACCCCCAGTTCTGAGGCGATGGAATCCAGCCCGAGACCGTTGTATCCACCGGACACAACCATCCGACGCGCCAACTCCAGAATCCGGGTCTCACGCTCGCGAATCGCTATCTTTTTCGGTGTCAAAGTGTTCATACCCCCAGTTTTATTGACACCTCGTCAGCTTTCCACTCATTTTCTGACAAATCGTCAGAAAACGTAATCGGCCTCACCAAAAGAAGAGACAATTCTGGCCTGCGAAAAGGGCCACAGACAGTTCGCCGATTGCCCGGCCGGACTCTCGTGGGCCGCTGGAAGCAAAACGTGGGCAGATCCGGGGTGGGCGATGCGAAATTACTCGCCGACCACGCGGGCTCTGTTCCTTCAAAGATCAAAAGAACCATGGCCCACTTTTGACATCCCGCCAGCGTCCACTTTGATCACCTGAATCAGCTTGCTAAAACGGACGCCCGTGCAAAACGGGGATGTCTGCAGAAAGTGGTGAAAGAAGTCGCATGGCGAAAAAGCAAAAGACCAAACGCAAAACAATGGCGGACACTGCTGATAAGTTTGACTGCTATCAGCAGTCCGTGCAGGCGCCCGATCACGAAGTGGAAATGTTCGATCAGTTCTACAAAGAGCAGTTTGATCGCACTCCGGTGACACTGCGCGAGGATTTTTGCGGCACATTCGCCGTTTGCTGTGAGTGGGTCAAACTGGACGACAAACGCCAGGCCTGGGGCATCGACCTGTGCCCGGAAACACTCGACTGGGGTCGCAACAACAACCTGTCACCGCTGAAAGCCGTGCAGGCGGAACGCGTGCAGGTGCTGGAGCAGGATGTTCGCGACGGCAACACGCCCACGGTGGATGTACTGGCCGCGCAGAATTTTTCCTTCTGGATCTTTCGCACCCGCGCTGAAGTCATCGAGTACTTTCGCAAAGCCCACGCCAACCTGAACGACGACGGCATCATGGTGATGGACATGATGGGCGGTCGCGAGTGCTACAACGACACGATTACCGACAAACGCACAATCGTGAAAGGCAAGCGGGGGTTTAAGTATCACTGGCAGCAGGCCTACTTCAATCCCGTCACCGCCGACTGCAGTTTCTACATTCACTTCAAATTCGGTGACGGCAGCAAGATGAAAAAGGCGTTCGAATACCACTGGCGGTTCTGGACCGTGCCGGAAGTCCGTGAGATGCTGGCCGAGGCAGGTTTCAGTTCCAGCATCGTGTATGTCGAACAGGAAGACGAAAACGGCGAGGACTCCGGCGACTGGGTGCCCGTGGAAGAAGCGCCGAACAACGAGAGCTGGCTGTGCTATATCGTGGGCGTCAAATAAGCGCCGCTGCTGATCGCCGGTCACACGCACGCATCCCAGGGCAAGCCTGCGGCGTTCACTGGTGCGGATCGCATTCGATGGCATTCGATGGAATTCGATGGAATTCACGGGAATCCCGCCGAAGACAGGCAAAACGCCAAACATCTCAAACAAATCGTGCCGTCGTTCGACTCACTTCACAGACCCGCCCTGTTTCCTGCGAACTGTGTCCTGTGAGACTGCCACTTTCGATTTTCACCACCCTGATCATGCTGGCTCCAGTGTGTGCCGAAGGCATGTGTGCGGACGAGCCATCGATCGTCGCGATTGATCACACGCCGGCTGCGCAGGCAGAGCCGATCCCCCATTTCAAGCAGTTGTCGGAACGCATTTTCTGTGGCGCCGAGCCTGTCACGACCGCCCATTTTCAACAGCTGAAGCAGGCCGGCATTCGTCACATCATCAGCGTGGATGGCAAACAGCCGGACGTCAAAACGGCCAGTGAAATGGGCCTGGGCTACGTCCACATTCCGTTTGGTTACGATGCCATTCCGGCAAAAGCTCAGCTGTCGCTGGTCCGCGCTGTGCGAGACCTGGAGGGTCCGATCTTCGTCCATTGCCATCACGGCAAGCATCGCGGTCCGGCCGCCGCCGCGATTGCCTGTCGGGAGTCGGGATCAGTCAGTCAGTCTCAGGCCATCACTATCCTTCGGGAAGCAGGGACCAGTGAGGACTACATCGGACTCTGGCAGGCAGTTCGCAATTTCCAGTCACCCAAACCGTCCGTCAAACTGCCCGCACTTCGCAGCCGCTCAGCCGTTCCACCGATGGCCAAATCCATGGCGGCCATCGCCCGTCACCTGGATCGCTTTGAGCGGGGAACCGGCAATGAGCGACAGCAGGCGGCCGTGCTGATCTACGAAGGTCTGCGGGAATCACACCGTCTGCAGTCAGCACAGCGGACCAAAGAATTTCGACAGTGGATGGCCGATTCCCGCGATCTGGCGCAAACGCTGTACACAGACACACGAAAAAAGGCGGACAGCGTCCCCAAACACCTGGCCGCACTCCGCGAATCGTGCACCCGCTGTCACGCCGCCTACCGCAACTGAGGTCCGGCGCCACAAGCCTGCTGTTGTCCCCCCGGCGAACTCACTCGCTACACTCCTGATATGGACTCGGCCAACCCCTATCGTTCTCCGCAGGTTTCTGTTGCGATCTCAATCGCAGATGGTGATGTGCGACTGCTGGAGGCCTTCGCCGGGGCCGCAACAGACGTTTTCAGGGGAGCCGCCGGGCGACGGCGCACCGGATTTCGACTTTATCTGCTGGCGTGCCTGTCGCACTCTCTCATCTTCGCCACGCAAAGTGTGCTGGTCTGGCTGTTCTCGGACAACCTGTTTGGCGGTCCGCTGGGCTCTCTGATGCAGGCCAGCATGTGGATCCACATGGCCATGTCAGCCATCGTTGTCGTGGCCGCCGCTTTGCTGGCATCCGCGGCGGTCGCCCCGCGTTATCGCGCCTGGGGACTTTTGCTGGCGGTCACCGGTGAGTTGACCTTTTCCTATATGCCCGTGCTTATATCGTGGCTGGGCGGATCGTTCTCGGAAACCTCGTCACTGGCCTTCGCTGCCGCCACCACCACGCTGTCACTCATCACTGTGATGGCTTTGATTCTGACATGCCGCCAGTTTGCCACTGACCCGGATGCTCAGCGTTGGTCCATCTGGCTGGCAGGTGGCGAACTTGGGGTCTGGCTGCTGTCGATGGCCATGTTTGCTGCGGCTGGTTTCGATGTCTGGCCGGGAACTTCCTCAGACTTTGGCTTCAGCCGCATGCTGCAGTTGCTCATGCTGCCGGTCTGGCTGGGGCTCATCTGGCTGCAGGTGCGACTGATCTATCGGACGCTGTCCGCACTGGTGCGAACGGATGTGGAGACGACGCAGGCTGCTTCACAGCCGGCAGAGGTATAAACGACGTATGACAGACGCCAACCCCTTCCAGCCGCCCGGTCTCTCACAACCACTGCCCGAGACGAACACCGCCGGGGAGCGAGTGTTCGGCCCGGAGCTGACATCGGGACTGAGACTGTATCGAGTCGCCATCGTGTGTTTGATCGCCGTACAACTGCTGGCAACGGTCATCGTGACCGCCATGCTTTTGCTGCCAATTTCTGCCGGGCCCGAACTCCTGCGGACGTTGCTGCAGAGCTATCTGGCCATGTTAATCACGGCCATCCTGCAGTTTGGCGTGGCCGTCAGGCTGAATACAGTGAAGGAGCTTTCACGTGGACTTCGATACACTCTACTCACCCTGACCATTTTGCATCTGTGTACCATGCTGGTGCCGAGTCTGAAGGATCTGCCCGGCATGCAGATCCGGCGCATCGTCCCGTTTCAAACACTGGTGCCGCTGATCGGCGTGCTGCTGTGCCTGACGATTCATCGCGACAGGAAAACGTTGCTACTGACGGCTGCCGTGGCCTGCGGATTCGCTCAGCCAGAGATTCAGCGTTTGGTTTTTGCGGCCCTGGGCGCCACGGTCTTCACCGTTCCCACGGTTCCCACCATGAACACTCCTCTGGTTGTGGACTTCTGGCTTAGTACAACACTGACGGTGATGCGCTAAATCTGCGAGTTTCTGGTTGTGCATCGTACGCTGCAGGTGGTGCAGAATCGTCGCCTGACGGCCCTCAGATCAGAGCAGACAACCGCCGACCGGTGACGAGCCGACCGTCTTTACTTTTTCGGCTTCGCCTTTTTGCGACGTGGCTTTTGTGGTGGCGTCAGGCCGTCATCCGGCTGATCCCACAGCCGCCACGGGTCATCGAGCCGCCGCATTTCCGACAGCAGCAGCGCTTCCATTTCCTGTCGTTTCTGTGCGTGCATGGGGTCATCGGCCAGATTGGTCTGCAACGGACCAGGCTGCTGGTGCTCAGCCAGATACTCATGCGGATTGGCCGCCAGATTGAACAGCTGCGTTTCCCGCACGCTGCCATCCAGCACATCGTATTTGATCAGTTTCCAATCACCCTTGCGGACACTCCGCATGCCAGGTTTGGTGCCACCGTTGTAAACACCGTACAGCACATCGCGAACCGTTGACTGCTGCTGCTTCAGCACGGGCACGAAGCTGGTGCCTTCGATCGATTCCGGAGGCTCGATGGACGCCAGATCACACAGCGTGCTCAGCGAATCCAGGAGATAGATGTTTCCCTGTGCACGTGTTCCCGGCTTGATGCCTGGACCTTTGACGATGTACGGCACCCGCCAGGTGTGTTCGTACAGGTTCTGCTTGCCCTGCAGTCCGTGTCGGCCAATCGCCATACCGTGATCGGCCGTGTACACGATGTACGTGTTGTCGAGTTCACCCATTTGTTTCAGTTTGGCCAGCACGCGCCCAATCTGCAGATCGATGTATTCATCGCAGGCAAATTCGCGGCCCAGCTCATTGCGAATCGTGCGTTCATCCCTTCGCTTCCAGACACCACTGACCTTCTCTTCGTCCCGCAGTCCCGGGTGTCCGTGATGGAACGGATGTTCGGGCAGGTAGTTGATCGGCAGAGGCGGCTGCGCGGGGTGCAAAGCCGGAATGCTGTCTTTGTCGCGGTGATTAACGGCGCCGTATTTTTTCAGCAGTTCGGGCGTGCCGTCCCGTGTGTCGTGCGGATGCGAGAAGCCGAAGTAAATCAGGAACGGATCTTCGTCTTTGGTCTGCTCCCGCTGATTGAGATAATCCAGCACGCGCCCACCGTGCCATGCGCTGCCGGTTTCCGCCGTACCCCCGCGTTTGGTGGCATCGTGCACCACGGTGAACTGACTGTTGGCCGCCGCATAGCTGTTGCCCCGCTTGCAGGTTCGCATCGTGTCATAGCCCGCGGCGTTGAACACGGCCGCCATGGAGTACTGCTCGTAGTTGGGCGGGCACACGTCTTTGCCTGGCCCCAGTGGCAGATGCCACACGGTACGCCCCGTCATCACCATGTGTCGGGAAGGCGTGCAGACGGCACCGCTGAACGAACCCATATGGTAGGCGCCATCCAGCACCATACCCTCGGCCGCCAGCCGATCAATATTTGGCGTCTCAAGGATCGACTCTTTGTTGTAGGTCCGCAGATCAAAGGGCGACTGATCATCCACAATGATGAACAGAAAGTTGGGACGGTCGCTGCCGCCAGCCAACACGCATGACGTGCATGACAGCGCGAGCACAACACTGGTGAAACGAACAAAATTTGACACGCCTGTTCTCCATCCGAGTTTCAAGATTCTCTCAGTATGACGGCAACAGCGGCCGCAACAACCGACGCACTTCGGTTGATCCGTTTGAAAATCAGAGCTGATGTCGGGAGACTCAGACGAATGCAACACACTCTGTTCTGCTCAGGCGATTCTTCCATGCGTGCCATTCTCCCCGCCCTGCTCTGTTTCCTCCTGCCGACCTGCGCTGCCGCTGACGAACGGCAGACACCCAATATCCTGCTGATTATGGCCGACGACATGGGCATTGAAGGCCTGGGATGCTACGGAGGCACCAGTTACCAGACGCCCCACCTGGATCAACTGGCGGCCGAAGGACTGCGATTCACCACCGCCTACGCACAGCCGCTGTGCACGCCCACGCGCGTGCAGTTGATGACCGGTCAGTACAACCACCGCAACTGGACGTACTTTGGCATTCTGGATCCCAGTCAGAAAACCTTCGGCCACCATTTGCAGGCTTCCGGATACACGACCGGCATTTTCGGCAAATGGCAACTGCAGTCGTACGATCCGCCCGACCTGCCCAATGCGGGCGCACGACGCGGCACGGGCATGCACCCCAAAGACGCGGGCTTTGATGAGTACGCCCTGTTTCATGCCCTGCACACCGAAGACAAGGGATCGCGCTACGCGAACCCATCCATGCTGGAAGGAACGGCAGATCAGCCAGGAACGCTCTCGACCTATCGTGGTCGCTATGGCGAAGACATCTGGGTCGAAAAGATCGTCGATTTCTTTGACCGACATCGAGCCGAACCCACCTTCTGCTACTACCCGATGGCCCTGCCGCATCGTCCGTTTGAACCCACGCCCAACAGCAAAGACTGGGATCCCGACAACGTCCCGGAAGAAGATGTCTCGTACATCAGGGACATGGTCGAGTATATGGACACGGTTGTCGGACGACTGCTCAGCGAACTGAAGGCCAAAGGATTGCGCGAGAACACACTGGTGCTGTTCTACGCTGACAACGGTTTCCACAATAAGGTGCGTTCCGACGTGCAGGATGGACGAGAAATCCCCGGCGGCAAGGCAAAGACTCTGCAAACGGCCATCCATGTGCCGCTGATTGCCCACTGGCCCGGACACATCAAGCCGGGCCTGTGCGATGACATTGTGGATGCATCCGACTTTTTGCCCACGCTGCTGGAACTGACGAACACGTCGACGGACGGCATCACCACGGACGGCACGAGTTTTGCGCCCGCTTTATTCGGTCGGTCGACTTCTCCCCGACAAACGGCCTTCTTCTGGTACGACTCGCGGCCCGGCTGGGATAAGGAGCGATTTCGTCGCAGTGTGTTTGCCGTCAACCGTGACTACAAGCTGTTCCGCTCCGGCCGTCTGTATCGTCTGAGTGACACACCACTGCAGGAAACGGCCGTGGACCCGCTGCATATGACGGACGCTGACAGAGCGGCTCAGCAGCAACTGCAGTCTCACATCGATCGCATGCTGGCTGATGGCAGCGAACCGCCATTGGTGGATGCGTATGGCCGGCCGGAGCATAACCTGCTGTATCTGCCCAAAAATCGCAAAGAGTCAGACGCTATTGGCGATCAACTGGAGGCGACCGCAACACAATTCGATTATGGCGGTCAGGGTGTGAAAGATCAGACGCTGCGTGTGTATACGCCGCTCGATATTCAGCCGGAGGAAAAGCGGCCGTGCGTCTTTTTTATCCACGGCGGTGGCTGGGGCGGACACCCCCGCATGCTGGCTCCCCAGTCGGCCTGGCTGCAGCGACGCGGATATGTGGTGGTGAACATTCATTTTCGCGCACCGCGTGGGGCCTTGACACCACACGACACACTCCGCGATGCGCGGGCCGCTTACCGCTGGACGCTGGAGCATGCGGACCAGTTGCAGATCGACACGGATCGCATTGTCGTCTCAGGAGGCTCGGCGGGCGGCCATTTGTCACTGGCCCTGTTTACGATTGGTCTGGAAGACGATCCCGCGCTTGCCGAACCACCGCGCGGGCTGGTGCTGTTCAACCCGGCCATCGACCTGGTCGACGGCTGGTCCGGCGGCCGCAAAAAATGCGAACAGGCGGGCATCGATCCGACCAGCCTGTCTCCCGCTCATCACGTCCACAAAGACCTGCCCCCCACGCTGGTCCTCAGTGGCGAAAAGGACACCGTCATCGCCCCGCCACTGATTCGCAGATTTCAGCAGCGAATGAAAGCTGCTGACAACGATTGTCGATTCATTGAGTATCCGGGGGCCGGTCACGGTTTCTTCAATTACGGCCGCGAAAACAACGTCTACTTTCAGTGGACCATGTGGGCATTCGAGGATTTCCTGAATGACGTTTTGTAATCCCGGCAGCCGGTGACTCTGACGGAGCCGGCATTCTAAGGTGGTTTCCCCAGGACGTGCTGGTAGACTGATGGGTCCTTCCCAACATCCCACCGAGACTGCTGATGCGACCTGCTTTGTGCATCCTCGTCATCGCGGCGACCGCCGCTGCCGATGAACCGACCTTCAACAAAGACATCCGTCCCATATTGGCGGACAAGTGTTTTCACTGTCACGGGCCAGATGCCAACACGCGGGAAGCCGATCTGCGTCTGGACGAGGAGTCCGCTGCCAAAGCATCGCGAGACGGGCTGGCGGCCATCGTGCCCGGCAATGCGACCGGCAGTCAGTTGATCGATCGCATCTTTGCTGATGACCCCGACTTGCAGATGCCGCCGCCCGACTCCGGTCGCACTCTGAGTGAAGCAGAGAAAGCGACTTTGCGACAGTGGATCGACAGCGGCGCGAAGTGGGAGCAGCACTGGTCGTTCATCACCCCCCAACGGCCGGCCGTTCCCACGGTCGACAGCGACTGGCCCCATAACGCAATCGACCACTTTGTGCTGCGTCGGCTGCAGCAGGCCGGATTCACACACGCGCCCCCAACCGAGAAGTACAAATGGCTGCGGAAAGTCAGCTTTGATCTGACCGGCCTGCCGCCCACACTGGCGGAACTGGACGCCTTTCTGCAGGACGCATCTCCGGCCGCCTTTGAAGCGGTGGTGGACCGACTGCTGGCGTCGCCGCACTATGGCGAACACATGGCGGCCGCATGGCTGGACGCCGCTCGGTACGCCGACACGGACGGCTATCAAAACGACGGTCCCCGCACCATGTATCGCTATCGCGACTGGGTCATCGAGGCCTTCAACGCCAACATGCCGTTCGATCAGTTCACCATTGAACAGCTGGCCGGCGACCTGCTGCCCAACGCGACGCTGTCACAGCAGATCGCCACCGGTTTCAACCGCAACCATCGGTACAACTCCGAAGCTGGCCTGGTGCTGGAGGAATTCCTGCTGGAGAACGCGGTCGATCGTGTGGACACCACCAGCACCGTCTGGATGGGGCTGACGCTCGGCTGTGCGCGCTGCCACGACCACAAGTACGATACGTTTTCACAAGAGGAGTACTACCAGCTCATTTCGTTTTTTGACAACATCGCCGAGAGCGGACGGGCGATCAAGTTTGGCAATAGTGAACCGTGGATTGTCGCGCCGACATCGGCCCAGCAGCAACAGCTGCAGACACTGCAGCGGAAAATCGTCAACGCTCAAACGGCATTGAGCAAAGCAAAGACGCTGTGGCAGAACGCCGAACCCGCGCTCAACAACTGGCTGTCGGCGCAGGACGAGAACACTCCCTGCGTTCCTAACGGGCTGACGGACCGTTTCCTGTTCGAAGAGATGAAAGCCGAAGGCATCCGTGTGGAAAGCGGGTCTCCCGTTTTGCGAGAAGGCCTGCATGGCAAATCAGCCACGGTCGGCGGCAACGGCGTGCTGCTGCTGGGAGATAAAGGCAACGTCACGTGTCAGGGGCGTTCTTCAGTGTGCTTCTGGATGAAGGCCGAAAACACAGAATCGGGTGTGGTGCTGTCACGTCAGAAAAAGAGCAGCACGCGGCCCGGCTTTTGTGTGATGCTCGATGACGGGCGGCTGCAGTTTCAGATTGTCACGCGATGGATTTCCGGCGTGGGCACCGTGGAGACAAAACGGCAGATTTCCCCCAATGAATGGGTGCACGTGACGTTGACCAATGACGGCAGCCAGCGGGCCCGCGGTCAGCAGATCTGGCTCAACGGCCAGTTGGCCGACACACGCATCGTACACAACACCAACAGCAATACTGGAGGCACGTCCAAAGGCGCACCGCTGCGCATCGGCGGCGGCGTGGTGGGTGATCGGTTCGCCGGTCAAGTGGATGACCTTCACTTTTATTCCCGCACACTGTTTGCGGATGAGATTGCTCAGCTGGCAGAACGGGCCTCGATCAGAGAAATCATCGCACAACCAGGGGTCGACCGTACGCCATCCATGCAGAACAAGCTGATCGGCTGGATGGTCGCCTGCTGTGCAGACTCAAAGTCGGCCGACGAGAACACTCCGGCCGCCGTACAGTCACTGATGGCAGCATCTCAGACTCTGCTGAAGCTGCGTCTGCAAAGCGTCAAACTGACGGACGCGTTTCCAACCACGATGGTCATGCAGGAACGTGCCGTTCCGCGCCAGACCACCATCCGCGTTCGCGGTGTCTACAACGCCCACGGCGATGTGGTGACATCGACCACGCCCGCCACCCTGCCCGCTCTGGCAAACGCAAACGCAAAGAACACCCGACACGACCTCGCAAAATGGCTGGTGAGCGGCCAGCACCCTCTGACCGCGCGAGTCATCGTCAATCGCTACTGGCAAAAATACTTCGGCACCGGGCTGGTGGCCACGCCGGAGGACTTTGGCCTGCAGGGAGATCTGCCCAGCCATCCGGAACTGCTGGACTGGCTGGCCGTGGAATTTGTGGAATCCGGCTGGAACGTGAAAGCGCTGCAAAAACTGATCGTCCTGTCCGCCACCTACCGGCAGTCGAGCCGCTTTCCGATCGACGATCTGTTTCGCAAGTCGGCGCTCACCGAAGACCCCGGCAATCGACTGCTGTGGCGCGGACCGCGGCTGCGACTGACTGCCCGCCAGTTGCGCGATCAAGCTCTGTTCGCCTCCGGGCTGTTGACGACGGAGATCGGCGGTCCATCGGTGAGTCCCTACCAGCCGGCCAACCTGTGGGCCGAGATGTCCAACATGAAATATCGGCAGTCCAAAGGCAAAGACCTCTACCGTCGGGGACTGTACACGTTGTGGAAACGCACGGTGGCTCCGCCGGGACTCGCCATTCTGGATGCGGCCGATCGCGAAAACTGCACCGTTCGCCCGAAGCGGACCAACACGCCCCTGCAGGCGCTGACGCTGCTGAATGAAACCACGTTTGTGGAATCTGCCCGTCATCTGGCCGTGAGAATGTCGAGCGAAGGCGGTGACGACCCCATCCGCTGGGCTTTCCGGCTGCTGACCTGCCGGCCGCCCTCAGCGTCAGAGCACAGCGCCCTGGAAACGGCACGTCAGTTTTATCTGGAAGAATTTCAGGCCGACCTCCCGGCTGCAAAACAACTTTTGTCGGTCGGTGAATCCCCGGTGGCTACCGATGTCGACACAGCCCAGCTGGCCGCCGACACCATGCTGTGCAATGTCCTGTTGAATCTGGATGAAGTGGTCAGCCGTGAGTGACCAGGCGACCACGTTTCTTGCCCCGCCACCATCCAACGGGAAATCCTCATGACCACGATCGATCCACTGCAGCAAACACGTCGACACTTTTTCCACCGCACCGCCGGCCACAGCCTGGGCATGGCTTCGCTGGCCACGCTGCTGGGCAATTCCACGACGGCTGCTGACGCCCGACACTTCGCGCCCCGAGCCAAACGCATCATCTATCTGTTTCAGTCAGGCGGTCCGCCGCAGATTGACCTGTTCGATCACAAGCCCTATCTGGAGAAGGTGCATCAGCAGGAAGTGCCCGCCTCGGTCTTCAACGGACAGCGACTGACGGGCATGACGGCCGGCCAGTCGTCATTTCCCGTGGCCAAATCCCTGTTCCAATTTGAACGTGTGGGAGATGGCGGGGCGTGGCTGAATACCGAGCTGATGCCCCACTTGAAGGAAGTGGCCAATGATGTGTGCTTCATCAACAGCCTGCACACCGAAGCCATCAACCACGATCCGGCGATCACCTTTTTTCAGACCGGCTTTCAGATTGCCGGTCGTCCCAGTATTGGTGCCTGGCTCAGCTATGGCCTGGGCAATGAAAACAGCAATCTGCCCACGTTTGTCGCGATGACCTCCAGCCGTGGTGGCCAGCCGCTGTATGACCGTCTGTGGGGCGCCGGCTTTCTGCCGTCTCGGCATCAGGGCGTGCTGTTTCGCGCAGGCTCCAGTCCTGTCCTGTACCTGAACAATCCGGCCGGCGTAACGGATCGGATGCGGCGTCACTCGCTGGACGTCATCCGATCCCTGAATGAGCAGCATCACGCTGACTATCAGGATCCCGAAATCCAGACGCGCATCGCGCAGTACGAAATGGCGTACCGCATGCAGGATTCGGTACCGGAGCTGACGGATGTCTCGGACGAACCCAAATCCACGTTTGATCTGTACGGGGAAGACGCTCGCAAGCCTGGCACCTATGCCTACAACGTGCTGATGGCCCGCCGCCTGTCCGAACGCGGCGTGCGATTTGTGCAGCTGTTTCATCGCGGCTGGGACGCCCACGGCGGCCTGCCCAATCAAATGAGATCCCGCTGCAAACAGACCGACCAGGCCAGCGCGGCGCTGATTAAAGACCTCAAGCAGCGGGGCCTGCTGGACGAAACGCTGATTGTGTGGGGGGGCGAGTTTGGTCGCACGGTGTATTGTCAGGGACAGATGTCGGCCAATAACTACGGCCGCGATCACCATCCCCGCTGCTTCACCGTGTGGATGGCGGGCGGCGGCATTAAGGGCGGCATGAGCTACGGACAGACCGACGACTACAGCTACAACGTGGTCGAAAACCCTGTGAGCGTGCACGACCTGCACGCCACCATTCTGCATCAGCTGGGCATCAACCACGAACAGCTGACGTACAAATTCCAGGGCCGACACTACCGCCTCACGGATGTGCACGGCGAGGTGGTGCGAGACATACTGGCGTAAGCCGGCCCCTGCCGTTTTCCGCGCTTGCCGCGTTCCGGGCGCTCCTGGCGTTCATGGCGCCATACAGTCACCCGACAGCTCAGTCCGCTTCCACGGTCACCCCAAACGGATCTGTGCGCACAACACGGACGTTTTGTCCGCTGTCGAAGAACCGGCCGTCCGCCGTCTTCGCCGGCACGCGTTCGCCGTCAACTGTCACATAGCCCGCTGGGTTCAGTGGTCCGTCGGTCGCCCCCGATTTTCCATGACACCACGCATACGGGGAGGCGACATCGAGCGGCTCTTTTTCGCTGTTCTCGTCGTCCGACTTCTTTTTCTTCTTCGTTGTCGACGTGTCGCCGCAGGGGTCGCCAAAGAAGCAGCAGTCGGCACAGCAGACGCCGCCAGGTGGGCCACAGCAACCGCTGCCCAGGCCGGCGCCTCCTGCCTCTCCCGCGGCGCAGCCGCAGTCCGCACACAAACCGCCCGCTTCGGCCGCACCGCCGCAGCATTCGCCACATTCCCCCACCACGCAGCAGGCATCCAGACAGTCGCAGCGCGCGTAGGCCCTGCCCTTTTGCCGCAGCAGCCCCCAGCGTTCCAGCCGCTGCACGGGATCGCAGCCGGTCTGCTTTCTGGCGGCTCGGACACGATCCATGACCGACGCAATGACGTGTGACGTTGTGC
>JANSXP010000077.1 GCA_024742875.1 Planctomycetaceae bacterium | reverse complement strand
GCATTGGTGGGTGGAGTACAACCAGCCGTCGCGTGTGCTCGGTGGTGTGCTGTTCAACGACAGTGATCCTGATGGCGACGCTCTGCATGTGGCATCAGTAAATGGCGATGCGGGGCAAGTGGATCCAGGCGATGGCAGTCGCGTGTTTGATCTTCCGGAAGGTGGTCGCCTGCAGGTAACGGCGGATGGCGTGGTGACATTTGATCCAGCCGGAGACTTCAATCATCTGCATGCAGAGCAGCGTCAGGACGTGACGTTCTGGTATGAAGTGAGTGACGGTCGCGGTGGCACGGCAACCGAGACGGCAACGATCAGTGTGGTGGGTAAGAATCAAGCGCCCAATGCGGTCAACGATCTGTTTTACGCGCGATCCGATCAGGGGTTTCTGAGCCTTGGGCGGCTACTGGCCAATGACTCTGACGCAGATGGTGATGCCCTGACTGTGACGACGGTCAACGGTGACGCGGGGAAAGTCGACACCTTGCAGGGGGCGCGGACATTTGATCTGGACGGCGGTGGTCGTGTGAATGTGTATTTTGACGGGAATGTGATTTTTGATCCGGCGGGTGATTTCAATCATCTGTCCAGCGGACAGACGCAGCATGTCAATTTTCGATATCAGGTGTCCGACGGTCGTGGTGGCGTGAGTGAGGCGACTGCGACAATTGCGGTGACCGGTGTCAATGATGGTCCACGAGCTGTGGATGATCATTTCTACGCGAGGGCCGATCAGGGATTCCTGAGCGTGGGGCGACTGTTGGCGAATGATCATGATCCGAATGGCGATCGCCTTACGGTCGTGAGCGTTGACGGTGCCGCAGGCCGAGTCGACAACCTTCAGGGGATGCGAGTGTACGATTTGCCCGGTGGTGGTCGTGTGAACGTGTATTTTGATGGTAACGTCATGTTTGACCCCGCAGGCGATTTCGATCACTTGCTGCAGGGGCAGACACAGGATGTCCAGTTCACATATGAGATCGCAGACGGTCGTGGAGGAACGAGTACAGCGACGGCCACAGTGACGGTATCGGGTACCCGTGTGCAGCAGGCGGCTCCTGCACCAACTCCCGCACCAGCACCCGTTCAGAACACGGGGTACGCGGCGGGAGCGGCAGTGGGCACCGGTGACAACACTCAGACCACGACCACCTCGCATGTGGGGGCGGATGGTCGCCAGTCGGCATCGGCCTCCTCCAACAGCAGCGGCAGCAACGGCGCGACGGCCTCCTCATCTGCCCAATCCGGTCGCGGCAGTGGTGGTCAGGGACTGAACTCCTACGGCGGGGGAGATTCAAACTCTTTCTCGGAAACGTCGGAGGATGGCCTGACAGCCACGACGTTCGGGGCAAACTCGACGGCGATGGCGAGCAACCCATTCCGTTCGCTGTTCAGCTGGTAAACCGCCGCTGTTCGCGCGTTCCTGACCGATCACCGCAGAGCCTGAGGCGGGGCGCTGGTTGTGTAGCTGTGTGTCGAGATGCGTGTGCTTGACATGATCCCGCGAATTCCCGACTGCCGGGTCACCATGACCTTGTTGCCGGGATCTTCGGGCGGCCCGCGAAAGTCGATTGTTGTCACGGTCGAGTCGAAATCCGTGACAGTGACCTCCCAGCGATCCATGCGGATCTTAAGCGTCTTATGCTCTTGAGAATGCCTGAGAGTGACCTGCCCCCGAAAGTCGGTGACCTGCAAAGACGCATTCGCAAGACCAACGAAAGGATAGACTAAAGCGTCCGCGACTGGTCGCCCGTTCTGCAGCACGGTTAACCGCTGCCTGCCGGGAACAATCCAGTAGGCGGCCAGCACGACCAGGTAAAGGGCCAGCGGCAGCAACCACAGCAAGTGGAGCCGCCGTCGACGTCTGTGCTCGCAACCTGATTGAGCTTTGTTTTTCATGACCTGCGAACTGCACTCTCAGGGACTGAGCCTCTGTCCACGAAAGTGTAGGGGAACGACAGGCAGGGGGCCATCTCTCCGGCAAGTGTGGCGTGTCGGAATACAGTGGCAGCGTTGAATGGGGGCCACGTCGGCAGATATCTCAGATCAGAAATGGGCATGCGGCCGGCATGTTGGTTATGATAAGCGGCCCAGCGTTCTCATCCGCCCTGCTGTGCCAAAGCTGATCATGCCCCGCTTCTCGATCACCTGCCAAATGCTGTGTCTGCTGTTTACCTGCATGTCGTCTGCCGCAGCAGACGTCACCGGGGAACAGCGAACGTGGCTGGCGGATTTGTTTGAGCAGCATTGTGTGGACTGCCATCAGGGGGCCGATGCCACCGCAGCGCTGGATTTGTCCGACTGGTCCTCACAATTGCGAACGTCGGATGGTGCCAATGCGAAGCCGGACAAGCGCTGGGCGGCCGTGTTTGAAGTGCTACTGACGAAGCAGATGCCACCGGTCGATGCGGACCCACTGCCGCGCGGCAAAAGACAGCAGTCACTGTCATTGATGCGATCACTGCTGGATGGATCCGGACTTCTCGATGAGTGGCGGCACAAGCTGTTGTATCCGGAGTATGGAAATTATGTGGATCACGAGGCGCTGTTTGACGGATCGCAAACTGCGGTGGCCTGGTCACCGGCGCGACTGTGGAAGAAGAGTCCCCACATTTTTGATTCCCTGGCCAATCGGGGAATGGGCTTTCGTCCGGGGCGTTATGGTCAGCGCAGCGGACAACTGGTCAAACTCAAGCAACCGTTCACAATTGAAGACAAAGCGGGCGTGCGTGACTTCGCAGCTGTGACTTTGGCTGACTCGGCGACACTGGGCACGATGCTCCGCAATGCTGAGGTCCTCGTAGATAACCATCTGGCTGGTGCCCTGCACGAGCGCCGTGTGGCTCAGCGAGGGCCGATTCCCGAAGAGCAATTACCGAAGGATCGCAATGGCAAACCGATCCGACCGCGTTTCCCGGCCACACCGGCAGAGTTTCAGGAGATCATTCTGTCTCCGGAGCCTGTTTCTCCGCAGCAGATTGACGCCGCAGTTGCCCGTATGTTCCTGCTGGTGGTGGAACGCAGTCCGGACAAACAGGAACAGCAGCGATACCGGGAACTGTTCGTCCGCTGCCGTGATGAAGGCGGCCAGGTGGAAGGGCTGAGGATGACGCTGATCGCTGTGGCCGTCAGCCCACCGGCCGTATTTCGTATGGAACTGGGACAGGGACCCGTGGATAAGGACGGTCGCCAGCTGCTGGGACCGGCGGAACTTGCCTTTGCCATTGCCTACTCACTGACTGACGAAAAGCCGGACGAACGATTGCTGGCCGCAGCGGTCGGCGGACAATTGTCCTCGCCGGCGGACGTGCGTCGCGAGGTCATTCGTTACTGGGACGACGACGCCATCGCCAAGCCTCGTATCCTGCGATTCTTTCATGAGTACTTTGGCTATGCGGCTGCTCCGGGGGTCTTCAAAGATACGGCCCGCTTCGGCAAAGACTATCGGAAGGTGCCCGAACGCCTTGTTGAGGATGCCGACACGATGGTCATGCACATCGTCAAGCGCGATCAACGGGTCCTGCAGGAACTGCTCACATCCGATCAGTACTTCGTTTCGCACAGTGGTGACAACGAAGAAGAACGGGAGATTCACGATGCCCTGCAGCAGTTTTATGATTACTACAAAGACAAGCCGTGGCGCGAGTTCCCCTACAAAGTGCCCGACGAGCACATGAAACATGTGCGGTCTATCCACAAAATGTTCACTCACGCCAATGGCAATGTCACCAAACGCTGGATGAACTATCTGGAAAAATGTGACCAAGCGGGACTCAGTCATATGCCGATGGGCGGGGCCAGGTCCAGCGGCCGCGACTACATCATCACTTATGGGCTGAACGAGGACACGTTTAGTTATCCGGTCGATCAGCCGTTCACGCTGGCGCCGAGCGAACGCATTGGCATCCTCATGCATCCGGCCTGGCTGATTGCTCACTCACTGAATCTGGACAATGATCCGATTCGTCGCGGGAAGTGGATTCGTGAGCGTTTGCTGGCCGACACTGTGCCCGAACTGCCAATCACAGTGGACGCTTCTATTCCTGAAGACCACAAAAAGACCCTGCGGGAACGTTTCGCCGTAACACGGCAGGAGCAGGAGTGCTGGCGATGTCATGTGAAGATGAATCCTCTGGGTATGCCATTTGAACTGTTCGACGATTTTGGACGGCACCGTGACGTTGAGCGACTCGCCGACGCAAAGCAGACACGCCCCGTCAATTCGACCGGTGCGTTGACCGGCACGGGGGATCCGCAGCTTGACGGTGAGGTAGATGATCCGCTGGAACTGATGCGGCGATTGGCGCGTTCACAGCGGGTGAGGCAGTCCTTTGTGCGGCACGCCTTTCGATACTGGATGGGACGCAATGAGATGCTCAGTGACTCACGGACGCTCATTGAGGCCGACCGGGCCTACGTGGATTCCGGCGGCAGTTTTCGCGCCCTTGTTATTTCCCTGTTAACATCTGACTCGTTTCTGTACCGCAAAGACGCGGGCCAGCTCGCGTCAGGATCCCTCGAACAGCCCTGACGGCGGAGGTCGACATGCCAGCACGAAGACGTCATTTCCTGAAATCATCTGCGACCGGCGCGACCGCGTTTTTGCTGCAGCCGATGCTGCAGCGGATGCGACTGGAGGCGGCGGGCACAGACCGCAGCGGGTTTCCGCAGCGTTTCGTCTTTGTCGTGAAAGCCAGCGGCATCATCGCGCCGAAACTGATTCCGCAAACGCTGCAGCAGCAGGTCGCCGATCGTTCCGCCCTCATCAATGAAGATCTGACAGCGCACGAACTGCCGGACACTCTCAAACCCCTGCAGCCGTTTCAGGATCAGCTTTCCATTGTTCAGGGGCTGTCGGGGAAGATGTGTCGCCCGGGACACTCCAGCTGGTTTGGCGCGATGGGGGTTTACAAAACCGGAGGTGAGCACAATTCCGGCGTCATACTGCGGGCGACTGTGGATGCTGAGATGGCGCAGCTGTTTCCTTCTGCTTTTCACCATGTCGGTCTGGCTCTGCGCGGCAAGGTCATGGGCAAAGAGACCGAAGGCACGTTGTACCCGGGAATTACGGCCGTGGGGCCAGGACGCGAACTGCCCTTTCAGGCCAGTCCGGACATTGCCTATCAGCAGCTGTTTGGCAGTGCGATCGCCAGTGACGAGCGGTCACAGACTCAGTACCAGCTGAAATCCAGTTTGCTTGATTTCATGGTGGATGACATCCGCCGACTCAACCGCACACTCCCGGTCACCGAACGCGAACGCATGGGCCACTATCTGAATGCCTTTGAAGAGTTGCAGCAGCGACGGGGACGTCTGGCATCCATGTCAGAGGCGATCGAAACGGCCGCTCCGCCGTTCTCAGACCGATTCCGTTCGGAGCGTCCCATTATTCGACAGCAGGCGCACGTGGACCTCACTGCTGCTGCGCTGATTTCCGGCATCACCAATGCTGTGACTCTCCGACTGGACAATATCAGTACAACCTATGATGACCTTGGCCTGGCGGAAAAGACGGTTCACGGCATCGGTCACAGGGAGACATGCAACGGAAAGTCTCCCGAGCAGGCTCGTGATATCATTCGCCTGCATCACATGAAACTGCTGGCGGATCTGGCGGGGCAGCTGAAGGCCGTGCCCGAAGGTGACGGGACGATGCTGGACAACACGTCCATCATTTACCTCAGCGATTCGGGCAACGAGCATCACGGGAATCTGAGCGAATGGCCTTATCTTGTGATCGGTGGCAGTGGAGGGCGGCTGAAGACTGCCGGACGCTACCTGCATTACCCTCAATATGGACAGCCGGGGCACGCTACCATCGGCAACTGGTGGACCACATGGCTGAATGCCTTCGGCAACCCGGTTGAGCACTTTGGCAACATGGATCTGGAACTGCAGAAAAACGGGGTTCCACAGAGCGGCTCACTGGCCGAGCTCATCTCCTGAAAAAGGCGTGCCGCAAGCCGGTCGACGTGCCATTGGACCCGCATGCATGGAGAATGAGACGTAAATCGTGAACCCGATCCCGGAAGGCAAAAGCCGGTGGCAGAGCAAAGTGTTTTGATCCGTGCCTGCATGTGGTGCGTTCTCATCCGCTGCAGGACACGTCGAATGAACGTGCAACGTCGCCACCATGAAGAAATCGTTTGAAGCTTCGAGCGCCAAGCCCTCGTTGAGAAAGCCACCTGCCCATGACTGATCATGCTTCGCCGTCATATGGAGATTCCGAAGAACGCCCGCTGCGGAAAGGTGTTCTGGCTCGCTGGAATGCGATCCCGTTGTATTTTCGCATTCTGATCGCGATGGTTGTGGGCCTGGGGGCTGGTCTCGTGCTGGGCGAGCGCGCCATTATGTTTTACATGCCCAGCCAGGTGATACTTCGTCTGCTGGGCGCACTGGCCCCGCCACTGATTCTGGTGGCAGTGTCTCACGTGATGCTGACGACCGACATCCCCGCTCAAAAGGCTGTGCGGCTGGCAGGACTGCTGGTTCTGAATACGTGTGTGGCGGTGGCCGTTGGACTGGGAGTCGCCAACATTATGCAGCCCGGTTCCTGGACAGAGTTTGACAGCCCTGGGGAAAGCGAGGCGGAAGGTGGTGCACAAAAATCGCCGCTGGAACTGCTGGTGGAGAACGTGCCCAAAAGTGTGCTGGGGCCTTTGGGAGACAAGCAGAATATTATCGGAGTGATTCTGATTGCCGTGGCATTTGGAATTGCCATGCGGAAAGTCAAAGATCGTCCGGTGGGCACGGTGACGGACCTGATTGAGATTGCCTATGAGACTCTGCTGACCGTCCTGCACTGGATTAGTCATCTGGTCCCGGTGGGTGTATTCTGCATAGTGGCCAAGGTGGTGGGGACCGAAGGGTTCGCACCATTCAAAGCCATGGGAGCGTTCATTGTTGCCGTCCTGGTCGCTCTGCTGCTGCAGACGGTGTGGTATCTGGTGCGGATTCAGTTCTTTTCGTGGGTTCGTCCATTCGATGTTCTGCGGGGCATGCGTGACGCACTCGTGATGGCATTTTCCACAGACAGCTCAACGGCCACAATGCCCGTCACTTATGCCTGCCTGAAAGAGAAAGTGAAGGTGCGGGAGCAGTCGGCCAGTCTGGGGGCTCTGGTTGGTGCGAATTTCAATAACGATGGCACGGCCCTGTACGAGGCAATGGCCGCGCTGTTTGTGGCGCAGCTGATCGGGCAGGATCTGTCCGTCTGGCAGCAGTTGATTGTGGTGATGACATCGATCATTGCCTCGGTCGGCGCAGCCGGCATCCCGGAGGCGGGACTCGTCACGATGACGCTCGTTTTTACGGCCGTGGGGCTGCCGATTGAGTACATCGGCCTGCTGCTGACGGTGGACTGGTTTCTCGATCGTTGCCGCACAATGATCAACGTGCTGGGTGATGTGAATGTCGCCTGCATTCTGGATGGCCGTACGCCGGAGGAACCGCAGGCGGCCACTTGAGGCGGGTGGTCGGTGGAGGCACATTTGCTGGTGTTGCCGCTTATTGCCGATGCATCCCAAATAAGCGGACCCAGCCGTTTGGCTGACAGCCACGACCGGCAGGCCGACGCCTGTGGGTACTGTTCACGTGTGCGGGCCAGCGGCGGGTTTTCGAGCGAAACGAAAAATTGATCAGATTGCAGCGCCCGGATCTGTGGTGCAAATAACCTCTCACGGCGAAGGCAGAATTCTCTGCGTTATCCACCGCCGTCGGGCTCGAATATGTACCTCGAAGCTGTTTGCAGCCATTGTGAAAAGACGTTTACTTTGACCGACGGAGAATCACGTCGTCGTCAGTACTGCAGTTTCTGTGGCGCGATTCTGCGCATCCGTGACCAATCATCGGTCCGGCAGAAATCGTCCGGGGCCGAGGTGGCCCGTGTGGCGGGTGGTCCTCTCGGCCTGGAAGCTCGATGTGTTCGCCACGTGGGTGCTGGTGCCGTTGATGTGCCTGACGGCCGGTCTGCTGATGGCAGGACTTGCGCCCCGACAGGGGCGACTGATCTGCGGCATGGTGAGTGCGGTCGCCGCGCTGATCGCCAGCCTGGCGTTGCTGACTCTCGTGATGGCTGCCTTTGCTGATGGAATGCTGCCCGGTGTGGCCGCCGTGTTGCTGCCGCCGTATCTGTTGTTTTGGGTGCTGAGGCACTGGTCGGAGGTCCGTGGTGGTTTTCTACTGGGCTGAAGGCTGGTCTGATCAGTTTGACGAGGCGGCTGGGCGCTCACCTGGGCGGTCAATTTGGCTCTTAACCTGGCGATTATCCTGCGTCCCAGGCGGGCTGTACGACCGTCTCTCGTTTTTCCACTTTGTCTTTTGATGGATCTCCTATGCGTCATCGTCGAATTGTCTACGCACACTGTTTTGGGTTTCCACACTGATTGCGAGCGGGTGCGGCGTCTCCGAGGATGAGGTCACACGGCTGACATCAGAGGTGGAAGACGCTCGTGAGAAGCTGGAGGAGCTGGCCGATATCCGCGCGGAGCAGGCGACTCTCGAGGCCGATCAGGAAGCGGCCGTCGCACGCATCGAGAAGGTCGGGGGTTCTGTGGAACGCGATGACCAGGAGCGTGTGATTGGTGTGCGTTTTGACGGGATTAACAACATCATACTCAGGACGCTGGAGGCGCTGCATGTCAACAGCGGTCGGTTTACGGATGACGGACTCTCCCGTCTGGCGAAAGTCACGACACTCCGGACGGTTCACTTAGGTGTGGGGCAGTTCTCCGACGAGGGGCTGGCAGGGCTGTCGGGCCTGTCAGAACTGCGGGAGGTGACGCTTCCTGGAACATTCGGTGGTGCCAGCCTCGAACATCTGCGGGAACTGAGCCAGCTCAAAATCGTGCGTCTCACCTTTGAGTTGTCAGAGGAATTCCTGAAGGACTATCGCCCCCAGCAGAGTATCCAGCAAATGACGCTCCGTGCCGCGTACACCGCCGAGCAGTTGACAGCTTTTCGGAGTCTGAAATCGCTGCGGCGCTTACAACGTCGAGCAGGTGCGGGAGCTGAAGATCGCGTTGCGGGACTGTTCCGTATGGTTTTGAAAGCCCGCCCAGGTCTTCGCCTGTTGACATCTGCTGCTGTGATTCGTGTCGAGCGATTTGCAGCCGTGAGGGCGGCAGACACTTGCTTTGGCCAGCAGGATTGGCGATCTTGGCGGGCCACCCTGCCGCCTTTGTCGTCTGTCCGGAGCACCGCAGCCTTGCTCAATACGCTGACCGTTATTTTCCGCCGTCACAAGGCCAGCTGGCTGTCGCTGTTGACTACGGATCTGCTGTTCAAAGCCCTTGCCTTTGTGGTGCTGACACCACTGCTGAGTCTCTGCCAGCGGCTGACGATCCAGGTGGCAGGCGATGGACTGATGTCTGATGCGGACTTTGCCCTGTTGTTCACGCATCCGGTCGGTATTGCCTGTGGTGTTCTGGTTGGTGCGGTCTGGCTGGGTGTGATCAGCCTGGAACAGGCGTGCCTGTTGACAATTCTGAGAGTCGACGATCAGGGCGAGTCGGCAGCGCGACTGCGGCCGACCGCAGCTCTGCAGTTGTCGCTCACTCGGGCACCCGCACTGCTCCGGGCCACAGGCCTTGTCGTTTGTGTGACGCTGGCGGTGCTGCTGCCGGTGGCGGGCATCGGATTTCTTGTCTACCGGCTGCTGCTGGGCGAATACGACATCAACTTCTACCTGAGTGCCCGCCCAACGGAGTGTCTGGTGGCCTTTGGCATTGGCGGAGTTCTGGTGGCGGTGAGCGCCGCTGTGCTGCTGTGGTTGTTTGCCGGGTGGATTCTAGCGCTGCCCATGATTGTTTTTGAAGAACGGTCCGCAACAGCGGCGCTGCGTGCCAGTCGCCAGCAGTTGGCCGGTCGGCGATGGCAGGTCGTCCGGTGGTTTGGTGTCTGGGCGATCATCGTGTTCGTGGCAAACCTTGTCGTCGCCTCCTGCGGCTATCTGGCAGGAGCATTTTTGATCCCTTCTTCGATCGATTCGGCCCTCATGCTGGCCACACGTGTGGGATTGCTGCTGATGGTGCTGGCCGCGTTCAGCCTGTTGATTCATGTGTTCGCTACGGTCAGTTTCGCGGCTTTTGTGGACACAGGTTATCGTCGCATTGCCCCCGGCAGTCTGGCACCGGCCAGTCAGCTGCACCAGGTGGGACGACGGACATCACTGACGCTGACTCGTGGTCGTCTGCTGATTCTGCTGGGCGGCGGTGTCGTGCTGGCCAGCTGGATTGGTCTGCAGAGTCTGCAGTCTCTGCCGCTGGACGATGACGACGTGCTGGTGATGGCACATCGTGGCGCCTCGGCGGCAGCACCGGAGAACACCATGGCGGCCTTCGAGCTGGCCATCGAAAAAGAGGCGGACTGGATCGAGCTGGACGTGCAGGAGTCTGCCGATGGCGAAGTTGTTGTGATGCATGACAGTGACTTCATGAAGCAATCCGGCAATCCGTTGAAGGTCTGGGATGCGCGGGTGGAGCAGCTGGCAGACATTGACATTGGCAGCTGGTTCGATCCACAGTTCGCCGATCAGCGTGTGGCACGACTGTCCGAGGTGCTGGATGTCTGTCGCGACCGCATCGGCGTGAATATTGAGTTGAAGTATTACGGTCACAAAGATCGGCTGGAGCAGCGGGTCGTGGACATCGTGGAAGCGGCCGGCATGTCGGATCAGGTGAAGATCATGTCCCTCAACAAGGATTGCGTGAGAATCGCCAAAGGACTGCGTCCGGACTGGACGTGCGGACTGCTGCTGTCTGTTTCGGCCGGTGATCTGTCGCAGCTGGACGTGGATTTCGTGGCCATCAACCACAGTTTTGCCAGTCGGGCGTTCATCCGTCGGGCGCACAAAGCTGGTCAGAAGGTCTATGTCTGGACTGTCAACGACACGGCGGCGATGTCTCACATGCTGAACCGCGGTGTCGATGGTCTGTTGACCGATCGCCCTGCTCTGGCGCGACGGGTTCTGGCAGAGCGAGCGCAGATGTCTTTAACGGATCGCCTGTTGAGCGAATTGTCCGTCTGGCTGTTGAATCGAGACGTGGAATCCGACGATGACGTTTCGGTTTCATCAGGTGATGCCCGGAAATAATCAGCCGCCAGGAACTGACGTGAGGCGGCAGGGAGATGACCATGCAGAACAGTCTATGGCGATATGCCAGGTGTCGAATCACGGCCCTGGTCGTCCTTGGAGTGGCGGTGTGTGCGGGCCCGCCGCACGCGGTAGCCGTCGATTTGACGCTGGACCGACCCGGTGATCGAGAATTCGTGCGCGATCGGGCAGGGCTGATTTCCGAAAGTGATGAGGCAAAGATCCGCGGCATCTGCGACCGGCTGCTCTCCGAAACGGCGACGCCCATCGTTGTGGTGACGATTGACTCGATGGCGGATCACGGAGGCGATGGTCTGCGGATTGAAACTTTCGCCACGCTGCTGTTTGATCAGTGGGGCATCGGCGTGGCAGAGATCAATGGCCAGGACTGGAACACAGGCATCCTGCTGCTGGTATCGCGACGCGACCGCAAGGCACGCATCGAGCTGGGAGGAGGCTGGGGGCGACGTGAAGATCAGCTCTGTCGCGAGATCATGGACGATCAGATTATCGCCAACTTCAAGCGTCAGCGATTTTCTGAAGGGATTCTGGCCGGCGTCGAGTCGCTCAGCAATATGGCACGTAAAGAGGAACTGCCGCGTGCACCGCGTCCCGCGTGGTTCCTGCCGGCCGTACTCCTGACGATTGGACTGGCCATTTTTACGGTCGTGTCGCTGGTCAGAAGTGGCTCCGGTGGTTTGGCGTGGCTGTTCTGGGGAGGCGTCTTTACGCTGATCTTTCTCCTGCTGAGAAACGCGGGCAGCAGCGATGGCGGAAGTTACAGCGGAGGTTCGTTTGGCGGCGGATCGTCCGGCGGTGGCGGCGCGTCCGGGTCCTGGTAGAAAGGCGGAAACATGCAGCGTGCAGCGGAATTGTTCAACGAGACTCAGCGGCAACAGGTCGAAGAGGCTGTGGCGTCGGCCGAAGCCGCAACGTCCTGTGAGATTGTTCCTGTGGTCGCCCGCGCATCGGGACGATACGACCGGGCGGAAGACATGGTGGGGCTGTGGCTGGCGGTGCTGGCGGCTCTGGTGTGTTGGTTGACGCTGCCGCGCGGCGGGCAGGAATCCGGCGACTGGGAGTCGTCGGGGGCCGTTTGGGGACCGGTCGTATTGGTGCTGGCGATGGTGCTGTTCTTCATTGTCGGTGCGGTGGCAGCCAGCCGCGTCAGTTGGCTGCGGCGGCTGTTTACGCCACGGTCAGAAATGCAGCAGGAAGTCATGTCGCGCGCACGGGAGACGTTCTTTGACAAGCGCGTCCACCATACGGCAAGCGGGTCGGGTCTGCTGGTGTACGTCTCGCTGCACGAACGACTGGCGGTCGTGCTGGGGGATGAACGCGTGTTGGAGGCCGTCAGTCAGACGGTGCTGGATGAGCTGTGTGCCGACTTAACGGCGCGACTGCGCAGCAGTGGACCGGCGGAAATACTACCGGCTTTCATCGCGGACACCGGAAAACGACTGGCCGACAAACTACCCGCCACAGAATCTCGCGCGGACGAGTTGCCCAACGCGTTGATTCTGATGGACTGAATAGTGGTTGTTATCACAGTGTCGTGTGCTGACGTGTGCACGTTTGTTCTTCACCAGAACACGGCCGGCGCGCTGGTCAGGCGCGCTCGAGTGACTGGCTACGGGAGATCATAGTCTTTGAGGAACCGTGGCGGTCCGCTCAGAGATTCGTCATCGCCCACCTCACGCATTCGCTGTCTGACCAGCTTTCGCATTTCTTCGAGTCGCTGTTGCTGCTCCGGGTCGGCCGCCAGGTTTTGCTTCTCGAAGGGATCCGTCGTGACGTTGTACAGCTCCTCTGCCGGTCGAGAGTGATAGGCCCGCAGGAACGCGGCGGCTTCGTGATTTGTCTTCGCCGCCTCGACCCAGGACGGCCAGTTCCTGTTGTAGAATGGCGAGTCAGACTTGGTGAGATCCATGTGTGTGGTGTAGTAGAACTCCGGATGGAGATTCAGAATGTACTTCCAGTCGCCAATACGCAATGAGCGGCAGGGGTAGACGTTCTGGCGAGTGTCGCCCTTGTGAACGGCAAAGATCTGATCACGATGACCGGTCTCGCCGTCCAGCAGCACGCTGCGGAACGAGCGGCCGTCGATTTCGTCGGAAACGTCGCCTCCGGCCAGGTCGATGAGTGTGGGCAGCAGATCGATCCAGCTGACCATGGCATTCGTTTGTTGGCCGGCAGGGATGTGTCCGGGCCACTTCACCAGCAGGGACGTACGGATGCCGGTTTCGTACAGGCTCCATTTTCCAAACGGCCAGGCCTGCCCGTGGTCGGACGTGTAGATCACAATCGTGTTTTCTTCTCCGAGATATTCTTTAATGAGCGCCTGGGTTTCTCCCAGTGTTTGATCAACGCTCTCGACGGCCGCCACGTAGCGTGTGAGTTCGCTACGGGTTTCCGGTGTGTCAAACGTCCGCTCGGGCACGCGGACCTGCTCTGTGGGAATGTCGACGGCGTCTTCATGCGGCCATGGACGATGGGGCCAGCGGCAGCCAATCATGGCCAGCACAGGGCGGGTCGGATCGGTGCGTGAGGCCAGGTGCTTTCTGACAGAATCGAGGGCCAGCGGTTTGCTGCTGCCGCCCAGCACTTTGACCTCATCGATGGTATCTGCCCCGTGGCGTCCATGAGCCACCTTGCCCCGCCAGATAATGTCATACCCCAGGCGGTCAAAGTCGGCCATTAGCGGACGAACGCCCGGCTTCATGTTCCGTTCATGATTGCCGACAATCCCACTGTTGTAAGGCATAAGGCCTGTCAACAGGGCCGCTCGGCTCGGTCCGCATGAGGGGGAAGCGACGTAGGCTCGATGAAACAGCATGCCGTCGTCCGCCAGAGCCTGCATGTTGGGCGTTTTGATCCAGTCGGCTCCGTAGGGACTGGAGTGATAGACACCGTGATCGTCGGCGATGACGACCACAATATGCGGCCGCGTCGGCTTTGGCGGGGTCGCTGTCGTTTTGCTGGCGGAAATGGGTCGGAGTATTGGCAGGCTCAGGAGCACGGCCATGAGGGGGCGAATGAAGGCTGGCAACGAAGATGTCCTTGCTGGATGGGCCACCTTACAGGAGGCGGCTGGTGGAAATGGAGTCTGGTGAGACGGTCTGTGAGACGCTGACCACGAACGACTTGTTGTGCAACTGCGCATCGTCGTGTAGTGCCAGGAGGGAAGCGGCAAGAGGGCTGGCCAAAGGCCACGTGCACCGGGGGACTTGCCACGGGTGACGCGCGGCGTGCAACAGGATCACTGCTCAGCGCTGTTCAGTGGCCTCGCTCAGTGGTCGCGTTCAGTGGTCACCCGCTTATCCCATCTGCATTTTGGTTCACAGCCGGCAGGAATCCCATGAGATTCTGCGGAAACAAACTGAGTCTTTTTCCCGTGGCGCGGCAACGCTGCATCCCTGTGGGGGATTACGTGCGGCGCGTGGCGTGTTCCTCCGCCCTTCAGGGGTTGAGCATGTCCCCTCTGCGACACGCAATGCGCCTCTGTCAGCGGCATGCCGTCGGACCAACGGGTCTCGGCTGTGCTATCTCCACTCACCGTTCATTGGGGCTTCGGGATATTGCCGATGGCTCTGCGGGTGCCGCAGTCAAAATGTCCGAGCAAGCGGCCGTCCAGATCCTCAATCAGCCATCTGTCGCCGGGAGACGACGGAAATGGCTTGGTCCACCCGGTTTCCAGGGTGCCGAAGGGACTGCGTTGCGGGACTGTCGACGCCGGTGGGGATCTTTGTTGTCTGGTGTTGATCCGGAACACGCGGACAGGCCGTTCCGCTTTGTTACTGAGCCACACACTGATGCGCTGTGGGGTGTCATTGAGCGGCGGAGTGTCTGGGGGAGCGGGATCTTCGGCTGCAGGAATCCATGCGAGTTCCGGTAACGAGGCAATGCTCTGGTTCTCATACGGAGCGAGCTGAGTGGGGACGTGCTGCTTCAGTTGGCGGATCTGTGCCGCGTACTCGTCACGCGACGCGAGATTGGTCCATTCGTGCGGATCGGTGGCGATGTCGTACAGTTCTTCGTCACCGTTGTCATAAGCGATGTAGCGAAACCGTTGTCCGCTGAGTCCGTAGTTTCCGGGACGTCCCAGATAAGTCATGGAAACATGTGGCCAGGGCGATTCCGGATTGGCCAGCAAAGGCACGAGACTTGGTCCATCGTTGGTGTCTTCTGCGGGCAGACCGGCCAGGTCCGTGAGGGTCGGGAACAGGCTGACAAGATTGACGGGCGCTGCGCAACGGCTTCCAGCCGGTGTCCCTTGAGGCAGCCCGGCGGTGCCTTGTGGGACACGAATCATGAGCGGGACGCGGGTGCAGACTCGCCAGCCGGTGAACTTCTGCCAGTGTTGCTTTTCTCCCAGATGCCAGCCGTGGTCGCTCCACAGCATCACGATTGTATTATCCGCGTGTGGTCCGTTTTCCAGCGCGTTCAGCACACGGCCCAGCATCGCGTCGGCGAAATAGATGCTGGCGAGGTATCCCTGAATGCCCTGCTTCCATTGCTGCTGACCGCGAATGTGATCGAAATAGCGATTGCGTCCGCGTTGCTGACCCGCAGGAGGCACATCTGCCAGGTCATCTTCGCGGTAGCCCGGTGGCAACTGGATGTCTTCCAGCGGAAACGGAGCGAAGTACGGTTGCGGCACAAACCACGGTTCATGCGGTCGATAGATGCCACAGGCGAGAAAGAAGGGCTTCTTGTGAGGACGGGAAAGCTGTTCACTGATCCACTGTGTCACGAGCCAGTCGCCGCCGAACTGCTCATCGGAGATATCCAGCGGGGCCCAGTCGGTTTCGACGTACTGCCAGTCGCCACCACGCGGCAGACTGACGGGTCGCTGCGCGGGATACCAGGTTCTGGGGAATGGGTCTTCGGTTTCTTTGGCGGGGAAATACGTATCCCACGAAGGCGCGTCAATGATGTAGTGCAGCAGTTTGCCGGAACCCGCCGACCAGTAGCCATGGCGTGACAGATAGCGAGGCAGCAGTTCTGTGTGAGGCAGCCGATCACGCAACTGCTGACGATTGTCGTACAGGCCTGATCGGTGCGGCGACACGCCCGACATGATCGCCCCTCGGGACGGATTGCAGGCTGGCGCCGGGCAATGCGCGTTGGTGAACAGCATGCCGCTGGCGGCCAGGCGATCAAAGTTGGGTGTTCTGGCCTGTGGGTGTCCGCCAAGGCAGCCGATCCAGTCGTTCAGGTCATCGACGGAGATGAACAAAATATTGGGCAGCTGCTGTGCGTGTGAAGATTGGCCCGCGACTTGTCTGCCTTCAGGGCCATCAGCGGCCACCGACGGCAGACCGGCAGACAAAATCACAGACCACACGGCAAGAAGAAAAACAGACCGCCGTGCGGACGGCGTGGGCGAACATGGCAGCATGACGATTCCCATTCCCGTGGGGCCGCGCGAGTCAGCCGTTCGGCACTGGCATCGCAGAACACGACCAAACCCGTCGCGTTGCTGGAAGCGGTCCTAAACCCTGGCTGGCAGAACATCAGTGGCTGCGAGTTGTCGCCTCAGTAGCGCCGACATCACGCAGATCCACGCCATTGTGAGTCGACCGGCTCGCAACGTAAAGTCACTGACGGCGATTAGCGCTACGCTGCGGTCTATCGCTCAAACGTCGGCATAACCCGGTCGGCATTGCGTTCGTAGACGACGTGGCCATTGACCAGCGCTGTCTCGACATACGTGCGGTAGTCTGTGGGCTGGCCGTTAAGGATCAGAAGATCCGCGTCTTTGCCCGCCTCAATGCTGCCGATCCGATCTTCCAGACCCAGCATGCGTGCGGGCACTATCGTGAGAGCCCGCAGAGCCGTCTGCTCTGTGCAGCCTCCCCGGACAGCAAATGCGGCTTCCAGCGGCAGCGAGGTCAGATCACGACCAGCCAGTCCGTTCAGACTGATGGATGATGAGAGCGGCGCGATGCCAAACGGCACGCCGGAATCTTCGAAGATCTGCGAAGACTCGATGTTGCTGCCGGAATGGTCGGCGTGTGCCAGCTGAGGCTGTCGACGCCGGCGAGGCGTAATGATGACGGGCACGCCCGCTTCCGCAAGTTCTTCCGGGATGACCCAGCCTTCTGTTGCTCCATCGATGACCAGGTCGTAATCCAGTTCTTCTGCCAGGTCGAGCATTTCCCGAATGGCGGACACGCTGTCGCACGAAATCCGCAGCGGTGTTTTCTTCTGGACCAGTGCCAGTACATCGTCGCTGACCGGCTTGCGCGGTGGACGACTCTTTTCTTTTTTGGCAACTTTGGCTTCGTGCTCTGCCTGCTGCTTCAGGTAGTCGCGCGCTTTGGCAATCGTCTCACGCCAGGTGTGGCGGTTCAGGGCGCCGGTCAGGGATCCGGGGGTCACGTTATAGAACACAGAGTCTGTTACCAGCATGCCGTCCAGTCGTCCGGCGCTCATTTTGATGACGGCGTTCTTTTGAGCGCGGATGGGTTGTGGCGTGGCGCGTTCAATCGGCTCGGTCGGCAGGATGGGCAGGCCGCAGCACTTGCAGACCGCCGTCTCGGGATCGCCAAAATCGATGTTGAAGCTCACGCTGGATGCGATTTCTGCCGCGGTGGGATCTAATCCCACAAACAACTCGTCCTGGGCCCGGCGGCCGAAGCGACCGCGACTGGAAGAACTCTGAATGCAGGCCGTCGTGATACCCACGCCCAGAGCGATTTTGACATTGGCGTCGAACGGATCCAGCAGGTCCGCCAGTTTGGCCGTGGTGGAAGGCGTGCCATCCAGACCCACGCCGCGTGTTGTGATGGACACGAATCCCGGCGTGACAATCATGCCTTTGGCATCAATCACGGTGGCTCCTTCGGGGACCTTGACGTCGCGACCAACGTCCAGAATCTTTCCGTCCTGGACGAGCACCGTGCCGCGTCGGATGACCTCCTGCGTCACCGTATAGACATCGCCGCCAACGATGGCGGTCACCGGCTTCTCGTCCGCTTTTTTCTCCGGACTGCTTTTGCCGTCTTCGGGTTTGGCAGGCTTATCTTCGCTCTTTTTTGCCGTCGCACCCTCTTTGGCTGCGGGCTTTTTCTCGTCAGCTGCGGGCGTCTGTGCGAAGACGGCAGCGCTCAGCAGGCAGAAGCTCAGGCTCAGCAGAATGGTACGCATGGCGATGGGGGCTTTAGTTTTCATAGACGGTCACTCCTTCCACAACCAGTTGCTGAACACTGCTGGCAGACGTGAGCGGGTCTCCGTCCAGCATGATGAGGTTCGCCTGTTTGCCAACTTCAATGGAGCCAAGTGTCTTTTCCAGCCCCAGCATCTTTGCTGGTGCCAGTGTGAGCGCCCGCAGGGCGTCTTCTCGTGACAGTCCGCTCTTCACCAGCATGGCAACAGGCAGCAGTGGTGTGTCGGGCATGGAACTCAGAGAACTGTCCAGAGACGGGCTGAAACCGAATGGGATCTTTGCGGCGGCCAGTTCCCGGGCGACATTAATCCGTTTGTTGGACCGGGGGGCCGTGTCGATGCCGGCTTTTAGCAGCACGGAAATGTTGGCGTTCTTCAGCTCGTCGATGGTGCGGTAGATGTTTTGTCCGCTGGAGATCAGGACAAAGCAAGCCTTGTCGAACTCCTGCTGGATCTTCAGCAGATACATAATGGTGGCCGCATTGTTGGCGTTGACGATGACGGGCGTTTTGCCTTCCCGCACAGACGTCCACAGGGCGGTCGTGGGACTGCTGGACGACGTGGATGCTGACGGCGTGCTACCGGATGTTGCCGGTGGTGTGCCGCCCGTTCTGGCTGCGATCGCAGCCGCCATGGCGCTGGCGGCCGAGCTTTGTCCGCTGCTGCTGCGGCTGGAACCCTTCAGGCCCTTCCGCAGCACATCGAGACTCGAGGTGGAGTTGGTGACGGCAAGGAACAGATGGCCGTCTTCACTGACGATGCTGCCAGCCGCGTCGTCCGGTTCCACGCGGGCTGTGATCGACTGTCCGTAACCTCGCGTCACCAGGTTGACAAACCCAACACCGAGCCGCGCCTGAGCATTCAGGTAATTCTTAAGCGATGCCGGATCCACATTGTCAGACAACTTCGTGAAAGCGGTGGATGTGGTGGTGCGCGTGGAGGGAATCGTGAACGTGCGCCCGCCAATGGTAATGGTGCGAGTGGCTGGGGCGGAAGAAGAAGAGCCCACAGTAATCGGGTTGTAGATGTTGACCAGTGCCGGCAGCACGGTGGTGCCGCTGATATCCACGACTTTGGCGCTGGCGGGAATATCAACGCCCTCTCCCACGGCAGTGATCTTTCCATCGCGGATGACGATGATGCCGTTTTCGATGGTGCCCGCTTTGCCCACGGTTTCAATCGTGGCACCCGTGTAGGCGATCACGTCGGCCGTCACTGTGGGCGGTGATACGACCGCTGGCAGCACTGCCACAGCAGCAGTCACAAGGTTTCTGAAGTTCAGCACGGAATGGCTCCCGAGACGCAAAGTCGGATTAGAACCGACGTCGGTCTTTCTTGATGTCGTAAACGCTTTTGCCGTCAATGAAGACCTGTTTCACGTAGTTGCGGGGATCTATGATTGATCCGGTGGAAATGACGATGTCTGCGTCTTTGCCAGCTTCCAGCGAACCGACCCGGTCGGCAATCATCAGGGCTTTCGCAGGCTCAATGGTCAGGCCCCGCAGTGCCTTTTCTTCCTCCCAGCCGTAGCGAACCGCCATGGACGCCTGGAAGAACAGTTCTTCCTGCGGGATCACCGGAGCGTCTGTATTGACGCCCAGGGCAACCACGCCGCGTTTGGCGTATTCAGCGACGATCCCTTTGATCTGCCCGTCTTCCGGTTCGTAGCGAAAGCCTCGTGGCCCGGCCATGACGGGAATGTCTCGTTTGATGATCTCTTCCGAGATTTTGTAGCTGTCAAACGTGCCGTGGTCGATGACGACACGAAGGTTCATTTCGTCGTGCAGAATTCGCAGCGTGGACTGCACCACCTGGTAGGCCTGTGTGTGCACGACGACAGGGATTTCGCGGCGAAACAGAGGTTTGAAGTATTCCAGTCGCAGATTCACGTCAGGTTTGACGTCCGTCTGTCCGGATTCAAATCGATCCCATTCGCGGACGTACAGCATGCCGAGTTCCAGTTGCTGTCGAATCACATGGTTCATGCCCATGCGGCCTGAGCCCACTTCGCCGCCACGACGTTCCGGGTTGCCGGACTGAGCGATCTTCAGCACGCCGGGGGCGCGAATGATGACGTCTTCCGGTTTGCCGGGGCCGGTCTTCAGCAGGGCGCCCCAGCCGCCCATGTTGGTGCCACTGCCGGGAATAAAACAGACGGTGGTCACGCCGCCGGCGATGGCGACTTTCAGCTGGTCGTTATGAGGGATGATCTGATCCCACGTCCGCAGCTCCGGGTTGGTCTGATAGACCATTTCGTTCAGGTCGCCGGAGCCACCCACATGACTGTGTGCTTCGATCAGTCCCGGCATGGCGAAGGAATCGCTGTGGTCGACAATCGTGTAGCCTTCCGGAACGGCCACATCCTTCTGCGTGCCAACGGCCTCAATCTTGCCCTCGGAAACCAGAATGATGCCGTTCACAATGGGCTTGCCAACACACGTGAGCACTTTGCCCACCTTGATCGCAAGTTTCGGCTTTTCGCTGGTCTGCGGGGCCGCAGCCGCGCCCGACGAATCCGGGGCCCGCTCGTCCTGGGCGTGCGCGGCAGTCGACAGTCCGCCAAGGACAGTCAGCAGCGCGGTGATCAGGATTCTTTGGTTTCGGTGGTTGACCATCATTCGCTGGCTCCGCGTTCGTAGACCCATTCGCCATCAATCATGACGGCGATGACTTCGCTGGCTGGTTCAAAAGGTGGTCCGCTGAGTACCACAAGGTCGGCGTCTTTGCCGGGTTCGATGGTGCCCAGTTTTGACTGCAGTGACAGCATGTGTGCCGGGGCCGACGTCAGGCCCTTCAGGGCATCTGTTGTGGACAGACCGCGGAACACCGAATACTGGACGGCGAGTGGCAACTGCTGCACACCGGTCGTGGCGTTCGACTGGAAGGCCACCGGCACCTGATGATTGGTCAAGACCTGTGGCAGATTGACCAGCTTGTTTTCGATGCGACGCACCATAGTGGGGCCAACGGAAACCTGCACCTCCTGCTGGCTCAGCAGATCCGCCGTGCGGTGAGCCTCGTCAGCGCCAATGAGAATCGTCTTAAGTTGAAACTCTTCACGAAACAGCTTGACGGCCGCTTCAATGGCAAGCACGTTTTTGGCTTCCACGAAGGCGGGAATCTCGCCACTCATCAGGGCGCGGTAAGGTTCCAGCGTGGAGCTGGCGCGTGGTTTTTTGGGTTCTGCCGGTTTCTTCGGGGCGTTGGGATCAGGAGTGGCAGCCGCCTTGCTTTCGGCTGGTTTGCTGTCCGTGCCCTTCTTCTCTTCCTTGGCGCCGTCGCTCGGCTTCGTTTCCGTCTTCTCGTCAGGCTTTTCGTCCTTGCTCTCCGACTCCTCTTTGTCTGCGTCCGGTTTGGCGGCACCTGTGGCCGCCTTCGCTTCAGTACCAGCAGTCGCTTTTGCCGCGGCCGCCTTTTTGGCTTCCTCAGCCTTCTTCGCTTCAGCCGCTTTTTTTGCTTCTTCCGCCTTTTTGGCGGCTTCGTATTTGGCTTTCTCTTTTTCGTACTCCGCCAGCTTCAGCTTGTAGTCCTTCATCGCGACTTCGTATTTGGTCCACGAATCGTGGTAAGCCTTTGCCGATGCCAAAGTGCGTTTCAGACCCGGGATGCCGGAGGTGAGATTCGACGGGATCGCAAACCGAATGCCGACCGGCTCTTTCAGCAGGCGAGGCTTGTCGCCCAGTTTGAACGCCAGCATGGGGACGGATGATCCAGCGGGAACGAAGACAGCCGTGGTAACGCCGCCCTGTCGAGCGTACGCGATGGAGCGGTCATCGATGGCCAGGCGATCGCCAATTTTTGTTGTTAGTTTGATGCCGGACAGGCTGCCACCAAACCCCAGTCCGGTGCCCATGTCCACGAAGCCGGGGACGATGACGCCATTCGGGAAACGCTTGATCGATACGTCTTCGGGAAGCGAGACACTGCTGCCCACGGCCTGAATCTTCTTGCCGGAAACCAGCACGCCGGCGTCCGCCATCACGTCGTCGGCCGACGCATAAACGTGTGCGGCTTTCACAATGGTGGCCACATCGGCAGTGGGACGGTGATAGACCTGCTGGCCATTGATCCATGTGGACTCGATGGCCGTGCCGCTGGCAAAAGGATCGCCCGACAGCACGACAAAGTCGGCGTCTTTGCCTTTGGTTAAAGATCCGACTCGGGCGTCCACTCCCAGAATGCGGGCTGGATTCGCGGTGAGTGTCTGCAGAACCTGCTGAGGCGATGTGCCGCCCCGTGTGAACAGTCCCGCCAGAAACAGCAGATCATCGAGATCCGAGTCTGCTGCCGGACGCACAGCGACGTGGTCGGTAGCCCCCGCGGCAAACAGGGCGGCCGCCTGCTCCCAGACCTTCATCTTCGGCCGCGCCTCATCCGATGGTGGGCTGGGGTTAGAGACCTGTCCCGGGCGAATACCGGCATTAAGGACGATTCCCGTGTCTTTCAGCGCGTCGGCGTTTTGCAGGAATGAATCGAGCTGTGTGGCGTCGGTCAGTGTCAAACGCAGTCGCTGGTCCCTGCCAGCCTGCAGTTCTGCCACCATGTTCAGGGCCGCCTGAATTTCTGCGGCCGTTGAGGCTTTGATGCGAAGACGCCCGCGTTTCAGGCTGGCACGCAATGCGTCGAAATCCAGTACGCCGTCGGGATCCACGTCGCCGGCGGCCGCTGCGGCAAAGACGGCTCGCAGGCCGGACAGGCGTGCAGCGAGGCTTTCTGCCAGCTGCGGGCGAGTGGGCTTGAGAGGGTTGTCAACGGAAACCGCACCGACCGGGGGCTCGTAGATGCGGGGAGCGATGGAGGATTCATTGCTGAGAATGATTCGCAGTGACTCCTCTCGCGTCAGGACTCGCTGCAGCGGGTCATCGCCGGCCAGCTTCACCACGGCACCCAAACCTGGCATCAGTCGCTGTCGTCCGGGAGAAATCTGGACGGTCGTGACGCCGGCCGCCGTATACTGAGAGTAATCGGCAAACAGGTCGAATCCATCGATGGCACGCACCTCGGGAGTGAGAGTTCGCTCATCGTCGCTGGCGACACCAATGGATGTTTCGGCGATCACAAACCCAGGGACCATCACAACGTCACCCAGTTCGTGACGGATGGCCGCTTCAGGAATTTCAACGTTCGTTCTCTGGCCGACGGCCGCCACCTGGCTGTCTTTCACCAGCATGACGGCATCTTCGATCGGCGCACCATCACCTGGCCACAGCCGACCCACAAAAAAGGCGTGAGTGTCAGCGGCAGCATGAGGGGCTGACAGAATCAGCATGATGGCAGCGAGCACAGGGCCGCCGCACTTTTCGCCCAAAAGTCGACTCATTAGTTGGCGTCCTCTTCTGGGTTGAGCAGCAGACGGAGTTCTTCGTCTTTGGACTTCTCGTAAACCACCTTGCCACCGACAATTGTCGTTTCGACCCAGGTGGACACGCTCAGGGGTTCACCGGAGAGAATCACCAGGTCAGCGTCTTTGCCGGCTTCAATGCTGCCGACGGCACCATCAATGCCCAGCAGAGCGGCCGAATCCAGTGTCAGTGCTTTCAGGGCAGCGTCTGCCGACATGCCATAGCGAACGGCTGTCGCCGCCTGATACCAGTAGTAATGCGTGCCCAGCGTGGTGCCGGAATCAGCCGCCTGGAAGACGAATGAAGCGCCGGCGTCTGAGAAGATCTTAGGCAGCACGATCTTTTCATCTTTGCGTGTGATCGGATCGGTCCGCCAGTAGACCATTGTGCTGTCGAGGACGACGGGGATCTTCTTTTTAGCCACCAGTCCGGCCGCCTTATAGCAGTCGCGCCCGAGGACCAGAATCGGCTTCAGGCCAAATTCTTCAACCAGGGTCAGCGCCTGCGGCACATCCATCGATGTTTGACAGTAGATAATGGCGGGCAGTTCACCGGCCAGCAGTTTGGTGAGTGTTTCACGCGAGACTTTAGCGGTTTCTGACTGCGAAGACGTCGGCGTGGCGGCAGCTGCAGGTTTCGATTCTGTGTCGCCCTCTTTTTTTTCTTCCGTTTTGGCTGCGGCCGCCTTTTTTGCGTCGGCTTTCTTCTGCTCCGCGTCTTTCTCGTTGGCGTCTTTCACCTTCTGCAGTTCTTTGCGCAGACGGGCGTAATGGCTCATGCGGCTGCTGCCGGAAGCGGGAGCCATCGAGATCTTCAGTCCGGCATCACGTTTAACAATCATGTCGTCCACGTAGGTGCCCGCTGTTTTGACAATGGCCGCTCGGCCGCCAATCATCGTGCTGTTTCCGGGAACCACGGCCGCTGTGGTGACGCCGTTTCGCCGCGATTCGCCAAAGAAGGAGCGAATGGGGTCGATCGAATCCACGACCGAAAGAAACGGAACGTTGGAGTTTTGCTCATTGGCCTGGCTCATGGCCGCCGCACTGTGGACGTTGATGATGCCTGGCATGACGAATTGGCCGGAAGCGTCGATCACTTTGGCTTCCACCGGAATATCCAGATCTGCTCCGACCGCTTCAATGCGGCCGTCGGAGATGAGAATGGTTCCGTTCTCGATGCGTTCACCGGAAACCGGGATGATGGTGGCACCGCTGATCGCCAGTTTGTCCTGGGCGACCGCTGGAAATCCGGCCGCCAGCAGGCCGGCCGTCAGGGCGAGCACGCGGAGCGGGATCTGGGGAATTGTCAAAGCCGGTCGTTTCATCAGTTGCCTGCCTGTTCAAATTGAATCACACCATCAACCATGACCCATGTGATGGCGGTTGTGAATTCCAGAGGGGGGCCGTCGAGGGCGACAAAATCGGCGTCACGCCCCGCCTGAATGGTTCCCACGCGATCGTCAATGCCGAGGATGGCGGCCGGACTGGATGTCACGGCTGCCAGAGCAGCTGTTTCTTCCAGACCGTACCGCACTGCAAAACGTGTCTGTTCGAGCAGGTCGCCGCCGGACAGGCAGAAGGGGATGCCTGCGGCCTGGAGTCGGGCGGCCATATCACCGGAAACTCGCGTCCGCTCAGAGCCTCGCGTCGATCCGGGCGTATTGCGCTGCAGAATGACGGGCATCCTGCGTTCGGCCAGTTTGTCAGTGACCTTCCAGCTTTCCTGGCCACCAATGAGAATCGGCTGTAGGGAAAACTCGTCGGCCAGCGTCATCAGAGAATTGATGTCATATTGCGTCCGACTGACGGCAAATAGAGGCAACTTGCCTGCTGCCGCTTCCTGCATGGCGGTCGAATCCATCCTGCCTGTGCGGGTGGCCTGAAAGGCGTTGCGCAGAATCCAGACAACGCCCATCCGATTGGTGGGCTGGCGAATGTAGATGCTGTCCGGACGGCTGCGGGAGCCATTCCCGGAAGCCGGGTCCTGACACATCGACAAAGTCAGTCCTGTGCGATCGCTGATCATGCGGTCGGCTGCCGGTCCGGCCGTCTTCACGGCCGCGGCAATACCGGCGATCACGTTGGATGTGCCGGGCGTCAGGTGCAGGCTCGTGGTGCCTGCAGCGAGCTGTTGTTTAAAGCCGCGATCCTGCCAGTCAACAATCGCGGCGGTCGCCATGTCGGGCGTGACTTCTTTCGTGCGTTCGTCGTCAAGCTGTGACACACCCGTGCGGGCTGCCGCGTCAATCAGACCGGGGATCAGTGTATTCACTTCCGTCACAGAGGCGCCTTCCGCCTCGACAGCGGAGCCAACTTCCGCGATCTGCCCGTCTTTGATCAGCACGCTGCCAGGAGTGAGGACTTCACCGGTTCCCGTGTGAAGAGTCCTGGCGCGGATGATCCGCACTTCTTCTGCGTCGGCACAATGCTGTCCCGCCAGAGCCAGGCAGACGACCGCGATGATGATGCCCCGTGTATTCAATCGTCTCATTCGGCGATCTCCTTGCTTTGGCCGTCAACAATGACATGGATCGGACGAGCCGCCGGGTCCAGCGGGGAGCCGTTCCAGATGACGATATCCGCGACAGAGCCGGCCGAGAGGCGCCCCACCGTCTTCAGTTGATAGGCGTCCGCCGCGTCTGTCGTAACAGACCGCAGGGCGGCCTCCGGTGACATTCCGGCGTTGACTAAAACCGCCAGGGTCTGGCGAATCTTTGCTCCGTCAGTTCCTGTCACACAGATGCGACTGCCCGCACGGGATGCCGCGGCAATCTGCTGAGCGTACCAGTCATGATCAGAAATCTGTGATGTGCGGACGACCAGACCGGCTTTTGTTGTCTTCAGGAGTTCGGCCGCGCCGTCTAAGTCCTGTGGATTCAGAATCAGAGCCCGAAGCTGGAATCGGTCTGCCAGTGTCAGAGCGGCTTCCACTTCCGCAGCCGAGCTGGCTTCCATAAGGGCGGCCGTTCGACCGCCTTTGAGTGACTTCAGCAGGGCCGTCTGCTGAGCATCCAGACGCCGCTGCACCACCTCAGGCACGTAAAGACTGGATGCTGAGGACTGGCCGCTGAAGAATGCGTCCAGCACCTGCAGCTGACCGGAAAGTGCGGCCGGGAATCGATTGCGACTGCGGGAGGCGGACGACAGCACAAATTTGGAAGCGGGCAATTGGGGGCCCTTCTTACTGGCCAGGATCGGTGAGTTGCCGCTGATGCGAACACAGCCGATCTGGCCGGCAACCACACTTTGCGATCCCGGAGCGAGCAACACAGAAGTGAAACCGGTGTCGGTCAGTTTCTCCAGCCGTTCGTCGGTTGGAGAAAACGAGTCAGTGGCACGCACGTGCGGAGTCACCGGATCGGTCGTGGAGGCTGATGCCCCCGCATAGTGACCGATGATCAGACCAGGCGTAATCACGGCACCGCCAAGGTCAATGACTGGCAGATTCTCGTCGGCTTTTGCACCGTTTTTGGCGATGCGGCCCGACTTCACGTGCACGGTTCCAACCGCCAGTGTGCCATCGGCCTGCAGCACACGTGTACTCTTCAGGAGGTATTCCTGTGGCAGGTCGATCGAGGCAGGTACCTCCACCAGCGGAACAGTGGAGACGGGCGAAACGTGTTCGGCTTCATGCGTGATTTCGCCGTTTGAGACAGTCAGAGCGATGGACGCCGCCGGATCGAGCGGGTGTCCGGCGACAATAATCAGGTCCGCCAGCTTGCCGGTGGCAATGGATCCCGTGTCTTTGTCAATTCCCAGCAGGCGAGCGGCATCAATGGTGACCGCACGCAGCGCCTTTTCCGGAGACATGCCGCCAGCGATCGCAGCAGCGGCGTGCATTCGCAGCAGGCGGGAGCCCCGCGCGTCTTTGGAGAAAGATCCTATGGCGATCAGACCATCAACCTCGTGCAGTTCATCGTACCTGTCCTGCGCGGAGCTGGCATACGACGGCGTGGACTCGTAACTGACGAATGGCCCGGCGACAATGGGAGGATGCTGTTCCTGCACTGAGGACCACGTTCGGCCGGCCTTTGTCAGGCCTTCCAGGACAAATGTGAGCTTGAAGTCCTCGGCGAGTTTCAGAGCGTGGGCCACATCGTCCGCCCGATGAGCCTCCAGTCGCAGCGACAGCTCTCCGTCGAGCACGCGAACGAGCAGTTCCTTGACCGGATCTTTGGTCGGCTTTTTCGGCTCGGAAGTGGATGACGTCGACGGTTTGGTGGTCGGCGTTCCACCTCGGGCCATCTGCATTCGTCGAGCAATTTCTGCCCGCATTTCCGGGGTCAGCACACGACGACCGCCTGTGCCTGCCGGCGGTTGCGGCCGTGATTCGGGTTTCGTCTCAGGCTTCTTATCCGCGGTTTTTGCGTCTTTGGCCGGCTTCTTCTCTTTCGACTTCTTGAGCGCTTCTTCGTACTTCTTCCACGCTTCCTTGTAGGCTTTGGCAGCTGTCAGGGTTTTCTTCAGGGCTTCATACTGCAGATAGCGATCTCGCGTATTGCCCGTTTTTCCGGAGAGGCCCAAAGATGCCTGAACGGGCGCATCTTTGGTCACAAGAAGTTCTTCCACAGTGTCGACGGGAGCGACTCGGAGCACGGCCCCCTGCCCTCCCAGTGACCCACTCGGCTGCACGGCCACTGTGGTAACGCCCTGCCGTGCCACTTCGATCCAGGAATCAGAAAACGTGTCAATGCCGTCCACAGCCTTCAGGCTGCCGCTGCTGGAGGCACTGGAGACGGAGTCACGTGCCAGCCACAAACTGCTGCGACAGTCAATCAGTCCCGGGGCGACTGTCTGGCCCCCTGCGTCAATCTGACGCACTTTTTCGGGCACACTGACATCACCGCCTACTGCCGTAATTCGTTTTCCGCTGATCAAAATGGTGGCATTTTTGATGACGCCCTGGGACGTCATGGTATGAACGGTGGCGTTGGTGATTGCCAGCGTGACGGGGGGCGCGGTGGCCTTCCTGTTGGCAGGCGTTTTCCTGGCAGCAGACGTCTTCTCTGCGGGAGACGACTTGGCTGACTCTGCCTTTTGGGCGTCAGTCGTCTTTTTGTCAGATGGTTTCGCAGAACTGTCCTGAGCTGCGAGCGGTCCGCCACACACGCAAAACGCATAAAGCAGGGCGATTCGCAGGGCAGTCAGGGGAAGCGTTTGGGGTCGATTCATCGAGTTCCAGCTTTGATTGATCGAATGAATGGCGGCCACGAGCCTCGGCCAGGTTCCAGCAACTGTGTGTCTTCCCCAAGGTGACACGCAGGGCTTATCGTTGTCAATCACGCAGTGCCGTATTTTTGGGAACCGGGCGTACGTGAGACTGCGGAGTTCTCTGGCTCACAATTTCACGGGACCGATTTTCGATGCTTCGCGGCTAGTCCTGATTGTTGCGATTCTGCAGGTGGGTGGCTTCCACGGATGACCCGGGCGGTCGTTCGTCAGTCAAAAGCGAATCCGGGCAGAAGAGCGAACCCTTCTGCCCGGATCATTGGATGACTGACGGTTTGAGGCGGATACCTTAGACGGAGAACAGCTGCTCACCGGGCAGCCGAACGCTGATGTCTCCAATCGAAGCGAAAAACGCATCCAGATCACTTTGACCGAACAGCACGTCCAGATCGCCATCGTTGGTGGTGGTGGCGGCATCGACAAACGACGGGCCGTTTAACCGCTGCGCGGATCCCGTGCCGTCAAACACATTGGCGGCCCGCTCCGTGTAGCTGCGTGCCGACGTCCATTCTGACCGAACGTCGTTCAGCTGGTTGAATTCCAGCTGCGTCTCGCCACCTGCCAGAAGATCCTGACCGGTACCGCCAAACAGTGTGTCGATGCCATCGCCGCCAAACAGCAGGTCGCGGCCACTGTTGCCGACCAGGACGTCGCGGCCCGCGTTACCGAGCAGGATGTCGTTGCCCGCGTTGCCAATGAGCTGATCATTGCCATCGCCGCCGGCCAGCAGGTCATCTCCGCTGTTGCCGACAACAAAGTCATTGCCACTGCCGGCCCGGACGGTGTCGTCGCCCGCACCGCCCAGCACCTGATCGTTTCCGGCGAACACGTCAATCACATCGTTGCCGTTTTCGCCACTGACAAAATCATTGCCGGAACCGGTGGTGATGTTGTCATCGCCGTTGCCACCAAAGACCCGATTGTTGCCGGCACCCGCGAGGATCAGGTCGCTGCCACTGCCGCCAAAGATGGTGTCGGCTCCGTCCCCTGTATCAATCAGGTCATCCTGGACGCTTCCCCACACGATGTCGCGCCCATTGCCAGTTGTGACTTCGCTGCGAACGTTCGCGAACCAGGCATTCACAAAGTTGTTGCCATCGCTGGCATTCACTTCCAGTCGGTCGATCCCTGCTTGTGTGAGATCCCGAATGCGGAACAGGTCGTTGCCAACTCCTGTGTTGATGACAACCTGTTCGAACTCGCGGAAGCTGCGACGTGTGCCGCCCAGACGTTCCACGAGTTGCAGCGCGTCTCCGGAAGAGAACACATCCAGAAATACGGTGCTCTGCCCAAAATCAACCTCGACCGTATCACTGCCGGCTCCGCCAAGAAGCTCGGCATTGACGCCTCCCGACAGGATGTCATCGCCGAGACCACCGAGCAGGATGTTGGCGGCCGCTCCTGTGGCGGTGAGTACGTCGTCGTTGTCGGAGCCGGTGAGGTTTTCAATGCCGGTGAAGGCTTCGTTGACGCCCCCGTAAACG
>JANSXP010000063.1 GCA_024742875.1 Planctomycetaceae bacterium | reverse complement strand
GTTCGTCTGACAGGTCATGACTTTTATGAAGACGGTGACCGGGTGGCGGTGTGCACCTGGGACGGTGACGTCTGGCTCGTCAGTGGGCTGAAGTCTTTGAACGGACAATTGTCCCCGCAGCTGAAATGGCGGCGAATCGCTTCGGGCCTGTTTCAGCCGCTGGGGCTGAAGATTGTGGCCGGAGACATCTATCTGACGTGCCGCGACCAGCTGGTCATTTTGCGGGATCACAACGGTGATGGAGAAACGGACTTCTACGAGTGCTTTAACAACGATCACCAGGTCACCGAGCACTTTCATGAGTTCGCGATGGGTCTGCAGCGTGACGAAGTCGGCAACTTCTACTATGCCAAATCTGCGCGGCACGCGCTGAAAGCCGTCGTGCCGCATCACGGCACACTGCTGCGGGTACCATCCGACGGATCCCGCACGGACATTCTGGCAACCGGCTTTCGGGCGGCCAACGGCGTCTGCCTGAACCCCGACGGATCATTCATCGTCACCGATCAGGAAGGCCACTGGAATCCCAAGAACCGCATCAACTGGGTTCGTGAAGGCGGCTTCTACGGCAACATGTTTGGCTACCACGACGTGACGGACAGTGCCGATGATGCCATGGAACAGCCCCTGTGCTGGATCACCAATGCGTTTGATCGTTCACCCGCTGAACTGCTGTGGGTCGACAGCGAACAGTGGGGCCCGCTCAACGGCAGCCTGCTGAACATCTCCTACGGCTACGGCAAAGTCTATGTGGTGCCGCACGAAGACAAAGGGGGCCAGATGCAGGGTGGCATGTGTCAGCTGCCCATCCCGCAGTTTCCCACGGGAACGGCCCGCGGCCGATTTCATACCGCCGACGGCGGACTGTATCTGTCCGGCATGTTTGCCTGGGGCAGCAGTCAGCAGGCGTCCGAAGGAGGCTTTTATCGCATCCGCGCCACGGGGCGACCGTCGTGGCTGCCGACCGGGCTGAACGCCACACAGCGAAGCATGGAAATCACGTTCAGCGATCCGGTCGATCCCGTCAAAGCGGCCGACGTTTCGCGATACCGAGTGAAGGTGTGGTCTTTGAAACGCACGGCCAGCTACGGTTCCAAACACTATGACGAACGGGAGCTGACAGTTTCCGACGTCAAAGTCTCGAGCGATGGTCGGCGGGTCACGCTGATGCTGCCGGAGATCGCACCCACCTGGTGCATGGAGATCAAGTGCCGCCTGCCGACTCCAGATGGAGACACAGAGCGCGTCATTCACAACACCATCCACTCACTGCAAGAGTCTCAGGTTTCCCGCCGCTAGACGGCCGACTGACGATCTCGCGTTTTTCCTTTCGAAAGCCCGCCATGCGTTCGCTGTCAGCTGCTTTTGCGTTCTTCTGTGTGTGCTCCGCCACTTTGGCGTTTGACGGTGAACGTGACAATGATCCTGAAAACGTCCGACGAGTGCCCCGCGAGGGAGTCGCTGTTCCGGCGGCCGTCGCTGCCGAGTTGACGGCAGAACGAGTGGCTCTGGCGGAAAAAATTGCCGCGCTGCGGGCCAGAGCAGATCGGTCAATCACCGATCTGCTGCCGGACCTGATGATTTTTGAGCGGGCCGTCCGCTGTGCTGTGCAGTACAACGAGTTCTTCTCACCCAAAGACTTCAACAAAGCGCGTGAGCTTTTAAAAGAAGGTCATCGGCGGGCCGATCTGCTGGCCGCCGGAAATCCCTCGTGGACGAAGCAGGCAGGACTCATCGTGCGGGGATTTATCAGCCGCATCGATCAAACCGTTCAGCCGTATGGATTGGTGGTGCCGGACACGTATGGTTTTGATCGCAGTCAGCCGGTTCGCTGCGACGTTTGGTTTCACGGTCGCGGAGAGACACTCAGCGAGGTCAACTTTCTGTGGGACCGGATGAAGAATGCCGGCCGTTATACGCCGGCGGACACCATCGTGCTGCATCCCTACGGACGCTACAGCAACGCCTTCAAATTTGCCGGCGAGACCGACGTGCTGGAGGCTCTGGCCGACACTCAGCGGCGTTATCGGGTAGATGAAGATCGCATCAGTATGCGTGGATTCAGCATGGGTGGGGCCGCCTGCTGGCAGTTTGCAGTGCACTATCCGGATCGCTGGTTCGCCGCCAACCCGGGAGCCGGCTTTTCGGAGACACCCAAATTCCTGAAGTACTTTCAGAAGGAAACGCTGCGTCCGCAGCCCTGGGAAAAAAGTCTGTGGAATTTGTATGACTGTGATCGATACGCGGGGAACCTCGCCGCGGTGCCCACAATCGCCTACAGCGGCGAGAAAGACATTCAGAAACAGGCGGCGGATGTGATGGCCGAGGCGCTGCTTAAAAAATCGATCCGCCTGCGGCATGTGATTGGCCCCGGGATGGGCCACAACATCGATGAGGGTTCCAAACAGATCATTGAACGGGCGATGTCTGAACTGGCCCGAGAAGGTCGACAACAACCGGGCCTGGATCAGCACTTCGAAACACATACGCTGAAGTACAACTCATCCGGATGGATCACCATCGATGGCCTGATCGAACACTGGAAGCCGGCTTCCGTGACACTGCATACTGTGCTGCCGGAGCGTCCTGACAACGGCATCCAGATTTTTGTGCGCACGCGCAATGTGTCAGCCTTTTCACTGCTGATTCCCGCAGGCACATTCGCGCCGGCCGCTGGACCAGCGGAAAAGCCGTTCATCAGTCTGTTGTTTAACGAACGAGGCTCCCAGTCGGTGCCGGAACTGGTTCGCGGCGAGGGACCATTTTCCGATGGATCGGCGACAGCCACCGTTCATCTGGGAGAAACGGGCGGCTGGGTGTCCGGACCGCTGCCGCCGGAGCCACATCAGAAAGTACACGGACTGCAGGGCCCCATTGATGATGCGTTCATGGACACTTTTGTGTTTGTCAAACCAACCGGTCAGGCGAAACATCGGGCCGTCAGCCAATGGGTCGACTCAGAAATGCGACGGGCTGTAACTCACTGGCGGCGGCACTTTCGTGGCGACGCGGTTGTGGTGGCTGACACCGACGTCACCGCAGAGCAGATCGCATCGGCCAATCTGGTCCTTTGGGGCGATCCGTCTTCCAATCGTGTGCTGGGACAAATTGTCGAGCAACTGCCCATTCGGTGGTCGGCGGAATCCATCCAGACTCGGCGGACCGCATGGGACGCCAGTCACCACGTGCCCGTCCTGATCTATCCGAACCCGCTGAACAAAAAGAAATATGTCGTGCTCAACAGCAGCTTTACGTACCGCGATTACGCCTACCTGAACAATGCACGACAGGTGCCCATGCTGCCTGACTGGGCCATCATCGACATCAACACGCCTGCCGGCAACGTCTGGCCTGGCAAAGTCGTGCAGGCCGATTTTTTTGATGAAGGCTGGCGACTGAAATAATGGCCGGCAAAGTCAACGCCGCTGATTTCACGGCGACGATTAAACCACTGTCCGCTGCGTCTGAGCGTTCAGATGGCGACCACGCTCTTTGAGCAGCTCAATGACGTCCTGATTCTTATTGGTGTAAAACACCAAAGTGACTTCGTTGCCGGTGGGGTTAAAAATCAATTCATCGCTGAACGATTTCATCATCAACAGACCGCGGCCACTGGCCAGCAAATCCACTGGATTGGCGATGCGTTCTATGGCTGCCGGAACGTCAAACCCACGGCCTTCGTCGGCAATGGTGATCCACAGGCCGAACGGCGTCGCCAGTTCGGACGCATAAATAGCCCGCTCTTTCCACGGAGACTGTTCGCACCGTTCGCGGGCGAGCTGCATGAACGTGTCAGAACCATCTTCCTTGAGCGCGGAATCGAGTTCGAGATTGCCGTGGTAAAAGGCGTTCGCCAGCGCTTCTTCCAGAGCCATGCAGATCTGCATTGGACCTGTATCCACTGTGATGCCAAATTCATGAAACGTATCCATGAATCGGTCCCGCAGCACACTGACGCATTGGCGGTCTGTCTTCATCGTCAAACGGGAGTACCGCAGCTGCGGTGTGTTGACGATCCGCTCTTCGGTGTACGGAGGGCCTTCGGGATTGTCGACGCGATTCTGCCTGCCCGTGGAAACCATCAGGTACCTTTGCCGTTAAGTCGTCGCGTGATGTTGAAGCTGCGTGGCCCGCGTCAGCTTCATTGTGTGTCTTGAGCTGTTTTCAGAACCGTCCGTTGTTTGAGGGATCAACGACAGAAACGTCATTCAAACCCTGCCGACACACGGTTTTTGACACAAAACTGCCCTGGTTGGGACAGTCTGTGGACGATTCGGGAAGGCCCGATCTTATGAATCATCGGCCATTGCTCAACATTTTTAGCCGCAATTCGTACGGTTATTCGAGTTTGTCGGCCAATTGACCCCGTCTGCGCAGAGTTTGCACGCACGAATAATTCGGTCATCGCGGTCGAATCGTGATCAAATACGGCTACATTGGCGGTGAAAGCGGCCACAAGGGCGCTGTGAGACCACGATTTTTTCGGGCCATTCGTCGGATGACGAAAAACGGTCCAACTTCTGTGCTGAGGCGGACCATGCGTTGTTTTATTGGCCTGGGACTGGGTTTGATTCTCTGCTGTGGCTGCTCTCAATCGGAGCCAGCGACAGAGCCGGCTGTCACGGATGCCCCGAAACCCTCTGCCATGCTGCCCCCCACGGAACCGGATGATGAAGGGGCCGTCAAAGCTCTGGAAGACATTCAGGCCGTCTTCCGCCGCGGTGGTGATGGCCGTATTACCGAGGTGAATCTGCGTGAAACGATGGCTACCGACGCGACACTCGAACATGTGGCAAAACTCGAAGGCGTCACATCGCTGTTGCTCAACGAATTGCCCATCACAGATGCCGGGCTCGCCCAACTGGCGGCGTGGAAGGCTCCCATCGTCAATCTTGACCTGCGCGGCTGTCCAGTTGGAAATGCCGGACTGGCACATATCAGCGAATGGAAAACGCTCAAAGCCGTGCGACTCAACGGCGCATCAGGCAAAACGACGGTTGATGACGAAGGGCTTGTCCATTTGACCGGACTGACGCGTCTGAAAGTGCTGGCTTTTGACGGGTTGTGGGTGAGTGAAGACGGACTGCAGCAGCTGTCAGAACTGAAGAACGTTGAAGAGCTCTACCTGAAGTCAACACTGATCAGTGATGAGGGGCTGACCGTGCTGGCGCAGTTTCCGAAGCTCAAAAAACTTCGTTTGGCGTTCAATCAGATTTCCAGCGAGGGACTGCAGCATCTGGCCACGCTGAAGACGCTGGAGGAACTGGACTTAAGTGAGAATGACTCCATCGGCAATGATGGTCTGCAGCATCTGTCGGGACTGACGGGACTAAAGAAACTGAATCTGTGGCGAGTCCACATTTCCGATGACGGCGTGGCTCACCTGGCCGGACTGACGAACATGCTGTGGCTCAATCTGGACAACACAGAAATCTCCGATGCGGCACTGCCCTCGCTGGCCGACATGCAGCAGATGACGTTCTTGCATCTGGGCTCCACCCGTGTTTCTGACGCGGGACTGAAGGACCTGGCGGGATTAACGGCTCTGAAAGACCTGAAACTCACACGGACTCCCGTGACAGAAGCAGGTGCCACAACGCTGCAGGAGAGCCTGAAAGACACCAAAATCCAGCTGGTCTATATCGAAGGTCAGTAAACCTTCGTCACACGTCACGCTGACCACCAAACGCTTTGGCAAACCTGCGGCTACGATTCCGCCATCCATTCCGGCGCTGCTGGTGCCAGGTGAAGGCCACGTCCATCGCGTGCGACCGGCAGATCTGAGTTGCCGCAGGTTATCAACACCTTTGTTGATAACTTTTGAATAACGCGTCCACGAAACGGGGCGGCGTGCTGCCATTTTTCAACACCCGATCGGCTGGGACAAAATCCTGTTGACGAACGCTTCGTTTCTCCACGCGCTGTCCGACGATATACCAGCCATTATTCACGCTTTATCCACAGCACAGTGAGTGTCGTAAGTCACTGACTCAAAACAGGTTCGCTTGACTCGGCAATGAGTTATCAACAATCAATCGCCCCTCTGTTACTACTGATACTTTAAAGATTACTTAATTAGACATTTTGGCATCCAGACACAAAAGAGGACGACCACACAAGTGCAGCCGTCCTCTTTGGAAACGATTGATCACACTGAGTTCATCCGACTCAGGCTTCCACTTCCCAACCAGAGCGGTACTCCTTTGTCAGATACTGATTGGCAGACGCGTCATTGGTCACTTTGAGCGCAGCCGCATCCCATTGAAGAGACTTCCCTGAACGATAGGCCACATTGCCCAGCAGCACAGCTTCGGTCAGAGCGCCCGAGTAGTCAAAGTTGCACGTCGTTGGCGAACCATCCTTGCACGCCTTAATCCACTCCGCATGGTGGCCGATGGAATCGGGTATGGTCTTCGGTGGTGGCTCAAAACCGGAAAACTGGTCCGCGGGAAACAGTCGATAACTGCCATAGTCCGCGAACAGTTTTCCTTTGGTGCCAATAAACATCACGCCATTGGCACGAACCCGCTGACCATCGACGGATTTCGGAATCTTATTGCCGTCATACCACGTCAGATTGCAGGCCGGCATATCGCCACGTGCCGGATATTTGTACCGCACAATCAATCCGGTGGGCGCCATTTCTTCATGCGGCGTCTCTCCTTCGGCTTCGCAGGCCACCGGATGCCGCAGTTTGAGGGCCCAGAAGGGCAGGTCCATATAGTGACACGCCATGTCGCCGAGGGTGCCCTGACCAAAATCCCAAAAGCGTCGCCATTGTGCAGGGTGGTAGCGACCCGCCACAAAGGGACGTTCAGGCGCGGGACCCAGCCACAGGTCCCAGTTGAGATTGGCGGGAGGAGGCGAAGGTTCGCCGGTGAGTTTGGTGATCCCCCAGCCTTTTCCCACCCATACGTGCACGTCCGTCACATCGCCGATGGCTCCGCTTTGCACAATTTCCACGACGCGGCGGTAGTTGTTGCCAGCGTGGATTTGAGTACCCAGCTGCGTGGCCACACCCGCTTTGGCGGCTGCTTCCGCGATCATGCGGGCTTCGGTGACCGTGTGAGTCAGCGGTTTTTCGCAGTAAACATGTTTGCCCGCTTTGATGGCACGCATCGTGGCCGGAGCATGATGATGGTCCGTCGTGCCCACCGTGACGGCGTCGAATTTGTCCCCGAAGGAGTCGATCATTTCGCGATAGTCGGCAAACGTCTTTGGCTCCTGCCCGAGTTTCTCCGTGAGCATTTTTTTCGAGCGTTCCATGTAGACAGAATCGACATCGCAGATGGCCACAATGTTGTCCGTCATCACGCCTTCAATATCGGCCGCGGCGCGGTTGGCCGTACCGATGCAGGCGATATTGAGTTTTTCCAGAGGATTGCTGCTGGCCAGTGCGGGACGTCCGGCAGCGTGCAGACCGGTTGCCAGCGCGGCGGCGGCCGTGGTTTGCTGGACAAACTGGCGTCGCGTCGTTTTCGTCATGGAGAGTCTCCGGGGAGTTTAGAAGGAGGGAAGAGCGGGTTAAGGTATCTCGAGGATACCAGATACTAAGGACCCGGCGATACCAGTCGAAACGCCAAATCCTCTTCTGACAGTGACGAATTCATGACCGATCCAGAGTCCCAGCGTGTGGACAGTCTGATTATTGGCCAGGGTCTGGCGGGCACGGCCCTGGCCTGGACCCTGCAGCGGCACGGCCAGTCCTTTGTGGTCGTCGATCATCCACGGTCGGAAACCGCGTCCCGGGTTTCGGCCGGACTGCTGACTCCGGTGACCGGAAAACGACTGGTAAAATCCGACGAATTTGAGGCTTACTGGACGACGGCCACAGACTTTTATCAGTATGTCGAGCGGCAACTGCAGCAGACCGTTTTTCAGCAGGAACCGATGCTGCGACTGTTTGCCGATAAGGCCTCTCGCGACGAGTTTCTGCGTGACACCGAAGATCGGGTCCGCGACAGCGTGGAAAGCTGGAATGGCACACTGCAGTCCGGCGGACGACTGCAGCCAGGCATTCAAATGCGGCCCGCTGGTCGACTTCAGGTGAGTGAATATCTGGAGGGCTCAGCCGCGTGGTTCCGCCAGCGTCAACGGCTGTATCACGCCGACGTTGACATCACAGCTTTGCTCCAGCAGGCAGACGGCACGGGGCCGTTTGAGCTTAGCCCGGCGGGGACCGATTTCCGCTTGCTGGCGGATCGTGTCATTCTGTGCACCGGCGCCTGGACCAGTCCGGCCTTTCCGCTGATTCCCGACAATCCCAGTCGAGGTGACCTGCTGGATGTGAAGATTGAAAACTACACGGCAGAACAGGTGGTGCATCGCAGCGTCTGGATAGCGCCGCAGTCGGACGGGCATCAGCGGATCGGCAGCACCTATGACTGGAAGTATCTGGAGAATGTGCCCACACAGGCGGGTCGCAATCAGGTGCTGACAGGCGTGCGGCGGATGGTTGGCGGAGACATTCGCATTCTGCGGCATCGTGGTGCCGTGCGTCCGACGATGAAGGACTATCAACCAGTGCTCGGTCCGTCCGCACCAGGCGACCGCGTTTACACGCTCAATGGTTTGGGTTCCAAAGGGGCGCTGCGAGCGCCACGACTGGCGGAATATCTGGCTGCTCATTTGCTGCACAGCGAAGACCTGCCGGTCGCTTTTCTGCCCAGTCGTGTACGCCCGGCCCCCTCAGCCGATCGTCGACCACTGACGGGCTGTGCGCATCAGCGGGTCAAAGAGATCCTGCGCGCTGGTGATCTGGCCATCGATGCAACAGTGGGAAACGGCTTTGACACGTCTTTTCTCGCGGAGTGTGTGGGTGCCGCCGGTCGAGTGATCGGTTTTGACGTGCAGCAGTCAGCACTGGCAGCCACCGCACAGAGGCTGAAGTCCAGTGAGCTAACCTGCGTGGAACTGAGGCACGCCGGGCATGAGCAACTGGCAGACGAAGAGAACCTTCGTCCGATGGCCGTGATGTTCAATCTCGGTTACCTGCCCCGCAGCGACAAGACCAAAGTGACAACGGCCCGCACGTCGACGGTGGCGATTGCGGCGGCCATGCGGCTGCTGGCACCAGGTGGCATCCTGACCGTGCTGTGTTATCGCGGCCATGAGGGGGGGCCGGAGGAATACCGTGCCGTCGCAGAATTGCTGAATCGTCATGACGAAGGTTATGATCTGAAGCGGCAGGACAGCAATCCGCCCAAACCAAAGTCCCCCGTGCTGTTTGTAGTGAGAAAGCGATCCGACGATGCAGAAACATGAGCCGTTTGCCTGGTGGAAACTGACAGCGGCGGGACTGCTGTTGTCCGTCGTTTGTGGCGAAAGCTGTGCTGATCAGGGAAATTTGAAGCAACAGTCGTCAGCCGCCCGACCCAACGTCCTGGTGATTTTGACGGATGATCAGGGCTGGGGGGATCTGTCTCTCAACGGCAATCAAAACCTGAGCACGCCGAACATCGATCGTCTGGCGGCCGAAGGGGCAAAATTCGACCGCTTCTACGTGTGTCCCGTGTGCTCACCGACCCGTGCGGAGTTTCTGACGGGACGCTACCACGCCCGCGGTGGCGTGTATTCCACATCAGCCGGAGGCGAACGCCTTGACCTGGACGAAATCACAATCGCTCAATCCTTTCGGGCGGGCGGTTATCGAACGGCCGCGTTTGGCAAATGGCACAATGGGATGCAGTATCCATACCATCCCAACGCCCGTGGTTTTGATTTGTTTTACGGGTTCTGTTCGGGCCACTGGGGTCACTACTTCAGTCCCATGCTGGAACGCAATGGTGAGATTGTGCAGGGTGACGGCTTCATCATTGATGACCTCACCGACCAGGCCATCGATTTCATGACGGCCGCAGACGATGCTCCCTTCTTTGTGTATCTGCCGTACAACACGCCTCACTCGCCCATGCAGGTGCCGGATCGCTGGTGGAACAAGTTCAAAGATCGGGACTTGCAGATGCACAATCGCGATCCCAAAAAGGAAAACCTGACGCATATTCGGGCCGCTCTGGCCATGTGTGAAAACATCGACTGGAATGTGGGTCGGATCATGCAGGCACTGTCCGACAGCAAGCAGGCAGACAACACCATCGTGGTCTACTTCTGCGACAACGGACCCAATGGGACCCGGTGGAACGGAGATATGAAAGGTCGCAAAGGGTCCACGGATGAAGGCGGTGTTCGCTCTCCCTGTCTGGTCCGCTGGCCAGCGAGAATCGCGGCCGGACACACGGTCACGACCAATGGCGCTGCCATCGATCTGCACCCAACGCTCACGTCGCTGGCGAGTGTCAAAACCGTCAATGAACTGCCGCTGGATGGAGTCGATCTGTCGTCCGCTTTGCTCGGTTCCGATGACGCCACAGACGAACGGATTATTGTCTCGCAGTGGAAGACCAAACGCAGTGCCAAACTGGGCCGCTGGCGACTTGACAACAACGGAGCGCTGTTTGATCTGCCGGCCGATCCCGGTCAGCGAAACAACGTGGCCGCCCGCCACCCGGATCTGGTGCAGCAGATGTCGTCCGCCATAGAGGCCCTCAATCGCGACACGAAAGGTCACGAGCAGGATGATCGTCCGTTTGTGATTGCCCATCCCGATGCTCCCACCACGCAATTACCGGCGCGGGACGGCAAAGAGCATGGTGGCATCAAACGATCCAATCGCTTTCCCAACAGCTCCTTCTTCACCAACTGGACGTCGAGGGATGACAGCATCACGTTTGATGCCGAGGTGCTCGCGGAGGGAACGTACGAGGTGGAGATTTTCTATTCGTGTCCAAAGGGTGACGAAGGTTCGACCATCGCCCTGAGCTTTGGCGACCAAACGCTGACCGGCAAAGTGAGGGTCGCTCATCCGTCAGCACTGGTGGGCGCAGCAGAAGACCGCTTTGAACGGATGGAGTCGTACGAGCAGAACTGGGGACGCATGACGCTCGGTGTGCTGCCGCTGACGGCCGGAAAAGGTCAGTTGAAGTTGCAGGCGACAGACATCCCGGGTGATCATGTTATGGATTTTCGTCTGCTGCTGCTGCGTCGACAGAATTGAGCAGGTGCGTTTCAAACGCGCGTTCTCTGGCGTCCGGCGAACGAAAGCCGTGGCCAGCGTCTGGATCACGCACAAACTCACTGGAAGCCCCCACTTGATCAAGGGCCGCATGCAGTGACTGACTTTGCTGCCATGCCAGGAGCCTTCACATCGAATCAGGGGAGTGGCGCCGGCACGGCCGGCGACCAGCCACAGATCACAGCACCGGGCGAGTTTTCGGTGATCTTGTCTGGCAGCAGGTTGATGACACAATCAACAATCAGGACGACAACTGGTCCGTAACTCTCACAGACGTGGGCAGCGGCTTTGACCATGTGATTCGGACATCCTCTCCTTTTGAACTGTCAAGAGAATGGGTTTCGTTCAACACTCAGTTCTCAACAGCGCCCGCTGCAGTTCCTGAACCCGGCACATGGGCCGGTGGTTTGATTGCCTTGGGTGTGGTGGCCGTGCGTCGACGACGACGATCAACGGACACCCTCCCTGACCAGTCGGTCTGATCCCCGACGACGCCGATGCCCATCGCCATGGGCAGGCCTGCACCTTACTACCCGCTACTTGCCAAACTGTCCATTGGTGGTCTTCGACCATCGGCAGGTTCTGATCCGGATCGATCGGTTTGCGGGCAGTTGGTGGGGTGTTTCAGTTACTAAGAAGACCTCTTCAGGATGACCCTGGTTCAGCACGCCGCAGAGAATCCCAATGACCAATTGAGTTCCAGGTGGCGTTAGGCTTCGTCAGGGCCAACCTATCTACCCGGAATTCACAACTATGATTCGAACCACACTGATTGGAATGCTGGCTGTACTGCCAGTTGGAAGCCTCCCGGCAGACGTCATTACAATAGTGGCCGGACAACAAGGCGGCGAAATTCGCGATACGTCCAACACGCTGCTCGGAACGTGGAGCTACACGTTTACGCCCGACCATGCCGGCTTTAACCAGAGCCCATCTTTTGCCAATGGTGGTGGCTCTGACAACGGTGGGCAATTGGAATTTGGCTCGGCCCCCAGAAGCGGCACCGAAGATGTTATGTCATTTCAACTGGAAATCACGCCGGAAGACGGATTTGTGCTCGACCACGTGGTGATCAACCAAAGCACGTTCAACTCTCGACCTGCGGTTCACAACGGACCTGGTGGTGTGGGAGCTCGAGATGACAAGGGCACATTGGCCGACCCCGTCGGCCAGGTCTGGGCCGTTGAGGGGTATAGCGGGGCCTTCACCGCGGATTTGGGAACAGGCGGTGGCGCGGACGATGATCTTTCCCAGATCACGGCGCCAGTGGTGACCATGGGAAATCTGACCTGGCAGTACGTGGATGACAGAATCACGAATGCCGAAGACAACTGGTCCGTGACTCTGACAGACGTGGATGCTGGCTTTGATCATGTGATTCGTATGTCGGCTCCCCTCGAATTGCTCAATGAATGGGTGTCGTTCAATACCCAGTTTTCTGTCGCCCCAACAGCAGTGCCGGAACCCGGCACGTGGGCTGGCGGCTTGATGGTTCTGGGTGGTATGGCTCTGCGTCGTCGTCGCAGCGCGGCCGCAGTCGACTGATTCAGGCGATTACGACACAAACAATGGGAAGCTCTCTCAGGGTCAGCACGTGTGCTGGCCCTGTCTTCTTTGCGCGTGAGATGGCGTGATGTTAAGCGGCCGTCACGTCTCCGATTCTGGACATGTCAGCGGTTTCCGAATCTCGTTCGGAGAGAATCTCAGATGAGACATCGGCCACGAAATTGTCGACCCGCGCCTTTTTTTCCTGTTCGGGACTGGGGGCGCCCGCGTTCATACCGACGCCCGGATTGCGAAACAGAAACGGGAGCATCTGCCAGGTGGCCGATCGATAATTGGCGAAGACCGGAAACTCCTCCAGCGTGGACTCTTTGTAATCCTGCATCTTCTTTTGCAATTGATTGTGGGCAATCCGTGGATGCCGGTGATGCGGCCCATGCACAAAGATGTCGAAATTCATCCACGTGCACAGCCGCGTAAACCAGTTGTCGGCCACAATGGTGCGTGTCCCCTTGAGAGGATCGTAACTACTCATACCGAGGTGTTCCGTCAGCTTGCGTGCCGTCTGCATGATTCCCGCCAGCCAGTGAGGCAACACCCAGACGGTGAGCAACCGATACCATTGGTCATACAAAGCGGTGGCCGTCAGCAGAATCACCCAGAAGCCAATCATCACTGCGTATTCGCCATAGACGGCACGCCGGACTTTGGGATTGCGAATCGGTGAGTCCCGGTGAAAAAACGTGCGTCCGTAGATGACGGGTCCGGAAAAGATCCCCAGCAGCAGATCAAACCACACAAAGATGCGGCGGAACCACACGGATGTGTGCGGGTCGCTGTAGGGCCACAATTCAAAATCAGCCGGCTTGTTCAAATAAGCGTGATGTCGAATGTGGCTTTCGCGATACACCGAATACGGCGTGAACATCAGCGTGCCCAGGATCCGCCCCACGATGATACTCAGACGGGAGGACTGGCTCAGCGTCTGATGGGCCGTCTCGTGAAAACAGCTGGTGTAGCAAAAGAAGATGAAGGTCGTGAATCCCAGCCACAGCAGATAGACGGGCAGCGACGCGGCGGGCCAGGGAAACGCGAGGGAGTACAGCCCCAATGCGCCCAGCGGCAGCAGAACGTAAAGTGGCAGCGTGACTTCATCATCCAGATCATCGAGCTCCTGCTCGGTGAATTCAGTGACGGACATGGCTTCATATTTTACGAGTAGATTTGCTTGACTGTCGCCCGCCGACAATCGGCACTCCTGCCCTATTTTCGCCGAGCGGCGATTGATTTCCAGTCCTGGGCCGCCGGGAATCTGGACAAATCAGGGCGACAGACAGACGAACATCATTCGACTGTCAGGGGGTCGGGTTTCGCCGACAACTCATTCTCCCGCTGAAAATCGGAGATGGCCTCCAAATGGTACCGACGTGTCATCACGTAACTGATTCCGGCTCCTGTCCCCACGGATCCGACGATCACGGCCGCCACCGACTCGATCGAAAATACGTGGGCGATCAGAAACGTGAGCATGGTCAGCCCGACTCCGAAGATCAGCCAGAACACCAGAAAAGCGCCCACCGACCCGGTCCACACGGTGAATCTCTGACTGGCTGTCAGCGGAAAACCATCAAACCCGGCTGTTGAAGTCGGTGGCTGATAGGGATTGGCGTCTTTGGTCATGGCAGCGCGATTCCTTCCAGAGACAGCAGACACGTTTTTGCCGCCAGCCCGCCCCCATAGCCGACCAGCCTTCCGCTGGCTCCGATGATCCGATGGCACGGCACGATGATGGAAATCGGGTTGCGTCCGTTGGCCATCCCGACAGCCCGCGAAGCGGTGGGTCGCCCAATGGCTTTCGCTATCTCACCATAGGTGGCCGTTTCGCCATACGGCACTTCGCAAAGAGCCGACCACACCTGCTGCTGAAACGCGGTCCCCAGCCCGGCCACCGGGGCGTCAAACTGTTTGAGGTCTTTGTTGAAGTAGGCCCGCAGTTGTCGCCTGTGTTCTTTGAAGACCCGATTGCTGGCCTGCCAGTCAGTGAGGTTCACCCTGTGCCGGTCCCGGCTGTCGGGAGAATCGAACAGCAGCAACTGCAGCACATCGTCCGACCCAGCCAGCAGCAGCCGGCCCACGGGTGTATCGTCCATCCATGTGTAGTCCATGCTTTTTCCGTTTGAACGCGGGCGAAATGGGGTCGCTGAATGGTAGTTTCCCGGCATTCTCTCTAGAGTGCAAAATTCGAAACGGTTGACTTTTGAGCGCAAAAAACGAGCGTTCGAGCAGCGCAGCAAAGCAGGACACAAAGCAAGACACATGGCCGCAGCAGACTCATCTTCGCAGGACCGACTGGCTCAGGTAAACGAACTTCGCTGGCAGAAGTTTCCCGTGCTGGACGATGGTTTTGTGTGCCTGGTGGACGTCATGGGAGACGACAGCAGCGTGGTCCAGGCGGCGCGGGTGAGCTACGGAGAAGGCACAAAAAAGGTCAGCGATGATCGCACTCTCATTCGCTATCTGCTGCGACATCGCCACACGACTCCCTTCGAAATGGCGGAAATTAAGTTTCTCGTGCGCGTGCCCATGGACTGCTGGCGGCAGTGGGTTCGTCATCGCACGGCCAATATTAACGAATACAGCACACGTTACTCTCTGGCCATCGACGCCGCGCAGACAACGCCCGTGAATGAGTGGCGAACTCAGGCGGAATCCAATCGTCAGGGCAGCGGTGAGCCACTGTCGGCCGAACTGGGCCAGCAGCTGACGGAGTCCGAAACCGAGCTGCAGAATCAAATGCGGTCCGTCTATCAACAGCGCATTGACTCCGGCGTAGCCCGCGAACAGGCCCGCAAGGATTTGCCGCTGGCCACCTACACGGAAGCCTACTGGAAGATTGACCTGCACAACCTGCTGCATTTTCTGGCGCTGCGGATGGACAGTCACGCGCAACTGGAAATCCGCAACTACGCCACGGCAATCGGGGAAAAAATTGTCGCTCCGCTGTTTCCCGTCGTGTGGGAGGCCTTCCAGGATTATCGCATGCAGTCCATGTTTCTGACGCGACTGGACGTGGGCGTGATTCAGCGACTGAATGCGAATGCAGCGACAGCCGGCACGACCCCGCCGTTTAGCGAAGACGCTTTTCTGGCCGCCCAGGACGAAGGCTGGGCCAGTCTCAAACGCAGTCGCGAACGGGACGAATGCCGCTCCAAACTGCAGCGGATGGGTTTAGTGGCCGAGTAACGGTCCGCCAGAGATGCGGACGTTCTACGGCGTATTGAACGACATCGAGCCTTTGGTCACCCGACGATCTGTCTGCTGAGTACTTTGCCACTGAATGCTGTCCACAGACGCACAGGCGAGTGTCAGACTGGAAAACAGTCCCTGCATCGTGTCATAGAAATTCTGATCGGCCGCCAGCATCGTGCGTCCGATCTGCAGTGTCTCCCCCTCCAGTTCCAGGTCACTTTGTTCATCCATCACGTAGTCAAACAGTGATGTGAGAGTGCCGGAAATCTGAGCCAGACTAATGCCCGGTATCACACCAAACCCCACCAGCTGATCTTCACTGGCTGGCAGATCAAACCGTTCTCCACTGCCATTTCCGGCCGCCACAATGGCGCGGCTCAGTTCTGACGAACTGGATAAGACAAACAGTCCGTCCGGCAGCGTGAAGTAGTGCGGCATCATGTCGCCTTCCAGCATGATGCGCACATCGTTGGGCAGTTCCTCCTGCCACTCTCCACTGAAGGCAAACGTGGGACAGCCCAGACCGTAGTCGACGGACTCGACCAGCTGCAGACCGGTGATATCTTCAGGCATCACACCCTCCAGAAAGGCGCGCCAGACGTCTTTCATCAGTGTTTCCGCATCGGCCCCCTCCTGCAGTCGTCCCATCACCGCCACGCGGGGAACAGAAAGATCGTTCATTGCAAATCCACTGGATTCTTCGTCGATGTGGAACCGGGCAGACAGCCGACGGATGGTGCCGCGGCCATCTGCGATGGTGATGGTGGGTGCACGAAAGACGTCATACGACCGCTCCTTCACCAGCTGCCGGAATTTCCTCAGTTTCTGATAGTAAAAGACGGTCATCTGTTCGTTCATTTCGGCCTGCTGCAGACGGCCCGTCAATTCGTACTTCATGGAGTTACTGGCCAGCCGATCCTCAAACTGTGTGAGCTGGCTGTTCCACTGGTCGGCGACGGAATAGGTGGAACTGGCCATCACGATGTCCCCGGTCGCAGGCACGAACTTTGTGATCGGCAGAGTCGTCAGGCTGTCTGCGGTCGGCACACCGTATTCATGCAGCACCAGTTCCAGGTCGTCGTTCCACTCCAGTCGCGAAGCTCCGTCCAGAGAAGACTGACCGACCATCCGAACAATGTTGGACAGATCCCCCAGCAGGTCTTCTTCATCCAGCTGCGTTGTCGCTTTGCCAGTTGCAGTGGGTTCCCATTTTTCCCACTCTTTGACGATGCCCGCCACGCTGTCCAGGAATCCCTGCATGCGATAGCTGGCAAAAAACACCAGACGGGGATCCGTCGTCCACAGTTCACCCAGAGATTCGCCACGCAACGGTTCGAAGTCTGCCACGTGACCAAAGCGCAGCTGAATGGCGTTGCCCACCATCTGCACGGTGACATCGATCTCCAGCTTTGCCACGGCGGCCCCCAGTGCGCTGGTGCCCTCGGAATCCAGGTCTGTGGCGACGCCAAACTCCAGCAGCAGGAACTGCAGAGTCTGTTCATCGTAGAAGTTGCCCAGTTGAGACTGCAGGCGAATGGACTGCCCCTGGTGAGTCACTTCGACGCCCTCGACGTCAAACAAAGAAGCTGTCAGTGAGTTTGCCTGACCAAATACCAGCGCAGCGGGCAGCGGCGTGCGAAAATTGACCCACAGATCAATGCCTTCCAGCTTCCATTGTCCCATCTCTGCGATGAGGACCTGCTGCAATTTGTCAAAATCCTCTGACGCGTCCGCCTCGATGGCGCCGTTGCACAGCCCCACATGCAGCATCATGCGAAACAGGCGAGACAGGTTCGTGGTTGCCTGGTCGTTGAGCGAGAACACTATTTCTGTCGGCAGATAGGGGGCCACGCTGTTATTCAAAGTGGGTTCCCATGTGGACGTGTCCGGACCGCCCAGCTGTCCCTGAAACATGCGCGTGATCACCCGTTGAAAGCCGGGGGATTTCGCCGTCCGCAGCAGGTGTGGCAGCGGATCGGGCACATACATGACCAGACTGCGATCATTGGGTGTGTGCTGCAGAAACTCTGGTTCATCGGCGGCAGCGTTGAGACCGCGATTTGCTGCCAGAACTGCCAGCAGGGTGAGACCAAGGCGGCGAAGAAGAACGGGCATTTGTACAATCCGTAATGAAGGGGATGTCTGGGATCACCCTTATTGTGATTGTTTTCGATCGCATGGCACAAGCGATTTGCGTGGTCGAGGGCCGTCGAAACGCGGTCCCTGTCAGGAGATTTGGGAAGTTTGGAAAATTCTGAGCAGGCTGCTGTCAGAATCAGAGCCTGGGCGGACTTCAATAGGGGACCCCGGGCCTGTCAGTGCCTTTGAAGTGTTCCTCATCCTGTTGCTCGCTCTGCCGTGGGCCGTCAAATTCGTTTTCTGAAGGTTTGAAATCCGCATGGTCTGGCCGCAAACATCGCTGAGTATGCTGACCCGCCTGCGGGACGGGGCGGAGCAGCGTTGCTGGGACCAGTTTGGCGCCCTGTATCGCCCGGCCATTTTTCGATTTTGTCGGCGACTGGGACTGCAGGATGCGGACGCAGATGATGCCACGCAGAGGGTTTTGCAGCAGGTTGCCGATGCCTTTGAGCGTCGTCCCCCGGATCTGTCAGCCGGCCGTTTTCGCAGCTGGCTGTCTCAGGTGGCTCGTCATACGTCGCTGAAGATTATCCAGCGCGATCATCGTCACCGCGGCAGCGGACGTTCCGAGGTGTTGCAGCAGCTGAACGCCGTTGCCGCGGATGAAGATCAGCTTCAGGCCATGTGGGCCGCCGAAGAACGAGTGGCCCTGTATCGTCGTGCAGCGGCCGAAGTCCGGGGCAACTGCACACCGGCTGTCTGGGCGGCCTTTGAACAGACGTCGGTTGCCGGTCGTTCGATTGAACAGGTAGCCACGGAGCTGGGTGTTTCCGCCGGCGTTGTTTATGCGTCGCGCAGTCGCGTACTGAAACGGATTCGTCATCTGGTGGAAGAACTGATGCGATCGGACACCGACGATCATCGGGAGACCGTCTGATGCCGCGGACGATTTGCCATCCTTCCACGATCCAGGACTATCTGAATGATGCGCTCTCGCCGGAAGACGAGGGCGCCGTCGAACAGCACCTGACTGACTGTCCCGTGTGTCGGCAGTGCATGACCACAGCTGCCGGTTCGGGGGACGACTGGACGACCATCACATCCGCCCTGCGCGCAGATGAACTGGACGAAGGGCGTCAAATTGTCTCCGATCAGCTGTTGTGGCCGCTGACGCTGCTGGGGCCCACAGACGATCCGCGGATGCTGGGTCGCATCGGACCGTTTGAAGTGAGTGGCTGCGTGGGTGTGGGCGGCATGGGGGTGGTCTTCAAAGCGCGTGATCCGGCGCTGGATCGCTTTGTGGCCGTCAAAGTCCTCAGCCCACAACTGGCCGCGTCGGAATCGGCGCGCAGCCGATTTGAGCGGGAGGCCCGTGCGGCGGCGGCCGTGGTTCACGACAATGTGATCGCCGTGCATCAGGTGTCCGAATACCAGGGTCTGCCTTATCTGGTGATGCCCTATCTGCCAGGCCCATCGCTGGAAGAACGCCTGCGACAGCAGGGACCGCTGGCTCCCGTGGAGGCGCTGCGAATCGCCCGTCAGGTGGCGGCCGGATTGAAGGCCGCGCATGCTCAGGGATTGATTCATCGTGACATTAAACCGGCCAATATTCTGTTGTCCGGTCAGACAGAACGTGCGCTCCTGACAGACTTTGGTCTGGCACGGGCCGTGGATGATGCCAGCATTACGCGTGCTGGCGCTTTGGCGGGCACGCCGCAGTTTATGGCGCCCGAACAGGCCCGCGGTGAGACGACCGATGAACGCAGCGATCTGTTCAGTCTGGGCGCACTGCTGTTTACCATGCTGACAGGTCGGCCGCCGGTGCCGGAGGCATCCGGCATGGAGACCATTCACCGCGTCGGCAGTGAGCAGCCTCCTCGACTGTCTGTGTTGCTGGAAGACGTGCCCCGAGCTCTGGAGCAGGCGGTGTCTGCCCTGCACTGCTTCGCGCCCTCACAACGTGTGGCGTCAGCGGCGCGGGCGGAGAGTTTACTGGAAAGCCTGCTGCCGACCGCCGGTCGTCGACCGCTGCAGAGACGACATGCGACAGACTGTGCAGGTCGACAGTCGTCATTGCCAGCAAACCTCAAACAGCTTCCCGTGTGGCAACGCTGGACGCTCATCGTGCTGGTTGTGTGTCTGTGTGTGGCTGTGTGGTCCAAAACCAGTGATCCCCCGTCCGGTCATTCCGCTGCGACAGCAAGCACCGGGGCAAGGCGAAGACCACACGACACACCAGGGACGGACAGTGCCGTTACAGGGGTGACTCCAGTGGACATCGATCCGGCACTAACGGAACCGGATTCTGCCGCTGACGGCTTAGCTGCTCGCTTTGGCAGGCAATCATCCGACACCGAGGCGTCTGCCTCCTCGGCACCAGAGCTGGCAGGTTCTCCGGCCACCGAACAACGGCCCCACGATACAACAGTTCCAGTGTCCAGCGACGAATCAGAGTCGAAGGCAGCGGACACGATCAAACCCAACCCCCCTGCTCTCGAAGATCCAGACGGCGTTCAGCTGGATGCTCTGCTGCAGTCGATCGACAGGCAGCTGGAACATCTCGAAAACCGCTGATCGGTCGTTGGTCTGGATTCAGGTCCATTCTGTTCACAAAAGGAATTCTCTGTCATGAAACGTTCCGTCTGTTATTCCCTTTCGTCCCTGGTGGGACTCATCATGGCAGCGGGGGTGGCTCACTCGCAGCTGGGTCACCAGCCGCCATCGTCGTCTGACGCACTGTTAGGAACAGATCAGGGCGGTATCGGCTTTGGAGCGGCTGGCGAATCAGAGGGCGATGATGCCAACTTTGGCAGCGAGAGTTACGAAGTCGGCGGCCGAGATTTTGGCGGCTTTGGCAGTCCACCGACATTCACCGTGCTGAGCCCTGACGGACAACCGGAAGAAGGCGCCTTTGTGCATGCCTTTGATGGCCGACCGATTCGGCTGATTTCTGATGGAACCGAAACAATCCGCTGTCGCCGACTGAGCACTGTCCAGATCCAGCCGTCTCGCGGTGCTGAGCAGCTCGATCAGGTGACGGACGATGCTGGTCGTTTTCATACCACTCGACCCCTACTGTTGATTGAGGGCGAATCCGGTTACCTGATCACATCACTGAAGGAGATGGAGCAGCAGCCGACTCATGTGCAGTTGGAGGCGTGGTCGACAGTGCAGGGGTCCGTGAGCGTGAACGGCAAGCCACTGAAAAATGTTCGCGTGTATGCCTACTGGGAGTCGTTTCCCCATCTGCCGGAGATGATCCGCCTGTCGCCGGAAACAGCAATGCAGGGACCCATGATGGCATCGTACCAGACGTCAGCGCCCGTGGATGACAGCGGGACGTTCGAATTGAAGATGGTGCCTCAGGGTCGCATCCGGTTTTGTGTGGGCGGTTCGCTCAACGAGCAGTTGGAACCGGAATGGATGAGTAATCTGGTGTGGTGGAAGACGGTGAAGAAGACAGAGGAAAATCTGCTGCCCGGGCCTGTCGTCGTGCAGGATTTTCGCGCATTGCGTGTTGATGGCAGCGTGAAGATGTCGGACGAACTGCTGTCTGCCAGAACGCGTGTTGTCTCCCGAGCGGGACGGGCGGTTGTCAGCACGCTGCCAGTCGGACTGTTGTTTCGACAAAGTGACGAGACGGAACGGGCGGTTGATGCGCTTATCAACAGAACCCTGCCGGGCCAGCTGCCTGAGCTGATGAAACGCGCGGTTGTCTGGGCGCGCCCGGGAGGTGAACGAGAGACGCGACCCGAAACGGGCACCGCGCTGATCAGTGACGCCGGGAAATTTGTTTGCTACCTGGAGAAGGCGGACTACGAGGGCGACCTGATGCTGCAGGTGGAGACACCTGCCGGTGTGGATCCGCGCTGGGCCGTCGTGAATTCCGCGACCCTGCAATTCACGGACCCTCAGGATGACGGTGACGTTCAGCTGCCGGAAGTCAGCGTGCCTCAGGTGTCCTTTACCATGCCCACGGCAGGTGTGACGGCCGTCGACTATGGTGACACGGCTTTTGATGCGGGTGATGAATTCCTGGAAATGTCCGATGCCGGGTTTCGGCCGAACGCTCAGCCGGTGAATCCTGCTGATCCCCGTTTCATTAACGACATCGGACCGTCCGACAATCCGTCCGATGTTGCGTTCCGTCCCCAGCCCGATGGCTTTCAGCCGCTGGACAATTCCCTGGCAGATAACCTCCCACGTGATGTGATGATGGATATGCCGCCGTCCAGCCCACCGGGCGACGGCTTTTCGGATTTTGGCGACTTAGCAATGCCGGACAACGTTCCCTTTCAAAATGCCCGGCAGAACCGTCGCACCAACAGCCCGCTGGAATCCTCCATCGCCTCGCTGGTCACCGACATTCTGGCGGCCGGCGATCGCCGCACACGAGCGCAGCTCAAACAGCCGCTGAAGGATCTGCTGCTGAAGAAATTTGACGCCGAGCAGCAGGCGCGTGAAGCACTGGTGGATCAGCTGACCCGCCGCCTGGCGGCCGCGTCAAAGCAGGTGAAGCAGCGTGCGGCTGGCCGCGAGCAGATCGTCAATGAACAGCTGCAGCGAATTCTGGGTCTGCCGGAAGACGAATTTGATTTGCTGGCCGAACCTGAGATGCGGGACGATTTTGGAGACAACCTTGAGCAGCCGCTGCTCCGCTCGCAACCTCTGGACTTTGATCCTCCGGTCACACCGGATTCACGCCTGCCAGAGCCTGCTGAGTTGCGGCCGAGTCTGAATGAACCACGTCGGGATCCCCTCAGCGGAAACGCGGACGCCGATCTTCGACAGCCCATTGATCGGCAGCGGCCCATTGATCGGCCGGCGGAGTTACCACGTCCAGCGGAACGGGAACCAAATCGTGAGCCCGCCAGTCTCAGTGAACCCGAGCCCGCAGCAGAGCCCGAACTGGTTCCCGACGGCAGCGATTTCAATCGGCTGCCGGAACCTTCAGATCCTGCAGTTCCTTCGGCAAATTGAAGTGCACATTTTCTTCACGCAGAGTTTCTTCCTGGAGCTCTGCGTTGAAGTTTGTCTTCAGATAGTCGAGGCATTCCTGAACGACCACCTCCGGCGCACTGGCGCCGGCGGTGACGACCACCGTGCCCGCATCGGCAAACCACTCGGCCTGCAGTTCGGCGGCGCCGTCCACGAGATACGATGGCACTCCCTGGCCTGCTCCGATTTCCATCAGGCGTCGGCTGTTGCTGCTGTTCTGGCTGCCCAGCACAATAAGCACGTCGGCCCGCTCCACCAGCATCTGCACGGCTTCCTGGCGATTGGTGGTGGCGTAACAGATGTCCTCTTTTTTGGGCGACTCGATGTGGGGATAGCGGGCCTTGAGCGCATCAATCACTTCTCCCGCTTCGGCCACGCTCAATGTGGTTTGCGTCAGATAGGCCAGTTTGTCCTCATCGCCAAACGGCAGGCCGCTGACCTCATCGGGCGTTTCCACCAGCGTGATGCTTTCCGGTGCTTCGCCCATCGTGCCGATCACTTCATCGTGGCCCTCATGGCCGATCAGAATGATGTTGTATCCTTTGTTCGCGTAGCGAATGGCTTCCAGGTGAACCTTCGTCACGAGCGGGCAGGTGGCATCCACGGTTTGCAGACTGCGTTCCCGCGCGATCTGCCGGATCTCCGGTGACACGCCGTGCGCACTGAACAGCAGAATCGAGCCGGTCGGCACTTCTTCCAGCGTGTCGACAAAGGTCACGCCCTGCGCGGTGAAGCGATCGACCACGTACTTGTTGTGGACAATCTCGTGGTAGACGTAAATGCCCGGACCCACACGACGGATGGCTTCGTCCAGGCACTCAATGGCCATGTTGACTCCGGCGCAGAATCCGCGAGGGTTGGCCAGCAGAACTTTCATCGCTTCGTCTTCCGTGGAAAGAAAATTGGGCCGTCAGGCGGCGGGGCAATCAAGCTGGGTGGTCGAATCAGCTGCCGTTGCTGTCCCGTGAAAGGAGTGTCCTGAAGGTCCCGGAATCGGACGGGTTTTACGGGTTGTCGGGCAGCGGGGCGAGGTCATCCTCCGCCGTCTCCGCCAACCGCTGAATGATCATCCGGTTTAACTCCGGCAATCCGGCACCGGTGACCGCTGAGACCAGATGTACGTCTTTTCCGGAAGTTTCGCGAAGCAATTCTGCACAGGTGGCCGCGTCCGGCAGTTCGGCTTTGGTGACAACCAGAATCTCCGGGCGACTGGCGAGAATGGGATTGTATTTTTCCAGCTCTTCACGAATCTGATCGTAGTTGTCCAGCGGATCAGAAAAATCCATGGGCGAAGGTTCCACCATGTGCACAATGATGCGGGTGCGCTCGATGTGTTTGAGGAACTCGTGTCCGAGGCCCGCTCCCTGGTGAGCGCCTTCAATCAGACCGGGGATGTCGGCCAGCACGTATTCGTTGTTGATATCGACCTGCACCAGACCCAGATTGGGATATTTGGTGGTGAAGGGATAATCGGCAATTTCCGGAGTGGCGCGAGACACACGACTGAGCAGCGTCGATTTGCCCGCATTGGGTTTGCCCACCAGCCCCACGTCCGCGATCAGCTTCAACTCCAGATTCACATTGCGAACTTCTCCATCATGGCCCGCCTCGCACTCTCGCGGCGCCCGATTGGTGGCTGTGGCAAATCGCTTGTTGCCACGGCCACCCCAGCCGCCTTTGGCCACCACCACCGAATCGCCGTGCTGCTGCAGGTCTTTCAGCAGGTGCCCGTGATCCGCATCTTTCACAAGAGTTCCCGGTGGCACGGGGATGATCATGTCTTTGCCCGAACGCCCTGTTTTCAAACTGCCCAGACCGTGCTGCCCGCGTTCGGCCCGCCAGTGATGGTGCCCCTGAATATTGCCCAGGGAACCCAGATTGCGGTCCGCCTGGATGATAACGTCGCCACCATCACCTCCGTCTCCCCCATCCGGCCCGCCGCGGGGAACATGGGCCTCACGACGAAAGCTGCTGCATCCGTTTCCGCCGTCACCGGCAATACAAATGATGGAGACACGATCGACAAACATGGGGCCTGCAAAGCTTTCAGGGACAGGGAAACGGGGCCGGTATTGTAACGGCTGTCCGCGCCGAACCGACCGCCATTTCCAATTCCCCGACAAGACGTGCGGGAATACCGGCTTGCTGGCGACGAAGTCGATCTGACAGTGGCCAGTTTGACCCGTTCGGGCCCGGTCGCCACAATCTGCCCGCACGATCAAAAGGAGAGACGATGTCTGATTTTCAGACTGTGGCAAAAACGGGCGATATCCCCGAAGGCGAAGGCCGCTGTTTTCCGGTCAACGGAACCATGGTGGGCGTGTTTCTGCACCTGGGCGAGTACTTCGCTATGAATGATTTTTGTCCCCACATGGGCGCCTCGCTGTCGGAAAGCCCGGTGGCCGACGATGGCTCGGTGATGTGCCCCTGGCATGCCTGGTGCTTCAGCATCAAGGACGGCACCTGGCTGGACAATTCGGCCAGCGGCATCAAATCGCCCACGTATCCGGTGCAGGTGGTTGACGGAGAGATTCAGGTGGATGTGCCGTTGCCTGCCAGCGGGAGTGACTCGTCAGAGCCGCCGGATGCACCCAACGACGCTTCAGGAGAAGGTGCTTGAGCGCCTCTGGAGACAACTCGGCGGCTCAGTTTCCGCCCTGGCCCATCACCGATGATGCGATTCGTCGTGCGATGGAGGCGCTGCTCGCCGATGGCAGCTGGGGTCGCTACCACGGACCACACTGCGAACAGCTGATCGCCGGACTGCAGACGGCCTGCAACGTTGAGCATGTGCATCTGTGCAGCAGCGGAACCACGGCTGTCGAACTGGCCCTGCGGGCTGCCGGTGTGAAGCCTGATGACGAAGTCATTCTTGCGGCCTACGATTATAAAGCCAACTTCGTCAACGTGCTGACTCTGCAGGCGCAGCCGGTGCTGATTGACACACAGCCGGACCGTCCGGTCATGGATGCCGACCGGATCGAAGCGGCCATCACAGAAAAAACCAAAGCCATCCTCTGCAGCCATCTGCACGGCTGCTTTGCCCCCATCGAGAAGATTCGCAGCATCGCTGACGCTCATCAGCTGACCGTGATAGAAGATGCCTGTCAGATGTCCGGAGGTCTCATCAATGGCCGTCCGTCCGGCACGATCGGGCATCTGGGGACCTTCAGTTTTGGCGGCAGCAAACTGCTGACGGCCGGTCGCGGGGGTGCGGTGATCACCAGTGATGCGGTCCTCGCTCAGCGGATCAAAGTTCACACACATCGCGGCAATGACGCCTATCCGCTGTCCGAAATGCAGGCGGCCGTGCTGAACGTGCAGCTGCAGCAACTGGCCGACCGCACAGCGCAGCGGCAGCAGGCCGCCCTGCAGTTTCTTGATGTGCTCAGCAGGGCGCCCGATCTGTTGCCCGCCTGTGATCCCCACACCTGGTCGTCCACCCATCGCCCGGGTTTGTACAAGCTGGCCCTGATTTGGCAGGGCCCGGCCGCTGATAATCGTGACACGTTCTGCCGAGCCGCGCGGTCAGCCAGCGTGGCCCTGGATCCTGGCTTTGCCGCCCTGCACCGCATCCATGCGCAGCGGCGGTTTCGCGCTGTGGGGGAGCTGCGGTTTGCGGAGCAGCTGCATGACCGCCTGATGATTTTGCATCATCCACTGCTGCTGCGCCCGCACGATGAAGTGGGTGCGGCGGCCACCCGACTGCTGGGCCTGACGGGCGATGACTGATCGACTGTCCGCTCCGCTGTTCGGCAGATTTCGCGCCGACAGAATGACGCGTTTGTTGTCAGCTCGATCACGTTTCTCACGTGGCAAAGTTTAACGGCAAACGACGCAACTGCCGTTCTGCATTCGCTTAGCAGACAGCCTTCGTGATCCGGCACACCGTTCGCCGGTGGGCATGGCAGCCAGAACCGGGTCGTCATAGCGATTGGAGGCGACGACCCATTCACTGAAGTGACTCGAATGGAGGCGAGCCGTGTTTCAGCAGCTTCGAATTTCTGTGTCAGCCAGCCTGTTGACGCTGGTGGTCTGTTCCACTGCCTGCGGTCAGTTGTCGCGAGCGCGGCGTGCTGTGCGGCCTACACCTGCACCAGTTCCCGCACCTGTGGCACAGCCAGCAGCCGCACCCCAGCCACCGGCCCCCGTGCCGGATCCGACCCCTGTCAGCCCGCCCCCTCAACCTGCGCCCTCACCGGCACCAGCACCCACCGTGTCCACGGCCGCACCCTCACCTCAGCGACCGCGTCGCACGGTGACATTTCCCGCCGCGTCGAATATTGCACCGCCGACACCGACACCAACTGTGCGGCAGGGGCGACTCAGTCGGGCACGTCAGCAGGTGCGCCCGGCTCCTGCGGCACCGGCTCCCGCGCCGACCCCAACACCGGTGCCGTCTCCCCGGCCGCCAGCGGCACAGCCCCCCTCTCAGCGGCCACCCAGGTCCCGACCCAACCCGCCCTGCCCGTCACCCAACCCGTGGCGGCGGCCAATTCACTATCGGGGTTTTGGCGTGGGCACCCAGGCTTTCGGCACCCACTTTCACCATCACACCATTACCTGTCCCGCGGCCAGCGAATCGTTTTGTCCTGATGTGATCGTGACTGAAGTTGCTCCACCGCCGATTCGCATTCTCGAACAGCCGGTGATGACTGAGACTCCCGTGGTGGAACCTGTGCCTGCGGCCGAGCCAATTCGCGATCCCGTCACGGTGATCACACCCCCTGCCGAGCGCCCCGCCTTCCTCACGCCCCCCTGCTGGGAGCGGCTGGATTTTCTCCCCTTCCCCTATGCTCATGGAGGGCCGGGTGTGATGGCTTATGGCACACAGAAGACGTGGTCCGGGTCTGCGCGATTCGAATACGGCACCAGTTTTGACGGACTGGACCGGCGGGGATTCGGGCTGCTTGTCGAACACAGCTCGCGGTTCGGATTTGACTTTCAGTGGGATTCGTTTGAAGAGGATCTGGGTGGCGGCTTCACCGATGAACTGAGACTGACAGACCTGAATCTGATGTTCCGCGTCGCGCAAAATGAACACTATCTGGTTCGCGCAGGTCTTGGCGCCAACATTCTGGATGACGCCTTTGGCACAGACGGTGGCTTCAATGTAACGGCCAAAGCCGACTTCTTTCCCGCCGAACCGCTGGTAATCAGCGCAGAGGTGGATCTGGGCACCATTGGCCAGGCGGAGTACTTTCACGCGGCCGGACGTGTGGGCCTGATGCTGGACCGCTTTGAGCTGTTCAGCGGCTACGATTACCGGTCCATCGGCGGCGTGGCTCTGCAGGGCACAATGTTTGGCGTGCAGGTGTGGTTCTAAACGGTGTTGCCAACGGGGCGCCAGGACGCGCCGGACGTCGACAACTATTCTGCGGCGGCTGTCTGCTCTCGTGTTCGCAAAAAGACGAGCACGTAGACGCCAGCCGCCAACATCACGATGCCGAAGCACATGGGCCACAACACGTCCGGGCCCCACGTATCCAGAATGCGGCCGCCAGCCGGGGCGCCCACCGTCAGGCCGATCGCATGACACAGTGAGAACACGCCCATATAGCGTCCCCGCATATCGGCAGGCGCCATGTCGGCCACCAGTGACTGCTTAAAGGCCGCCTGAATGACTTCACCCATCGTCCACACAATGATGGTCGTCAGAAACAGGGGACCCGTTTCGGCAAACGTGGTCAGCCCAAACCCGATGGCGATGGCAATCTCGCCAATGATGATCACCAGCACGCGGTGGAAACGGTTCATAAAGTGCGTCACGGGAATCTGACACACGACAATCAGTATGCCGTTGACCGACAGCAGCAGGCCGATTTCTTCCCGCGAGAAACCCAGTTGACTCAGATAAATAGGGAGCGTGGAAAACGCCTGCATGAACACCAGGCTGGTCAGCAGAGTGGCCAGTGCAAACAGCAGGAACGTGGTGTCCGCTGCGATGTGCCCCACGGCCTGAGACCACGTCACTGTGGTGGACGGGCTCTGAGATGCGGCCACGTCCGGTGAGCCTTCTTCCGCCGCTGAGGGCAGTGTTTCTTTGATAAACAGAAAGATGATCAGGCCGTACGTGGCAGTGGTGGCCGCATCGCCAAAAAACAGCCACTGAAACGAATATTCGGCCAGAAAACCGCCCACCGGTGCCGCCACCGCAAAGCCAAGGTTGAAGGCGATATACATCAACCCATACGCCAGCGGGCGATGAATCTGCGGCACAAGGTCACCCATCATGGCCGAGGCGGCCGGTCGGTACAGCTCGACGGTCAGCGAGAACATCAGGATCAGCGTCAGAAAGCCATAGCGGTGCTGCACAAACCCCATGGCCACCAGCGCGGTGGCGGCGCCAAACAGCGCAAGGAGCATGATGGGTTTGCGTCCAAAGCGATCGGCCAGCTGGCCGCCGGCCAGGGAGGAAATGATCGAGCCGATGCCAAACACGCCGAAGCAGTTGGCGGCAAACTGCACGCCGTAGCCCAGCTGCTCGCTGACGTAAATCGTCATGAAGACCGTGACAAACGATCCTGCGCGATTGACGAACGATCCCAGACACAAAATGTGGACGGCAAATGGCAGCTGCAGATAGGGGGCCAGCGTCGTGCGCCAGCCGGACGTGCGCTTCGCCGGGGTGACCGCGTGTGAAGCTTCATTTGCCGGGGCGGCAAAGGGCCCGGCTTCTGGTTCAGATTCGTTAATCGCGGCAGCTTCCGGCATGGTGTCGACCCAGTCAGTTTCGGCTCTGGGCCGAGCGGTGGCAGTGTAGCGAATTTTCCCGGAAAAGCGTGGACACAGTCGGGATCCCGCAGGGACACACCAGGTGACGAAAAGCTCGCCCATTTTTCCAGGGCGTTCAGGACTCTCATTCGGACACAAATCGGGTATTCTGCCCGCCTACCAACGCGTTCCACCGGCCCCACACGGCAGGCGCGGATTTTCATCCATTTCTCGCCTGGAGCAATGATGGACGCTGAGCAATTCTCTCTGCAGCCGCTGGATCAGTGGCAACTGGAAATCCTCGTGGAGTGGGCAGCCGCAGAGGGCTGGAACCCCGGCCCGCATGATGCGGCCGCTTTTTATGCGACCGACCCTGATGGGTATTATGGTTTCTTTCACGAACAACGGCTCATCGCCGGGGGTGCGATCGTCTCGTACGAACGCCTGTTTGGATTCATGGGCCTGTTCATCGTCCATCCGGATTATCGCGGACGCGGCCTGGGGCAGCGTCTGTGGCACCTGCGGCGTGATGCTCTGCTGCAAAGACTGCAGCCGGGAGCCGCCATTGGCATGGATGGCGTCGTAGCCATGCAGCCGTTCTATCAGGCGGGTGGATTCGAACTGGCCTTTACCTCCAACCGCTATGAATGTCGGGCGCGGGCTCTGCCCGTGTCTTCTGCGGTGAGTCTGATCACCCGCACTGACTGGCCCGAGATTTTCTCGTATGACGAAATAGCGGTGGGCTATCGGCGGTCCTCATTTCTCACAGCATGGCTGCAGCTGCCGGACAGTCGTGCGTTTCAACTGCGCAGGCACGGTTTGCTGCATGGATACGCGGTACTGCGCAAGGTGGCGGCCGGGTACAAAATTGGCCCTCTGTTCTGCGACAGCCCGGAAGGCGCGGAGACCCTTTATCGCTGCTGTCTGAATGCGGCCGTCAGTCAGACGGAAGCCGACCGCTCGACCGAAAACGCGGCCAGCGTTTATCTGGATGTGCCGTGTGTTAACCAGGACGCGCTGGATATGGTGGGCCGCTATGAGCCCCGGTATGTTTTTGAGTGTGGCCGGATGTATTACGGTACGCCACCGCCGCAGCAGCTGCAGAACGTGTATGGGGTCACCACTTTTGAGCTGGGGTGACTGGTTTGTGTGGGCAAACCGAGTTGGTGGTGAGCCGCGCAGTGATTAGAACTCTCTCATGGATGTGCAGCGCTTCATGCAACTGATCAGCGGCGAACGGAAAGGTCCGGTCGCCGCCCTCCTGCGCGGCGCTCTTTGGGTGCTGAGCGTGCCCTGGGCGGCGGTGACCGCAGGCCGCAATTTCGCTTTCGACCGAGGCTGGAAACGCGTGCATCGGGTAGATGTTCCCGTGATCGCCGTTGGCAACCTGACCACCGGTGGCACAGGCAAGACGCCCGTGGTGGCCTTCATTGTGCGGCAGCTGCAGTCGCTGGGCCACACGCCGGGGATCGTCAGTCGCGGCTATGGGGCCGATGCGTCAGGTGAAAACGACGAAAAGCGAGTGCTCCGGCAGCTGTGTCCTGACGTGCCGCACGAGCAAAACCCGGATCGGGTGTTTGCCTCAAAGCGGCTGATCGAACAGGGTGTGGACGTGATTGTTCTGGATGACGCGTTTCAGCATCGGCGCCTTTATCGAGATCTGAATATCGTGCTGATTGATGCCACCTGTGCGTTTGGGTTTGGACACCAGTTGCCGCGGGGCTTGTTGCGGGAGTCTGTGACTGGTCTGCGGCGGGCGGACGTAGTGCTGATGACGCGTGCCGATCGCGCGCCCGATCAACTGGCGTCGATTCGGCAGACTGTGGAACATCACAGTCCGAGTTTGGCCGAGGACTGCCATGAGGTGTCTTTCCAGCCGACCGACCTGCAGACAACCGACGGCCGTCGCCTGTCGGTCGATGAGTTGCCTGACATGGCCGTGACACTGATGACGGCCATCGGCAACCCGACGGCCTTCGTGGCCACCTGTCAGCAGCTGGGTCTGGATGTGGTGGCCAAGCGGTTCTTTCCCGATCACCATCTGTACACGTCGGATAACATTGCCCAGGTGCTGCAGCTGGCGGACGAGCACAACACACCGCACGTGCTCACCACATTGAAGGATCTGGTCAAACTTCCCGCCGAGGAAACACGATTTCTGGCTGTCCTGATCGAAACCGTATTTGCCATTGAGGCTGCCCGGGAGTCGGTCCGGCAGCAACTGACCGTTGCGCTGGCACGCCACGCTGCCCGCTGTTAGCGAGTGGCGCCGCATTCCGATCGGCGGCCTCCTGCAGAATCGCCCGATATTCGCTTTTGGCCTTCGATCGCGCGCCTACAATCTTCCGTTCGGTACTGTGACCGATGTGATGCAAACCACTGTAGTCGAAAGAAACGATGTCTCATCCTGCAAATCTCGCGGAACTGAAAGCCAGCGGCTGGCAGTCCAAAACTGTCAAAGAAGAAATCCGGGCCAACTTTCTGGCCGCCCTGGCCGATGGCAGAGATCTGTTTCCCGGCATACTGGGATACGAAAACACGGTCATTCCCGAAATCAGCCTCGCTCTGCTGGCCGGGCACGACATGCTGTTTCTGGGAGAAAAGGGTCAGGGCAAAAGCCGCCTGATGCGGCAAATGGCCGCGTTCCTGGATGACGAAATTCCTTATCTGGATCTGCCCGGCTGCCCGGTTCATGAGGACCCGCTGCAGCCAATCACCACGCAGGCGAAACAGTTTCTGGCCAACACGCCCGACGAACAGGTGGGCATCCAGTGGTGGCCACGGTCTGAACGCTACGCCGAACGGCTGGCACCGGGAACCAAATTTGCCGACATCGTGGGAGAGATCGATCCGGCCAAACTGGCGGCGGGCGCCAGTATGTCGACCGAAGAGGCGCTGCATTTCGGGCTGATTCCCCGCATGCACCGCGGGCTGTTCGCGATGAACGAACTGCCCGAACTGGACGAACTTGTGCAGGTGGGCCTGTTCAACATTCTGGAGGAACGCGACGTGCAGATTCGCGGTTTTCCCATTCAGTTCGATATCGACGTGATGATTCTGTTTTCGGCCAATCCGTCGACGTACAACCGCAGTGGCAAGGTGATACCGCAGCTGAAGGACCGCATCGGCAGCATGATCAACACGCACTACCCGACCGAACGGGAAATGGGCATCAGCATCATGGAGCAGGAATGCGATGTGCCACTGGACGGCGACTACCCAGTGACAGTGCCGTTTTTCATGAAGCAGATCGTGGAAGAGATCAGCCGCTGCGCTCGCGAGAGTCGCTATATCGATCAGCAGTCCGGTGTCAGCGCCCGCTTCAGTATTGCCAACTACCAGACCATGATCGCCAGTGCCCGACGACGGGGTGCAGTCCTGAAGGAATCTCCCGCGGTGCCCCGCATCAGTGATCTGGGCCACCTGTACTCCTCATCGCTGGGCAAGCTGGAAGTCGATCTGATGAGCAGTCATCAGATGTCCGAAAGACAGGTGCTGGACTCCGTGATGGCGGAAGCGATCAAAAACATCTTCGAGGAATACGTCGAGCAGCACGGGCTGGAAGAGATCAGCCAGATCTTTTCCAAAGGTGTCAAAATCGAGGTGGGCGACATGCTGCCCAGCGATCACTACGAATCGCTGCTGCAGCGCGTACCGCCCGTCTGGGACAAAGCGTTCGAACTGAATGCCTCGGACAGTGCAGCCGTGCGAGCTTCCTGCGTTGAGTTTGTGCTGGCGGGACTGCACGCCACCGACCGCATCAGCCGCGCTCAGAAGCACGGCATCGTGACATACGAGGTTTACTAGCGAGATGATGGCGGCCTTGCGGGCGTAAAACGGCAGGAGGGATCGAGGGCTCCGGGTAGTTCCCCTGTCTCGAATTCCCGGTGCTGCGGCCGGAACACGGCGCGTCATGGCGAACACCACTGAGGGCATTTTCCGGCAATGTCCGGGAAGTCGTCACGGCATGGTCGTGGGGCCGTTGAACGTTTGCCGCCAATTTTCATAGTTCGCAGACATCAGAACACCGCGCGGGCTTCAAACCTGAATCGGAGTGTCTTATGTCCCGAACCACCCTGTTGCCAGCCGTCCTGCTGACGGTGTTTGTTTCTGTTACTCTGCCCTCATCGCTCCCTGGTGCGACCAGGCAGGAGGAGAAAGCGGCCACAAAGTCTCCTTACCGTCGCCTGCCTGCACATTTTGGCAAGCTCAATCTGAAGCCGGATCAGGTTGAAGAGATCTACGAAATTCGGGAGCAGTACGGAGAAAAACTGGCCAAACTGCGGCAGCAACTTGAGCGGCTGCGTGAAGAACAGCAGGAACAGCTCGACGACGTGCTGACCAAAACGCAATTGTCGGCGTTGAAAAAGTTTCGCGACGGCAGGAAACCCGTCACTTCGGCGAAGACAGCCACGTCGAAATCTAGGTCGGCCAAAAAGGGCAAATCGAGTGCAAAGAAGTCGTCCGAAAACTCGTCAAAGGATGGCGCCAGTTCGTCCCGCTGACCAGGGTGGAACGGCGTTAAACAGTGACTCTCAACAGTCGCGCTGAGGTGTCAGCACGCTGGCCACTGCAGTCGACCCGTCGGCTGCAGTGGTCTTTGCTGATCAGCCACACAGCGGGCGCAGAGCGAAGTCGTTAGTCGTCGGCCTTCAGACAGGCTGTCACGTCGTCGGCTGCGATCCCGCCCATCGTTTCCACATGTCCAAGACGATCCGGCAGCACGAATTTCAGATCGCCGGCCACTGTTTTCTTGTCCAGCAGCATGCAGTCGAGAATGGCGGTGTGCTGCTCGGCCAGTGCTTCGGGCACCTCACTGGGTAGTCCCACAGCCTGCAGCAACTGAATTTGGCGATCAATGACTGATGCGTTAATGCGACCTAGTCGATGTGCCAGCCGACTGCCGCAGATCATGCCAATGGCCACCGCTTCGCCGTGCAGCAGTTCTCCGTATCCGGACAAAGCCTCGAAGGCGTGCGCGTAGGTGTGGCCATAATTCAAAATGGCCCGCAGTCCGCTGGTTTCGTACTCATCTTCTTTGACCACGAACGCTTTGAGCTCGCAGCTGCGGGCCACCACATGCTGCAGCACATCAGGTGAGCGTTCATTAAGACCCGCCACATTGTCTTCCAGCCATGCGAAGAACGTCTCATCGAGAATCACGCCGTACTTAACGACCTCCGCCAGACCGGAGCGGTATTCCCGTTCCGGCAGCGTGTCGAGAGTGGCCGTGTCGATCATCACGCCGGCCGGCTGATGAAATGCGCCGATCAGGTTTTTGCCTTTGGGATGATTGACGCCCGTCTTGCCTCCCACAGAGCTGTCGACCATCGACAGCAGTGTTGTGGGGACCTGCACGAACCGCAGACCTCGCGCATAAGTGGCCGCCACAAATCCGGCCAGATCACCCACGACACCGCCTCCCACGGCCACCACGACGGTGCGGCGATCGGCTTTGAAGTCCACCAGCTGATCATACAGGTCGCTGGCTTCGGCGATGGATTTGGAGCGTTCTCCGGACGGCACACAGGCCACCTGCACGGTGGCGCCTGCCTGTGTCAGACTGCTGCGAACGGCGTTGGCATGCGGCTGCAGCACGTTGCTGTCGGTGATGACAAAGCATTTCAGCGCCGCGTCGTCTGCCAGCTGCAGCCACTGTCGCAGGCGGCCTCCCAACTGCGGCAGCAGACCACTGGCAATGGAGATTTCGTAGCTGCGGGATCCCAGATCCACGGGAACGATTTGGCCGGAAGAATTCATAGGGAGTAGGGCGAGTGAGAATGGGTCACGATATGAGGCAGCGGCCGTCAAAACGGTGAGGAAACGGTTCGGAAAACGTTGCTCAGAAGGGATCTGAGTTGACCGGACTCCAGGCCCACGTTTTGATAAGCTCCCCGCTCGCGCTGCGGTCGATGGCGCGGCGAGTCGGAAAACCATTGATAAGCACGAGAAAATGTTGGCGAAGCGTATCATTCCCTGTCTGGACGTTCACGCAGGACGTGTAGTCAAGGGCGTGAATTTTGTGAATCTGCAGGACGCCGGTGACCCTGTGGAAATCGCCCAGGGTTATGAACAGCAGGGCGCCGACGAGCTCGTTTTTCTGGATATCACGGCCAGTCACGAGCAGCGGGATATCATTCTGGACGTCGTGTCGCGGACGTCGGAAGTCATCTTCATGCCGCTGACGGTTGGGGGCGGTGTGCGGACGGTGGACGACATTCGTCGTTTGCTGAATGCCGGTTGCGACAAAGTCAGCATCAACTCGGCGGCCGTGAAGAATCCTGAGTTTGTTCGCGAAGCGGCGGAGCGTTTCGGCAGTCAGTGCATCGTCGTCAATCTGGATCCCAAGCGCGTGCAGAAAGACGGCGCAGAATTCTGGGATGTGCACATCAACGGAGGTCGTCTGCCGACCGGTCTGGAAGTGGTGTCCTGGGCTCAGGAAGTGGAGCGACTGGGGGCCGGCGAAATTGTGCTCACCTGCATGGACGCCGACGGCACCAAAGATGGCTATGACCTGGAAATCACTCGCGCCGTGGCGGACGCTGTCTCCATCCCCGTGGTGGCCAGTGGCGGCGCGGGATCACCAGCGCACCTGTGTGATGCCGTCACCAAAGGGGGCGCCAGTGCGGCTCTGGCGGCCAGCATCTTTCACTACGGCGAATACACCATTCAGGAAACCAAGCAATATATGGCCGATCAGGGTGTCCCTGTCCGGCTGTAAACACAAGAACAGGAAGCGCAACACACATGGTTCAGGCACGCGACTGGGTTAAGTCCACTTTTGATCCCAAAGCCGATATCGAGATCAACAAGATCTTTCGCATGGCGGTGAAGATGGGCTGCTCGGACATCCATCTGCAGGCAGATCGCCCTCCCATCTTTCGTATTCGTGGTACTCTCATACCGCTGGATATGCCGGCGCTGAGCGAGAGCGCGCTGATCAAGCTGTGTTTCCCACTGATGGACCAGCGCAACCTCGACATCTTTCATCGTGACGGCGGGGCCGACTTTTCCAAGGTCGTGGAGTACGAAGAAGAGCCCTGGCGATTCCGCGTCAACCTGCTGACCCAGCTGGGCAAAGTGGGCATGGTGGCGCGAAAGATCGAACGCTTCATTCCGCCATTTGAAAAACTCTACCTGCCGCCCGTGATGGAAGATCTGTGCAAGTTCGACCAGGGCATGGTGCTGCTGGCGGGCGTGACCGGATCGGGAAAAAGTACGACCATCGCCTCCATGCTCAACTGGGTGAATCAGAATATGAACAAGCATATTCTGACCATCGAAGACCCGATCGAATTTGTGTACACGTCTGATCAGTGTCTGATCAACCAGCGTGAGATCGGGCAGGATGTCATCGACTTCCACGTTGCCATGAAGCACGCGGTTCGAGAAGACCCCGATATCATGCTGGTGGGTGAGATGCGTGACCAGGAAACCTTCGAAACCGCCATCCACGCGGCGGAAACTGGTCACCTCGTATTCGGAACCATTCACGCCTCCAGCGCCCCGGGCACGATTCCCCGAATTATCGACCTGTTCCCGGCCGACATGCATGCCGCCATCCGTGCGGCGATCGGCATGAGCATGAAGGCGATCGTTGGTCAGAAGCTGCTCAAGACCATCGTGGACGAACCGGGTCGCGTGCCGATTGTGGAGATTCTCACCTTCAACCCCACCGTCACCAAACTGGTGATGGAAGGCGAAGACGAAAAGCTGCACGGTGCCATTCGCATTGGGCGTGACGAAGGCATGCAGCTGTTCAATGACAGCCTCTACGATTTTGTGAACCGCGAGTACGTCAGCCGCGAAGCCGCTTTTGCGATTTCGCCCAATGTCGAAGAGCTCAAGATGCGGCTGAAGGGCATCGAGGTCAAAGGGCCGTCAATTCTGTAAAGCTCTTCAATGTGCTGTCGTGTACCGCCTGCCGCCTACTTTGTTGGGCCGATGCAGTACAGGTGTGTGGTGGATCGCAGAAACACGTGCCCGTTGCTGGCCGCTAAAGACGAGCGAAAGATCTCGTCTTTGCCGGCAGCCACCTGATTGCGAGTCACGATTTCCATCGTCTCACCCGGTTTGACCACCACAGTGGTGCCGTTTTCGGCGACGAAAAATGCGAGGCCGTTCCAGGACACCGGGCTGGCGCAGAAGTTTCCCACAACTGCTGTTTCGGCCGTCCGCTCCTGCCAGTCCTGCCGCCCGGTCTTCATATCGTAGGCCGTCAGCACGCCGCGGCGCATATCCATCACGAGTGTCTGCTGGTCAATCGCTATCGGAGATGGCAGATCGCGAGACGTTCGCCGCGGGCTGTGCCAGACCATGTGGGTGTCTGTCACGTCGCCCGATCCTCCAGGTCGCACGGCGTAAGTATCTCCTCGCTTGCCGCAGACCGCATGCAGCAGCCCGTTTGTGTAAATAACAGTCGGGCTGCCACGGCCCGTGAAGCTGCGGACCGTCCACAGTTCGCGGCCGGTACCAGGATCGTAGGCCTTGAGCGCCGAGTCGCCATTGAGCACCAGTTCGTCACGACCCTCATAATGAATCAGTACTGGTGTGCTCCACCCGCGAGCGTCCGGTCGCGCTGTCTTCCAGACCAGCTGACCTGTGACTTTGTTCAGCGCAATCAGGAAACCGTCCTGCTCCGCATCGCAGTTCTGAATAACGAGGTCCCCCACCAGAACCGGACAAGCCGCGCTGCCCCACGCATTGACCAGTGCTCCCAGATCCTGTTGCCAAAGCAGTTCTCCGCTGTGTGACAGACAAACCAGCCCGCCGGCCGCTCCGAAGAACGCGAACACTCGTTCGCCGTCGGCCACGCAGGTCGACGACGCCCAGCCGTTCATCTGGTGCGTCGGCTCCGGATTTCCCGTCCAGACGGACGTCGACCAGAGTTCTTTTCCCGTGTTGCGATTCAGACACACAACCACGCGTTCCTCACCATCCCGCAGAGCAGACGTGAGGAAGATCCGGTTCCCCACGATGACCGGAGACGACTGACCTTTTCCTTTGACTGCCACCTTCCAGGTGACAGAATCGGAACTCCACTGCACTGGCAGACTGCCTTCCGTGGAGTGACCGTTCTGCTGGGGACCGCGCCAGCGGGGCCAGTCTGACGCGTTGAGATGACACGTGGTGCTGAAGACAACACAGGTCGCCAGCGAAGCGGCAGCCAGCCGCGGTTTGATGCAAATGGGGCCCATCTTTTCACTCCTGGTGTCGGTGAACGCTAACCACGGAGTTTAACCCAGGAAACAGCTGACCATGAACCGACTTCTGCTGCCCGTTCTGCTTTTCGTCGTTGCCACCGGATGTGGCGACAAGCAGCCCGATGCCGTCACCGATTCAGCCGGCCTGACCGAGGTGGTGGTTGTGGGAACGCAGCCTTTCATCACGGACATGCCCGAGGGCTACACGCCCGGACATCTGCGGGCCCTGCTGGACAGAATCCAGCCGGATCTGATCGCCATTGAAGCGGCCACCAATGTCAGCCGTCCCATGGCGACTGCTCCGTATGAGTGTCGCCATGTGACGATACCGTGGGCTCGAGAACATGATATTCCCGTTGTGGCTGTGGGCGTCCTCGAGAAAGACTATGGTCCCCAGATTGAAGCCATGAAAACCGGACTGCGAGCCGAAGGTCGTGACGCGGCTTTCGAAATCATCGAAGAACAGCTGCAGCGACGTCTGAACGGTATGGGCCGTTCGATTGACGCTCTGAACACGGACGACTGGCAGCAGGCCTGGCGTACGTACCATGATCAGCTCCATCGACTGGTCGGCGCAGACACGCCATGGGAGGTGTGGAACGAACGCGTGACCCGCAAGCTGCGCAAACTGTGCGAGGACAACCCCGGCAAACGCATCGCCGTCGTGTTTGGCGCAGGACACACATATTATTTTCACGACGCTCTGGCCGAGCTGGAGTCCGTTCGTGTGAAGTCGACAAACGCCCTGCTGCCGCTGTCGAACAGTGATGTGGATCGCCACACGACCCGCCTGGACTACCTGAAGGCGCTGCGACCGCTCAACACGGCCGCCGTCTCTCCAGAGGCCCTTTTGCACTGCGAACATTTGCTGCGGCATCTGAAGGGGCTGCCCGATATGGCGCTGGACTATCGTCTGTTTGAGGGCAAGCTGCAGCTGCACGCCGGCCACCACCAGCAGGCTCTGAATGCCTTTGATGGCCTTGCGGAATCGGCCGCCGATGCCATTTCGCAGTTTGATGGACGGCATCGCATTGTGGACGGGGCCCGTCTGGGCGCGGTCCTGGCACTGCGAGCCGACGGCCGCCCGCGTGAAGCGGCCAAACGTCTCCGGATCGTGCTGGCGGACTCTCAGATCGCACCGGAAGTCCGTCAATTTGCTCAGGAAATGCTCAACCAGATCGCTGACACCAGCCTGACGTCTGCCGGACTGTCCCGCTAGCTATGGGGTGCTGCCCCCGGGGCGTTTGTCGGCCCGTGGATTGCCTCGGCCGCTGTTGGCTGGTCGATTGTTTTTCCGGCACGGATTCGGGCATCGCAGGAATCGGGTGGCTGCTGGTGAGGCAGGCGATATCCTGCCGACATGACGAATGACTACCAGCGTATCGCCGCCTCCATCCAGCGGCTGCAGTCCGACTTTCGGAATCAGCCATCACTGTCTGAACTGGCAGAGGCCGCTGATCTGAGTCCCCACCATTTTCAGCGGCTGTTTGTGCGGTGGGCGGGCGTCTCCCCAAAGAAGTTCCTGCAGTGCCTGACCGTCCAGGCGGCTCGGCAGCGGCTGGAGGCCGGAGCGAGTGTGCTGGATGCAGCGCTGGACTCCGGTCTGTCCGGACCTGGACGGCTGCATGATCTGACGGTTCGCCTGGAAGCCGCCTCCCCGGGAGAAATCAAAACAGGCGGCGCCGGATGGACCATTGGCTTCGGCTTTGGTGATTCGCCGTTTGGAACGTGTTTCATGGCGGCCGGTCCACGCGGCATTCTGCGGCTGGCCTTCGTGGACGACGCCGACACGGACACAGCCACGCAGTCTTTGCTGCAGGACTGGCCAGGTGCGAAGCTGTGTCACGATGATGTGGCCGCCCAGACTCGGATCAATCACATCTTTGCATCGTCTGACCGGCGAGCCACCCTGTCCTGTTTGCGCGGAGCTCCGGCGGGACGATGGTAAAGAGTGTGCGTGCCAACAAAACGTCAAAGAGCCGACTCGGCGGGTTGGGCCAGAGCGCCTCAAAGAGCTCGGCCTCAGATTGGGGTGCAACGCGTC
>JANSXP010000133.1 GCA_024742875.1 Planctomycetaceae bacterium | reverse complement strand
ATGCCTTTACAAAAAGTTTGGTAAACGTTTCAAATTGGATGTGGAAAAGGAAATTATGCCCTACCAACTATACACACAAGAAAACATTGAGAAAGTCTATGTCCCAATCTTTGGTGCAGTTTCATATTTAAACAATCACTACGAGGATCCGAAACAGAACAGCGAATGGCGATCAGCGTGCTGTCTCAGCAGGGATCAACGGAGGCCATGGAATTAATCGCCGAACAACTGGCCAGTATTGCCAGCCAGGTGAACTCCAAAGCGTTTGCCCGCAAGGCGCTCAATGGCCACCAGTCCGAAACCGGCGAACATCAGCTGGCTCCTCAGGCAGACTCCATTTCCATGGATTCCGGGGACGCCCGCACTGCGGAGAGTTTCATCAACAGTCTGCGGTACGCCACGCTGCCGGTGGTGCGAAGAGCCATCAACCGCTGCGAGCGTTCCCAGTCGGAGCAGCTCAATCGAATTGTGGAGCGAGCCAACCTTGAACTGCTCAGGCAGGACCTCAACACACCGCTGCTGCAGTCAGCGATGGAGCATCGTCGCCAAAATGACAACGTGTCTGCGTCTCAGGAGCTCGACAGGTATCTTGCCGTCGATCCGTTCAACGTGTCGGTGCTCATTTCCCGGGCCTCACTGCACCTGCGGATGAATGAGCCCCGGCTGGCAAAGATCCGCCTCGACGAAGCCCTGCGGCTGTCCCCGGAAAACGCGGACGTCGAGAGTCTGCTGGCGCTGACACAAATCCGACTGGGAAACGTCGAGCAGGGCATTCAGCAAATGCTCGACATTCTCAAGACGATTCCCAACCTCAATACGAGTGTTCGCCGGGATGCCGAATACAATCTCGCCTGCGTGTATGGCCGCGCCATTGAGCAGACAGAGGATTCCCGCAAGCGTGAGCGACTGACGCGACTGGGTCTGGACGCCATGAGGTCGAGTGTCTACCGCCCGGGCGGGTTCGACTCCGTGGAACATGTCAACAACGACCCCGACCTGACTGTGTTTAAAGATCACAGCGACTGGCCTGCCATCATGGAGGTGATCCGCGCCAACGAAGAAAACCGCTGATTGCCGGGCGTATTCTCACGGAGCCGTCAGCAGCGACGCACAAAAAAAGCCACCGGCATGCTGCAGAACAGACACACCGGTGGCGTTTTTGTATGACGTTCGCCGAAGCGATTGTCGACAGCCGGCTAAGCCAGCTGCTTTCGTCGATTTACGAGCGTTCGAATGCGTTCTGCCAGCAGAGCGGCGTCAAACGGCTTTCGAAACGTTTCGTTGAAGACCGTGCGATCAAATCCAGATGCATTGTCTTCATCGCTCAGCAGACCAATCAGAACGGTGTCTTCGTATTCACCATTCTTCTTGAGATTCTGAGCAATCATCAGAGCTTCTTCGCGGCCCATAACAAAGTCAATCACCACGCAATCGGGGTGTACAGACTCTGCCTGGATGCCGGCTTCAAAACCACTGGCGGCAGTTTCGATCTTAAAGTCATCATTGGCGATCATCTCATCCAGACTCGAACGAGTCGTGATGTCAGATCCGACCAACAAAATTTTCCCCATCGCCTCGTCTTCCAACTCACCGAGAGGCATTCCGTGTTCCTTAAGGAAGCGAATCAGATGTTCGCGTGGAATGCGGCGGTCCTGCGAGCCAGGAATACGATAGCCGCGAAGTCGTCCGGAATCGAACCACTTCGAAACCGTTCGCGGGGCAACTTTGCAGATCTTTGCTACCTGTCCAGTAGTGAAGATCGTCTTCATGGGCGGGCTCTCCAATCAATTCTCACTTCACAATTCAGCGTCTCATCCTGAAACACCAAATCGTCACCCCCTACTTTCCGATCGCGGATGGCTCCGAAGAACCAAACGTCGTGTGACCGCAATCAGGTTACGGGTCGGGGAAGTGACAGGGGTCCAATACAGGCTGCGTGCGGGCAACCCAGTGCCATCACATGACACTTTGGTGGAGGGAGCTCTGGCTTCGAGGATCACACGGTTCCAATCAATCGTGCGACCACACTGGCAGATTCCATTCTGCACGGTCGAAAACAGGTATCCCCCCTGTTTTTGGCGAACGAGCCCATTATGTTCCTGGCCTCCCTACGACAGGCACGAGTGCTTGCCGTCACAACAGGTAACATTCGCCACACAATGTTTCGTCAAATCGATAGGGACGACTTTAAGCTTCTTAACAACGCTGCATGACCTGCCGTCTGACACTGCAAAAAGGCCTGCAGGTTTCACAACTGATGTGCGACTTACCTATCTTGCACATAACTCGCAGGTGCGGTCCACCGGGCATAATCCGGCGCCGCGAAGTCGGATCCAGTGCCTCTGTCTTACCTCATCGGACAAGTCTGCCTGATGGGTACTCTTTGCCTGACCGGCATGCGAGGCGGGGCGACGAATTTGAAAATTATGAATTCGACGGAATCATGCGGGGGAATCAGGGCGACCGGCAACCTCCGAGAAAGCCAAATCATCCCCTCGCCAGCAACGTGCGGGTTGTCGAGATCGTTGTGCCTGCAGTGAATGGCTGTGCCCGGACGAGCAGTGGGACCGATCGCCCTAAGCAGCGAAACGACATCAGCGCGTTTCAAAGCCCTGTCGCTGCGGTCGACTCAAATGCTGATCCGCCTTCCGGTCATCCGTGAAGCGTTCCTGCTGGGGGTCCCAGTTCAGCGTCCGGCCTTCGCGCATCGCGATGTTTCCAAGGTGACACGTACTGACACTGCGATGCTGACTCGCTACGTCTGACACAGGTTCGCGGCGCTGCAGGATGCAGTCGAAGAAATTCCCCATGTGGTTGATGATGGCATCGAGCTTGCCCGCACGTTCCGGCCGAGCAGGATTGTCGAAGCCGTAGACCTGCCACTGCTCTCGAGGCAATGGGTCGTTCTTCAAATTTTCCACCGGTTTGCCCTGCAGACTGCCGCGGTTCACAAACAGCCGTCCCCGGTCTCCCGTGAACATGATGCCATTTCTGCCGGTATCCGAGACCGTCATCGTCACACCGTTGGCGTACTGATATTTCACGGCGTAGTCGACAGCGACATTGAACCCATCCGATACGGTGGGATAGACGGCTGTACCGCTGATCTCAACCGGCAGGGAATCAATGGCCCATTGAGCGATGTCCAGATGGTGCGCGCCCCAGTCTGTCATCTGACCGCCGGAGTATTCGTACCACCACCGAAACGTGTAGTGGCTGCGTTCTTCCCGATACGGTACGTCCGGAGTCTGCCCCTGCCAGAGGTTCCAGTTCAACTTCCCCGGGACCGGACGCACGGGAAAGGGACCGCCGGTGACATTCTTCCCCAGCACCACGTCCACCTGCTGCAGTTTCCCAATGCGTCCCTGCCGCACCATTTCCACTGCCTGACGAAAACGAAAATCAGAACGCTGCCAGGAACCAACCTGCACCACTCGCCCGGTCTCCCGCACCACCTGCTGCAACAGCCGGCCTTCCTCAATGGTCAGTGTCAGCGGCTTTTCGCAGTACACGTCCTTTCCGGCGCGGCACGCATCGATCACCATTTTGGTGTGCCAGTGGTCGGGAGTGCCAATGGTCACCACGTCCACATCATCGCGGTTCAACAGATCCTGATAGTCTTCAAAATCACGGGGTGTGCTGCCAAATGCCGCCTTGACGGGATCCCGCACGTTCTTATCCACATCGCAGACGGCCACCACATCTCCGTACATCGCGGCCTTGTGGGCGATCACACTGCCCTGATACCGCAACCCGATGCAGCCGATGCCCGCGCGTTCCACGCGGTGCCGCGGCTTTGCGGCCGCCGTCTCCGGAGACCGAAGCCCCACTGATGACAGGGCAAGTGCGGACGAAGCCAGAAAACGACGGCGGGTGGATTCAGTCGCCATGCAACCCTCGCGTGAAGACGAACAATTGGCTGGATGAAGTGGAGGCAGGACGCCGCGCTGCGGCACAGGCCATGCTAAACGCCCGTGGTTCACTCAGCAAGGTCACGGCGTGCTGGTACCGTGCTGCAACGAACCGTCGAGTGTTGCGATGACATGGCGGCCATGACTGTGGACGACGTTCCACGTAGCTGGCATCTGATGAGCCGCGTCAGCTGGGAGGGGCGGCTGGGCCGCCGTTGGATCGAGGTTGGATCGAGGGCCGGCATGGTCCGGTCGATCAGGAAGGCTCGTCCGGCGATTCCCAAACTGGAGTCTCGTCGTCGGCCACGTAGTCCTGCAGCAACTGATAGGGGCGGTAGCGATTCTTGTAATTCATGGAACCGCAGTCACGAATGTAATAGCCCATATACAACCAGCGATGCCCCGCTTCACGACCGGCCTCGACCTCCCGCATGACAGAGGCGGTGCCGATTCCCATTTCGCGCACATCCGGAGCGTGAATAAAGTAGATGCTGGACATAACGCTGCCCGTCATGTCGACCAGTCCAAGGCCAACCAGCCGCCCATCAAGGCGATACTGAAACTCACGCGCGAAGGGCCAGCGACCATCCACGAAGGACTCGTGATACTGTTCCTCGTCGATCTCGTTAAACGCCCAGCCGCGGCGTTCGTGCATATCAGCGTGATAACTGTTGTACAGATCCAGGTGCTCTGACGTCATTGTGGGCGGTTGAATGGTCAGTCGAACGGCTTCGTTGCGGCGGGCAATTCGCCGCTGACTTTTTGACGGTCGAAAAGCGGCAATATCCACGCGCAGACTGCGACACTCCGAGCACATGCGGCAGACGGGGCGAAACATCGTGCGGCCAAACCGCCGCCAGCCGCGAGCCAGCAAGGATTCATAACGGTCGGCACGCAAAGACAGCGCAACTCGGTAGTGCATCAGCGACTGCTGTCCGGGCAGGTACGAACAGTCGGACTCAGCGCCGAGAATGTCGAGTTCGTGTCCGGTGTCGGGCTTCGATGCGGTCATACTGACAGGACGTCCTCGAGAGTGGCTGCTAACAGACGGATCGCCGGACAGACGAATGGCGGCCTGCAATTACCCGGATTTTCTCAGTCCCGCGTTTGACGTCCAGCAAAATCCGGAACGAATGTGTGGGTCCTCTGCCGTTGTGCAAAGATCATTTCTGCAGGTACCGTTTTCCCAGACGGTCGATTTCGTCGACAAACTGTCCAAACCACGGGTGTTGATTCCAGCAACCGTGCTTCGCATCGGCGAAGACCTTCACGCCAGTGGCAATTCCCAATTCCTCAAGACGCTGCCGACTGGCATGGTTCCGCTCTGGATTGTCCTGATCCCCCACAAGAAACCAGATGGGGCAGGTGCTGGCGTCGATGTGCTCATGGGCATCAGCCATCAGATACAGCTCACGATTTTCGTCAATCGATGTGCCCAGCCAGTTGGTCGCATTCGATGTCATCCCCCGCCGGGAGCGTTCCGCCACACTGCCACTGGCCATCTGCATCGGACCGGCCATGACAATGGCCAGCTGCAGCGCAGACGATACGCCCGCATGTCCGCCCTCGCCCTGCAAGCGAGGATCATTGGCGCCGCTGGCCATCAGGCCCACCAGGTGCCCGCCGGCCGAGCCACCCACGGCACCGATACGATCGGGATCGACGGAATAGCGATCAGCGCTGGCCCGCAGGAATCGCACGGCCGCATTGGCATCGTGAATCCCGGCCGGAAAGTGGGCTTCTCCGCCCAGCCGATATTCAATGGCCGCGGTGACATAACCGCGTTCTGCCAGGCGAATGGCCAGCGCACGAAATTTTGTCTTGTCGCCATTCAACCAGCCACCGCCGTGAACCACCACGAAAGCGGGATGCGGTCCGGCACTTCGTGGCTGAAACACGTCCATCAGCAGTTGCCGCGGACCATCGCTGGCATAAACAACATTCCTTGAGGCGATCACGGATTCCGGGATCTGCGTGCTCGGCGTCTGCTTCCCTGAGATCAGCGCCTCCTCCGGCGGCGGCTCCGCCGAGACGCCACACACCTTCATGGCCTGCTGGTACAGTCCGCCAAACCCAGTGATGTACAGGGTTCGCATGCGGCGACCGCCAAATGTGCAGTTGATGGGTCGTGTGGGACAGGCGATGCGATCCAGCAGCCTGCCGGCCGGATTCCAAATCCAGACATCGGTCGCCCCCGCACAATAAACGTTGCCCGCACGGTCAATGGTCATCCCGTCGGCCCCCAGCGCGTCGCCGTCGTCCATCATCGCGAATTCACGGACCTGTCCGGCGACACCGGGCTTTTTCACTTCGATGCGGACAATTCTTTTGGGGCGATATGCGGCCACGTACAGGAACTGCTGATCCGGCGAGAGCGTGATTCCGTTGGGGGTGACGACTTTGTCAGAAAACACAGACATCTGGCCATCCGAACTCGCGTACACGACCTGGTTTTGCTTCGTAAGTGTGAAATAGACGCCGCCATATTGATCGACGACCAGGTCATTGGGACGTTTCTGTGGTTTGTCCATCGGGTCAATCGTGACGGTCTTCTGCGGGCCATCGCTGAGTTTGTTTCCCGCCAGTGACTGAATCCGCGCGGCCGAATTGTTGGACAGCCAGAGCTGACCGTGACTGAAAAACGTGGCACTGATGCGGTCGTCAGTTTTCATCACCGTCTGCCACTGGTCTTTGGCAGGAAGGAAACGTTTGACCACCTGACCGCGCACATCAGGGACAAACAGACACCAGCCGTTCCACGACGGGCCATCGGCCAGTCCAAAGTCGCTGCTGACGAGTTCCAGCGGTGCGGTCCGATCCACGGGCGACTGCCCACACACCGGGCTCCAGCCACCACTGACCAGGCACACTACACACAGTAAATGTTTCACGATCTCGCTCCCGTTTGCACCAGATTGACACTCGCCATCGTATCGACGCCGCACAGCAGCGCCCAACAGACACAGCAGTCCGGCAGGCCATACGTTCCGGGGCGGGACGCAGAGACGCGATATTGCCGCAGAAAACCGGACGCACAGCCGAAGTCGACGGAACGGTTGCAACGAGAATCAGAAGTCTCATACTTCGCAGCGCCAAACCGGCGACCCGACTTTTTTCGCAGGAGTAATATCATGTCTGACGTCCGTACCGGTGCAGTAACGCTCAAGGGGAACCCCGTAGATCTTGCCGGCGCCGCCCTGACGGCCGGCTCAGCGGCTCCGGACTTCACGCTGCAGACCAATGGTCTGGAAGACGTTACGCTGGAATCGTCAGCTGGAAAAACGCGGATCATCGCAACGATCCCGTCGCTCGACACGTCCACCTGCCACGCGGAAACCCGCAACTTCAATGTCCACGCGGGCGAACTGGAAAACGTTGAGGTTCTCGTGGTCAGCATGGACCTGCCGTTTGGCCAGAAACGCTGGTGTGGAGCGGAAGGCGTGGACAGCGTCCAGACCCTCAGTGCACACCGCTGTACCAAATTTGGCGAAGACTACGGTGTACTGATCAAAGGCGGACCACTCGACCGCTGCCTGGCACGCGCTGTTTTTGTGATTGGCGCCGACGGCACACTCAAGCACGTTGAGTACGTACCGGAAATTGCCGATCACCCTGACTACGACGCGGCACTGGCGGCCGCCAAAGCCTGATCGCCGTTTGTGCGGTTCTGTTCGGGTTGATCTGTCCGTGTTGCGGCATCGATTTTTGATCGGTGCCGATTTTCGTTTCTGTGGAGAGTTCGGTAGTGGACGCGGATGTCGAGAGCGGGCGCAACTTTCTCGCCAGCATCAGCCCGTCAGTGTGTCACACGGCCGTGATCCTTGGCTCGGGACTGGGAGCGGTCGCCACAGAAGCAGAAGCCCGCGGCGGTCTCGTCGTCGACTACTCAGACATCCCGGCGATGCCGGGCACTGCCGTCGCTGGCCACCAGGGTCGGCTCGTGCTGGGCAGGGGGAACCTGGCCGGCATTCTGTTTTTTCAGGGCCGCGCGCACTACTACGAGGGACACCCGTTATCCAGCGTCACCTTCGCAACAAGACTGTCCGTCGCATTGGGCATCAGTCGACTGGTGGTGACCAACGCAGCCGGAGGCATCGCTGCCGGATTCACCCCGGGTGACCTGATGTTGATCGACGGTCACTGGTCGTTCCTGCGGACCACTGAGACTTCGGCGATGCCGCGCCAGACCATCTCCCCTCGATTGTGGAATGCCCCGTTGCGAGAACTGGCACGTGGCATCCGCACGCCGCTCAATCTGCATGAGGGCAGTTATGCAATGATGTCAGGGCCCAACTACGAAACCCCGGCTGAAGTGCGCATGCTGCATCACCTGGGTGTTTCCGCCGTCGGCATGAGCACCGTCCCCGAAGCGATGGCCGCAGCACGCCGAGGCGTGAACGTCCTGGGGGTCTCCTGCATCACCAACGTCGCCAGCGGCCTGTCGGATCAGCCGCTTGATCACGCCGAAGTCAGCGAGACAGCAGGCAGCATCGAAGCCGAATTCACAGCGTGGATGCTGACACTGCTGGATTCGCTCCCCCGCGATTAACCACACCAAAGAACCCGCAGACTAACCGGAAACGGACAGGCGGCCCCCACGTGCCGCAGTTTCTGCCGAAGTGCCAGGCAAGGTCGGACGACCGCCATTCAGACACCGGGAACAGGCCCGGAAACAGCGGAATCCGTATTGAGTGTCCCAGGTCACTGTCCCTACATTCCCTCGCGTTCGCGGGCATCCAATCCAGTCAAAGGAATGATTATGGGATCTTGCAGACTGCGCGACATACTGCTGCTGACGGCTGTCGTGTTTGTCACGGGTTGCGCCTCCACCGCCACGTCAAACACCGCACGAACCGCTAAGGAGCAGATGCTGCTGTCCAACGCGGTTGATCAGTCACTTGATAAAGTCGATTTCACTCCGCTGTACGACCAGAAAGTCTTTCTGGAAGAAAAGTACCTGGAATGCGTCGACAAACCGTATGTGACAGCGTCCATCAGACACCGAATTATGCGATCCGGAGGACTGCTCACTGCCTCAGCGGATGATGCGGACATCATCATGGAGGCACGCAGCGGAGGTGTGGGAACGGATACTTCAGAATCTTTCCTGGGAACACCGGAAATTGCACTGCCGGGCATGCTGACGATTCCGGAAATCCGCCTTGCGGAGAAGAAGTCGCAGTACGGATACGCCAAGATCGGGATGGTGATCTACGATGCCAAATCCCGCAAAGTGCTTGGTGACGGCGGACTCTCTATGGCACAGTCCGACGATCACAACTGGTATGTGGCCGGCGTAGGGCCGTTCCAGGACGGTGTGCTGAAATCGGACGTGGAGCGGGCTCGCTATCGCCCCAGAGCGATGAACGGACGACGCCTGCCGGGCATCGTGGCCTTTGGAAATCGCAGCGAGATCACTTCCGAACCGTATCTGCAGTTCGCCAGCGACACAAAAATCGATCCAACGGCCGGCCCTTAGTCCCTGCCGATTCTGACTGCCGCGACAGGCTCATCAGTTTCTGCACCCCGCTCGTACTCCGTGCGGGGTGTTCTGCTGCGCTCTGTGCTCAGCCCGACAGACATGGCGACTGCTTCGGCAGTTCGTGCCGCAAATCGCCCCCCTGCTGCCGCCTGAGACAATGTCCACTGCACAGGAAATCGTGAAAACCAGTGTCTTCGTAACACACCGAACAGTGCCCGGCCGATTTCAGGACGATAGACGAGACAGAATCCATCGTTCCACCGGCTGACCAAATCATGAATCTGCTCAAGACCGCCTGCGGGCTCGCACTTTTGCTGTCCCTTTCCCAGTCCTCTGCCGCTGCTGCTGACAAAGTCAACTGGCAGACCGATGTGGAAGCTGCCCTGCGAACGGCCAACAAGTCCAATCAACTGGTGCTCATGAAGTTCACCGCGGACTGGTGCGTGTACTGCAAAAAGATGGAGCACGAAACATTCACACGGCCGACGGTGGCTGCCACAGTGAATCAGAGTTTTGTGCCCGTTCTCGTTGATGCCGACAAACATGCCGACCTGGTGAAGCACCTGCAGATCAAGCGACTGCCATCGATGCTCGTTGTCTCACCGGAAATGGTGATTCTCAAACGCATCAATGGGTATCGTACTGAGCAGAAACTCATGCCTGACCTGAACAGTGTGATCGCAGAGCATCGTCCCAATACGCCGCCGGTCAACGTGGTTTCCAGTTCACAGACAGTGAGCACGCCGGCACCCGTCGCCGAACCGAAAGTTACCGGCCCGGCATTTGGAGGACTCTGACT
>JANSXP010000156.1 GCA_024742875.1 Planctomycetaceae bacterium | reverse complement strand
CAGGAGCTAATCCAGACATGAACAGTGGACGAGGTACCGCACGGACCTTCGCGACCGCAACTTCTCGCACTGACGTTCTTGATTTATTCGAAGCCTTTGCTTTGTGATTTCGCCAGGTGATGCACCGCGCCGCCGACAGAAGATCATTAGCAAACAATCAGGCTGGCTGCGCGCACCGATTCCCCATGACAGAGAATCGGAATTAGCAAGGCATCGAGTGTGGAGACTTGACCTGCTCGCAGCACAATCAATTGCGGAAGGACTGGGACACTTTCAGTGACTGAGCCTACGTTCATTTTGGTCGCTTTTTCCGTCGTGACTTACCCTCAAATTTAACCACCGTCCCTGCCGTGAGTCGGTCCACGATTCGGTCGTCGTACATCTTCGCCAGATCGCTGATTACCTTGTTGGTGATGATGATCAGCGGTTTGCCTTTCCGCCACTCAAGGAGATCGAAGAGCGTTTGGTAGACGGCTTCGGATGGCTTCCGGATTCCGAGGTCATCCAGAAACAGAGCGGAGCAAGTCTGCACGCGAAGTGAGAATCGATCGTATGGAACGGCCACAGTGCGAGACTCGCCGTAGTCGCTTATGGCCTGAACTCTCACCGATGCCTTCCCAGCTCGTGCCTGAGAAATTTCCATCAGTAGATCGTCAGCCCGATACCACAGCGGCTGCTTCTGAAACATGCCGAACAGCACGGCAGCCGAACAGGTCTTCCCTGTTCCGTGGGCCCCACGTACCACCAGCGGCCATTGGCCAGCGACACAAGCGGCCTTGATCTACTTTCGCTGGGCGGCTGGCATGCCGTCGCGTTTGGCTTCGTCGTATCCAGGCGGCCGGCGTTCCTCCTGCTCCATCCAGTTGCCTGGCGTGTCCTTGACTGACAGCCTTTCGATCTGTCGACGGAGCTTGCCAAGCTTCAAGTCAGTCATCGTATTCACTCCAGTCTGTTCCACGGACGCGGGCCAGGTCTGACTTGTCCTGGCGGTCTGACTTCTCCCAGGTCCGCACGGCAGCCTTCCAGTCCTTCATCTTGTTTTTGCCAACCATCCAGCCTTTCGACGTGTAGAAATCGATCCACGCTTCTGCATCCACGCTGTTGCCGCGCTCTTGGCAATACTCCCGCACCTGCTCCACAGTCGGAGGCTTGAACCGTTTTGCCGCCTTCGGCTTCTCATCCTCGGGCAGCAGCCGTTTCAGCTTGCGCAGCAGATCTGGCACCAGCTTCACCATCTTGCGACACTCGCTCTCATCCATTGGCAGCGGCGAAATTGCATCAAGGGCATGCCCAATCTGCGGGAAGTCAACGCCGATCTGATCCCACCGAAGAATCGGTGGGTCGGTGATGCTGTCTCCGCTCAGCGTGCTGGTTGATGTTTTGGGGCGTGAGTCGGCGGAGGAAGCCGCAGGGCCGTTGCCACGTTCTGGTGTCTGGGCCTCCTCCTCCACAGGTTCGGATCCCGCCGAATGATCTTGCAACTGCGACTGCCGCGGCGAATCAAGCTGTTATTGATGATCCTCCAGACTGGACCCTGATCGACGATCTTGGTGATGATGACATCCATTCTAATGCACCAGGCTACTCGCACTTCTTCTGGAATCCTTCAGACATCGACGATGGGTACAGAGAGTTGCAGTACGTCGCGATCGGTTCGATAGCCGTCGGCTTCGGGGGAGCTGCTCTTTTGAAGATCGCTGCACTGGCTGAGAGACGTTCACAAGCCTGTTGGAGCGGAGATGCGAACATGTAGAGCGGCGCGACGCGCCTTTACCCTGATCGAACTGCTGGTTGTCACTACGATTGTCGCCGTGTTGGTGGCTCTCGTGTTGCCGGCCGTGCAGCACGTGCGGTAGTCTGCGCGACGCACGCAGTGCAGAAACAACCTGAAACAAATGGGCCTGGCGATGCACGCCTATCATGATGTGCACCGCTGCTTTCCCATCGGCGTGGCCGGCCAGATTCGTCCCGGCAACACGACCTTCTGGCATGCCGGCATTCTGCCACAGCTGGAACGCGCCAATTTGTTCAATCTCATCGACTGGACAAAGTTGTGGAACGACAAAACGAGTTCCAACCCGGACGTTTGTGCCACCCACATTCCCACGTTTCAGTGTCCGTCAGCTGGGGTTGCAGTAATAGAGTACAACGTGCAGGGGTTTGAAGTTCGCTGCCCCAACATCTACCTGGCAGTTGTGGAAAGACGTTGATCGCCTTCCTGGCGAAATCCTGTTGACGCGTACGACATGCTGTCGTACTCTTACGCCCAGTTGTCGTAGATTGTGTCGACAGGAGGGGAACGGGTGTCTGCACTTGCCAACGCCGAACTGGCCGTGATGAATCTGCTGTGGGAGTCCGGTGACCGGATGACGGCCCGCGATATTCGTGAGCAGTTGTACCCGGATTCCACCAAAGCCCAGCATGGCACCGTCCAGCGGCTGCTGCAGCGGCTGGAGGAAAAGGGTTTTCTGGAACGCGACCGCAGTATCGCGGTTCACTTTTTTCAGCCGCTGGTGTCCCGCGAAGCCTATGCCGGCCAACAGCTGGAATCACTGGCTGACAAGCTGACAGCCGGGTCTGTGGCGCCGCTGATCACTCATCTGGTGGAACATCAACGGATTTCCGCTGACGAGATTCAGCGGATCCGTTCGATTTTGGATTCGCACGCCGCCGCAGAGGATTCCGGAGGTGCGTCGTGAATCAGCTGTTTCATCTGGGGCTGTGCAATGCTCTCCTGGCGGGCGTACTGTGCCTGCTGGCATTTGTGCTGGATCGACGTTTTCGTCAACCCAGGGTGACGCACACCATCCTGTTGTTTGCGCTGGTGAAACTGCTGACGCCACCGCTGGTTCGGATTCCTGTCGATCTGTCGGAAATCCGCCAGGTTGCCACTCCGACCGCCGATGTGTCGTCGTCGGTCTCTGGCCCCGGAGGAACAGAACGGCTCGCTTTGCCCGCCTTCGCCGCCTCCGAGACAAGACCGTCGGCTGTTGCCGCCTCGCCCGCTGAATCCCGGGTGACTTGGGCTGATCTGCAGACCGGACTGATTGTCGTCTGGTGTGTCGGCACGCTGCTGATGCTGCTGACAGCCCTTGTCCGTGTCGTTCGGTTTCATCGGCTGCTGCGTCAGACCACAAAAGCTGCGCCTGCTGAGTTTACCCACGCGGCCGATTGTGTCGCCTGGCAAATGGGCATGCGACGTGCCCCGCAGGTCCTTGTGACGTCGGCAGGCCTGTCTCCGTTTGTGTGGTGGGCGGGCCGGCAGGTGCTCGTGATCGTTCCCGTTCAACTGGTGACATCACTGTCCGAGTCGCGCCGCGATCTGCTGCTGGCTCATGAATTCGCCCATGTGCGACGACGTGACTACCTGGTGCGGTGGCTGGAATGTGGAGCCCGAGCGCTGTTTTGGTGGAATCCCATGGTCTGGTGGGCGCAGAAGCAGCTGCGCATCAGTGAAGAAGCCTGTTGCGATGAAATGGTGATCCGGCAAATGTCGGTGACGTCTTTGGAATACGCATCGACTCTGGTTGATGCTCTGGAAACACTTGTGCGTCCGGCCATCCGTCCGCCGGCCATTGTCAGTGCAATTAACAGTGGCGGAGTTTTAGAGCGGAGAATTCAGATGATCCTTAACGGTGGAACGCGACCTTTTTCGCGCTCACTCTACGGTCTGGTGTG
>JANSXP010000036.1 GCA_024742875.1 Planctomycetaceae bacterium | reverse complement strand
GCGGAGAGCAGCAGCCAATCGACGCCCCGCCGTTTTCAACAGCACCGGCACGCGGCGGAGAGCAGCAGCCAATCGACGCCCCGCTGTTTTCAGCAGTACCGGCACGCGGCGGAGAGCAGCAGCCAATCGACGCCCCGCCGTTTTCAGCAGCACCGGCACGCGGCGGAGAGCAGCAGCCAATCGACGCCCCGCCGATTTCAGCATCACCTGCCCGCGGCGGAGGGAGTTGGTGATCGGCCACGATCCGGACAGACCTGTCCTCAGATCTGAGCGTCACGGTTTGGAGGAGTCGTCCTCTTTCTGGACCTTCACTTTGATGCCTGTCAAATCCTGCCAGCCGCTGACGAACGATCGCCAGCGGGCCCGCCAGACGCGACGCTTTCGCTCTTTCTTTTTGCGTTCTTTTTCCGCCTCTTTGTCACAGTAACTGCGGATGTAGTCGTAGGCCCGACGGAACGGCACCAGGGCGAGGTAACAGATTCGCAGCAGCGTCTCCAGAGCCTGCAGGCAAAACAGTCCAAACGTGATAAACGGAGCCACCGTCAGCGTGCGTCCCACGGTGTCGACACCCTTGTAGTCGGGATACAGGTCGTGAAAGGCGAAGGCACAGTGGGCGATCGCCAGCCCGCTGATGACCAGCGAGAGGAAATCGGCTCTCAGTGGATGGATGCGATTGCGGAGGATGGCCAGGGCAAACAGCACACCACCGGCAACCGGCAGCAGAAACACGGGGACCTGCACGCGATTAATCAACACATGACAGTCGATGCCGTAAACAAATCGTTCGGGGGTGTCGATCCAGACGATGTTGGACACCAGACACGTCAGAAACGCCAGCACGCCGGTCGTCCAGATGGCCGTGGTCTGAATGTGATCCGTTTTCGGGGGCTGAGGCACGGGGATGGCCTTCAGCACGTTGGCCCCCACGTTGACAAAGTTGGTGAGGGTGCCGTTTTCGTCAAACCCCACGGCGGGAGCGGGCGTCTGCTCCCCGGAGGCCACCACAGCCTGACAGAACTTCTGCACGGATTGATGCCGATCGCTGGCGTCAATTTTCAGAGCCCGGTGAATGGCTTCGTCAATTTCCGGTGTGGCGTCTGACAGGGAGGAGGCCGGGGGAAAACTGCCCCGAGGAATCCGTCCGGTCAGCATTTCGTACAGCAGAATGCCGAGCGAATAGATGTCGGCTCGAAAATCGACAGCCTTCGGATTTTCCCACTGTTCGGGAGCCATGTAGTTCAGGGTGCCCATCGCCTGACGTGTCTGGGTCAGCGAAACGGCCGCCTGCGAGTCGGTCGCCAGACGGGCCAGACCAAAATCGGCCAGTGCCACATGCCCCATGCGATTAAACAGAATGTTCTCGGGCTTGATGTCGCGGTGCACGACGCCTTCGGCATGGGCGTAGGCCAGGGCCTGACAGACCTGTTCAAAGATCCGCAGTACGTCGGACACGGGCACCGGGCCCGCGTCCAGCAGTTCCCGCAGGCTCATGCCGTCCATGTACTCCATCATCAGATAGTGCAGATCCTGCTTTTTGCCGAAGTCATGGATTGACACAATGTTGGGGTGGTTGAGCCGAGCCATGGCGCGGGCTTCGCGGGCGAAGCGTTCGGCAAACATGTCGTCGGTGCCCAGTTCCCGGGGCAGCAGTTTCAAAGCGACATCGCGCTCCAGCCGCGTTTGCGTCGCCCGAAAAACGCACCCCATGCCACCGGAGCCCACCATCTCCCGAATCTGCAGATCGGGAAACATGCCCTCCAGTTCCTGCGATGTGGGCAGCGAAAACGAGGCCGCCGGATCGCCGGAGGAATGTTCGTTGGCGGCCAGATTCAGCAGGGAGAGCTGATCGAGATTGTCCACCAGATTGGTTTTTTCCGTTGCCGAGTTGCTCATCGGTTGGCTTCCAGCAGTTGCATAAGGTTGCGAATTTCGTCGTCCACCTGTTCGGCTTTTTCCACCGTGTTCTGAATGTGCCGGCGAATCAGCTGCCCGAGTCGCTTCCGCATTCGGTGCAGGCAGACACGCACGGCCGATTCTGTCATCTTCAGGGCGCGACCGGCGTCCCGCGCTGTCACCTGTGCCGAATCATCCAGCGCACCTTTCAAGGCCTCAAAGATGTCTGCCTTGTCAGCTTCACGGTATTCCTGTTCCAGTTCCAGCAGTGCCGCGCTGAGAGTCGCCCGCACCCACTGCAGCTCAAACACCTGCTCGGCGGTGACCTCACGGGCATCCAGTTGTCCGGTAGGTTCCAGCGATACGTGATGGACCTGTCCGCCGCGTTTGACCGCGTTTTGTCGGTCTTTGCTGTCCGCAATAAAATTGCGAACGGCGCTCAGCAAAAACGCGCGAAAAGTGCCCCGGTTGGGGTCGGCACGCGACAGCAGCCGACCGTTGATCAACTGGGCAAAAAACTCCTGAGTGACGTCTTCAGCTTCCTGCAGTGACGAAACACGACGCTGCACAAAGGCCAGGACCGGCTGGGCATACTGCTGGCACAATTCTTCCAGGGCCAGACGCGAATCGCTTCGCGTTTCGTCGTTGACCTGTTGAATGAGTGTCCAGCGAGTAATGGGAAACATGTCGTGTCCGCAGGTAAGGTGGCACCCTAGGATCAGGAAAGGGCAGGAAAACGTTACAAGGATTTCTGACGAATTCCAAAATTGCTGGCGACCCACGCTAAATGGCGTGGTTTAGCCCATGGGGATTATGAGGACGTTCTGCGGGCAATCAGACCATATCCTGCGGTGGACCGCGCGGAATACGGGTTTTCGGGCCCTCCGCCCGCCGTTGCCGTTTCAATTTGACCGGCCGTCCCGACAGGCCACTTTCAACCAACCGGCGCCACCTGTTTTTTCATGAACAGTTGACCATGGATTTTTCAGTTGGCGGTGGCGTCCTCCCACCTAAACCGTAAACTCATTCGAGCTTCACATCCGTGAGATTTCACCCAATTTAGGATGAAAACGCGACCAGCGGAGAAGCATTCACCAGTCCTGAGCAAGCCATTGAATCAGCGGGCAAATCCGATGGGTCAACTTTGGTATTACGAGCAGGGGGGATCCACCGAGGGCCCCTTGGAAATCGACCAGCTGCGTGCGCTGATTAGTGATGGCTCACTGTCGGATGATTCTCAGGTGAAGTCGGAGTCCATGCAGGAATGGGTGTCGGTTTCCAGTCTGCGGGATGAGATTGACGCCGTGGGCGAGCCGGGGATCGCCCCTCTGGACGACGAACTGGACGACCGCAACTCCGGACTGAACATCGATGACTTCAACCTCGAAAGCGGGGGGGACGGCGCGGACGAAGACCTGCCGGATATCGATTCGTTTGTGGTGGCTGGGGACAACGACTCGCCCAAACCCGAATTTGTCAGCAGCCACAAACCCAAAGAAGAACCCGAGCCGGAAGAGGAACCGGAAGAAGAGTTTCTCGTGCGTTCACTGGGCATGACGCTCGGCCCGCTGACGTATGATGAGATTGTCGATATGGCCCGCACCGGGTCACTCACAAAAGGCGACGAAATCAAAGTCGGAGAGAGCGAGTGGATTGCCGTTGAGTCCATCGCTCAGGTGAGCACGGCCGTCGAGGAATCCAGCGCCGGCACATCGACGCAAGCGGACGTGGAAGATTCCACGGCGGGAAAGAAATCGTCACGCAGCGGCAAACCCCGAAAGAAGGCCAGCCGAAAAAGCAGCGCTGGCAAGTCGTCGGCCGGTCGCAAGCGTCGACGAAAAAAGAAAAAGAAGGACGAATTCCTGGCGGAGATTTTTGCGGAAGTCTTTACCGAAGACGGCAAGGTGCGGCACGAACGCACGGCCGCTGCCGCAGCACCTGCTGCACCGGCCGCCGCAGCGGGCGATGCCGGCAATCCGCAGATGGCGGCCGGCGCCCAGCCTGGCATGGCGGCCGGCAACATGGGAATGGGAGCTGGCACGGCGGCGGGCGCGATGGCCGGCGGCGCCGGGGCCGGCGGCGGGATGAATGGAATGAACGGCATGGGATCACCCGACTATGCCAGCCAGCAGGCCGCTCATCCCGCGTTCAAAGCGCCTCCCAAGCCCAAAGCCAGGCCGAAAGCCAAAGCGAAAAAGAGCAAGGGCGGTCAAAGCTTTGAAATGCCTGAGCCTAAAGTGCTGGGCATGATCGGCGGCGGTGTGCTGGCAGCCATCATCCTCATCGGCGGATACACGGGCGTGCTGCCGATTCCAGGGTTTGGTGTCGATCCGGATACGTTTTTCAAGGAAGTGGCCGAGGTTTATCCGATCTTCGCGGCCGGCGACAAAGCCAAATGGAAGACGTTCCACGAAGACTACGGCAGCACGGCAGAGGGCCTGATGCAGTCGCTGGCGGAGTCGGCCAAGTCGGACCCGACCGCCAAACGGCACTACAACGCGGCAAAGGCGGTCGTCAAGCTGACCGGGCAGCCCCATCACTTTAAGGAGGGGCAAAAGGAGGCGTTCCGCGAATTCCAGAAGATTCTGGTCGGCGGCTGACACCTGCTGGCCCGAAACAGCAACGAGGACGCTTCCCGCCGGAAGCGTCTTTTTTTGCGCCGTCAGTTTTCCTGCGATATCAAACAGGCGTCAGGCAAGTCATCGTACCAGCCCGTCACCGCCTTGCGCTGGCGGCCAGACGGGCCAGCACAGCGGAACCCCAACAGGAAGAAGGGGATTGTGCCGGCTTTTGCTCGCTGGGAGGCGGCGGTTGCTTTTTTTTGGCAATCGATGCCTATGATGCACAGCAGGCCTGCGCAGACTTGTTGCTGCCCCGCCCTCGCCCTCCCCACCCTTGTTTACGTCGCCAGATGCCCGCAGCGGCCTGGCCTCCTTCCCGAGATCTGTGCCCGTATGTCGACTGTCTCCCCCATGGATGCCCGCGAGGCCCTGGCGTCATCCGCCTCCACGCTGCTTGGCGAGCGCCTGCCTGCAGGCTGGTGGCAGGGCGAATTGTCCACATCGGCACTGTCGACCGCCACGGCCGTGATGGCCCTGCAGCTGGCTACGGAATCTGATGAGTTTGCCGATCAGCATCAGAGCTACCAGCAGCTGATTACAGGTGGCATCCAGTGGCTGGTGGACCATCAGAATAAAGACGGCGGCTGGGGCGATACGGTCCTGAGCGTCAGCAACATTTCCACATCAATGCTCGTGCTGGCCGTGTTTCATCGGACAGGGCAGCAGGCGGTCCACGAAAAAGCGGTGACGACCTGTCAGCAATATGTGGACGCTGCCGGCGGCGTGGATGCGGTCATCAAACGCTATGGCAAAGATCATACGTTCTCTGTTCCCATTCTCACGCATTGCGCGCTGGCCGGGATCGTGGACTGGAAGCGTGTGATTCCTCTGCCGTTTGAACTGTCGTGCGTGCCGGCCCGCTTTTACGCGGCAGTGCGAATGCCGGTCGTCAGTTACGCGCTGCCGGCGCTGATTGCCATCGGCCAGGTCATCTTTCATAAGCGGGGCCACTGGAATCCGTTGGTGCGGTGGATTCGCCGAGGGGCCATCAAACGATCACTAAAAGTGCTGGAGTCGATTCAGCCGGAGAACGGCGGTTTTCTGGAAGCCACACCGCTCACCAGCTTCGTGTGCATGAGTCTGCTGGGTTGTGGCTATCGCAATTCGCCAGTGATCCATCGCTGTCTGCAGTTTATTGAAGCCTCAGTGCGACCGGACGGCAGCTGGCCAATCGACACCAGTTTGACCACCTGGGTCACCACGCTGAGTGTCAATGCCCTGGCCGGCGACGCACACAACACGACAACTATGGGGATCCGCGATTATCTGTCTGAACAGGACGCAGAGCACATTCGCGGCTGGCTGCTGAAACAACAGTATAAAGACGTCCATCCCTACACAAATTCTCCGCCGGGTGGCTGGTCGTGGATAGATCAGCCGGGGGGAGTACCGGACTCTGATGACACGCCAGGCGCGATGCTGGCCGTCATGAATCTGCGGGCACCGCAGGATTCCTTCCGCCCAGAAGAAGTGGAGTCGCTGAACAGCGCAGCCACCTGGCTGCTGAACCTGCAGAACCGCGACGGCGGCTGGCCAACATTCTGCCGCGGCTGGGGCACGCTGCCATTTGATCGCAGCAGTAACGACCTGACAGCCCACGTGATGCGGGCCCTCGTGATGTGGCAGGCCCGAGTGGCGGACGTCCCCGACAGCCTGTCCACGCGGGCAGAAATCGCGTTGAACCGCGGTTTTCGCTATCTGCAGATCCATCAGGCGGAAGACGGCAGCTGGCTGCCCTTGTGGTTTGGTAACCAGTTTAACACAAACGACGAAAACCCTTTGTATGGCACCGCCAAAGTGCTGCTGGCCCTCAAAGAGTGCGGACATCGGCAAACCGAGGCGGCAACGCGGGCATGCGACTGGCTCATTGAGCAGCAGAATTCGGACGGCAGCTGGTCGGCACGGCAGGGGCTGACCGGTTCGGTTGAAGAGACTGGACTGGCGGTGGAGGCTCTGGCGGGATTTGACGGGCAGGCCGTCACTGCGGCGGTCGCCGGCGGGGTTCGCTGGCTGTCCGACCGCGTTCAGCACGGAACGCACACAGAACCGTCTCCAATCGGTTTCTATTTCGCCAAACTCTGGTATTTTGAAAAGCTGTATCCCATCATTTTTTGTGTGGCGGGCCTTCGCCGGGCGCTACAATCAAAGGAAACAGGCGGTTAGCGAGTGACAACGGCGCTGTTCACAGGGAAACACTGAAACACGACCGTTCCAGCCATCCTTCGCAAAAGGTTCAACACATTGCGGCCCCGACGGGGTTGTCCGTTGAGCCGACTGTTCCATCCTGACCCTCCCACGAATCCCTCCTGGAGTCCCGTGTGTCTGTTCCTGTTTCAGAATCAGCCCCACCCGAAGAATCCAACCTGCCTGACCCGATCGAAACCGAAGACGATCCACGTCCGGTTCGACGTAAGGGCAAGCGACGCAGTACCAGTCACCTGAAGCTGGTCCCCGATACGCTTGAGCAGCGAGAGGCCGTGAAGGTGGCGGCGGAGGAGTACGCCAGGGGCCTGGACAAATCGCGCGCACTGAATAAAAACGAGCTGGAAAAACACGGTCGCACCCTGCTCGATCAGATGTCATTGCCGGAGAAATTCCTCGGCTTTGCGATGGTGATGATCGGCAACTTCTTCTGGAAGCAGCAGTTTCTGGCCATCCCCTTTGAACGCCGCATGCTGCTGCTGCCGCACTGCCTGAAACACGCGGAAGGCTGCCCGGCTGAGTATTCCGAATTTGGCCTGGACTGCGAGCGCTGTGGCGCCTGTTCGATCGCTGATTACAAGGTCCGCGCGGAAAAACTGGGATACAAAGTGCTGGTGGCCGAAGGCTCGCCCGTCGTGCTGAAGATTATCGTGTCCGGCTACATTGACGGCATTTTGGGTGTGGCCTGCCTGAACGTCCTGGAAAAAGCCATTGACAAAGTCCTGATTGCCGGTGTGCCGTCTTACGCGGTGCCACTGCACTCGGGCGACTGCATGAACACCACGCTGGATGAGTCGTGGGTGTGGGATGTGCTCGACAAATATGAGCCACTGCCGGAAAAACCGACCGCCAGTTATGTGCCGCTGATGCGGGCTTCGTCACAGATTTTTGAAAACGACTTCGAACGACTGCTGCCACGGATACGCACCAAAGATGCTGAGCGCGCCAGCAGCCCTGTCGCCTTCACTGAGAAGGCGTCTTACGACTGGCTGGCAAACGGCGGCAAGCGGTTCCGGCCGTTCATCACACTGGCCACCTGGCACGCGGCGTCCGGTCACGAAATCCTGACCGCCGGCGATCCCACACCCGAAATTCCGGACAGCGTGGCGCGAGTGGCCATGGCCATCGAAGCATTCCACAAGGCGTCCCTGGTACACGATGACATCCAGGACAACGATGAATTCCGTTACGGCCGGGACACACTGCACCGCGAACACGGCACCGGACAGGCGATCAATATCGGCGACCACCTGATCGGCCTCGGATATCGGCTCATTCACGGCACGCGAGATCTGGATCCGGTTGCCTCCATCGACATTGCCGACAGCATGTCCACCGCCCACATTCGACTGTGCGATGGTCAGGGGGCGGAAATGTCATGGCAGCAAAACCCGGACTGGAACATCACACCGCTGGACGCTCTGCAGATTTACAGTCTGAAGACATCCCCCGCGTTTGAAGCGGCCCTGTACAGCGGCCTGCGCCTGGCGGGTCACGAACTGGCCCACAGCGATGTGGTCTCCAATTTCTGTCGTCACGTGGGTGTGGCGTTTCAGATACTCAACGACCTGAAAGACTGGCTGGGCGACCACGACAACAAGATGAAGCGTGGACAGGATGCCCTCGCTCTGCGACCAACCGTCATGCTCGCGCTGGCTCTCAAAGATGCCACCGCCGAGCGCCGCCAGGAACTGCAGCAGTTGCTGTCCGGAGAGCTGAATCACCTCAGCGAAGAAGCCCGCATTGATCGCCTGCGGATGATCTTCGAAAGCTGTGACGTTTTTGACAAAGCCGAGACTCTCGTGCAGCGATCACAGGAACGTGCCGAAGCGCTGGTGGCCGAGGTCGAGGACGAACGTCTGCGGTCTTTGCTGCAGTTCTTCATCGAGACGATCCTCGCTCGCGACGAAGGGCCAACACCGGCAGAACACCTCGATCCGGATTCCGGCGATCCACCTCCGGCTCCTCAGCCCGTGTTCGTGCCACTGCAGCTGGGCGGAACCAACTGAAAAACGGGCCATGACTGATCGCCAGCCCGCGGGGCGGCCGCCGGTGATTCGGCGTCTGAGCAACGATCAGCAGCGGGTCGGCAGTTCCGCCGCGCGAACTGCGTCCACCACGGGCCACAGCGCGAGTCGACGGACCATCGCCCACTGCCTGTGAAGGGTGTCGCCGGGCGTCACTCAGTAGGGGATGGTCCACCGTAAACCTTTTCGCTGCAGGAATTTGCCGCGGCTGTGAGGGTTGGTTCCGGACACAGCAGTGCGTAGACTGCGCGGGCGCCCCACCGCAGACCTGCTGCCGGTGAGCGCTTCTCATCACTGCAGTACAGCCCCGTGAAAGCTTCGAATGGCCCGCACTTTTGTTAAAGACCTCGCAGACGGAGACAACGTAAACGAAGTGTTCCTGCTGGCCGACAAGCAGCTGCGAGCCAACCGCAACGCGGACACGTACCTGCTGGCCACGCTGCGGGACAAGACGGGAGTCATCAGTGGTTTGATGTGGAACGTGGTCGAGTCACGTCTGGATCACATCTCCGCCGGCGATCTGGTCAAGGTGAAGGGCAAGGTGCAACTGTATCAGGGCGGCCTGCAGATGATCATCAATTACATTGATGTGGCCGGTGAAGGGGGTCTCGATCCAGAGGACTTCAATCTGCAGCCACAGGCCAACGTCGAGCCACTGCTGAATCGCCTGACGGAACTGCTGCAGTCCATCAAATGTGAAAAACTGCGAACCCTGGGTGGCTGCTTCCTGTCTGACAGGGCATTGGTGGACAGCCTGTGTGCCGCCCCGGCGGGCATCAAGGCTCACCACGCTTATCAGGGCGGGCTGATCGAACACGTTGTCAGCATGGCGGAAGTCGCCGATCGACTGTGCGACCATTATCCGGCCCTCAATCGAGACCTGATGCTGCTCGGCGTGCTGCTGCACGATCTGGGCAAGGTCCGCGAACTGTCATGGGATCCGGCTCTGGCATACACCGATGAGGGCCAGCTGCTGGGCCACATGAATATCGCCGTTGAGATCCTGAATGAAAAGATCATGATGGCCCGCGCTGAGCTGGGCGGTCAGGAAATCGATCAGGAAGACGTGCTGCGTCTGAAACACATGATCCTCAGCCACCACGGCACACTCGAATTCGGCAGCCCGCGCGTGCCAATGACGCCGGAAGCCATCGTGCTGCACTACATCGACAACATCGATGCCAAGCTGCACGAGTTCGTGCGAACCATAGAAGACGACCTCAACAAAGATTCTCCGTGGACTCCGTACAGTCCGCGCATGGAACGCAAGCTGTTTAAGGGCTACAGCAAAAAGCCGTCCTGACAGTCATCACGAGAGCAATTCTGCAGGCCGGAATCTGACTTCGTGAGCCGATCACTCAGAAGGATCGGTGGCGTTCTCCTCTGAACACACGATTGAACACGATTTATGTAACGCGGTCCCGGAGACCGCCGGCCTGCATGGAAGACACTCTTGAGTAAAATTGAAAATCAGATCATTGAGTTTCTGTCAGAGCCGGGTTATCGCCCGATTGACAGCGGAACCCTGTCCAAAAAACTGGGCATCACCAAAAGAAACATGAAGACCTTCCGGTCAACGATTGGCACGCTCGTCGATCAGGGACGCATTCGCGAAGGCAAAAAGGGACGGCTGCGATTAAAGACGGCAGCCGGTTTCGTTTCCGGCACCGTAAAGAAGATCGCCAGCGGCGCCGCCTTTGTGATCCCCACAGAAAAAGTGGCCGGCCTGGACAACCCGGACGTGTATGTCTCGGCGCGGGACATCAAAGACGCTCAGACCGGCGACGAAGTGCTCGTGCGACTCATATCCCGCCGCCGCAGTGGGGGCCAGCGATGCGGCCAGGTTGAAAAGATTCTGGAACGGGCGCGGAACGTGTTTGTGGGCACCTATCTGGAAGCCCACGGCCAGGGGTTCGTGCGAGTGGACGGCACCACGTTTAACTCGGACATCCATGTGGGTGACCCCGGGGCGAAAGGCGCCATGCCCGATGACAAAGTGGTCATCGAGATGCTGCGATTTCCGTCCGCCAATCGCGTCGGAGAAGCGGTGCTGACCGAAGTCCTCGGGCATCGCGGTGACCCGGGTGTTGACACCATGACGGTCGTCCACAGTCTGGGTGTGCCGCATGATTTCAGCGAAGACGTGCTCGACGATGCACGCCGCCAGGCAGAACTGTTTGACGAATCTGACTTTGGCGATCGACTGGACCTGACCAAAGAGACCATCGTCACAATCGACCCGGCGACGGCGCGTGACTTTGATGACGCCATTTCACTGCGGCGCGACAAACGCGGTCACTGGCAGCTGGGTGTGCATATCGCTGACGTGGCCCACTTTGTGCCGGTCGGCGGAGCGCTCGATCGTTCAGCCGTGGAGCGGGGCACCAGTGTTTACCTGCCGCGGCACGTGATCCCCATGCTGCCCGAAGTGATCAGCAATGGTCTGGCCAGCCTGCAGGAAGGAAAAGTTCGTTACACCAAAAGCTGCTTCATTGAGTTTGATGAAAACGGTGCGGTGGTGGGTTCGGAAGTGGCCAACTCGGTGATCAAAGTCACGCGGCGGTTTGCCTACGAACAGGTGATGCCAATCGTCAACGACCCGCAGTCTGTCAAAGGCAAAGTGTCGGCCAAAGTGGTTCAGCTGCTGCTCAAGATGCACAAGCTGGCCATGATGCTGAGAAAACGTCGCTTCAAAAATGGCGCTCTGCAGATGGGCGTGCCGGAAGTGGAAATCGATTTTGATGACGACGGCAACGTGACGGGCGCCCACGAACGTCATCACGATGAAAGTCACGAAATCATCGAGGAGTTTATGCTGGCGGCCAACATTGCCGTGGCAGAGACGCTGACAGCCCGCGACATTCCGTTTTTGCGGCGCGTGCACGGCACTCCGGATGAATTGCGGCTGAAAAGTTTCCAGGACTTTGTCAGTGGGCTGGGGTATGACCTGGAACGATATCAGTCCCGGGCGGAGATTCAGACACTCATCAACGACGTCGCCGGTAAGCCGGAAGAACGGGCGATCAATTTTGCCCTGCTGCGGACCATGAAACAGGCGGAATACAGTCCTGAGGAGTTCGCCCATTTTGCGTTGAATGAAGAGCACTACTGCCACTTCACCAGCCCCATTCGCCGCTACCCGGACCTGCTGGTGCATCGCCTGATTGGCGATCTGGCGGCCGGCAAAAAGCCGAAGACGGGCAGCATGAATGAACTGCTTCAGCTCGGGAAAAACTGCTCCACGACAGAACGCCGGGCCGAGAAGGCCGAACGTGAACTGAAGCGGATTAAGCTGCTGCGGTATCTGGAAGATCGTGTGGGCGACGAACTGGACGCATTCATCACGGGCGTCGAGAGCTTTGGGATTTTCTGTCAGGCCTCGGAAGTCCCGGCCGAAGGGCTGGTGCACATCAGTTCGCTGACAGATGACTTCTACAGTTACCACGCGCCTTCGAAATCGCTGACCGGAGAACGGACAGGAGGCGAATATCGTCTCGGTGATCAGATCCGGGTTGTCATCGTGAACGTGGATGTCGATCGTCGCCAGCTTGATTTTCGGGTTGTGGGGAAGCCGGCTCCGCGGTCGGATGCCGGGAAATCAGGCAAACACAAGTCGCGTTCGAGCAAACGTGGCAAATCCGGGGCCACGTCCAGCGGAAAACCGGGCCGCGGGAAGGGCAAAGCAAAAGGCAAATCCCGCGGCAAATCGTCCGCAGACTCATCCGCGAGGACGTCCGGCCGCACAACAGCTCGCTCCGGCGGCAAAGGAGCGGCCAAATCGGGCCGCAAATCGAAGTCCTCAAAACGCGGTCGGTCAAAGTGAGGTGACCTGTGATCCGTCGTTCGACCTTGCCTGGCGGGGCTCTCTGGATCACCAAACACCGTGTTTTAAGGGCGATCCGGCTTCAGAATCGCGGGAATTTCCCCGATACTTTGCACACATCGGACAACCGCATTTGCTGCACCATCACGGTGTTGCTATCCTCCGCGGTTCGCCCTCGGCACCCGGCGACGGGATGATCGTATGACTGTATGATCGAATCGCCGGGTATTCTGCCCGCTGCTGAACTCCGACTCACGGCGGCTGGGCTCACATTCACTGAGCAAATGCTCAATTCAGCTGGCGGATCGTCCGCCTTGTGGAGTAGGAATCAGAATGGGAACGAAGAAAACAGGTAAGGGACGTCGTAAAGTGGGCCGCAAAAAACGACGTATGCGAGCCAAGATCCGACACCGCAAGTAGGCGATCAGCCGTGTGACGCTGGCCATGCCAACACCGGCAGGCTACGCGGACACCCCACTCGCGGAGTGGTCATTCGTACCATCCGCTTGAGTAAAACTGTCGGTATCCCGGAAGAAATCCACCGAAGCCCGGTTCGATGAACATCGTGCCGGGCTTTCTGACTGCGCGGATTTCGGAGACTGTACGCATCTCGCATTCGCCGGGCCGCAATCCTCGGGCAAACCCAAAGACCTGGAGGATTACGGGAAGCTTGACAGCCCGCGAATGCTGATGGATGGTAATGTCTGGGGGACCTTCGCAAACCTGCCCGATCATGGAAGGAATCCGACGCGGCACCGCAGCGTCGACAGGTTGCGAACAGCTCTCAGCTCTCAGCTTTCCTGCCCGCACTCAGGTCCGGGGCACCCACCATCCTGCCTCGCGGAGTTTGCTATGACCTCGCGCCCTCACCGCCATTCGCTTCGTCTTTTGACTTGTCCACGCCTGACGCATTGCCTGTCGATTGCTGTCCTGCTGGCAACGGTCTCACCAGTCATCGCCGACACGGATACCGCCTCTGTGCTTAAGAAGCTCCAGCGTGCGGACGCGGAACACAAGACGGCACGACGCACGGCCGCTCTCAAAGAAGCGTCGATGGACATCGCTCAGCAGCAGGTGGAAAAGCTGCAGCAGCAGCTGGAAAAGGCCAAAGCTCAGGTGGAAGCCGATCGCAAAGCGTTCGAGCAGGCTGGCAGGGAGATCGAAACACGGGGAAAGATGCTTGCCGAACTGCGTGAGTCTCTGAAGCGACATCAACGGGCCGACAAACTGGTTGCCGAACTCAAGACGGCTCAGGCGGACCTGGACAAAGCGATCGCCCGCAAACAGGAAATCGTCACTGACCAGCAAAAGGCAACCGAGCGGATGCAGCAGTTGCAGCAGTCGCTGGTGACGATGGCCAAAGAACGAGCGGACAGTGAAAAGAGTGTGCAGTCGCGGCTGCAGGAACTGAAGCAGGCGCGCGAGCAACTGGAGCAGGCTGGTCAGGCACTCGCTGTCGCTCAGCAGCAGTGGAAGGCGGCCAAAGGCGAATTGGAAACGCCACAGCAGGAACTGGATGCTGATTCCCGACAGGTGGCGACGGCAGTCGCAGCACTGAAGAAAGCGGACGCCAGTCTCGCAGCACTGAACAAAACACGCCAGACCATTCGCAGTGCAGCGGAAGCCGCCGGCATGGATCCGGCAACCGTCACCGGGGAACTGGATCAGTCCATTGTCGGGGTCGAAATGCTGGTCGCTAAAGCCCGGCAGGCGGTGGAGAAAGCCAAACAGCGGGAACAGACGGCCCGCGGCGCTGTCACCGCGGCCATCAAAAAAGCGGAGACCGCCCAGGCATCGATGGCTGGCCGGCAGACACAGCAGGCAGACATCAGCCGTGCTCATTTTGAACTGCAGCTGGCGATTGCCGATCTGCAGAACAACCAGCGACGACTGACAAAAAAGGAAACCACGGCCAAAGCCGAGCTGGACACACTGAAACAGCAGGAACCATCCCGAGCCGAAAGCCTGAAACAGCAGCAGGCCGAGATTGTCAGACTGGAGCAGGAAGTCAAAACGCGGGAAGCGGCGGCGGCCGACGGCCTGAAAAAGGCAGGACGCCTGGTGTCATATTCCCAGCACATCGCTCCGATTCTGGCTGGTCGCTGCGTAAGTTGTCACGACACCAAATCGTCGGCCGGCGATTTGCGGCTCGACTCCCTGGCGGGCCTGCTGCACGGTGGAAAGTCGGGCCCGCTGCTCGATCCGACAGGCCACCAGTCATCACGGCTGTGGCAGGTGGTGACGTCCGGTGCCATGCCCAAAGACGCGGAGCCCCTGACGGCTGATCAGCAGGAACTGCTGCGTCGCTGGCTGGACGATGGAGCGATCAACGACTCTGGTCGGGATCGAACGGCCAGCGTTTTTGATGTTGTCCCCGAGAAACCACAGCCGGCAGCCCCCGTCAGCTATCGCGTGCCCTTGCCAGTGACTTCACTGGCCATGCATCCGGACGGCAGTCAACTGGCCACAGCCGGGCAGAATGAACTGCTGATCTGGAATGCCCGCGATGGGCGGCTGCAACAGCGGATCGGCAATGTGGCCGAACTGGTGAGCGACCTGGCGTTCAGCGCCGATGGAAAATTCCTGATGGCTGCTGCCAGCGTCCCCGGAGTCTACGGCGAAGTGAAAATGTTTTCGCTGGATGACGGTTCTCCAGCGCGGACACTGCTGCGTCGCAATGACGCCATTCTTGCCGTCAGCCTCTCGCCATCCGGGAAGGAGCTGGCGGTGACGACGGCCGCCGGGGAAGTGAGTCTTGTCAGCCCCGACACCATGCACACTCGCCGCCTGCCGCCGCACGCCGACTGGGTCACAGACGTTAACTGGTCGCCGGACGGGGCAGCGCTTGTGACGGCCTGTCGTGACGGGATTGTGCGGGTGTTCGAGACGGCGTCACTCACCCTGATCAGCCGGAATGCCGCGCACACGCAGCCCGTGTATTCAGCGGCATTCAGTCGCGACGGTCAGCAGGTCGTCAGCGTGGGCAGCGATCAGACGGCCCGCGTATTTGACGCTGCCAGCGGGAAAGTCATTCGCACCATTGAGGGCTTTGACAGCGACATCTTCCGCGTACTGGTGACGTCGGACAATCGGGTGCTGACGGCGTCGGCCGACCGCATGGCACGAAGCCACAGCCTCGCAGACGGCAGCATGCTGCAGGACTTCAGCGGACATCGGGACTGGGTGTACGCGATGGACTTTCACGACGCTCAGAAACTGCTCGTCACCGGCAGCTACGACGGTCAGGTGCGTCTTTGGAACGCCGGTGATGGCAGCCTGCTGAGCGAGTTTTACGTGCAGCCGCAAAGGGTCACGCAGTAGGACGGCGTCAGCGTCAGCCCATCCGCCGCAGCCCGTCCACGGAAGCATCACCGCCGCAACACGCGCTTCGCTCCGGCCCTCTTCCGGGCGGATCAGTCTTCCAGCAATTCTGTGATCAGCAGCTCAAAGCGTTCCCGCAGGCGGTCATATTCACCGCCGGTCGCCGGCCCCGAGAATCCTGTGTGGACGGCACGAATGTGGTTGTCACGATCCAGAAAAATGGTCGTCGGATAAGACCGCACTCGATCGAGAATCGGCAGTCGCTTTGACGCCTTGGCCTTGTCAGACAAACCGGCGATCAAAATTGGATAGCCCGTCCTGTGGCGTTTCGCATAACGCTGAACCTGCTGACGATCCCGCTCAAAATCGCCCGTCAGCTCGAACGCCAGCCCGAGGATCGACAGCCCCTGGTCACCGAAACGAGTTTGCAGCTGTGAAAAGTAGGCGGCCGCGTCGTGGCAATTGGGGCACCAGCTGCCAAACACGTAAATGATACGAGCCTTGCCGGCGAACTGCGGATCGTTGATGGATCGAGCGACGCCATCCAGACCGGGAAACTTCAGGGCGTCCGCATCCACGCCTGCGACTGCCACGGTCTGTTCAAAGCTGTCCGGCAGTTTTGCCTGCGCATCCGCGGTGGCCGTCCAGCGTTCGTGCCATGTGCTGGCCGACCAGAAATCTCCCTGCAGCCTGCCATCGTCACTTTGGCGAGCGTGAAACAAGAAGGCGTGTCCACCGTCAAAGCAGGACAGCCGCAGTACACCGTCACGAACATCACCGCTCAGAAATCGATAGTCTCCCGTGGTCGTCAGAAACGTGCCTTCCACGTGGTCGTCTACATGTCGGAAAACGGCGACGGCCAGGTCGTCACTTTTTTCAAACTTCACACTCCACCGACCCAGAAACGGCTGACTGGCGGCAGTCGCCGTTTGTTGTGCGGTTTCAGGTCGACGGGCGTGAACGGTCATCTGCTGCCATTCGTCTGCTCCGCGCCGCTTCTTCCACTGACCAACCAGCGCGTCGGTCGCATCAGGTTGCCGCCGAAGCGTTACAACTGAGTCGTAATGCGTAATGTTCAGCGTGATCACGTCTTCGTTCACAGACACCTGCGGCACCGCGATCCGCTCAACACCGTTCACCAGAAAAGCGTTCCACGACACGGTTGCCGTGGGAGATGTGGAAATGGCCTGCTGCAGCTGCAGCCCAAACCGAATGTCGCCACCGGGACACGCAATGCGCATGTCCCAGTCGCCCATCACGTCGGCCGTCGGTCCAGACGCTGGTTCGGCCGCGTGGGTAGGGCCGGCACTGTTGACCAGCACAAACATGACGAGCAAACGAATGAAAATAGTCATGGTGAAATCCGGGGCTGAGGAACGAGGCAGGGAACGTGGACCGTCAGGAGTTGATCAGTTCTTTCATTTCCCGCACAGCCCGTTCCATGCCGACCATCATGGCGTGGCTCATGATGCTGTGGCCAATATTCAGTTCGTGCACGCCCGCGATTTGGGCGATCGGACAGACATTTCGGTAGGTCAGTCCGTGCCCCATGTTGAGCACCAGACCGCAGCCGACAGACAGTTCGCTGGCCGCCCGGATCCGCCCCAGTTCTGCCTGGGCTTCGGCGGCGGACGGAGCATCCGCATAGGCGCCGGTGTGCAGTTCCACGGCGTCCACCCCCAGATCAGCCGACGCGCGAACCTGATCGGCCTCGGGATCGATGAACAGGCTCACTCCGATGCCCGCCTGTTTGAGCTGCTTCACACAGGCGGCCACGCGATCGTGCTGCCCGATCACATCAAGGCCCCCTTCTGTTGTCAGTTCTTCCCGTTTTTCCGGCACCAGCGTGGCCTGATCAGGCCCGACTTCCAGGGCGAATTCCGTGATCTGCTGATCCACCGCCATTTCCAGATTGAGACTGATGCGGATCATCTGACGCAGCAGACGCACATCTCGTTCCTGAATGTGCCGTCGATCTTCCCGCAAGTGGACGGTGATGCCGTCAGCGCCCCCCAATTCTGCCAGGACGGCAGCATGCACGGGATCCGGCTCGTTGGTAAGGCGAGCCTGCCGAACGGTCGCGACGTGGTCGATGTTGACACCCAGTTGGGGCATGGGAAATTCTCCGGGCAAAGTCGGCCGTCCTGACGAGGCAAATCGTCCGGCGCGGATACCCTGCCGTTTTTGCGGCGGTTGGGGGAATTGCTGATCAGCAGCGGGGATTCTCGATTTTTCTGACCGGAAGGCGAGCGTACCGGCAACGCACTCGCCCAAATATTTGGCCCAAAAGTGTGGCCATCGATTGGAATGGCATTTGCCGCTCCGGTAGATTGTGGGGTTCTCTGTCAAATCGGCAGAGGATTCTGCACCGTTGCTGCGGCAGCGGCCGAATCCCCCACCTGCGTCGACACCTGGCTGTTTCCTCAACAGCTCAATCCTTCGACACCACACCCGACACCAAACCCATCTCCAGAGTTCGAAAGTTCTTCCATGACTTCGACCGCAGAATTGAGGCCAGCCGACGAAGCGTCGGCCACGTCCTCGGATGTGATGATTGAAGCCCGCGGGCTGAGCAAATATTACGGCGATTTTGCCGCCACAAGAGACGTTTCCTTCACCGTCCCCCGCGGACAGGTGTGTGCGTTTCTGGGGCCCAACGGCGCTGGCAAAAGCACGACGATGAAAATGCTGACCGGATTTCTTGCCCCCAGCGAGGGGGAAGCATTCCTGGCAGGCTGCAATGTGTCGACCGATCGCATCGCGGCCAGCGAACGCCTGGGTTATCTTCCGGAAAACGGGCCGCTGTATTCTGAAATGACGCCGGAAGGCATGCTGCAGTACGCCGGACGGGTCCGAGGTCTGTCGGGTTCCAGCCTGCGGGAACGACTGGCCTTCGTGGCTGACAAATGCTCGCTGGGAGAAGTCTGGCGCAAGCCGATTGCCAAACTCTCGCGCGGGTTTCGGCAGCGTGTGGGCATGGCCAACTCGCTGCTGCACGATCCGGATGTGCTGATCCTCGACGAACCCACCAGCGGCCTGGACCCCAACCAGGTGCAGGGCGTGCGGGAACTGATCAGTGAATTGTCACGGACCAAAACCATCCTGCTTTCGACGCACATTCTGCAGGAAGTGCGTGCCGTGTGCAGTCGGGTGGTCATGATCAACAGCGGCCGTCTGGTCTTCGATGGTCCGACATCGGACCTGGGCGACAGCGAAGTCGCCATGGAAGACAAGTTTCGGACACTCACGTCCGGACGGTCCTGATCGAACTCCCCATCACTTGGCTCGTCTGATGACTTTGGTCCTGACGAGTCGCCCCCTGTGCAAACCCACTTTCTCCAATTCCCGATTTCAGGGCGTGATAACACCATGATCCGCACTCACGTGATTCTGGCTGTCACCAAACGCAACTTCAGCAGCTACTTTTCCAGCGTGCTGGGCTATCTGTTTATTGTCGTCTTCTGTGTGGCGGCGTCTGTGATGGCGTTCAACACCCAGTTCTTTGCCGACAATCAGGCCAATCTGGATCAGCTCAGCCAGCAGTTTCCGCTGCTGCTGCTGTTTCTGATTCCCGCCATTACCATGACGGTGTGGGCCGATGAAAAGAAGCTGGGAACCGACGAACTGCTGTTCACGCTGCCCGCCTCAGATGTGGAAGTGCTGATTGGCAAGTACTTTGCCGTCCTGGGCGTCTATACGGTCGCTCTTTTGTTTTCACTGATCAACGTGGTCACACTCAAGTACCTCGGTTCGCCGGATCTGGGGCTGCTGCTTGGCAGCTACTGCGGTTACTGGTACTCCGGGGCCGCCCTGCTGGCGGTGGGCATGTTTGCCTCAGCGCTGACCAGCAGTGCGACGGTGGCTTTTGTGCTGGGCGTTGTCTTTTGCTGTGTGCCTGTCTTCATCGGGACAGTGTCGTCCGCCCTGGAATGGGTACTGGCTCAATTCGGCGTGGTCAGCTCCATGTACGAGTTCCGCACCGCTGTGGAGAAACTGAGCCTGCAGGAACAGCTCAAGGATTTTGGCGTGGGCGTGATTCCACTGTCCAACATCGCCTACTTTGTGATGCTCACGGCGCTGATGCTGTATCTGAATCTGATCGTCATCTCACGGCGTCGCTGGCAGGCCTCCGAAGCCGGATCAATGTGGCTGCATTACGCGGCCCGCACAGTCAGTCTGACAGTCGCGTTCGTCAGTCTGCTGGTGATCTCCGGCATTTTTCCGCTGCGAGCCGATTTGACGTCCGAAAAACTGTTCTCTTTGTCGGATGCCACCTATCAGACCATTGACGAGATTGGCGATCGCAAGGTCACCATTCAGGCCTTCATCAGTCCGGAAGTGCCGGGCGAATACAACGACACGCGCCGCCGCCTGCTGGGACTGCTGCGGGAGTTCGATCTGCGGGGCGGTGCCAATATCGAAGTCCGAATTGTCAACGTCGAGCCGTTCAGTGTGGAAGCAGAAGAGGCGCGGGCTCTGGGAGTGGATCCCGTGCGGTTACAGTACGAGCAGGACGGCAAATTTGAAGAGGCCGAGATCTTCCTGGGAGCCGTCGTCCTGAGCGATACGGACGACGTGGAAATTCCGTTCTTTGGCAAAGGCCTGCCGATTGAATATGAGCTGACGCGTTCTGTGCGAACTGTCTCCCAGGACAATCGCCTGACCATCGGCGTGCTGCAGACGGACGCAGGAGTCATCTCCGGCGATGGCCGCGGCCGCGACTGGGAACTCGTCCAGGAACTGAAAAAGCAGTACAAAGTCATCAGCGTCGATCCGGCGCGAAAGATCCTCGTCGAAAGCACGGCGGATGCCGAGCAGGATGGAGACAGCGAAAGCGACGAGAAGGAAGACTTCGACGTCCTGCTGGCCGTGATGCCGTCATCGCTGACGGACCCGCAGATGAATAACTTCATGGAATATGTGGAAGCCGGGAGACCGGTACTCGTGTTTGAGGACCCGTGTCCGATTTTCTCACAGACGCAGTTTGGTCTGTCGATGGCCCCCAAACTGGCGAAGCCCGGTGGCGGTGGCGGCGGTATGTTCGGCCAGCGTCAGCAGCCTGAGCCCAAGGCAGAAAACGGGGAACTGACGTCACTGCTGCGACGCATGGGCATCCAGTGGGACAACGGCGAAGTGGTGTACGACACATCCAATCCTCACCCGCAGTTTCAGACGCTGCCACCGGAATATGTGTTTGTGTCCCGCGCCGGTAATCGCAAAGAGGCGTTTAACCGCGACGTAGCCATCACCAAAGGCCTGCAGGACATTGTGTGTCTGTTTCCCGGTTCTGTAGTGGGTCCCAAAGGCAGCGACACGTTCACGCCGCTGCTGCAGACCAGCGCCAGTTCCGGTCGTCTGCAATGGGAACAGGTTGTTCGCAACACATTCAATCCGATGACCATGTCTCCCGTGGCGCAGATTAACCCCAGCCCACTCCGCAAAGACGACGAGTACTCTCATATTCTCGCCTGCCATGTGATCAACGAAGACAAGCCAACGAATGTCGTGTTCGTGACGGACATCGACATGATCAGCGACTGGTTCTTTCTGGAACGCAGTCGCGGCAATCTGGATCTGGCGTTCGACAACGTCTCATTCATTCTGAATGCCGTCGATCGCCTCGCCGCCGTGGACACATTCATCGCCCTGCGATCGCGAAGATCCAGTCTGCGAACTCTCACCACCATCGAGCGAGAGAAGAGCCGCTTCCGAGAAGAACTGAACAAGGTAGAGACAGAAGCGGATGAGAAGATGACGGAAAAACTGGATGCCGCTCGCAAAGAGCTGCAGGCGGAAGTGGATGACATCACCAAACGCACAGACATCGATAATCGCAGCAAGGAGCAGTTGCTGCGACAAAAAGAAGAACAGCTGAATCAGGAACTCGATGCCGAAGAACGCGTGCTGGAACAGGAGAAGGATTCCAGCATCCGCAAAGCGGCCCTGACGATGCAGCGGAAGATCCGCAGGCTGGAAAACCAAACCCGTATTCTGGCCTACCTGGCATCCGCCATTTTGCCGATCTGCTTCGGACTGCTGTTTCTGGGGCTGAGCAATCTCTCAGAAAGACAGTCGATCGCCGTCGACCGACGCCGCTGATTCTCCTCATCATCAGGCTGCTCCCCGCCATGATGAAGCCAACTTTGTTTCCAGACACTCAAGACTCAGATCCTTCGTTTCCAACACAGCGATTCGAAAACAGGTCCTGATATGAATCCGTTGAGCCGCACTCTCACTTTTCTGGCCACCGCAGGTGTTTCTGCACTGTTTGCCGCAGCCGCGTGGTACTCCACTTTGCCTGCTGACGTGTCAGGTTTTTCGGACGTGGGGAAGGAACTGTTCCCCGAGTTCGACAACGTGGAAAAAGCCACCGAGCTGGACGTTCAGGATTTCGACAGTCAAAGCAAACGACTGGCCGAATTCTCGGTGAAGCAGGATGAGAACGACCTGTGGGTCATTCCCTCGCACCACAGTTATCCGGCCGAAGCCAAAGACCGCCTGGCGAAGACGGCCACATCTTTGATGGGCGTGCGAAAAAAGGCCGTCCAGAGCCGCAGCAAAGATGACTGGAAACGCTACGGCGTGGTCGACCCGGCCGCCAGCGGCTCCGCCGATGCCGAAGAACGCGGCACACGCCTGACGCTCAAAGACAACAGTGGCAACGCTCTGGTGGACCTGATTGTGGGCAACGCCGTGGAAAATCGCGATGGCCATTACTACGTGCGGGAACCGGAAAGCAACACCACGTTCATTGCCGAACTGGAAGTGGATCTGTCGGCCAAATTCAGCGACTGGATTGAACCGGATCTGCTGAAGACGACGGCCAACAATCTGGTAACCATCACGCTCGACAACTATTCCATTAATGAGCAGCGCGGCACGGTGGAGAAAACCGAACTGCTGGAGTTCGCCAAGACGGACCTGTCTCCCTCGGGCACGTGGGAAATGGTGGGCATGGATCCGGAAACCGAACAGCTGGACACCAGTCCAATTGCCGCGATCGCCACCAACCTGGCAGACCTGAAGATTGTCGGTGTGCGTCCCAAGCCGGAAGGCCTGGGAGGCAACATGCAAATCAATCCGGCCGTGAAACAGATTCTGGAAATGCAGATGCAGCAGCAGGGTTATTTCATCGGTGGTGACCGCGACGGCAAAGAACGCCTGTACTCCAACGACGGTGAACTGCTGGCCGGCGACAGCAATGGCGTGCAGTACACGCTGTATTTTGGAGAGATCGCCCGCGGCACGCAGCGTGACATCGAAGTGGGTCTGGATGCAGCTGACAGCAAAGACGAGGACGAGGAAGGCGACACAGAGGCCGACTCAGAGAAATCATCGACGGACGAAGACGCTGGCCCACGGCGATACCTGCTGGTGAAAGTGGAATTCAATGAAGGTCTGCTGGGTAAGAAACCCATTGAGCCGGTGAAGCCGCAGCTGCCGGAAATTCTCCAGCAGCCAGCCAAAGACGCCGTGCCGGCCAAAGAGACTGCAGACAGTGAACAGGCGGGTGACGTCAACGATGATCGGGCAACTGCGACAGAGGATTCCCCGGAGGATTCAAAGCCGGAGGAACCCGCCGACGACTGCGGCCCGCTGCAGGATGAGCCTGCACAGCAGCCGCCGGCAGAAGACCCGCAGCCCGAACCCGAACCCCCAACCGAGTCGGAGCCGAAACAGCCACAGGCAGACGCGACAACTGAGCCGCCGAAACAAACAGAAGCGACCGAATCTCCGTCCCCAGCGCAACCACCAACAGAGAAACCAAACGGAGAAGAACCAACCGGTGAGGCCGCTCAACAGCCGGGGACGGACGAAGAGCCTGAACAGACAGAACCCGCCACGCCACCAGAAGACCCCAGAGTTGTCGCTCAGCGACAGTACGACGCCGCAATGGCCGCCTATCAGGCAGCAAAGACGGCTTATGACCGCGACATCAAGGCGTGGGACAACAAAGTCGAAAGCGGACAGAAAAAGGCTGACGAGTTGTTCGCTCGTTTTGATCGCTGGTACTACGTCATTTCTTCCGACAGCTTTGAGAAATTTCGCATCACCCGCAAGGACGTGATCTCCGAGAAAACCGATGAGCCCGCCGGTGGCACTCCTCCCGGTGGATTGCCAGGCGGTCTGCCCGGCGGCGGAGGCTTTCCCAGTGGGATTCCCGGGGGACTGCCGCCAGGATTGATTCCCGGTGGCGGTCAGTAACGCCCACTGGCTGCACTTACGATGACCGACAGCTCGCTCTTTGTCAGGGCGAGCTGTTTTTTTTGGCGCAGTAGGGAGTCCACAAATGGGGCTGGCGGATTGAGAAATGTACACTACAACCCAGACAGTCCCCGTCAGCTGACGGACCAGGAACAAACGTCTCGGAAGCCAATGCCGTGAAGACTCTCGAATCGCTCGAATTTTCCAATCGTTTTTCCCGCGAGTTGCCGGCGGATCACAATTCGGCCAACAGTCGACGGCAGGTGCACTATGCGTGCTACTCGCGCGTGTCACCAACACCGGTATCCGCTCCGTCTGTCGTTTCGTGGTCCCGCGAGGTGGCCGCCGATCTGGACTTGCCGCCGGAGGAATGTGAGCGTCCTTTGTTTGCGGAGCTGTTCGGCGGCAATCGCCTGCTGGACGGAATGGATCCATTTGCGATGTGTTACGGCGGTCACCAGTTTGGCAACTGGGCCGGACAACTGGGAGACGGCCGCGCTATCAATCTGGGAGAAGTGCGTACGTCCACCGGTTATCAGACGCTGCAGCTCAAAGGCGCCGGCCCCACGCCGTATTCGCGCACAGCCGACGGACTGGCGGTGCTCAGATCCAGCGTGCGAGAGTACCTGTGCAGTGAAGCCATGCATCACCTGGGAGTGCCCACAACGCGTGCCCTGTCTTTGGTGCTCACAGGCGAGAAAGTTCGCCGAGACATGTTCTACGACGGCAATCCACAGTGGGAACCTGGTGCTGTGGTCTGTCGTGTGGCCCCCTCCTTCACGCGATTCGGCAACTTTCAGATCTTCGCCTCCCGCAAAGATCCGGACACACTCAAACAGCTGGTGGAATTCACAATTCGCTCAGACTTCCCTCACCTGCTCCCGGCACATGACGGGCCGCTGCCATCCGAAATTGTGACCGCCTGGTTTGACGAGGTTTGCCAGCGCACAGCTGCCATGATTGTGCACTGGCAGCGGGTGGGTTTTGTTCACGGCGTCATGAATACCGACAATATGTCAATTCTGGGCCTGACCATTGATTACGGCCCATATGGCTGGCTGGAGGGCTTCGATCGCGGCTGGACGCCCAACACGACGGACGCTCAGGGCCGTCGATATCGGTTTGGCAACCAGCCGGTCGTTGCGCACTGGAATCTTTACCAGCTGGCCAACGCCATCGTGCAGATGACAGAAGACCCCAAACCGCTGGAGCAGTCACTGGAAGAGTATGCCAACTCATTCAACCGCGGCTTTTACGAGATGATGACACAGAAGCTGGGTCTGTCGAAGTTTCAGCCGGATGGTGATCAGGATCTGGTGGACGATGTGTTTGATGTGCTGTCCACCACAGAAACGGACATGACGATTTTCTTCCGCAACCTGGCACAGCTGCCTCACACAAGTGATCCCGTCAATGATTTGCCCGCGTGTCTGTCCGACGCGCTGTACGTTCCGGAGGAATTCACCGGGGACGTTCGGGAAGCCTTCCTGGACTGGCTCAACCGCTACCGGCTGCGAATCGTGGATGATGGCCTGTCTGCGGACGAGCGATCGGCCATGATGAATGCCGCCAACCCCAAATATGTGCTGCGCAACTACATGGCACAGGTGGCCATCGACCAGTTGGAAGAAGGGCGTGCTGACGAGGTGAATCGACTGCTGGAACTGCTGCGTCATCCGTATGACGAACAACCCGAGCACGAGCAGCAGTATTTTGCCAGGCGTCCGGAATGGGCACGGGAGCGGGCCGGCTGTTCGATGCTCTCCTGCAGTTCGTAACGGTCGGCAGCCGGGGTACCGGCTGGCGTGCGTCGGCCTGCCCGTCGCGGGCCATCCTTTGCCCCCGATTCCCTTTGTTTGCAGCGTCTGCCGCGTTGGGAGCAGGGCCCGTTCTGCTATGCTTCCGCCACCGCACCACCATCGGTGGTTCATTTTTCCGTTCTGAATCCAAGACACCAAAGCATCAAGACAGACATGAAATACGACGTATACGGAGTGGGCAACGCACTGGTTGACGTGCAGGCGCAGGTCAGCGACGAACTTCTGGCCGCGACCGGCTTTGACAAGGGCATCATGACGCTGGTGGATGATGAACAGCAGCAGGGTGTCCTCGGTCGTCTGAATGGCCTGCCCCTGAATCGCTGCGCTGGAGGTTCAGCGGCCAACACCATTGTGGGAGTGGCAGACTTTGGCGGCAAGGCGGCCTACGTGGGCAAAGTGGCGGCCGATGAAACGGGTGAGTTCTTCCTCAAAGACATGCGGGAAATGGGAGTCACGATTGACGTCAAGCCTTCGGAGACCGGACAGACAGGCACCTGCGGTGTACTGATCACTGAAGACGCCCAGCGAACGATGCTGACCAACCTGGGGGTTTCGGCCACACTGACGGAAGCCGACATTGATGAGGACGAGCTGAAGCAGTCAAAGTATGTCTACATTGAAGGCTACCTGTTGACCGGAGACACCACCAAAGCGGCCGCCTACAGGGCCATCGAACTGGCCAAAAAGAACAACGTCAAAGTGGCTCTCACCGCCTCAGACCCGTTTCTGGTCAACCTGCTCAAGGACGAACTGTGGCAATTGGTGGAAGGGCCGGTCGACCTGTTCTTCTGCAACGAGGAAGAAGCCAAAAGCCTGACCGACAAAGAAGACCCAATCGCGTGTGCCGCCGCGATCCACGAGCACGCGGAAAACGTGGCGATGACGCTGGGAGCCAATGGCTCCCTTCTGATGCACGGCGGTGAAGCAATTCCCATTGAAGGAGTCAGTGTCAACGCCATTGACACCACGGGCGCTGGTGACATGTATGCCGGCGGCCTGCTGTACGGCATCACCAACGGACTGTCCTGGAAAGACGCAGGCCATCTGGCTTCTCACGCCTCCGCGCGAATTGTCAGTCAGCTGGGGGCGCGTATGGCGCAGCGTTTTACCGAAGCGGAAATCAGGGAACTGCTGGGTTAAGGCCGCCGGCCGGCAGGAATCGGCGACCAGCAGAATCCCCACGCAGCGGTCGTCTCCAGACGGCCGCCCCCGGTTTGATTCCGGGCTGCTCTGTTCGGTGATGGGGGGCAGGGCTCTGCCCCACCAGCCGCATTTGCTGCGAAAAACGGCTCCGGAGCACGAACCGCCATGTGTCTGGGCTACCCAAAACGACCAAATTGAGAGACAAATCTCAGTCGTGGACCTTTGAACAGGGTGAAGGCCCCGGGATACCTGCCACAGCCCGTCAAATTCCCCCAACGTTTGCCAGCCTTTCCGCGTAGGAACATTGGAAAGGCACCATGAAATGCTGCAAATGACTGAATCGGACGCGAATTTCGGCTCGTCCGAGGCTGAGCTCGAATCTCACGATTCGGCCATGTCTCAGGCGACAGATGCGCGTTTGGTGGACAAAGCCCGTCATGGCGATACCGACGCTTTCGGTCAGTTGGTGCAGCGTTACGAGCGGCGGGTGATGAAAGTCATCCGGCGGTTCATGCCGGATCAGGACATTGCCCTGGACCTGGCTCAGGATGCCTTCCTGAAGGCCTTTGACCGGCTGGAGCAGTTTGATCCGTCGCGTCGGTTCGGGCCCTGGCTGTTTCGCATCGCCGTGAACACCACTTACGACCACCTGCGGAAAATTAAACGCAAGGGCAAGTGGGCACTGTTCAGTGAGGCGGGCGAAGACCGGGTGCCGGATCCGCAGGCACCTGACCCGCGTGGCGATCTGGATCTGTCTCAGGAGGTCCAGGCGGTGCTGACCGACATTCCGGAGACCTACCGTACCGTATTGGTGCTGCGGGATCTGGAAGGATTCTCCACCAGCGAGGTGGCCGCCGTGACCGAACGCAGCGAAGCGACAATTCGCTGGCGTCTGGCCGAAGCCCGGCGAATGTTTAAGGACGCCTGGGAACGTCGTCAGCGGAGCATTGAAGAAGAGCAGTTGGGATAAAGGAACAGTGATGCACAAATCAAATCTTTCCTGTGCGGATGCCCGTCACCTGATTCACCTGGCCGTGGGTGATGACGCGTTGCCGGAAGAAGAGTCACGGCTGTCGGAACATCTGCACGCCTGCTCAGACTGTCGCGCCTATCATGCCGGCATGATGGGCGCTATGTCCGTGCTGGAAGAAGCGCGTGAGAGCGTGCCTCCGGAACCCATGTCGCGTTCTCTGTGGCCTGCGATGGCCGATCAGCTGAAAGTACGTCAGGCACAAATGCGAACGGTGCCGGAAGGACGCCGCTTCAATGTCGCTGTCGCCGCTTTGTGTGTCTGTTCGCTGATGCTGGCTCTGGTCACGGCCGTGCAGAATCTGCCGACGCATGATGACGCGCAGCTGGCCAACGATTACTCCGTGGCCCCGGCAATGAACGTCGGCTATTCCGGGACTGAGCAAGGACAGGGAAACTACCAGGGGCGTCTGGTTCAGGTGCAGTTGCAGGACGGTTCCTGGGTGCTTTACGACCGAGTCACTCGCCGACTGGTGCCGACCATCGTCAATTCCGAGAACGACGATCTGAACTTCTAAGCAACCCGTCGGGCGTGTCCTGAAAGGTGGCAGATAGAAGACTTTGCACTCTGATTTCCTCGCTGGAATCAGAGTTTTTTGTGCGCCAGCGCATTGATTGACGCGCGTTCTGACAAACCTGTCGCCCGGCGGTTCGTGCCCGTCGCCAGGATGCCGGGAATTAGTGGGTGGCAATCGGGTGGTAAATGGACACAGGATCCTCCTGCAGCGATTGCGCGGGCCCCGCCATGCGACCTCCCAGAATTGTGTCGATGGCTCTCACCACGGCATACGCCGGGCCGTCAGTCGGATGCGGCTGCCGGTACAGAACATTCCAGTCATCCGGCGGCGTCAGCAGATACTCGGGCACCAGCATGTCGGAGTAACTCACGTACTTGTTGATGAGAAACGCGTCCATCACCACAATGCCGTCAGCTGTCAGGTCACCTGACCGAAGCCGGACGGCCGTCTGGCCCACTCCCAGATCGTGTTCTGTCAGGGGAACGATGTCTCGATGCGGCAACAGGCAGCGCAGCGCCAAAGCGCCGTGGTGTTCACACCAGATTGGCCCGGTACGGATCGCAGAGACAGCATCTGCCGACTGTTCCTGACGAAGAATAAAGCGGGCGGCAGTTCGAGAGCCGGTCGCGTTCTCACTGCGGTAGACAAACACCAGATTGGTCAGAAGCAATCCAGCCAGCAGCACACCGCCCAGCGCACACCGCCCTGCCATCGCCAGTCGATGTGAACGCTGCAGCAGTTGATCGGCAAACGCGCCGACGAGGATCAGTCCCGGGGCAGTGACGATCATCAGATAGCGGGGGTCTTTGGTCGTGGGCACGTAACTGCTCAGACTCCACGAGCCAAAAAACAGATACAAAGTGACCGGCCAGAACCAAAGAATGACGGTGGTGCGTTCCGGGCGACGATTCATCAGCCCCCAAACGGCACACGGCAGCAGTGCGGCCCAGTGAAGTCCCAGATCTGTGGGTTTGAAAAAGATGTACTTGATGTAAACGAGTGGCGATTTCTTTGCCTGCACGACATCGGCCAGTTCGACATCCAGATCAGAAAATCCGCCGGAGATCACCTTCAGTCGATAGAGCAGTTCCCCGTGCATCAGGAAATACACAATGTTCTCGATCAGCACGACGCTGGCCGCGCCCGCCAGCGCCAGCCCACACGCCAGCCAGGCGCGACGATGGACCACAGCAAACGCCACGAAGAACATCACAAACAAACCGGCTTCGATCCGGAAGAAGTACGCCAGACCCAGAATCACCCCCGCAAGAAAATACCGGACGTTTGCCTGACGGGCGGTGAATTGTGCACAACGCTGGCCGGACTCAGTGTCCGTCCAGTAGAGAATCGACACACCAGCAAGCAGCGCGGTGAATGGACTGGGCAGCAGACTGGTGGCCGTCGTCACGGCCAGAGGAAAGGTGGCCATCAGCAGCGCCGCGAAAAAGCCGGCCCGCGGAGAAATCCGGCGGCCGCCCCACCAGCACATCCAGATCAGTGCGAGCGAACCGGCCAGCGGCAAAATGGCGGCCACCTGCTCACTGGGCCCCAGCAGGCGGAACAACAGTGCGGTCGGCAGAATGACGCCCAGTCGGAACCGAAATGGAAACGATCCGTCCGCCGCCGGCTCTGTACTGAACGTACCGTCCAGCACGTCCAGCGCGTAGTTGAAGTAGCTGACATCATCGTGGCCGGCGACACCAATGAAGTAGATCAGACGCAAAGCCAGTCCGATGCCCAGCGCAATCATCAGCTGACCGTAGCCCGTGCCTTCAGATTTCTGCTCGCCGTTCAGCACGCCACATCGTCCGGAGGATTGAGGAAGCAAATCAGTCAGAAACCGGGAAAGTCGGTCCGCCACAGCCTGCCAGGCGCTGCTTTCGGTCGCCCTTTGTTGAGCAATCACGCCAGGAAAACGCGGCAGAGTCTGCACCGGCACTGCGGTTTGTATCGACGGCGCAGCGCGAGCGGATGCGAACTGAGTTTGCATTCCCCGCGGATAATTCGTGAAATAGGCGGTTCACGCCGAACATGCGGGCGGATTGCCCTGTTGGCAGAGTCGTCAGTCAGGAGAGGACAATGAAACGCTGGCAAATCACGATCGGTACTGTCTCAGCCGGTCTGTTCTTCGTCGCCGCTGTGTTCCTCTCCCAGGTCCGCGAGGCGCGCGAGGCAGCAAAACGCACGGCCGACCAGTGACACCTGAAGCAACTGAGTCTCGCGGTCGCGAACTATCACGAAGTCTATGACAGCTTTCCGCCGGCGGTCGTGTACGCCAAAGACGGCACCCCCATGCATTCGTGGCGGGTGCTGATCCTGCCATTCATCAACGAAGGTGAGTTGTACGATCGTTACAATTTTGAGGAACCATGGGACAGTGTGGCCAACCGCCGGTTGATATCCGAGTGCCCCAACGTGTTTCACATGCACGACGAGCAGAACGAGCAGGATGAGATCACCAACTATCTGGCAGTCACTGGCGAGGACACTCTGTGGCCACCGCAGGGGACAGCCGGCTATGACAGCATTCCCGATGGCTCCGGCCGCACGATCCTGATTGTCGAGAATCGCCAGGGTGGTGTGATCTGGTCGGAGCCCAGAGATCTTCACATCAACACGATGACGCTGACACCGGGCACCGATCCGGTCAACGGCATCAGCAGCTGGAAAAATCCCCCGGCCGTGGTCTTCGCCGACGGATCACTTCATCGGCTTGACGCCAGCATTACCGCCAGCGATGTGCGGGCGCTGCTGCAGCGTTCCGACGCACAGGGCGATCCGCAGATCGCCCCGCAAATGGAAGATGGTCGTGACCGGCCAGCGGCCCCTATTTTGCCGGATCCCGAATGACCCACGAGGCCATTTCGGAGAACTTGGGTGTCTTGCCCTGATACAGGATCGCCACGCGATAGATGCGGCTGGCGGCGATCACGCCCAGACACGTGCAGGCAATCAGCAGCACAATGCTGACCAGAATCTGCCACATCGGAATCACGGCCCCGGTGGCCAGCCGCAGCGTCATCATCAGCGGTGTGGACGGTGGGAAGAACGAAATGGTGGTCGCCAGTGAGCCGTTGGGCTCTTTGACCACCATGATCCAGATCATCAGCGGCAGCATCATGACCATCCACACGGGCAGCAGCAGGCTTTGAGCTTCCCGCAACTGGCTGACGGACGCACCAATGGCCATAAAGACCGAGCTGAACAGCAGCACGGCAAGAATTTGAAAGATCACAAAATAGGGCAGCACGCCAACGGGAATCACGTCCAGATAGCCCTGCCGCGCGGCCACGATGATGGCCCCGCCCGCATACAGAGCAAATACGGTCAGTGAGCCACACACGTTGCCAATCAGCTTGCCGAACATCAGTTGTCTGGCGTTGGCTGACCCCATCAGCACTTCGGAAATTCGCAGGCTCTTTTCTTCCAGCACGCTTTCCAGCATTGGCTGAGCGGACATCATCACGATCATAAACATCAGCATCATGACGCCCATGGGCAGAAAGATGCTGGTCAGCTCATCGGGTTTGCGTTCCGGACCAACGGATCCGTCTTCGGCTTTGTCGTACAGCCCGGTGGCTTTGATGCGGGCCGACTTCTGCAACTCCAGCAGCAGCATCTGCGACAGGCCTGACTCTTCCAGACGTCGCGATCGAATGATCTGCGTCATCGCTTCCCGCAACACAGACTTCACGTCAGAAATCGCGGAGTCCTGGCTGCAGTAGATAATCTCCGGCAGCAGAATGTTCTCTTCCGGATTCTCCAGATTGAGCGCCTTCTTCTGCAGTATGTCGGCCGGAATCTCGACAAAACCGTGCAGTTCGCCGTCGCGAATGCGCTCCGACAGTTCCAGCCGTTTTTCATCGTCCAGTTCGGCAGCCGGAATTTCTTCCAGCAGGTAGGTGTTGATGTCATCCATGCCCAGCGACTGTTTGGCACGGCGTTTTTCGTCTTCCGGCGAGACGTCCTCGCCCGAATCTGTCGGGCTGTCTTCCTCCTGATCGCTGACAAACTGCTCTGTCATCTGGTTCTTCTGATCCATGATGACTTTTAGCGGAGCAAACAGCTCTCCGGTGCCGTCAATGACGGCAATCGTGCGTTCTTCGCTTTTTTGAATGCCCTTCAGCAGCGACGGTACGTACATGCCGCCCAGCATCAGCACGGGCATCATGGCCAGACCAATCAGGAACGCTTTGGTGGCCACCATGGCCTGATATTCGCGTCGAGCGATCGTAAGAATTTTCTTCATCGGAGTTCTGCTCGTTGTCGGGAGACGGTCTGGCGGCGACCGGAATGTGTGAGGGGCGGACAGAAGACGACGCGAAGCGCGACCTGTCGTTGAACGTCATTGACCATGTCTCCATGGCCCGGCGGGACTGACGGCTTTCACTCGTCGGCGGTCGATGCCAGCGCAGGGACACCTTCCGCGTCATCACCCGCCATGCGGATAAAGATATTGTGCAGTGAAGGCCGCAGCAGTTCGAAGTGTTCCACCCGACAGTCCTGTACGAGTGACTGCAGTACGCCACCGGCATCGTCCGGACTGCCAAGTTTCAGATACGAATACTGCCCCCGCTGGTCTGTCCGCAGCACGCCGGGGATATGTGAGGGAACCGTATCACCTTCGGCGAGTCGCACTTTCACTTCATCGGCCGGATAGTTGCGCTGGATGGAGTCCACCGTGCCATCAAGAACCTTACGTCCGTTGAGGATCATGAACACCGTGTCACACATCCGCTCGGCCACGTCCATGTCGTGCGTGGAGAAAATGATCGTGGTGCCGCGTTCGCGCAGTTCCAGAATGGCTTCCCGCAAAACTTCCAGATTCACCGGGTCCAGACCGCTGAAGGGCTCATCCAGAATCAGCAGCTGTGGCCGAGCAATAATCGACGAGATGAACTGCACCTTCTGCGCCATCCCTTTGGACAGCGACTCAACCTTCTTTGTCTGCCAGCCTGCGCCCCCGAGCTTCTCCAGCCACATGTCAATCTCTGCCGAACAGTCGTAAAACCCCTTGAGCCTGGCGTAGTACTCGAGCACCGACTTCACAGTCATCTTGGGATACAGACCGCGTTCTTCCGGTAAATAACCGATGCGATCATCCGCACAGTCGCCATGGTTGACGCCCATCACGGTGACATCGCCGGAATCGGGTTTGAAGATTCGCAGGATCATGCGAATGGTGGTCGTTTTGCCAGACCCATTGGGACCGATGAATCCGTAAATCGCGCCTTCCGGGATCTGCAGATCCAGAGACTCGACCGCCGTTTTTGTGCCGAACGTCTTCGTGACGCCAGCAAGTTCCACCGTATTTGTCATAGCACACTCAGGATGATTCAGAAGGAGTCCACGGAGGTCTGCTCGATCCACAGACGCGGAAACCTGGCGAGCCAAAGCGGTCAGAATCCCGCCAGCACACCGTTCCCACCGCATGACCTGCAGGGAGGTCGCATTTGTCGCCACGAAGATAACGAGCCTCTAACGGTGGCACTCAAACACGGATTACGGAATCTCTGGATTCGCCCAAACTTTGGCAATATTGGCACCGAATCCGGTTCCGCCGTGCGATCCCGCAGGCAGAATCAGTCAGGGCAGGGCGTCCCTCGGCAAGACGACCGGAACCATCTACCGGCCGTGTGACGGCGTCGGCTGCCTCAATGGCTGCTATTTGAGCGGCAGCTCAATACAGGCCGCCTGAATATGACTGCGCACCAGCAGCCGATTGCCATACAGACACAGCGTATTCCAGCAAACGCCGTCGATAGTGGGGATCTCGGCGATTTCTTCGCAGTCTTCGGGCGTCGCGCGAATCAGGTGCAGGGTGCCCAGTTCACTGTGCAGCACGATCAGTCCGTTCACCAGCAGCAACTGGCCATGACCGAACCGCCCCCGTCGTTTCCACAAACGTTTGCCATCTGACAGCCGCACGCACTCCAGAAAAGCATTCGACAAAGAATACGAATGTCCTTCGTGAATTACGGGGCTGGTCAGTTTGGTTTTTAACGCCAGCTTGTTCCGCCAGCCGGACTCCGGCACCAGCCGACCATCCACGTTGCTCAGACGTATCAACTCGCCGCCGCCGTCGGGATAGCCTTTGGAGGTGAGCACCTCATTCTCAGAAACATATGTCAGCTGCGACGTATTCGCTTCAGCGCCCGTGTCTCCCGGTCGGTCCACCTGCCACAGCAGTTCACCTGTGGCGGGGTCATAACCACAGGCCGCGTTTTCCGTGGTCAGCAGGATCTGTCGTACGCCGGCGACGGTCGCCAGAACAGGAGATCCGTAGGCAATCATCTCCGTGCCGCCAGACCAGCGCTGCTCTCCGGTCTGCAGGTCAAACGCCAGCAGCGTCTGATACGGTCCACCAGTGGGGCCGCCACCCGGCACCACCAGCACTTCGTCCACAACCAGCGGAGAACCAGCCCGTCCCCAGGCCAGCGACGAGTTCTCTTCCGCCTGCACGGCAAACCCGTCACGGTCAGTCATCGTCATCAGGGACACGCCCAGAATATCATTCAGATCCACCTGCCAGATCACCTCGCCGGTGCCCCCGTTGAGACACACGACGTTGCCAATCGCCCCCACGGCATAGACGTTGCCCTGGTGAATAACGGGCGTTGATCGCGGGCCAATGCCGCCCAGATTGATGGCATCCCGATGACGCGCCTCGTGCTCGTACAGCCACCGCAGTTCTCCGGTCGCGATGTCATAACAGCTGACGCATTCCATTTTCTCCCGCTGCTCCATCGTCACAGCGAATCCGTTGCGGGCCACGAACCCTGACCACCCCAGGCCGATATCGTTCTTCCACAGAATGCAGTCTTCACTCAGCTGAGCAGGGTCGATCTCGCCATCAATTGTGTAGACACCGTTCTGATCAGCCCCCAGAAAACGGGGAAAATCGATCGGAGACTCCGTCAGCAGATCGGCGGGTGTCGCCTGGGTTTTGTCCACCTCGGGTGGCTTCGGCGGCGCGTTCCAAATGGGGTTGAGTCCGACAAAATTGGCGTCCCCGCCAATCACCGGTCGGAACACGAAGACAAAAACAAAGGGGGCCGCAATCAGACAGGCGCTGCCAACCAGACGCTTCCAGATGGGGGACCGGCTGAAAGCCAGCAGCCACACCACCCAGGCCAGCAGCAGGAAAACGCCACTGATGACGGAAAACACGGACACAATGTCCAGACCGATGCCAAACAGGTCGTCGAGCAGGCTGATCTGCCAGAAGACGAGGGCAAACAGCACAACCACCACGACCGTGAAGATGATCATCTTCCGGGGAAATGCGGATCGCTCGACGTCTGTGCTCGCTGTCGGTGGCGCGTCCGTCATAATTTTCTCCGTGCCAGATTCGAAAAAGTGGTGCTCCGTCGTATGGTTCGCTTTGGGGCGGGTTCCCATTACAACCGGTTCCACACTTTAGAGGAATCGGTCAAACTGACAATCGGGATCTTTCCGACAGTGTTGGGGAGTTTCTGATTCCTGTCGTTCCCCGGAGAATGGCCCTGCATTCTGCTGCCAGACGAACACGTGGTGGCCGACGGCCGGGCCCCGCGGAAACCTGTCCCATCCCCTGATCTGCGCCGTCACACCATGAGCAACAGTTCCCCCTCGCTTCCGGACAGTTGGCACGACCTTCGCGCCGCAGCGCGGGCCGTGCGTGAAGCTGCGTACGCGCCCTACTCACAGTTTCACGTGGGCGCCGCTCTCTTGACGTCCCGTGGAAAGATATTCCGCGGCTGCAACGTGGAAAACGCGTCTTACGGCGGCACCATTTGCGCAGAACGTATGGCTGTTGGGGCCGCCATCGCGGCCGGCGAGCGGGACATTGCCGCGATCTGCATCTCACTGACTGGCACGCCGGTGCCCTGCGGTATTTGCCGACAGTTCCTGTACGAGTTCAATCCCGACATGCTGGTGCTGCTGGATGATCTGAACGATGGCGCACCAGCCGAGCCGGAGTGCCTGCGGCTGTCGGATCTGCTGCCCCGAGGGTTCCGCCTGGATCCCTGACCCGCAGCGAACGGTCCCACACCGCGGTGCCGACGCACCGCGATGCAGACCACAGTGACTGTGTGCTACCGCAGTTCCAGTTGGCTGGGCACGCGTTCAATCGAAGCCTCATGCTCTTTGCGGAGCCTGCGAATTGCGTCGATCACGTCGGGATGATCGGCGGCAATGTTGTATTCCTCCGACGGATCATGCCCCAGATGATACAGCAGCGGTGGGTCGTGAACTTCCGCCTCTTTCTGCCCCACGTACGAAGTCTTCGTTTTGAAGTGCGCCTTGTACATGCCGCTGCGAACGGCATACACCTCGGCACCGTGATAATAAAACAGGGTGGACCGAGGACCGGGCCGACCTTCAAACAGCACGGGCGAAAGGTCGTGCCCGTCGAGAGTCGTCTTTGGCAGTTTGCTGCCGGACAGTGCAGCCAGCGTCGGCAGCAGATCCAGAGTGCTGCCCATGTCCATGACGACGCCGGGAGCAATTTTACCTGGCTGCCAGAACAGCGTCGGCTCCCGCATGCCGCCTTCCCACGTGGACCCTTTGCCATCCCTCAGCAGTCCGGCGGAACCGCCCTGCTGACGAAACGAATTCCAGGGACCGTTGTCGGAGGTAAAGACGACGAGCGTGTCTTCTGCAATGCCCTCGGTTCTCAGCGTGTTGAGAATTGTGCCCACGGAAAGATCGATTTCTTCAATCACATCACCGTACAGGCCGCGACGGCTGACATCCGTGAATTCGTCGGAAACAAACAGGGGAACGTGCGGCAGATTGTGGGCCAGGTAGATGAAGAATGGATTCTCGTCTCGTGCCTGAATGATCTTCACCGCTTCCTCGGTGAAACGACGCGTGATGGTGTGCTGATCGGCCGGACGTTCGACGATCTCTTCTCCTCGCATCAGCGGCACATTGAAGTATTCGATCTTTGGCTCGTTAAACCGCGCTCGACCACGTGGCGCATTTTTGACAGCATCCATGTCGTTGGAATACGGAATGCCAAAATAGGTGTCGTATCCGTGAGAGGTGGGCAGAAACTGCGGCAGGTGACCCAGATGCCATTTGCCGATGGCATGCGTCGCATAGCCGCCGGCTTTGAGCATTGTTCCAATGGTGACTTCGGTGGCCGGCAGGCCGCCCTTTGAATCGGGGAACAGCACACGCCGACGACTGCTGCACATGCCATTGCGGATGGGATAGCGGCCCGTCTGCAGCGCAGCGCGACTGGGCGTGCACACGCAGGCCGCCACATAGAACTCGGTCCACCGCTGACCTTCCTGAGCCATGCGGTCCAGGTGAGGCGTGCGAATGGTGGGATGCCCAAAGCACCCCAGATCTCCGTAGCCCAGATCATCGCAAAATATGACAACCACATTGGGCGGTTTGGCCTGAACAGAATCGACCAGACACACACCCAGCAAAACGGCAGCAAATCGAAGCATAAATTCTCACCCGCCAGCAAACTGAAATCTGTCGCCGGTCATCTTCGCCTCAACGGCAAAGACAAACAAGTCAGGTGACGGCAGGCCACTCATCCTGCGGCTCCAGACAGCGACTGCAGATCTCGCAGCAGCAGCGGATGCAGATCGAAACGGGCGGTCTGTGTCCAGACGCGAACCAGTTCCAGCGGGGGAGTGCCGGTGACCTTCGACAGAGCGTACGCCGCCACCAGCGGTGAGCGTGAAAGGCCAGCCGAACACGTCAGCAGAGTAGGCGTGCGCGACTGCACAAGGGCGGCAACTGTATCGATCGCCAGGCGCAGCGTCTGTGCGGCGTTGCCTTCGCCATCGTACAGCGGAATACGAACCACAATAAACTCGGCCGGCAGCTGCGGAACCGGCTCTTCCATGGCCACGCTGACGACCGCCTGAATGCCCGTTTCGAACAGGATCCGGGGCTGCCGACTGTCGCCCGCATTGCCAATCCACAGTCGTTCGGGATTCAGTTCTCGCATGACAGTCGGCCGGCAGGGAGGGAATGGGCAGTTCCTGTGATTCTACCGCACAGCAGACTTCCACGGGACACCCTTGAGACTATCCTGCGGCGATGAGCGAAAAATTTGATGCCCTGCTGGCCCACCAGCACTTTGACAACCTCCGTCGCTGGCTGGACATGGAGGGCGAAGCGGAGCGCCAGCGTTTGGAAGAGCGACGCCGTCTGCAATCCACGGCCGATGCCGAAAAAGGCGGAGAGACGCTGCTCGATCTGGTCATTCGCACCCACACCGTCGGTCTGGGCGGTCGTTATCTGCTCACACTGCAGAAACGCAAACAGGTGGACCGTCTGCCGTGGCACCGCTTCAAACCCGGCAGCCCTGTCATTCTGTCCAGCGACGAATGCGGCTCGGTACCGGCTGTCGTCAGCGGACGCAGAGCCGACAGTCTGGAGGTCGCCCTGGAGCAGTGGCCGGAAGGCGACGTGTTTCGGGTGGATATGTCTCCGGATGAAGTGACCCGCAAGCGGCAGCGAGCCGCCATTGATCTGTGCGAAAACGTGACGGGAAGAACGGGGCAACTCCGCGAACTGCTGCTGTATGAGCGAGAGCCCGCATTCGGTCGTCAGGTCAAAGTCGTCGCCTCGCCCACTTTGAACACATCGCAGCAGGAAGCCGTCGCGTTTGGGATGTCCGCCAACGACATCGCCATCATTCACGGACCACCCGGCACGGGCAAGACGACCACGGTGGTGGATCTGATCTGTCAGGCAGTCGCCAATGGAGAGCGCGTGCTGGCGTGTGCTCCCAGTAACACAGCGGTCGACAATCTGCTCGAACGACTGGTCAACCAGCGTGTTCCCGTGGTTCGCCTGGGACACCCGGCCCGCGTTCACAAAACAGTCCGTGAACGCACGCTCGATGCACTGGTGGAACGTCATGACGCCTATTCGGTCATTCAGGACATGCTCAAAGAGGCGGAACAACTCGAACGTCGAGCCAGCCGTTTCACGCGTGCCCGTCCGGCTCCCGGGCAGAAGTATCAGCAGCGACAGGAAGCCCGCGAACTGCGCCGCAACGCACGGCTGATGGAGCGCAGCCTGGTGGCCGACGTCATCGCCGATGCGTCGGTCATCTGTGCGACCACGAGTTTTGATTTCACCCACGTAGAGGACTGCCGCTTTGATCTTCTGGTGATTGATGAGGCGTGCCAGAGCGTGGAGCCTGGCTGCTGGGTGCCGCTGAAATTTGCCGACCGCGTTGTGCTGGCGGGCGATCACTGTCAGCTGCCGCCCACCATTTTGTCACAGGAGGCCGCCGCCGAAGGCTACGCAATCAGTCTGATGCAGAGACTGGTGGAGCATTATGGCGAGAGAGCCACCCGACTGCTCACCACACAGTATCGCATGCATGAATCCATCATGCGATTTTCGTCGGACCACTTTTATGACGGACAGCTGCTGGCGGACACGTCCGTCGCCGAGCATCGATTGTCGGATCTGCCTGCCATCCGGGACGACGCACTGGATGAGCCCGTCGTGTTTATCGACACCGCCGGTGCGGGCTGGGAGGAAGAACTGGAGCCGCAGGGACTGAGCAAACGCAACCCCGAAGAAGGGCGTCTCGTGCTAGCGCAGGTCACGCAGCTGTGCGAAGCCGGACTGTCACCCCGCGATATCGCCGTGATCGCGCCCTACGCCGCGCAGGTTCGCTGGCTGCGACAGAACTGTGAATTCGACCATCTGGAAATCGACACCGTGGACGGGTTTCAGGGGCGGGAAAAAGAGGCGGTCGTGATGTGCACGGTCCGCTCCAACAGCACGGGAGAAGTTGGCTTTCTGTCCGATGCCCGCCGCATGAACGTCGCCCTCACGCGCGCACGACGCAAGCTGATTGTCATCGGCGACAGCGGAACGCTGGGTGCCGATGAGTTCTTCCAGACACTGCTGGCCTGGTTCGAAGCGGTGGGCGCCTATCACTCCGTCTGGGAATTCTCCCAGGACAGTTAGTCCATATCACCTGTGCGGATTTCGCCAATCTGCAGCCGCCGCTTTATGTGCAGCGCGGTTGCGGTACAATTGGCTGCGTCGATACGATCGAGAGACGACACATCGGTGGGCAGCACATTTCTAACCGGAGCATGGGTATGGCGATTCGCGGACTTTCACTGGTACTGACCCTCCTTCTGACAGGCAGCAGTTTCGCCCCCGCGTTTGGCGACGACGACAAACAGGCCGCGAAGAAACAGCAGACGGAGCAGAAATCATCGGACAGCGCCCGGGATGCCGACGGCTGGCAACCGCTGTTCAACGGCAAAAATCTGGATGGCTGGAAAGTCACCAACTTCGGCGGCGAAGGCGAAGTTTACCTGGAAAAAGGCAACGTCGTGATTTCTCAGGGCGTCGACCTGTCCGGCATCACCAGCACCCGCAAAGACCTGCCGACCTCCAATTACGAAATTGAGCTGGAAGCCACCCGCGCCGAAGGCAACGACTTTTTCGTTGGTCTCACGTTTCCCTACCGCAAGTCCAGCTGCAGCCTGATTCTGGGCGGCTGGGGGGGCGGTGTCTGCGGACTGTCCAGCATTGACGGCATGGACGCGTCGGAAAACGAAACCACCAGTTATACGGCCTTCACGAACGGCCAGTGGTACAAGGTTCGACTGAAGGTGACGGACAACATGATCGAAGCCTGGCTGGATGGCGCTCAGATTGTGGAGCAGGAGACAAAGGACCGAAAAGTCGACGTGCGTTTTGAAGTCGACCTGTCCAAACCGATGGGACTGTCCACGTTTCAGTCCACCACGTGGATTCGCAAAGCCAGAATTCGCAAACTGCCCGCTGCCAAAGACAGCAGTGAGAAAAAAGCAGAAACCAAAGCACCGTAACAGCCCCGTGTGGTCACAGATCCGCGCTGCGACTTTTCAATCGCCCTGAATCACGACTTTGCTGCATGAGCTCTTGGTGCATCAGGGCTCGCTGCCGCACGTCAGCGGTGAGACGATTTCCGCGTCCAACAGCAGATGATGGCCAGTCACGTACGCCTTCACCAACGTGGCTTGCGGGCATCAAATTGATTCCCGCACGTTGCCTCGCGGCATCATTTCCATGATGCCCGATGACAACACGTTAACGGTGGCATGTTGCCAGCAGGCAACATTGACAATCCTGGGACAGACAATTTGTCATTTGAAGCGGCCATGGCAGATTCCGCGGAATCCTGGCCCGAACGCGAATTTCGCCCGTTCCATTTTGTTGAGATTCTGGCACCAGGTTTGCCACACACAGCTGCACCTCATTTTCATTATGCAGCCAACAGACCATCATCGTCAGAAAGTCTCCCGTGAAGCTGGCCTACCTTGTCGAAGTGACAGCTCTCGTTTCCGCCCACAGCAAACTGCTGATCGAACAGCCTGAGCAGATCTCCAATGTGCTGCTCGGCGATTACTATGTGCAGTGCCGCAACCGTTTCAATCGCTGGATGCGTGATCTGAATGACCTGGACAACGGGGTCTCGATCAGTGACCCACTGCACCTGTTTGGCCTCACGCCCCGTGTGCCGCCGTCACTGTCCATTGCCGAGCAGGTGCTGATCAACGATCTGCTCAATCGTGTCTGGACGGTCATCCTGGTCGCGTGTGACGTGCATCGCCAGGAGAATCGCATTCAGCCACTGGCGCACAACGTCTATCGCAGTCACATGGCAGTACGCCACAAAGCACTGGGCATCTGCATGGAAGACAAGTCCCTCAGCCCCGAGCAGCTGCTGCACATTGACAAACTGCGGGCCGCCTCAGAACGCTGGGCCGATCTGCTGAACTGCTCACTGATGGCACAGTACGATCTGTGGGACTATGCGTTCGATCGCACACGCGCTCAGGAATTCTTTCAGGACCGCTTTCGCAACGAACGGCTGTCGTCCGAGAACAGTCAGGTCTGGTCGCTGATCCTGGCCGGCCTGCGGCACAGTTTTCCCGATCAGGAGGGACTGGCCAGCCCACTGCACGACGACGATCGCATGATCACCCGCAGTATCGTGGAGTGCTTCCCCAGCGACACCCGAAGTCTGGCTGTCTGGTCACTTCCAACAGTGCAAAGAAGCCAGCAGGCCTAGACGCTGATTTCCGACGGCCGCCCGCTGAGCGTCTGTCACACTAAACCAGCGGTTTGCGTTCCCACAGTCCCCGATAAATGGGCAGCCCCAGTTTACGTTTCTTGCGTTCGAAGCTGGTCTGATAATCCATGTCGTGCTGGGCCTCACGTTCGGCGGCCGCTTGTTTCGTGTGGAAGCTGTCGTGGGAGTCCATCAGTTCCTCGATGATGTCAAAATACTCGATAACATCGGTCCAGGAATGCACAAAGCCGCCTGGTTTCACCACGTCGGCAAGCAGGTCGCAGAAGTCATCCGTGAACAAACGCCGTTTGTGATGACGTTTTTTCCACCACGGATCCGGGAAGTAAACATGCGCGGCACTGACCGAGTTTTTGGCGATCATCTTTGACAGAAACACCTTGCAGTCGCCGCCAATTACGCGGGCGTTCGGCATTTCGCGTTTCATGAATCGGGTGGCCGTGCGGCGTCCCTCGCGGTAGTCGATCTCCAGCCCCACATAGTTGATCTGAGGATTGGCGACAGCCGCGTTGAAGATGTACAGCCCCCGGCCGCAGCCGATATCCAGTTCCACGGGGTTGTCGTTGCCAAAGAACGTCTTCCAGTCGACAAAGTCATCGAGATCATCGAGGACCTGAAAGTACGGTTTCAGTGGCTTGATTGGTGCAGTCTGCATCGTGTTCTGACCCGAAGAGAGTCGGCCTGTCGGCGGTGGTTGATCAGTCGATCGCCTGATCACGGTTGACGGTCACGCCCAGCATTTCGCCTTCAAACATCAGCGTGCCGCTGACAAATCCCTGGAAGCGAAACTGCGCGAGCTTTCTGGCCCGCACCCGCGTCACGCGAGCCACCATGTCCAGCCGGCAGCCAGGCAGAATGGGTTTGCGAAATCGCACCGAGTCCATCCCCCCAAAACCCAGATAGTCGCCGCCAATCAAATCGTATTTGCGAGCGTAAAACCCGCCCAGCTGGGCGGCCGCTTCGCACTGCACCACGCCGGGCATCAGGGGGAAGCCGGGCATATGACCGGCGATCCAGAACTCTTTGTCGGTGATCTGCTTGAACCCGACTATCGTATGCGTGGGCTCGTCCACATGCACAATCCCCGTCAGTTGCTCCATCTCGTGACGCTGAGGGTTGATGCGGCGAATGTCATCGAGATCGAACATGGGGTTGTCGAAATCGAAGTCGTTCATGTCAACAAGAGGTTCGGACGGCATGAATGTGTTTCCGTTGGACTTTCGTCAGTTGGGTGCTGAATCGACTGGCTGTCGTGACCGACCGTCCTGAGAGGACGGACGCCCGGAGTGAAAAGGGTGATGGTGCAGTTTGTGGAGACGATTCCCGAAGGTATTTCGAAGGTGGCTGCGAAGGTGGCTGCGATGCTGTTCCTCAGTGGCTGCCTCCGAAATGGCTGCCTCCGAAATGGCTGCCTCCGAAATGGCGATCTTCCCGCCAATCATCCCTTCAAAACCCACCAGCTTCCCACTTTGGTTCCCGCTGAAAAAGACCGGGCGACCATTTCAGATCCTCTGGAATCCTCAGGGACTGTCACCGAGACGATCCAGCGACGCTGAAAAGCGGTCGCCGGGCGCTGCTCAGGCCGACACCACAGATGTAATCTGACTGATATCAGTGAGCAACCGGTCGGGCCGGGATTGCGGATCTTTGATCAAATTTGCAGGCGCCTCAAGTCCGGTTTTCTCGCAGGCCAGCAAAGCCGTTCTCATCCCCTCATTGCGAGCCGGAACCAGATCGTTTTCGAGGCGACAGCTGACATGCAGCACCTGGTCGGCCGAAAGTCCGGCGGCCTCGAGTTGCTCCAGCGAATAGCGAAACAGCGAGCGACTGGGTTTGCGGATTCCCATCTGACACGAATACAGGGTCAGTGACGGCCGCAACAGTTCCGGCAGGGGGACACTCAGGCCCTGCTCCATCAACCCCCGCAGCAACTGGACTTTGGTAAAGATCTGCCCATCTGCCACAATTCCCTGCACAATGCCGGCCTCGTGCAGTCGCTGCATCACCTGCAAAACGCCGGGACGTGCTTCGGTCGCCTGCAGATTGCAGTGAAAAAAATAGGCCACCTTTTCCGCGAACTGTCCTATGTCGCCATAGGCGTCCTCGTCGTAGGCGTATTCCTTATCAAACAGCCGGTTGATGATCTGCGCCCACACGACCGTCAGATTCACATCCGTGTAATCCCCTGACAGTTTCGGGGCCGACATCGCAAGCCTGTCGACATACTCACGGTACTGGCCGATCATCGACTGCCACGGCGGACCGGGCTTGCGATACATGCTGTTCCACATATTGAATTCGTGGATCGTCTTGTCCAGCGCGACCTGCAGTCGCACTTCCGGTTCCGGAAACAGGTCAAAGCCGCCGTCCGGAGTCCGCAGCAGTGTGCCGTAGACATCCCACAGCACTGCCCGAACACCCGGCAGCGGCTTGATGGAAGGCCGCGCTTTCACGGGTTTTGGCGGCATCACACGTGGCCAGATCAAGTCGCGACTGGCCAGTGCGTCGGCATATTCCGCAAGTGAAAGTGACATAAGCTGCGATTCGGTACGCTCGAATTCCCGCCCGGCTGACGACTCCAGGATGAATGCCCGGCAGACACCAGCTTAAGGTCCCGGCGCTGGTGATGGAATCGTGAGGCGAACTACGAGGCCAGGGCCTGGGAAAGGTCGGCGATGAGATCGTCAGAATGCTCAAGACCGACAGAAACACGCACCGTCTTGTCGGTGATGCCAGCCGCCTGACGACCTTCCGCCGACATCGAGGCGTGACTCATCGTGACGGGAAACGAAATCAGACTTTCAATTCCGCCCAGCGATTCTGCCACATCAAACAGCCGGGAATTCATGCACACCCGTTCCGCCATGGAGCGACCTGCTTTCACGTCGAAGCTGAGCATCGCTCCAAATCCCTGCTGCTGCGTTTTGGCCAGTTCGTGCTGCGGATGGCTTTCCAGGCCCGGATAATACACGCGTTCCACGGCCGGATGCTCATCCAGAAAGCGGGCAATTTTCATGGCATTTGCCTGCTGGGCGTCCATGCGGCAGCCAAGCGTTTTCACGCCCCGCAGGACCAGCCACGCGTCAAACGGCGAGCACGCCAGTCCCAGCGCGTTGCACAGCCACGCCACACGATCGGCATGCTCCTGAGTTTTGGAAATCACGGCGCCACCGACCACGTCGGAGTGTCCGTTGATGTACTTGGTGGTGCTGTGCATCACCACATCCACGCCAAAGTCCAGCGGCCGCTGCAGATAAGGCGACAAAAACGTGTTGTCGCAAATGGTCAGCGCGCCGGCCTGTCGGGCAATCTCCACGACGGCCGCCAGATCAATGACCTTCATCATCGGATTGCTGGGCGTTTCAATCCAGACGCCGGCCGTGGTCGGTTCCACCGCCTCGTGGACCGCCGTCAAATCCGTCATGTCGACGAAACTGAAAGTCAGCCCCTTCTCCGTGAGATACTGACTGAACAGTCGAAAGGTGCCCCCGTAAACATCCGCCGGGGCGATGATGTGATCACCCGGTTTGAACAATGCCATAGCGCAATGCACGGCCGACATGCCCGTGGATGTGGCCACGCAGCCGACGCCCCCCTCCAGCGCGGCCAGATTCTCCTGCAGCGCGTCGCGCGTGGGATTGCCGGAGCGCGTGTAGTCATAGCCGGAGTTGGTTTCCAGATCGTTCCAGTAAAACGTGGACGACGGATAGATGGGCGTGATCACGCTGTTGTACTGCGTGTCTTTGTGGACGCCCGTGTGAATGCACAGAGTTTCGAAGTTCATGCCAGGCAGATTTCGTGCTTGGGAAGATGACAGACGGAGTCTCAGAGCAGGTGGGCCCTGCTCACGCGCAGACAGGGATCGCGGTGGACAGGTTCACCACTGTGGCGTCAGGATTTGTGGCCTCATTGGCATCATGAATGCCAATGGGCTCGGGCACAACAGATCCGGCGTCCAACCCTGAGGCGCCAGGCCGATCGTCCGCATGCCGACCTGGTGGAGGCTCTGTCGGACGACCGCTGAATGAGTCAGACGCAGCAGAGACGGGCCGATGCGTGCGCATAACAAAACGACGAGTGCACTGGCCCTCGTCGTTGGCTGCTCGATATTTCCAAACCGCAACGGCTAGTTGGCGGCTTCGAATTCGACAAACGGACTCATGCGACGAGCTTTCGCCAGCACTTCCGCTTTCTCAGTTTCTGAGGTCGCGGCGGCGTGCTTGATACGCAGCTTCTTCAGCTGAACACGGCGTTTGCGGCGTCGGGCAAGTTCTCTCTGTCGTTCAACGCGTCCCATGTGACCAATATCTTTCGAATTTCAAATACATCCGGGAGGGATCGAATCGGGTAGGATACCGTTCGCGCCCATCAAGTCAATTCGACTCTGAGCCAGACTTAGCGGTTTCATCCCGAAAAAACGGGCCAAAACTCGGTTTCGCCCGACCGATTCGCAAGGCACATCCGGTGGGTGAGAGCAGGCTGCCAATCCGACCCGGTTATTGCTGCCAGTAATTGCGGTCCAGCGTGCGATAGTTGATGGCTTCGCTGAGATGCTCTTCGCAAATCTGTTCGCTGTGGGCCAAATCGGCAATTGTGCGGCCAATTCGAAGGATTTTGTCGTGGGCCCGCGCGGAAAGCCCCATTTCTTCCATGGCGGCCCGGAGTAACTCCTCCGCGGCCGGGACCAACTTGCAGAATTTGCGGATTTCCGGGGGCTTCATCTTTCCGTTCACCCTCGTCTTCCGACCCTGAAAACGGTTCACCTGATGTTCCCGCGCTCGCACCACCAGTTCCCGCATTTCGGCACTCGACGTCCCGGGCGTGGCATCGGACAGTTCCCGAAACGGCACCGGTGGCACCTCGATGTGAATGTCGATGCGATCGAGCAGAGGCCCGCTGATGCGACCCAAATAGCGTTCGACCTGCATCGGCGTGCAGGAACACTGCTTCTTGGGATCTCCCCGAAACCCGCATGGACAGGGATTCATGGCGGCGACCAGCATCAGATTGGCAGGAAACGTAACGCTGCCCATCGCCCGCGAAATCGTCACGCACTGGTCTTCCAGTGGCTGCCGCAGCACCTCCAGCGTCCGCCGATTGAACTCCGGCAGCTCGTCCAGAAACAAGATCCCATGGTGGGCCAGACTGATTTCTCCCGGTCCTGGCGTGCTGCCGCCACCCACCAACCCCGCCTCACTGATGGTGTGGTGAGGCGCTCGAAACGGCCGTGTGAGCAGCAGCGGCTGACCGGGTTCCAGCCGACCGACGGCGCTGTAGATCTGCGTGGTCTCCAGGCTTTCCTCCGGTTCCAGCTCGGGCAGAATGGAACCCAACCGTTGTGAGAGCAGTGTTTTTCCGGTGCCCGGACTGCCAATCATCATGATGTGATGGCGCCCCGCGGCGGCTACTGTTAGTGCCCGCTTGGCCATTTCCTGGCCCTTCACATCCACATAATCCACATCGTACTGCCCGAAACTGGTGCGTGCGGATTCCCAGCTGAAGGCCACCGGATCCAGCGGCAGTTGCGACGTGAGAAACCCAACGGCTTCCGCGAGCACACCCACAGAAATGACGTCGATCCCTTCAACCACTGCCGCCTCCCGCGCGTTGGCGGCCGGCACGACGATGTATCTGCGGCCGGCATCACGGGCCGCGATAGCCATCGACAGTGCCCCGCGTATAGGTCGCAGTGTGCCATCCAGCGCCAGTTCTCCGATGTACACCGCATCCACTTCTGAGTCAGGCTCCACCTGCCCATCGGCAATCAGCAGCCCCAGCGCAATGGGCAGATCGAGGGCCGCGGCGTCCTTCGGCAGATCGGCCGGCGACAGGTTGATGACAACGCGATCAACCGGCCGCGAATAGCCGCTGTTGACCAGGGCGCGTTCGATCCGATGCGTGCTCTCTCGCACGGCCGCCTCGGCCAGTCCCACAAGGATGGTCTTTGGCAAAGCGCCCGGCGAAATGTCGACTTCCACCTCAACAGATTTCGCTTCGATCCCCAGAAGTGTGAACGTGGCAAGTCGCGAGAGCATTAGGTGGTAGTCAATAAGTGTGCATCAGATGGTGGACCGTTAGTTAATCAATCTGCCTGCGGTTGTGCCACATTGAGAGACGCGTTTTGGGGGCCGGTTACGGGCAATAGCGAGGAAAAAGCGTTGTCACCTGTGACAATTGCGTACGGGATTCCCGGGAATCAGCGGACGGATGCGTCGACTTCGGTCAGTTCGGTCATAAAATGGAGTAGAACACTCCCGCCGGTCGCACCGGGTCCAGCCTGCGTTCCCACGCCCCCCTGCCGGATCGCTGCGACTCATTCACAATTCTTGAAGAAGGTCAGGTCATGAAACGACAGTTCACCTCCGCCCTGTGCGTCACCGCGCTGCTGCTGGCGGCCACCGCCCAGGCGGACGACTGGGGCACTATCAAAGGCAAAATCGTGCTGGACGGCGACGTCCCGGCACCCGTCCTGCAGAATGCCAAAGGCGCCAACATCAAAGATGCGGCTGTGTGTGCTGCCGTCGATGTTTACAAGCAGGATCTGGTGATCGACAAAGACACCAAGGGCATCGCCAACATCTTTATCTACCTGTACAAGAAGCCCAAGTCCGTTCATCCGGATGCCAAAACGCCGGATCCCAAAGTCATCTTTGATCAGAAAAACTGTGTGTTTAAGCCCCACGCTCTGGTCGTCCAGGCCGGTCAGACGGTGGAAGTGCTGAACTCAGACAGCGTCGCCCACAATACTCACACCTACCCGCTGCGTAATCAGGCCGTCAATATTCTGGTGGCTCCCAACACGGCCAAAGGGGCGGGGGTCGCAGTGGCCACCAACACGCGAGAGTCGCTGCCGCATCAGGTCAAATGCGACTATCACCCATGGATGATGGCTTACTGGTTGGTCCTCGATCATCCCTATGCGGCCGCCACCAATGAAAAGGGCGAATTTGAAATCAAGAACCTGCCTGTCGGTGATCACGAGTTCCGACTGTGGCACGAACGCAAGGGTTATCTGGATCGCAAATTCAAAGTCACTGTGAAAGCGGGCGACAACGAGCTGCAGCCGATTTCCTACAAGCTGAGCGAATTCCCTGAAGAGTAAGTCGCCGCCACGCATTGCCTGCGTGAGCGTTTGCGTTAGGATCAAGGCCTTCTGTCGCCCAGCGGCAGGAGGCTTTTTCTATAGGGTTCTATAGATTTTTCGGGACCGTCATCCTCGTATTCCGTACATTTGTGCTCCCGGAACCGTCGTGGCCTGAATCCGCTCGGATGAGAATACCGCTATGCGACAAACCATCGGAACAGGCCTGCAGTTGTTCGTGCTGGCCGTACTGCCCACGCTGATTTACTTCCAGCTGACGTTCGGCTTTCGCCTGATTGTCATGCCCGCCAGCCTGCTGGTGGGAATCGTGCTGTTCGCGATCGGCACCAAACTTCGGGAAAATGGCTGACAAATCGTCGTCCACGCACTGACGACATCCTCCGGCTTTCCGTGGTGACCGTTAATCGTCTTCCACGAGTGTTGCTGGCCGGCCCATAGTTCGCAAAACCGACACTTCACGGACGAATTTTCCCCGGCAGGGGAACCCTCCGGGTGGCGTCGCGATTTGGCGACGAATCCGCACGAACACTGAACACACGAACAGTTCTAATGTGTTGGGTCGCAGCGACTTTGCCGTCGTAACACGAATGGCCGCGCCTCTGTCGTTCGGGATCTCCGGATTCTGGGGGGCGTTCTGTGCGGTCTGCGACGATTAGCTGCTTTTTGCGGCCTGTTTTGGCTCATTCGGTGAGGCGTTCCAGAAAGAATCTGGATTCACGTATTCCGTTCAGTTCATATAGCGGCGAATTGCTGTCTTTATTCATTTTTCTGCAGCGAATGGCTTCATTGCCGACCAACGATCTGGCCGGCGATCATGAGGATTAATCAATGACGGTTCTGAAATCCCTGCTGTCCAACTTCCGGAAATCCCGCAATATCACTCGGAAGTCCCGCCGAACCGAATCCCAAACACCCCACAACTCAGAGTCGCTCGAGCAACGCCTGCTGCTGACGAACCCGGACCTGTTTGACAGCAACCCGGGCGCCCCGATCAGCATTTATCTGGATTTCGACCTGTACAACGACGACAGCGCCGCCTGGGAGGCGCGTCGGGAAGGCACCTTCGACGTCATCAGTCCGCGATTTGACCTGGACGGCAATCGCAACAACTGGACGATTCAGGAACGCGAAGTCATCGAAGAGATTTACCTTCGCGTGGCCGAAGACTTCTCGCCGTTTGACAACGTGACCGTCACCACCGAAGAGCCCGACAGCTTTGCCGTGGGCACCACCATCCGCGTGGCCATTGGCGGCGACAGCAACCCCTTCCCCAACGGCTCGGACCCGGCTGACTGGTCACTGCGTTCGTTCAACAACGCCATTCAGGACGGCTTTACGGACACCACCAACTCGTCCAACACCGTCTTCGTATTCCCTCAGGACTTTACCAGCCATCCTCGTTTTGAAGGCGCCGTGACGCGGCCCGGACAGCTGGGACGCGACGTGGCGTACAGCGCGAGTGAAGCCATCGGTATCGCACTGGGACTGGACGAGCCCACACGCGGCGACACGCCCGAGGCATCGGCCATCGTGAACGACGACAACAATGCGTTTCCCCCAGGATGGCGAGACACCTGGTCAAACGCGGGCGGTCAGGATGACATCAGCATCATCACCAACAACACGAATTCCTTCACCGTCCGCCCGGACGATCATGGTGACTCGCTGACGTTTGCCTCACCCATTTCTCTGGCCGCATCGGGTGCCGGCGGATTCATCGAAGCCAACGGCGATGTCGACTTCTTCCAGTTCAGCACGGCCGGCGGCACGACGACCATCACCGCGCAGGCCAATCTGGATCTGGCCAACAGCATTTCCTCTCAGGGAAATGCGTTCTCCAATAACGGCGTCACCAACCCGGGTGCCAACCTGAACCCCACGGTGCAGCTGTTTGATGCCAACGGTGTGGCGCTGACCGGTGCCATCACGAGCAATGGCCTGGGCACTCTGGGTTCCCAAATCGTTGAGCCAAACCTGCCGGCCGGTATCTACTTCATCGCCGTCAGCAATGGTGGCGAATATGGCAACATTGGAGCGTACAGCGTCTCGATCGGTGGCGTGACATCCGAATTTGAAGTGCCCGTCCCGTTTGCCGCACGTGGTCTCAGCTCGTTCCTGCCGGCAGCCGCCGGTCCGGACCTGAAGACCATCTACCTGGACTTCAACGGCGGTGTGGTCACTGAAGATTCCATCTCCCGTCATCGTGCCGACGGCGTGGCCAACAATTTCTATGTGCCACCGTTTGACCTGGACGGAGACAAAACAACGTTCTCTGCGGCCGAAGAAGTGGCCATTCAGGAAATTCGCGACCGCGTGGCCGAAGACTTTGCCCCGTTCAACATCAACATCACCACATCACCAATCAGCGCATTCCCTAACCAGGAAGCACTGCAGGTCATCATTGGCGGTGACGGCAGCTGGCTGTCCACAGCCAATACGCCACTGAACACAACGGGTACCGGTTTCATTGACTGGCTCACCGACGTCAACACCGGCCCGGGTGCTGGCTACCTGACACCCAACGTAGCGCCATTCGCCAATCCCAACATCCAGAATGTGGCCATCGCGTTTCCGGATGTCGCGGGCAACAACAAAGACATCGCCGCTGCCGCCACCGGCATCATCCTCAACAGTTTTGGGGTGGAACCCGCTTTCACATTTGCCGGAAACGCGCCCAACGGCCTGGTGGTCGGTCAGCCGGCACTGGGCCCTGTCGGCGGCAACTCGTCCGCCAGTCTGCGAGACACACTGCGACTGTCTGACGGTTCTGTCCCGTCTCCGCAGGATCCCATTGAAATCATCACCAGCCCGCGCAACCTGGTGCGATTCCGTGCTGATGACCACGGCCAGAATGTTTTCCAGGCAACGCCTCTGGACCTGAACACTCCCGTCAACGAACGGGGCATCATTGGGCGCGTGTTTGACGCTCAGCAGAATGATGTCGACGATGCGGACTGGTTCCGCTTCCGCGCCCGACCGTCGACCAATGTCCGACTGAGTGTCTCGGGCATTGACCTGACAGCCGTTTACGCCGGAGCCACCAATCCGGGAACAAACTTCGACCCGGTACTGCAGCTGTTCCGTGACAACGGCACCACGACGCCGGATCTGGTCGCCTCCAGCGGCATTCAGGCGCCCGCTCTGTCGGATGGCTCACCCGCGAGCGTCACGGCGGAAATCTTCCTGCCGACACTGGAAGTGGGCGACTACTTTGTTGCGATCTCCAACCAGTACCTGACCAACTTCCAGGGCTTCCCCGTCGTGCAGGACCCGGCACAATACGGCAACCTGGGACAGTACACGTTTGAAATGACGGGCGCGCTGCCGCCGGCAGTGGAGCTGTCATTCAATGAAACATCTGTGCTGGAGAATGCCGGTCTGCAGGTTGGCTTCGGCCGCATCACGCGACCGGAAGGAACGCCGGACACCACAGAAATCACTGTGGAACTGGGTTCTTCCGACACATCAGAACTGACCTTCCCACAGTCCACGATCACCATTCCCGCCGGTGTGGAGTTTGTGGACTTTGACGTGGAGATTGTGGACGACGCCTTCCTGGACGGTGACCAGTTTGTCGAGCTGTCGGTTTCTGTGGGCGGTGAAGTGAATGCTGTTGGTTTTATCACCGTACTGGATCACGAAACCATCTCTGTGTCACTTGCCGGCAATCAGGTGGCCGAGCCCGTTGACGATCAGCCCATTCAGGTGCCCGTGACGGTCACACGCAGCAACGTCGACAGCGGTCCGGACGATCACTGGGTCGCTCGAGGTACCGATCTGCTGCGATACGATGCCGCCGGCACGCTGCTGGATACAATCCCGATTCCCTACCCCAACCCGCCACGTCCGTCGTTTGAAACGGTGCACGATATTCAGGTGCTGGATGATGGTCGAGTGGCAGTGTTCAACGGTACGGTTGACGGCTTCCTGGCCGTCTACAACCCTTCGTCCACCGATCCAAACCCGGCCAACCACTGGCTGCTGCAGCCGTTTGCTGATCCATCGGACCGCATCAACGCATCGGGCACAGACCCATCAACGGGTGGCGTGACTTCAATTGGCAACTATGTATTCGTCACCGACCTGGACGACGGTGACGGTCAGCGTGGCCTGCTCCGATTCGACATGTCGAGCCCGACCAATGATCCTGTGCGATTCGGACAGGCAGCCGTGGGTTCGCGATTGTTCACCATCAACGGCAACGAACTGCAGGAGATCAACAGTCAGACGGGCGAACTGATCAAGTCAATCCCTGTGCCGCCACCAACGGTCGGACAGCGGCAAACCATCACGGTGGCATTTGACGGCGAAGCTCTCTGGGTACTCACCGACATCAGTACCAATCAGGGTGGTTTCTTCTTTGACTACTTCGAAAGCGAACTGCTGAAGATCGATCCGGACTCAGAAATGGTCCTGGAACGTCACGCGCTGCCTGGCCTGAGCTCCAACGCGGCCAAAGGCATGACCATTCTCAACAACCGGATCTACATTAACGATCCGACCGGTGTGGGCGTGTTCAGCGAATATGTGATCAAGGGTTACGATCCGGTGACCCGCCAGTTCGTGGGCAATCAGATTGCCCTGACCACACTGAATGGTCTGTTCGTGGACCCCGCTCTGGGCGCCATTCAGGCGGACAACATCGCCGATGGGCGACTGCTGGTTCTCGGGATGCCCAAGAACACGCCAACGTTCTTCACAGACGCCAACATCTATGAGATCAACCTGGCCAACGGTCAGGCCACTCAGGTGCCAGGCGCTTTGGTGCAGCAGGATATCGGCATTCTGAGCTTCGGCACCAACGGCATCACGGCCATCGCCGATGCCACCGTGGGGACAACGACTCACGATCATGTCATTTACGTCAACGGCGATCCTCAGGGTATCCAGCTGTTCGACCGCGACGGCAACCGTCTGGACAACAACCCAGCCACCGGTCCAATCGACCTGCTGGACAACGGCGGCTATTCATTCAATCAGGACATCGGCGGCGGCGATGTGCCGGGCGTGATCACGGCCGACCAGAACTTCCGCGACGTGGCCGTGGGCCTGCACGATGGCCTGCTGTACGGCCTGTTCGAAACGGGTCTGGGTGTTGCCGTCTACAATCCGGAGACCCTCGCTCAGCTGGCCACGATTGATCTGGATGCTGCCGTGAATACGCTGTCGATTGGCGTCGACGGCACGATGTATGGAGGTGCCAACGGCGGCATCATCCGCGTCTTTGATCCGGTCGGACAGACACAGGCCATCTACAACACGGGCCTCGGACACATCGTGGATGTTGAGACCAACGTGAGCCTCGCGTTCCTGGCATCAGATGTCAACGGTCAGGTGATCAGCGGCAGCCTTGAAGATCTGGCCGCCGGCACACTGGCCAGCCTCGAGAATACGGGTGATGTCAGCTTCATCAGCTTTGCCCGCAACCCTGACCTGCCATCGGGCGATCTGTTTGTGACGCTGACCTCCAGTGACCTGACAGAAATCGGCATTCCCGCCGCGAGCCAGACTGTCGTGATTCCCGCCGGACAGCAGTCCATCACGGTCATGGTCGACGTCCTGCCGGACGCGCTGCTGGACGGCACACAGCTGGTCACACTGGTGGGATCTGCCGATCATTACATTTCCGAGTCACCCGTGATTTCCGTCATCGACTCTGAAGAAGTGGGCATCGAAACCAGCGTCCCGCTGGATCCGACCACCATGAATCCGACGCTGTTCGAAAACGATCTGCCGTACCCATCTGCCATTCGCGTCTTCCGAACAGACCTCGATGGTCCCTACACCGAAGAGGCCTTCACGCGAGCCACGGCCTCCGGACAGAAGCCCGCCGCACGTCCTGTGTTCTCCACTCCGATCACAGACAACGGCGTGACGACATCCACGATTGAAATTCCCGCTCAGCGTTCCAGCATCACCGATCTGAACGTGACCCTGAATATTGAGCACGCCAACCCGGCCGACCTGACCGCCGTGCTGATCAGCCCGGCGGGAACCCGCGTGCCGCTGTTCACCAATCCGACCATCACCGGCACGAGCCTGACGGAGACGACGTTTGACGATGAAGCATCCCGCTCACTGGAGAACGACAGCTCGGTGGCACCTTACACCGGCATCTACCGTCCGCAGGGATCCCTGTCTGACTTTGATGAGCAGAATCCTTCGGGGCAGTGGACGCTGGAACTGACCGACAATGCCACGGGTAACACGGGTGTGCTGCTCGACTGGAGTCTGGATATCCAGACCCCAAGTGCTCCACTGGCCATCGTGGATCGCGATGTCACGCTGTCAGAAATTGTGATTCCCGCTCAGAACTCAATTATCACCGACCTGAACGTCACCATCACGCTGCAGCACTCGTTCATTCCGGACCTGGACGTGTTCCTGGTGAGCCCGCAGGGCACGCGTGTGGAACTGTTCACGGACCTGGGTTCCAACGAATCCAGCATGACAAACACGATCTTCGACGACGAAGCGGCCACACGCATCGTGGACGGTTCTTCGCCGTACACCGGTCGCTTCATTCCGGAAGAACTGCTGAGCAAACTCGATGGCGAGAATCCTTCCGGCCGCTGGACGCTGGAAATCTCCGACGACAACATCACAGACTCCGGCGTACTGCTGGACTGGGCCCTGGACATCGAGACACTGGGACTGGCTCCTGCTACGGTGACAGTCGTCTCCAACGACCCGTCAGAAATTCTGCTCAGCTTCGGCAATCAGGTGGGACAGGCGTCTGTTGACGTCACCTTCCCGGCGGCCACCTCCGAACTGTTCGTCGACCTGATTCCTCAGGACGACCAGATTGTGGACGGCACCCAGCAGGTCAGCGTCACAGCCACCAACGTCTCCCTGCCGGGATTCAACAATGGCAGCACCACAATTGACGTGCTGGATGTGGAAACCCTGACTCTGGCCGTCAGTGCCAGTCAGGTATCAGAAGCCGCCGGATCCGGTGCACTGATCGGCACGGTCACACGCAGCGACTCCACCAGAGCGACCCCGCTGGTTGTTACTCTGATGAGCACCGACACGTCCGAACTGGCCGTGCCCACAACCGTCGTGATTCCCCCGATGGAATCTTCGGCCACGTTCCTGATTGATGCCGTCGATGACTTCGAGCTTGACGGCGATCAGACGGGCATCCAGATTCTGGCAACTGCCCCCGGCTATGTCGATGATGCCAGCGAAGACATCACCGTCACCGACGAAGAACCAAGACTGTCGCTGTCAACGTTTGCCAACCCATCTTTTGAAGATGACGGCAACATTGATTTCTTTGTAACACGACTGGACGCCAACGACCTGACCTCGCCTCAGGAAGTCGCACTGACCAGCAGTGATCCGTCGGCTCTGACTGTTCCGGCCACTGTCACGATCCCTGCCAACCAGCTCAGTGTTTCGTTTGTGGCCACCGCACTGTCAGACGACGTCGTTGATGGCACGCAGATAGTGACCATCACGGCCGATGATCCTGACACACTCACACCAACGGTCAGCGGCGATACCTTCGACCTGACCATCCTCGATTCTGAAGCGGTCATTATCACGGTTGCAGCCGGCGATGAGAGTTTTGTGGAAACCGCCGGCACCACGGTGGAAGCCACCGTCAGCCTCAGTGCTCTGATTCCGAATCAGGATGTCGTGGTCACACTGACCAACAGCGACCTGACCGAAATCTCGATTCCTGCTCAGGTCGTTATTCCGGCCGGGGAAACATCAGCCACATTCACGATTTCTTCGGTGGATGATGATCGTGTCGACCGCGCTCAGATGGTTTCGATCACGGGCTCAGCGACCAGCTATCTGGACGGCGTGCTGGACCTCACAGTACTGGATCATGAACCGCCCGTCTCACTGTCACCGGTGAACGTCACACCCGATTCCACGCCCGCGCTGCAATGGGGGGCTGTCGACGGTGCCACCCGCTACGACCTGTGGGTCAACGACGTGTCGCGGAACATTGTGCAGTTGTACCGACTGGAGAACTTTGCGGCGTCCGCCCCTCTGTTTACCGACAACTTCGAATCCGGCTCGTTTGCCACGGAAGGCTGGACCAACGACGGAGCCACCATCGATGACGTGGCTCTCAACGAACAGAACGGCTCACTCAGTGCCCGACTGAACGGAGATCCGGCCAGCGGCGACTCCCTGATTTCTCCCACCTTCGACCTGTCGTCCTCGGCGGCGATCTGGGGCGGTGAAGAACCCTCAGGTGTGCAGCTGCGGTACTCCTTCCAGCAAACCGGTGGCGGTGAGTCTCCCGGTAACGGGGAAGACCTTGTGATTTCCTACCGCAACGCTGCCGGACAGTGGATTGTCGTCGAACGACAAAACGGATCCGGCGAAGACATGACGGTATTTGAAGACTCCACCATCTTCCTGCCAGCTGACGCACTGCACGCCAACTTTGCCTTCCGCTTCCAGAGCATTGGCAAATCGACGCAGCCAAACATCGACGGAGAAGAAGTACCAGGCATCTACGACGACTGGTTCATCGACAATGTGGAACTGGCTCGTCTGGAGCAGTTTGTCCCGCCTCAGGAAATGGGCGTCGGCATCTACCGTTACTGGGTCCGTGCGTACGACAGCCTGGAACAGCCAGGCTTCTGGTCAGCGGGCAACACATTCCGCGTCACCACGCCTCCCGTCTTTATCAATCCGGTTAATGGAGCGGGTGCCTCCAGCACACCTCCCACCCTGTCCTGGTCCACGGTGGTTGACTCCAACTACGATCTGTGGGTGAACGACATCACGCGTGGCGTCAGCCAGGTCATCCGGGAAGTCAATCTGGACACCACCAGCTTCGCCACCCTGACCGCCGGTCTGCTGGGCGGAACCTACAAAGCGTGGGTTCGAGCCACGGCTCCGGACGGGTTCAATGGCGACTGGAGTGCTCCGGTCACGTTCAGCATCCTCGGCTCTCCCACCGGTCTGCGTCCTACAGGATCCACTTTCGATCGCACGCCTGAACTGGGCTGGAACGAAGTCGAAGGGGCCGATCGTTACTATGTCTGGCTGAATCGTCGCCTGCCAGGCGGTGGTTCAGAAATCGTCCTGCGAGACCAGTTTGTCAATGGCACAACCCGAATTCCGCCACAGGACCTGGTCAACGGCAACTACACGTTCTGGGTGCGTGCGATTGCAGCGGACGGCACACAGTCGGTCTGGTCGGCTCCCACGTCCTTCACCGTGGGCGGACGTCCGGTCGTCACCGACCCGGCCAGCGGTTCCACCATCGCCGCCGGCAGCACGATCACCTTTACCGGAATCGATCAGGCGGCCCGATACGAAATCTGGATCAACCGCATCGACATTCCTCAGTCGCGTGCCGTTTACGACCCCAACGTGCTGACCACGTCATTCGATCTGCCGGCAGGCATCGCGGTAGGTGATTATCGCATCTGGATTCGTGCCGTCAGCGAAATGGGTGAATTCTCAGCATGGAGCGTGCCGGTCGACTTCAGCATCGCCGCTGAAGGGGCAGACACGGACCTGTCGATTGACGGACCAGAGATTCAGCTGGCTTCTGCTCCGGCAGACCGCATCTTCCACGACACGTTTGTCGTCACAGGAGTGGCAGAGCCGGAACAGATGATGGTTGCTGCCGCAGCCCCCGCCCAGCCAGTCAGCCCCGCGGAGCAGCCCGTTGAACTACCGGCAGAAGATGAACGGGAGCTGGATTCCGTGATGACCGAATGGGCTGTGGGAGAACTTGCCACAGAAAACCTGTCGGAAGAGTCAAACGACCAGGCCGCGTCGGCCGCTGTTCTCGGACTTGGTCTGGGGCTGGCGGTAGCCCGCCCGCGTCGACGCTCTCTCAGAAAAGATGAGCAGTCCTGAGCCCGTTTCGGTCTCACTGACAGACAACGGCTCTAACTGACAGATGGACAGTTGCAGGACTGAAAAAGCACCGCGGTTCGCTCCGGGGTGCTTTTTCTTTGCCTTCGCGGTGCCTGATATCAGGCGATTCCCAGAAATCCGAAGTCGACTGCTCCCGTGGCTTTTTGCCTGCCGGGGCATAAGATTGACAGCTGGTGTCTCCTTTCCCCACTGTGAGCTGGATGGTCATGTCGGAATCCCCACGAATTTCGCCGGGTGTCAGGCGGCTGCTGGTCAGTGAACTGCTGATCGTCGTGCTGATCGTCGCGGGAGCGGTTTCATTCCGGGCGATGGAGCGGTGGAAAGAAGTCGTCCAGCAAAAGCCCATCGAGGTCAAACTGCGCAAGGTGGACGTCTTCCGGGTGGAACAGCAGGATTACGAGGAAATCCTCACAGGCTTTGGAACCGCGCGAGCCGACCGTGAAGTGATTGTCGCCACCCAGGTGGCCGGCGAAATCATCAGCACACTGGATGAGCTGAAAGTCGGCACAAGAGTGTCAACGGAAGACACGCTCGCCCAGCTGGACAAACGCGATCTCGTGCAGAGGAAGAAACAGGCCGAGTCGAAGGTCCTTGAAGCAGAAGCAGAAATCAAGCGGCTCCAGCTGCAGTCAGCCACTGTGAAAGAACAACTGAAGCAGGCTGACAAGATCTTCACCACACTTAAGGAAGATCTGGATCGGATGGAAGAACTGCGTTCGCGCAACGTGGGTTCCAAGACAGAACTCAATCGAGCGCGTCTTGAACTGCAGCGATATGAAGACAGCAAGATCCAGCTGGCCAATCAGCTGAACATCCTGCCGGAACAGATCGCCGCGGCCCAGCAAAGAAAAGAAGCCGCCAGACTGGAGCAGGAGCAGTCAGAAATTGATCTGCAGCGAGCAGAAATCAAGCCGCCGTTTGACGGCATCATCAGTGAAGTCTTTGTAGAGCAGGGCCAGTACCTGCGACCTGGAGACCGCGTCATTCAGCTGACAGCGCCCGAAAAACTGGAAATCCCCATCTCGATGGGATTTGAGGACTACGTACTGCTGGCCAATATGGTGAAGGGCAGTGCGCCGGACACAGAGGCCCCCAAGGTCTCCTTTGCGACAAACGAAACATCCGAACAGGCCTGGCAGGGCACGCTGCAGCGGGCTTCTCCTGTGGCAGACAGTCAGACACGGACCGTCGAGGTGTATGCCGAAGTCACCAACGAATCGGACTCGTCCGCACCGCTTCTGCCGGGTGCTTTCGTGTTTGCCCGGATTGACGGCCCGGTCCACCGCAACAGGATGCTGGTGCCGCGTACGAGTGTGCGCGGCAAAGGCGAAGAAGCGTTCGTCTATATTGTCCGCGAAGTCAAAACAGAAGACGAGGCCAGCGCGAACAGCGCAGCAAGCGACAACATCCCGCCGGCGGCCCGCACTGATAAGCCGGGCACTGATAAGCCGGACGAATCCAGGGCCACTGAAACGGCTGGCTCAGACGCCGCGGATTCTTCGAAATCGACCGACACTTCCCCCGAGGACACGCCGGAAGCCTCGACACAGTACGAAGTTGTTCGGGTTCCCGTGGTCACAGGGCGCGAATTTCAATCGCTTGTCGAAGTCAAATATGCAGGGGACGTGAAGCTGCAGGTAGGTGATCTGATTGCGACCACGAATCTGAATCTCATCGATGAGGGAACCCGTGTCGCCATCCAGGAGGAGTCTGATGCCCGGCAGGAGTTGAGTCAGCTTCGTGTGCCTCTGCTGCGAGTCGTAAAGTAAGGACAGCAAGGCGCAAGTCATCATTGCCGGTTAACACAGCGAGCCAGCATGGCGGATATGTTCTACTGTCCCAATTTAACGGCGTCACCGGCCACGTTGACCGGTCAGGAGGCGCACCATGCCATCAACGTGCTGCGACTGAAAGTGGGAGATGCGGCGGACATTTTTGACGGCTGCGGCCACTCCGCCCAGGGGCGTGTGGTGTCGCTCAGTCGCCGCGAAGTCGCCATTGAGTACACGGAAGTCGTCAGACACGAGTCCCCGCCCCGCCGCCTTACCGTCGCCGCCGCCATTCCGAAGGGCGACCGCCTGAAGTGGATGGTGGAAAAACTGGCGGAACTTGGCGTCCATCAGTATGTGCCGTTGTTGACGCAGCGATCGGTCGTGAAGCCCGGTCAAAACAAACTCGATAAGCTTGCGGCAACCGTGGTGTCCGCCGCCAAACAGTCGCGAAACTACCACCTGCTGTCGATCGCCCCTCCGATCACGCTCACCGACCTACTGTCGCGCCAACAAATGGAGACCGCCGAGTCGGCACGCCGGCTTTTCATCGCTCACCCGGACGCCACCGCTGTCGACACGCCTGCGACGAGCGACGGTCCGACCGACACCACGCTGCTCATTGGCCCGGAAGGCGGCTTTACAGACGGAGAGGTCCGCCAGGTCGAGGCAGCCGACGGTCAGGCCATTAGCTGGTCGGGCGGAATCCTGCGAATTGAAACGGCCGCCATTGTCTTTGCCGCCGAACTGCTACGGCCGTCAGCGGCGACGAGCACCGACTGACAGCGACTGGTGGCCGCCTGGAGCAAAGTCGCCCCCCGGTCACTGTTCGCTGTGGTTGATGGTTGGTCCGCGCCCCGCCCCAGGTGGGCAATCGTGCGAGATCGGCCACGTGCCGTAGCCTGCTGGAGAAAGCGGCGTCACAAATCAGTTGAAGAAAACAGGATCGAAGAGAGAAGAGCGGCATCCCTGCCGGTTGGCCTTCCCTGGGTGCTCAAATTAGCTTCCATGACCGACCGCGACGGAGAGTGTTGAGTTGAGTAAGTGTCGCTCTCCTCTCATTCGATCCCTCTGCTTTCATAAATGGGGGCATGTTGCCGCACGGCGCCCGTGCTGTGTTTCTGTCCTGAGTGCACGACTGATGCGTTCCAGTCGAGAACTGTCTGCTACTCGGTGTCTGCTACTCGGTGTCTGCTACTCGGTCAGCGTCTTGAACAGCTCACCGAAACCGGGCATTTCCGCCTTCAGCACATCCAGCCAGTGATCCGGATGCCAGATTTCCACACACACGGCCGCACCAACAATGACCACATCCTGCCCGGCTCCCACATCCAGAAATGCGCGGAAGCTCTCGGGGATGAGCAGTCGGGAGCGTTTAGCGAGCGTCACACTCTGGTGTCTGGTCGACAGCAATCGACCAAGACGCTGCACGTCACTCCAGCGTCCCTCCATCCGTCCGGATTCCATTTTTGCGGTTAGCAGACCAACGCCGGAATCCAGTCGTTTTTGCCATTCGTCGGACCGCCACAGGCTCAGGCAGCCTGTGCGTTCTTTGGCCACGATCAACTGCCCGTCGTCATCGCAGATGGCACTGGCCAGTTCCGGCGGCAGCGAGACGCGAAATCGCTCATCGATCGTGCGTTTATGTTCGCCGGCTAAAAACACTGCGAAATCCTGCCAAACGCTGTCTGGCCATACGGAGGACGGTGAAGACTGCCAGAGAGAGCCAGAAAGTGCCCTCTGCACGGCAAACCCAGATTATTGGGCAACCACCCCACATTCAACTGATTTTCAAAGATCATTTTGGGCACCAAACCCACACATCAGGTTATACGGGCTGCACCGCCTCGGCAAGCGAACGCTTCAGGGAAATCCAGGAAACCCAAATCCGCTCTGACAGCCGCGAGCAGCCGCTCTGACAGCCCGGCCATGACGGACGAGGGGCTCGGCTGGTGTCCGGTTGTGCGGAATCCTTAAACCCTTCGACCTGGGGAAACTTCTCCGGCTGGCGAAGCAGCGCCGGCGGCCAGTTGGCAACACATCGAATTCCGGGCCGGCCCGGACGTTTGGCAAAAGAATGCTCACATCCGCGGTGTAGGTTTGAGTGCGGCCATGCTGCGGCCGTCCCTGCCTGCTTTTGTCCTTCCGAGGTTCCCGCCATGGGAAAATTCAAACCATTCGCGATCGGAGCGCTGGTTGGTGCCGGCGTGCTGTTTTTTGCACTCCAGTTCCACGTGGTGCACACCCACGACGGCGTCCGCATTGTGCCGCGAACTCCTCAGCATGGAATCGGCCTGGCCTACGCGGACATCCGCACCTGGGACGCGGACAAGTGGAATGATTTCCCGGAACTGGCCCGCGCCCTGGTGGCCAACGGCGCCAGCGATCTGGTGGCTGTCTCTGTCACCAAAGACCTGATGGACTCGGTCTCCAGCGACAGTCCCATAGACGATCTGCGGGGCATGCTCAACTCTGACGCAGAAGACACCGACCCGCTGTTTGATGACCCGGGATTCCTGCCGCTGCGGAAGGATTCTGAGCCCACGTCGTTTAACCGCAGTACCGACATGGACGATCTGCTGGACGCTCCGTTTCCCCGCGACGCCAATCGACAGCCGTTTGGCCGCAGCTCGGATGACACGTCCGTCGCACGCCGCACGGGTCTTTCAGCAGAGGACGTCTTCTCTGACCGCAGCCGCTCGGTATCGGAATCAGGCGAAGGCATGTTCCGCGAGGAATCAACGGGGTTCCGCGAAGTCGAGTCCACCGCACCGTCTTCCCGGGGGACTAACAGCAGTGGCACGGGTAGCGGTCGCAATTCCAGCGAGCGGACCTCTGAACTGTCTCGGGAGGAAGAGACCCGATTGCTGGAAGAAATGCTGTTCGGTGATGACAGCAGTGAGGGCAGCGCGCCGGCAACGAACAGCAATTCCGGTTTCGGCGCCTTTGAAGAAGTCACATCACAGCTGGAAAATCGGGCGGATGAAGCCATGAACCGTGCCCGACGCGGGCTGCAGGATTCGATCGACCGGTCCACAGAATCCGTCAGCCGATTCGCCCGGGGACAAATCGAGGAACGACTGCCCAGCGACGTCGGCTCCATCTTCAAGGACGCTGCAGACGTGGCGTCCGCGGCGGACTCCACCAGTCAGCCAGCCCTGCCGCCGGAGATCGAAGCCCTGCGAAACGGCTTTGACCCGTTCGTCAAATAAAGACCACCAGGCGTGCGACGGACTCGTCTGGTTGATTACATCTCAGTCAGAAGCACCGCTCACTCAGAAGCGGCGCTGGGACGGCAGGCCCACCATCACACCCGTTGGCCCAGGTGCATGCCCGACCAGATTTCCTCTGTGTGGACGTGAGCAACGTCGCCCCGAACCGTGTGCCGTCCACTCGCCTGGCGTGGGGCAGCCGATGCCACGTCTTTACACCAATGACACTGGTCGGCCAGTCTCAGACTAAGCTGCTGAGCCCGGATTGGTCGAGCGGAATGTTCACAAGTTCCCGGACGTCGTCAGCTCAGTAGCTGCGGAAAGCGGCGGTCGTCGCTACAGGTTGTCAAAGTTCGTGTCGGCCATCGGACTGTAATCCTCAAACCGCATGAACTCCTTCCGCCACGTCAGCCGCACAATACCGGTCGGACCGCTGCGGTGCTTGGCAATCACCACTTCCGCTTCCCCCGGTCGGTCTTCCGGGTCATAGGCGTCCGGACGATGCAGGAACATCACCATGTCCGCGTCCTGCTCAATGGCACCACTTTCACGCAGGTCAGCCAGTCGAGGACGTTTATCTTCTCGCAGTTCCACACCGCGGTTCAGCTGCGCCAGAGCAATCACGGGCACTCGCAGCTCTTTCGCGAGGAACTTCAATCGACGTGAGATGCCGGCGATCTGCTGCTCACGCGGTGACCCCTTGTCGTCAGGCTCCACCAGCTGCAGGTAGTCAATAATGATGACCCCCAGTGGACTCTTGCGATGCAGTCGTCTGGCCAGCGCGGCGATCTGCCCCATGGTCCGGCCGGGCTTATCATCGATGTACAGTGGCATCCTCGACAGTTCGTCGGACGCCTCCATCAGCTTGTCCCGCTGCTCCGCGTTCAGATTGCCTGCACGAAGATCGTGGCCGTTGACCTTGGCCGTGATACACAGAAATCGCTCGGCCAGTTCCAGATTGGACTGTTCCAGACTAAACAGCAGCACGCCCTTGCCGCTGCGCGCCACTCCCTCGGCAATGTTGCAGACCAGGGCCGTTTTTCCCATCGAAGGACGAGCGGCCAGAATGATCAGCTCTGTCGGCTGCAAACCGGTCGTGTGTTCATCAAGGTCCGAAAAGCCGGTGGTCGTTCCGGACACATCCCCTTCTTTGCTCATCCGCTCTTCAATGCGGTTGAACGCGTCCATCAGGATATCACCGATGAACAGATTCCCGCCGCCTTCCTGCTGCTCCACAATGCTGAAGATCTTTCGCTCCGCATTCTGCAGCAGGTCGTCGATCTCCGTGGTCAGCTCATAGCTGTCGGCCAGAATCTCTGTGCAGGCGTAGATCAGCGTGCGCTGCATCCACTTCTCACGCACGATGGAGGAATAATATTTGACGTGCGCCGCGTGAGGCACGGCCTCAAGAATCTCTCCCAGATAAACAGCGCCGCCAACATCCTCCAGTTCATTGCGACGCTGCAGCTCGTTGGCCAGCGTCACACCGTCGATCCCCCTGACGTTGTTCTCAAACAGATGGTGGATGGCCTGAAAGATCTTCTGATGCGCTTCGCTGTAAAAGTACTCCGGACGGATGACTTCCGCGACCTCATCAATCGCCTCGGGCATCAGCAGAACGCTGCCCAGCACCCCGCGTTCGGCATCGAGGTTCTGGGGGGGCAAACGCACGGTGGACTGGTCGATGGCATCCTTGCGACGACGCTTGCGGGCGAATCCTGCGGGAGGAGGACCGTCATTCTGCCATTCCGAAGTCGACATACCGTGCTCCATCCGTCGTGAAAAAATCCTCAGGCGAATGACTTCGCCTGAGGATCATTGATTGTTACTGCCACGGAACTGACGGCCTCAAACCGCCACCGTCCGGCTGACTAGGCACCAGCCGCCGACGGCACGACCCAGACCTTCACTTCGGTTTCCACTTTCTCGTGCAGCTTCAGCTTCACAGTGTACATACCGAGCTCGCGGATCGGACCATCCAGCTTGACATGGTCCGGCTCAATCTTGTGGCCGCCAGCTTTCAAAGCGTCGCTGATGTCGCGGGCAACAACTGAACCGTACAGGGTGTTGTCGGCCGTCGCGTTGGCTTCGATCGTAGCGCTGTACTTGCTGACCGCATCCGCAATCTTCGTCAGGTTGCGGATACGCGTGGACTCGATGGCTTTCAGCTTCTCTTTGTGAAGCTCAACCATCTTCTTGTTTTCTTCCGTGGCTACTGTCGCCAGACCGTGTGGCAACAGGTAGTTGCGGGCATACCCCGGCTTAACTTTGACGATGTCGCCGCGGTTCCCCAGGTGCTCCACATTGTGAACCAGCAGAACTTCTGCCGTGCTGTTGGTGGATCCGGCAACGCCTTTGGGCCGTGTGGTGTGGACCATGGTTGATTCCTTCTTGATCAGGAACAGCAGCCCGAAGACTGCGGTCATATCTTATTATGTGGTTGATGTATGGGGAGGATTCTAAAACGGCACGTCGTCGTCACCGGCCGTGGGAGGATCGTCGTAAAACGCCTGATCCGGAGACTTGCCGGCCGAAGCCGAAGGTGCCGCCGGAGCCGAGGGAGCGGCCTGCTGGGGTGCCTGCTGCGGAGCCGCGTTGTATCCGCCGCGACTCTGACCGCCACCACCACCCTGTCCGCCGCCGCCTTCAGAGCGACCGCCGAGCAGCTGCATGGACTCACCGACAACCCTCAGCTTCGATCGTTTCTGACCTGTCTCGCGATCTTCCCACTGATCCAGCTGCAGGCGGCCTTCGATCAGCACTGGCCGACCTTTGCCAAGGTACTCACCGGCGATCTCAGCCGTGCGTCCCCAGAGGGTGACGTCAACAAAGGTTGTCTCTTCTTTCCGCTCGTTCGTGTTCCGGTCCGTCCAGAAGCGATTCACAGCAATTCCGATTTCCGTGACAGCGGATCCGCCCGTTGTGTAACGGACCTCGGGGTCACGTGTCACGTTACCCATCAGAATGACTTTATTGAATGATGCCATCTTGGACTCCTGCGTTCAGAAAGACCGAAAACAAGCCCGACAAACCGGCCTCTGATACAGACCTGAGCGTGCGACGGCCCGTGGCTGTACAACGGAGGCTGACCTGGTTGCAGACGATTACTCAGACTTGGCAGCCGGGGCTTCTGCAGCAGGTTCTTCTTCGTGCAGAACACCGTTCAGAGCATCAACCATGGCGTTGAACAGCTCTGGAACGTGCTTGATCACCAGCTGGCGAATGACGACATCGCTGAGCTGGCACTGACGTGTCAGAACGTCCATACCGGCAGGTGCCATCTTGAAGCAAACGAGGTAGTGCAGGCCCTTGCGATGGCCTTCGATCTCATAAGCCAGTTTGCCGTCCTGCCACGGACGGTGGGCAACCACTGTTGCACCCGCACGTTCGAGGATGGCCATAATGGCTTCCGTGGTGGCTTCCGGATCATTGGCGTACTGAGAGCTGCCGACGAGGAACATTCCCTCGTACAGGTTTTCTTTAGCCTGAACTGTTTCTGATTCTGCTTCCGCTACTGACACGAGCAGTGACTCCCGAGTTGAATCCACTAGGAATTGAAGATCTGCGGCGTTGCCACAAATCAGTTGTCTTTGACAGGTCTGTTGTATTCGGTCATCGTCAGTTCCATTCCGGCGGACACCCAGTGCTCCACGGAATCGGCAGCTCTTTGAACTGCCAGCTCAATGTCGTCCGCCTCTTCAGGACGAAACTTACCGAGCACCCACGATGTGGTTTCCATTTTTCCCGGCGGTCTGCCAATCCCGACACGCAGTCGGGGAAAGTCAGAATGCCCCAGTCGCTGAATGATGTCATTCAGCCCATTCTGCCCCCCGGAGGAACCGGATGGTCGCCATCGCAGACGCCCGGTCGGCAGATTCATGTCATCGCAGATGACAACGATGTCGGACGGTTCCGGCTGGTAGAACTTCACGAACTGCCAAACAGATTCGCCACTGCGATTCATGTATGTCAATGGCGTGATCAGCAGAACCTTCTCGTTGTGAACGATGATGTTCTGATAGTCCGCCTGATATTTCGTTTGAGGCTTCTCAGCCTGAAACCGCCTCGACAGTTCACGCACGACATCGAATCCGACATTGTGACGCGTTCTGTCATACTTCAGTCCCGGATTCCCCAGCCCAATGACGAGTTTCACGGCTGATACGCTCCGGTGCTGACTCTTCCCGTCGGCTACTCAGCGGCAGCCGCTTTGGGATCGATCACCCTGACCACAAGCGAATTCGCCTCGGTCAGGATTTCCACAGCGTCTGGCGTCTCCAAATCGCTGACTTTGACTTCTCCGCCCAGCTGCAGTGCCCCCACACGGACGCGAATAACGCGTGGAATGCGGAAGTCGGGGCCTTTCACGGTCACCCGCTTCAGACTCTGCTTCATTTCTCCGCCGTCCTTCAGCCCCAGCGGTTCACCGACAATTTCCAGACCAACGTCAACAGTCACGACGCTTTCCGGATTCACTCGCTTCAGGTCCACGTGACGCACATGGGTGCTGAAAATGTCCCACTGCAGTTCCTGAATCACGGCTTTTTCCACGCTTCCGTCGATATCGACGTCCACGACACGTGAGCCATTGGCCACCATTTTTTCCACTTCATCAGCGCAAACGCTCAGATTCACAGCGTCCTTTTTGAATCCGTACAGGTTTGCGGGAACACGACCCTGCTCACGCAGTCGGCGCGTATGCAGGCTGCCCAACTGCTCTCGATTCTGTGCTGACAGACGAAAGTCCTCTGTCATAACCAGGTTCCTTGATTCGATCTAAAACGTGTGAAAACAGCGGGTTCGGCCGGATCGGGACCGCTGATAAGAGTTCTACTTCGGCTTCTTCCGACAGCTTGGTCCAGCCGGAATTGCGCGGATTCTGAGCCCAGCGCGCGAAAGCGGAAACGCGGGAGGATACCTGGCCAAAAACAGATCTTCAACAGTAATAACACGATTCCTGAATATCACCGCCCTTTCCCCGACTCGCCCACCCAGCGAATCCTGCTGTGCCGTGGACCAGGGGCTTCCGACCGCTTAAAATGTGCCTTCCAGGCGACGAATCCCGATTTTCGCTTTCGATCTCCCCGGATGCGGATTCTCAGTCGCTCTGCCTCTGCGGCATGACGGCGAATCCGGAAAGCGAGCTGTGAGGCAGACGCGTGTGACCGCGTCAATCTGTCCGAGGATGTCCTGTTAAGGTGCGACAATCATGCGAATTCCGAGTTCTGCGGTCAGTTTGCCAATTGCCGAGTGGCGGGCCGACGGAGACCGGCCCGGCGGAACGGCCGTCATCCTGCTCTGGACGGCGCTGCTCGTCGGCCTGAGTGGATCGCAGGCCGACGCGTGGCAGCAGAACGCCCCGCCGGAAAACGCTGACGAAAATGCGCCCACATTGCCGCAGCGACTGCCGACCGACCGCAAAACCAATCAGGTCCTGTCGCAGTTGCGGGAGAGCCTGGAAGCGGGCCGCGCGAGCGACGCCCTCAACGAATTTCGTACACTGCAAACCGCGGATCCACTGACGCTGGTGCCGGCCGATGAGGGAAAAATCTACATCCCGCTGTTTCGAGCGTTGTTTGAACTGGCCTTTCAACTACCGGCGGATGTCCGCGACGCTCTGGTCGAAACCGAAGCGGCCCGGATGGAGCGACGTTTGAGCGTCGCCGTACGGGATGGCAATCTGCAGGCCATCAGTGAGGTAGTGCTGTCAGGAGCAGGGACCCCGGCCTCCATCGACGCTCACTGGATCGTTGCCCGCCTGCATCTGGCTCGAGGAAACGTCACGGCCGCCCAGACCTGGCTGCTGCCGCTGACCGCGCCCGGTCTGCCGCAGAATGTGCGTGAGCGGGCCAATCGGCTGCTGGCCGATTTTCGGCCGCAGCGCCCCGAAAACCCACCGGATGGCGCTGCCCCCCAGGACACAAAGGCAAACGCGAACGCACCGGTCTCGTCCGGCACCCCGCCCGCAGAAGGTGGCAGGCCGGATGCTCGCGAGGATCAGAGCGTTCCGAGGCAAAGCGTGGTTCTGCCGGAGAATCTGATGTGGCAGTCCCGCCCCAACATTTCTCCCCGGCTCCGGGGCCAGATCGACGTGTTTTTGCAGTCGGCCGCTGGCAGCAACTTCCCGCCTCAGACCAGTTGGCGAGAAGTCATTGACGCAGATCGCATCTACCGCCGCAGCCTGCGCGGACTGACGTGTGTAGACGCGGCATCCGGGCAGTCCATTTGGGAGTATCCACTGCTGCCACCGGTTGAGCCGCAGATTTCCAGCTCCGTTTCATCCTCTCCCATCGTGCAGCAGATGCGGGGGATTCCGAGTGTGGGATTCACGTCGATGGACTCCTCTCCGTTTGTCAGTGTGTTCTGCCGTGACAATTCAATCGGTCAGATTGCGGCAGACAACGAAGCGCTGTACCTGATCCAGAACACGCCCGACTATTTGGGGGCGTCACGCACCACTCCACAATTCATGCCATTTGGAGCCCGCTCGCCGAAGCGCGACAGCGGCCAGTTGATCGCCATCGAAAAGTCTTCCGGTCGCCGGATATGGACGCTGGCGGAAACCACGCTGGAAGAACGGCTGGGGCCTTCCAGTTCCAGTGGCTGGTTTGGCGGCCCTCCGCTGGCAGACGGTCATTTTCTGTACAGCGTTTTTGAATGGGATGGCGAAATGCGGCTGGGCTGCATCAGTCGTGTGACCGGCGAACTGAACTGGAGCTGCGTGCTGGCGTTTCCCGAACAGACGATCGATCGCGACGCCGTGCGTTCGCTGTGGGGCTGCACGCCCGTTCGTCGGGAAGGACTGATCTGGTGCCCCACGTCCACCGGCTGGCTCACCTGTGTAGATGAAGCCACGCAGTCCATCGTCTTTGCCTCGCAGCTGCATGAACTGAAACAGCAGGAACCCACGATCCGTATGGGCCGCAATCAGCCGGTCGTCTTCACCCGCTCGGCCTCGCTGCGGGATCGCTGGTCGGTTGTGGAGATGGTGTCGTCTGCAGACCGCATGGTCATCGCCGCTCATGAATCGCGTGATCTGGTCTGGATGGAAGCGGCGACCGGCGTGCAGCTGCAGCGACAGGAAGTCGCGCAGGGAGAGATTCTTGTGCATGCGAACTCAGACCGCGTCATTCTGTCCACAGCAGAACACGTTCGCGCTTTTGATACCTACAGCGGTCAGCTGCTCTGGCTGCTGGAGCTGAACGACGTCACCGGCTATCCGTTTGGCAAAGGCACGCTGACGGGCGACATCCTTGCACTTCCCATGAGCACCGGCTGCATCGCCGCCGTGGATCTGAAGTCTGGCGAGCTGATTCAGACCTCCCGAAATGTCCTTCCCTCGCCGGGCTGGGGAAGGCTGGCAGCAGTCCGTGACGGCAGCGGCGATTATTTCTATCTCGCGGCGGACCGGCTATGGCGACTGTCCACGCGACCCACCACAGAAACGTCGGGCGATCCACTGGAGATCGCGCAGGGACTGCTGGATTCCGGAGACTGGCAGGGGGCTCTGGATGTCGCCGGCAGCACCGAATCCACAATGGTCGATCGGTCGCAGAGGGAGGCCATCATGTTTGCTGCGCAACTGCAGCTGGCCGCCGGCAATCCGGATGCCGATCTGGCCGCCATTCGCGAAATGCCGCTCACAGCAGAGCAGCAGCTGCAGCTGACTGTTCTGGACGCCTGCCTCGCTCGACAGCGTGGTGATCTGCAGACAGCGGCAGACGCCCTCGTGAAGATCGTGCAAATGCCGATGGAGTTTCTCAAGGCGCCCGCTCCCACGGTGGCACGCAACTGGCCTGCCAAACAGGAAGTGACAACGGACGCGCCGCAGGAATCTGTGCTGACATGGGCCACCTGCTGCCTGACAGATCTTTTGGGTGATCCCGACGTGGACACCCGCCTCACGGACGCACTGCAGGCCTGCTCGAACGACATCGTTTCACGAATCAGCCACCCCCAAATCAATGATGTGCTGTCTGAACGTATTCGCACGACCGAATCTCTGGATCAGTTGTTTG
>JANSXP010000032.1 GCA_024742875.1 Planctomycetaceae bacterium | reverse complement strand
GTCGTTTAACAGAACGCGTGAGCGACCACGTGATCGCAGCAGCAGACGGTGCGGTCCTGGTGGCAGCGTCAGTCGAGTCCACGCCCGCACCAGAACGGTCGCCGGCCAGTCAATCCGCACTCCCCATTTATCGTAGGCGTTCGGCAGTCCAGTAAGGGCCATTTCTTCCTGCGTCCACTCCAGTAGTGGCGGATCGACGTCCAGTGGGAATTCGCCGACTGCTGAGTCCGACTCAAAAATCTGCAGGGCCACCTGACCGTCCGGAATTTCGGGCGGCCGGGCTTTCGGAGGATTCCAGCGAAACCGCTGCTGTAACTGATCAGGGGGCAGAATGTGGCGGTGAATGGCCAGTTGGTCGATGGCACCATCAAATGAGTTGTTTCTGTTTCCGGCCATGGTCGACCCGATCCAGACCTCGTCGTCATCCACGATCGGAGGGGCGGTTGTGGGCCCCCCCATATCCCAGTCGCCTTTCACGATCCTGCCGTCAAGAACGCCCCGGATCGACTCCGGATCGCCGAAGCGATAGCTGATGGCCACATGATGCCATCGCCGCCCGGCCGTGAGCCCGCTGTCGGAAGTCCAGCGATGCCAGTCTCCTTTGTGGTCCTCGGTGTCCTGGCTGCGAAACAGAAGATTTAGTCGTGCGGTACCGCCCACGTTTCTCAATCGAAACGCCCAGTTCTGATTGATGGCTTTGTAGCCCGAAGTGCCCGTGCGACCTTTGCTCACCAGGCACATGTTCTCGCCCATGGAATTCAGCCGGACCCAGGCCTCAAATGTGACCTCATCGCCTGTCGTAAAGTCGAACCATTCAGTGCCGCTGTCAGCAATGCGAATCCACGAAGGAGCGGCCAACTCCAGCACTCGGTTGTTCGGGGAGAAGGTGGGATAAACGGGAGCCTGCAGCGTCCCGGGAACAATTCTCGCCAGTCCCACGGCCTCGCCAGGAAGCGGATCCGCCTGATTGAAATCCCAGACCACGGAGTCTGTCCGCTCACCCGGATCCTCTGCAAAAACGCGGGTTGCGACAAACAACAACAGCACAAAACGGGAACTCAACAACCGTTGCATTTGAGGTCTCAGGCAGGATGCTGGCGGGCGAATTCTGCCGATCAGTATACCGACGGTCGCCGAAACCTCACAAGCATTCCCTGGATTGCCGGAGGGCGTACAGGCCCCCAAAATTCGTGGGAGGAAGCCCGCAATAATTGGCTGTCCGAGGCGAATTGCGGCTAGAATCCGCCAAAACCAGTTTTCCACTCGCTCTGAGAGTGCCCATGCCATCCTGCAAACTGCCCTTTACACTGTTCTCCCTGGTCACAGCCTGTGTGCTGAGTACCGGATGTTCCATCAACATCAACGGTGGCTATTCCTTCGACTATCAGGGGGAGCAGACGTCCCGCAGTCTGGATCTGGAGATTCCGGTCGAACTGGCCAGCCTTAATCTTCGCAACGTCCATGGCGATGTGCAGCTGGAAGCATCAGAAACCGGACAGGCGGCCGTCCACTGGGACCTGACGTGCTGGGCCGACACAGTCGAAGAAGCCGACCGTCAGGCTGAACGTATCAAACTGGTGACGAGTCAGACGGGCGATGAGTACCGCATGGAAGTTCAGCTGCCATCCGAAGACATCAAAGAGCTTCGCGGCGTGAAATCCAATTTCACCATCAAGCTGCCTTCATCGATTCTGGCAAAAATCCGCAACTCGCATGGAACCATCACGGCCACGCAGCTGGACACTGTGCTGAATCTGCAGGGCGCGCACGGCGACATGCGGGTGGAGAACATCAGTCAGGAATGCACGCTTTCCAACGCGCACGGAGATCTTCAGGCCAGCAACATCCCACGGGCTATCATCGAAACATCACATGGAGACGCCACAGTTTCGCAGATCCATGAGTACCTCTCGGTGGACAGCAGCCATGGCAGCATTGATGCGAGCAACCTGACAGGAGAAACCGACCTGTCCACCACATTCGATCGCATCGATGTGCGGAACGTGTCCGGGACACTGAAAGTTCGCAACAGCCATGGTGACATCTCCGGGGCACAGCTGAACTGCAGTGACGTTTCCGCGAAGACATCATTTGGTGACATTGAGTTTGCTTCCTCGTCCCCCCGCATTGAGTGCGAAACCAGCCATGGCGGCATCAACGTCACGGCCAATGGGGCCCAGTTGAACGAAATCAAACTGGAATCCACGTTCAATGACATCACTTTGTATCTGCCAGCCGACTGCCGACCATCCATTGCCACAGACATCTCTTTTGGCGACGTGAATTCTGCATTCGCTGGTCAATCCGGTGGACTGCCGGTGATTGAGCTGGACGCTCAGCACGGCGACATCAACATTCGCAAACTGCCCACCGCGGAAATGCCGCAGTAACCAGCCGGTCGATCGCTTCCGGCAAGACATCAAAGACGCCGCTGAGCGATGCTGGATGAGCACGGGAAATCGACCTTTCTGCGAAGTTCCAGACCCGGTCCACAATCGCAGGCGGCGGCAACCGGGCCCACAACGATTCGAAAATCGCTGTCATCGGGCGGCTGCGCGGTCCGGAACACGCGGATTTTCGGTCTCGGTGATGGCCAGACCGGAAACAGTCGTCTGCATTCGCTAAGATCCGGGCATGAACACGATCACGCTCAACGGCGAAGCCCGATCCATTGCTCCCGGCTGCACGATAGCGCAGCTTCTGGAAGAGCTGCAGATCAACAATCGCTATTGCGCCGTCGAGCGCAATCGGGAACTGGTCCCTCGGGAGCAGCACCAGGATTGTCAGCTGCAGTCTGGCGACCGCGTCGAAATTGTCACGCTGGTTGGCGGTGGCTGACGGCCGATGGTTCCCGTCTACCCTGTTTTCCGTAGTTCTGTTCTCCGCTTTTCCACAGCCCCTCCATGCGACGCATTTCGCAACCCCCGGCCTTCTTAGCAACACACGTTATGTCTGAACTCGTCTCTCAGTTTCCCGAAGCAAAAATCAAGATTGGCACGCACGAACTCGAATCGCGTCTGATTGTTGGCACTGGCAAGTACGCGACGTTCGAACAGATGCAGGAGTGCCTGTCGATCAGTGGGGCCGATGTGATCACGGTCGCCGTCCGACGTGAACGGCTGGTGGATGCGGACGGCCGCAACATTCTGGACTTTATCGACCTGTCGAAGTACACGATTCTGCCCAACACAGCGGGCTGCTTTTCGGCCGAAGATGCGATCCGAGTGGCTCGCCTGGGACGGGAAATTCTTCGCGGCCTGGAAAATCCGGGAGCCGACTGGGTCAAACTGGAAGTACTGGCCGACACGAAGACCCTGCTGCCCGATCCAGTCGCCACAATTGAAGCCTGCCAGCAGCTCGTCGATGACGGATTTCAGGTCCTGTGCTACACGTCTGATGATCCCATCACGGCCCGACGACTGAAAGAAGCGGGCGCGTCATCCGTCATGCCGGCCGGAAGTCCGATCGGCAGCGGGCAGGGCATCCTCAATGCCAATAACATTCGTATCTGCATGGAATACCTGAAGGAAGACGACCCCGATTATCCGGTGATTGTCGATGCGGGCGTCGGCACAGCCAGCGACGTCGCTTACGCCATGGAACTCGGCTGCGACGGCGTGTTGCTCAACACGGCCATCGCCAGCGCCAAAGATCCCCATCAGATGGCGGAAGCCATGAAACTGGCCTGCCGGGCCGGCCGACTGGCCTACCGCGCCGGACGCATTCCCCGCAAACTGTATGCAACGGCCAGCAGCCCCACGGAAGGCACGATCGTCAACTGACGGCGGCAGTCCGTATCAACGGGTGACGGCCGCGACTGTTGCCCCTGCTCAGAAAGGCACCGCCATCGCCGCCACGCGCCAGCCGCACCACACGCTGATGGTGCCTGATGTCTTCGGCGCAACAGAAGACTTCCATCAGCTGGCCCGCTCAGTGGCCGACTCGTTCACGGTCATCGATGCCTACCGGCACTTTGGGGTTGCGCAGCCCGATCCTGCTGCGGGTGACACAGCAGCGTACGATTGGTTTCAGGAGCACATCGGCCTGGAACGTTACACGTCGCTGGTGACCGACGCTGTCCGCAGTGTGCGATCGGTCACGCGGATCATCGGCTGCAGCATGGGGGCCGCCGCCGTCTGGAAGGCCTCAGCCAGTGTTGATTGCCAGTGGATCGAATGCGGTGTCTGCTGCTACGGCGGCCAGATTCGGCATATGGCGCACCTGACACCGCACTGGCCTCTACTTTGTGTACTGCCTAAATCTGAACCGCATTTTGACGTGGAACAACTTGGCCAAACGCTGGCCCGTCATCCGCATGTGGTCGTGCACACGATCGGGCAGCACGGATTTCTGAACGCCCATTCTCACGGGTTTGAGCGCGCAGCGCGGGATTCGTTTACAGCCCGACTGCGCAATCTCAACACCAACGATGAATTGTTTCCGCAGGGCGATTGAGCTAACGGCGGCCAGATCGGCCCAGCAGCGAACGAACCACGATCACAATTCCCGCCACAACGCCGACTACGAGAACAAACAGCTGTCCGGCCAGTTGTCCTTTGCCTTCCGCCGTTTTGAGGTTGGGTGCCCCCTGAATCACGGTCTGCAGTCCGGAAGCAATGACGGTGATCAGGATCGCCCCCACTCCAACCAGCGGGTTTCGCGACCAGTGGGGTTTGGCGGCCCCCGCACTCGCCCTCGTCTTTTTGCGTCCAGGGGGCGCTGTGTACGGATCGTCCGCACCAGCTGACGGTCGACCAGAGCCTGGGCGTGGCACTTTGATCATCAGCTCACAGCCCGGGCACTTGATCTTCCTGCCGGCTGCGGAGGCCCTGACTGCCAGTTTCTTCCCGCATTCTTCACACTGCACCCGAATCTTGTCCGTCATCTATCGTGCCCCACAGGGATTGCTCTGTCTCACCTGCCCTCCATTCTGTCTGCATCAATGACGCATGGCAATTGACAGGCGCTGTGCGGAAGCTCGCGGCTTCGAGTGGCGCAGAATCTGCCGCAATCGGGGGCGGATTTCATTCACAGCATTCCCGGCTCGGCAAACAGACGGCAAAGACCGATAACCATACAGACATCGCCCAAAGCCAAAGGGCCCGCTGGTGTCTGAGCTTCCCCGTTCCGCCGAGAAAAACGCAGACTCCTGACATGTTGAATCTCGCCACCAAATTTCGCCCGGAACCGGTCGCCTTTCAGCGAGCCTTTGAATCCGGCTTTCGCTGCGCCGAGTTTTTCCTGAATCGAGAGGTGCTTGAGAACGTCACTCAGGTCGCGTGTTGGGCTGAGGCATTTGACATGCGCTACGCGCTGCATTTCCCCAACAAACCGGATCTGGATGATCACCATCTGGAAAACTGCGTGCAGCTGTACCACAGCCTCCAGGCCTCCGCGATGGTCATGCACCCGCCGATGATTCGTCGCTTCAAAGAACGCCTGCACGACATCGACCCGACTTTGGTGCTGGCCATCGAGACGATGCGCGTTCCGCCTGACGAAATTGTCGACTGGGTGGGACAACAGCGACACGTCACGCTCGATATGGAACATATCTGGTGCTTCACGCTGCCCGGAAAGCCTCTGGATGCGTTCTTTCATCTGCTGGACCGTATCTTCACCGCACATGGGAACTGCGTGAAGCATGTGCACATGCCCGGCTTTTTGCCCGGCCAGGGCGAACACCGACCAATGTATACGTCCCGCGAATTTTGCCTGGGGGTGTTCGACGTTCTGGCCGACCATCAGTACCGCGGGCTGGTGGTCTCCGAAGTGGATATGGCGTTTCAAAACCCCTTTGACCTGCAGATGGATGTGTTACTGTATCAGGGATGGGCGGACGCACGAAAAAGCGGCCGCCGGGCGAGTGTCCGAGAATCCCTGCCGTCGACACCCCCCTGTTCCCCTACAACAACTGCCCACGCGACGGACGAGAGATGATTTCCTCATCCATGAACAATCAGCGACTTGATTCCATCATTCGCGAAAAAGGCGAGGTCCGCGAAGGGCAGCCGGGATTCTGGCAGTTTGACTACAGGGACCGCGCGGTGCTGGTCATGACCGACGAAGCCCATGATCGCATGCGGATCATTTCTCCCGTCGTGGAGGTCACGGAGATCGGAGAAGAAATCTGGCTGATGGCGCTGTCAGCAAATTTTGACCGCGCTCTGGATGCTCGCTACGCTATCAACGGAGACTACCTGTGGTCGGCCTTCATCCATCCACTGGGACTATTGACGCAGCCCCAGTTTGAAGATGCACTTGATCAGGTGGTCACTCTGGCCAACAATTTTGGCACGTCATTTTCCAGCACCGACCTGGTCTTCGGCGGCGGCGGTGAAACCGAGTGACTGCCTGGCGAGTGACTCTCTGACGAATGACTCACGTTCGGGCACGTGGAGTCGCGGCGCGGCAGTACCACAGCGCAGCGAACGTCACGACGTGGTGATAACCCAGCGTTGTGGCAGCACAGCGGCTGGCGGCGTCGGCCCATGCGAGTCCGCAGCTCATTCACAGAAGCGGCCCGGATACTCGCCCACGGACAGCACCACTGTGGCATCATCAGCCGGGTGCTGATCGAAATACTGATGCCAGCGGGCAGGATACTTTCGATCGTTCGGGCCCAGGCGGGCAGCATGATCCTGCCAGCGCTCAGCCGGGCAGCTCCACGTCCAGCCCGATGCCTCCTGCCGCAGCCGGTGTGGGCCGGACGACAGAACCGTCAGGTCAAGACTCAGAAACGTCTGAATAAAGTCCAGCTCATGCAGCCGTACGATGGTGCCGGCGTCGGCCTCAGCCAGCGACTCAAACAGAGCCATCAGACGAGCCAGTGCCCCGCAGTGATCACTCGCCTGGTGAAGGATGAGCCACGGCCCCTGCGACGTCTGCCAGTGCTCCAGAAAAAACGTCATCACTGAGTTACCTCCCGATTATCCACGGGTGGCCCACAGATTGCCCTCTAACTGCGCCCGTCACCTCTTAAGCGGCCTGCATAATCACGCAGATCGTCTGCGCGAAACTGCTCCGGATCCCACGGTCCATCGAGAAACGGCTGCAGCCGGACTCCGCAGACATAGGCGAAAGCTTCGCGCTGCTGACCGCCGGACATGACGACCCGCACTGACTCACGCGTGTAGTAGCCTTCCTCAATCCCTTCGAATTCATCCATGGTGCGCAGATCGGCCGGGCTGTGCAGAGTGAGGACACGCCCGGTCACTGCGTGTTCGCTTGACGGCACGATGGCGGGAAAATTACCGCAGGCAGACAGCCTGATGGTGAGTCGCTGAAAGCCGTTCAGCGTCGCCGACGTACCTTCATTGACCAGTCGGATTCCCAGCGCGTCCGTGACTTCGGGAAACAACAGCGTGCCATACACGAACACTGCAGGCTTTTGAGCCGTCACACCTAATCCCGTTTTCGCAAAGTCGCGGGATCATCAACACCCGCGCGCGCCATCCCGAGTGCTGCCGCCTGTCGCGCGGCGGCTTCCACTTCTTCACGTCCGGAATGAACGCCGAACGTCAGCGTGAAGGAGCGCGTTTGTCCAGGCATCAACCGTGGCACTCGCCCGGCTTTGCGTTCGACACTGCGGTTGGCTGGATAATTGGTGCCCGGTTCAATGCCTGTGACAAAGCCATCCGCGACGGCGCCCGTATTTTTCCAGATCGTCAGGTGCGGGAGTTCATCGACGGACCAGCTGATGGACGCACCTTTGTCCATGGCCTTGTTGTGCAGTACGGCCATGGTCTGATTGTTGCGATCCGCTTTCGGCGTCAGCAGGTAGACCTGCTCGACAAAGCCAACTGTGGGGCCGTCGTAGGTGTGCCATTGATCCAGTCCTTCGGCCGCGCGATCGTTAAAGGGCTTGATCGAACTGGCCGGGGCGATGACGCGAGAGCCTTCTTCCAGCAGCGGTCCGCCAAAGTTGGAATGGTAGATCAGCTGAAACTCCTGCTCAGAAGCCCCGACATTGGTGACCACGTCCTGCAACTGAAATGACGTTTCTCCCGGCACCACAGTCAGACGCGTCTGAAGCTTCAGCCGCGGACCAAACATAAAGCGTTCGAACACCGTTCCCGTAAGATGAATCGCATAGGGCGCCGTGGTATCCACTTCCACGGCGACTTCGCTGGCGGGGATGTTGGCGATCTTTCCGTGCAGCGTGAGTTCCATCTCCGCTTCATCGCCCACGTTGTTGACAAACTTGTCCGTTCCCGGATGGCCGTTGTTTTCCAGCCCACAGCGACACATGAATTCGTTGAAGCCTTCCAGCCATCCCAGACCGCCACGGCTTCCCAGATCGACGAATTGAGGATGGACGACTTCCGTCACCGGACTGTCCCACTTCAGTGCCACATCACCCCGATTAACAGACAGAATACCCATCCCGCGGGTGGGACAGACGGTGATCTCCATCACTCCGTTGTTAATGACGACGATTTCCACTCCCTCCTGCCGACCGCCGTGGAGCGTATATTTGCCGACAGACCAGGAAATTTTGCAGTCCGGCGTCACCTGTCGGGCGTCGGCACGCCATTCGGGTGTGGATTTGGAAAGGCGGGCCGAAGCCAAGACCTCTCGAAACGGCGAAGAACCGTCCTGGGCAATCGCGGCCGGACCAACTGCCAGAAGGACGCACAATAGCTGGACTTTCATGATCTGCCCCTTTGCAAAAGTAGATGGGAGGGCCTGCGAGAATACCCATTTTTCCCAACAGCGTCGCGGCGTGTGTGTTGCGTTTCGAAGACACGCCCGAATTTTTCCACCCGTAAACACAGTCCGGCTGACTGCACCGACAAACGACGATCCGGGCATTCCCCAAGCTGACCGAGCAGTTTGTTGACATTTCGTCAGGGAAATGGCTAGCATCGAGGTCCTTTCTGCACGATTTCCCCCGGTCCGTTGCGTTATGCTAACAGTGTTCACACTGCCAGTGTTTCTCACGCCCCCGTCGGAATCGTCACCTCCTTTTTCAGCGCGGCACGACATGTCTTCAACTGTCCCCGATCGTAAGAGTCGGCACGTCACAGGACGGATTCCTGTGATGTCAGAGACCCGGTTTGACATTGCCACCTCCAGCCAGATTGCTGCCGTCATCGGACTGGCGGGATTCTGCATTCTGCTGATCGCACTGTGGCTGAGTAACCTGCTGCCGGAAGTTGTCGTCGTTCCCGTCATCATGGCCCCTGGCGACGGCGGCTACGAAGACGGCGACCCGGACGAAACGCTGGATGTGGAATCGCCGGAAGACCCCACTGACGACCCCTCGCTGTCGAACGATCAAAACGAAACGCAGCTGGAACAGATCACCGAACAGATTGTCACTCTGTCCGAAAGCGCTTCGGCGCTGGTGGCCCCCAACGAGTTCACGGACCCGTCCGGCGGCGGCAACCCCGGAAGCGCCGAAGGCACGGGCGGACGACCATACGGATCTGGTGGTGGTGTGGGCGGCGGTGCCAAACGTGAGCAGCGGTGGTTGATTCAGTTCGCCGACAAGGGCAACCTGAAATCCTACGCACGCCAGCTGGACTTTTTCAAAATCGAACTTGGATGTGCGTTCAAGGACGGACGCCTGTACTACCTGAAAAACATGTCCACCTCTAACGACCTGCGGCAGACACAGCAGTCGCCATCCGAAAAGCGGCTGTTCATGAGCTGGCAGGGGGGAGACCGAGTCAAAGCGGACATCGAACTGCTGGAGGCAGCCGGTGTGCGAGACGCCAAAGACGGTCTGCCACTGCACTTTTATGACCCGGAAACCGAACTGATGCTGGCCCGCCTCGAACTTGAATACCTGAACAAGTCGGCGGATCAGATTCGACGAACCTATTTTCAGGTTCGCAAGGCCGGCAGTTCCTACGAATTTGTCGTGACCGACCAGAAACTTCGCTAAGGCTGCGTTCCACCGTCTGACGACGCGGAACAGAAACATTTTGTCCTGGATTGAACCCACATGCATCAGCTGATGAAACTGGATTTTCCTGTCTCTACCTTTGCCAAGATCGACATCACGCCCATCCTGGACTGGTTCGGCATCGCCATTTACGCCGCCATGGCGCTGGCCGCCGTGTACGGTCTGTATTCCGTGATCGTGCTGATGCGACGCGTCAAGCAAAAGAGCTTCCCCAGTCGTGAGTCTGCCGACGCGTTTCTCGATGATGTGGGCGAGCTGCTGGAGAAAAGTAACTTTGAGGGTGTCACCGAAGCGTGTGATACGCCCGAGCTCTGGTCTCGCGCGGTCCCACAGCTGGTCCACGTCGCCATCGAGAACCGTGCCAAGCCCATCAAGAAAGTGAAGATGATTGTGGGCGAGTTTTTTGCCCGGGAAATCATCGCCGACTTTGACGCGCGAACCTCGTGGGTGAACACGATTGTTAAGTCGGCCCCCATGCTGGGACTGCTTGGTACGGTGACCGGTATGATCGCGGCGTTCGCTAAGATTGCGGGCACCGGGTCTTCGGGTGTGAAGCCGTCTGAACTGGCCGGTGATATTAGTTTCGCGCTGTTCACCACGGCGGCCGGTCTGGCGATCGCGATTCCCCTGGTGATTCTGGGAGCCGTCACAGCCACACGCATCTCCCGTCTGCAGGATTCTGTGGAAGAGAATATGGGCACGTTTTTTGACGACCTGGAAGCCGCTCAGGTTCGCGGTGCTCAGTAATCGTCCCGCAGACAGGCAGCATTGAGCTGGCAACCACAGCACATCAGTCAGGAGCCCACCATTGGCCGCCGGATTCAAGCGTAAGAAAAAAAAAGACGAAGCCGATCTGGACATCACGCCCATGATCGACGTGGTCTTTCTGCTGCTGATTTTCTTCATGGTAACGTCCACGATGCAGGGCACACCGGACAAGGATGTGCCACCGTCCACATCGGGCACCAACGCGGTCACGGAAGGTTTTATGCTGCTGTCCGTGCTGGCGCCCAAATCTCCCACCTCCGAAGGCGAAGTGAAGATTGGTGATCGGCCGCTGACGCTGGAGCAGTTCAAAGCCGAACTGGCACAGAAGGCTTCAGAGGCGGGCACCGAAGATCTGAAGGTCATGATCTATGGCGAACGGGACGTCAAATCCGGCTTCATGGCGGAAATTGAACAGATCATCTCGGAGGTTATGAACGAAACAGATTCCAAAATCGAGGCCAAGTTTGCCGTCAAAGACAGGCGGTAGTCAGGTCTTATCACGCGTTTGCCATCGGAAACACGCGGCCCGTTATCAGCAGCAACATCTGACCACAGGTGGAATCAGGAAAGCAACATGGCGGATCTGGTCGATCGAAAACTTGGCGAATTCCAGATGAAACGGCTGCTGGGCAGCGGTGGCATGGCGGACGTCTATCTGGCCGAACAGGTCAGCCTGCAGCGCAACGTGGCGGTGAAGGTGATGAAGCCGGCACTGATTGCCGCTTCCGGCGAGACCATGCTGGCGCGATTTAAACAGGAAGCCATGATGGCGGCCGGCCTGAATCATCCCAACATCGTTCAGGTCTACACGATTGGCGAAGACGACGACTTTCATTACATCGCTCAGGAATTTGTGCAGGGCAAAGACCTGTCGACAATTCTCAAGAGCAAGCGGGTTCCGGATCTGGGTTCCTGCCTGCATCTGATGCGGCAGGTCACCTCCGCTCTGAAAGCTTCCGGACAGGCGGGCATTGTTCATCGAGACATTAAGCCGGAAAACATCCTCGTCACTAAAAAGGGCGAGGTCAAAGTGGCGGACTTCGGTCTGGCCCAGCTGCACGATAACTCGGACGGCGGCAATATCACGCGTGAAGGGATGACACTCGGCACGCCGCACTACATGAGTCCCGAGCAGGTCAGCGGAAAAGAACTTGACCCGCGTTCGGACGTGTATTCTCTGGGTGTCACCTGCTATCAGATTCTGTGCGGCTCCACGCCGTTTAAGGGCACCAGCCCCATGGCGATCGCCGTGCAGCATCTGAACACGACACCACCGCCACTGAAAGAACAGAATCCGGAACTGCCGGACGTTGTCTGCCGAATGGTGCACCGGATGATGGCCAAGCGTCGCTCGCTGCGATACCAGTCCGCCTCCGACGTTTACTCCGACCTGAAAGCCCTCATTAGCGCTTTCAAACAGGGTCGAGATCTCAATCACGTCAATCTGCCGATCCTGGACAAGCTGGATGCGGCGGCCGAGCGGGAGAAAGCGAAGGCAGAGGGCGGATCAGCGGCTGCGGGCACAGCAGAGTCTTCCAAAGCCGACACCAAATCCTCAGTGAAAAACGCGTCCAGCTTCACGGTCGATCCCATTGGCTATGGGGACGAGTTCGGATATGGCGATTCCGGCCGAAAAAAAGACACCAAAAAGAAGGCCAAAGCGGCTGCCGGCACCTCCATTGTGACCGTCACGCTGCCTTCCTGGCTGGAAGAGGAAGATGAGGACTTTTCCCTGGGCCGCGATGAGCCGGACTTTGAGGAAATGGACCTGACACCGATGGTGGATGTGACATTCCTGTTGCTGATCTTCTTCATGATCACGGCCTCTTTCAATCTGCAGAAGAAGATTGACGCTGATCCACCAAAGTCTGACGAAGCGGCCACGACTGTGTCTCCTCCGGAAGACATCGCTTCTGTGGAAGCGACGATTTACCCCGACAACACGATCTGGGTCAACGATGTGGAATGCCCCTCGTACGATGCCGTGGTCAGCGCTTTGAAGAATGAGCGATCATCTTCGGAATCTGCGGAACTGCTGCTGAGGATCGATCCGGATTCCCTGCACGAACGCCGAATCGTGGTGGCAGACGCCGCCGCACAGGCGGGATTCGACAAGATCAATCCCAAAATCGAAGAGATCAACTAACGGACGCTGACATGCCTGTGTCAGCCTGGAACCAATCACTGAACAACACATAACAGTTGGGTGCTCACGTGCCGGCAGATGACTACGAAGATTACGACGACTACGAAGAAATCGAAGAACTGGACGACGACATTGAAGAAGTCGATGAGTTTGACGATGTCGAAGATGTCGAGGAAGTCGACGAGGACGAAGCAGAAATCGATCGCGGTCGCAAACAGCTGCAGCGTGGTCGCCTCACGGAATTCGGCGATCGCCTGAAGGGCGGGGCGTCTCGTCCGGGTGAGGAAGAAGTCCGGAAGTCGCCGTTCGTCATGGTGATGGCGGGGGCCATCGCCGGACTGGCCGTGCTGGCTCTCGTATTTTTCATCATGCTGCTGTCTGCCAGTGAGCAGCGGGCGTTCAATGCGGCCGCTGACAAGCTGAAGCAGAAGGCCTATCCGGAAGCCGAAATCCTTTTCGAGAAGTTTCTGGAGTCCTACCCTGACGGGGAGTACGAAGAAGCAGCTCGGATCGGCAAGCACAAGTCCAAGGTGCTCAAGTTTGTCGCAGCCGAATCCTTCACGCCCAGCGGCGTGAAGGAGGCGATGGAGGAACTGACCGAGTTTATCTCGGTGTGTCGCGATTACCCGTCCTTTGCCGAAGAGCGAGAAGACGTGCGTCGTTTCTCAGAGCACTTCGCTCGGGTGGGGGCCATCGTTGCCGAAGATCAGCGTGAGCAGGAACCGCTGGATGACAGTCGAGCGGCCGCCAAGCTGATGGAACAGTTTTCCGCGGAAGACATTCCCATCTCACTGACGGAAGAAATTCGACGGCTGCAGGACAAAGCGGAAGCCGCCATTTTGAAACAGAATGTACTCGATTCGGCCGTGAAGGAAATCCGTGGCTTCATCGAAGTGGGCGACATGGCGGGCGCGTTTAAGTCACGGGAAAGCCTGGTGACGCGTTACCCGATTCTCAGCAAAGATGCAGATGTCGCCAAAGTCCTGCAGGAGATCCTCACGAAAGAGCTGGAACTCACATCCGCCGAAAAGCTGGGGGTGGATGCCGCCACCGAAGACGCCACCTCAGACCTGCGAAAGTCGGCCTCGCTGGCACTGCGAACGCAGGCGACCGTTGATCAGGTGTCTCAGGGACGACGGGTATTTGCTGTCGGCGTGGACAGTTGTTACGGGCTGGATTCTGAGACCGGACAGCCGCTGTGGAAACGCAATCTGGGGCAGAACCTAGGTCAGCGACAGGCCTTTACGCCAATGACGGTCGATGCGTCTCGTCCGGCGCTGCTCGTCTATCGGACGGTGACAGAGGAACTGATGATGCTCGACCAGAAAGACGGCAGTCTGATCTGGCGGCAGAAGATTCCCCCGCCGGAAGGACGTCCGATTGTTTTTCAGCAGCAGATCTACCTGACCACCGTCACGGCCGAGGCCAGCGAACTGTGGCAGATTTCTGTCGGCACAGGTCGTGCAGTGGCGAAGGTTCGTTTCCAGCGGGGGATTGTGGGACCACCCGCCATTGCGGCGGACAAGAAACATATGCTGATCGCCGGCGACAGTTCGGTTGTCTATACGCTGAGCATCAATCCGCTGGAATGCAAAAAGGTGTCATACGTCCCGCATGAGATCGGCAGCATCGAAGCTCCCATCCTGACCATGGGGGGCGTGTATCTGATTTGCGACAACGAAGCGGAACGCTGCCGTCTGCGGGTTTTGCGACTGGCAGACGACGGAGGCCTGACGTCTGTCTATGAAGAATACGTCGAAGGTCAGGTCACCGGAGAGTGCCTGCTGCGGGGCCCGGACCTGTTTGTGCCTTCCACGCCGCAGCGCGTCACGGCCTTCAGTGTGGACGATCAGGTGGATGCTAATCCGCCGATTTCACGCAAAGGCGCCAATCAGCTGGAAAACGCCACCATTTCCCGGACCTTTCTGCGAGCTGGCCCCGGCGGACAGCTGTGGATGGCCGGTCAGGACCTGCGAAAATTCCGACTAAGAACAAACGCGCTGGAACTGGATTCTGAAATCGCGGCCGAAGGGCAGCATCTGCAGCCGATTCAGTTCCTCGATCAAAACGTGTTTGTCACGACAAACGAGTCGTTTTCTTCGTCCGTCTTTTTCACCAAAGTTGACCCGCAGCAGATGGTGGGACAGTGGCGAACCGTCATTGGCACCAATGTTGTGGCCGCCGGACCGTCAGACTCACGCGAATCAATGATTGCCGTGGGTGACTTTGGTGAAGTGTTCCGAATTCCGCTGGCCAAAATTCAGAGCGGCGAATTCATCACTGATCGCATCAGTCGCTACAACATTCCTGAGAAACTGCAGGACCAGATCGGCGGCACCACGCTGCGGGATGGTCGCACCGTGTCCTACTGCGGTGGCGACGAGCCTTCGCTGTGGACATTTACGACCTCCGGACAGCTGGAACAAAAGTGGTCGCTCCCTGGCACACCTGAAACCGAACCTGTGTCGATGGGGCAGGGGGCTTTAGTGGCGGTCCCCGGTCGCCTGCACCTGACGGCCGATCGTCGCGGTCGCGTCGAGGATTATCGGGCTGCACAAAGTGTGCAGGGGCAGGCTTCCTGGAAGTCCCTGGTGGCCCTCAGCGACATTCAGGCTCTGGCCATCACGGGCAGCAACGAAGCCATCCGTGTGGAGTATCGCACCAGTCCATCGCCGCATCTGTTTGAAGTCAGCAAAACACCGCTGAGTCAAACGGTCGACTTTGCCCCTGCTGTGGACGGCGAATATCTGTGTGCAGCGACGTCCGAGGGCAACCTGCAGCTGATGTCGACAGCCACACTGGAGATTCTTGCTGAAGTCTCGCTGGGCGGTGTCCCCAGTGCTGCCCCAACAGCGTCCAACGGACACTTCTTTGTGCAGGTGCGACGCAAAAAACTGCAGGTGTATTCGGCCGCCAGTGGGCTCCAGCAGACCGGAGGCATCGACCTGAATGGTCGTTTTCTGGTCGGTGCTCCTGTTTCGGTCAATGGCGGCGGCTTCGTCATCTGCCTTTCTGATGGCACAGTGATGCTGCTGGACGCCAGCGGCAACGCCACGAACAGGACGATCCAGCTCGGCCAGCAGGCACAGCGAGGTCCGATCGTTGTTGGCTCCTCACTGATCGTCATTGGACTCGACGGCAGCCTGTACAGTGTGGAAGACATTGTCAACTAGATGTTCTGACGGGCCTGGCCCGCAGGCGATCGATGCTTTAGAGCCGGTGCATTGTTCGAAAGGCCAAACGGCTGTGAAGACTTCTGGAGTGTTGAAAGAGCATCGCATGACGAAGCAGTCAGCAGAATTTTCGCCTCAGGTGCGTACCGCCGCGAGGTGTCGTACCACAGTCTCTGCCATGGTCGCGTTTGTCACGCTGAACGTGCTGTTGACTGTGCCCGTCCGGGCGCAGGACGATGAGCTGCCGAAAATCGACGAGATGATGCAGCAGATCCCCAGCTTCAAGGATCTGATGGACGCGGCTGACAGTGGGGATGAAGTGGACTGGATTGTCCTGAAGGACGATCGCGTGATCGTGTCCACACCTGTGTACCCCCGCCCGGACACCCTGAAGAAAATTGAAGCCGAACGCACGAAACTGGAAGGCCAGCGGGGCGGCAGTCGTGAGGAACGCACGGCCCGTCGCAATCGCCTGGAGCAGTTACGAAAGCTGACACTGAGTCTGCCCGAAAACCAGGCCGAAGACCTGCTGCTGCCGCTCAATCAGGTCCAGAAAGTCATTTCTTTTGAGCGACTGATGCTGTGGCGCGTGGATGAGTTGCTGGATCAGGGGGAGATCGCCCGAGCTTACCAGATGATGCTGGTGGTCGATCGCCGGGCCCCTAACTGGGAAGAGTCCACACCGAGGTTTGACAATCTGCTGATCACCGAAGCTCAGCTGAAGCTGGACGAGAACGAACCGTATGCGGCGCTCGCTCTGATGGACGAACTGGCTCAGCGAAACCTGGCCAACGAGCAGCTGCCCGTCCTGATGGGCCGGACGATTGATGGTCTGGTGGCAGACGCCATTGCGGCAGACCAATACAACAAAGGGCAATACCTTCTTAAGCGACTGTCCCGCTACTTCCCGCAGCATTCTGTGGTGAGCAAGTGGACCACTCAGCTGCGTGGCAAATCACTCGAGTACCTGACCGAAGCAAGGCGACTGGCTGACAGCGGCGAACACCGCTCTGCGGCGGATGCCGCACGGGAAGCCCGCCGCATCTGGGCGGACCTTTCGTCCAATGAAATTGCCGAAGTCTCCCGCTACCTGAGTCGCTACCAGACGCTGCGTGTGGCCGTGCGTCGTTTTTCCGGCGAGCAGAACGTCTCGCCCGTGCCACAAAGCGCCGAGCTGCGACACGAAAACCTGACCACGGTGTCACTGTTCGAAGCCGCCTCGGCTGACGAACTGACGTACTATCAGTCCTCGTTTTTTGACATCTGGGACCCCACGGACCTGGGCCGCGAGGTCGTGTTTACGCTCAAGGAAACACGACCCTATTTTCGCAGCCAGCCGGTCCTGACCGCCAATCAGGTGGCCGGTGCGCTGAACAACCTGCTGAATCCCGATCTGCCCTCGTTCAATCCGCGACTGGCGTCATTCGTAAAGGCGTTTTCGGTGCGATCACCGCGAGAGCTGAACATCAGCTTCAATCGAGTGCCGATGAATCTGGAAGCCCTGTTTCGATTTCCCGTCGACTCGGAAGTCACTCTGCAGAACGACTCGGCAGACCTGCTGTCCACGCGATTTCAACTGGCCGACAACCAGCCGCAGCAGCGAATCTATCGCCGCGTGGTGCCGGAGCCGGACGGCCTGATTCCCACGCAGTACCACGTCGCTGAAATCATCGAAACAAAATACACGGACCGTCACGACGAGATTCAGGCATTTCGTCGGCGTGAAGTCGACGTGCTGCCCGAACTGCGGCCGTGGGAGATTGACATTTTCAAAGGGTCGGGTCTGGCTTTTGTGCAGCAGTACGCGATCCCGCGAACGGACGTGATTGTGTTCAACCCGTACTCCGAAACGGTCCGCAGTGCTCAGCTGCGACGCGGTCTTTCGTTTGGTGTCGATCGGGAAAACCTGCTGAAGAAAGTCATTCTGCGGGATCCCGAAATGAAGTACGGCCGACCTGCCAGCGCTCCGTGGCGTTCGGGCAGCTATGCCAACAGCCCACTTGTGGATCCTCCCACCTATGATTTGTATCTGTCTTACCTGCTCCGACTGGCGGCCCGCGAACAGCTGCGAGTGCCAGTCAAGCAGCAGTTTGTGGCCGATGCCAAAGCGGCCGCGCTGGCTGCAAAGGAAGACTGGGACGAAGAAGCTTTCCGCATCGATAACGCCGCACAGATCCGTGCCTGTGCAGCAGACATTGAACTTCCCAGACTGCGAATGATCTGCCCATCAGACGAAGTCTCGATGCTGGCCGCCGAACAGCTGATCAAACGCTGGCGGCTGCTGGAATATGACATCGAACTGATTCCGTCAGATTCCCCCGGTGATAAGCTGGGAGATGACGACTGGGACCTGATGTATCGCACAGTCCGCATGCAGGAACCACTGCTGGATCTGTGGGGTCTGATGCTGACCGACGACAAGTTTGACGTCGATCGACTGTCGGGCTATCCAGACTGGATGAGACAGGAGCTGATCAATCTGGATTACGCGACGAGCTTTAAAGATGCCGAAACACGTCTGTTTCGCATCCACCGTCAGATCGCCGCGCAAGCGTTCATCATACCGCTGTGGGAGCTGGACTCCTATATCGCTTTACAGCGCAACATCGCCGGATTTGCAGCACGTCCGCTGAGCGTTTATCAGGACATCGAACGTTGGCTGGTGAAACCATGACTGAAACTTCTTTTCTCGGGCTCCACATTCACCGTTTCGCTCTTTGTGGTCTGCTCATCTGTAGTTTGCTGCCCTCCGTCGGCGCCCAGGAAACCCCGGGTGCCCAGCAGCCCGCCGTTCCGGCGGATCAGCCCGCCGTTCCGGCGGATCAGCCCGCCGTTCCGGCGGATCAGCCCGCCAAACAGTCGACGGCGGAAGACAACACGACATCCGCAGAGCAGGGCGATGAAAAAGCTGCCCCCGCAGCTCCGGCTGTACCCGCGGAACAGCTGCCGTTCAAGATTCGCCCGTATGAAGTGCTGGTGACCACGGGATTCGCACCGGACTGCCTGCCGGAGGAACGTTTGCGTACACAGCTGATCGCCGACATTGACCGCGCCATCGAGCGTATGTACGGCGATGTCTGGGATCAGGCAGTGGAAGACAGTCTCTGGCTGTCGCCGGGCAATCGGCAGAAGCTGGAGAGCATTACATGGGACGGTCTGTCGGAACGCTACACAGAAATCGACTGGCACAAGGTGTTCCTGGTCTCGGTGGAGAATCACAGCAATGGCTTTCTGGTCGCGGTACGCGAAGCGGATCTGAGAATCCATGAAATCACAGCCAGCTACTCTGAGCAGGTGGTGTCTTACTCGCTGCTGGCTCCCACCATCACGCGGTTGCTGCGTGACAGTTTTCGCCCGTGTCTGCTGTTTCAACGAAGAATTGACGGGGATGACAATCGCGCCACCATGGTGATGCAGACACAGGCCGGTGAAATCATTCCCCCCGATCCTTCCGCCACTCAGGTGCAGGAAGGTGACGTGCTGCGTCCGTTTATTCGGCAGATGGAACGCCGCAATCCGCGTGCTCTGCAGGGACTGAAAGCCATCACGCTGACGTACCTGAAAGTTCTGAGAGTCGACACGGAAGTTTCTCGCGGTCTGGTGGAAGCGTTCTACCTGACACACCTGAATCCCAGGATTTCGCCGTTTGGCGGCAAGGGTCGCAGTCAGGAGCATTTTGCCGTGCGTCAGCGGGCCACCGCAGACGAAAGTCGCGTGCGACTGGTCCTGCGATCTCGCCCCGACAAGCCCCTGATCTCCCATCGTCTGGCACTGGCCTATCAGCTCTATTACAAGGACGAGGAAGACGGTGAGCAGACCAAACTGGTCAGCGATCGCAATGGTGAGGTGATCATCCAGCGTCGGGAAAACCATCCCACGTTCTGGATTCGTGTTTACAGCGGCACGTCGCTGCTGGCGCGTGTACCCTACGCTCCTGGCCTGATTCCCTTTGACACCATTCAGCTGCCTGATGATTCTGTCCGGCTGGAAGTGGAAGGCGAACTGCAGTTACTGGCTGATGATCTGATTGATGCAATCGCCCTGAGAGGGGTGCTGCTGGCTCGTGCCAAAAAACTGGCAGGCGACGGCAATACCGAAGAAGTCACAGCGTTGTTTAACCGATACGACGCTGTACCATCGAAGAATGAGTTCCTCGAACGGATCAGCAACATTCGGGTGGCCGCGATGTCGAAAGCAGAGAAAAAACGGCTGGGGACGCGACTGATCAAAAATCAGTGCAACGGCATCGAAAGTACGGTGAACAACTTCTTCAGTGATGAACGCCGGAACGCTCGTAATGCGGAAATCCAGAAGATCAAACAACTGGCTGAACAAAAAGCAAAGTGACCACGCCAACTGATTCTTTCGCATCCGACCCGACATCCCGGCCCACACCGCTTCGGACTGAACTGTTTGCTCAGTCGCAGACTGTCATCGTAAAGATCGGCTCCAATGTGCTGGCCCGGGACGACGACACGCTGGATGTGGAGCGGGTGGTGGACCTTGCCGGACAGGTGGGGCGGCTGATTCAATCGGGACGAAAAGTCGTGATTGTCAGCAGTGGTGCCGTGGCGGCCGGACTGGGCATTCTGAATCTGACCGAGCGACCGCAGTCACTACCGGAACTGCAGGCGGCCGCGGCTTCGGGCCAGACCCACCTGATGAAAACCTGGGGAGATGCCTTTCATCGCCAGAGCCTGCAGGTGGCCCAGTTGCTGCTGACCATCGACGACTTTCGGCATCGCTCCCGCTACCTGAATGTTCGCAACACGGTCCGCGCCCTGTTCGATTTCGGTCTGATTCCCGTTATCAATGAAAACGACAGCATCAGCGTGGATGAGATCGCTGTGGGTGACAACGATCAACTGGCGTCGATGATCGCGACGCTGGTCCCGCGCCCGCTGATGGTGATTCTGTCCAGCATTGACGGCCTGTTTGATGGCAGTCCCGACAGTCCCAACAGTCGCCTGATTTCCACAGTGGAGCAGCCAGGCGAATCACTGCTGCAGCATGTGACGGGCACCACCAGTTCTCGCGGTCGTGGTGGGATGGCCACCAAACTGAAGGCGATTCTGAATGCGGTGTCCACGGGGGAGAGTGTGATCCTGGCCAATGGTCGGGCGCCAGGTATTCTGGACAAAATCGCGGCCGGTCAGGACGTCGGCACCGTGTTTGTGGCCCGAGGCGAGTCCATTCCCGCGTGGAAACGCTGGATTGCACTGGCCGCTCAGCCGGCCGGACGGATCACCGTTGATGATGGCGCCGTGCGAGCGCTCACGACGCAGGGCCGCTCTTTGCTGGCCGTCGGCATTCGCAGCGTCAACCACACGTTTGCTCAGGGAGCCTCTGTCGACATCGCCGATCAGCAGGGCACCGTGATCGCCCGCGGCCTGGTCAATTACTCGTCAGACGAAATCCAAAGCATCGCCGGCCGCAAATCGGCCGAATTGCCTTCGATCCTGGGACATGTTCCTTACGGCGAAGTCGTGCATCGCGACAACATGATGCTGGTCGATCCTCTGGCCTCAGACGCCGGCTGACTGGAGTCCTGCCTGACAATCACGACGTCAAACAGTTGCAGGCGGACGCCCGGCCCCACGCGAGCGCACCGTCCGTGTGCAGTCGCTGGCTGACAGGCAGACACCGCCTCATCCACGCGTGCTGTCGACAACCTCATGGCACGCTGTTCCATGTGATCCTCTCCCAGATAAGCAATCGAACGCTCACGACGAGCGGTCAGCAGGCGTCGGCGTCAGCGGGCGCAGCAGCGGACGCAGCAGCGGACGCAGGCGATCCTTTCCCAACGACTGGTTTCTTTGCCGACAGGAGCCGTCTGCAGCTGCCGGGCCTTTCCCTGGCCGATGTACGATGAATGAGATGCGACACGGCCACCTCAACGGTGACGGCAACTGCGTGGGTCTGGATGCCGTTTGCCGAATAGTTATTGCCGAACGGTCATTGCCGAATGGAAATGGCCGGGCAGCGCAATGCCTCCCCGGCGGCAAGCGTGCTGCCCGCCCGTCACCGCGCGACGTGCCTCAACGTCGCCTGGACCTTAAACGTCCGCTGTATCTCAATGCGCGGCATGCCCAGCGGTGCGCCCGCAATCAGAAGAATGGCGCGGACACAATGACTGAGTCTTCACCTGTCTTCCTGCTTTCCGGATTTGGCCAGAAGGTCTTTCAGCTGTACACGTCCGACATGCCACATCCACCGCGGACCACCGCCGGCAGTTTGCGGCCACTTCCGCAAAGAAGCGCGCCGCAGAAAAGGAATCGCCTGCTTCGTTTGCTTCTGCACGACAAGATGCAGGCCGATATACAGCTCTGTGTAAAAGAGTCTCTTGTCGCGTTCGGCAGCGGGCAGATCCCTGGGAATCTTCGCCAGTGCCTGCTCGGGCGTCAGCGAGCCGTCGAACAGGCGATAGACGGCAGGAAATGGTTCGCGGTCGTCTTTCTCGTAACGCAGCAGTTCCTTCTTTGCCGTCTGAGCATCCGTGGCCCGATACTGTGACAGGTATCTCCAAATGCCGTTTTCGCGATCCACATCATCAAACGCATGATACTTCTCAAACTGCTGCACGGCGTCGTCAGCCCGATTGGCAAAGAACAGTGCAATGCCCAGTCGCCAGTGGGATGCATCCAGCGAGGGCCGCAGCTCAACCATCTTTTTATACGACGCAACGGCCTTGTTGTACTGTCCGGTGAAAAACAGGGCATCTCCCCGCTGCGAATACAGGGACACCTGTTTTGAGGTCCTGGCGTCACCCTGAGTGTCCCGCAGCAGCCTCTGGAAGGGCGCTTCAATCTGCTGATGATCAATCTTCGCATCCGTCTCCTGCTGTTGGGGCTGCGGCATGAGGCCGCTGCCGGCAAGGCACAACAGATTGGTCAAGAATATCAGCACGCCATTCATGGCAGTCTCATTCTGGTTGAAAGTGAGAATCGAGCCCAACACACAACGCACGTCATTCTATTCGCAGAGGCCGAACAGGCCAGAACAGCATCGACAACAGGGCGCAAAAAAACGGCCCAACCACCGGAATGATGGTCGGGCCGCGGCAGGCACATCAGCAGCCGAACTGCTGCCGTATCCTGAAGGGTCCGCTATTTGACCTTGAATGCGTACAGCTGCGATCGATCCGACACGAACATCATGCCATTGGCAATCGTTGGCGTACTGTAGATGGAAGAATTGAAAATCTTGGTTTCCAGTTCTTTCAGCTCCGGCCCGGCTTCCAGCAGGACCAGTTCGCCGTCTTCGTCACCGAGCAGAACGTGACCATCGACCACCATTGGAGAACCCCAGACAGCTGCGAATGTGTCATAGACCCATTTCTTCTCACCTGTCTTGAAATCGACGCAGTGCAGAAATCCGCTCAGGTCCGGAGCATAAACCAGTCCATCAGAGATCGAGACAGTTGAAATGGTCCGACGGTAGATAAGTCCGTTCTTCTCTCCCGTGATGCTGCCATCTTCGTCAATGCCACCGTAGTGCCAGATCTCTGCGCTGTTGGGGTTGTCCTTCCAGCCATCGCCATCTGCGATCTGTGGGCTCACGTCACCCATTTTGGTGGCGTCAATGCGGTAGAAGTGGCCAACGCCTTCCCCGTGTTCCGGGTCCTGGCCCACCGAAAGCAGCACGCTGTTTTCGTGGAAGACGGGGGTGGAAATGATGGCGTTGCGAGTACCACGGCCACCCAGTTCCCACGCTGATTCTTTGGGGTTCAGGTCAAACCACCACAGCAGATCGCCCGTCATGGCGTCATACGTGTAGAGCACACCATCACCGCCCGGCATGAACACCTGCAGCTTGCCGTTGACTTCGCCCAGAGCAGGCGAGCCCCACTGACCGTGGAGAATGTTGTCAAAAGGAGCGGGCGCTTTGGAATCCAGAGCCGGAGAGTTGTCTTCCCAGATCACCTCACCCGTGTTCTTGTTCACAGCGATAAAGCAGGGAGCACGCGGCGAGGGCACTTCCAGGTGAGCTTCGTCCACACCATTGGAGGTGAGCAGGAAAATCATGTCACCGTGAATGACGGGCGAGCTGGTCGCCAGGTTGTGTGGGAACACGCCCAACTCATCAATCATGTCCAGAGACCAGATGATGTCGGCATCTTCTTTTTCGGTATCGACTTCGTCTTTGTAAGGGCCGTTGTTTTCACCATCGTGAAAACCATTCAGGTCAATGCACATCAGCTCACAGCGGTTGGTGGCCACGTAGACGCGACCATTCTCGATACACGGCGTGGAGCAAATGCCCTGCTCGGGCCAGTCGTTCACACGACCCTGCGGCAGCTTTTCGCGGGTAAGCTGCCAGAGGAACGTGCCCTTCTTCTCGTCGAAGCACAGCAGACAGCCGCGGTCACCTTTGTGCTGTTCACGATATTCACCACCGTTGTTGGTGCCGACCAGCACGCGGCCTTCGGCCACGATGGGGTTACCGTAGGTCTGAGAGCCAAGCGGTGCCGACCACACGAGGTTGGTTTTGGCGTCAGGATCAAAACTGAAGTCCAGGCCGGTTGCTGAATTCACCATGTTGCGCGACGGCGTGCCGCCCCACATGGACCAGTCGCCGGCAGCAACTGCGGTATTTGGCTCCGCAGCAGGTTCGGGCTCGGCAGCAGGTTCGGGCTCGGCTGCAGGTTCGGGCTCGGCTGCAGGTTCCGGCTTCACCTCAGGCTCAGGCTCAGGAGCTGGTTCGGCTGCTGGCTTTGTGCCGGCGACAGCCGCTGCTCCGAGCAGGGTTTCCGGATCAACGGTGGCGACAGCGTCAGCAGGTGCCGCTTCCACACCGGCATCCGCCGATTCGGACGGCGCGGGCTCTTCGGCCGGCTCAGATTCCATTGGTTCCGGTTCGCCCAGATCTTCCTCCAGCAGACCGCCACCGACGCCACTGCCGGATTCGACTTCCGGCTCTGAGACGTCTGCCGGATCGGCCGTCTGAGGTTCTCCGCAGCCGCTGATCAGCAGTGCCGCTGTCAGCAGCCACGCTGATTTTTCAAAGACTATTTTCATTGATGATTTCCTTGAAGAACTAATTCTGTGTTCGGAGAACGGGGTTACTCGGTGACAATCACATTGTCGAAGTAACCGTCGGCCAGTGTGTACATATACAGCCCCGGGGCGCCCGTCATGTTGGGGTGCGGGTCAACCGCCTCAATGGTCCATTCTTCCGGCTCTGCTTCACCGCGTTTCCAGACTTTGCCCAGCACGTGAGCGCCGTCTTCCTTCAGCTGCACGGTCGCTTTCACCGTGTACCAGGTGTCAGGATCCGAGCGGTAACGGACTTCCTTCGCCATCCGCAGATGGGGGGCCCAGCTTTGCACACCAAACTTGCTGGTGTTGCCTTTCAAAATAATGTTGTAGCGCTGAACGGTCACACCCATGTTTGGCAGCTTGCGTTTCTGCTCTGTCATATATACGTCTGCCTGAACCGTGTACCCCTTCATGTCGGGCAGCCCCAGCCAGAAGTACGTACTGGGTCGGCCCTTACCGGGCGAGCGTTTCAGCGCCATCGTGTCGCCGATGGAATTGGGCTGCAGCTTCAGGAACGCGTTGATCCATGTCGGGGCAACCTGCTTGGGCTTGTAGCCTTCGAAGTCCCACTTCCATGGCAGCGGCGGAAAGTTTCGCACACGCGCAAAGGTGGAGACATCGCCATACTTGACCATGACTTCGCCGCCCTGTTCAGGCGCGTCTTTGCCAATCGTCAGCTGCAAACCGTCGAGCTTAGCGCCCTGCCAGCCTTCGCTCAGCGTCAGCTCGGCATCGACTTCTCCAATCAGCTGCCCCAGCTTGTTGTATCCCATAACCCTGTAATCAATCTCACCGCCCCCAATGAACGCCTGCTCAAACGGACGTACGCGAATCGTGGCCACATCCGAACCGCCATCAGCTTCCACGAGAGCCGGGATTTCCACGTCCTGTTTTTTACCAGCGTTTTCGTTGCCAATGCAGATGGTGCGGTCACGTGTCACGAAGAACACACGACCGTCCGAAATGGCGGGCGTGGCATAGATTTCGTCAAGACCGTCGCCATTGCTGGCCTTCAGCTGCACCGACGCCAGAGATTCACATTTTTCACGGCTGGGCTTGAGGATGTGAATATTGCCATTCACCTCCATGGCGTAGATCTTGCCATCGGCCCAGATGGGAGACCCTTTGCCCACGGTTCCCAAACTGTATTCCCACAGTTCTTCGCCGGATTTGCTGTCATAAGCGTGCAGCTTACCGGTGTCCGCAATGACATACAGGATGCCGTCTTTGACAACCAGCGCCGTGTAGCCGGCTTTCACACCATCCACACGCCAGACGTTGTTTGTCTCGGTGATGTCGCCCGTGCCGACGGCATTGATGCACTGAATGCGGCCAAACTCCAGATTGTCAATGTTGTCTTCACCATGCGAGATGTAAACCATATTGCCATCGATGACAGGTGAGGCATTCAGACCACGCTTGGACATTCGGAACGACCAGACGGGCTCACCCGTGCGAGCATTAATGGCGTGCACGCCACCATCTGCTCCCCCACCGACCAGCAGACGCTGACCATCGACCACGCCAATGGTGGCGACCGAGTAGTTGGTATCGAAGGGACCACCACCAACCGGAGACGTCCACAGCAGCTCGCCCGTTTTCTTGTCAAAGCAGTAGTAGGTCATCTTCGGTGGCGGTGCCTTGGTGCGGCCCCAGTTCAAACCGAAAAAGCCCACAACCACACGATCTTCGTCGATCAATGGAGCCTGCGTTCGACCACCATAGCCGGAGATCTTGCCGTACTCTTCAAACAGTGAGTGTTCCCACTGGACCTTTCCGTCGGCGTCGTAGCATCGCAGCAGGCCGCTGACGGAGTGCATGTAAACGTTGCCCGTCTCTGTGTCTCCGGCCATCGCCGCCCAGCCCACACGAGGAGCCGGGATGTCAGTCTGAAACACGTTGAAGCGGTCGACCCAGATGACATCACCAGTGGCGGCGTCGCGGCAGATGACCTGCTCCTGAGCGTCGATCAGCTCTTTGCTGCCTGTGCTCACATCGTGTTCTGTTCGGCACTGCAGGTAGATTCGCCCGTTCATGACAATCGGAGCCGCACGGCCACCGACATTGGACTCCCACAGGACATTGGTCCCATTTTCGTAGTCCCAGGTTTCTACAAGTCCCGTTTCACGGCAGATGCCGTTGTGCTCGGGACCGCGCCATGAAGGCCAGTCAGCTGCGATTGCTGAGGTGGATGCCACCGCAACAATCAACACACAGAGGTTACGCATTTCGTTTAGTCCTGATGTCAAGTGAACAGTATGCCGCAATGGAGACGACAGAGGCGAGGGGTGTTGGGGAGGTAGAACAGGCAGGCAGGGGCGAGAAGGAGCGGTGGCAACGCTGAATCGTTTCCTCAGTTCCGCAAAGCCCCCGTCTCGCTGCTGTTAAGTGTATTCGAGTGCCCCACGAATTCAATCAACCACCCCCCGTGCGGCAGCCGCAATCATGCTCCTGCGAGGTCGGAGATATTGTCAGCAGAATCGGCCTGGCTTTCCGAGAACCGGGCCGTCTGCGGCCGGAATTCACGAATTCGCCAGGTGTCTGCCGACCGGACCAGATCCAGGGTTCCCGACAGCTTCAGCTGCCGCTGGTGTGCATGCCCCCAGTGGTCAATCATCACGCTGACGTGCCACTGGCAATCGCACTGCAGTCGCCCCGGGACTGGGGACGGCCGCACGTCCACCTGCACAACCTGCAACTCCAGAACAGTGGTCACCGGCTCGTGGGAATCAGCCGCAAGAGAGCCAATCGCCGACAGAAATGTCTGCTCGGTCACATCGGGCTCCATGAATGCCGAAAGCACCTCCACGACCGCTCGATCGTCATTCCACTGCAGCGACGTGTAGATTTGCGTGAGCGCAGACTGCAAATACCGCCTTACATCACCAGCGGCGACACGGTAAGTCGCGCGCGTCGCAGAGTACCCCGCCGTGGCGAGCAGCAGCACGGACACAGCGACCAGCGACGTCAGGTTTGCTGTTAGCGATTGCCACCGGAGTCCAAGCAACAGCAGCCAGACGGCGACCAGCCCCCCGGCAGTCAGCCGCCCCCAGGAATTCGGCTCCGAGTACTGCAACTGCCACTGCTGTGGCATATTCCCGACCGACTGACTGTCGGGCCTGACTGCATCCGGAAACCATTCGCTGGCGAAGACCGGGCCTTCTCCCGGGGTCGCGGAAATCAGAGACGAAGTCTGGCCGTCTGGCGTAATTCGCTCCCAGACGACATCATCAAACCGAACGGGCCATGACTGAACGGCAAGGGCGAAAGACTCAATGCGCCCAGGGCGGGGATAAACGATTCGAATTCCAACCAATCGTGTCCGCCAGTGCGCCGGCTCCGTCAGTCCTGTGGACTGCGTCGCGCTGTCCGCCCGTCGCTCCGGGGACAACTCCGGAAACTCCACGGTTATCTGCCCGGCTTTCACAACGCCGCCGTTCAAACGAGCGGACACATTCTCACTGGCCCATTGACGGAAGAAGTCCTGCCGTTCGTCGAGGGACCATACCGAGGCGCTGGGTTCTGCCGGCAAGGCGGCATTCATCAATTCCGCGGGCGCCATGAATTCCACACTGACCTGGCCGGCCGTCAGGATCATCCGCACCTGCATGAGGTTCAGATCCCGCCCAGTCACGGCGCTGCGATCCGCGGGCAGATGCAGCACGTGGGGACGTCCCGGCGGCACGACGGCGTCCAGTCGTCGTGAAGTAGCCTGATGCTGAACGTGCAGCCGCAGTTCGCCGGGCGCAGGCAGTTCCGGATGGGTAAACTGATGCTCAAAGGTCAACAAAGAAAGCTCTGCATCATGTGTGGGCAAATAGCGAATTTTCCATGTGAGCTTCAGGAGATCGTTGGCCCGCAGATCGACCTGATCGGCTGTTGCTCGCCAGGTGGGACGGGCGGTCAGCTCCCCGCGCAGCGGGCGTCCCTGCGCGTCGAATATCAGCAGCTGCCGGACCACGCGGCGGTCGTAGTTTTCGATGGCCTGAGCAACAGAATCACGCGGCAGTTGATCAGGGTCATTCTGGAGCAGCCCCTCGTACCGCAGGACGTCGTCCAGGAAGATGTTCAGCCGCACATCAACGCGGTCAGTCACGCGGACCCAGGCATCCGTATGGGAAATCGGATGCAGGCTCGCCGACCGCGCAGTCTGTATGCCCGCCAGCCAACTGGCAATCGCGAGCAACAGAATTAGTCTCTGTGGAACCATGGCGGCATTAGATCCAGACCCGTCGGTCTCTGTACAGCGCGCCGGTTTCTGCGCATGAAAAAAGGCGACATCCCTGCCGCCATCTTAACTTCAAAGCGAATCGTTCGCTGTTCGTTACGCCTTGGGAGCAGACTCTGCGGGAGGCGCTGGAGCGTCTTCTGCGGGAGGAGCAGGAGCGTCGACTGGTTCCGGAGCTGGCTCGGGAGCGGGAGTTTCCGCAGCAGGAGCAGGCGTTGCTACTGGGCAGCCACCGCTGGCACAGCCAGAAGCAGTACCGCAGGAAGAGCAACCCGTTGAGCAGGAAGAGCAGCCAGTTGAGCATGGTGCTGGTGTCGAGCACGCTGAGCATGAAGAACAGGCTGGTGCTGGAGTTGAGCAGCAGCTGGCAGCAGGCGCTTCACAGGGAGAAGCACAGGCTGGCTTGCACTTAACGCGCTTGCAGCGAACTTTGACGCATTTGGTCTTGCACGGACGGCAAGGGCGGCAGCGACGACCTGCTTCAGCTTCTGCTGCAGGTGCCAGTGCCATCAGGCCAGCGATGGCCAGGAGCATAATGTGACGCATGGACTTGTCTTTCTACATTCAGTGAACGTTGACTGGGGATCATCAGACGTGACTTATCGGCCGCATCCCCAAAACTCACCGGGTAACCTAATCAACAGGACCGGAAAACGTCAATTATCCTGCCCAGTTTACCAGATTTTCTTACATACGCGTCAAATCCGTCAGATCGGCCGGGATTGCCTGCAATTCTCCATCCCGATTGACGCAAGCAATGACGGATTCCGCTGTTGTCAGCAGTTCTTCGCCGCGCTGCAGGCGATATTCGTGCACCAGTTTGGCGGGAGACTGCGTCTTGATGCGTGTATTGAGACACAAAACGTCGTCGTAGCGAGCCGGCCTTTTGAACCGCACATCGATCCGCGCAACGACAAAAAACAGGCCCAGTTCTTCCATCCTGCGGTAGCTGCCCCCCTGTGCGCGAAACAGCTCCGTTCTGCCCACTTCAAAGTATGCCAGATAGTTGGAATGGTGCAGAAATCCCATCGCATCTGTTTCGTTGTATCGCACACGCAGTTCAATTTCGTGCTCGTGGAGAGGAGTCGACACGGCAATCAATCCTGTCAAAAAAAGTCTGCTGACGACTCACCGGCGACCTGTGTCGTGATGAGCACACGAACGGTAGTTCAGCGAAAAAAGCCGTCAAGCCACGACCGTCCTGAGGGCGGCACAGACGGATCGTCGATTTTTTTTCCCGATTGGCCTTGCGACACAATGGCGACGTCCGCTCGATTGCCGCTGGAAATCATGCCCGCACAGCCATCACACGAAAAACGGGGCAGCGTGCGGACAATCGACGCAGCCCCAATCAGCCGGCCTGCCAATGGGACGCATGATTCGGCGATTCCTGCATGCATTCGGGCCCATGCATCCGGCGTGCAGTAGCGTGTGGAGGGCGGCGTCCGGCAGGGCGTGCCGGTGTGATACCAACCTCCTGCAAATGCAAAAAAAACACGGCCAGGAGGGGTTGCGGTCGTCTTGACGCTGGCTGAATCCTGAGATTATCAACCCCACACATGCTGTTATGACGCGCGGTTTGCCGTGGGTCTGCGGGGCAGTATTTCAGAGGTTCCTTCGCGAACCACGTCAACCAAACAAACACCAGAAATTGACTTTCACACTGTCGTTCGCCCCCGAACGACATCCAAGTGTCAGCAAGACAGGACGGTCTTTGCTGAACCTGTCTTCAAGGAGGATGTCCAAGTGCAAAAGGCCATCGGATTCATAGCTTGCATCTCGGTGATGGCCGCGTCGCTGCATTTATTCAGCGGCGGTGACCCATCACGGATCTTGTCAGCTCAGACGGAGTCTGCCACGGCAGACGGTTACGGATCTGTCGCAAGACGATTCATGAACGACGCGAGGCAGCATGCTCGCAACGGCAACTTTGAAGCCGCACGGCGTATGGCGGAAACCGCCGCTTCGCTGTCCGGCACGTGGGAGCCAGGCGAACAGACGCCGGACGAGTTTCTGGCAGAACTGGATGCTCAGGCATCCGGCACAGCGCCTAACCCATTCGCAGTCGCGGATGGCGGCGACTGGTCTTCTGCAGACGACGCCACAGACGAGAACGATCCGTTCTTTTCAGAGGACGCGTTCCAGGAAGTTGTACCCGAGCTTCCCCCGCTGCCGGAAAACGCCAGTCTGGAGATGATCAACAAGCACAAGGCCACCCGCCTGATGCAGGAAGCCCGGATCGCCCTGAACAAAGGTGATTACACGACGGCCCGTGCTCGCGCCATGCAGGCTCGCAGCATGAATGTCGCCTGGGGCCTCTGGGACAAGAAGCCGGAAGAACTGCTGGCAGAAGTTGATCAGATGGACGGCACCACCACCTTTATGGCGGATGGAACCACCATTGAGCCCGTTGATCCGAGCAAAGCTTATGGGCAGGCGAAGACACTGCTGCATCAGGCCAAAGCGGCGATCGGCGCAGGAAATCTGAAACTGGCTTCCGAACTGGCCACACAGGCTGACTCACTGGATGCCACTTACGAACTGTTTGAGGACTCTCCGGAAACCATTCGTCGCGAAGTGGCTCGCCTGTCTCAGGCTGGTGCTGTACCCGCTGTGGCGTTCGACGCTGCTCCAACCACACCGGACAACACATCGGTTCAGGCTCAGCAACTGCTGCAGCAGGCTCGTTCAGCAATGAATGACGGACGTCTGCAGGAAGCTCGCACAATGGCACAGCAGGCCAGCGGCCTGAATGTCACCTATGGCCTGATGGACGATCGTCCGGAACTGGTGCTGGCTGACGTGCAGCGGGCGGTTGAGGCACAAAGCGGTGCCAATCCGTTTGCCGGACAGGCTGTTGCTCAGAACACGGTCAACGAAGTGAATCCGTTTGCGGAGTCCACACCCGTTGACGTCACTCCCGCTGCTGCCGTTCCCGACGGTGTGGTTGCCATTGGTGACCTCGAGACGACCGGCAGCATTGCCCTGACCAGTCAGGAGCAGGTGACTGCGGCTCCTCCAACACCTCCCAATATGGATCCCATGGCGGAAATGGATCCTCTCGTGGAAACTGCCAATGACCTGGATGTTCGCTTCAGCCGACTGCGGACGGAAGTTCTGAACTCAACCTTCCGTGCCTCACGCCTGAAGGAAAAAGACGGTGACGAAGCTCTGGCCGTTCTGAAACGCACCATGGACTCTGTCACGGAAGCTCAGCTGCCGGAAGAATCCACACGCGTGCTGATGAGTCATCTCCAGCGTGCTGAAAAAGACGTCAACAGCTATCTGGAACTGCGTGCCCCGATCATCGCCAATGAGCGACGCAACCAGAACGTACGTGAGCAGATCAAGTCTCAGATTGACAATCAGATTCGCATCGAGCAGGAGTTTGCCGACCTGACCAATCAGTTCAACGAACTGCTGGACCAGCGACGCTACGCCGAAGCCGAATTGATCGCCAAGAAAGCCTACGATCTGGATCCCGATCTTCCGGAGTCCAGCATCATGGTGGAAAAAGCCAGGCTGAAAAAGCAGGTGGCGTGGATTGAAGAGACCAAGGAGAAGAAAGCCGAGATTGGCCTGCAGGCTCTGAACAGTGTGGATGAAGCGTTCGCTCGCTCCATCAATGACTACGACTTTGGTGATGTCACATCGTGGCGGGAACTGAGTGCCCGACGCAAGTCGCGCTACAGCAACGCCTCGTCACGCACACGCACCGAAAGCGAACGACGCATTGAAGAAAGTCTGCACAAGACCGTTTCTCTGCACTTTCACAATCAACCGCTGACGGACGTCATCCGACACATTGCCGTCACGCACGGGATCAACATCGCTCTGGACACCCGGGCAATTGAAACCGAAGGCCTGATGGCCGACATGTCGGTCAGCATCGACGTGAACGACATCAAGCTGGAAAGTGCTTTGAACCTGCTGCTTGATCAGGCGGGTGGCCTGGTCTACGACATCGACAACGAAGTCCTGAAGATCACCAACCGACTGGAGCAGGACCTGCGGTTTGACACCGAGGTTTATCCGGTGGCCGACCTCGTCGTTCCACTGGGACTGAACATGCCGAACAATCCTCTGGACAGTGCGGCTCTGAACAGTCAGTCACCCTACGGTATGTACCAGGTGGCAGATGACCTGTCTGTCAGCATTGGTGGCAACGGCATGCCTCGCACGGGACGAGAAACCGTCAACGGCAGCAACCGTGCGGACTTCTCCGGCCTGATTGATCTGATCCGAACAACCGTCGAACCTGGTTCCTGGGGAACCGAAGGGGGCGGCGGTGACATGAGCGGCAACGAAAACACGCTGTCACTCGTGATTCGTCAGACACCAAAAGTGCACGACCAGATTGTGGAACTGCTGGGCCAGCTGCGAAAGCTGCAGGACCTGCAGGTGACTGTGGAAGTTCGCTTCATCAGTGTATCCGATCGATTCTTCGAGCGGATTGGTGTCGACTTCGACTTCAACGTACAGGACTCACTGGGTGATCCTCCAGGAACACCGGCCTTCGGTTCTCGCCAGCTGACCTTCCCAGGCGGCGGCGGTGGCGGCGGCGGTGGTGGCGGTGGTGCCAACGGTGACCTCGCTGGTAACAACCAGGGCGGCCAGCAGGGTGCACAGAGCCTGCTGTTCGACCCGCTGACACGAGTCAACTCGCCCCGCGATGACTTCAGCGGCCAGACGGTTGGTCTGTCCAGCCCGGACGCCTTCACGGAAGACTACGACATTCAGTTCCGACAGGGTTCCTTCGAACTGGGTGTACCAGACTTTGGTAACTTCAACCCGGACGCCGGTATTCAGGTTGGTATGGCCATCCTGAGTGACATTGAAGCCTTCTTCTTCATCCAGGCCGCTCAGGCGGATGAACGAGCCAACGTGATGTTCGCTCCGAAGGTGACACTGTTCAACGGCCAGCAGGCAACCATCATCGACGTGGCCTCGCGACCATTCGTGGTCGGTCTGATTCCCGTCGTGGGTACTGGAGCTGTCGGCTTCCAGCCAATCATCACCCAGATTCAGGACGGAATTACGCTGCAGGTTGTGGCCGTGATTTCCGCAGACCGACGCTTCGTGCGACTGTCACTGGGACCAACCTTTAACAACGTCGTTGACGTATTCACCTTCTCGTTCGCCTCTGGCGGTGCGGGTGGTGGAGCCATCGGTGGTGGTGGCGGTATCGGCGGCGGTGGTATCGGTGGCGGTGGTATCGGTGGTGGCGGCATCGGCGGCGGTGGCGGCTTCGGCGGCGGCGGCGGTGGCATCGGAGGCGGCGGCTTCGGCGGTGGCTTCGGTGGTATCGGCGGCCAGGGCGGCTTCGGCGGCGGTGGTGGTGGCGGCGGTGGCATCGGTGGTGCCGGCGGCGGTGGCATCGGTGGCCAGGGCGGTCAGGCCGGTCAGGCTGGTGCCGGAGGTGGTGGAACGCTGACTGTTCAGCAGCCAGTTCAGGAAACCATCTCAGTGATCACAACGGTCAGTGTTCCGGACGGTGGCACGGTACTGCTTGGCGGTATCAAACGCCTGCGTGAAGGACGCAACATGGCCGGTGTGCCAATTCTCAACAAGATTCCTTATGTCAGCCGACTGTTCAAGAACAGTGGTGTGGGTCGTGAGACGGAAAGCGTCATGCTGATGGTCACGCCTCGCATCATTATTCACGAAGAGGAGGAGGAACTGATCCTGGGAAGTTCGGGCTTGCAGTAATCAGGCGACGTCAGTCGGGCAATGCGGGTTCCGACTGACATATTCCCGTCCGGCTCAGGTGCGGTCTGACCGGACGGGAGCAACGCCTGAATTCTCGAGTCGTTCCTCATCGTTCCCTGTGAACGGTGATGGGGTCCGGTCGTCACGAAATGCGGGTTTCGTGGCGACCTTTTTTTGCGCGCTGGTTTTTCCAGATACGTGGCGACAGCGATCACCGTCGCCGGAGCACAAAATAGGCGCCATTCGTGTCATCGGGCAGTAGTTCCCATTCGTCTGTCCGAGCAATCTCCGGAACATCAGACGGCTCACGATAGATGCTGTAGCGGTGACGACGGTCGATCACAATGTAGTCCGTGTCCGGCGGAACGCCCGGCTGATAGTTGTTCACCTTCCGCAGATACTCACTGTAGTCATAACTGCGTTCACGATGGGTCAGCCGCGTGTGAATAAAGTCGGTGGCTGCGACCCGCGCGTCCATAGGGATCAGTTTTTCAATCCGATCCGCCATCGCAGCGCGATTACGCTGTTCCTCATCCTGTGGTGCGAACAGGCGGGCATAGCCAAAACCCGTTTGCGACGACCAGAAGGAAACGCCCCAGGGCATGAGAGAGCCAGTCAGTCCGGTGCCAGCGCACAGTAGAAAGACGAGCAGCCCCAGACGGGCGGAATTCGCTGAGCGGAACGACTTTGGTGGCTGCGGATCGGTTACAGCGCAGGCCAGCGCCCAAAAAATCACCACCAGCAGCGGCGCGTGAAAATGATGATAGGGCACGGGGGGAAGCCCGGAAGAATCGCCGAACTGCAGCAGAGCCAGCATGCCAAATGTGAGCACGCCCGCCGACAGTGGCAGCCAGCGTTTCAGCGGCAGCAGCGCCAGCGGTCCACAGAATATCAGGACGTAGAGTACCGTTTGCGCCGTGGCCGCCTGTCGCACAACCCGCAGAGGGTCGGAAATCGCCGTCTTCACCAGTTCACCGGGAGAGTTACCCAGATCTCCGAAATAACGGCTGTAGTGCACCACCTCCCCCGAGCGAAACCAGGGAATGACCACCAGCACCGCGAGCACCAGATACACGAGTGAGCCAACGCCCATCAGCAGTGGCATGGCAACCTCACGACTCCAGCGTTTTTCTTTTTTCCACGCCAGTGTTCCCAGGACCATCAACAGAGGACCACTGATCAGGGCCACGTCCTCTTTGGCACTGAGGGCCAGCAGCAGACAGACCGTTGCCCAGCGGTATTTTTTTCGCTCCGTGCATTCAACCAGCCAAAACAGAAATGGCAGTCCCAGCGCCAGCGGACGAAATGTCTTCTGATCGATGGCGATGTCCAGAAAATGCATCGGGAAATAAAACAGCCAGGCCAGCCCGATCGACAGCCCGGCCATCGCACTGCCCGTGCGCCGCCTGATCCCCAGATAAATGGGCAGGGAGCAACTGGCCAGGGCGACACTTTCCGCCAGTTCCAGCAGCAGGTGGGACGGCCAGATCATGTGCAGCGGCAGCAGCCCCAGATGAATCACCTGAATGTGCTCCCCCAGAAACAGGCCCTGATCCAGATAGCTGCGAAATCCTTTGCCGTGCCATACGTTCCAGAGATGTTCTTCGTACATGGCCGAATCACCGTGCGGAATGAACAGCTCTGCGTACAGACGAGCGTTCATCCAGAAGGACACGCCCGTCCATGCGACTGCCGCAATAACAAGCGTCCACAGCGGCCAGCCATGACGCACGGACGCCGGCTCGGGTCCCCCTCGTCGTGGTGCGGCGGATTCTGTATCGGCTGCACCGACCGCGATTGACGGCTCCGCTTTAAACAGGAAACGGTCCACACACAACCAGACCAGCACGGCTGCGGTACCCGTCAGAAACAGCGGAGCCGCACCGGCCGCCAGTTGCGCCGCAAACTCCACACCCAAATCCCCGACCAGCCAGATCATCCACCAGACACAGGGAATCAGCAGCGACCAGGTGAGAGGCCGCAGCAGCGGCAACACCGCGCGATGACGGACGACAGCCGGCAGGAGCCCCAGCGTCAGCACCAGCGCCATTCGCAGCAGAACCGAAACGAATGGCAACCGATAGTCCGCGTCGCCCGTCAACGACGGCTCCAGTGTGCCCCCAAGCCACAGGAGCACAATTTCGTGGATGTCTGCCGGCCACAGTCCCGCCGCCAGCAGCGGACTGGTGAACCACAACTGAATCGTGACGACCGATCCCAGAAAAACCAGCGGCAGAAGCACGAGCCACGGCCCGCTCGAAACGGATCGCCGGGGCGGGGCAGACAGTCGTGCATTGGCAGAAGTGCTCATGTCTACAGGGAATCCGATCAGGACAGGGGACGTGGTTTCCTACGTCGTCGTAATCTCTGTGTTTGCAAAAAGGCCCAGTCACCCCAGCTTTCCACACTGACATTGACCGAAATTGGGGTCTGCGGGAGTCTACTCTGCTGATGGCCACCCCAGCGTGGATTGGCCCCGCGTTCGCCCGGAGGACGCTACCCCATCTGGAACGCAAGCTCCAACCTTCCCGTCATTTTTCTCTGGCGTCCCGCCTCTCACCCTGATTTGCCTGTCATGTCTGCCCGCAGACAGCATCTGATTTTCCTGACGTGCGTTCTGCTACCGATCTGCGGCTGCACGACCGTGCAGTTTGTCGAGCTGCGCGAAAAACCGCCGAATCCCATCATGGAACGGCTGACCCGCACGGCCTTTGGAGGCGCATCTGTCAGTGAGCGGACTCGGCAGTTCATGCAGCAGACGTCCTACCAGGGGGGGGCGAATTTCGCGCACATGCTGCATCATGCCAGACGCCAGATTGGCACGGGCCGGCACCGGGAAGCACTGCATGCGGCTTCGGAAATCAGCTACCTGGCATCCGAAGAGGCCCGCAGCAAGGACCGTCCTCTGGCGATGGAGCTGTGTCTGGACGCCGCCCGCTTCAGCTGGAGATATCTGACGGACCCACTGGAAGGCGGGCGCGTGGTGGATCCCAACACGCCGCCACACCGTCAGACGGCTGAAGTCTACAACACCAGCGTGGAGAGTTTTCTGCGCATGCTCCGCAGTGCCGGTCAGTGTCGCCTGGGTGAGCCCGTGCAGCTGCCACTGAGTGATCGGATTATTGAATTTGAAATCCCTCACCCCAGTCCGGGCCTGACGATGGACCAGTTGGGGGAGTTTCGCTTTGTGTCGGACTACGAGATCAAGAACCTGCGATCTCGACACACATCCGACGGTATCGGCACGCCGCTGATTGTGAAGCGGGCCAAGACGCAGCATCCGCTGGAGGGGTACTACGCTGAGGGGCTCAGCTATCCTGTGACAGCCGTGCTGCGATTTGACTCCGCGTATGACAACAGCGCGGCCAAACTGGAGGTGTATGATGGACGGGAATCCGAAGGCCTGGCTGTGGCGGGCAACTTTCTGCCACTGCAGACAGACATCAGCACACCGCTGGCCTGGTTTTTGACAGATCCCCGCAAGTCGCTGCTGGATACGTTTGCCTTTCTCCGTGTCGACAAGGCTCAGGATCTGGAAGGGCTGTATATGGTGCAGCCTTATGACCCCAATCGCATCCCCGTTTTGATGGTGCACGGCATCTGGTCCAGTCCGGTCACATGGATGGAGATGTTCAACGACCTGCAAAGCGATCCGATTCTGCGGGAGAAGTACCAGTTCTGGTTCTACCTGTATCCCACCGGACAGCCGCTCACGTTTGCCGCCGCCGGACTGCGAGAGCGTCTGAAGGAACTGCGCATGCAGTGCGATCCCCACGGTCGCAACGCCAAACTTGACCAGATGGTGGTCGTCGGACACAGCATGGGGGGACTGATGTCGTATCTTCTGACGATCGACAGCGAAGACAAGCTGTGGAACGCCATGAGTCGTGTTCCCGTTGCCGAGTTTGCCGCAGACGAAGCCACACGTGAGGAAATTCAGCGTGTTTTCTTCTTCGAAGGAGACGACTCTGTGGATCGCATCGTGACGATTGCCAGTCCCTTCAACGGCAGTGGCTACGCCAATCGCTTTACCCGCTGGCTCAGCGGCTCACTGATCAGTCTACCCAACATGACGTCTCAGCTCAGCGAATTGATCTACCAGCAGAACAACCAGAACTTCTGGGATCGCATGTTTACGTCCCGCACCAGCGTGGATTCGCTCAACAAAAACTCAGCCGTGCTGCGACTCGTCTCCCAGACAAAATTGCCGGACGCAGTGGCGCATCACAACATTGTGGGGGTCAGCAAAGGAAGGTCTGTCACCAATATGACAGACGGCGTCGTCACCTTTCGCAGCGCCCACCGTGACAACGTGACGTCGGAGATACGAGTGCCTGCCAGCCACAGTGAGGCGCATCGACACCCGGATTCCGTGGCGGAAGTCCGCCGGATTTTGCTGCTGCACCTGAAAGAACTGCAGCAAAAGCAGAGAGGCGTGATTCAAATCCGCCATCAACCCTCACGACAGGCGGACTTTGGCCAGCCGCTGGCCCCCTAGCCGAAGCTCACAGCATTCGGCCAACGGCCTCATCGATCTGCGTCAATCGCACGAACGACTGCCGCACGAACGACTGCGGCTCGAACGACTGCGGCTCGAACGACTGCGGCACGAACGACTGCGGCACGAACTACTGCGGCACGGCAAACGGCGCGAAGTCGACGGTGGCGAAATAGTCTTCATAGGTTTCGGCGCGACGAATCAGTTCAACCTCGCCGTTTTCCTTCAGCAGAAGTTCCGCACTGCGAAGCTTTCCGTTGTACTGGAAACCCATCGCATGACCGTGCGCGCCGGAATCGTGAATGACGAGCAGATCGCCACGTTCAATTTCGGGCAGCGAACGTTCGATGGCAAACTTATCGTTGTTTTCACACAGCGAACCAACCACATCCACCACTCGGTCGTGTGGCGCATTTTCTTTGCCCAGCACACTGATGTGGTGATAGGCGCCATACATCCCCGGGCGCATCAGGTTGGCCATAGATGCATCCACGCCCACGTAGTCCCGATAGATGTGTTTGTGATGAATACACTCTGTCACCAGATAGCCGTGTGGCCCGGTCACCATGCGTCCGTTTTCCAGCACGACTCGCAGCGGATGCAGATCTGCTGGCACGATCATTTCCTGGTACAGCTTCTCAATATTGCGTCCCAGGGCCATCAGATCCACGGGCCCTTCCTCGGGCCGATAGGGGATCCCAATACCACCACCCAGGTTGACAAACTCAATGCGAATACCCAGTTCTTTGTGGATGCGAATCGCCAGATCAAACAGCATCCGCGCCGTTTCCACAAAGAAACTGCCATCCAGTTCATTGCTGGCCACCATGGTGTGCAGGGCAAAACGCTTCACACCTCGCTGCTGCAGCATACGGTAACCCTCGAACAGCTGTTCTTCCGTGAACCCGTATTTGGCCTCAGAGGGATTGCCAATGATCACATTTCCCGTGCGGGCTGGTCCCGGATTGAATCGAAAGGAAACCAGATCGGGCAGTCCCAGATGTTCATCGACGTATTCAATGTGGCTGATGTCGTCCAGGTTCAGTACCGCCCCCAAATCTTTGGCGGCCCGGTATTCTTCTACAGGCGTATTGTTAGACGTGAACATGATGTCCTCGCCCGTGAGTCCCACCGTTTCGCTGAGAATCAGCTCGGCCTTACTGGAGCAGTCTCCTCCCAGGCCTTCTGATTTGACGATTTCCAGAATGTGCGGATTGGGTGTCGCCTTAACGGCAAAATAGTTTTTGAAACCCTCGCTCCAGGCGAACGCTTTGTTCAGCGTGCGGCAGGTTTCCCGAATTCCCTTTTCGTCGTACAGGTAGAACGGCGTTGGGTACTTTTCGGCAATGGCTCGAACGGTGGCTTCGTCGAAGGGCAGTGGCTTCACGCTGGACATAACTTCATTCCATATCGTTCATCGGCCGATGAACGGTCGGTCGTCTGGTGGAAAATCTGGGAAGGCAGTTTGAAAAGCGGCCGCCAGCAATGCAACTGGCCGCGGTCCCCGTTTCGGCAGATCCGCAAACCGGGACTCAGGTTCCCGGGAATTCTGCCAGGTTCGGCCGTTTTGCCAAAATCACGTCGCTCAACGGCAATGTGTCATCAAGCCAACACATCCTGCACGACGCGGCCATGCACATCGGTCAGCCGGAAGTCACGACCGGCATAGCGGTAGGTGAGTTTAGTATGGTCCAGCCCCATCAAATGCAGGACTGTGGCGTGCAGATCATGCAGGTGGACACGACCTTCCACCGCTTTGTAGCCCAGTTCATCGGTCGCTCCGTAGCGGATTCCGCCCTTCGTGCCACCGCCGGCGAGCCACATCGTGTAGCCATTGGCATTGTGGTCGCGACCATCGAGATCTTTTTTCGCCGTGTCCGGAGTGCGGCCGAACTCTCCTCCCCAGACAACGAGTGTGTCATCCAGTAACCCCCGCTGTCGCAGGTCTTTGATCAGCGCCGCAGACCCCTGATCCACAGACGCGGCCCGTGCTTCGTGACCACGCGTCAGCGCGCTGTGCTGATCCCAGAATTCATCGCAGCATTCCACGTGCCGCACACCCGCCTCAATCATGCGGCGGGCAATCAGACACTGCCGACCAAAGTTATCACTCGGCCTGCCCTCACCAATGCCGTACATATCCAGTGTGGCCTGGGTTTCCTGACTCAGATCCATGACATCCGGCAGCGCGGTCTGCATCCGAAAGGCGCGTTCATAGGATTCGATCACGCCTCCAATGCGGGTGTCCTGTGGATTGGCGTTTGCCAGACCCGTGTTCATGGCCTGCACCAGATCCAGCTGGCGTCGCTGCTGTACCGTTGTCAGGTGAGGATTCTGCAGGTTGCGAATCTTCGCATCTTTGATGGGCGTCTTGATGTCCGCCAGCGCGACTCCCTGATACACGGCCGGCAAAAAGGCAGAGCCATAGTTGTTGGCGCCACCGTTAATCACGGGCGGACACAAACTGACGAAACCGGGCAGGTCACTGTTTTCTGTTCCCAGACCATACAGCACCCACGCACCCAGCGAAGGGCGGGTGAACTGAAAACTGCCGGTGTGCAACTGCAGCATGGCGGGCGTGTGATTGGAAATGTCCGTGTGCATGCCGGACAGCACGCACAATTCATCGGCCACCTCAGCCTGATACGGCAGCAAGTCGGACACCCACAGACCACTGTCACCACGACGTTTCCACGCCCAGTGAGACGGTGTCAGACGTCGATTTCCCTTCGCTTTCTCTCCCGCTCTTTTGTCGAGTTCCGGCTTCGGCTCGAATGTTTCCATTGCGGACGGACCGCCACGCATGTGCAGAAAGATCAGTCGTTTGGCCCGCGACGCAAAGTGAGGTTCGCGGGGAGCCAGAGCACTCGGCCGCGCGGTGGCCTTCGCATCGGTGGCACTTGACGAACGCGATTCGGCGGCCGCCATCTGCGCGAACGCCAGATACCCGAATCCACACGTGGCCGAAGACAGGGCCGACCGACGAGAGCAGGGTGTTGTCAGAATCTCTGTCACAGCGACCTCTCAATCCACAAATCGAAATTCGGCAGAACCCATCACACTGAGCGTCAGGGCCGTCCAGGCGTCCGGCCCGACGGTGGTATTCCCATCGGCAGTCGTGGTCTCCCACTCTGCCAGGAAGGAGTTCGCCATCCTGATCTCGGCAGCTGTCGGACGGCGACTGAGACAGCGTTCCCACAACAGGACGCAGCGCTGGGAAGAATCGCTGGCCGCCTCACAAATGAGTTCGGCGGCGGCCTGAGCCTGAGCCATTACAAACGGACTGTTCATCAAAAACAGGGACTGGGTGGGGACGTTGGTCACGCTGCGTCGGGCGATGGGATTACTGGGTTCCGGAAAATCAAACACTTTCAGAAACTCGGGCAGCAGCCCGCGAATCACGGGCAGATAAACGCTGCGGTGAGGGAAAGACTGCTCCAGCGGTTTTGTATCAATGTTGCGCCCCACTTCCCCTTCACCCACCTGCTGCACGAGAGAGCCTTCCGGGCGGTTCAGGTCCAGCCGGCCTGCCGCGTGCAGCATGGCGTCACGAATGGCTTCCGCTTCCAGCCGACGTCTGTTGGCTCGCCAGTACAGCGTGTTGGAGGGATCCGTGTCCCAGCCAGCCTCACGGCCATCAACAGACTGCTGGTATGTGGCGGTGAGGACCAGTTCGCGGATGAGGGTCTTTAAAGAGCCCCGATGTTCGTTTTGGAATTTCAATGCCAGAAAATCGAGCAGTTCGGGGTGAGTGGGGCGGCTGCCGGATTCTCCGAAATTGTTGGACGTTTCCACAAGCCCGACACCAAAAAGATGCTGCCAGACACGATTGACGATCACACGTGATGTCAGCGGATGGTCCGGATGAGCGAGCCATTGTGCCAGCTGGCGTCGTCCACTTTCCCCTGCCGGAATCTCGGCGACTTGCGGTCCGCTGATGCAGGAGAGAAATCCTCGCGGCACAACATCTCCGGCCTTCGTGCGGTCTCCACGAATTTGAATCGGAAAGTCGCGCGGTTTGGCCGTCTCTTTGACCGCGAACGCAAACGACGGATCGGGCAGTTCAGCCAGCTGTTGCCGAGCCGTGCGAATCTGACTGCTCAGATCCTGCATCTCTGCCATGGTTTTTCGATAGAGGTTCAGCTGCTTGCGGACATCGGCTGAAATTGACGGCGACTTGCGGGCGTTCGTATCGACGTCGGACTCGCCCTCGGCGTTAGTGTCGGCGGCCTCCATCGTATTCAGCAGGGTCTTCCAGTCTTTCGGAAGTCGTTTTTCAATGGCCTGTGTTCGCTTTTTGACCGGGTTGAGTTTTTTAGTCAGGCGGGCCACCTCTGCGTTGATCTTCCGCACGTCGTCCACATGGTCGGCAAACTCTGCAGACAGTGGAAAGTAGACCTTCATGCGATCGTTGAGTGTCCCCGGCCGACGTGTACTGCCTCCGTAAAACGTCTGGGTGTTACGAAAAATGCCCGCCAGCGCGTAGTAGTCTGCCGTGGGAATCGGATCAAACTTGTGATCGTGGCAGCGAGCACAACTGACGGTGAGTCCCATGAACGCTTTGCTGACCACGTCAATCTGATCATCGGCAATATCCAGCGTCAGGTTGCCGCCGTTGAGTGATTTGGAGCCAATGGCCAGCAACCCCGTCGCCACCAGATTGCGGCGACGCTCCTCATCAGTGTCTGCCGGCAGCAGATCACCGGCCACCTGCTGACGGACGAAATCGGGCCAGGGTATATCGCCGTTGAAGGCGTCAATCACGTAGTCCCGGTATCGCCACGAATACAGCATCAGCACATCGCGACTGGATCCGGCGGACTCCCCATAGCGGGCGACATCCAGCCAGTGGCGTGCCCACCGTTCGCCATACTGCGGCGATGCGAGCAGCCTGTCGACATACTGCGCAAAAAACTCATTTCGCCGCTCATCCGCGGTGGCATGGAGATCGTGAATGTCTTTTTGCTCTGGCGGCAGTCCGACCAGATCAAACGACAGCCGACGCAGCAGTACGACAGGATCTGCCTGGCGAGCCGGTTGCAGTCCAGCCTGCTTCATTCGCTCGAAAACAAACTGATCCACGACTGACCGCGACCAGTCCACTGCCTGCGGAGGAGTGTGAGGCACCAGCGGCTGCAGTGACCAGAGTGGTTCGGTCGCTGGGGGTTCGGCCGCCATGTCGGACGGCTCGTCATCTTCGCCATCTCGTGGATCAGGCGCCCCCATTTCGATCCACTCGCGAAACTGGGCAATGATCTCATCATCCAGTTTTTCGTCTGGAGGCATTTCCAGATCGCTGTATTCGATTGCGGAAATCAGCAGGCTTTCGTCGACGTCTTCGGGCACCACGGCCGGCCCCGTTTCTCCGCCTTCGCGGATTCCATCGCGAGTGTCCAGCAGCAGCCCTCCAGCCGGTTCGTCGGTTTCCGACGAGTGACACTCGTAGCAGTGATCGACAAGAATCGGTCGGATGTTGTTTTCGAAGAATTCGATTCCGTCGTCGTCCGCCAAACAGGACGAGACGCACTGAATATGAGCGATGCCCAGGACGAGCAGGGCCGTACAGTATCGTGGCTGGGAACAAGTCATGGCAGCGGGACTCGTCAGACCGAAGGTGGGACTATCATGCGGGACATTCAGTGTATCAGCCCACTGCAGTAAGTGACATCAGCTCCGGCAGAATCGCAGCGCAATCAGGAATCTTCCGCAAACTGCAATTTGAACCGCTCCATGCCCTCTGCTCACGCTGTCTATGGCTGATCGCGGGAATTGACGCGAGCCCGCAAAATCGGCAAATTCGGTGGCAAATTCGCTACAGAAGTCTGCGAGTTGCCCTCTTCGCGGCGGGGAGGCCTTTGTCGTCCAATCGCTTCCCGGCATTGCGTCGATGATCAGACAGACGATGAGGGCATGTCCGGTCGTGTCTTGCGCACCGACGGCAGGCAATCAGAAACGGTCGCCGAACTGCAAACCAGTTCTGGACTTGCCATTTCGTGGCTCTCAAAATGACGTGGCTGTGTTTAACCCCGAGAATCTCCTCCCGAGAGCCTGGCAGATGCTTTCACTTTGGCCGAACTGCAAATCCCGCGTCCTTCGACTGTCCACCGGCCTCGTGGCGCTGCTGTTGACACTTCCCGCTTTCGGACAGCTGGAGGAAGGGGACGACCTGTTTCAGTTTCCGCCGGAAACCCCTTCCAAGCGCGTGCGGGGGGCCGTGATTGCCGAATCACTGGGGCGATCTGATCTGGCTTTGGGCTACCTGCAGGAACTCGTCGACAACCAGCCCGGCGCAAACACACTGCTGCAGCTGCGGCAGGAGTTTGGTATCGGGACGTTTCTGGATCTGAGTGCCAACCCTTCGCTGGCACCAGCGGGGCGTCAGCTGCTGCGACTCATCAACGAGGCAAGCCTGCGGGAGCCAGCCTCCGCATCCACTGTTGAAAGACTCATCGAACAGCTGGGCACCAGCACAACCACCGAAAAAGATGCCATCCTGCGAATCCTCTCTGCACAAAGCGCGGCGGCCGCCCCTCTGCTGAAGGCTGACACGAACAGTCCGCAGGGCGCCGTCGCCGATCAGATTCTGAAACGACACGCCCGCCGGTTTCGGTTTGGCCTGCTGGCCGAACTCCCGGCGGCGGACACGCCTGGACAGATCCGAATTCTCCAGCTGCTGGGAAAAGCACGGGATGAACAGATGGCCCGTGATGTGCTGCCATTTGCCTTCGCCCAGGACGCGGAGATTGCTGCCGTCGCCAAAGCGGCCGTTCAAAAACTCACCTCGCGTCATCCTGTGGAGATGGCTTCAGACGGAGCTGCCGTCGATCTGCTGGTGAATGAGGCACTGCAGCTGATCAAACAGATTGACACCCGGTTTCCGACGGAATCCGCCCTTCGTGTCGATCGGCAACTGGGTGGACGAATGAGCGCCGAGAACCTGAACTTCGGTGTGGCATCGCTGGCGCGGGCTGTGCAGCTGGTGGACAACGCATTGGCGATTGCCCCGGACAGTGAATATTGCCTCGCCGCGCAGAAAGTCTGTGCAGCGGCGCAGAAAGGTTATCCGTCGCGGTGGCCAAACATCGATGCCGCCAGCCTGCAGGGCCAGGCGGCGTCCGCCACAGCAGGTTCTGTCGATGCGGTGGCTCTGGAAATGGCGATCAGCAGCGGCAGTCCTTCGGCCATTCTGGAACTGCTGGTTGACACCTCCACCGCACTGGCCGTGCTGCGGGACAACCCAGGATTGCACCGTCCGCTCCTGATTGCCGGCGACACCCGCGTCCGGCTGCTGGGCAGTGGGATGGTGAATGCGATCGGCGTGAAAGACCACCGCATTGATCAGCTGATTACGGTGTTCGGTGCAGCCGCATTAAATAACGAAGCTGTGGTGATTGACTCTCGCAGAGGGGAAGGACTGTCCTCCGCTGCGGTGGCAGGAACCAGTCTTCTGGAATCTGCGGGCAATGCAGTCCGTATGAGCACCGGAGCTCCGCCAACCGATGGTGGTCTCGCCGTTGAACTGGGCATCAGTATCGAACAACTGCAGCAGGCCCGCAGCCGGAAAGACAGCCCCCTCAGCCAGTCTTATAGTGCCGTGACGACCAGCAGCGGATCGGCAGGCTTTGTCGAAGCAACCCAGCAGATGTCATGCGAACTGGTCCTGCTGCACAGCAATGCGCTACGCTGGGATGCGGCCAGCACTGTTGCCAATCTGCGAGCCGACTTTCGTACGCGTGAGATTCCCATTGTGATCTACGGCCCGCCGCGTGACGAAGCGCGAACGGCAGTCGTCCGCAACCGCTTCCCGGGTGTCTGGTTCTTTCCGGAACCACTGTCGGAACTGACGTTTCATGACCAGCTCCGCCTGCAGGATGTTCCGGGGCCTCTGCTGTCCGCTGAAGAACGCGCGAGTATGCGAAAATTTGCTCGCACACTGATTCCGCAATAGATCCCGGACGGACGCGGGTCCGGCTCAACATCCGCCTGAAGGCGTCTGGCTGCCAGGCGGCAGGATCATCAGGAACGCAACAACGCGCGCAGTCATCTCAGCAGACGAGCGCACATCGCATTGCCTCACCAGAGCTGCACTCGGGAGAGAGACGCTGTCGGCTATCGGCGTCCGGACAACAGGACAAAGCCAATGGCAATGGTGAAGGTGGCCAGAACGCAGTACTCGTGCGGCTCAAGATCAACGACTTCTGCACGCAGGTAGTTGGTGACCTCAAAGCTCCACTGCATGAAGCCTGATTTCAGTTGCTGAAACATGGTGATTTCCACGTTGAGGGTAAAAGTTCCGCTCCATCGATGTTTAACGAATCGTTACGGACGGCAGAACTTCTCAAATGCACCCTGGCTCACCCGCGCTGGCACATGCGGAAAAGTCGCCCAATGTCACGAAGACCCGCCCATTGAGGTTCCGGTCAGCAGCATCGTGCCGGATGCAGGGGCGTGACGTTGCAGCTGATTCCATCGACAAATCTGTCACAATGATGCTAATCCCCACAGTTGAACTCGTAATGATGACGAGAAACAACGTATTGGACGTATTGGCAGTCGCCTCGTTGGCCATCCCACAGGCCGAATGTTGAATCGGAAATAACCGGCAAAGTTTCCCAAACTCCGTTGACCAATAAGCTGCCAGAGTTGTACTGTGAATGAGTCGGGCCTCGACTTTTCGACAGAAATCCGCATCTCACTCCCTTGATTCGATTCGTCAGCAACATCCCGGGCAGATCAGGCCGCATCGCATCGATGCTGGCTTTGCTGACGCTGGTCTGTGGAAATTCGCTGCACCATCATCAGCTGGGTGAAGAATGCTGCCAGCATGCAGCAGCCGCGTCGAAAACGTTCGTTTGCAGCTTTGGCTGTGAGCACGAAGTTACTGATTCAGACGACTCCTCGGCTCCATCACATGACACCCGGCCTCAGGGGCATGATGAGCACGAGTGTTCTGTTTGCTCTGTGCTGGCCATGACCCCCACGCAGACAACGGTGTTCGCAGTTCCCGAGTTTTCGGAGCATGTGCAGCATCGAATCCCCCACTTTTCGGAAGCCGAGTGCGGTCAGCTCCTGACCCCCGGTGAGTCCCGCGGGCCGCCCGCAACGGCCTGAATCGAACGCGTCAAAAGCAGCGCTGCGACACCGCCAAACTGCGGTAGCCCCGCACCAACTGGCTCGGAGCACGCGCTGCTCTCCTGATAACGCGACCTTCGAGTGGCCCCTGCGCGTGATTGTGAGCGACGCATTCCACTCCCTTTCCGGTCAGGCTCTGGACGAGGCGAGTCTTCGCCATCCGAGTCGGCCCCGCCTGTCTTCGTTCCCATTTCATACCCGAATCGTGTCCATCCGACCCGATTCATCGTGGAGAGACTTATCATGCGTACACGAAATTCACGACAGCGTGGATTCACTCTGATTGAATTGCTGGTGGTGATTGCAATCATCGCCATTTTGATCGCTCTGCTGCTTCCCGCTGTGCAGCAGGCACGTGAAGCGGCCCGCCGCACCCAGTGTAAGAACAACCTGAAACAGCTGGGCCTGGCGCTTCATAATTACCACGACGTCCATCGTTGTTTTCCGTCCGGCTGGATAGCTGTGGACGCCGGAGTTCAGAGCGCTCACGACGGACTGAACGGTGCAGGCTGGGGAACCATGATTCTGCCTTACATCGAACAGAACAATCTGTTCGAGCTGTTTAATCCCAGCCTCGCCATTCATGACCCGGCCAATGTGGCGTACCTCGAAAACGTGCTGCCCGCTTTCCAGTGCCCCTCAGACCCTAAGACTGACTTTTGGAATATCGAAGAAGAAGGATCGCCAGGCACCGTTCTCGCGCGTCTGCCGACTGCCAACTACATCGGCGTATTCGGAACAGAGGAACTGGATGGCTGTGAAAACGCGCCAGGTACAGCCCCCGTTAAGGCCAACGGGCAATGCGAGGGTGACGGGATGATGTATCACAACAGCAAAGTCCGTATCCGCGACATCACCGACGGCACCACCAACACACTGATGCTCGGAGAACGCCGCACAGAGCCTTTGCTGGGCTGGTTCTCTACCTGGCCTGGCATGGTGTCCGAAGGGGAAGAAGCCTTCCAGCGTATTCTGGGTTCAGCCGACCATGTGCCGAACGACCCATCCGCACATTTTGATGATTTCGGCAGCCGCCACACTGGCGGCGCGCAGTTCACCCTGGGAGACGGATCTGTGCGATTCATTAGCGAGAACATCGACACGGGCGTTTACCATTCGCTGGCGACCATCAACGGTGGTGAAGTGATCGGCGAATTCTAAATGCCGTCCCACCACTCAGGTGGAATCACTCGACATCAAAGGACGCCCTCGAACGACCGAATGGTCTGGATCGAGGGCGTCTTTTTGTTACGCAGGCGTCTGGCCGGAGCGCCACGTGAGACTGGCCATCACGGCCCGATGATCAGACGGCCATGGCGAGACGACGATCTGTGCGTTGGTTTCTGTCTCACCAGCCACGGCAGCGGCCAGCACTTTGAACTGAGGACTGCAGTAAACGAAGTCAATCCGATCATGATGATCGCCGGGATCTTCAGGTTGTGTGGTCGGTGTCCAGGTGAAGCCCGTGCGGTCAGTGGGGTCTGAATAAACAGCGCGGTAGCAGTCGGTCGCTCCCGCAGCCTGCATCCTGCGACTGGCAGGATACCGCACCCGCAGCGGATGCAGTCCCTGTTTTGCGGCCGCCTGCGTCCAGTCCAGATGTGACGGTTCATTAAAATCTCCCGTCACGACGAACGGCGTACCTGACGCTTTGACCACCGTCAGTTCTGACAGCAGGCGGTCCAGCTGCCGTCCGCGCGCTCGATTGGCCCAGGCAATGGCCTCCAGTTCTGTGCGGATAAAAGGGGCCTCACCATAGGGAATACGGAGCAGTTGATAGGGTTGGTAGGGCGAAGCCGCCAGGTGGCAGTTCAGTACGCAGACTTCATCCGCTCCCTCCGGTTTCACAAAGACACCCCAGCGCCCCGGCGTCGCTCTGGTGATGGGAAAACGACTGATCACGGACGTGCGACCACCCTGATCAAAATGGTGCCAGCGGAGCATTGACGCAATGGCCGCGCTGCTGTCCGTGTCGCCGTCATACGTCTCCTGAACGCCGATGATGTCCGCATGCTGCATGACTTCGGCAGACTGTGACAGCGGCTGCCCGCCACGGACGCCACCACGCCAGATGTTAAACGTCATGACTTTGATCGTGTGGTCCACGGTGTCGTCCCCGCGATGAGGTCATAAGTGTCAGTCGCACGTGCGTGCATGAAAGCGGCGCACCCAGGATTCCGGCAGTCCAATGTGAGCCACACGCACTTCACCCAGCCAGGGCCGCGCAGTGGAAATCAGGTATCCACTTTTGAGGCCAGCAAACGACACCGTCATGTCGGCACGAATGCAGGCTCCAGCGGCCGATCCACTCTGGCAGTCGAGACCAGACGGCACATCCGCCGACAGCACGCGCGCGGGCGTCTTGTTGATGGCTTCGATAGCCTCGGAGAAGGGACTCGTGGGCGCCCCCCGCACCCCCGTCCCCAGCAGACAGTCCACAATGATGTCCTGCGGCTGCAACGAGGCCAGCTTCTGTCGCAGCAGTTCCAGTTCGCAGTCAACAGCGGGCATGCCGCCACAGATCAGAATGTCACTGTTGGCCCGCGCATCGTCAGACAGCCGTTTTCCTGCCGACAACAGCAGTGCGGTGGCATCACAGCCGCGAGCTGACAACTGCCGTCTGAGCGCCAGTCCATCTCCTCCGTTATTGCCCGGGCCGCACACAATCAGGATCCGTCTCGACGAAGAATCGACGCATCCCAAATTGTCTATCAGCACATCAGCGAGTCCTCGGGCCGCGTTTTCCATGAGCACCAGACTGGAGATTCCCAGCTCCTCGACAGCTGCCGCGTCCAGCGATCGAATCTGCTGTCGCGTAAAAACGAGCGGCTCACCGGAGTCTGCCACAGGTCCCCCAAAAGGCTCATTTCGCTGCTTTGACATGAATGCCCGTTGGAAAGCGGAAAAAAGGCGGGGGGATACTCTGAAAAGTGCGAATCAGACGCAGTCTGATGACGAACTGCACTAAACTGGTAGGATACGACCACTGCGAGATGAAGTCACGCAGCACAGCCGCAGCGCAAAGGTTTCACCAGGTTGCTCGATACGTACAACGATCGCTGGGCGCTTGTGACCGGTGCCTCCTCAGGCATCGGTGCTGAGTTTGCTGCGCGACTGGCTGGGCGGGGGATGCACCTGATCCTCGCGGCCCGTCGCACCGATCCGATGAACACACTCGCTCAGGACCTGCTGACCAAGCACGGCACCAACTGCCACATCGTGACCGTTGACCTCGCCGAGCCGGATGCCTCCCGACGTCTGATGGAGGAAGTGGAAAAGCTGGGTGTCAACGTGGAATTGCTGGTGAACAACGCGGGTGTCGGTCGTATCGGGGAGATTGAGGGCACCAGCCCGGAAGACGTTCAGCGGATGCTGTCACTCAATATCCTCACCCTGACCGATCTAACCTATCGGGTCCTGCCGGGCATGCTGGAACGGGGCCACGGCGCCATTATCAATCTGGCATCTGTTGCCGCCTTTCAACCCGTGGCCTTTATGGGTGCCTATGCGGCATCCAAATCTTTTGTGCTGCATTTCAGCGAAGCCCTCTGGGCGGAAGCTCGCAGTCGCGGGGTCACCGTGCTGGCACTGTGCCCAGGCGTCACGCGCACCGAGTTTTTCGATGTCGCCGGTGCGCCCGGATGGCTCGACAAGCACACCTCACAAACGCCGTTTAAGGTGGTGCGAACGGCGCTGACCGCGCTGGAACGCCGCCGGCAGTATATCATTCCAGGCTGGCGAAATTATCTGTTGAGTCTGTGGGTCCGCTTCACCACACGGCGGACCGCCATCAACGAGTCGAAACGATACTTCCGCTCCGGCCGCAAGAACAACCGCACGTCGGAAGACTAGCACGGCCGACGGTCGATTGCCGTCTTTGAAGTCAGTCACAAACGCAGCACTCACGTAATGTGGCGGACGGCCAGACCAGCATTCTCACATCAGACCGGCTCTGGCCGGATCAGAATATTTGGCGGTGAAGACCCCGGGGGGGAACGCAGGAAGGCGATCAGGTGCAACCGACTACCACCGAAACAGTCCCGTGCCCCAGGTCAGCCCGGCACCGAAACCACACATCAGGACCAGGTCACCGGGCTCCAGTCCGTGGGTGCGTGCCGCTTCGTCCAGAGCCAGAGGGATCGATGCGGCGGACGTGTTGCCAACACGCTCCAGATTATTGCAGACTTTTTCGGACGGAATCCCCAGCACATCCATGGCATGGTCAATGATCCGGATGTTGGCCTGATGGAGTACAAACAGCTTTACGTCATCAACGTTGACCGAGGCGCGATCAATGACCGTGCGAATCGTTTCAGTGACGGCTTTGATGGCCCACTTGAAGACGTTGCGTCCATCCATTTTCAAATAGTGCTGTCCCGACGCGATCAGCTCTGGTGTGATCGGACGGGCCGTTCCACCGACCGGTCGATCGAGCATACAGCCGCCAGACCCATCGGCCCCCAATTGGTAGCAGATCAGTCCCTGCTCATCACTTCCGGGAGTCAGCACAACAGCACCAGCCCCGTCTCCAAACAAAGGCGCAGTGCCCTGGTCGGCGGGCTCGACGATCCGACTATTGACGTCCGCGCCAATGACCAGGGCGTTCTGAGCATTTCCTGTGGCGACAAACTGAGCGCCCGTCGCCAGTGCGTACATGAACCCACTGCAGGCCGCCTGCAGGTCGACCGCCGGAGCATCCAGTCCCAGCTTATCCTGGACGAGACAGGCCGTTGACGGGCAGGTGAAATCGGGGGTGAATGTCCCCACAAGCAGCAGATCAACATCCGCCGGACCAATACCGGCTGACTGCATTGCTTTTCTGGCAGCTTTCACTGCCAGATCGCTGGTTCCTTCATCATCGGCCGCATAGCGACGCTCGAGGATTCCCGTCCGTTTCTCGACCCAGCCTGGCTCAAATCCGTAACGGCTTTCCAGTTCCGCGTTGGTAACAACCAGATCAGGCACATAGCTGCCGATACCGCTGATCCCGACACCGGTGACCCGATTCGTGCGCTGTGATCCTTTAAACAGAACTCGCGGTTCGCTGACCTTCCTGGGCACAGCGGATTCGGCGGGTGTTGCTGTAGGCGCTGCCGCCGGTGGAGCCGGCTGTTCGGCTTGAGGGGCCGCAGCTGCCGGTCGAGCATTCTCGGTCGATTCCGGTGCGATCGAGTTTTGCGGGTTCATTCCACAGCCCTGCGGTTCGATTTGTAGCGTCTGCGAAGGGTGATGACGGAGACTGGGCAAAACGGCCCGATTTGTCCCCATCTAACATTAGCAGAGCAGGCACGCTGATCTCCCTAAACACCCGTTTTTTACTGAGCTTTTGCCAAATGGGCGTCCGGATCTCGCCCCCAGAAATCCGGGTCCGCAAAGATCAGACGAGGAAATCGACTTTTCCGATCAGCGAAGCTGCGGGAGGAGACGCAGACCTACAACCAGCACGATCCTCGGGACCACCCCGCCCATACGCGTAATGCGGCTTGGGGGATCATCCGGCTCAGCATGCCTCGAAGAGCAGTCGATCACTCCGATAACCGGGCGAATGGATTGCCCAACTTCCTTTTACTTCGCGGAGAAATGCAGGATGCGTTTGCCTACCCCGCTCGCTGTTTTTGTCCTGGCGATTCTGGCCGGACACACCCACGCCATCGCTGAAGACAGCGACACAGTGTCTGCACAGAAGACGCATACAGTCGCTCAGGAAGCCTGCAACACCTGTCCCGTTGGCAACCAAGTGAATGGCTTCGATCAGTATCGACGAATGCCGGACATGGGCAGCCCACACTCACCCGGACACGGCTACAAGCATTTTGCTCTGCCGTTCCAGAACTACACCCATTGGCACCGCCCGAAAGCCGCCACGCTGACCAAATACCAGCGTTGCGCCAAAGACCCGTTCCGTCCCCGCGGTTTCGGCCATCTTTTCGCGCGTCCCTGCGACTCATTCCGAATGGAATACACGCCGTATGTGCTGGGCAATGGCAGTTCGCCATACGGCCCTTCGTACCTGCTGCGAAGTCAGGACAACCGCTGCGAAAAGTGTGACCACTAACAGACAGAGTCACGCTGGCGTCTGGTCAGTTCAAATTCGTCACTCAGGGGTCTGGTCCGTCGCGGCACCAGACCCTTTTTCGTTAATCGACGGGCGATTGCGATGGTCCGACATCAGATAGTGGGGCGTTCGCAATTCTGACTGGGAGACTCGGTGAACGTCGGCTCCCAGGCCGCGAAGTTTGTCCTCCAGCCGAACGTAGCCACGGTCCAGATGATAGATCCTCTGAATCCACGTCGTTCCGGACGCGGCAAGAGCCGCAATGACGAGTGCCGCACTGGCCCGCAGGTCTGAGGCCATCACGTCGGCCCCACCCAAGGGACGCCCTCCGTAAATTGTGGCCTCACCGTGCTGCTGCACGATCTGCGCGCCCATTCGCATCAACTCGGACACGTGCATAAAGCGTTCTGGAAAGACGGCGTCCGCCACCTCGCTCTGGCCTTCCACAGTCGTAAGCAGAGCCATCAGTTGGGCCTGGCAGTCTGTGGGAACCCCGGGAAAGGGGCGAGCGACAAATCGCGTCGCTCGCAGTTGCCCCGTGCCGCTCACACGAAGACCAGATGTGGATTCATCAATGCACGCGCCCACCTGTGAGAGCACGTCCAGCGTTGCCTGCATGCTGCTGACCGGGGCGTTGCTGATGCAGATCTCTCCGCGCGTCGTGACCGCTGCCACCGCCAGCGTGGCCGCTTCAATGCGGTCGGGCATCACTGTGTACGAACAGCCAGACAGTTCTTCCTGCCCCTCGATCTCAATGACAGATGTGCCGTGTCCGTGAATCACGGCCCCTGCTCGCTGCAGGAAAGCGGCCAGGTCAGTCACTTCCGGCTCCAGCGCGGCGTTCTGAATAACCGTCCGACCACGCGCCAGCGTCGCGGCTACCATAACATTGCACGTGCCGGTGACCGTCGATCCGAACGGGCCCTCAAGGTCAATCTGAGCCCCCTGAAGTCGTTCGCACTCGGCCACGATGTAACCGTTTTCGATCCGCACATCGGCCCCCATCGCCACCAGCGCCTTCAAATGCAGATCAACGGGGCGATGACCAATGTTGCAGCCGCCTGGCAGAGAAACGCACGCACGGCCAAATCGTGTCAGCAGGGGCCCCAGAACACAGATACCTGCCCGCATCTGCCGTACGAGATCATAGTGCGCCACTTTGCCGCCGGCTCGACCGGCATGAATCCGCAGACATCCATCCTGCAGAGACGAGACGTCTGCATTCTGCGAAAGCAGCAGCGACCTCATCGTTCGCACGTCCACCAGATCTGGAATGCTGCGCAGTTCCACCATGTCGCCAATGGCCAAAGTGGCCGCCATGATCGGCAGCGCCGAGTTTTTCGCCCCGTCGACGCGAACCGTTCCAACCAGCGGTCGTCCTCCTGACACCTGCAGCAGATCCATGCGGCTCTCCGTTGACCTAGTCGCCAGGCCGGCAGGCGGACACGATGCGATCCTGACCATTCAGGTCCGCATGAATTCTGACGTTTTCAAAACCGCTTTCACCAAACAGAGCGGCCACCGTGGCCGCCTGAGCGGGATCCAGTTCCATTGCCATCCAGCCACCGGGCTGCAGCAGACTGACAGATTCCGGGATCAGACGGCGAATCAGATCCAGGCCGTCGGCACCGGACACCAGCGCCAGCGAGGGCTCATGCTCGGCAACCTCGGGCTCCAGCCCGGACATTTCATCCTCACGAACGTAGGGCGGATTGCTGACGATTCCCTGCAGTTGCTGCACACCAGCGTCTGCCAGCGGCATGAAGCCCTCTCCCGCCAGCAGGGTCACGCGATCCTCCACATCGTGTTCCTGCGTGTTACGACGGGCGAAGGTCATCGCCTCCGGCGAGACATCCGTGGCGTAGACTCTCAGCTGACTGCGCTGTCGGGCCAGTGTGGTGCAGATACAGCCGGAGCCAAATCCCACTTCACAAATGTCCGCTGCGGCCTGTTCGGGAATCAAATCCAGACACACATCAATCAGCGTTTCAGTTTCCGGCCGGGGGATCAAAACACCAGGACCGACACAAAAGTCCCGCCCATAAAATTCCCGATTGCCGGTGATATAAGCCAGTGGCTCTCGCTGCGACCGCCGCTTCACGTAGCCTCGCATGCGGCTGCGTTCTTCGTCGGTCAGCGGGACGTTGAGATCCGTGTAGAGGTTGATTCGCTGACACTCTCGGGCGTGGGCAAGCAGCAGTTCCGCTTCAAGTCGTGCGGATTCCACCCCTCGTTCAGTCAGGTATCCGGTCGTCCACTGCAGAATTCTCTGCACGGTCCAGACATCGTTCGTGGCGGCGGGATCAGTCATGGGGTTCTCGAACGCGATGCGCGGTTCGGAACAGGACATACCGCAGCGCTGAAACTGTAGCAGATTCCACCGCACCACACACAGGCCACGACGGGCGATTAATCGCCGCGATTGCCCTTCAGCCGCTCCTGGCGATCAAATTCCACCAGTCCCTCAATCAACTCACTCATTTCGCCCGTGATAATGCGATCAAGCTTGTGAATGGAAAGTCCACATCGGTGGTCGGTAATGCGGTTCTGTGGGTAATTGTAGGTACGAATCCTCTGGCTGCGGTCCCCCGACCCCACCAGAGTCCGACGCGCCTCGGCACGCGCCGCATTGGCCTGTCCCTGCTCGTGCTCGAGGATGCGACTTTTCAAGACACGCAGCGCCTTGGCACGGTTCTTGTGCTGGCTCTTTTCGTCCTGAATCTTCACCACAATGCCGGTGGGAAGGTGCGTCATCCGCACTGCGCTTTCCGTTTTGTTCACCTTCTGACCGCCCGGCCCTCCGGCGCGCATGGTGTCAACCTGCAGGTCTTCCGGCTTGATGTCGATTTCTACGTCGGTCGCTTCCGGCAGCACAGCGACAGTCGCCGCGCTGGTGTGGACGCGCCCCTGAGTTTCCGTTTCGGGAACCCGCTGGACCCGGTGGCCCCCACTTTCAAACTGCAGTTTATGATAGGCGCCCTCACCGGAGATCGAGCACACCGCCTCTTTGATACCGCCCAGTTCCGTAAAGTTGACTTCCAGCAGTTCCACCTTCCAGCCGTTGACTTCCGAATACTTCATGTACATGTCGTACAGGTTCTTCGCGAATAACGCAGCTTCGTCTCCGCCTGTGCCTGCACGGATTTCAAGAATCAGCGACCCTCGGGTAATCGAATCGCCGGCTGTTGCCAGATCTTCCAGTTCCGTGGCCATCGCGTCGCGACGGGCCACCAGTTCATTCAGTTCCTCCTGAGCGTAGGCTTTGGAGTCGGCGTCGGTCTCCTCATCGACCATCATCTTCGCCGCCTCAATATCGCCTTCGATCTCATGAAACTCCACGACGGCTTTGGCCACCTTGGCCAGGCCTCCCATTTCCTTCTGGATCTCCAGAAGCTTATCGATGTTGGAAGTGATCTCCGGATCTTCCAGCAGTTTTGCCAGTTCGTCGTGGCGTTCTCGTTTGGCTTCCAGACTGGGAAACATAGCGGCGTCCTTGGAAAGTGGTCAGAGCGTGGACAGAGCAAATCGATGAGGTTTGACGGGCCGTCAAAAACAAAGGACGCCCGCGGAATACCGCGCGCGTCCCCTGTGAAATTTTCGATCAGCGTTGCTATTTGGCCGCTTCTGATTCTTCCTGCTTGGCTTCTTCCGTCTTGCCAACGTTGCCCCAGTTGTACTTCTTCTGGAACTTTTCAACGCGACCGGCGGAGTCAACAAACTTCATCTTGCCGGTATAAAACGGGTGTGAGGCCGAGCTGATTTCGACTTTGAACAGTGGATATTCGTTGCCGTCCTCCCAGGTGCCGGTTTCCTTGCACTTGATGGTCGACTTGATCAGAAAGCGGGTACCGTCTGACGTGTCCTGGAAGATGACATCCCGATATTCCGGATGAATGTCTTTTTGCATGGTGAGGGCCTTTCAGCAGCTGCCAGCCAGTGGCGAGTACACCGGCTCTCGGGCACTGCCGAGAAATGAATCTGTCAGAAATTTCGAAGTTGCGGAGTCTAAGGCTGAGTAGTCAGATCGGCAAGCAAAAACCCACTCCTTCACAAATGACACGCGGAGTTGCCCAAAATGGCTGATCCGCAGCCGAAATTCGGCGATTTTCGGACCAATCACCCCTCCCAGCGTGCTTTTTCTTATTTTGGCACAGCCAGACGTCGCTGGGCAAACGATCGCGATTGGGCCGACGACACCAGATTTCCCTCAGAGACTGGCTCAGTCCCACTTCCGGATCCGCATCGGATCTCGAAAGGCGACTTGTTGATAAAGAGCGCCTGTCCGCTGGTCCTCAGTAGGTTTGGTGGAAAAAGCTCCCGACTGCTTCCTCTGACAGCGACCGTGTGTGCCGCCGGGGGCAGACGGCCGAAGCATGTTTTCATCGGGTCAATGGGCCCCCGAGCCAGCCAGCCCCCCCGCACATCAGAAGAAAAGCTGGTGGGGCCTCGCGGGCTGCCTTGCGATTCTGGCAATCTTTGTCATTGTCGCTTTTGTTTTCGCCCCTGTGGGTGCTCCTGATCTTCCCATCGCCAAAGAACGGATCACGATGAAGCGTCTGCTGTCTGTCCTGCTCGTCTGCTGTTTTCTGCCACTGGTTACAGCCGCAGATCGTCCCAACATCATCTACATCCTGCTGGATGATGCCGGCTACGGAGACCTGTCCTGCTATGGGCAGACAAAATTTGCCACCCCCCATATTGATCAGCTGGCTGCTGAGGGCATGCGATTCACGGACCACTACTCCGGGTCGACCGTCTGCGCGCCCACGCGCTGCTGCCTGATGACGGGCGTGCACACAGGACACAGTTACGTGCGCGGCAATCGCGAGGTCAAGCCGGAAGGGCAGGCCGCCATGCCGGCAGATATCGTGACCATCCCCCGCCTGTTGAAAACGGCCGGCTACACAACCGGCGCTTTCGGAAAATGGGGACTGGGAGCACCCGGATCTCCCAGTGATCCGGCCGAGCACTTTGACTTGTTCTATGGCTACAACTGTCAGCGACAGGCACATAACTATTACCCCACCCACCTGTGGCGGAACAGGGTTCGCGAGCCTCTGGATGGTAAAACCTACACGGCGCCACTGATCATGGATGAAGCACTCCAGTTTGTTCGTGACAACAAAGATCGGCCTTTCTTTGCGTTCCTGCCGCTTACCATCCCGCATGCCGCAATGCACGCCCCGGACGATTTGATGGAGGTCTGGCGCAGGAAGTTTTCGCAGTTCAATTCAAAGATCGGACGGTACTCCGGTCCACAGGTGCGCAATCCCATCGCCGCCTTCGCCGCCATGATGACGCATATGGATGACGGGGTGGGGGAGTTGATGGCTTTGCTGCAGGAATTGAAAATCGATGAAAACACGATTGTCATGCTGTCCAGCGATAACGGACCTCACAAAGAAGGGGGCCATGACCCGCTGTTTTTTGACAGCAATGGGCCACTGAAGGGGCACAAACGGGACGTCTATGAAGGCGGAATTCGCGCGCCGCTGATTGCACGCTGGCCCGGACAGATCGCGCCCGGAAGTATCTCACAGCATGTGAGCGCCCACTGGGATATGTTGCCAACCTTCTGCGAACTGGCGGACACCAAAATCCCGGCAGGTATCGACGGACTAAGTCTGGTGCCGGAACTGCTGGGGCAGGGCGAGCAACCTGAGCATGAATACCTGTACTGGGAATTCTATGAACGTGGCGGCAAGCGAGCGGTTCGGTTTGGAAACTGGAAGGCCGTTCAACTGAACCTCAGCGGTGTCGACCAGAAAGACGGAATTGAGCTATATCAACTGGATGCGGACATCGGGGAAGACAACGATGTGGCCGCTCTGCATCCCGATGTCGTGCGACGCGCGAGGGAATACTTCGCGGCAGCCCACGAACCGTCATCGTTCTGGTCATTCGGCCGAAAGAAAAAGAAGAAGTAAGCGGTCAATCGAAAAGTGGCTTCCACCAGCACGCTCTGCTGCGCCGGTGACCGGTCGGGGGGTGAAGCGTTACGGCCCCGTTTTTTGCACAGCGCTGGTCGTGCCAGGACCGGGACCGGGACCTACTTCAAACCGATGAGCCGTCCCCGACTGGCGCGCTGGAAGCACAATTTGTCTTCCCGCGCGAGCCATCCGATGGCCTGCAGCAGCACATCACGCGTCAAATCGAGGTGACTGGCCATCCGATGCACGGACGTCGGACCATGCTGGTGCAGAAACTCCCAGACTCGACCGGCAGCGGTGCCGATTTCAGCGACGTTGACAAACCCGGAATCCGACATGGCCGTCTCCTGCTTACGAGATTGCTGATCGGGAAATTCTAATCGGGCGAAAATCAGATTGTCACCCCGACTTTTTTGCCATGTGATAGCAATTCGAGGGAACCGGATGCGTCCTGTAGCGGCGCGTCCTGTGGTCGCGGAAACACTGAGAGAACGGACAGCCGGGGAGCCAGACTGCGTGTCCTGCGACAGACAGGACAGCGCTGTTCCCCGCTTAGTATTCCCGCCGCTGTCGGGAACTGGGAATGTTCATCTGCTTGCGATACTTGGTGATCGTACGGCGGGCCAGCTTCAGGCCCTGTTTTGACAGGGCCTCAACAAGCGCATCGTCGCTGAGCGGCTTCGCCTTGTCTTCGCCGTCGATCAGCTCCTGCAGTTTAATGCGAATGGTGTCCCAGGCAACTTCTTCTCCGCTGGCTGTCTGGGTTCCACCGCCAAAGAACCTTTTCAGAGGGAACAGCCCGCGGGGCGTTTGAATCCACTTCTCATCAACCGCACGGGAAACGGTGGTCACGTGCACGCCAACGCGATCAGCAATTTGCTGCATCTTGAGTGGGGCAATAAACTCGGGCCCCTTCTCCAGAAACTCCTTCTGGTGATCAATAATCTGCTGTGCCACTTTTTTGACAGTGCTGTAACGCTGTTCGATCGAATCAATCAGCCACTTGGCAGACTCCACCTTTTTCTTGATCCACTCCCGCGTTTCCGCTGTCGGATTTTCCTGCAGCATGCGGATGTAGCGGGGGCTGATGCGCAGCTCGGGAACGTACTCATCCAGCAGCCGCACCACGTAATTTCCCTTGTCGTCTTTTTCCAAAGCCAGGTCGGGAGTGATGCGCTGCACCGGACGCTGCTCAAAGCCGCGCCCCGGATACGGATTGAGCGTCTGGATCTGCTCAATCCCCACTTTGATCATGTCGATGGAATAGCCGGTCGCCTTCTGGATGACGGGCAGACGATTGAAAGCGATGTCTTCCAGATGATCCCGCACCAGCACCCGCATCACCTCGTGAAACGGCATGTTATCGGTAATCTGCAGCAACAGCATTTCGCTGTGGTCGCGCGCGCCGACTCCGGGAGGATCCAGCTGCTGAATCATCCTCAGAACGTCTTCGGCCTGCTCATTGGTGACGTTGCAGTCGTACACCCGATTGAACTGCTGACAAACCTCTGCCAGCAGACTCTGCAGGCGGCCATTGTGATCCAGGTGCTGAATGAGATATTCGCCAAACTGACGCTGGGGCTCCTCGACTGAATTGAAGCTGAACTGCTCCAGCAGGTACTCGTGGATGGACTGAGGACGAGCGAGCGTGTTGGCCATGGCGTCATGCTGACGATCCATGCTGTCGGCCACCTGATTGGCCGATGGCTGAGCACCACCAAAACTAACGTTGTCTTCGGGCCAGTCTGAACTGATTTCCAGCAGACGTTCGAAATCGGACTCATTGCTTTTGTCCGACTCCGTCACGAGTTCGCGTTCTTCAACGTCTTTCTTCAGGTCCGGCGTATCGTCCGTTTTTGCCGTCGCAGCGTCGGCCTCGGTGGCAGGCGTTTGCTCGCGTTCTTTATCCACCATTTCCAAAGTGACGTTTTCGACCATCTCCTGCTCGATGCGCTCATTCAGCGCCATCATGTTCAGCTGCAGAATTTCCATGGACTGGATCATCCGCGGAGCCAGCTTCATCTGCTGGCTCATTTTCATTTGCTGAGAGATATTGAGATGCATGTCGGAATAGTTCCCACTGGTCTCGGGCCCCGTCATGGAACCCGCTTCACCTGTGAATCAGTGCACTGCAAACGCGGTGCCCACAAGTGTCACTTCGTTTGTCGCCAGCTTGTCCCTTAAAGCAGTAGAATCGAAATCAGTAACATCAGAACGACTGACGCCCGCGCAGAGCATCAGCCAGCATTTCCCGGTTGGCAAATTCCAGTACGCTGCCGGACGCGATTCCGCGTGCCAGGCGTGTAATCTTTACATCGTCGTTTTCCAGTAGATTGGTGATGAACAATGCAGTTCCATCACCTTCCAGCGTGGGATTGGTGGCCATAACGATCTCACGGACGCCTTCTTTGCGTACGCGTCTCACCAACTGGTTGATCGTCAGGTTCTCCGGCCCGATCCCTTCAAGTGGAGCAATCCTCCCTCCCAGCACGTGATACTTACCGGTAAAAGCCCCACTGGCTTCCAGCGCCACCACATCACGCGGTTGCTCCACAACACAGACCACGGTGCCATCTCGTCGGGCATCTTTGCACAGATCGCAGGGATCGCTCTCCGTCAGATTGAAACAGGTCGTGCATTTGTGAACATTGCTTTTGACGGCTCGGATCGCATCCGCCAGCGCGTTGGCCTCAGCGGGTCGGCAGGAAAGAATGTAGTTGCTCAGCCGCTCTGCAGACTTGCGACCGATGCCGGGCAGGCGATTAAACTCGTCGATCAATCGGCCTACGCTCGCGCCATAGGGGTGGTCGCTTGTCTCTCGTTTCATTCCTGCCATCCGTCGGGCCTCCAGTCGAATGTCCGTTTCCGTTGTGTGTGCGGCGGCAGGACGAAAAAGACACCAGGCCTTCTGCGTCGCAGCAACGCCACTGCATCAACTATCCACCGAGTCCAAACTTCGACATCGCGTCGCTCAGCCCGGGAATGTCCATACCACCAGCCACTTCCTGCATGGCGTTCGCCGCCGCTTCTTTGGCCTTTTGCAGCGCCTGGTTGGTGGCGGAAGAAACCAGCTCCTCCAGCATTTCGCGGTCACCGGTTTCGAGTAGAGACGGATCAATGTGGACGCCAATAATCCGCAGATCTCCAGTGGCTTCCACGCGGACCATTTCTCCGCCCGCGATGCCTTCCACCCGCATCTCGGCCACTTTTTCCTTCACTTCAGCCATGCGGCTTTGCATCTGCTTCGCCTGCTGCATCATCGAACCCAGATTTTTCAGCTGATCAAACATTCCGTGACCTCATTTCCTGCGGCCACATGTGCCGCATCAACTTTCTTCCGAATTCTCAGGGACTGTCCCCCGTCGAACGGGGGCATCCGTCACTCGCACAACACGCGCCTCAAACGTGGCAACCACCTGCTGAACGAAGGCGTCCTGCTCCGGATCGACGTCTTTTCGTTCCCGCAGTCTCGCCGGACCTTTGACCCGCGGAGGATCCTGCCGCCGCTCAGCGGCCACCGGACGCGGTGAGGCTTCCGCTGGAGCCGTTGCCGGACCTGTCACAGGCTTCTCACCTGCCGGTGACACCACAGTTTTCACTGTGATCACCGGATCAATCCCAGTCAGACGTTCCACAATGGACTGAATGGCTGAGCGGTTTTCATGCTGCTCAATCACCCGTCGCTGGAAATCATAGGAGTCACCGACTTGTATTTCTAGACCGTTTGGCCCGGAAATTGCTATTGCACTCACGGACTTCAACGCCGTGGACAACGTAAAGGCTGCCTTATCAATTACTTCCGCCAGTAGGCGCGCCTGATTCTCGGGGGAAAACTCGAATGCCGGGCCAGCTGGCGTGACGTCTTCAGGGGGATTGGGCTCCTCAGTGGCCGGTTCTATGTCATTTTTTTTTTCGTCATCCCCAGCGGAAGCGGTGTCTGTCACGGCCGGTGCAGCCGCTCCGGCCGGCAGGGCTGGCAGATTTCCGGACAACAGCCCGCTGATGGCACTCAGATCCTCCAGCAGTGCCACCTGCACGAGAGCCATTTCCAGGAGCACACGAGCAAATGTGCTGCGCAGCATTCTGCCTTTCGCTTCTGACAGAATCTGAAAACCAGCCATGATGTTGGGCAATGTCAGCCTGGTGGCCTGCTCCGTAACCGCAGGCCTCAGGCTGCCCGCCACGCTGGCGAGTGCCACAGTCGCACCGCCGCTGAGAGTGACCATCATATCGCGAACATAGCTGATGCACTGATCGAGCATTTCGCCCGCCTGAACACCAGAGTTGAGGGCCGACTCCAGCAGATTCAGCACCTCACCCGGGCGATGCTGCGAGACGGCATCAAACAGCGAGCAGAGTAACTCGTCGCTGGCCGTTCCGAGCATGCGGTGCACGTCAGCGGCACGCACCACGCCGTCGCTGAACGCCAGCAGCTGGTCAAACAGCGACTGGCTGTCCCGCATCGATCCCCGCGCTCGACGCGCCACCAGTTCAATGGCATCGTCCTCAACCTCAAAGCCCTCCGCAGCTGCAATTTCCCGCAGACGCTGACCGATCGACTCTTCACCAATAGCGCTGAAATCAAACCGCTGACAGCGTGACAGAATGGTGTCCGGTACCTTGTTGGGCTCCGTCGTGCAGAACACAAACTTGACCATCGCGGGCGGTTCTTCCAGCGTCTTCAGAAGCGCATTAAACGCCTCCCGCGTCAGCATGTGAACTTCGTCGATAATGTAGAGCTTGAACCGGCCTCCCATCGACATCGAGCGTACATTCGCTCGCAGCGACCGAATGTCTTCGATACCACGATTGGAGGCGCCGTCGATTTCCAGCACGTCGACGTCGTCGCCGGCGGAAACTGCCTCACAAACATCGCACTGATTGCAGGGGACACCGTCTTTCACATGAGGACAGTTCAGCGCCTTGGCCAGAATTCGGGCGGTGGACGTCTTGCCGACCCCACGGGCACCAGTGAACAGATACGCATGGGCCACACGGTTTGCGCGGATCGCATTGCGCAGCGCTTGCGCGACGTGTTCCTGCCCCACGACATCGTCAAACGCCTGAGGCCGAAACCGCCTTGCCAGTACTGTGTAGTGTGATCCGCTGCTCAAGAATCCTGATCCCAACTGACGTCGCACGGAAAATCGTCGCGCGGCGCGTGCCATCGGCTGGCATTGTGACGAATCCCTCGAACGTCTTCTACCAAGTCGCCCGATTGCTCTAAGTCACGCAAAGAATGCCCCAAATTCCTCAAACGTGCCTCAAACTGACGGCCGATGGAGCAGTTCCCCGCATGAAACGATGATTCGTAGAGATCTCTGGCGGACGGTTCGCGGCGACCTCGATCCAGGAGTGTCGGCTTTGCAGACGAGCGCTCAACTGCGGAATGCCAGCTTCACCAGAACGGAAAATCTGTGCCGCGCGCAGGTTGACTGGGCATCCAGACACAGGAACCCCCTCATGTCCGATTATCGAGCAGAAATCTGCGTCAACTCCCACCGCCTCCTCGTCCGTTTCTGCGGCGAAATCTCAACCCCGCACTACTCCGACTTTCGCCACGACTACAACACCATCTGTCGGCACATCATGGAGGTGGGCGCTCCGCAGATGATTCTGGACCTGGAGCAGACGACATTCTTTGGATCACTGTTTGTTGGCACCATGCTGAAACTGTCGATGCGTATCCGTGCGGCGGGCGGCCGCATGGTGATCTGTGGACTTTCTGAACAGCTGATGCAGCTCATGCGACAACTACTGTTGCTGGAGCGACACGCGGGCGAAGGCAGTTGCCTGCAGCACGCGGCCTGCCTGACCGATGCAGAAAGAGCACTCACAGAGCCAGCATCGCACTCGCTGCAGAGTCATTCCGCCTGAATGACAGCCCCTGCGGCCCGCATGGCTGTGGCCGTCTCCACGACGAAAGCCCTCTCCCGATTCAGGGAGGGGGACGGCTTCAAAGTGACCTGAACGGCCCGGGCGTACAAACCATCGCGTGCCTTTGACCAGCGAGTCGACTACGCTATGTCGACGTGCCGCTACGACACCTTCCCTGCCACGGTTTTCGCCCATGCGATTTCGCTGTCCCAATTGTCTGCAGCAAGTCCGGATCGACGACTCTGCCGATGCGACGGAAGAGACTCAGGACGTAATCACGTGCCCCTCCTGCCACAGTCAGTTCAATCTGATCTCACAGGAAGACACGGAAATCGCCATCGCTGCCGGCCAGCGGATCGATCATTTCGAAATCCGTCGCATGCTTGGCGAAGGGACATTTGGCGCCGTCTATCTGGCGTGGGATACCGAACTCGAACGACAGGTCGCGTTGAAGATTCCCCGTGGCCGCGACCTGAGAGGAGACTCCTCCAAACTGTTTTTGAGGGAAGCCCGCGCTGCGGCCGCGATAGCACACCCCAACGTGGTCAGCGTGCATGAAATCGGTCAGCACAACGACTCCATCTATATCGCCTGTCAGTACATTGAAGGGATCACGCTGCGGGAATTTCTGCGGGCTTATCCCATCAGCTTTGAGGAAATGGCAAGGCTGCTGATTCGCATCTTGAATGCGATTGCTTTTTTTCACGACAAACAGATCATCCACCGGGATATTAAACCCGGCAACATCCTGCTGGACGGCAGCAATGAACCGTATGTGGCCGATTTCGGTTTGGCGCGGCGCGAACTGCCCGACGAAGTCACGGTGACCAAATCCGGCCATATTGTCGGCACCATCGGCTACATGGCCCCCGAGCAGGCGCGGGGGGAGGTGCAGTCGCTGTCCGGCCGCACAGACGTCTATGCAGTGGGCGTCATTCTCTACGAAATGCTGACTGAGCGACGACCGTTCACAGCGGGAAGCTCGCACACGGTGCTGCATCACATTCTGCACACCGAGCCCAAACCACCGCGACGCATCAATCCCAAAGTGCCGCGCGATCTGCAGACCATCTGTCTGAAAGCGCTCGAAAAGTCACAGGAGGATCGCTATCAGTCGGCCCGTGAGATGGCCGATGACCTGCAGCGATTTGTTGACAACAAGCCCATCATCGCGCGTCCTGCCAGTGTGCTGGACATCGCTGTGAAGACAGTGCGGCGCAACAGACTGACCTCCTTCCTGCTGGTCCTGACGGCCGCTGTCATCGGGTGGTCCACGCTGCAAAGTGGAACGCCGCCGGCGGGCTCCATCGCTGTTCAGATTTCCGTCAGCGATCCCACGGCCAAAATTCTGTGGGAACGCTACGACGATTTTCTGCTGATCCCGCATCGGTCGCAGTTCAAGGCTCAGGGGCGAAGCGGAGAGACCACCTGGGTGATACCTGGCTTTTATCGTGTGTCTGCCCGGAACGACAAAGGCGCACGTCACGTGGTCTGGAGAACCGTGCCTGAGGCGGCCGACCATCCGTCTCTGGAACAGCTGTATCCTCATTCCTCCTGGACGATTGACGATGGGCGAGTGATCCTGCAGCCGTTCGATCTGTTTCACGATGACGACATTGTCGATGCGACCATTGCCATTCGCGGTGGACGAGCCAGTTTTGGCTACAGCAAAAAGGGGATCGAGGCCCGGCATGTGGCGGCAGTCGACGATTTTCGCATCGGCGTCAACGAAGTCTCCGTGGCGCGGTTTAAGCAGGTGCTCAACCAGCCATTGAAATCCGGCGGCGACAGCACGTACCTGTCGATCCTGCTGGGACGCTTTGGCAACCTCGACTATCTAAACGATGACGATCCGATTCGCGGATTTCACGTTGACGTGGCCAGGCTCTACTGCGAACTGAGTGGGACACGTCTGCCAACGTGTCACGAATGGGAATACGCGGCAACCAACGGGGGAACCACCGAGTTTCCGTCGGGCAGCAAAGCCGTTGTGGACTCCGTTGACGACTGGACGGTGCTGTCCACCACGGCGGCAACCCCTGACACCACCACCGACGGCATCCGCAATCTGTACTTCAGCCTTGGCGAATACACGGACTCAACCTCGATGTCTTACACGGTGGTCTACCCGGAAAAATTTGGGCTGGAGCCCACTGTGATTGACCCGCGTGTGATGCGGCAGATCCCCGAGATGGTGGAAGCGCGGGGAGTCCCGGCGGAACTCGTGGGCAACGTGACGAATACGCAGTTCAGCCCCAAAACACGCATCACGGTCATCGCACCCAGCCAGTTTGTGCAGTCAGAAACCTACCAGCAGTACAAGTGGTTTGGCTGGCGGGTGTGTCGGTAGCCACAGTCCGGACCACTCAGAAACGTCAGATCGCGCTCAACAGAAAACGCCCGCAACGAATCCACGTTGTGGGCGTTTCATTTTGGATCTGGTCAGCGGTCACCTGACATCCAGCGATCGCCTGACGGTAGCGGTCGTCTGACGGTAGCGGTCGTCTGTGGCCCAGTCGAACGCTGGTTGAGGCTTACAGCACAGTGCCGTACAGATGAAACCAGGTTTCTGACGTGGTTGGGCCACTGGCGATGGGCAGTTTGGCGCCCGCCTCCCGCACGTACCCGGGAGTCCCGTCATCGTTGACAAACTTCTGCAGTTTTTGAAAGTGCGTGGGCGAGGCGGAATCGAGATCGAGATAGCCACCAGCCGGCGCTGCGGACAGGGCACTGACGCGTACCCCCACGAAACCGTCCGTTTCTTCATAGTCGTCACCCAGATCAGCAGCATCGTCCCCTTTGAACACCTTGAACAGCGCGAAGTACTGCTGGCCGGCCGGTGACTGCAGCCGCAACACTTTCAGATACTTCACCTTGTAATCACCAACACCAAAAGTGGTGATCTGCCCGGTGGCCCCCTGGACCAGCGTGTTGGCGATGGGGACGACCCACGGAAGTTTCCTGGCGTTGGCCATGAAGTTCAGCGGCAGCACAGGGGGAGCGCCGCTGCTCGGGTGCGTCGTATTCTGACCGTAGCACGTGTTGCCCGTGCAGGAGCATTCCAGCTTGTCGCACGCATGAAAACCGGTCGCCCGCACTCGCGGCGCCGTGCCGCAGGCTTCCGTTTGGAACAGGCACAGGCTGTTGCCGCCACCGATGGGGAAATTGGCCGTCTTTTTCACCGGACAATCGGCGACTGGTGTGGGATTCGAATCTCCAGGGCCGTCCGGACCACCGCCAGGACCATCACTGCCCGGTTCGTCTGCTCCCGGACCATCCGGACCGTCGGGGGGATCACCGCCCGAGTCTCCACCACTCGGATCGTCGGTTGCCGGATCTTCTGCTCCCGGCTCGCCCGCGCCGCCATCCCCCGATTCCCCACCGGGCGGTGGTGGCTGCTCCTGCGCAAAAGCAGGCGACAAGGATGTTGGCATTGCCACGCTGACCGCAGCGAGCAAAATCAGTGTCTTTAGATTGTTCATTTCTCGACCCCGTAGTTCAATTGGTTGCCAGTACCGGTCCCCTTTCCCGAGTGGTACATGAGGTTGCGGCCGTTGATGACGGCATTTTGCGTACACGTTGGGCCACGATCGCGGTCGCGATCCCGGCAAAGTTCCGGCTTGTCCTGCATATCGAGACGCTGAACCAAAGTCCGCCGCAATAACGGGGGAATAGCACCAATGAACAAAAAATCAGCAGTGGGGTTTGAATGCAAGGCCCCGGATAGCAGAGCGAAGACAGCAGGGCCTGCGTCGCGGACTTTTGCCGGCGGCATCTCATTGATGTGGTGGCTGCAGTTGCTGACCGTCCTGTTCGTCATCAAATCTGCCATTCAGATCACCGCCACCTACACACGCTATTTCCCGCCGGATTTTCAGTCCGTGTTTCTGACCGGCCGAAAGTCATATTTCTTTGACGGCTATCACGTCGCTTTTTATGCCCACATTCTGGCCGGGCCAGCGACACTGCTGTTTGGACTGATCCTGCTGCATCGACGTACCCGCCAGCGATTGCCCCGACTTCATCGCACCCTGGGAAAAATTCAGGTCGCGCTGGTCCTGCTGCTGCTGACCCCCGGTGGACTGCTGATGGCCCAAAGGACAGAAACCGGACTGGTCGCGGGACTGGCGTTTGGATGCCTGGCCGTCGCAACGGCGATCACGTGCCTGGCGGGCTGGCGAATGGCCGTTCGGCGTCAACTGGCCGCCCATCAGCGGTGGATGCTGCGTAACTATGTGCTGCTGTGTTCGGCCATCGTGCTGCGTGTGCTGGGAGGTATGGCGACCATCGCCGGCCTCAGCGTGACGTGGTCCTACCCGCTGTCGGCCTGGCTGTGCTGGCTGGGACCTCTGACCATCTGCGAATTTCAATTGCGACAGACGTCCGCAGGGCAGGGCGGCAGCGTCAGAACTCCAGCGACTGTTTCGAGCCCGAAACACTGATCAGCTGCCTGAGAACCTGCCGGTCAATCTTCTGAGACAGCGGCCGACAGGAACCGTCCTGTAATGCCACGCACACCATGCCAGCATGAGGCACGTCAGATCTGCCCCGCATTCCCAGCAGAAACTCTACGCCATTGTCGACCGGCTTCATCCACGGCACCCGATCGGCTGACGGCACTTCCGTCAGCATCAGGGTGCGACTGTCTGCTGTGCCAATATCGCGTGGCACTTCGCCAAACGCGGCGTCAGATCCGGTGAGTGCCATGTAGCTGGTCAGCTGGCTTTGCTCCTCACCAGGAGCCGCAAAGACCCACGGCATAGAGGCAGCAGGTTCAGCGTTGTCCGGATGGTCCCATGGCTTGCTCAGATCAATGCAGTCATAGAGCGCCTGTTCGTCAAGATACGGCAGCAACAGAACACGCCAGCTGTGCAGTCGATGGCCTGCCGCATCCACGGTATAGGCCGGTGGCATCTGCCCGCGATGCTCAGCGGCATAGTTATGAACGGCGAGTGCAATATTGCGGATGTTGTTCAGCGACTGGGTGCGCATCCTGACTGGTCGGACGTTGCGCACCGCTGGTAGAAACAACAGCCACGCGAAGCCGGCAACAAACAGCAGCACCAGACCGATTTTGACGGAAGACTTCATCAGCACCGCAATTCGCTCAGCCAGCATGACGCTCGATGGCAGCACCTGATCGGTCGTGTCTGCCGCCCGCGGTGGTTCAAAAGGGCTCTCGTTTGACATGGGCTGCTCCCAAACTGTCAGTCAATTTCTTCAGGTCGCACGGGCCGCGCGGTCAGTTCATCGGCTTCGCAGGAGATGACGCGGCCATCGCGACAAATTGCCTGCACCTCGCCATCAGGGAGCTCACTGAATGAGTCGGGATCCGACAGAAACTCGGCAGCCGTGTCCTCCGGCCGCATCCAGTGCACCGCCCGTTCGGGATCTACTTCAGCCAGCAGGATGGACTTTTCCAACCGGCCGTCCTCGGCTCTCCTTTCAAACCAACGGATGTCTGTATTCCAGACCGCGTGATATCTTGTCATTCCCTCCGCTACGTCGGAATAGTCACTGCAGTACGACTCCATGGAGCCGGCAACTGCACGATTTTTCGGATGATTCCACGGCAGGGACAGCTCGATTTGATCGTACAGTTCCTGGTGTCCCAGGTATGGCAGAATCAGCGTTCTCCAGCTGTGCAGCGGCTGCCCCTGTTCGTCCACGGTAAAAACGGGCGGAAGCTCCCCTGCGTGCACGTCACGATAGCACTCCAATGCCAGCCAGATCTGCTTCAACTGGTTGCGGTGTTTTGTTTTCCATGCGGCTGGTCCGGCAGAACGTTGAAACGGCATGAGGAACACAACGAGCAACACAACGATTCCAACTCCCCCCAGTGCGACTGCAAAGCACGACAGTGGTCTGCGGGGGGCTCCGCCGTCTTCTGTCACTCGCACCTCGTAGGGACTGTCGTTCATCTGGCGGCTCCGATTCGCATAGTGGACGCTCACTTGACCCGACCTGAGAGCAAATTTGTCTGGCAAGTCGCGGTTGCCAGCCGATTCCGGGCTTCCCGCAGGCAACCGGGTCGGTCAAAGCCCCGTCAATACGAGTGCCCGTTACCGGCGCACTTCACTCACGGAAAAATCGGCCGGGCGCAACGCCCGCAGCATGTTGGACACGTAGGTATTGGAGTGCGTCTGCCCGCTGCCGTACATCCAAATCAGCAGAAAGGGGGGCCAGATCAAATGCGTCAGCTGCAGCGTCTGGAACACCTGCCAGCGAACGCCCGGATTTTCACTGCTGACCACCAGAAACCAGATCACGAAACCGGCGATGATCATCACCGGCAGGGTCACGCCCACAATCAATCCCAGACAGACGGTCCGTACGCGTTTTCTGAAGCGTTCAAATCCCAGTTGATAAGACACCTCAACGACATCGTCACCCAGTTGACGCAGATCAAATTCGGCCTCACTGAAGTACATCCCGGTGGGCTGATTGCACATCAGGGGGCCCGTCTTGCGGACCACCACCTTCTCACTGGTCGCCTCGGTCACTTCAAAAATCGTGGCAAAGTTTCCCGGAACAGCCGTCCTGGTAAACTGATCGACAATCGCAAGGCTGACGTCTTCCATCCGACCACGTACGGTCTGGCTGTTGCGAACTCCATCGCCGGACTTGGTGGCTGACTCAGACGATGGTTCGAACGTCAGTGGAGCAAAGGGGTCTTCGTCAGTGGCCGGGGACTGACGGCCCATCAGCGACGCCTTGCGGAGCGATACGGCCCAGGCCAGCACCATCACGGAGAGGATCACGCCAAACGTGATCTGAGCGGTTACCGGATCCATATTCGAATCTCCCAACAGTGGTTTTGCACAATGGCGTGCGGTGCGAATCGCTCGCCAGCGGATTCTGTGTCAACGGCTGGACCCGCGGTTTGGATGACACGACCTGGAATCTCTCGACAATCTCAGAACAACTTCACCAAAAACGGGCGGCTGGCCCCGTTTGCAAACGATCCTGTCCACCGAATTGAACCCGGTGTGCAGGTTGACGACAATAGAGATCAGACCGCCAAAATCACGGAGAGACGATCTCAATGATCGATATCAATACGGACACGGCCGCCACCGCATCGCGACCATTCGCTCACCTGCACTGCCATACGCACTTCAGCCTGCTGGACGGCGTCAACCGCATCCCGGAACTCGTCAAACAGGTGAAGAACCTGGGCATGAATTCCGTCGCGATGACCGACCACGGCAACCTGGGCGGGGCGATGGAATTTTACGGCACCTGCAAAAAACACGATGTGAAGCCCATCATTGGCTACGAAGCCTATGTGGCTCCCGGACGTCGCACAGACCGCAGCGCCACTCGTCAGAAAGAGGCCCAATCTCACCTGACCCTGCTGGCCATGAATCAGAAGGGATTTGACAACCTCATCAAGATGTCGTCTGTCGCCTACCTGGAAGGCTTCCACTATAAGCCGCGTATCGATCGCGAGCTGCTGGAAGAATACAACGAAGGCATCATTTGCCTTTCCGGTTGCGCCTCCAGCGAACTTTCCAAACTGCTGCTGGCTGAAAAAGACGACGACGCCCGACAACTGGTCGAATGGTATTCCCGGGTCTTCGGAGATCGCTTCTACATGGAGATTCAGGATGCCGGTTTCGAGATCCAGAAGCAGTGTCTGGACCTGACGGTGGACCTGGCCAATAAGAAGGGGCTGCCTCTGGTCGCCACCAACGATGCCCACTACCTCACGCGGGATGACGCCAAGGTCCAGGACGTGCTGCTGTGCGTCAACACGCGAACCACGCGTGACGACGTGAACCGCATGAAGATGAGCAACGACGGGCTGTACATCTGCAGTCCGGAAGAGATGTACCAGACGTTCAGCGGGCTGGAACACGCGGTCGAAATGTCGCAGACGATTGCCGATCGGGTCGACATCGAACTGCATGATCGCAAGCTGTACCCCGTTTATCGGCCGCCGGAAAACAAGACGGACATCGACTACCTGCGCGAGCTGTGCAACACGCGCATGCATGAGCGTTACGGTGATGAGCTGACTGACGCACACTGGGATCGCCTGAAGTACGAATTGAGCGTCATTGAGGACAAGGGGTATGCCAGTTACTTCCTGATCGTCTGGGACTTTGTGGAGTTCTCCCGTCGCAACGGCATCCCCTGTGGTGCTCGTGGTTCGGCGTGTGGCGCCATCGTAGCCTTTTTACTGCGACTGGGAGATGTGTGCCCGCTGAAGTACGACCTGCTGTTCGAACGATTTCTTGACCCCAGCCGTAATGAGCCGCCCGATATCGATATCGATTTCTGCCGTGACCGACGCCAGATGGTGATCGACTACACGAAGGAAACCTATGGCGAAATGAACGTCGCGCAGATTGGCACGTACGGCACACTCAAAGCCAAAAATGCCATCCGCGACGTTGGCCGTGCGCTCAACGTGCCACTGCCGCGGGTCAATGAACTGGCCAAGATGGTGCCCGATGAGCTGAACATCAAACTCAAGGATGCACTGGATAAGAGTCCCGATCTGAAAAGCGCCTACGACTCCGACCCGGTCGCCCAGGAACTGCTCGATTACGCGATGTCTGTCGAGGGCCTGGCGCGCAGTATGGGCACGCACGCGGCGGGCGTGGTGGTGGCCGATGTGCCGCTGGATACCGTTGTGCCGCTGCAGAAGATCACCGGCAAAAAGGACATCATCACGCAGTGGGACGGGCCCACCATTGAAGACATCGGTCTTCTGAAGATGGACTTTCTGGGTCTGCGTAACCTCACGATTCTCGACAAGTCGGTCAAGAATGTGCAGCGCGTGGAGCCCGATTTCACGCTGCTGGATGTGCAGAACAACCTCACCGACAAAAAGACGTTTGCGCTGCTGCAGCGCGGTGAAACCAAGGGTGTGTTTCAGCTGGAATCCGGCGGCATGCGGGACCTTCTGACCAAAATGAAGCCCGACTGCTTCGAAGACATCATCGCCACATCGGCCCTGTATCGTCCCGGCCCGCTGGAAGGCGGCATGGTGATGGAATATGTCGACGTGAAAAACAAGCGGAAGCAGCCGCGTAAAGTGCATCCGGTGGTGGACGAAGTTCTGGCTGAGACCTACGGCGTAATGGTCTACCAGGAACAGGTGATGCGGATTCTCAACCGCGTCGGCAATGTGGAACTGGCCAGTGCGTACAAATGTATTAAGGCGATCAGCAAGAAGAAACAGGCGATCATCGACAGCTTCCACGATGAGTACATCGCCGGGGCAGAATCCAACGGCATCTCCACGAAGATGGCCGAAGAGCTGTGGAACCTGATTGTGGCCTTCGCCGGTTACGGCTTCAACAAATCCCACTCCACCGCCTACGGCCTGATCGCCTACGAAACGGCCTACCTGAAAGCCCACTACCCGGTGCAGTTTATGGCGGCGCTGCTCAGTTGCGGGATGGAAAGCAGCGAACGCATCGCCGAGCATGTGGACGACGCACGTCGTCAGGACATCGAGGTGCTGCCGCCGGATATCAATGCCTCCGAAGTCGAATTTGCCGTCGTCGGCGAGTCCATCTCATTCGGGATGGGGGCCATCAAAGGCGTCGGCGAAGCCGCGCTGGAAGCGCTGGTGGCGGAACGCACAGAGAACGGTCCGTTCACCGACATCTTTGACCTGACCGAGCGAGTGGACCCGAAAGCACTGAACAAATCAGCGCTGGAAACGTTGATTCGTGTGGGCGCTCTGGACAATCTGCCCGGCAACCGGGCCCAATTGCTGGAGGTACTCGATCGCGCGGTGCAGTCCGCACTGGCGGCCGCCAAAGACAAAGCCAGCGGTCAGATGAATCTGTTTGGCGGCGACGAAAACGAATCGGAGGAGGAGGAAGGCGCTCAGCTGAATCTGCCCGATGTGCCCGACTGGCCCAAGCCACAGAAACTGGCGGCCGAGAAAGAGTGCCTCGGATTTTATCTGACCTCCCACCCGCTGACGCAGCATTCCAAACGCATC
>JANSXP010000083.1 GCA_024742875.1 Planctomycetaceae bacterium | reverse complement strand
GCAGTTCATTGCTATGAACTATATGCGACCGGATCTAAGCGGCAGTGATCGGGAAGCTGGCCTGTCTGTGATGCGGGCCACTGTGATCCAGCAGCTGACGATGATCGCCTGTCCGGCGCTGTTTATGGGAATCATGCTGACGACCAGTCTGCGGGCCACGTTTCGATTGAGGAAACCGTCATGGTCAGCGATGGGGATGGGCGTGGCTCTGGCTTTTCTGGTGCATCCTTTGAGTATTGAACTGAGCAGTCTGATGGTGGAACGCGGCATCCTGCCGCCACCGCCGGCGGAGGGGATCAGCCGGATCAACGATTTGCTTCGGTCGGCGCAGTTGTCTCCGTGGCTGCTGGTGACCGTGTTTGCGGTGACGCCGGCCATTTGCGAGGAGATTGCGTTTCGTGGTTTTATTCTCAGCGGGCTGGCAAAAGGTGGTCGGCTGGGAATTGCCATCATCGCATCCAGCTTCATGTTTGGCATTGTGCACATGATTCCTCAGCAGGCGTTTAATGCGGCCCTGCTGGGACTGTTGCTGTCGCTGCTGGCGGTGCACAGTCGGAGCCTGTTTCCGGCGATCGCGTTTCACCTGTGCAACAACACGATCGCCAGTCTGCATGCCCGGGACGGCTTTGGCATCAAGCCGGACGGCGTGTTCTTCACGTCGGTCGATGGGATGCTGCGGTATGAGATGCCGCTGCTGATTCTGTGCGGCCTGGGTGTCTTGCTGCTGGCTCAGAGAATGGTGCGAGACCTGAAAGAAGAGCAGGAACGCAAGCGGGCCGCCAAACTGGAATCGTTTGATGGACCTGGCGTGCATCCGGTTTCTGTGGCTGTGGAAGCCAGCCTCGAACGCGCTGGTCTGGAAAGTGCGGGCGCGTAGCTCAGCGTTTTGCAGTGTCTGTTACATGGTGGGCGTTGAGGCCCGCCGGGGAATCCGCGACAACCGGTGAACCTGCCATCGTTGATGGTGTCGCTGCTCGCACGACCCTGCGTTTTGGCTTTGTCCGTACCCGCGTTTGTCCTGTTTCTGCGACCGATCTGCTGCCTGCGTGCGCGTACCGCCGCTGCCCGATTGGGAGCAGCACTTTGCGCATCGCACAGGGCTTCTGATTCTGTGTCTGACGCGTTATGCTTGCCGATCGTCTCCTGTTTTTGTCCCGCACGTGTTCTCATGGTTCGCATCAATCACGATATTGAAATTCCAGACACGGAGTTTGAATTCACGTATGCGCGCAGCGGCGGACCCGGTGGACAGAACGTCAACAAGGTCAATTCCAAGGCTGTGCTGCGATGGAATCCATCGGCCTGTGCCAGCCTTCCGCCCGGGGTACTGAGGCGATTTCTGTCTCGCTACCACAATCGCATGACCCGTGAAGGCGATATCGTGCTGCACAGTCAGCGATATCGTGATCAGGGCCGCAATACGGCGGACTGCATTGAGCGACTGCGGGAGATGATCCTCGCCGTTGTGGCCCCGCCCGTGCAGCGGAAGAAAACGCGGCCCAGTCGCGGGGCGAACCGTCGTCGGCTGGAAAACAAAAAGCAGGCGTCCGAGAAAAAACAGAACCGCCGCCGTCCGCGGATGGATGACTAGCCGGCAGAATTTTCTTCGCGGACTGCTCCGGGCAGGGGGCAGGCCTGTCCATGGGCAGCGACCTGTGGGGCCGGATGGCCTGCTGAGACAAACTTGCTCTGGCGAATTCCGCCATAAATTCGGATACTGATGCGCATGGGCCATGACAGGGAAGTTGCCATGACACAACACGACAATCTGCTGCCGATGGATAATGCGCATGCGAGCGTGTTTCGCTGCCCTGGGGAGCCTGCACCGGTGTCTCAGAGTGTGCATCTGGCGCGGATGGCTTCCGGGTGGCATGGGTGTCGTGAGTGTGTCTGGAACACCAGTGAGGCCCCCGCTGCGGGGACGGGATCTGAGGCGGAGGAAGAATCACACGACAGCCGACACACGGTGGATCGGAACACCGGAATCCGTCGCACGGCCAGCGGTGTACGGGGCGCCTATCTGAATGCCGTTGACCGATTCCGTGCGGCGCAGCTGGCCTCGATTTTTTCCACCCACCTGGCACGTGTCTCTCAAGTGCGACAGTCGGTCCGGTCGGAAAAAGCGGGTGTTACGGGCCCCGCAGGAGTCGCGCTGGCAATGGGATACGATCAGCGCCACGGTTCCCAGGATCTTTATGCTGGTGTGGTCTCGGCAGTGCTGCAAAATGGCGGTGATGTCTATGATCTGGGCGAATGCACGTGCTGCAGCCTGCTCGCTTTCGCTCGCCATCACCGGAATGTTGCGGGCAGCCTGATGGTCACCGGAGCCGGTGGATCGGCGGGAGAGGTGGGCCTTGATGCCTTCGACAGTGACGGACGCAGTTTGTCGGTTCCCTGGAACGACTTTGGTGTGGGGTTGAGGGTGCCACAGATGCCGGCGCCCGCTGATGAGACAGCCGGTGTGGGCATCGCGCAGCGTCTGATCGGTCAATTCGACCGCCAGACACTCACATCGCTGCCAGCGACCGGCCGCCAGGACGAACAGACGTCCTGTCTGCAACTGCCCGATCTGGCGGACAGCACGACGCTGTTTCGCAACGGTCGATCCAGCGGTCAGCTGCATTCTTTGTCTCACGAGAAAGACTATCTGACGTGGCTGCAGCGGTGGTGGCCGCATCACATGGCGATTCGCGTGGGTTTTGACGTGGCCACATCACGGGTGGAGCATCGGGTCATGCGCCTGCTGCCGGCCGAGTCGGATGCTCAGTTTGTGTCGACAGCCGGCGACAGAACGGACCACAGCGGCCGAATGGTGATCCGCATTTCGGAAGACGACCGCTTTGCCACAGTCATCACCAGGCAGGGGCGAGCCATGGGGGCCGATGAACTGGCGGACTGGATCAACCATTCGTCCCGGACAACCAACTCTCATGTGACGGCTCACCCGTCGCAGGACGGTGATCACGTCCTGCTGGTGGACGTGGCCGGACCGGATTCGGGTCGGTCTCACGAAATCCTCAGCGACGGACTGGCCGTCGCAGGTCTGGTGCTGACACTGCTGCAGAACGAAAAAAATCGCCTTCCGCGTTAGCGGCTGGCGATTTCTGTGTGCTTTGTGCCGGACTCAGCGGACTGGTCCTGTTTGACTGTGGGCCGACCGGTTCAATCCGACCGGTTTTGGCCGACGGGCCGACTTACCAGTCCTCGTCTTCATCAAATTCGCCGCTGTCGTCGTAGAGTTCTTCGTCGTCATCTTCGAATTCGTCATCGAAGCCACCGTCGTCCAGGTCGTCTTCGTCATCGTCGAAGTCATCATCGGACGATGGCGCGGCGGCCGGGGATGCGGGTTCCGGTGGCGGGGCCAGTGAGGCCAGGCCCTCTTCCGGGTACCAGACCATCACGGCAAACGGGCTGAACACGCAGACCAGGGCCGTCACAAATGTCAGGCCAACGACGACCGTCATGAAGCCGCTGAACATATTCGCGCCGTGGCTGAGGCCGTTCATGACCAGGACTGCCAGCAGGCCCAGCACGGCCAGGGCCACCAGCGACGTCATTGCGAGAACCTGTTTTTTCGACATAACCCAACCTGCGGGACGGCCGCTTTGAAACCTGAGGGACCCAAACCTAACGGAGTCGATATCGTCATAGTAGACGTCAGCGATGAGGGTTCGCAAGAAGCGTCACCGCACTTTCGCCATTCCCCGGGCAGTCAGGGCAGATCGACCGGTTGCTCAGTCGCCCCGTACCCCTGACGTTCTTTGCCGGGGATCTGGCTGGTGGGAACAAACCGGTCATTCGGGTTTCACCTGCTGTGCGGAGCGTGAGGATCCGGCAGGTGAGCGAATTTTTTCCCATCCGGAAGTGTTTTCCGGTCGAAGACGCATCAGGACGGCCATTTCGCATTCGACTCCTCACGCTGGAAACGTCCGCAGCCATGAGTGTCAGCACAGCCCAACCCGAGTCTTCGACCACACGGCTGTCGCCGTTTGCCACGCCGCAGTCGGTCAGTCATGACGGAACTTCGTTCCTGCCGGAGGGCGCCGCGTACCGGGTTCACGGCGACCAGCTGTACTGCCGCAACGATACGGATCTGTCTGAAATCTGCTGGATGACGGGTGACGTGACGGGGCTGGTCGGGGCCCGCTGCTTTGTGTCACCGCTGGGGGTGATGCCACTGGTCACGATTCTGGTATCGCCGGCGGTTTCTCTGGCCACCCTTGCCATTCTCAGGTGGATTACCTCGTGGCAACTGGGGCTGAGTGTAATCGTAATTGCCGCAGGAGCCGGGCTGTTTACGCACGGCGTGCTGCATTCTCTGCGGAAGAATTTTCGCCTGCATTACGGCGTAAGTGAAGCGGCCCGCAAAGCGCGAATGCGGGAAACAGCCTCTCGCTGGGGCAATCTCCTGTGGACTGCGGCCTGCATTCTCGTCGCTGTGCAGATTCTGTTTGTCCTGAATTCGAATCCTGTCACAGAATCCACGACAGTGATGCTGTTTTTCGGCTGCATCGTCGCGTGGGTGGTGGGGGCGGTCGCGATTCACCTGCTGCTGCGGCCGCGTTTCTTCCGGCCCCATATTGAACGGCGACCGGACGATGTGTTTTGTGTGAAGGGACTGTCCCCTGAATTCCTGCACGCCGTCAATCGCCTCGCCGCCGGGCCGTTAGCCGAGCAGCGCTGGTAAGCCCTGAGGCTGTGCCCTTTGAACCGCCTGAATACGGCCGTCAAAACTCGGCCAGCCGCGCCACGTCTCACGATCGGCAACCCTGCTCGCTGAGGCATGCTGGCATTCGATACCGGCTGCCAACAGCCAGGCTTTGACTGGCAAGTTGGGCGTCAGGCCTTCGACGATTGGGTGATCCCCGCTGCCTCCCCGGGCTGACTCACAGATGCTGCTGGTCACGCATGCTGCGACTGATTTCGCACGGTGCCCCGCCACACGTTGAGGATGTCTGCGAAGCAGAGCATCTTTCACCCCGGTATCCAGCGTGTCTGTTCTCAATCCTTCACCAACATCGGCCGTCAGTCGCTGGCTCACACGCTTTGGCGTAGTGATCTGGCTGGTCCTGCTGCTTGTCAGCGGTGGGTTCCTCTGGCATTACTCGACAGCGCCCGGCGCTGTGGGGGCACCCGTGACGAAAGCGCCGGCGGGAATGGATGTTGACACGCATTTCCGGCTGGTGATGTTCCTGCACCCGCACTGCAGCTGCAGCCGCTCCAGCGTGGGCAACCTGAATCACATCCTGCAGACACTCCCCGCTGACTCAGACGTTGACGTCGATCTGTACTTTTTTCGACCGGAAACCGTGCCGGCTGACTGGCATGAAACGACTTTGTGGACGGAGGCTCGGCGGATCCCCGGAGCCGTCTGCCATGTCGATCCGGATGGACGACGAACGACCGAATTTGGCGTGGCCACCTCCGGCCATGTCCTGCTGTTTGCACCAGGCGGAGCGCGAGTGTTCTCTGGTGGCATCACCAGTGGGCGAGGCCACGACGGTGAGAATCCCGGCGGCGAATCGCTGTCGCGGCTGCTGTGTGGTCTGGAGAGCGCCTTTGAGAGCAGATTGGCCATCGAGCAGAACAGCTTTGCCGTTTACGGCTGCGAAATCGTGAGTACAGCCGACGACGAAAACAGGAAGACGCAATGAGCAACGGATCGGAAATCAACATCACTTATGCCAGCGAGGCGCGAACGGACGAACTGCTGCAACAGCATGAGCGACGTATCTGGTCAGACACCGACCGGATGTTCATCCTGTTGATGATGCTGCAGTGGATCGGTGGTGTGGCGGCTGCGATGTATGTTTCGCCGAGCACGTGGATTGGTCGAATTTCGACAGTGCATATTCACGTCTGGGCGGCCCTGCTGATCGGAGGGCTGATTTCTCTGCCGCCAATTCTGCTCGCTATCTGGAAGCCCGGCGAACGCATCACGCGGCATGTGATTGCGATTTCCCAGGGCTGCTGGTCGGCACTGCTGATTCACCTGACCGGCGGACGCATCGAGACTCACTTCCATGTCTTTGGGTCGCTCGCCATTCTGGCGTTCTATCGTGACTGGACGGTGCTGCTGTCGGCCACCATTGTGGTTGCAGGCGATCACTGTCTGCGGGGCATCTTCTGGCCGCTGTCGGTTTACGGCGTGCCGGTAGAGAGCCCCTGGCGATGGGTGGAACACGCCGCGTGGGTGGTCTTCGAGGACATTTTCCTGTTTCTGTCGTGCGCTCGCGCTCGTCGGGCGGCTCGTGAAATCTGTCAAACGCAGGCCATTCTGGAAGACGTCAACCGTCATGTGGAAGATCGTGTCACGCTGCGAACCCGCGAACTGGCGGACGCCAAACAGTTCTTTCAGTCGGTACTGGATTCGATGGATGCGCACATCTGCATTCTGGATGATCGCGGCACCATTGTGGATACCAATGCGTCATGGAAGCGGTTCGCGGAACACAACGATGGCACTGGAATCGGCGTGGGGGCCAACTATATCGAAGTCTGTCGGGGCGCATCGGGTGACTGCGAAGACGGCGCCCATACGGTGGCGGACGGCATCGAGTCGGTTATTGAGGATCGCACGAATTTCTTCAACAGCGAGTACGAATGCCATTCCCCGGACGAGCCTCACTGGTTCCAGGTCAGTGTGACTCCGCTGAAGTCTCACTCGCGGGGAGCGGCTGTCGTGGCCCACACAGAAATCACAGAACGAGTCATCGCTCAGGTCAGACTTCGGGAAGCCACACTGGAAAACGAGAAGCTCGCCATGGTGGCCCGTCACACAGATAACTCGGTGCTGATTCTGGACACCGACGGCTGTGTCGAGTGGGTCAATGAGGCCTATTCCCGCATGTCCGGTTTTGAACCAGATGAAGTGCGGGGGCGATCGATCCTCGCGATTCTCGCGTCACCGGATGCGAGTCCCCGCGAGCTGGAAAGCATTCGCCGCGCCGTCAATGAGCAAAGCGGTTTTGACGGAGAACTGGATCGTGTGACCAAATCCGGGGACTCCTACGCTGTGGCCATCGAGCTGAGGATTATTCGTGACGAGGAAGGTCGTCTGCTGCGATACGTGCAGATCGAAAAAGACATCACACAGCAGAAGCTGGCCGAGGCCGAACGGGAACGACTGCACGATCGACTGCAGTCAACCGCTCGGCAGGCGGGCATGGCGGACGTGGCCACGGGCGTGCTGCACAACGTGGGCAACGTGCTCAACAGTGTCAATGTGTCGGGCAATCTGATGATGGAAGGCCTGAATCGCAGCCGCGTCGGTCGTCTGGGGCAGATTGCCGGCGTGCTCAGCGATGCCCGGGACGATCTGGTGTACTTTCTGACCGAAGACACGCGCGGGCAGCACTTTCCCAAACTGTTTGATGAGCTGTCTCGCCACCTGATGAGCGAACAGGATCAGATGAAACAGGAACTTGGTTCGCTGCTGACGAATATCGAACACATCAAGGAAATTGTCAGTATGCAGCAGACCTACGCGACCACTCGCGGATGTCTGGAACCGGTTTCCCCCGAAGCGCTGATCGAGGCGGCCCTTCAGCTGAATGATGCCGGGTTCGCCCGGCATAACGTTTCGGTCATTCGCGAAACGGCGAAGTGCCCGACGTGATGGTGGAGCGACACAAGGTGCTGCAGATTCTGGTCAACCTGATCGGCAATGCCAAACGCGCTCTCAAGGACTCCAACCAGTCAGACAAGCGACTTGTTCTGATCACGCGTGTCGAAGGTGACGACGTGCTGGTGGAAGTGAAGGACAACGGTGTTGGCATCAGCGCTGAGAACCTGAAGAAGATCTTCAGTCATGGATTCACGACACGACATGACGGGCACGGATTTGGACTGCACAGCAGTGCCATTGCGGCCCAGGAAGCTGGTGGCTCTCTGGCCGTCAGCAGCGAAGGTCCCGGCCTGGGGGCCACGTTCACACTGCGACTGCCCCAGAATGCGGAGGCGCCATGCAAAGTCTGACGAAAAAAAATCGCCGGGTGCTGGTCATCGACGACAACCACGGCATCCATCAGGACGCTCTGAAAATCATGGCCCCGCAGACGCGGGATGCCAGCAGCCTGGACCGTTTTGAAGCCGAGTTCTTTGGCGGGCCGCTCGAGGATATGTCCAGCGGTCTGGATGTGGAATTTGATGTCAGCTGCGCATCGTGTGGCAAAGACGGTGTGGCACTGGTGGAAAGATCGATGCAGCAGGCACGGCCTTTTGCGATGGCATTTGTCGACATGCGGATGCCACCTGGAATTGACGGAGTCGAAACCACGCGTCAGATCTGGGCCATCGATCCGCGGGTGCAGATTGTGCTGTGCACTGCCTACTCGGACTACACACTGTCCGACATCATTCGCGAACTGGGCACGACCGATCAGCTGCTGATTCTCCGTAAGCCATTCGATCCCATTGAGATGGCTTTGCTGGCCATTTCCCAGACACAGAAGTGGAACACCACCCGACATTCCGACCACCTGATCGAAATGAAGACCCGCGCGGTGGAAGATTCCGAACGGGTCATGCATCTGCTCAAAAACAACCGCAATCGACTGCGGGGAAGAAATCAGCAGCTGCAGGATGAAGCCACACGTTTGAGTCAGGCGGTGGCTGATCAGACCCTGGCACTGCTGGAAACTCGCGAAGTGACCTGTCTGGCGCTCGCCCAGCTGGCGGAGGCTCGCGATGCCGAGACGGGTGAGCACATCCGTCGGCATCAGGCCTACACGCAGATTGTCGCCAGGCATCTCAGTGAACATGGTCCGTATATTGATGAAATCGACGATCAGTTTCTGGATGACCTGTGGCGCTGCTCGCCGCTGCACGACGTCGGCAAGGTGGGCATTTCGGATGACATCCTGCTGAAGCCCGGCCGTCTTACGCCGGAGGAATTTGAAGTGATGAAGACCCACACCACGCTGGGGGCTGAGGTGCTGCGGGTCATCTGCCAGGAAAGCAGCTACGGGTCGTTTCTGACGATGGCGGTCGACATCGCACTGCACCATCACGAACACTACGACGGCAACGGCTATCCGACCGGTCTGGTGGGATCCCGCATTCCGCTGGCCGCCCGCATTGTTGCGGTGACGGACGTGTTTGATGCGCTTGTCTCCAGACGGGTTTACAAGTCCGCGATTTCACCGTCTGAAGCGCGAGGCATCATTATCGAAAAATCCGGATCCCACTTTGATCCCGCCGTCGTCGAGGCTTTTGTGCAGTGCTATCCGGCGATGCTGAATGCCAGGCAGCTTTTTGTCAATCAGGCCGACTTCCCGTCGGCGCAGGAATTCAAACTCTCGCAGGCCGAATTTGAACAGCTTTTGAAACTGCAGCCGGAATCCTCTCTCTCGGAGAAATGGTCATGAACAATCCCACTCTGTCGACACCAGCAAGAATTCTCGTCATCGACGACAATCCGGCCATTCACGAAGACTTTCGCAAGATCTTCGGCTGCCGAGACATTGAGAACGCCAGTCTGGACGCGATTGAAGCCGCCTTTTTTGGTGTGGCCGAACAGGAGCCTGCCTCCAGCATGAATGTGGAGATTGACTCTGCCCATCAGGGCAAAGATGGCTGGCAGAAAGTGACGCATTCCGTGGATCACGATTCGCCGTACACCATGGCTTTTGTCGACATGCGGATGCCGCCAGGCTGGAACGGACTCACCACCATTCAGAAACTCTGGGAAGCCGACCCGTCACTGCACGTGGTCATCTGCAGCGCCTATTCCGACTACTCGTGGGATGACATCATTCGCGAGATTGGCTGCAGCGACCAGCTGATGATCCTGAAAAAGCCATTTGATAATTCTGAAGTTCAGCAGCTGGCCGTCGCCATCAACGAAAAACGTCACGCAGCAGAGGAGATGCGGGCCGCCCAGCGTCGCTCTGAGCATCAGGCCGCTGAAGCCGAACGCCTGCTGGCTGCCGTTAATTTCTTTCTGATTGGTCTGGATGAAGAAGGGCACGTGGAGCGATGGAACACCCAGGCCGCCAGCCTGTTCGGTGTTCCGCTGGATGACGTGCTGGGCAAACGGCTGGAGGATCTGCGGATCGGCTGGCAGGAGCCGCAGGCTGTTGCCGATTTTGTCGACGGCCGGACTCAGGGGCGTCGCATCTTTTCCATCCACGACGGACACAACCGGAAGGACGTGCGGATGATCCTGGTGGATGGCGCGGCAGAAGAAAACGCCAAACGTGTGATTCTGCTGGGCACCGCCGACGGCGATATCTGAAGCAGGGCGCGGCCTTCGGGGAATCAGCTATTCTGATTCCCCGCGAACCTTCACGTCAGCTCCCGTCACATAAAGCGTACCGGCAAACAGGCCCTGCACCACTTTGGTCATATGCGGCAGGTCCAGCTTCTCCCATTCGTCCGTGGGCTGATGGTAGTCAGAATGCAGCGAGCCGCCCGAAAAACTGTGCGCGACCACGCCCTTGCGGACGAACGAATAGTTGTCGCTGCGTTTGTAGAGCATTTCGCCGATGTCTTCCCGGTTGAAGACTTCCACGCCCGCGCGGCTGGCTCCCTGGTTCATCAGTTCTCCCAGGTTGGAATGCGTCCAGCCGGTCATCCAGACTTTTTCCCGAGCGTCAGATTCAGGACGCCCCACCATCTCGATATTGACGTTGGCGACAATGTCGGACAGCGGCCACGGCGAGCGCTCGGCAAACTCCTTTGATCCCAGCAGACCTTTTTCCTCACCCCAGAACGTGGCGAAAATCACCGAGCGGCCGGTATGCTCGCTCAGACGGGAATAGGCCCGGGCCAGTGCGACCACGGCCGTCACGCCAGTCGCGTTATCGTCAGCGCCGTTGTTGACGGTGTCAGCACCAGACGACTTGGTGCCGATGTGATCCAGATGTGCCGTGATAAGAACGGCTTCGCGGCTCAGCGTTTCGTCACTGCCACGCAGCACACCCACCACGTTGTGAACCTGCTGCGTGACGATCTCCTGCGGTGCCACATCGACGGTCAACCGCCGACCTGCCACCTGAGTGTCTTCGCTGATGAGAATCAGCGCGCAGCCGGGACGCAGTTCCTGGCGATTGCTGATGGGCTTTTGCTGCAGTTCGGCGGCAACATCCAAAAGCACGCTTTGGTCAGAACATTTCATCAGGGCGATTTTGACACCCTGGGATGTCAGGTCCCGCAGCGTGCGCGACATGGTGGCAATGACCAGGCCTGGACGACTGGCCGCCTGTGGCGGCAACAGCTGCTCTTTCAGCACGACAATCTGCGGATCTTCCGCATCTGCGACCGCAGAACGCGACAGCACGTCGGCTGTTAGTTCCAGCCGTTCGTCAGTCGCATTCAATACGCCTCTGACGGACAGCGCGGCCCCATCCAGCATCAGCCGGGCCGTTGCAGGGGGCCGTGAACTGGCGAACTGATGTGTGTGGTAAAACGTGTCGTCGTCGCCCAGCGGTTCCAGACCGGCTCCGCGAAACTGAGCGGCCACCCACGCGCAGGCGATGGACAGTTCTTTGGAGGGCGTATCACGTCCGGCCAGTTCGTCGCTTGCCAGAAAGGAAACACTGCTGAGCAGGTCGCCTTCGGTGATGGACATCATGGCCTGCTGCTGATCTGTCGTCAGCTGGGGAATGTCGTCCGCCGGCAGGGCGGCCGGCAGGAGCAGCATAATGAACAGGCAGGCGGCGGGCATCATCAGACGCAGCATGTGAGTGTTCCAGTCGTGGCGAAATTCTCGTAGCGCCCGAACATACACAACGTGTGCCCCAGCGTCACGCGGCTGCCTGGGACCGCGCACAGGAATGCCCGATTCCGGCGGAATCGGGCTGCCTGTTTTCAGTCGTTTCGGTGGGATACTCAACGTTCATCGGCTGCCGGCCGAATGGGAATCTGCTGGCTGCGAACGGCATCCGATTTGGGAATCATCACACGCAGCACGCCGGATCCCAGTTCGGCATCGACGCCCTCCGGCTGAATATCCCGCCCCAGCTGCAGCCTGCGTCGAAAGTTTACGTAGGACCGTTCTTCGTGCGTCACGCGAGCGGACTCCAGCTTCGGCCGATGCCGCCGGCCGGAGATTTCCAGCACGCCGTTTTCCAGCTTCAGTTCAATGTCTTCCAGCGAGACGCCCGGCAGATCACATTCCACCTGAAACCGGTCTTCCATTTCATAGATGGTCAACGGCACTGAGGTACTGGTGCCGCTGTCGCCTTCGCCCTGCAACACTTCGTTAACCAGCATGCTCAGGCCTTTGTCGAGCTCTTCGAAGAAGGGGAACCTTGGTTTGCATTTGTCTGTCATGAGGTGTTCTCCGTTTGAGAATGGTGATGGCTGGAGGGCTATTCGGCCGCGCGAATCGTGACCTGCCGAGGTTTCAGTTCGGGGCGGCGTTTGAGGACAATCGTCAGCACTCCGTTTTTGACAACGGCGTCGGCGGACGCTGGATCGATCGAATCGTCCAGTTTCACGGTTCGATCAAGGTTGCCTGCGGCCGAATTGGTAAACAGTTCCACGGCGCCTTCCGGAACAGTCACCGCTCGTTCACCGGTCACCTGCAGTTCGCCGTCGTGCAGCGACAGTGAGAGGTCGGATTCCGACAGCCCGGGGACATCCAGATGGATGGTCACTTCATCGTCGGTTTCGTAGATCGCGACCCCCTGGGCAGACCGCGTCTGGGTCTGCTGCATGCGACGCTGGAAATCGCGGCGGGCGGCTTCAAAGGAATCGTGAAAGGGGATCAGTGGAAATTCGCAACGCATGTTAGGGCTCCTGTTGTTTGTGGGTATGAGTCGGTTCCATTCGGTGGAACGGCGAACCTGTAATACAAACGGCGTGCCAACTGCTGTTCGATTGTCTATAAGTTGTTTTTATGTATGGGTTTGTGTCTCATTGGCGTGCTGGCAGCCGAAATGGCATGGCGGCGATTCGGAGGCTCGTGGTGCCGTTTTGGCATCTGTGGAGTGTTGCTGTTGGGGGTGCCGCCAATTTGGCGTGTGCCAATTCACTCAGTCTGTGAGTGAGGCGACACAAGCGCAGGAAATGCGACACATCCACTGGTAATCTGCTGCGTTGGCGGTATTCGGCACAGAGCGGTGGAAGGCAGGGGACGATATGGACCTCGATACGGTCATGGCGGAACTAAAAGCTCGGGGCACTAGCCAGAATGTGAAGGTTTACAAACGCCATGGTGCCGGCGAAGACGTGTTTGGCGTCAGTTTTGCCGAGTTGAAAAAGCTCAAACGACAGATCCGGGTCGACCACACGCTGGCCGAGCAGCTTTGGGAGACCGGAAACAGTGACGCCCGCACGCTCGCCACGATGATCGCGGATCCGGAAGAGGTCACTCCCACACTGGCGACGCAGTGGATGAAGGACGTGAGCTACTACCTGCATGGCACGGAAGTGGCCGAGGTCGTGGCCCGCTCCGCCGTGGGGCTTTCGAAAATGCGGCAGTGGCGGAAACAGAAGTCGGAATTCGCTCGTGCCACGGGCTACAGCATCCTGGCCAGTATGCTCAAGGATGATCCGGAATCTCTGGAAGATCACGAATGCGAACGGATCCTGCGGGACATCGTGACGGAGATCCATCGCTCTCCCAACCGTGCTCGTCACGCCATGGTGACAGCGGTGATCGCAATCGGCGTCTATAAGGAAGACCTGACTGACGAGGCGCTGGCGGCCGCCGAGGAAATTGGGGATGTCGAAGTCGATCACGGTGAAACCGACTGCACGACGCCCAAAATTGGTCCCGCGATTCGACGGGCCCTGCGAAAAAAAGACGCCGCCCGGCGTGGCTAACCCCACGGCTCTGGCACGACAGCTGTCCCTTCCAGCCGATTGGCGGCCGGTCCGCGTCCTTTTGTGCGGCCTGCGATGTCTGTATCGATGCCCAAATCAAAAGGCAGAATTTGCGCGTAAATCGCAGCGGCCTTGATTCAGGGCTGTGTGATGCCTTACGCCGCCGTCAGGCGCTGCTGTCGGGGCGCTGACGTGTTGGTTGCAACAGTCGCAACGCCTGCGCAGACGTATGACCTCCCCAGGGGGGGATCACGAGCGGCATTTGCTGCAGCTCGACATTCAAACTTGAAGCGATCTGCTCTGGCGCCAGCAGAAAACTCAACTTCGCCGGCAAACATTCCCCAGAACTGCCGCATTGCGTAAAGCCCGAAGGCGAATCGGCCCCATTAAGCTTCCCTGCAGAATCTGCCGACCAAACCCGTGAACTCTACGTATGTCACCCATGTGTCCTGTTTGCCCAGGGGAAATAGGAACGCTTTAGCAACACTCGGGCCCTGACAACTCGAAAACAACCACCTGAACTGGCCTGGCAGTTCGATCTGAAAAGGAAAATGAAGTGACACGGATTTTAGCTTCGTTGGTGGTCGTCTCCATGATGTCCGCCTCCGCCACAGCTGACTGTAACAGCTGCTGTGGTCACTGGGAGACAGTCGAGACGACCGTCATGTGCCCTCAGCAAGTTCCGGAAACCCGAACCGTTTGCGTCACCGACTACCGATGCGAACAGCGAACACGAACCTGGAATGTCTGTAAGAAGGTTCCTGTTTGCGAAACCAAAACGCAGACTTACACCGTTTGCGTTCCTCAGTGCAAAACTCGCACTGAAACTTACTGCGTCAAAGTTCCTTACCAGGAGCAGATGACTCAGGAATACACCGTCTGTGTTCCTTACCAGGAGCAGATGACTGGTACTCGTACTGTCCGCAAGACGGTTATGGAGCAGAAGGAAGTTCCTTACACCGTTTCTGTTCCTTACCAGGAGCAGATGACTGGTACTCGTACCGTTCGCAAGACGGTTATGGATCAGAAAGAAGTGACTTACACGGTTTCTGTTCCTTACCAGGAGCAGATGACGGGTACTCGCAAAGTTGCCAAGCGAGTTGCCGTTCAGAAAACTCGTACGGTTACTGTCAACCAGGGGCACTGGGAAACAGTTGCTGATCCCTGCAACCCCTGCTGCACCTGCAAAAAGTGGGTTTGCTGCCCAGTGACCAAGGAATGTCCTTACACATGCTACGAAACAGTATGTGAAGAAGTTCCTTACACTTACTGCGTGACAAAGCACCGTTGCGAGCAGCGAACAAAGACTGTCTGCTGCCCACGCGTTGTCTGCGAAGAAGTTCCTTACACATACTGCGTTACCAAGCACCGCTGCGAGCAGAAGACACGAACTGTGTGCTGCCCACGAGTTGTTTGCGAGCAGGTTCCTTACACTTACTGTGTAACGAAGATGCGTCAGGAAACGAAGACTCGCACCTGCTGCGTTACGAAGTACCGCACAGAGCAGCGTTCTCGTGAAGTCCAGTACACCGAAATGATTCCAGAACAGCGTACTCGTGAGTATCAGGTGACACGCTACGAGACTGTTCAGGAACAGAAGTCACAGGACTACACTGTTCGCGTTCCTGTTAAGAGCGAAAAAGAAATCACAGTCATGGTAACCAAGATGGTTCCTCAGACTGTCAGCAAGCTGGTCTGGAAAGCTGATGCTCCTGCCTGTGGTGCTGCCGGCAACGCCTGCGGTGGAAACGCCTGTGGCGGTTCAGCCTGTGGTGCTGCTGCATGCGACAGCTGCTGCAACTAGTCAGTCGCTGATCACACCAACCAGCCATCGAGCTTCTGTTCGAGGTCGATAAAACGAAATTGCCCCGTGCCTTTGTACCGCACGGGGCTTTTTCATGCGCGCAGGTGCTGACGCGGACCTGCCCACCGACGTGCGGATGCGAACGCCCGCACTTTGTGCCTGTTGTCGATGATCGGCCCAGGAGCAAGCGCGGCGACATTGGAGCGAATCGCAAATCCTGTCACACTGCGGGGGCCGCCGAACAATGTGCGGCTGTGACTTTCATCACTTCTACCACGGGCGCCAACAATGCTCCTGGACGAATCACGCCGCCGTCAGCTGGCGGCCACATACAGGGACGGCCTGCTGCAGGACGTGCTGCCGTTCTGGCTGCGGCACAGTGTGGATCACCAGCACGGTGGGTTTCTGACGTGCCTGGATAAGGACGGCACGGTCATCGACACTGACAAGTGCCTGTGGCAGCAGGGCCGCTTCACCTGGCTGCTGGCTCATCTTTACAATTCCGTGCAGCCCAGCGAGCAGTGGCTGCAGCTGGCAGAACACGGCGCCGACTTCATCACGGCTCACGGGTTTGACTCGACGGACGGACGCATGTGGTTTCATGTGACGCAGGATGGCCGTCCGGTGCGCAAACGTCGCTACGCGTTTTCGGAAAGTTTCGCGGCGATCGCCTTCGGGGAACTGGCGGTTGCGACAGGGCGGCAGGAATACGCTGACCGCGCGCGGCAGCTGTTTGGGCAGTTCGTTGATCACAATCTTTCACCGCCGGTCGGGAGTGCCAAGACGACGACGACTCGGCCGGCACATGGGCTGGGCTTTCCCATGATCACACTGGTCACCGCTCAGGAACTGCGGCAGTCGATCAATCTGCCAGATGCGGACCGCTGGATCGACGACTGTCTGGAAAGCATCACGCAACGCCATCTGGACTCAGAGCGACAGTGCGTGCTGGAAACCGTTGGCCCCAATGGCGAGTATCTGGATCACTTTGACGGGAGGACACTCAACCCGGGCCACGCCATTGAAGGGGCGTGGTTTGTGATGCGGGAGGGGCATCATCGACAGGATGCCAGCCTGATTGCAACGGGCTGTAAAATGCTGGACTGGATGTGGGCTCACGGCTGGGACAGTGAGTATGGCGGCCTGCTGTACTTCGTCAGTACCGACGGACGTCCCGTCCAGGAGTACTGGCATGACATGAAATTCTGGTGGCCCCAGAATGAGACCATCATTGCCACGCTGTACGCTGCGCTTTTGACGGGGGAAGAAAAATACGCCCAGTGGCACCAACAGGCGCACGACTGGGCGTATGAACATTTTCCGGACGCAGAGCACGGCGAGTGGTTTGGGTACCTTCGCCGTGACGGCAGTCTCAGTTCTCAGGCAAAAGGCAACTTCTGGAAGGGGCCGTTTCACCTGCCACGCATGCAGCTGACCTGCTGGAAACTGCTGACCGCATCCGACCTGCCACGCCAGACTGGGCGCACAGAGGGCAACGACCCGGCCCGGTAACGGGGCGTCGCCTCGTTGTGGTTGTCAGGCTGTTTGGTCTGCTGTCTGCTGTCAACGCCGTCTGACAGCAGCCATGGCGACCAGGCCAAGGCCCAACAGGCCAGCCGCTGACGGTTCAGGGACCGTCGAACTGCCGTTGACGGTCACCAGATTCAGCCGGTGAATCTGATGCTCACTGCTGCTCGTGTCGGTGATGTAGATTCTGTACTCGATCGACTGGGACGCGGTCAGCATTGTAGAGGCCGCGTAACTGTGTGTGACGGAAGCCGATCCAGTCGCCAGCGTGCCAGAGGCCAGCTGATCTCCCAGTGTGAATCCGTCATCACTCGAAAATAGTGTGCCGTTGCCGTAGCGCCACTGCCGTCAGCCGAGAGCTGGTGGTCAAAATTCAGCGACTCCAGTTCGCAGTCATGGCCTGTACTGTTCGTAAGGGTAAACGACCAGTAGTAATCGTTTGCCAGCGCGTCTGACAGATCGTCTCCGTCCGCTGTCGTCGCGCCGGTCGCGTTCGACCGGACAAAGCCCCCGGAGACGGACGAGTAGCCGTATTCACTGTTCAGCGTCCCTTCGAACCCATTGGGAGCAAACGTGTTGCCCGTGATTCCAGCATGTGTTGCAAATGCTTCGCGCACAGCCTGGCGAGCACCAGCGCCCCGGACACGGCCAGCGTACCGAACACAACAGCCAGTCACGAAAGCTGAGTCAGTCACGAAAGCTGAGTCAGTCACGAAGTATTTCGTCCTGTGCGGGCAGACACCATGGAACGGCAAAAATGACGCAGATGATTGCTGTTTTCCCCGTTGTAAAAACCTGTTGGCCACGGCGCATTGCACGCCGAGAAATCGCCGGCCGCGGATCTCATGCAGTATGGACCGCGCACCCGTCTGCGTCGGGGAATTTGTCGGCCGTGCGCGGCAAAACGGAATTCCCCAATGCCGGAATTCTCAGATCACAGTTGGCCGTTAGCAGACTTCTCCACAAAGGGAGACCTGGCGGAAGGACCTGGTGCGATGGTTTCTGCAGCCATCCCCAGCCTGCCGCCAGCATTTCGCGTCTGTCGCTGTGTTTGCGGGCCCGCAGAATGCACGGCGGGCGGCAGTGTATGACGCCATCAGGCTTCAATCAGGCCTTCGCGAATCGCCCAGCGGCACAGATCCACGCGATCTGTCGCGCCGATGGTCTTCATGATGCGATACTTGTGACTTTCGACGGCCTTCGGCGTGATCTCCAGATCCTGAGCGACCTGAGAGACGCGACGACCGGCGGCGATTCGCAGTAGTGCGTCCCACTGTCGATCGGTCAGCTTGCGGAGATGACGACTGGCCAGACAGCGAAACTCTCGACCGTGCAACTCGAGGCGGTGTTTCAGGTGACCGGACAACACGGGGCTCCCGGCCGCCACTCGCAGCAGTTGCTCGTTCAAATCACGCATCGTTTCATGGCGTGACAGAAAACCGGTGACACCATTGCTGGCGATCAGGTCCAGTTGACGGTCGGTTAAGTGATCCGCGAACACGGCAATTCGGGTTTCTCCCATTCTCACTGCCAGTTCGGTTACGATATCACGAATCCCGCGACTGGCCAGTTGATCGCCCACCAGAACCAGGGCGGGTCGCTGTGTCTTGATCGTGGTGATCAATTCCTGCAGGTCGGCGACCGACTCCACGTCCCGAAAACTGCCATAGGCAGACAGGCACCAGGAGACGGCCTCCGCGTTAAGTCGGGAAGTCTCGGCGACGATCAGCTTGCCCGTCGAGTCCGACGAAGGGAAAGCAGACGACGCATTGGTGTAGGTGTCCTGAGTGGTTTTCTCCATGGTGGTTGTTCCTTCAAGCGGTGGGGCTGAGAATCACGCTCATCAACGGGCGACTCCTTCAACGGCAGGCATTCTTTCCGCTCTTGCAAGTATTTACGCATGGTGCTTTCCCTAGTCAGGTTTCCACTACGCGGGTTTGCAGGCATGGGTAACCCCGCATCTCGTAAACCCCAGATGGACGATTTGGGCGGAATTCTGGTTTCCGGTGAAGAAACGTTCGAACTTGAGGGAATTCCTGCGGCCTAATCTGCCGGTTTCCAGCTGCACGGACTCTTGATGGACGTCAAGCAAATGAGTGTTTCACCTCAGATCGCCAGGCAGTGAAGCCAGAGAGGGGGACCCGGATGCCGGACAAAGATCCGTAGCGCAGCGTCGAATCGCCCGCCTGAGGCATGGTGATGTCGTTTCCGGATGTTGTTGCCCATCGCTGGACCCGCGGAATGACCTGGTCTGTTTGTGCTGCCACACGGCATTCTTTAGGGGAGGGTCGGCACTCACCATAGTGCGGTTAGGCCTGCCTGTGGGACAACGCACAGCGGACTCGAACGTTCCCCGCGAATGAAAATAACTAACTCTCGCGGTCGAAAAACGGGCAGCCATATGACCGATTCTTCGTCGCCCGATGGAATCCCTCGCTTTCGCAACCTGTTAATTTGAAGGGGCTTAGGGCTATGACAGTCCTTTGACAGACGTTTGACTACGTCCGGACACGGACACCTTGAGCAACTCCGATATCAGGTCTATGGTCGACGTAGCAGATGGAGTCTGCGTGTACGGACCCGCATCAACGCCCTCTCGGTGTGGTCCATTAAACTGACGATTGCGGATCTCGGCTGATCCGCCGCTTTTGGAAAGCCTCCTGTTTATGTCTGGCAATGCCGCTGCAACGTCGCACAGCTCTGATGTGCGACCGTCTCCCGTAAATACAAAACGAACCCAGTCCGAATTGGATACCGACCAACTGAAGCAGGCTTTTTCCAGAAGCCGCCTCAAACGGGAAAACGTGGACTGGGTCGTGACCTCGTTCTTGTTTTTCATCCACGCTGGCTGCCTGCTGGCATTTGTTCCTGCGTTGTTCAGTTGGCAGGGACTGGCCATTTGTCTGGTGATGCACTGGTTTACCTGCAGCATCGGGGTGTGCCTGGGCTATCATCGGTTTCTGTCGCACAAGTCACTCAAGCTGCGTGCTCCGGCGAAGTTTTTTGTGATGGTGGCCGGTTGTCTGTCCGGGGAAGGTTCTCCCATGACGTGGGCTGCCACTCACCGTCTGCATCATCAGAAATCGGATCAGGATGGTGACCCGCACTCGCCACTGGTGGGGTCCTGGTGGTCTCATTTGCTGTGGCTATTCGTGAAACGCAAGCGGGAAGACAAGCAACTGCTGTTCAAAAAATACATTCCGGAACTCGTCGATCAGCCCATGATGCAGTTCTTCGAACGCACATTCGCAATGTGGCTGTGGGTTCAGGGACTCGTCCTGCTGGCTGCCGGCTGGGCCCTGGACGGCTGGATCATGGGGGCGTCATTCGTGATCTGGGGCATGTGTGTTCGCATGACGGCCGCTTACCACTCCACCTGGTTTGTAAATTCGGCCACTCATCTGTGGGGCTACCGCAACTACGACACGCGGGACGAATCACGTAACCTTTGGTGGGTGGCATTGGTTGCCTATGGTGAAGGCTGGCACAACAACCATCACGCTCACCCGAGTGTCGCACCGGCCGGACATCGCTGGTGGGAAGTGGATATGACGTGGTGGGCCATTCGAACGCTGCAGATGACGGGTCTGGCGTATGACGTTCGAGATCGTATTCCCAAGGGGCGACAGGCCAATGATGTGGAAACGGCCGACGACAAAGTGCTGGCACAGGCAGCACGCCCGCTGACCGAAACGGCCGCCTGATCGGAGCTGACGACATAGCGGGGTGTCCGCCGATCAGCGACGTTGACTGCGGGATGCAGGATCCAGAGAAGCTCTCGAGCAATCGGGAGCTTTTTCATGCGCATTCGGGCGGTGTGACCTGCAGAAACGGGAAAACGGCCGTCGCTGAGGGGATCCCCGGCTCGGTGTGCCACTGATCTGATCTTGTCCCCATTCGCGATTCGCGGGTAGAACTCACCGCCTTCTCCCTTACCGAATTGCGCTGATATGTGGTGTTCGCACTGTAATAAGGAAACCACGTCTGTCCCCACCCGGACGGCCGATGGCATCTGCTGCTCGCAGTGCGGGGCCGCCTATTTTCAGGAGAAGCCCACGGAAGACGCCATTCGCAAGGCGCGGGACATCATCTCTCGGTGGTCGTCGAGCGATCTGCTTGATCGAATTTCCACGCTTCCCGAAATCCCGCCCCTGAATCATCACCAGCTCTCGGAAGCTGTGGGTTCTGACAGCCCTGCGGCAGAATCTGCAGATATGTCCCTCCTGGAGCCGACTCCGACTGCAGAGTCTCAGCCGGGAGACCGACGTCAAAAGAGACGGGTGGTTGTGGATTTTCTCCCTGATGACCCGGACGAAAATCTGCTGGAACATCATCACGAGGAGCCCCGTTCCGGCCTCCTGAAGAACGATGATCGAGCATCCGAAGATCCCCTGGAGGAGGTACTGCCGCCGCCAATCACAGCTGACAGTCTGCCGTCACGACCTGACGCCAACCCTGCCTCTGGTGAATTCAAGAACTCGGAATCCAGCGACCTGCCCGATGTGCGGGCAAGCAAACCGAGCGTGTTACTGAAAGAATCAGAACAGGCAGAGACCATTCAACGGGCGACTGAACTTCAAGCCAGGGATCTGTCGGAACCGGCAGAGACTGCGACCGGCCTGAATTCGTCACCGAGGCCTGCTGCCGATTGCGCGAGCACCATCAGGGACTCGCCGCCGACAGAGACAACCACACAGGCTGAAGTCACGACACAGGCTGAAACGACGACAAAGGCAAAGGCGGCGACCGAGCAGACGGCCGGTGATCCACAGCCTGTGTCGCTGTCTCAGCACTCACAGGTCGATACGGTGATTGAGACTGTGACGAATGCTGACAGTCCCCCGACGACAGTGGCTGTCGCGGAACCTGCTGTGACCAGTGAGTCGTCTTCCAAACCTCAAAGAATGTCCCAGTCGCGAACGTCACAAACCCGCGTTTCACGACCAAGAAAACAGCCCGCGTCTGCCCCAGACGAAGGAACGAAGTCCATGAGCCGAAAATTTCGAATCGATACGCCGGGTGGCGAACGAGCGGAACAGCCTGCGTCTGAACCCAAGAACGTGGCCGGCGGAAAAATTCAGAGCAACTCCAAATCCGGTCGTCGGCATCGCGTTGACTCCGGCTCTCCCGTTTCCGACACGCTGGAAACCGGTGATCGTCGCACCCGCACTCAGGGGCGTCCCCGGCGGCGGTACATCGACGAGGCGCATGACAGTGTTGCCCGGGGACCTCATTTTCAGGTGACTGCGCCGCGACGTTCCAACTTCACTTCTGTCACCGGACAGTTTCTCGCCTACGTGGGCGTGCTGGGGCTGACCGTCGGCACGGCGATGGTGATCTACGGACACTTTGGCGGATACTCCGAATACACGCCGACCGGCTGGCTGGTCACGACCGTGGCTCAGATGATGCTGTTTCTGGGGGTGATCAATCTGGTATCCGGTGGCATGGAACAGACCAACAGTGATGTGTCGCAGCGGATGGAGTACCTCGGGTCTCAGTTGATGCGGATCGAACAGGTTGCCGAAGAGGCCCTGCGTGGCCCCAAGATTTCGGCACAGCGGTATGCTGATCCGGACGCCGAAATTGCCGCGAGTGAACGCGAACAGGCGGTTGTCGAAGACTGACGGATGTTGCGGCGCTGGCATTCCGCGCTCGTCGGCCCCGTTCGGTCGGCCCCGTTCTGTCGGCCCGTATCATCGCGCGTGCTATCGACCGCGGATCGTCGGCTGCAAGTCTCTCGGCCCCGAGCCTCTCGGCCCCGAGTCTCTCGGCTAACAACCTGTTCCGGGAGAACGACGAACCATGCCGCCGCTGACGGACGGGCAGACGTCGAAACCACAGGGCGATTGAACCAGAAAAAGAAGAACGGCGAGTCTGCCGCAGACTCGCCGTTCTTTGTTGATTGGAATCCGCATTGCGGAGACCAGCATGCGAAATCGAGCTTAGAATTCGCCCAGTGTTTCGCCGCCGTTGATGCTGCCCAGGGCACCCATGATGCCGTAAGGGCTGCGACCGCCCGTGACAGGTGCGGCTGTCAGGTCGCCGGTATCGATGTTCTCGCTCAGGAAGCGAACGGATCCGTCGCCCAGCAGGACCTGAGCCCCACCGGTGTGTCGGCTGCTCATCGTCATGATACCATCACGGTCGTGTGCGTTGTCATTTCCGTTCTTGCAGGACGGGCTGTTAGGAGCCAGAACGGTGGTGATCGATGTGAAAGCCGGAGCACCGTCATAGGCCCGCACGCCACCAAGTCGGGCACCGCGATCGTTGCCCAGCGTGGTGTAGATGCCATTGGCACCGACGGACGCCAGACACAGTGACGGATTCTGACGGCCGCCGTTGGAGACAGCCGTAGTGGCGGCTCCGTCCAGCACTCGGGTTCCGCCAGCGATCGCCTTGATGCGTTCGCCCATGGCGATGGTGTTGGTCAGGCCATCGGTGACGTCACGGAAACGACGGGGCGAACCGCCCTGACCGTCGTTGCGAACGCCGTTGAAGAATCCTCGCAGGCCGCGGCCACCGTTGCCGTGCCAGCCGGGATTGTAGTCCCAGGCGTTATCACCGCGAGAGAACATATAGTTTGTCTGGGCAGGACGCTGTTCCGGATTGCCGGAAATCACGCCGTCCGACGGGCACAGCAGGTGTGGCGTCTGGGTGATTACAGCGGGCACAGAATTCCAGCTGGCGCTGTTGCCGCCGGCTGGTTCCAGAGCGTTCAGTGTGGCTTCATACAGATTGGCCTGCTCGACGTATGGCAGCAGTGCCAGATGTCCGCTGAACCGGCGAATCTGGTTGGAGTTGCCAGCCTGGCCGGTTGGCGTGGCGCCTGCGATGGTGCACGCGTGCGGCAGCGCGGTGAACACATCGTGGTAGTTGTGCAGTGCCAGCCCCAGCTGCTTGAGGTTGTTTTTGCACTGAGTACGGCGAGCGGCTTCGCGCGCCTGCTGGACGGCTGGCAGCAGCAGTGCGATCAAAATAGCGATGATTGCGATCACCACCAGCAGTTCGATCAGGGTAAACGCCTTGCGGCGAACGTGACGTTTCATGTCATCTCCTTTTCTTGACGGCACACACCGTCGGGTAACCGAATGAAGAAAAACCGTCGACTGCTCGGTCAGCTCAATTCGACGAAGAACGTTTGTTCCTGGTGAAGCACCCACTCCTGGGTGTGTCCCGTAGAAAACCGGAATGTGTTTGCTGAGTTCCTGCCGAATTCGTCCCTTACCTGAAAATCGAACGATCTTCGCGTTGATCGCGATTGAGGTGGTTCAGTGCTAATTGATCGCAGCGTGACTGCGTTGCGGCCGCACAGAATCGCTCGCTCAATTCGCTCAGTTCGCCATTGATGCCGTTGTGCATGCCTGCAATTGATGAAACCGTTTTCAAAACTGTTGCGAGTTGCCAGGCCACGGACAAAGTTTCTGAACGAGGCAGACTGCGTCCGTTCAACTCGCCATGTGTGGGGACCGCACGGCGACTTACTGCGAGTGCGCTGGCCGTGTCGGCTCTGACATCGTTTTCAGCAAAGACGCAGGCCGTGTGTTGATCTGCCGGACAGACGGACTCACGACGTCTGTCCGATTCCGATCTGTGACCTGCGGCACAACGACGGCAATAACGATCTCCAGTCAGGCAGCGCCTGCGGCCTGGTCGGACAGCATTTTGTAGACCTCCGTTTGCAGGCAGCCAGTCAATGCGGCTTCGACTTCACAAATTTCATGCCACAGGCTGGACGATTTGACGGGCTCCTCGCGCTGACGGGCCACGCGGTCATCGTAGGCCTGGCGAGAACGATAAAACGCCAGCAGGCCGGCGCCCGAGTTTCGGCGAAACGACTCGGGGGTCAGGCGATACCAGTCACATTCCTGTGAACAGCCCAGTCTGGCACCCAGCCAGCGCAGATAGTCACGACGGTTTTCCGCGGACTGCCAGTAGCGCTGCTTGACGGATGTGAAGTGCCACGGGACCAGTTCCGCTTCGGGAAACAGCTCACGAACGGCTTCCTGAGGCGAGTCGTTGAAGTAGGTCGCCAGCAGTCCTCGCCCTTTGTTTTCCGAGAAACGCGCCTGTGTGACGGCGTACCAGTCTTCGGCTGTGTGGTAGCCCAGCCGCTGGCCCAGCCACCGCAGGTAACGCAGCCGATTCTCCTTGTTGCGCCAGAATTTCTGCGGTGATTCGGCAAACAGCCACTGTTTCCAGGGGTAGTGCGGATGCAGTTCGAGCACGGCTGTGGAGACCGAATCACCGTAGGCGATTCTCAGCAGACCACGGCCGTGATGTTCGGCAAACGTGTTTTTTGTGACCGCGTACCAGCCTTCCGGAGTCGTAATCTGCAGGCGTTTTTCCAGCCAGCGGAGATACTCGCGTCGATTTTCCAGCACGTCCCAGTAGCCGCGCGGCGTGCGTACGAACATCCAGGGCACCCACTCAAAGTCCGGCCGGAAGTCGCGCACGGCATCGGCAATGGAATCACGAAACTGCGAGTTCAGCAGTCCACCGCCATAGTGCTTTTGAAAGTCTTTTTTGCCGACCCGATACCAGTCAGCGGGTTGCGTGTAGCCGAGAGTCGATCCCAGCCAGCGCATATATCCAACACGGTTTTCACGAAGGTCCCAGTATCCGTTGGGCACTCTTCCGTACAGCCAGGGCTGCGAATTTGTCTGTTTCACGATTCTAAACCATCACAAGTAGTGCAGGCTTTTGCAGGACTTGTGTTGAGCACATCGTGGGGATTCGTGCTCAGGTCTAGAAACGCAGTGACGTCGGCGAGGCATCGAAGAAAATGGTGCGTCGTTTCAGAATTTTGTAAATTGCCGTCACTGATGTGAGGCGGGGCACGCTCACAATCAGTCCGCGCACAGCGTGTGCACAATCGCGCACACCTTCCGATTTCTTCGCCAGTGTTGAGATTTTAACCGTTGACTTTGATGTCGTGGCACTGCCTGTCGTCGTCGGCAATCGCACGTGGATGTCGGCACAACGGCGCATCGTGGTCGTCAATCTCGTCGTCGTTCGCGTCCATTGTTTGGGGACGCTGGACGTGCGGATTCTGGTACGAACCCTGTCTGTGCCGGGAGCAGCGTTCTTGTGGCGGAACGCTCTTTTGACGGAGCGATCCTGTGACCGGGCCTTCAGCAGGGCCATTCACGCTCTTGTCCGTGGTGTTGCAACTGTCTGGATGCGGCGGTCCGGTCTGAGCTCAATAACGACTGATCGTTAGCGCGGTGGCAGGGTCTGGCTGCTGAGGAACCGCCAGATTTTGTCGTTGTGTGCAGCCGACCATTCGTGTGCCAACCCCTCTACATAGACACACGGCAGCCGTCTGTCTTCCGCGAAAGCGGAAATGGGCGTGAACGCAGGATCCTGATCCCCCACGATCAGCAGGGTGGGACAGCTGTTCTGTGATCGGAGACCGCCGTGCGGGGGCGATGCGGAATGAGCGACCACCGCCGCCAGTTGAGTCGAACGCGACGTCGCCAGCAACAGGGAAAATGTGCCGCCATTGGACATGCCGACGGCAAACACCCGGCGTGAATCAATGTTGTAGTCGCTGGTCAGTTGCTTAAGCAGCTGGTCAAAGAATGCCTGGTCGATGTTGGGTGTGCCGTCGGTCTGCGCATGAGTGTTCCAGACTGAGCCGTCTGCCATCGGGTAGACAAGCAGAAATCGACGCTCCGCAGCCAGTTCATTGAGTTCGGTGTAGCGGGCCATCGACTCAGGAGTGTCACCGGTGCCGTGAAAGGCAAACACGACCGGAAATGACGGCCCGAGGTCATGGGGCACGACCAGGCAGAATCGTCGCTGCGTCCCGTCGACATCAATGGACTGATCACGGCAAACATCAATCGATGGCGATCCCGGGACCAGCAGCATGCAGACGACTCCCACAGCCACAGCGCTCGCCACCAGCATTTGATACCGTTTCACGGGCCGCCTCACGGGCCGCCTCCTTCGTCGTTAAGACTGCAGCCACGGCGCAGATGTGATCGCAGGTGTTGGTCAAAAATCAACACCATGATTTCAAAGTGTGTGTCGTCGCGCGCGTGACAGCCAACACGAGTGCTCATCTTCGTTTGCCACGATCGTCGTCGTGTCCGGAGTTGTCACAGTCGCCCTGCGACGGCGCAGGTCACTGCGCGACAGCGAAGGGGCGGACCGCGGTGCACACGGCGGAGCTGTCATAAGAGACAGCACCGTTTTCAGGACAGCAGACCGTCAACCGGAGCGGCTCCGTGGTCCGCCAGAGGGATGGGCCGACCCACGTTGCTGAGATTGGTGGATTCGTGGTCCAGCTCAAGCGCGTGACAGATGGTGGCGATCAAATCCGGCACGGAAACCGGATTGTCGGCGATCTCCATGCCGTCGGCCGACGTAGCGCCGTAGGCCTGACCGGCGTTGATGCCCGCACCGGCCAGTGCGGTGCTCCAGCTCTTGGGCCAGTGATCGCGACCGTTGTTGTCGTTGATTTTGGGCGTGCGGCCAAACTCGCCCATCCAGATCACCAGTGTGTCTTCCAGCATGCCCCGCTGCTCCAGGTCCGTGATCAGCGTGGCGTAGGCCGGATCCAGCACACCGCACAGGCTGCCGACCGCATCAAAGTTTTCCGCGTGCGTATCCCAGCCAGCCCCTCCGCCGTTGCCCGACGGATCGCTGAGATTGACTTCCACAAAGGATACACCGCTT
>JANSXP010000135.1 GCA_024742875.1 Planctomycetaceae bacterium | reverse complement strand
GGTGCACATCACTGGCGCGGTGACCGCGAGCCTGCTCGATGATCAGGTCTGCCAGTTGTGGCACGTAGTCGTCGCGGGCGCTGTCGAGGACACGCAGTTCGTCTGAGAACAGCTCGCCCAGGGAACGGTCACTCATGAAACGCTCACCCTCTGCCTGTCCAGCGCAAGCGTCGGCCGCCTGACACGATCGTCTGACAATCAGAAGCCCAGCATGTTGGCGTCAAGCAACTGCTGACGGTTATTGAGCGTTTCGATCATCTGATTCATCTGCGACTTTTCCGGATCCCGCGCCGGTGTGGGTTTCGGCATATCGACGGCCACACCACCACCCGTCGGGTATCCCAGCGAACCGGGGGACGCAAACTCCGGAGACATGTTACGGGACGTCGGACCAGGATTGACCAGGACGGGATCGCCCGCACTGTCATTCAGAAACATCGGAGTGGCCAGGCAAAACGCAAGGCCCATACAACAGGCCGTTGCGACGGCTCCCGCCATCTTCCAGCGACGGACCGTCTTCGCTTCTGAGATCTGCGTTCCACATTCCTGGAGGACGCGCTGCCGAAAACCGGCGGACAGTTCCGGCACAGGGGCGCTGTCCCGGATCAACTGGTGCTCCGGAAGAATGGGTTCAGGCAGGCTTCTATTGGTGAGGTTCGACATTGTTGCTTGAAGATTCGGAAGATGAAAACTCTCGAATGCCGCCCCCCGGCGAGTCACCGCCGAGTGGCCATGGGAACTTATCGAGCAACAGAGCCCGATGAAGCGTTCTTTTGTCTTGGCGAGGCAGAATTCTGGCGAGAATTCTCCATTTGCACGATTGGTTCAAGGCTCCGCTGCAGCTTCTCCATGGCATAGCGGTACCGACTGGCGACGGTGTTCTGAGACTTGCCCAGCACATCTGCGATCTCCGCAAATGTGAGGTCCTCCCAGTGTTTCAGAATCACCACCTCGTATTGTGGTTTGGGCAGCGTCCTGAGGATTCGCTGGACGTGGTCAGCCGTTTCTTCCCGCTGAGCGAGAAACTCGGCGGTATCCTGCCCACATTGTGTGTCCATCTCTCCCAGGCTGCTGGTCCGCCTCTTCTGGATGATCCGCAGCGATTCGTTGCGGACTGCCCGGATAAGGTACGGCCAGGGGGCATCTGCCCTTACCAAAAGCTGAGGCTTTCGAGCGATTCGGGAGAATGCTCCCTGCACGGCGTCTTCGGCATCAGCCTGACTTCCTGTGACACCCGTGGCCAGGCGAACCAATCGCATGGCAGCGAGGTCAAACAAAGCACCGAGCGCAGATTGAGGGTCAGACGTCAGCTTGCCGACGCAGGCTCGAAACTGCTGATGAAACTCGGTGGATTGATTCGACACGGCAGACCTTCCGAGACCGGGAACGACTGGATTTGTCTGGAAGAATTCGAAAATCTGGTCAAATGGTTACTTTTGCGGACAGCGTCCACGATGTAACGTCGCTCCGCCTGCCGGCAGTGTACACGTTCTCATCTTTGTGACGCCACCAACAATCGAAAATTGGCCCCCTGGAACGTCTCCGATCGCCTGCCACCGGCGGCTTTTGCCCCTTTTTCGTACTGGATTTGAAGTGTTTGATACCGTCGCTGTTGTGGGTGCCACAGGTGCTGTGGGAACGATTATTCTGGAACTGCTGGAAACGCGAAACTTCCCGGCAAAGAACTACCGACTGCTCGCCTCGGCCCGCAGCGCTGGACAGCCCCGTACCATCGCCGGCCAGACCATTACGATCGAAGAGCTGACCCACGACTGTTTTGAAGGCATCGACCTTTTGATTGCCAGCACGCCCGACGACACGGCGGCCGAGTACCTGCCATCCGCCGTGAAAGCCGGAGTGAAGGTCATCGACGAGTCGGGCTTCTGGCGGATGAATCCCGAGGTCGCTCTGGTGGTTCCGGAAATCAATCCGGAAGCTGCCCTCAATGCTGATGGCATTATCGCCAGCCCCAACTGCTCCACGACCCAGATGGTCCTGGCGATGAAACCTCTGCATGACGCCGCCCGGGTAAAACGCGTGGTTGTCAGCACCTATCAGGCAACCAGCGGCGCTGGCCTGCAGGGCAACACCGATCTGCAGCAGGGCACCCAGGCGGCTCTTGACGGCGGCAGCTACGACTATCAGGCTTTTTCTCATCCCATTGCGTTCAACGCCATTCCCCAGATTGGCAGTCTGAAGGAGGCCGGGTACACCAGTGAAGAAATGAAAATGGTGTACGAAACACGCAAGATCTTCGGTGATGATTCCATCATGGTCTGCCCTACATGTGTGCGAATTCCGGTGGCCAACTGCCACAGCGAAAGCATTCTTGTGGAAACCGAACAGCCCGTGTCTGTGGAGCAGGCGCGAGAACTGTTCGAACAGACACCCGGCATTACCGTGGTTGACGACCTTCCCAGCGGCAGTTACCCCATGCCATCCACGTGCGATGGCAGTGACGATGTCTTCATCGGCCGAATTCGCAAGGACCTGTCCTGCGAAAATGGTCTCGCTTTCTGGTGTGTGTCGGATAACCTTCGCAAAGGAGCTGCGACCAACGCGGTTCAGATTGCCGAACTTCTGGCACAGCATCAGCAATAACACGCGTTCGATTCAGACCACAGGAACGCAGCGCGACCTCGCCCGTCGCTCCCGGCGATCGAGCGTGCGGTCTCTGGCGACTGTGCCTGACCTGATCACTTCCGGAATCACGACTTGTCTCCTGCCTCTGCCTTTCAAATAACGCTGCCGGACGGCTGGAAGAAGCAACTGCCAGCCGCTTTGCTCCGCAGTGACGAGCAGAAGATGGAGTTTGTGATCTCGCTGGGCGAGTGGAACATTCGTGGCAAAACGGGAGGCCCCTTTGCCGCCGCCATTTTTGACCGGCGGACGCACGAGATCATTTCGATCGGCGTCAACCGCGTTGTCCCTCAATCGTGCAGCCTGGCCCATGCCGAAGCGGTTGCCATTGCCCTGGCGCAGCAGGCACACCGCACTCACGATCTTTCTTCTGCGGCAGACGAGGGCGTAGAACTGTTCGCATCCGGACAGCCGTGCGTGCAGTGCTTCGGCATGACCTGGTGGTCGGGCGTGAATCGGCTGGTCATCGGTGCCCGGTCCAGCGACATCGAAGAACTGACACAGTTTCGCGAAGGCCCACTGCCAACTGGCTGGAAGAATCTGCTCGCCAATCGACAGCCTCTGCCACCGATTGATGTGCGAACGGACGTGTGCCGGGAACGAGCGTGTGAATTGCTGCGGGAATACACCGCGTCGGGCGGCACCAACTACAGTCCAGGCCTGTCTGCCGACGGCAACTGACCACTCCGATCAGCACTTCACGTCAGCAAAGCAAAGAAGACTCGCCCGACCGACCGCGTCAAAACGACGCCCGAACGAATCTCAGCAGTCGCTGCAGAAGCGAACGCGGCGCGGTCTGAATTCTCACGTCAGCCATCTGATACATGGCTGGCGCCGGTCCCCTCGGTTCCAGTGCGACGGTGACAAAATAGTGTGTATCCGTCGGCCGCAGACCAGCGCGATCAACAGTGCCCGCCACGGCCCCGGCGACAGCGAATTCCTCATTCAGCGCATCAAGTGGTTCGCGACTGACGGCCATCACCCGCCCGGGCACGATCGCTTCGTGACCTGCCAGCAGCACACGGACAGACTGTCCGATCTTCACGTCGGCGATTTCCGATTCGGACACGCAGACCTTTGCCTGGCAGTCCCAGGCAGTTCCCACGTGAGCCAGTAAAGTGCCCCGTTCCACCCAGCGCCCCGATGAACCTGTCGACAGTGGCTGAGCCATCCAGTACTCCCCGTCAACCGTCTCCTCACTTTGTCGCAGTGGACCGCCAAACAGCTGTCCGGAAGCCGGACTGTCAAGCGTCAAAGATTTCAGTTCCTGAGCGAACAGAGCCTGCTGCCGTTCTGCCGACTGCAATGAGGCCGTCACCACCGGCAGCAATGCGCGGGTTTCCGACCCGCCATCATTCTCGATAATTCGCCGCTGCGTCTGCATTCGGGCAACGGAAGCATCGTATTGCTGGCCGGCTCGCAGCAGATCCGGATTGTGCAGCACGGCCAGCGTCTGCCCTGACGCAACCTCGGCGTTTGTGTTGACCCGACAGTCTATACGTCCCGACAGCGGCGCATAAACGGCATTGCCGGTGGGCTCGATGATGGCCGGCGCCAGAATGCTGCGTGGCATGGGTACACAGCAGATGGCTGCCAGCACCGCCAGCAGCAGCACGGGCCTGCTGCGCGAGAGCCATGTGCTTGCCTGAGCACCGGTTGCCATCACACCAGCGACAAAACCGACCGCGGGCAGGAACACCGAGCTGAGCAGCAGGCCCCATATCACCAGGGAGCCTAGAAACTCCACATGCCACTCTTTGGCCATCACGCGAACGAGCGAGACAATAGCCAGCGTCAGCGCCACACGATAACACAGCGACGCCAGTCCATACGTCAGCAGAACCCCACGACGCTCGTTCTCGGCCCGCTGTCGCTGCCCGGTCAGCAGAGCGTGGAAAAATTCTCGGACTACAGCAGACGAACGCGACGCCAGGTTGGGGATCGCCAGCGCATCAGACAGCAGAAAGTAGCCATCAAACCGCAGCAGCGGATTGCCATTAAACAGGAGCGTGTTCACCGAACAAAGGACGGCCGTATTGAACAGCACAAAACGCAGGGAGCTGTCTGTCGCCTGCCACCAGAGCAGCAGGCAAATCGAAGCCAGCAGGAGTTCGACGGCAATTCCCGCTCCGGTGACACACATTCTCTGCCACCGCGGCAGCGTCCAGCTGTCCGTGACGTTGGTGTAAAGCACGGGCGTGAAGATCAGCAGCATCAGGCCGCATTCGCTGCACTCGGCACCAAAATGTCTGGCGGCCAGCGCATGCGCCATCTCATGCACCAGCTTCACGACGATAAAAATCAGCAGCAGCACGGCCACACTGCCCGCTGACGGCAGCTGCTGCAGACTCGGAAACGCTCGTGTGACGTCCTGCAGCCTGAGCAGCAACAGAAGACCGGCAAAAATGATGGCCGCTGTCGCCAGCACCATGGTCAGAGGATTCAGTAAACGGCGGACCGACGGCAGCGTGGCGTCCAGCATACGGCTGGGATTGAATAACGGCACCTGCAGACGCAGCAGTCCGGCTGCCCCCTGAAGAAGCCGGAGCAGAGGATTCTTTGCCGACGACGGGGTCACAACAGATCGCGGTCCCAATGGACGAATGAACTGATGAGCGGCCAGACTCTGCAGAAATGCACTCAGGTCTTCCGTCGTCAACAGACACCCGGGAAAACGACGAAGGGCTCGGTCCACCAGTTCGGTTCGGGATGTACGACCATCCAGAGACTGCAGCACGCAGCATTCCACATCATCCAGCAGCGCATACCTGCTGAGCACTGGATCCTTCACGACCCAGCCACCGCCGTCATGAGGCGTGATCTGCAGGTCGGCTCTTTTTTTCCACGGCAGATCCACGTCACTCACCGAATTATGGACAGCTGACCGTGCATGCCCGGCAGCAGCCTGCCGTCCCTGTTGTCCACTTCCGCATAGAACCGAACTTCCTGATTCTGTGGATCCACTTCGCGGCTGACGAACGTAATCTGTCCCCGGACAACGTACGTCTCTGCATCGGATCGCACTTCGATGCTGACCGTTCGGCCAACAAATTCCGGATCGACATCGCTGACCCTGACGAATCCCTCTGCGCGCAGTCGCGACAGGTCGATGACACGTCCCACGACGGTGCCCGGCTCCACCCATTCTCCAGGATTCACATCGACCCGCATCATCACGCCATCAAACGGTGCTCTGATGTAACGACGGTCGAGTCGTGCCTGGGCAATTTGCAGCTCATTCTCCTGAACATCACGCGTCAGGCCGGCCACGACGCGACTGGCCTGCTCCTGTCCCACGGCGGTCTGGTAACGCTGAATCTCCTGCTCTTTCTGTCGTACGGCCGCCCGTTCGGCTTCGGGCTTCAGCCGACTGACATCGAGGTTTTCCTTCGCCTGCTGGATTTCCAGTTCGCCCTTGCGCACGGACGTTTTCAGGCGATCAATCTGGGTGCCGGAAATCGCGGAACGGAATGACTCACGCGCCTTTTCCGCCCGTTCCAGTTCCAGCTGCCGCAAGCGCGTTTCCGCGCTGGCGATGTCCACGGCGGCACTGCTTTCCGCCTCCGTCTCGGCAATCTCCAGCCGGACACCGGCGACTTCCTTCGCGGCTTTGGCTTCCTGCAGCTGCGCCTTCGCTGATTGCAGGGGGAGGTCATCTTCGGCCTTCAACCGGGCGATCTGCAGCGCCAGACGCCGTGCGGTGACAGCCAGCTGCTGCTCTTCACTGTCGAGCACAAACAGGATATCCCCCTGCCGCACAGCAGCGCCCTCTTTGACGCGCAGCTCGCCAACAGTCCCCGCATCTCTGGAGGGAATTTCCGATTGCCGAATGAGGCCAAATTTCACCCGGCGGGCCACAGGCAGCGTATCGTCTGCAACCTGCGCTTCACTGGCCGGACGATCTCCCGCCACAAACAGTGTCAGCACCAGCATTGCCCGCGCGAAGCAGTTCCGTCGACGTTTCATGACATGCTCTTTCTTACAACCACGCAAATCGAATGTAGCGCCACGTTTCCACCAGTTCACGAAACCAGACGAATCCCAGGGACCTTTGCCCACACGAAATTCGTGCCACCACCGATGTTCCCGGTCTTCTGTGTTCGGGCGGGAGACCATCAGCGGGTGCCACGGCCCGACAGATCAGCTGCGAATCCACCAGCCTGATGGATCCGTCGATCGACTGCAGCGTTGTCTCATGCGAACTGTCAGATGCGGCTCGGACCAGATAGTCGATCTTCACGCGATCATCACTGTCCTTCCGACTGGCACACACATACCCCCGCACGTCTTCCGGAACATCCAGTTCCAGCTGCCAGCTCGTGTCTTTGGCGACGACCCGCAGCAGCATCTGACCGCGACGAACCGGACGGGTGGTCAGATCTTCCCGCGCGTTGTGCAAAAACACGGTGCCATCGAACGGTGCGGACACCTGCAGCTGATCGATCTGTTCCTGCAGCAGGTCGCGCGTTCCCTCCAGGCTGCTCAGTCGCGCCGTCAGCATCTGCTCATCTGCGCTGGCTGTCGGATCAGTGCCCGACAGACGACGTGTTTTCGCCGCCGCCAGTTCTGTCAGTGTCGTCTCAATATCACCCAGCGTTTTCCCCAGCTCCTGACGATAGTCCGGGTTGCTCATTTCAAACAGCGGCTGCTCGTTCTCAACGTCTGATTCATTGTCAAACATGACAGCATCAATGGTGCCGTCATCCGGAGCGAAGACACGCTGCCAGCGCGTTGGCTGCACGCGGCCCTGCACCTCAATTTCAAAGTCCGTCGGAATCAGCAGCAGCGCCACGGCGGCAGCGGCTGTGACAGCGATATAGCGGAGCCATCGACCACGACGCGTCCATCGGCTGAGGCCGTGAGGAAATCGGCTCATCCCCATCAACACAGTGCGGGCCAGCTGCCTGACCTCGGCAACCCCAGGCAGGCGCTGATCGTCAAACGATTCGACAATCATGATGAGCGGGCCCTCAGCGGACAGAACCATCAGCCGCCGTACGCCCCCCTGAGTCAGCGCTGACATTCCCGCAGGCAGATCCTGAGCAGGGTCGAGCCAGTCGGCGTCATCCACAGCCAGCGGGTTCAATGCGGCCGCCTGCAGGGCGGCTGTCGTGGCACTACGCGGCGGAGCCTGGCTGGCGCCCGTGATGGCCAAAAGTTCCGGGCGTTCGGAGTGAGATCGCAGCAGGGAAATCCGACAGTCTGTAACGATATTCGCACCATCTGTCACCGCGATCACAGCCGCCCGTTCCATTCGGCTGCAGCCGGCCATCGACGCCGCCAGAGTGGCCAGACGCTGTTGCGTCTGTGCGGCCGCATCAGCACGATCCAGCAGCATGCGGCTGGCAAACTGCCCGACGGAATCTGTCAGAGCCCCGATTGCCTCGTGACAGCTGGACGCAGGAACCACCAGCGATTCGAAATGAAAAACACAGATCAGGGTTCGATGGCCACCGAGCAGACAAGTCCCCAGCCATGGGGAATCGTCTCGAAAGTCAGTGGTGGCTGGATCCTGTCCCGCCGCTGCAATCCGACGCAGCAGCTCATCGCTATACGACGGCCGCTGTGGCTGTGTGGTTCCAGTGATCTCCAGCGTGTCAGCGTGCTGCAGACAGATATCTACGGCGGTCCCCTCTGCCAGCACGGCAAACGCCTGGTGGCAGGCATGCAGGACATCAGGCAGCACAGAGCCGGGCCGGCGTGCGCATTGCGCAAGGGCCTCCAGGCGGACTTCAAAATCTTCCAGCCAGTCGCTGGGCATGACGCTTTAACCAACTCACGGGAAAGTCACAACAAACCCAGAATTTCTATCGGGCAAACGTCCTGCACCAGTGCTGCCGATTCAGCAGATCTGTCTGCAACAACCGTGATGTGTGCTCTTATTCTGCAGGTCAGGCAAGATAGGAGGATCCCGAATTCTGTCTGCAGTCGGGCGGTCAAGTCATAGGCGAATACCAGTAAGCGAAACGCAATTGCCGTCGCTGCCGGCCTGCAAACGTCGAAACAGTTTTTAGGAATTCAATTCAGGAACAGCCATCTTTGCTGTTCCCTTACCGGCCGAACGGAATGGCCTGAATGTTTCGCAAGCATAGACAGGAAGTCAGTGCGAATGCACCTGCTGGTGCCGGCAACAGCCGCTGCGCCGCGCACGGTCCGTGCGCGGCAGCCGGACGCCCGACTTCCCCTGTGCCTGCCACCGCCCTGCGTTTTCCGTGCCGATTACTGCTGATCGTCAGCACCATTCTGGCGGGGTGCCGCTCAGAGCAGGTTTGGCAGGAAACTGCAGGGAACGACACAACCGCCGTCGATCGCATCACCCACCAGGTGGATCACCCCTCTGTCCACATTCACTCAGCTGCGCTCACCACAGCGCCAGTCACCGTGCGGTATCGACAGGAACTGGACTCCATTTCCTACCGTGATCTGACGCTGGATGAGGTGCTGCGAATTGCCCTGAAGAATTCTGAGGTGCTGCGCGAACTGGGTGGTACCATTCTCACGAACCCTGATCGGATTCAGTCTCGTTACGCCAGTGCCCTGCGTCATTCTGATCCGCGTTTCAGTCAGGAGGCCGCATTGAGTGCCTTTGATACTCAGCTGCGTGCCTCCAGCTACTTCAGCAACAACGACCAGCGGTATAACAACCCGTTTTCCGCTGGCGGAGCCACTGCCTTTAAGCAGGATCTGCACGAGTACAATCTGGAACTGTCACGCCTGACAGCGACCGGCTCGCGTCTGTCTTTGAGATCCACGTCCATACATGACGCGAACAACGCCCCTGGTAATACGTTTCG
>JANSXP010000046.1 GCA_024742875.1 Planctomycetaceae bacterium | reverse complement strand
TATCCTCTGACGTTTCACCTTCATTTCGCAACTGCACCGGGCGATCGAGAAAGTCCGACAGCGCGGTTTCGATTCGCCCGATGACTTCGTCAATCGTCATGCGTCCACGAATATCGAGCGTGTTGATGGCGGCGTTGAGAGCCGATTCGTGCACCTGAATGGCAATGCCCCTGGCAGGTACCGGGGTAAACGGCGGCGGTGTCCCGCCCAAAGTACCAGGCGGCATCGTCCGTGAACTCAGGGCCCAGTGCGTTTCGCTGGAACGAGCACTGAACGAACTGGGCGCGACCCCTTTATCACGCAGATTCTTCAGCAGCGTGCCCTGAATCATGTCGTTGGCTTCGGCAAACTTCTGTCCGACTTCGGTTTCGAATCGAGGCAGACCTTCGTCCGCCAGCTTACGGGCCGCGATGGCTTCCGCCTGCGATTTCTTCGCCGCCACTTCTTTCGCCGCGATGCTCTTGGCAATACCACGAACGATGGGAATGCGATCAAAGTCCGTCCGAATGCCCACTGTTTGATTGCGGGCATTCACGTCCATCCGCGCCGGACCACTGCCAAACGTTTCTCCGTCAAAGTAAGTAGGCTTCGTGATGGTAAAGCGATGATTGCCACGCGTGTAAATCGTGGCTGGCGATTTTCGGCCCTGAGTGTCCGATACCGTTCGACCGTTGACAATCAGATTGAACTGAGCGCGACCGCTGGACGGCTTGATGTCCGCCGTGACATCGGTGTCGGTGACCTGACAGCCCGTAACCCAGGCACCCAGAATGCAGTCCGCCACATCACCCGTTTCCGAGCGATGATCGGAAACCAGTCGTGACAGCATGGGTTCCGACAGCACCATGTGAATGTTGTAGTTGAAGTATTCCTGCATGATCACAGGACGAATGTGCGCCAGAACTTCCGGATACTGATTCTTCAAAGCCGAGTAGTCACGCCGAGCAACGGCCGCGTGAATGTCTCCCGTGCTGTTTTCGAAGTCAACAGAAGCACGCACAATCAGGCTCTCCGCCAGTGGGCGAGCAGGGCTGTCGGCGGGCAGTTCGGCCACCGCAGTCATCGCTGCCGTGACCAGATGAACGCGACGCATCAGCTGTCGATTCGCTGATCGCATCGCAGGATCTGCCTGGTCGAGCGTCTGGGCAAGTTCGCTGAGTCTGTTGGTCGCTTCAATGCGGTCAGCGTCAGGCAGCGACGCGTCAAACATCCGATTGACCAGACCGTCGACAGTGTCACCCGCTTCACCACCAATCATCTGCCCCAGTCGGGACGCATCATTGGCCACACGAGATTCCACACCAGACTCATTGGCCAGCGGATCGGCTGCGGCTGCGTCGGCAGGAGCCGCGGGGACAGGGGTTTCCTGTGCGGACAAAATTGGTGCCAGAGCATACGTCAGTACAACGCACGAAACGCAGCGGCGGACAATCGAGCCAAAATTCGTCTTCAGAGCTGACATTGGCGCCTTCGCTCCCTCAGTTTGCTGGTAACAGCCACAATGGCGTGTGAAAGTTGTTATCGGCAGAATCTCTTCGCATCTGGGAAAACTCACCCACAGCCGATCGAGAACGCCACGACATCCTAGAACGCGCAGACTTACCACACTGCGAAATAAACGCAAGATGGGCACCGCGGATAATCCCAAAATGTTGCCTCAATTGGCCCATGTGACGCCCCAGGGGCCATCGGGCCCACGCGAGAAATGGGCTTGTTGGCGAGAAATTTTTGCGGGAATCTCAATTCATTGATAAAAACGGCGGGTTTTTTGCCGGCTGGATCCGGATTCGGCAACGAATACCAAAACGCAACATCCGGCTGATTGATTCATGAGCCCACAAATCCTGTTTCTTGAGAACGAATCCTGGCTGCGGACCGTCGTGCGCAGTCGTGTGGGCGAATCTGACGCTGTCGATGACATTATGCAGAACATTGCGGTGGCACTTGTCAAGCAGAAGGATTCGCTGGCTGAGATCAACCGCATCAGTGGATGGCTGTACCAGGTGGCCGTCAAACAGGTGCTGATGTATCGCCGTACCCGTGGCCGTCGCCGCAACTTCGAAGACCGTATTGTCAAAGACCCGTCGGTCGGACAGACACTGGAAACACTTGATCCCGTCGCTCGGGTCCTGGCGGCCGAAGAGCGACAGCAGGTCCAGCAGGGTGTCGAAAAGCTGGATGAACTGGATCGCCAGATCCTGATGCTCAAATATTCAGAAGGCTGGACCTACCGCCAGCTGGCAGATCACCTCGGAATCAAGGAAGACACCGTTGAATACCGGCTGGCGAAAGCTCGCCGACAGCTGAGAGGCCTGCTGGCTTCTCTTGATCGGAGTAAGACTCATGCTTGATCCTCGAGAAGAAATCCTCATTCAGCGATGTGTCGACAACGAATGTTCGCCGGCTGAACGTGGCGAATTGATCGAACGACTCGACCAGTCGCAGGACGGCTGGAAAACGCTGGCTTGCACCTACATGGAAGAGCAGCTGTTTGCAGCCGCCTGCCGAGAGGAATTTCAACCGACGACCACCGCCGGGTCGGCGGGCCCCTCGGCACCAGTGTCGTCAGCACAGCCCAAAGCGGGTCACTGGTTTCACCACCCGGCCATCTCGATGGTCCTGACGGCCTGCGTTGTCTTTCTCCTGGGCGTGATTGGCGCGGGAGAATACCAGCGCCGTAACGGTGGTGACGCAGCAGCGCAGGGTGCTGTGGCGGCGACCGACGCGTCAGATGCGACTGGCAGTGATTCCCAGGCCAGCCCGGTTCCACCACCAGAGTCCATGGCGAGTCGAACAGTGAGCAATCAGCCAGGATCTGCATGGCTGGAAACAGACGGAACGGTGCAGGGAAAACTTCCCGTTTATTCGAATGTTCCCGAATTCATGTCGTCGTTTGAACGCTTCCGGCAACAGACAAACCAGTGGACCGAGAGCATGGGATCGCGCGCACCGCGCTCTCGCATTCGCTACATACAGGTGCAGATGGGAGACGAACTCCTTCTCGTGCCTGTGGAAGAACTTTCCATCGAACAGAACCTGCAATAACAAACATCCCCCCAGGAAGGTAAGACAATGAAACGAGGAATCTCCATGCTGCTGTCGGCAGCCGTTCTGGCCGCCGGTCCGGCAATGGCTCAGGACGAGAAGGTTGAAGAAGAAGTCATTCAGAAGTCCGGCTCGGCAACAGTTCGCATCAACGTTAACTCTCTGTCCAAAGATGACGGCGAAGAGTCAACCGAAGAGTCAGTCGTCACCGGCAAAATTGTGATCGTCGGACCGGATGGTGAAAAGCAGGAATTCGACCTGAACGATAAGCTGCCTGAAGGCTTTGAACAGCTGCAGCTGCCTGGCTTCAACGGCGACAACCAGATGTCGTTCCTGTTCAAAAGCGATGAAGCGGCGGAAGAACGCTTCATGATTGGTGTGGGCTGCGAACCCGCCTCAGACGTCCTGCGAAGTCACCTGCACCTGGGCGAAACGGGATTGGTTGTCACGCAGGTCTCAGAAAAGCTGCCGGCCGCCGCTGCGGGCATTGGCAACGGTGACATCCTCCTGGCCGTCGGCGATCAGGAGCTGTCTTCACTGGACGACCTGATCACAGCCGTAAAGGCGTCTGAGGGAGCCGCGCTGAAGTTCCAGGTCATGAAAAAGGGCATGAAGGAAGAAGTGGAGATCACGCCCAAAAAGACAACCGCGTCAGTGGCCGCGATGGGCTTCCCTGTGGGCCTGGAGCAGATTCTGCTCATGGATGACGAGGACGTGAATCTGAACATCGACATGGAAGACATTCAGAACAAACTGCAGGACAAGCAGGGCAACTTCATTATTCGTCGCTTTGGGCCCGGCATCCGGATGCGGGGTAACGTTGACAAAGGGATGGACATCGAAATTGATGACATCCTTGATGGTGCTGTGGAAGACATTCAGATGATTGATCTGAATGTGGACGGCTCCAAAGAACTCAAAAGCGAACTGGAGAAGCTGAAGAAACGTCTGGCCGCCATGGAGAAGCGACTGAAAGCCATGAAGAAAGTGAGCGGCGACAAATAGCGTTCACAGACGACGTTCTCGCAGGACCCGTCGTCTGACTCCGGAGTGCTGGATGCCTGCCGGAATTCCCCGAAGCGTGGTGGCCTCACAGGGCCGCCACGTTTTTTTATGCGCCAGCAATCGTCCTGCTAATTGCCGATCGTCTCGTCATCCTGCCCGGGAGCAATGGTCAGATCACGGGTCACCTGATCGTTGAGTTCGCTGGCAGGCATCTCAACCTGAGCCAGAATCTCGGTATCCCCCAGCAGGATCTGATCGCCATCCTGCAATACGTGGGATGTAACGTCGTGTTTGTTCACAATCGTCAGGTTGGTTGAATCCAGGTCGTGAATCTCGAACAGGCCCTGCGCGTTGAGACGCAGTTCCGCGTGGCGCCGACTCAGCAAATCGTCATCGATGCGGATATCCGAGTGCTTGCCACGCCCGAGAACGACGGGCATATCGCCAACCTGAAATTCAACCCTGCCGCGTTCAAACGCCGGGGACTTGAGAATCAGCCGCTGCACGTTGTCATTCGTACCGTCGGGCTGGGGTGTGTCCTGCATGTGTCTGTCCACAAAATCGATTCAAGTTGAATAATCAGACGGAGGCCGCCAGCGAATCCTACCGGCTAATCTCAACCCGCCCAACAGTGAACCACAAGTGACCTAGGGTAGCGTGCTGGTCCCCTGTCTTTCATTTTGCATCCCGCGCTCCATGCCCAGTACGTCCCTCAACGAAAACGCTTCCGACATGCCGCCTGCCACTGCGCAGAACGAGCAAAGTGAAGCGGCCAGCGACGTGAGCCAGACGCTGGATGTTGCCATCGAACACATGCTGGCCGAGCTGGAACCTGCTGACCGGCAGGCAACAGATGCGACAGCGGAGCGGACGGAGTCCACGTCACCTCAGCGTGGCGGAGCGGACCACGAGGCGACCGATATTCAGGATGCTCTGACTCCCATCAATGCCACGCTGCGACAGCAGAGCGAAGCTTTGGTCGGACTCACCCAGGCCCTGCAGGGGCTGCAACTGGCCGTGGCTGATCTGCAGTTTGCCAATCGTTCCGCCAGCGGCCCAACAGTGGACTCCGCGTCGCTGCCCGTGCCAGAGGCCGGTCAGGCCACGGCTCTGGACAATGACGAAACGCCAGACCCGGATGCACAGCCGCAGGCCTCTCAGGAACAGTGCTGGGATCAGATCAAGGCGGCCCTTCTGAAAGGCGATGCTTCGGTCGTACCGGAAGCAGAGAGTCTCCCGGAAGCAGAGGCGCCACCGAAAGAAGACGACCTGCCTTACGACGTGCAGTACGACCTGGTCCCCCACGCTGAAATTCTGCAGATGGACGCGGAGCAGCTGAGAAAACTGCTGCTCGATCAGGAACGCGTGATTTCCCGACTGGTGCAGTCGGCACGGGCTGAGAAAAAGGCGACGATTTCACTGACGCCGGAAGACCTCCGTGCAAATGCCGACGACATGCCCGAAGAACTTGCCAACCAGGTGCGTGCAACACTGAAGACTCTCGACGAGCAGGCACGACTGGGTGAGCTGGAGCTTTCTTTGGAACGCGCCCGCATTTCCCGACAGCTGTCCCACCTGGAAGATACACGGCAAATCCTCGAATCCAACGCCCGGGCCCTGGGGCTCGAAATCGGTCCGGAAGGCCGAATTGTGGGCGATCTGAAATCGGTCAGGAACGGCGGGACCAAGAATCGCCGCTGGCTGGGCGCTCTGGGATTCGGCGACTAGGGCCAGCCTGAGATCTCTGTGGCGGACATCCACGCACCGCCATCCCGCTTTGCGCGGTGACGATCCGGCTTTAATAAACGGCCGGACGCCGCAAATCGGCACTCGGTCGTCCTCACCAGCGACAGGAATAGGGGTGAGTTGACGGACATGATTTGGCCAGTCTGCCCGAGGAGGGCAGATTTTGGATTCAACTTTTAGATGCCCCCTCTATAAAATGGGGTCGTCAGTCCTCTTCCCCGGCCAATTCATGTCAGCACAGAGATTTAAGCGATTTCGGATGGAAGTCGATCTCCAGAGGATCGACCTTGATGATCCGCCGCTTCCGGAAGGCTACCGGTGGCTGAACTGGCGCGCCCTGCTGCGGGAACGCCACGCTCAGGTGAAGTGGCGTTCGTTTCGCAAAGATCTTGACGGGCGGGTTTTCAGTTGCCTGAGCCAGATTGAAGGCTGTCGACGTCTCATCACCGAGATTTCCAACCAGCCCCGCTTTCTGCCGGCCGCCACCTGGCTGCTGGTTTTTCAGCCGGAGCTGTCGTGGCCCGCGGAGGACTGCGGCACCATTCAGGGAATCAGTCGCTCCGGTGGAGTCGGCTCCATTCAGAATGTGGGCATTGTGCCGGAGCACCGCGGCCTGGGACTCGGCAAAGCGCTCGTCAAAAAAGCACTGCAGGGCTTCTGGCAGGCCGGCAATGATCTGGCGACGCTGGAAGTGACTGCCCTGAATCGCGTGGCCGTCTCTATGTACGAGTCGCTCGGCTTTCGTATCGTTAGTGTCCTGTATCGGGAAGCTGAGTGCGGCACAGTCGTGACCGGATCGGTTCGAGCGCCCGGAGCGGACAAAACGGCCGTCGATGCCGGTTCTCCACAATAAACAGTCGTCCACCTGAGAAGCTACATCTGCGTGGGGGATGCCGGCGGTTCGCTGGAGTCCGTTCCAAAGCTGACAGAGAGGATCACGCTCTGCCCGTCATGCCCGGGCGAGCGATAACTGGCCAGCGTTTCGATGGCCACATTTTCTGTCAGCCCCTCTTCAGCAGCCTCGGCAAATTCCTGCTGCCAGCGGGGCCCTTTGATCAGCAGCATCGAGTCAAACGCGTTGGGAACTTTCTGAAACCAGAACAGCAGCTTGCGGAGTGATGCCACCGCGCGAATCGTCAGCACGTTGTACGATTCATTCGCAAGCACTTTTTCCCCTCGCTGCGAATGGACACGCATTTTCAGCCCCAGACGTCGGGCGATCGAATCCAGCACGCGGGCTTTCTTGCCCACAGACTCCGCGAGGTCCACCTTCAGTCCCGGACGCGTAATGGCCAGCGGGATGCCGGGCACGCCGCCACCTGATCCAATGTCCAGGACCGTCGAGTCGGCCGGGATGAATGGAGACAGCCGGAGCGTGTCAAACAAATCTCGAGCCACGAACGTCTCCATGTCTTCGTGGCGCGTCAGATTGATCTTGCGGTTCCAGTCCCACAGTAATTCGCAATAGCGGCATATCTGCAGCTGCGCCGGTTCGGCAACCTGCAGTTCGTATTTGGCAACCGCGGCCTGCAGGTCATTAATCAGTTCTGTCATGCTTTTGGGGTCAGTCCGAACGCTTTATCCATGTTGGCGGACACTTCCTTCAACCGATCCAGGTTTCCGCCGCCAACTTCGGCAGCCGCCCAGCCCTGAAACTTGATTTCCAGCAGAGCTTTGCGAACGTCCGCCCAGTCGAGATCGCCTTCGGTGATTTTGGTGAATTTGTTCTGAGCTCGGGAAAATCCCTTCAGGTCCAGCTTAACAATTCGCGAACCCAGCTGACGAATCCAGTCGCCCATGCTGCCGTATTTCCAGTGATTCCCAATATCGAACTGCATTCCCACCCATTCAGAATCCAGTTCGTCGACGTACCGCACAAACTTATCGGCGGTCTGGGAGGAATCGCCCTGATGATCATAGAGGAAGTGATTCCACACATTTTCAATCGCGATCCGGACTTTCAGCTTTTCCGCCAGAGGAATGGCCTGCTCGATGTTGGCGATGGACCGTTTCCAGATTTCCTCTTCGTCACCATCTTTGCCATGGCCCACCACCAGCAGCGCGGTATCACCACCCACTTCGTGTGTCATTCGCAGCGCCTGCTTGAGTGATTCCAGCGCCCTGGCCCGGACGTCCGGTCCGGGATCCGTGTGCCGCACCTGCCAGTGGGTGGAGTTGACGGTCCCGTCGACCGGCAGTCCGGTTTCGGCAATGGCTTTTTTGGTTTCCGCCACATCCATTCCGGGGGCATTCATTTCGATCCCGTCAAAACCGGCCGCTTTCACGGCCTCGAACTTTTTGACCAGCCCGCCTTCCACTTTGACCATGCCAATCTTCAGGGTCTTCAGGAGTTTTCCGTTCAGCGAGGCATCGCCGGCAACAGAAGCAAAGGCGGTCGGGGCAACGGTGGCGGCGGCGGAAGCCGCGAGTGTCTGCGAAAATCGGCGTCGTGAGAGTTTCATAACAGGGCCCTTCAACTGGGGTTGGTTGATTAATGAACGGAAACAGCTCCGCGTTACTCCGCGTCCCGTCTTCGCAGCACAAAGACGGGACAATCTGCTCGACGAATGATCTGTTCAGCGACAGAGCCAAGCAACATTCGTTTGACACCGCCATACCCGTGTGAAGGCACGACGATCAATTCCGCTCCGATTCGTGTCGCGTATTCCGGAACAGCCGTGCCCGGACGACCTTCCAGCACAACCTGACGAACGCCTTCGATCCGGTTTTCGGACAGGTAGGACGAAAAGTGCTCATGAACGACCTGGCGACGATCCTCATCACTGGGGAGCGACAGGTGATGGGAACCGGGAGCGATCTGATCCAGCTCAATCACCACATGCACCACGTGAATCTGATCTGGCTGCGAAGCCATCTGCAGGGCCGCCTGCAGTGCGGGAATCGACATTCCGGAAAAATCAATCGGCACGACGACCGGACCATTTGTTTCCCAGGCCATACAGCGTGTCCTTTGTCAGATGAATGCCGTCACAATCACAATTCGGGTTCCACCCAGTCCGGTATCCCGCGTTCCTGCAGCTGCTTTTCATAGCGAACAGCCTGGGGCTGGACGGGACTGAACGTGGCGTCTTCGTTCACCATCAGTGGCAGCGTCTTAACCCACCACTGATCAAATTTCGCTCGAAGATCGGCAATCACCTCAGGATGTTCAGCCGCCACGTCATTTGATTCGTAAGGATCTGCGCTGATGTCGAACAGTTCTTTGTTGTTAACGAATCGCCAGCGGGCCGTTCTCACAGCACAGTCACGGTAGCGGCTGGTGTCCGGATTGTCGCCCTTTTCCCAGCGACCTTTGTGCACGAATAGCGCCCGATCGGCCCATACGGTCTGTGGATTCTCCAGCAGCGGCAGCAGACTGCGCCCGTCAATTTCCTGTACGTTGTCAGGAATTGCTGCTCCAGCGAGTTCACAGAACGTCTTATAGAAATCCAGGTGTGACGTCAGAGCGGGCACATCCACACCCGTTCCCAGCTTTCCTTTCCAGAACAGAAACGCGGGCACATGCGTGCCTCCTTCATAAGGCGACCCTTTACCTGTTTTGAAACCTGCCGTGAAGATGGGAACTCGCTGCCCATTGAGCTTACCACTGCGGGCCGCCTGCCCGTTGTCAGTGATAAAGATCACCAGAGTGTTGTCCCAGGCCTGCCACTCATCAAGCTTGCTCATCAACAAACCGAAGTTGTCGTCGATGTTCTCGATCATGCCATATCGCCCCTGGGTGTTGCCGTCCCACCCCAGATCTGCGAATCGCTTTTTGTATTTCTCCGGTGCGATCATCGGTCCGTGCGGCGCATTGGGAGCGATGTAGGCAAAGTATGGCTGCTTTGCCTGATGCTGCTGTTTGATCCACCCCAGAGCCGCCTTAAAAAAGACATCCGTACAGAACCCTTTTGTTTTCACAATGGTGTCGTTGTGCAGAATGGCATTGTCGAAATATCGCCCGCTGCGTTCCCGGTTGGGTGGAAAGTCGGCGCAACTGCCGGGATAAGACTGGCCGATGCCTCCGGCGCCGTGAATAAACGTCTCTGTGAAGCCTCGACTGTACGGCTGGTAGGCGTCTTCGTCGCCAAGATGCCATTTGCCGAAGATCCCCGTCTGATACCCAGCCTCCTGCAGCAGCTGCGGAAACGTCACAGTCGACAGCGCCATGCGCTCGCGTTCCTTGATCGTGTGAGTCACGCCGTTACGAAACTCATGACGACCACTGAAAATGGCCGAGCGGGTCGGCGCGCATGTGGGACTGACGTGAAAATCGGTCAGCCGTGTCGACATTGCGTGAAAGCGATCAAGGTGCGGTGTTCGCAGGACCTTATTTCCCATGCATGACAAATCGCCCATCCCCTGATCGTCGGTCATCACAAGAATGATGTTGGGGCGAGTGCCCGCCAGTTTCCCGGCCGACACGGAATTCGCCAGACACACAACACTCAAAAGAGCACAGGCAGTATTCCAGAGCTTCACGCGTTTTCCTCTAACTCACAGGGAGGGCGGCAAGCGGGCGGTTGTGAACCGCCCGACGATGCCAGGAGCCTAAGGGCTGAGTGTCTGGATGGCAAACAACTGAAGTGGACGCTGGCTTCAGGCCGCGTTCCCACCAGGACGTCCTGCGTCGCGTGAGTCAAAAGTTGCCAGCGTTTTGCTGAGCGTCTATCATCGAAGGGAACACAGCAGCAGCGGATTTTGATAACTGGATCAGTAACGTGGAGGAATCAGAAGGGCAACCGGCCACAAGCCTGACACTGATGGGAACCGGAACCAGTATTGGCGTCCCGGTCGTGGGGTGCGACTGCCCGGTGTGCACGTCAACGAATGTCAGGAATCGTCGATTGCGGTCGGGCGTCCTTGTCCGCGCCCCGCAGGGCGAACTGGTGATCGACACGGGCCCGGAACTGAGACTGCAATTGCTGGCCAGCCAGGCCCGATTGATTCAGGCGGCCCTGTACACTCACGCTCACGCCGACCACGTCATGGGGCTGGACGACCTGCGAATTTTTGGTTTTCGGCTGGAACACAAGCTCCGCAAAGCGGCTCAGAAAAAGTTTGCTGAAGCGTTTGACGAGGAGCGATTTGCCCGAACAGTCCGCGGACATATCCCGTTGTACTGCGAAGCAGACGTCGAACGGGATATCCGCAAGACGTTCCACTACGCCTTTACTGACCCGGCCACCCACAGCCATCGCTTTGCCGCCCCGCGTCTGCAGTTTCACACCATCAGCCCCGGCACAGAACTGAACGTGCTGGGACAGAGCGTCCTGCCCGTGCGACTGAAACACGGCAATCTGCCGATCCTCGGATACCGATTCAATAACGTGGCCTTTTGCACAGATGTTTCCACCATTCCTGCCGACAGCGAAGCACAGCTGCAGGGACTGGATGTCCTGATCATTGACGCCCTGCGCGACAGTCCCCATCCCACGCACCTGAGTGTTGATCAGGCCGTCAAATGGGGCCGGCGGCTGGGCGCTCGCCGCACTATTTTGACGCACATGTCGCACGATCTGGACTACGACGAACTCAGTCACCGCCTTCCGGACGGCTTTGAACCCGGCTATGACGGACTGACGATCCCGCTGGGCTGATCCAGCAGATGTGCGGCCCATCTCCGGACGACTCATCGCGGCGTCAGCTGACCGTGTACTTCGCTGGATCAAACGTGCGAATCTGGTCTACGACGTCCGCCTCATCATCCGTAAGAGAAACGATCTCTCCGTAGCGATGCCCCTGTGACACCTCCCGCAGCAACGGCCAGACCGGCCGGACATTCGTCCAGTGTTCCACGCCAAACAGGATCATGGGAGAAATCACACTGACCGAACCGTAATGATTCTGCGCCGCATCCTGAAAGATCTCCTGCGTGGTCCCCGCGCTGCCTGGGGAGAAAATCACGCCGTGATGAGCAATCTCCAGCAGTCCGTCTTCACGGATGCTGTTGGCAAAGTACTTGGCAATATGAGTCGGGAAGGGGGCGGGAGGTTCGTGCCCGTAAAACCACGTGGGAATGCCGACAGAGACTGACAGCCTCTGATCTTCCTCAGACAGCGGGAACGCCTCGCGTACTTTCATAGCGCGGTGCAGCCAGTCCGCGTCCGCATACTCTTTGCCGGGCTTTGCCCCGTCTGGTCGAACACGGAGAATCTCGATCGCCTGCTGCATCTGCTCATCGTCACGCGTCGAAAACCACGCCCCCAGATGAGCGGCCTCCATCGCCCCCGGGCCGCCGCCGGTCGCAATCGTAAATCCATCACGCGTCAGCTGACGGGCGATGCGGGCGATGCGCAGATAGAAGTCATCACCGCGTTCCATGCCGTGCCCTCCCATCACGGCCACCACTTTGCGTCCTGTGATCAGCTGATCGAGCGCCTCGGTGATTGAGTGGTCATGCAGACTGCGGGCCAGGCTCACGCTCATGCGCGTGTTGCGTTTGCCTTCATGCAGGTACTCCCGATAAATCGCATAGTCTACCGTGTTGAGGTAGCCGTTAGGGTCATCGGCATTAAATCCGGCGAACAGCTCGTCGGCGGTGTACAGTCGCGATCGGTGGATGGCAAACTGAAAACTGCGATCGTCAGGAATCACCGTGCCACCAGTCGACGTAATGTAGCCGGCTGTGAGATTGTCAATTTCACAGCCCAGAAACAACGAACCGGCATAGTGATGCTGCGTGATCAGCGACGACAGCTCTGTGAGCTTCAGGTCCTGAATGGCGGCCGGTGAGCTGACGGGGCGCCCCGCCAGCCAGTTGCGAAATTCATCAAGGTCATCAATCTGCTGCATGCTGGTTCCCGCCTGGCAGTGCTCGGTCCGTCATACGCGCTGCAGAACAAACACGGCGTCTGCCAGTTCATCGTTGAGTGCAAGAGGCTCGGTCATGTCGTACCAGAAATCATAGACATCCAGCAACCGAAGTTCCTCAACAGTGGCAAACAGTGAGGCGATCTGCGAGGCATCGTAAAGTCGCATCCGATAGTCAGAACGAAAGACGTTCGGCTGGTCTTTTTGTGCGTCGTGTCGGACTGACATCGTGAAACGCAGCGTCTCCAGACGGGATTCGCGACAGCAGTCCGCCACCACCAGCTGCATATCAACCGTCGTATCGTCCGCTGTAACCTGCCATGCTTCCTCATCCTCTTCGTCGGCGTCCGGTGGCAGCAGATGAATGCCCAGCAGATACAGTCCTCCCGGACGCAGCATGGATGCTACGCTCCGCAGATGCCGGACAGCATCTTCCTCGGTCAGCAAATGCCGAAACGTATTGACGAAGCAGTAAGCCGCGTCGTGCAGGCTGGCTGCGGGAACCGGATCGCGCATGTCGGCAACGCTGACGGCTGCGGAAAGACGTTCAGCCTTCAGCTGCTGCTGCAGCCACGCAATGGACGGCCCGCTCAGATCACAGCCGGTCACGTCATATCCGCGGCGCGCCAGTTCCATGACGAGCCGCCCACCACCACAGCCGGGTTCATAGACTCTGGACAAAGAAAAGCTGCAGTACCGACGTACTGCAGCTTCAACGAAATCGGCTTCGAGTTTCGTGTCCTCACCAAAGGCGAGGTCCCAGTACTGGGGAAAGTCGTAGCAGTTGGATTGTTCCATCACTGACTAACGTGGCTGTCCCAAAGTGGCCTTGATCTCGATGGTTTCCTCACCGCGTTTAACCATAAACGTGACCTTCTGACCGCCTTTGGCGCCTCGCAGGAAGGTGATCAGATCGCCAAAATCATTCAGGGAGGTGTCCCCAGCAGCCAGCAGATGGTCGCCCGTCTTCAGGCCTGCCGCAAAGGCCGGACTTTCGCGACGAATCTCCTGCAGCGGGATGCCCTCTTCTTCCTGGTCAATCCCCATGTTGGGTACAACGCCAAGGTATGGCACGCGATTTCGCTGACGCCGATTCGTACGAGCGCGGCCCTTAAATGTGGGTCGCTTTGGCAAATCATCAATGTGACGCATCATCCCTTCGGTGAAGTCAATGACCGAGACGACACCTTCGACGTTGATCGTCTCAAAGTCATCATCCGGCGTGTGGTACCTTGGCGTGATCCCTGTGAAGCAGAACATGACGGGAATGCCGTTCTGATAAAACGGCAGGTGGTCACTGCCCGCGAACGGAGAATCAATGCGTTTGGTCGTGAGAGGCGACTCTTCGTCCACGGCATCAACAATCTTCGCGAATTCTTCCGCTGTGCCGATGCCGTTGACTTCCACATTGTTGTTTCGCAGCGTGCCGATCATGTCAAAATTGAGCATGGCCACGGTTTTGTCCAGAGAATACACGGGCTCTTTGACATAGTGCTTGCTGCCCAAAAGACCTCGTTCTTCACCCGAAAAACAGATGAAGACAATCGTGCGTTTGGGCTTTGGCCCAAGAGCGACACGTCGAGCCATCTCGAGCACGGCTGCTGTTCCGGTCGCGTTGTCATCTGCTCCGTTGTGCACTTCGCCCTTGCGTTCACGCGCTCGAGAGCCGTAACCACCGAATCCAATATGGTCGTAGTGGCCGCCGATCACGATGACTTCCCCGTCGAGACCGCTTTCACCTTCCACCACACCGATGAGGTTGTAGGCCGTGATGGCTTCTGACTTAAATTCCGTCACGATGTCCGCTTTGACACCTTCCATCGCCTGAGAAACGGGTGTCATCGTGGCATCGATGTGGGCGGCAATCGCAGCCAGATTGTCGAGTTTTTTCGCACCATCAGCTGTATCCACACTGACAGGACTGGTTTTGAGCAGATCATTAATCACGGACTGCTTGACATGTGCAAACGGAATTCCGGCGGACGTCGTGTCGAATCCGCCAGGTGAGGTCAGATCGTCTTTGGAGGCGTCGGGCACAGAATGCGGATCGTTGACCAGAATGATGGCCGCCGCCTTTTTCTTCACAGCCAGTTCCACCTTCGTGGCGATGTAAGAGTGCCGCGATGTCTCCGTCCCTCGAAACGCGCCGTCGACTTTGCCCTGTTGTGGCTCGCGACGAATCATCACAACGACTTTGCCTTCAACGTCAATGTCGGCGTAGTCATCGTAGGAGTCTTCGTCGGACGAAATTCCGTAGCCGACAAACACCAGTTCGGCTGAGCACTCACCGTTCCCGCCGCGCTGCAGAGGCTGAAACTCTTTTTTCATGCTCAGCTCGCGGGACGAACCGCCCGCCATAATGACCAGCTTTGTACTGTCACTGACACGGACGGGGCCCGTGACGATGTCGAAAGCCTGTCGAAAAGTGCCATCCGGCATGCCCGGCTTCAAACCCAGCTCCCGATACTCGTCGAGAATAAGCGTGGCCGCTTTTTCGATTCCCTCCGTCTCAACGCCGCGACCTTCCAGTTCATCCGACGAGAGATACTTAACGACTTCGCCGATGCGTTTGACGGTCTCTGTCCGAGACTCCCCGGCATGCAGCGGCAGCGAAAACGCAAAGATCAGAAGACACGTCCAGAGGTTACGACTCAACATAGTTTCGGCCAGCCAACAGGAAGGAAAGAGCCTGCACAAAGCAGGCGGAAAACAGCTCCGCTAAGTCTGCGAGGGCTGGGCGGTCCCGTCAATTGACTGCCTGCCAAATCGTCTGAAAAATCAGGCACACGAGAATGCCCACCGCCACCCAGAACAGCGAGCGTGTGCTGACGGGATTGCGACTGGACGATGTAAGCCAACGTACAAGTGGCGGTGACTGATACACGCTCACCGGTCGGCCCAGCAACTGATTGCGCAGATCTGTCACAAATTGTTCCATTGTGGCGTAGCGATGTTCGGGCTCTTTCTGGAGGGCTTTCAGGCAGATGGCATTCAGATCAGCCGCCACGGCTCCGCGCGGCAGCACGTCGGCCGGAGAACGAACGGGGTCTTCCAGAATCTTGCGTTTGATCTCTTTGAAGTTCCGCCCCGACATGAAACTCTGATTGGTCAGAATCTCAAACAGCATAATCCCCATGTTGTAGATGTCGGTTCTCTGGTCCACATCGGCCGTTTCCCGCGCCTGTTCAGGCGACATATAAAAGGGCGTCCCCTGAACATCGCCTCGTCCGGTCAGTCGTCCCGAAACCTGCTGCTGACCACTGCGGACGAGTTCTTCAATCTCGTCGTTGTCTTCCATGTCCCAGACTTTGGCCAGTCCCCAGTCCAGCAGCGTGATCTCTCCATACTGGCCCACCATAATATTGGCCGGTTTCAGATCTCGATGCACTACGCCCATGGTGTGCGCGTAGGCCAGACACTGGCCGACGTGAATCAATACGTTGAGCAGTTGATCAAGCGGATACGATTCTTTTGTTGCCGCGTCACCTTCGGCAATACGATCCAGAATGTCGCACAGGTCGCGGCCGTCCAGTTTCTTCATCGTGAAGTAAACGTTGCTTTCCCGATCACGACTGATCTCATACACCGGCACGGTGGCCGGATGAGGAATCTGCGCCGTCACACGGGCTTCACGCAGGAAACGCTTGCGGTAGACCTCCAGATTCGCGAGCTGCGGCAACAGTGTCTTCATGACGACCGTACGCCCGAGGTTCTCATCGAAACACGTCTGGAGCATCGCCTCACCGCCCTGAGTGAGTGGCTGAAACTCCGAATAGCGCATAAAGCCATTCTTCACGTGTTTCGGCAGATCACGATCCGTCTGTTTGAGAGTGATGGTGTGGGACACGTGGGGTTCCTGACACTGTTAGTCGACGGGACAGAAGGCCACCTGGTGGTGCCACGCCGGTGATTCAGTTTTGCTGCCCTGGGCAGCCACAGCAGGTTACGTTCACGCTCGTCCACTGTACAGCCGGACTTTCCCACGATGGCAGCGGATCACTTCACAACGAAGTTGACCATGCGTCCGGGCACCGAAATCACTTTCACAACGTTTCCGCCTGCCAGATGTTTCTGCACGGCGGGATCAGCCTCAGCAGCCGCCTGTGTGGCCTCACGATCCAGCCCGCTGGCCACCTGAATTTTGGCCCGCATTTTCCCATTGATCTGAACGGGGAGCTCGATCGTGTCTTCCACCAGCAGAGACTCGTCGTACTGCGGCCAGGGCTCGTAAGCCAGCGTGTCCGTGTTGCCAATCGCTGCCCAGAGTTCCTCAGCGATATGCGGCGCGAATGGCGACAGCAGCAGCAGAAACGGCTGCAGCACGGCTTTGGGCCGTACGTCTTCGTGTGACATGAAGTTGGTGAACTCCATCATCCGACTGATGGCCGTATTCAGGCTCAACTTGCCGATATCGTCACCAACGGCTTTGATCGTCTTGTGCAGCACCCGCAGCTGATCAGCCGTTGGATCAGCGTCACTGACAGACTCATGCAGCGCCAGCTCTTCGGCGCGATCGTCAATGACCATCCGCCAGACGCGCCCCAAAAATCGGTGCACGCCCTCCACGCCCTTCATGCTCCAGGGCTTCACCTGCTCCAGTGGCCCCATAAACATCTCATACAGACGCAGCGAATCGGCGCCATAGTCTTTCACCACGTCATCAGGATTGACGACGTTGCGACGGCTTTTGGACATCTTGTCCGTGCGGCCACTTAACTGCAGTTCTGTCCCCTTGAGGAACACAGAACGGCCCCGTTTTTCGATCTGGTCGTCCTTCAAAGGGCAGTATTTTGTGGAGTCATCCGAGGGATTGCGAAGCGCCACCCGTTCGCCATCATCTGTGCGAATTCGGAGTGGATCCAGGCCGCGTTCAGCAATCAGCTCCGCATTCGCCTCATAGTCATCCGCGGTGAGACTGTAGTCCGTGTCTCCCAGAATCATCCCCTGGTTGACCAGCTGATGAAACGGCTCCGGACACGACACATGACCGCGGTCAAACAGGACTTTGTGCCAGAACCGGGAGTACAGCAGGTGCAGCACGGCGTGTTCTGCTCCGCCAATGTACAGGTCCACCGGCATCCAGTACTTTTCCAGCGCAGGGTCGATAAACGCCTCGCCGTTTTTGTTGTCACAAAAGCGCAGAAAGTACCAGCAACTGCCCGCCCACTGCGGCATGCTGTTGGTTTCTCGCTTCAGTCGGGTGCCGTCTTCGGCCGTCTTGTACAGCCAGCTGTCATCCGCTTTGGACAGCATAGGCTCCGGCGTGCCGGTTGGCTGAAAGTCGTCCATGTGAGGGTGCAGCACAGGCAGTTCAGCTGGTTCATCTGCTCGCATCAGGCCGGTCGGATTGCCGTCAGCGTCCAGTTCGTGCCAGATGGGAAATGGCTCGCCCCAGTAGCGCTGTCGACTGAACAGCCAGTCTCGCAGCTTGTAGTTCACGGCAGATCGGCCCAGTCCCGAATCATCCAGCTGCGCCGTGATTTTCTGTTTGAGTTCATCGGTCGGCAGACCTGTCAAATCTCCGGAATTGACGGACGTGCCACGACCGGAAAACGGGGTCATCTGTTCGCCGTTGACCTCCGCCGCTGCAGCCTTCTCGTCCTTCGAAGGCTCCCATGACTCGGGTGGCTTGACGACCTGCACAATGGGCAGATCAAACGTCACAGCGAACTCGAAGTCGCGCAGATCGTGGGCGGGGACCGCCATAATCGCGCCTGTGCCGTAACTGATCAGCACGTAATCAGCCACCCAGATGGGAACCTGCTGACCATTCACCGGATTGATGGCGTACGAGCCGGTGAACACCCCCGTCTTTTCCTTCGCCAGTTCCGTGCGATCCAGATCACTCTTCAGTGACGCCGCCCGGCAGTAAGACTGCACAGCGTCGCTTTGCTCCGCGGTGGTCAAACGCTCGACAAAGGGATGCTCAGGAGCGATCACCATATAGGTGGCTCCGTACAACGTATCCGGTCGCGTGGTGTAGACGCGCAGAACGTCGTCGGACGCCTCTTCCGGCCAGCCCTGCTGCCCTCGGGCACTGGTCCAGTCGGCGAATGATTCAGTGCCGATGTAAAAATCGACTTCCGCCCCCGTACTGCGGCCAATCCAGTTGCGCTGCAGCAGCTTGATACTTTCCGGCCAGTTGAGCGCATCCAGCTCGCTGCCCAATCGGTCGGCGTAAGCGGTGATGCGCAGCATCCACTGTTTCAGTGCCACGCGTTCGACCGGGTGTCCGTCCACTTCACTTTTGCCATCGACGATCTCTTCGTTGGCCAGCACTGTGCCCAGCCCTGGACACCAGTTGACGGGCGCCTCACTGATGTAAGCCAGGCGGCGTTTGTCCTGATAGCGGCGGACCGCCTCGTCTCCGGCAGCCGCCACATCATCAGGAATTGGCAGCTCCGCAATTGGCCGACCGCGACCAACGCGCTGCTCTCCATCCGGCCCCGTCCAGGTATGCTCCGCGTCATACCAGGTGTCAAACAGCTGCAAAAAGATCCACTGCGTCCAGCGATAATAGTCCTCGTCGGTCGTCGCCAGTTCGCGGGACCAGTCGTAGCTGAATCCGAGCATCTTCAGCTGACGACGAAACGTACCAATATTCTTCTCCGTCGTTTCGCGAGGGTGAGTGCCCGTCTTGACGGCGTGCTCTTCGGCGGGCAGACCAAACGAGTCCCAGCCCATCGGATGCAGCACGTTGCGACCGTTCATTCGTGCGTGCCGGCAGACGATGTCGGTGGCCGTATACCCTTCCGGATGTCCGACGTGCAGCCCACTGCCGGAGGGGTAGGGGAACATGTCCAGCACGTACAGCTTTTCCGTTGCAGAAGACGGATCGCCGGCCTTGAAGGTTTCGTTGTCTTCCCAGTATTTCTGCCAGCGGGATTCAATGGACTTAAAGTCGTAGCGAGGCATTGTGGTGGTATTGTCTGCTCTGTTTAAGGATCAGTTCCACACCATGAACGCAGGCTGTGCGTCCATGGTGTTCGGCGTGGGTAAGTTAGCAAAGAACGAACGATTACTGAGTGCATTCCGTCACCCAATTCCTGAGATTCCAGAGTCTGTGCAGGCAGATCTTAAGGAGTCCCAATCTGCGGCCGGTCGAAATGTCATAAATGGGGACAGCCGCTGCGTCGCCTGCGTCCGCCACCATTGACACCATCGCCGCCACTGCCTCAGACAGATGTGCGGAACCTGGCCGCCGTACCGACATCAGGAGCAAGACATCATGAGTTACAAACAGCTGTTCCTGCTGATTCTGACAATCTGGTCGGCAGAACTGTTCACTCGATTCCTGTTTGACACGCTGATTCCCCCTCAGATGGAATACCGCACCGTCTACATGGAAAAGGACACCAAAAAGGGGGCGTTCCTGGGAAGCAGTCTCGGGGATCTGGGACGCCGCGGCTGGAAGATCGTTTCTGTGCAGCCAGACCCGGATGACCGCGAACAGATGGTCGTCTTCATGCAGCGGCAAACCATGATTCGCCTGGATCGCTGACGACAATCAAGGTCATACCGCAGGAGCAGGGAGCAGTGGACGCGGGACGCACCTGAGTGCTACAACGGTGGTATGTCGTTCGAAATCTACCTTGCACCATTTGATCAGCATCCGCAGTTGCAGCAGCGTGTGCGATCCGTGCTGACGTCGCTGCCGGAGCACGTCCAACAGGACTTTGTCACGGACGAGCGTTTCGGAGTCGCGCTAGACAACTATGAGCCGGGCAAAGGGTGGACACTGTTTATGCCAACCCCAGGCCCGCCCGGGCACGGGTCTCGTCGCGTCGTGCTGAAGCCTCGCCTGAACGACCTGCCGGAAGACTTCTCGCTGTACGTGATCGCTCACGAATTTGCACACGCCTTTTTGCGTAACGGAGGCTGGGGCGAAATCACCGATCCGGAAGATGCAGCCGACGCGCTGGCCGCGACCTGGGGCTACCCACGGCCTGCCACTTCCATTCGCAGCCTGCTGCAGCGATGGCGACGTGGACAGTAGTCGCTTTGCTATCGGGCTGCGTTCGCCTTTCGTCGCCGCGACCAGCATCGGCCCAGTGCGACACACGTGAGCAAAAAGACGAGCACTACGGTGCGAGCCTCGGGGATGACTGCCGTCACAGCCACTCCAAAGGCAATGCTGAGCGTTCCGTCTGCGTCATTCCACTGCCCGGTATCCGGCAGCATCAAAACCGAGTCTTCGTTGCCGTTCGTATTGTTCGGCTCTGAGCGAAACCAGTTTCTGTACGACGACGGACTGCCGTCTGTCCAGGCAAAATCGTTTTCCGAGTCAACGTCATTCAGTCCGATCCACAGAGAACGCCTGGTTCCAAGGAAATTGGAGAACGCCTGATTGACCCACGCGTTCATCGCTTCATTGCGGATCGTGATCAGATGCCCGCCAAAAGAATTTGCCTCCCGTTCAGCCGCGAACCAACTGCTTTCCGACAGCAATGCCACGAACGGCCGATCCACGTTCGTCAGCGGGTCCGGATTGTCGACATAGGCAATAATCTCTCCGCATGATTGCGGACAGTTCGTAAACGCCAAGATTGCAAAAACCCACACGCCTGTGCCCGAGCGCATCAAAGAGCCTCCTGAATCAATTCGTGTCCTGTGGTGCGGACAGTGCGGCGGATTCTAGATGGCCCTGCATTCCCTGCAACTGTGGCACGCACTTGTAATTCCATTGGCAATCGCGTCTGCTGTCCGAACACTGACTTAGTCACTGTTGGAAATGCTCTCATGACACGACTTGCCCTGCTGTTCATCGTCTCATCAGTGTGCCTGAGCGCCACACGCGCCCAGTCACTGACATCGGCCTCCACCGCTCCACACTCTCACGAGGTGCAGTCGACAGAAAGCATCTACAAAACGGTCGGGAACGTGCCGCTGAAGCTGCAGATCTTCACGAACGGTCAGCAGACAAAGAACCGGCCGGCTGTCGTGTTCTTTTTTGGAGGCGGCTGGCGGGCCGGTTCCCCGTCGCAGTTTGAACCTCACTGCCGTTATCTGGCATCACGCGGACTGCTGGCGGCCACGGCAGATTACCGCGTTGCTTCCCGGCACAGCGTGACAGCTGACGCGTGTGTGGAAGATGCCAAATCGGCCGTACGATGGCTGCGGCAGAATGCTTCCCGCCTGGGAATCGACCCGCACCGGATTTGTGCCGCAGGCGGATCGGCGGGCGGTCACATCGCCTGCTGCACGGCCGCCATTTCCGGACTGGAGGCCAGCGATGAAGATCAGTCGGTCAGTTCACGTCCCAACGCGCTGGCACTGTTCAATCCCGCGCTGATGCTGGCCCCACTCGAGGGGTTTGAATTCGAATTTCCAGCCGACAGGTCCACCAGTCTTGCCAGACGCACGGGCGTCCCGCCAGCGGACATCTCTCCCATTCATCACATCAGAGCCGATCTGCCCCCGACAATTATCTTCCACGGAGAAGCCGACACCACGGTGCCGATCGCAACCGTGAAGGAGTACGAACGGCGGGCCACGGCCGCAGGTAACGCGTGCGAAGTGGTCAGCTATGCGAATGCCCCGCATGGTTTTTTCAACGCCGCCAAAGGGAACAACGCGGCACGCCGAGATCAGTCTGATCAATGGTATCGTCGCACGGTCTACCGCCTGGATACATTTCTGAACAGACTCGGCTGGCTGCACGGCCCTCCCACCGTTCGCGTGGTGGATCGTGACTTTGTGTACCTGCGCGGAAGGCTGACCAACAGCCAGCGAAAATTTGCCTCCGGAACCGGACACGTCGCATTCCTTGGTGGCTCCATCACAGAAATGGAAGGTTATCGCCCGATGGTCTGCCAATGGCTGAAGAAGCAGTTTCCCGACACAGACTTTCAGTTCACCAACGCGGGCATCGCCTCCACGTGTTCTCACACGGGCGCCTTCAGGCTGGAACGAGACGTCCTGTCCCACGGAACTGTCGACCTGCTGTTCGTGGAATTTGCCGTCAACGATGATCAGGACGCGGCCCACTCCGCAAAGGACTGCATCGCTGGCATGGAGGGAATCATTCGTCGAGTCCGCAGGCACAACCCCGAGGCGGATATTGTCATGACACACTTCGTGAACCCCGGCATGCTGAAGACGCTCGAGCAGGGCGAGCGCATCAAAAGTGCGTCCGCTCATGAAGACACGGCCGTGCACTACGGCGTCTCGTCCGTTTTTCTGCCGAAGGTGCTGAGCCGAATGATTGAGCGACAGCAGATGACGTGGAAACAGTTTGGCGGCACGCATCCCGGGCCAGTCGGAAACCAGCTGGCGGCTGATTGTGCGACGGCCGTACTGCAGGCAGGCTGGAGCGGAAGACAGGCGGCTGCCTCCGCCGCCCATCCGTTGCCTGCAGACCTGCTCAATGACGACGCCTTCACGACGGGGAGACTTGTCTCCGGGAAGGACTCAGCCGGCGGCGAGTGGTCATACTCTGAGCCTGACTGGGCGACGCTGCCTGGCGGCAAACGGTCTCGCTATCTGTCACGACCGCTGCTGCACTGCACGACTCCCGGGGCCGCCACATCGCTGGACTGGTCCGGTACGGCGGTCGGCGTCTTTGTTCTGGCCGGGCCTGACGCCGGACAACTCGAATTTCGCATCGACGATGGCCCATGGCAGACTCGCGACCTGTATCACCGTTTCAGCCGCGGGCTGCATTATCCACGCACAGTGATTCTGGGCTCCGGCCTGCCGGACAGAGAACACCGGCTAGAAATTCGAGTCGGTCAGGAAAAGCATACCGGCAGCAAAGGCCACGCGATTCGGATCCTCGATTTTGCAGTCAACTAGGTGCCGGCAATGAGATTGCAGGCAAATAAGTCGCAGTCGTCGCCGTTACATCGGCCCACCGAGCCGCACGCAGTGAAGAGCGCATCAACGGAATCGAATCGCGACCGATCGATCTTGCGAACGACCTGACCAGCGAGCGCTCACTTCGTCATGATGAGACGGCCGTTCCGCGTCTTGCGGAGGCGATAGATCTGCCCCTGGAAAGTAATCTGCACTTCATCCGAGCCCGTTGAGAGCTTTTCAAACGCATAACACAGCGTGTCCGCCATTGCCGGTGAGGCAACGTCAGGCGTTTCATCGGGAGGCTGTTCGGAAGGAGTTTCCGAAGACTGTTCGTCGGCAGACATTACGTGCGGACAGCTGAGGGCAGGGTTCTGAGTGAGTCCGAGGATGTTATTGCGACTGAGTCTCAATGTCAACGACGATCGCGGCGCGCATCCGCCCCATTTTCACAATTGAAAACGCCTCTCAAGCGCCTGAACACAGAGCGGCAGCGCACGAAAAAGGGAGGCCGAAGCCTCCCATAACTTATGTTTCCGCTTGATGAGAGCCTGGAACGGTCGTCAGGCAGGAACGCCAGGGAAGACGACCTCGCAGGAACGTCAGGCAAACAACTCGGGAATGACATTGCCCTCTCGGACAATCATCACGGGGCGTCCCGTGGAGGTGTTGTATTCCCTGGTGTGAGGGATACCAAGAGCATGGTAGAACGAGGCAGCCACATCGTCAGGACTGAAACCGTCGCCCTTCGGCAGGGTTCCCTTTTCGTCACTTTCCCCAAGAACCTGGCCACCCTTCACGCCACCACCGGCCATCAGCATGAACATGTTGCGTGGATAGTGATCCCGCCCGACACGCTCTGTGTTGATCTTTGGCGTGCGGCCAAATTCGCCTGTGACATACACAACGGTCGATTCCAGCAGACCGCGCGACTCCAGACCAGCAAACAATCCGGCCAGTGCGGCATCCAGCGGCGGCAGTTGACGATCCTTCAGTGCGTTCCAGCCATCGCGGTGAGTATCCCAGCCACCATTGGAGACCGTCACAAATCGCACACCGGATTCCACCAGCCGCAGGGCCAGCAGACAGCTGGCGCCCAGGCCCGTCTTGCCAAACGTTTCAGCGAACTCAGGAGACTCACGAGAAATGTCGAATGCTTCCCGGGAACGCTTGCTGGTGATCATCTGGTGCGCCTGGGAACCAAACTGATCCAGTCCATCAAGCAGCTGGTTTTCTGACTCGAACTCTCCGAACGTACGGTCCAGACGCGTGAGCAGATTGTTACGCTTCTCAACGTCTTCCACGGTCAGGCCGCTGCCCAGAGACATGCCTCGCACTTTGAATGGGGTACCAATCGAAGGCGTGGCACTGGTATTCATCGGAGCATAACGAACTCCCAGGTAGCCCGGCCGCTGTGAGCTTTTGGGAATGGCCACAAACTTAGGCAGTTCCGGATGGCCGCTGAGTTCCTTGCTGACGACCGCCCCGTAACCAGGAAACTCCAGTGACGGCAGGGGGCGGTTCCCACTGTTGACGTACTCCGTGCCGAGTTGATGAGCGGCCACACTGTGCGACACACCCCGCAGGATGGTGAACTTATCCATCTGCTGCGCCAGCTTAGGCAGATGTTCGGAAATGTGTATGCCGGACACATTGGTCTGAATCGGTTTGAAGTCACCTCGATATTCGTCCGGGGCATCCGGTTTCATATCGAAGGTGTCCATGTGCGACGGACCACCATTGAGGTTAATGAAGATCGCCGATTTGGCTTTCGCCGTGGTATTGATCTGATCGGCGTGGGTCATCTGCAGATAGTTGGCCAGTGTCAGGCCGGCACCACCGGCGACTCCGGCCCGCAGAAAATCACGCCGTCCCACTCCATCACACGTTCTTGAAAATGCCATCGTTTCATCCTTTCAGAATTCAGCGGCAGCAGACGAACTGCCACCAAACAAGGGTTCCAATGTGTTTGATTCGTTTGCCGAAGACCGCTCATGCGGCACCACGGTTAGTGATTGACAATAAATTCTTTGGTATTCAAAAGAGCCCAGACAACGCCTCGCAGCCCGTCCATCGCATCGCCGGCATCCGCCACAAACTGACGGGACACCTGCATTTCGTGCTCGCTCGGACGGCGACTGAGAGTTCGTAAATAGGCATCTTCGATAGCCCGATCCACGTCCACCGTGCCTGCGTTCGCTCCGGATGATTTGTCTTCGCCCTCAAGATACCGTTTGTATTTGTTCTCCATCGAGGCGATTTGCGATTCGATCTTCCGGATCTGCGGCTCGTTCTTCGCCTTCTTCGCTCGTGCAAGAGCCCGCTTTTGAGCCGTCAGACGTTCCTGAGCCTGACGTCGCACCTGAGCCCGTTTTCTGGCCGCGGCGGCGTCGCCAGCGGTCGGAGTTTTGGACTGAAAACGAACGCCATTCTCCTGGGCCACCTGAGCCAGCCAGCCATCGCGACTGTCGAGCATTCCCAGAATCTGAGCGTCATTGCGAAGGAAAATTGTCTGCAGCAGACTCGGCTCTTCGGAACGATCGCAGTCGCAGTTGCTTTCGCGAATGGAGCGTCCAAAGATAGCAAGCGCATATCCACTGCCGTTGCCACGCTGAGCATATCGCTGTCCGGCGCCGGCCAGAGCAATGGCCCGATCGTCCAGGCTGGTCGTGTATCCGGCAAATTTCTCGTCGTTGCTGACAGCCTGACTGACAATGTCCCAGGTAATTTCTGCAGGCAGGCGACGTGGCACTGCCCGGGCAAAGTTGCGTTCATCAAGACGATTGGTCGCGTTGGGGCGCCAGCTCAGCTGGTAGGTACGACTGTTGAGAATCTCCCGGTGCAGCCACTTCATGTCAAAGTCGTGCGCGATGAACTGCTTGGCCAGGTAGTCCAGCAGCGGTCTATTGCTGGGGGGGTTGGCGAGGTTCATGTCATCCGGTGGATTCACGATTCCGACGTTGAAATATCCCGCCCACACCCGATTGACGAACGCTTTGGCAAACAGCGGATTGTCAGCAGACCGCAGCCAGGCCATCAGCGGTTCACGCACGTCCTGGTATTCCGTCAGATCCATTTCGTCCTGGCCCAGGATGCGGGCTGTTGTGGCAGTCCGGGAACTGCCTTTGCGGACCTTGCGTTTGCGACCATTCTTTTCTTCCACCACAATTTTTGCAGGCGGCGTCGAGTAGACTTCTCCAAACGGCACCACTTTGCCCTGCTGCAGCAGCTTGCGAAATTCGTTCCGCAGCTGATTACCCTTTGCCTCACCGGTCTCCAGACTGGCCAGCATCTTTTTGTACTTGTCGCGGTCCTGCGGCCGCGGGTTGGTCACGCGTCCCGTCGTGCCGGTGAAGAACCCCTGGAAGCCCTTAAAGTCGTCCTGGGTCCACTGGTCAAACGGATGCTTATGACACTGAGCACACTGAATGCGAACTCCCAGAAAGGTGTACGCAAAGCCGATAACGCGGTCTTCCATCTGCTGAAAATTGCGGCGAGACCAGTAATGCGGCATGGTTTCACGATCGGCGAATGAGCGATCAGCCCCCTTGTGGTACAGCTGACTGATGTTGCGACAGTATTCTTCATAGGACTCGCCTGAATCACGGCTGCGGGCCATGACGATGCCTTCAACGATGTCGTCGTACGGCACATTGTCCTGAACCCGAGAGTGAATCCAGTCGTACCACTGCTGGGAGGCAGCCTGCCGAACCGGAGTCACATTGTTCAGCTGATCATCGCTGTTGCCGGTGTAGTCACAAAGCTTCGTGGCCCACCAGGCCGCATATCCAGTCCGTTCCAGCAGTTCATCAATCTTGACCGAACGCTTGTCAGGGTTCGTGTCGGCCGCAAACGCGCGAATCTCAGCAGCCGTCGGCAGAGCGCCCGTCACGTCCAGGCTGACACGCCGCAAAAACTCTTCGTCGGTACACAGATCCGACTGCACGACTCCCAGCTTTTTGAGTTTCTGCACAACCAGCTTGTCCACACGTGTGGGGGTCGGCGTTGCCGGATAATTTTCCCCCGTCTGATCAGACACGGGCTGAATCACGGGCACAGTGACGACCGCGTTATCATAGAAAACCACCAGGTGCGTATCACCGGGTGAACCGGAATCAACACCTCCGTTGCGTCCCACATCGGCGATCATGTCATCATTGGTTTGAAAACGGCACAGATCGGTGACGTCCTCACGGGTGCCGTCCGACCAGTTTGCGACGGCCTTCAACTGCACTTTCTCACCGGCCTCTGCAAAGACAATCTCGCGAGGTGTCACATCCAGCTTCACCAGCTTTGCCGCGTCTTCCGACCGCGGTGGGCTGTCCTGCTTCACCCAGTTGAGCAGCATGTGGTACTGCCACGACCCGGGTTTCAGTCGCTGCCCACCTTCATGCGGAATCTCCATTAAGGGCTTTTGCAGAATCAGACTCTCCACAGGAGTCTCAGGATCTGTGCGGCCATACAGCTCTTCGTGATCGGCCGTGAAGTCATAACCGAACAGGGACAGTCGAAATCCTCCGCGTCCCTGAAACGAACCATGACATGCTCGGCCGTTGCACCCCAGCTTACCCAGCAGTGGAACCACGTGCCGCTGGAAGTCAGGCGTTTCCATCGCGTCAGATTCGGCAAACCGCGTGGCGACAGAGCGAATCTCAGTCTCTGCTGCCGATGCGGAAACGGCGCCAGTGAGCAGAAGGCACAGAAGGCTGTTCTTTGTCATTCCGAATTCCCTTGTCTTACGTCGGGTGGCCGGCAAACGACGCTGGCCACCAGAGACTATTCCATCTTTTTCTGTTTGTCTGTTTTTCGAGCCGGCGGTTTACGCTCGTCATTTTTTGCTCGGCCGGTTGCTGTGGCACGTCGCGACAGCCGCTCCCACTCAGCCGTCAATGCGGCCTCCATTTCGGCGGTGTCCATGTTGATCTGCTGTTCCAGCTGTTCCAGCCGGGCGGCCAGTCGTGTCCGCTCAGTCTTCATGTTTTCAATGCGTGCTTCCATCCGAGCCCGCAGCAGTTGCTGAATACGTTTTTCCAGTTTTTCATCACCCGAGACGATCCATTTGGCGCTGAGCAGTCGGATTTCGGAATCGCGTTTCCAGTCCCGCAGGCCTGCCTCAAAGCGCGCCGGTTGTTTCTCTCGGTACCGTTCCAGCCGAACGACCGCGATGTGCACCTCGCGAATGCCGCGATGAAATTCCACATCCGACTTGCCGCGCAGCTTTTCCAGCAGGCGAGCCAGCTCCGGGTGGTGCTCGCGAGCAAACTTCATCGCAGACTCGACGTCAGCCGCAGGGAGTCGGTTCACGGCCGGGCGGTTGGCCGGCCGTGCCTTTCGCGCGACGGTGCCCTTGTTTTCAGATGCTTTGTCACTCGCCGTTTTGCCACCGGCAGCGGCCGCCCCGTTCTTTTTGGCGTCCGTACGTTTGCCGGCCTCGGGCTTTTTGCCAGAAGCCTTTGATTTTTGTGTCACGGCCCGTGACGCCGGCGTTTTTTTCTCATCGTCCGCGGCCGCAGGCGCCAGACAAATGCCAGTGAGCACAGCCAGCCGGAGGATATTGTGAAACGCGTCTTTCAACGTAGATTTCCTGGTGATCTGGTGTCTTAAAGGTCCATGTCATCGGATTCCATGAAGTCTGCCTCGGTGTCGGAAATCGACACAGCAGTGACCAGCCAGTCGGGAACATCCAGATCTTCATCCAGATCCCCTTCCATCTCTTCAGGGCCCGTCGCAGCCATCGCCGACTCTTCCGCCCAGACGCTCACAATCCACTCAGCGTCGGTCTCAGATGTTTCCAGCGCGACGGCTCCTCCCGACTCCCGATCCTGAAACCCGGAAATCGCCCACATCACACACAGGCACATGGCCAGCGCTGCCAAAGCCGCAATCCCGGAATGGCCTTTGACAGCGGCGGTGGGGTTGCGGCGTCGCTCCGCTGGCCCCGCGTGCACTGACAGCACGGCGGCCGGCCGGAGGACGCTCTGTTCAACGTCACCCTCGGCAACGGCGGCAGTCAGCCGTACAGCCTGTGACACGGCCTCACACAACGACTCGTCTTCCAGCAGACGCTCTTCAAACAATTCGGACTGAGCTTCTGTCATGTCGCCAGACACATACAGAAACGCCTGCCAGAGGTTTTCATCGTGAGCGTTTTGGAATGTATCACTCATGGTTTCACCCGATCTGGGTTGCCGAGTTTTCGAATCTCGGTCATTTCACGTAATTCGATGAGGGCACGCCGCATCCAGGTGAGAACCGTCCCCAGCGGACGATCCATCTGCTCGGCGATTTCCGCGAACGTCTGCCCCTGTTCGATCCTTCGTCTCACCACTTCCCGAAAGTCGTCGTTCAGCCTCTTCATCGCCGCATTGACAGCGGCTTTCTCTTCCCGTCCGACGGCCCACTGCAGAGAGTCGGTGTCATCCGTTGTCGCAGAGCGATCTGCTTCCCAGGCCGCCCGCTTCAACTTTTCGCGTCGTGCGTCACCACGTTTGATCTCACGTGCCTCGTTCAGCGCAATCCGAAACAACCAACCCCGGATTTTTTCCGGATCCACCGTTTCCGCGGCGGCGAGCGCCTTAATTACGGTCCGTTGATAAGCGTCCTCAGCGACATGCACGTCTCTGAGCACACCCAGCAGGAAGGACTTCAAATCCCGTTCGAATTCGACACACGACCGCTCGACAATCGGTCGAATTTCAGGATCATGGTCCAAAACGGTCTCCAGACGACTCTTCACCAGCAAAACGACGAGTGGCAGCAGACAATTATTTCAGGAAGTCTGCAAATTCCCACCGGCACACAGTTTTCCGCAAAGTGTTTCTCTAAAACACGTTACACCCAAATCAAGTCACCAGCATGCCCCTGTTTGGCAAATCCGGTAAGTTATTTGGGCGAGGTTCCGCGCCCGAGCCCACTCCCCCGACCCTCGAAGAGCTGCTCGCGCAATGGCAGACGGTCAGCTGCGAAGATCACTCGCTGCAGGTTTTTACGCCGATTCACGGCGAGCCCCCCGCTGGCTGTGTGCTTTTCCTGCATGGCCACGGCCGGCAGTTTCTCAACAAAAACAGCGTTTTTACCGAGTTGCTGCAGCAGCACAATCTGACGGCCGTCTGCCCGGACGGCAAACGCTCGTGGTGGATGAACCGGCTGTGCAGTGAGTTTTCCACCGAAATCAGCCCACAGGACTGGCTCCTGGAGTCGCTTGTCCCCTGGATCAGCCAACGCTTTGGCATAACGCCTCCGCACATCGCTGTGATGGGCGTCAGCATGGGAGGACAGGGGGCGCTGCAGCTGAGTTTTCGTGATGCCGCTCGATTTCCCGTTGTCGCGGCAATCGCTCCGGCCATTGACTTTCATCAGTTGTACGGCCACGGCCTGCCGCTCGACGAGATGTATGAATCGCTGGAGGATGTGCGTCAGGAAACCGTCGTTCTCAATCTGCATCCGCTCGCGTGGCCACGCCACCAGTGGTTCTGCTGTGACCCGGACGACGCGGACTGGTTCGATGGCGCTGTGCGGCTGGGTATGAAACTGTCGTCATCCGGCATCCTGCACGAACGCGACCTGCAGACGCGCGCCGGGGGGCACACGTGGGACTACTTCAACACGATGGCCCCCAAAGCGTTTGAGCATGTCGTCAAAGGACTGGCCGCCTACGAACGACAGCCGCACCAGGCCTGAAAAACCGGGACGTCGGCAAAGGCAGTTGAGCCAGTTGAGCCAGTTGAGGCAAGAGGCAGCACTGAGGCTGTTTCGACCGAGGCCGTCTCGACTGATTCTGACCGCGAAAGGCGGCGATCAGGCGATGGCCTCCCGCCGCAGCCTATTTGCGCAGAAAACGGTATCCCACACCCCGCACAGTCTCGATCAGTTCCGCTGAAGCGTTTAGCTTCTTGCGGAGCGAGCGGACATGTACATCGATGGTGCGTTCCAGTGCGTTTGCATCCTCGCCGCGGGATGTGTCCATCAGTTCGTTCCGGGAAAACGGTCGGCCGGGCTGACTGGCCAGCGTCCACAACAGACGAAACTCGGTGGGCGTCAGATCGAGGATGCGACCGTCACACGTGGCTGAGTACTGCTGCCGATTGATCTCAATACCATGAATGGAAAGATGGTCTTTGCGGTCTGAGGTAGCGTCATTGCGCCGCAGCAGCGCCTTGATGCGATGAATCAGCGGACGCACTTTAAACGGTTTGGTAACGTAATCGTCCGCCCCCATATTGAAGCCGACGATCTCATCCGTTTCTTCTGCACGGGCTGTGAGCATCAAAATGCGGATCTGCTCCGTTCGCTGGTTGCTGCGAAGCTGGCGACAGACCTGCAATCCGTCCATGCCGGGCATCATGAGGTCGAGAATGACCAGGTCCGGCAGTGCCGATTGTGCACGGGCGAGGCCGTCTCGACCATCGCGTTCCCACGAGACCTGGAAACCTTCCTTCTCGAGATTGTAGATGATGATGTCCGCAATGGACTTTTCGTCTTCGACAACAAGGATCTTGTTTTGTGACATTTCGGCTCGTCTCGAACTTGGTCTGGACGTGAGATCGGCAATGTAGACAGAGCACCTTCAAACGCGAGTCCTGCCCGCGCAGTTTAACAGATTCTTCATTCTTAAACGACACCTCGGTCGACGCCGCAAAAAAGGGGATCGTCAAGTTCTCGTTTTTTTGTGGTCGCAAAACGGGCAGGGCCTAAAACATCGGCATCCCGGGCATTGGAAAACGTCACATTCGCAACTCACAAAACATTCATCCGCGAGAACTCAAATGAAAAAGTTCAGCCTCCTGGCACTGTCCTGTGCCGTCGCTCTGTCCGGCTCCGTTTACGCCGGTGGAAAATGCAAAGGTTCAGCTCGTCAGACTGTTGTTTACCATCAGCCTGTTGTGCACACCGTTGCCATGCGTCCTCTGGTTCATGCCGCTCCTGAAAAAGACATCGTTGACACGGCTGTTGGTGCCGGTTCCTTCAACACGCTCGTCGCAGCTGTGAAAGCGGCCGGTCTGGTCGAAACACTGAAAGGCAAAGGTCCTTTCACTGTCTTCGCACCAACTGACGAAGCCTTCGCCAAGCTGCCCAAAGGCACGGTCGAGAGCCTTCTGAAGCCCGAAAACAAGGCCAAACTGCAGGCCATCCTGACCTACCACGTTGTGCCAGGTGCTGTGAAGGCTGCCGACGTTGTCAAGCTGACTGGTGCCACCACGGTACAGGGGCAAAACGTTGACATCAAAGTCGCGGACGGCAAAGTGATGGTCGACGGTGCTCAGGTCATCAAGACAGACATCGAAACATCAAACGGTGTGATCCACGTCATCGACAGCGTGATTCTGCCCAACGATAAAGACGTTGTGGACACAGCCGTCAACGCGGGTTCATTCAAGACTCTGGTTGCCGCTGTGAAAGCTGCCGGTCTGGTCGAAACACTGAAAGGCGACGGTCCTTTCACTGTCTTCGCCCCCACGGACGAAGCGTTCGCCAAGCTGCCTGCAGGCACCGTTGAGAGCCTGCTGAAGCCCGAAAACAAAGATAAGCTGATCGCGATTCTGACCTACCACGTCGTGCCAGGCAAAGTGATGGCAGCTGACGTCGTCAAAATCTCGTCGGCCAAAACAGTCAACGGCAAAGAAGCTCCAGTACGCGTCAGCGACGCTGGTGTGCTGATCGGTGACGCCAAAGTCATCGCGACAGACATCGACACCAGCAACGGTGTGATTCACGTCATCGACAGCGTCATCATTCCCTAGTGATGCGTGATGTCGCGACGCCACACGCGATGTCAACAAACGAATCTGAAGACGCTCGCTGGTTTTGCCAGCGAGCGTTTTTTATGCGCTGACCACTGCCGGAAGCCAGCTCATCCGACGGCCGGCTGTGCCTGCAGAATCCGGGGTCTTCCCGCACACGACGGATCCGATACCGGTATTGACGATTCTTCGGGTTAGGTAGGAATCCAACTCGCTGATGTCATCTCTGCACCAAATGTTGACGCAGAGATGCCGCCTGATGGACTTTGGCAACCTAGCTTCTCATTACCCCTCTCATTGCAAACGACAACTGATTCAATTCTGCCAACGGTGTTCGGACAAACGTCACGGTGGAATCCCGAGTCCCTGTTCTGCTGCAAACGCTCCCAGCACATCACTAAGTTCGGATCGCCGCCCCATCCGGGCGCGACTTCCACTGGGAAAATTGAGGGGACCAATATGGTTACAGCAACATCAGGCTCTTTGCTGGTTGTTGATGACGACCGCCACATTCAGAATGCCATGGCCGACTACCTCAGAAGTCTGGGCCATCGCACAGAAACGGCTTCGACCTGTATCGAAGCCATCGAACGGATGGAAGAATTCCCGTTCGAAGTTGTCGTCTGCGACGTCAACCTGCCGGACAAAGACGGGTTCGAACTGCTGCAGTGGGCACGCGAGAACGCGCCCGACACGGCCGTCATCCTGCTGACTGGTTTTGGCACCATCGAAAGCGCTGTGGAAGCCATCCGCATGGGCGCTTTCGATTATCTGACCAAACCCGTGATCGATGAAGAACTTAACCTGTCGATTGAGCGGGCCATCAGCCAGAGAAAACTGCTGGATGAAAACAAACAGCTGAAGGCCCAGCTGAATGAAAAGCACGGTCTGAGCAACATCATCGGCAAAGACTACAAGATGCTGAGAATGTTTGAACTGATCGAAAGCGTGGCAGACACACGCACGACGGTTCTGATTCTCGGCGAAAGCGGCACAGGCAAGACTGTCACAGCCCGCAGCATTCACCAGCTAAGCGATCGCGCCGATCAGCCGTTCGTGGAAGTGGCCTGCGGAGCACTGCCTGAGAACCTGCTGGAAAGCGAACTGTTCGGCCATGTGTCTGGCGCCTTCACCGGAGCGACGCACGACAAAGTCGGCAAGTTTCTGCAGGCCAACGGCGGCACGCTGTTCCTCGACGAAATCGCCACGGCTTCACCAGCGCTGCAGGTGAAACTGCTGCGAGTTCTGCAGGACCGGGAATTCGAAGCGGTCGGTGGAACGGAAACCCACAAAGTTGACGTCCGCCTGGTACTGGCCACCAATCAGGATCTGGAAGCGGCTGTCCGTGAGGGCACCTTCCGCGAAGACCTGTATTACCGTATCAACGTCATCACGCTCACTCAGCCATCATTGCGGGAACGCATCGGAGACATCCCGCTGCTTGTGGAGCACTACCTGAAGCAGTTCAATCTGCAGACCGGACGTGATATCGAAGGTGTTGACGACATGGCACTGCATGCTCTGCAGCAGTACCACTGGCCAGGCAACGTGCGAGAACTGGTCAACGTCATTGAGCGTGCGGTTGTGCTCTGTAAGGGCCAGCGGATTTCCACCGGCGATCTGCCCGAGAAGCTCTTTGCGGAAAACGAGGAACGGGCCCAGGTGGAAGCACACCTTGGCGGTGCATCACTGAAGAAGGCTTTGTCCACACCGGAACGCCAGTTGATCATTCAGGCTTTGGAGTCCAACGGCTGGAATCGACAGAACACGGCCAAAGCTCTGGGCATCAACCGCACAACGCTGTACAAGAAAATGAAGAAGTTCGACATCGACTTCGAGACGGTGTACAAGCACGCATAGCGGACGGCTTCTCGCTGCACAGCAGAAGCCATTCGGCAACCGCCTGTTGCCGTCATCAGACTGTTAGTTGTGGCGAACGCAACTTTCCTCCGGCCGTCCCGATCCTCATCGGGACGGTTTTTTCGTGGGTGACCAAACCGACACGACCTGAACGATTTGTCTGCGGCCGTCTACCGACGATCGGAATGCGGCTGTTTTGGGGTGCGAAGTGGCATAAGAGCGACTAAGATACGCCACCGCGACAAGCGTCTGGACGGCTCGAGGGCACGCGTCTTTCCGTCACAGACGTTATGAAGTTGCGTTCCCACCTGCAGATCTCTCCTGCCACACAACACGTCCTCCGTGTGACCAGCTCATGCCAAATCATACCCCCAACGCGGGTCAGCACGCTGTGTGCGTTGCCGTCCTGCTGCTTTTCTTACCAGGCCTGACGACCAGCGCGGCCGAGATCGACGGTGCGCGTGTTTACGCACAGAAGTGCGCATCGTGCCACGGTGCGGCGGGCGAGGGCACACCAGATGTGCCACAGAAGCTGTTCGGTGATCGCTCTGCTTTTGATCTGGCCGAAGTCATCACACGCTCAATGCCCGAAGGGGAACCTGAAGAATGTCAGGGAGACGAGGCGCGGGCTGTCGCTAAATGGATGCTGACGGAGTTTTATTCTCCTCAGGCACAGGCCCGACTGAACCCGCCGCAGAAAAGCCTCCTGCGCCTGACCGTCTCACAGTATCGCAACTGCGTGGCCGACCTGATCGAGGGATTCACCTGGGCCAGTCAGCCGGGCGAAAAATCCGGCCTGACCGGTCGTTACTACAAATCAAAGTCGATGCGGGACAGCAACAAAGTCATTGAACGTCTGGACTCGATGGTGGACTTCGACTTTGCCGAGGGCACACCTGGCGAAGGCTTTGATAAGCCGGAAGAGTTTTCTGTCCTGTGGGACGGCTCGCTGGTCGTTGACGAAACGGGCTGGTACGACTTTGTCCTGAAGACAGAAAATGGCGGGCGGCTGTTTGTGAATGACACACAGAACGCTTTGATTGATGCCTACGTCAAATCGGGCGACACCGATGAGTACACCGGGGCCCGCTTCCTGCTGGCCGGTCGGATGTATCCAATCCGACTGAACTGGTTTAAGTTCCGGGAGAAGACTTCCTCTGTCAGACTCATGTGGAAGCCGCCGCACCGTGAAGTGCAGCCGATTCCTTCGCGTCATCTGTCGCCTGAGCACACCAGTCGCGTGCTGGTGGTCGAAACACCGTTTCCGCCTGATGACCGCAGCAGCGGCTACATTCGTGGCACCGCCGTCTCCGCCGAATGGGACGAGGCCACCACTTACGCTGCGATTGAAGTGGCCGACAAGCTGCCGGAGTTCCTGCGGTCTGTGGCCAGACTGAAAAAAGGGGACGACGAACAGCAGCGACGTGAGAAGCTGCAGAAGTTCTGTCAGGACCTGGCGTATCGGGCGTTTCGCAGACCACTGACGGACGAGCAGCGCGACAACTATGTGGATCGTCACTTTGTGGACGGAACACCGGATGAAATTGCCGTGCGTCGCTGCGTGATCGGGATTCTGAAAGCGCCTTGGTTTTTGTATCGAGATCTGGGAGATCCCAATGACCTGCACGCCGTGGCTGAGCGACTTTCCTTCGCACTCGTGGATTCCACGCCCAATCCGGATCTGTTGCAGGCGGCCTCCAAAGAGTGGATCAAAAGTGACGACGGACTCGATCACTACGCCTGGAAGCTGCTGAACTCTTATCGAGGACAGGTGCGGCTCCAGGAGTTCCTCCGGGTCTGGCTGAACATGGAACGACTGCATGAAGCCGACAAACAGGCCGACCTTTATCCGAGCTTCAACCGGGAAATCCTTTCCGATCTGCGTACGTCTTTAGAATTCACGCTCCGGGAAGCCGCCACTTCAGAGGACGGATTTCGCCAGTTGCTGACGACATCAGAATTCTGGCTCAACGGGCGACTGGCCAGTTTCTACGGACACGACCTTGCGGCAGACACTCAGGCATTTCAAAAGGTGAGGCTGGAGCCCACCCATCGCGCGGGTATTACGTCCCATCCATTCCTGCTCGCTTCGCTGGCTTATCAGGACGTCAGTTCGCCCATCCATCGCGGCGTGTTTCTGTCTCGCGGTTTGCTGGGGCGAACGCTGAAACCACCCCCGGATTCCGTTTCCCCCACAGCTCCCGACCTGGAGCCTCACCTCACCACGCGGGAACGCGTGATCAAGCAGACGAGTCCACAGATGTGCGCCAACTGCCACACCATGATCAACGCACTGGGCTTTCCGCTGGAAGAATTTGACGCCGTGGGTCGCCATCGGACGGCCGAAAAAGATCGGCCAATTGACGCAACAGGCGGCTATCGACTGCGAGACGGCCGCATGAAGCAGTTCCGAGGGGCTGTCGAATTGTCGCGCTTTCTGGCGGAAAGTCGGGAAACTCGCCGATCTTTCGCACGTCAGCTGTTTCACCACATGGTCCAGCAGCCGATACTGGCTTATGGTGCGGATACCATTGATCAACTGGCGGACGAATTCAGTGACAGCGACCTGAAAATGAACAGTCTGATGGTCAACATCGCGTTGATGGCTGCCCGACCAGCCGGCAAAACTGACCCATGACATGCCATCGTCAGCGGCCTGATGAGCCAGTTGTCCAACGGGCGCCGCACCGAACGCCCCCCCTGATAGCAGACAACTCATCGACTCCCCCCACTCCCACATATTCCCTCCTCACGACCATTTGATCGCCCCGCTTTCGATCACACTCAACACCGGACCAACGCCATGAACACACGACGTGATTTTCTCCGACAACTCGGTCTGACCGCTGGCGCACTGCCGTTCATTACCAATCCGCAATCCGACGCTGCCGGCAGCAGCAATCCGCTGCGCAAACAGCGGCTGGTCGTACTGTTCAGCCCCAACGGCACCGTTCCCTGGGATTTCTGGCCGGAGAAAGAAGGCGCCGATTTTGACATCAAGCCCATCCTCAAACCCATGGAGGCCTACAAAGATCGGATGCTGGTGATGCACGGCGTCTGTGACAAACTCAAAGGCGACGGCGATCGTCACATGCGGGGGATGGGTTGCCTGCTGACAGGAGCTGAGTTGTTCCCCGGCAACGTGCAGGGAGGTTCTGACACTCCCGCCGGCTGGGCGAGCGGAATCTCGATTGATCAGGAACTGAAAAACGTACTTCAGGCCAATCCGGCCACACGCACGCGATTCGGCTCTCTGGAGTTTGGCGTGATGGTTCCTGATCGCGCTGATACGTGGACACGAATGAGCTATCTGGGTCCCAACAAGCCAGTCGCTCCGATCGACAACCCCTACCAGATGTTCAAAAAACTGTATGGCCAGATGGAAGATCGAGAGCACATAGCATCGGTGCTGGACAGTGTGCAGGCCGATCTGAAAAAGCTGAGCTCCGTCATCGGGAAACAGGATCGCGCACTGCTCGAAGAGCATACAGAGTTTGTTCGTGCGATGGAGCAGCAACTGCAGGCAGATGACAGCGCCGGCATCAACCACGTGGTTCCCCAGCTGGAGCGCAATGTCAAAGAAGAAAACGACAACATTCCGAAGATCACGCGTATGCAGATGGACCTGCTGGTCAACAGCTTCGTTAATGACTTCGCCCGCACAGCCACCTTCCAGATCACCAACTCTGTCGGGCAGCCCAAAATGACGTGGCTGGGTATCAAGGAAGGCCATCATCAACTGTCGCATGAACCGGACAAGAACGTCGAAGCTCATGAAAAGCTGACGCAAATCAACACGTGGTATTGCGAGCAGCTGGCTTACCTGACGAAGCGACTGGCCGAAACCCCGGAGCCCGGCGGCGAAGGTTCGCTGCTCGACAACACGACCATTCTGTGGGGCAACGAACTGGGGCAGGGCAACAGTCACACGCTCAATAACATCCCCTTTGTCATGGTGGGCAACGGCCTGGATTTCAACATGGGCCGCAGCCTCAAATTCGACAATGTGCCCCACAACCGCCTGCTGATGTCCATTGCCCATGGCTTTGGCCATCACGTGGAGTCGTTCGGCAGACAGGAATTCTGTGGCGAAGGCCCTCTGAGCCTCACCTGATCCAACCTTTCGCCGTAAGCCGGCCACCATTCATGACCGAGGATCTCTCTGAACTGACCCTGGCCTCACCGGCCAAGATCAACGTGTTTTTGGAAGTGCTGGGCAAACGCGATGACGGTTTTCACGAGTTGGAAACCGTCATGCTGCGAACCTCTCTCACGGATCAAATGCACTTTCGCCGGACTCATCAGGCAGACATCCAACTGACGCTGGCTCCCGGCAGCGACGACCGGGCCACTCGCGGATTTCCTCTGGATGATGCCAACCTGATTATCCAGGCGGCCCACCTGCTGCAACGCAGCACCGGCTGTTCACTGGGAGCCGCCATCGCAATCCGGAAACGGATTCCTGCCGAGGCGGGCCTGGCGGGCGGTTCCAGCAATGCGGCCACGACGCTGCTGGCACTCAACCAGCTCTGGCAGCTGAAGCTTTCTCGATCCGACCTGCATGCCCTGGCCGCCGAGCTGGGAAGCGACCTGAATTTCTTTGTGGAAGACTGCCGGGCGGCAGTATGTCGTGGCCGGGGCGAACAGGTGCAGCCCATCCCCATGGGGCCTGCTTTGCACGTGGTTGCGGCTCGCCCGCTGGACGGAAACGCCACGCCTGAGATTTTTCGGCATACGACGCTGCCAGCTGTCGCCGCCCAAAAATCGGTCGGTGCCATGCTGACGGCACTGGAAGACAGCGAATACGAGCACGTGCAGGCGCAGACGTTTAACCGCCTGACGGCCGCCGCCATTCGGGTGAATCCTTCGATGCGGGAATTGATGAGACTGATGGAAAACCAGTTTCGGCGGCCCGTATTCATGTCCGGCAGTGGTTCGACGTGTTTCTGCTACGCGGGGCACGGCGACGCTGCAAAACTCTTCGTGGAACAGATGCACGCTCTGGGCGTGCCGTTTGCAGCGGCCATGCACTGCTGAGCCTGTCGCCCTCCCGACTGAATGAATCTTCAGGATTTGCGAAACGTTCACACGACTTTCCGCCGCTCAGCGATACGATGCTGGGGTTAACCATTTGCTCGCCGACAGGAGATAATCATGAAACGGTTTTTGCTCTGCCTGTGTACTCTCGCCGCGGTTCCGCAGCTGGCATCGGCACAGGAACCCGAAATGCCTCAGCCCACTGAGGCTCACAAGCTGCTGGAAAAAGACACGGGAACGTGGACAGGGGAAATGAAGATGTTCATGGCGGGGCCCGATCAGCCGCCTATGGTGATGGCCATCAAGGAAACCAACACCATGATGGAAGGCGGATTCTGGTCGCTGTCAGAATTTGAAGCGGGCCCCTTCAAAGGAAAAGGACAGTTTGGCTACGACCCCATGAAGAAGAAGTTTGTCGGCACCTGGATCGACAGTTCTTCTCCGTTTTTGAGTGTGATGGAAGGCGACTACGACGACGAAGGCAGCACGCTGACGATGTTCTTTGACGGCATGGATATGGCCAGCGGAAAAATTGTCAAACGCAAAAGCGTCACGAAACACGTGAACAAGAACAAACGTGAGTTCACAATGTACAAGCAAGCCGGGGAAAAGTGGGAGGTGGAATTCATCATGAGTTATCAGCGAGCCGAATAACCACCCCACTGCAATCTGCGCCCCAGACACGCGACGGTCTCTCCTGAGGTCGTCGTTTTTTTCGCGCCGCCCGGGATTCAGGAGACGTTCGGCGATCGAGCGTCATCGTTGTTGGCGACTGCGATCAGTCGTTGACCCGCAGTCCAGGGCAGCCAGCCGCAGCCGCAACGCAGAGATATCTTTTGAGACCAGAAAATCGGCCAGACACTCATTGACCGATTCAACAACCGGCAGAGGAACGTTCCCAGGGGGAATTCCGGGCGGCAGGCCAGCGGCCAGCCAGTCGCGGATTTGCTCGACGCCTTCTCCCGTCAGGGCGGAAATCCGGACTCCCGCCTGCTCTGACGTTTCCACTTCCGTAGCCGATGTTGCTTCCATCAGATCGGACTTGTTCCAGACTGTCAGGGCAGGCTGCATCGCGGGGACAGCCTGCCGAATATCATCGTTTGCCGGCTGCCAGCCAGCCACAGTGTCGACCACCAAAAGGCACGCATCGCTGGACGACAGGCTGGCCTTTGCTGCTTCCACCCCCGATGACTCCACCGTGTCTGACGTACGGCGGATGCCAGCCGTATCGACCAGCTGAAAACTCCAGCCATCGATGACGATGTCAGCTTCAACAAGGTCACGCGTGGTGCCTGGCTGCTCGTAAACAATGGCTCGGTCGTAGCCCACCAGGGCGTTCATCAAGCTGCTCTTGCCGGCATTGGGCTGACCGACAATTGCCACGCGAAACGGGCGCGTCAAAGCCTGGGCGATGCCTCGTCGAGCGAGGAATGCTTCAATCATCTCTTTCAGCGTTTGTTGCTGGTCAATCTGCCCCAGCGTCCGCAGAAATTCGGGCAGAACGGTTGTTTGGGTCAAAAGGATTTCCGCCGTACGGCGCGTGCGGCAACTGGCCAGTTGTTGCAGCAGGCAGGCCGTCAGGCTGGACGGAGCATCGTCGCCAACAAACGCATCCTGAACATCCGCATTCATATCATCGCAAATGCGTTCCACAGCCGCCTGGCCGCCGTGACAGTGGATCTCCCACTCTTCTGCACCGGTTCGTACGACGACGAGGTCTTCGGGGCCCCAATGCCCGTACAGAATTCGTCCGAGAGGGGCTTCGGCCAAACGCATGCCGTTGGCGGCAGCAAAATGCGACTGCAGCACGTGGGAATCGGCTGTCTGCAGGCGAAGCACGGCAACGGCTCCCCGGCCGGCTGGCGTTAGGCGAGTCACTTTCCGATTCATTTGGAGATCCACAACACGAAGAGCCCCTGCGGCACCTATCAGACGATCCCGTCTGCGGCGTCCGACCAGGATTCGCCAAATTACGGTGAGATTGTAGACAGAGCGGCGAATAACACGGGTCGATTCACCACAGCGGGATTCCTGATTTTTGATTTTAACGACTTTTCTTGAGACCTTGAATTTCAGATAATTGGCCGATGCGGCACTGTCGTCTTCTGAGGGGGTCAGGTGAAAAATATGCGATTGAAACGAACATGCCTTGTGCTGACTCTGCTGATCAGCGCCGGCGTTCTGCGACCCGTCGCCGCCCAGCGCAGCCCATCGCCAAACGACGTTGCCAGCGTATCACATCGCAAACTGACGCTCCCCAATTCCGGAAGCACCAATTTTCGTCAGCAGCTGGAACAGTTGCGACAGCTTCAGGCCATGTGGCAGAATGGAACTGCTGAGGAGCAGGATAACGCTCAGGGACTGTCGACGATTGAAAAAGCGCTGGCAGAAAACCTGATGCGGCAGACGCTTAAGGGTGGCAACACACCAAAACTGGATGACCTGCCGAAAGATGTCGTTTCAAAAGTGATGTCGAATCAGGCTGCCCGGCGAGACATTCAGGATCTGCTGCAGAAATTTCGGCAGGATGGCCTGATGCCGCAGGGAAATGCGCAAGGCGGCGGCGCGTCACTGCCAGGACGCCAATCGTTCGCCGGGACAGCCGCTCCAGACAACTCAGCGCGAGTCCTTCGTGAACCAGGCCGCAACAGACGAACAGACGACGACCAAACAGATATGGGACAGCCGCCCGGTTTTTCCCCCAATCCTGCGGGGCGAAATCCGGCCACAGAGCCCCGTCAGAACAACGGCGGTCGTGGAGATTCGCGTTCCGACGGGCCGCCCGGCAAGGCCCCCAGTCAACCGGGACAGAACTTTGAAACCGGGCCGATCTCTCGTTTCCCGGGTGCCGATGTTGATAATCGCGGTGGTCGCAGTCCGTCAGAGCAGGGTGCAAATTCCACTTCGTCCAATCCGCTCGATCGTCAACCGGGGGAGTCTGCGGCCGATCACGCCCGCCGCATGGGAGACTATCTTGACGAAAAGCTGCGGGAAAAAACGAGGCAGCAAAATGGCGACAGCCGCACCAATAGCGGCGTTGACAGGAGGCCTTTCGAGAGCGGGGGCAGTCGTCAGAACGCGAGCGGTCGTCAGGGAACAGGCGGAGCGCCGCCGGTCTCGATGTCGGATCTTTTGAATGAATTCGGTGGACTGTCCGGCCAGCGTGGAACATCATCCGGTGGCAACAGCTCGCGTGAGCGCAACTCTAACGACACTCGTCAAAATCAAAACGGCAGATCACAACAACCGCCAACGCAGCCCTCCCGACAAGATGGTCGCAGAGCTGGCAGCAACAGTGGCCAGGGAAAGTCTGCCCCGTCGGCGCGTGACACATCCGGTCTGCAGGAGTCCGCCAAACAGACACTCAAAAACAGAGGACTCAAAGCCGCCATTCATCAGGTGATGAACAGTGCCCGACGAGAAATACGCGGTTCAAGCGGTCGCGCAACAGAGGCGACCGGAGGAATGTCCGAAGGCGTCCGCAAGGCGTTAGTAGACGCGCTGAGCGGTATTTCGGATGACGTGGTGCGGTTGGCACAGGATGCCCGATCGGGATCTTCAGCGCGTTCCTCCAGTCGAAACGGCGGTTCCAATGCGGGCGGTTCCAATGCGGGCGGTTCCCATGCCGGTGACTCCAGCAGCACCAGCTGGATTGGAAGCATCAGAGACTCCATCAATAACAGCGGCAGCCCTGCATCGCCGACTTCCGGTGGCGGAGGAATTTCTCCTCCGGACCTGTCCGCTGGCGGCGGCAGCCTGCTGAGTTTTCTGATCATCGTTGCTGTGGCAGGTGGCATCGTGTGGTGGCTGATGAAGTCCGGCCAGCTGACAGCCCAGGCGGCTCCCGCGAGACTGACGGCTGCCCGCATTGGTGCGATCCGATCCCGCCGCGATGTGGTGGAGGCCTTTCATTTGATCGCCCTTGATCCTCGCCACGGCGCCGAGCCCTGGTGGCACCACGAGCAGGTGCGTGTGGATCTGTCGACTCGACTTCCCAGTCAGGAGTCTTCCGTGTCCGACCTGGCAGCCGTCTACGAGCAGGCTCGTTACCTGCCAGACAGCGTTGAGCTGAACGAAACACAGCTGGCGACAGCTCGTGACGCGATCGAACGGTGCCGTCCATGAGTCGGTGTCGAGAGCTGCTGAAGATCATCCTTGTCGCCGCCTTCGTGTTGACGCCGGAAGGCAACGACAGCCGTCTGGCGGCTCAACAGGTTGCGCAGCCACATCAGCTCGACTGGGATTTTCGATACGAGCTGTTCCAGTCTGTTCTGGAAGAGCAGGGCCTCACCCCCGTGCAGGATTTTTCCAGCGTTCGCTATCGCGCCGCTGAGTCCGTTGTTGTACTGCTGGGACGTGTCGACTGGCTGCAGGACAGCCAGGTGGAGCAGTTCTGCAGCAACGGTGGTGCCATGCTTATCGCCCGCGACTCCCGGTATTTTCTGGGTTCGATGTGCAGTTTTCGGTCGGGAGCCGTCACGACAAATGCAGAGTCCGCTGCGTACCAGGGCCACCGAGACTGCATTATGGTAACGGATATCAACTCGCAACACCGCCTGATGACCGGCATCGGATCACTGGTCGTCAACAAAGCGGGCTTCATTTCACGGCCCCGGTGGCAAACCTACGAAGTCAATCAGGTGGCAGCATTTGATGACCAGACAAACCCGGCGGAAAGTCGCAACAAGACGGTCGTTGGCACCGTCGATGCGTTCCGCGAGAGCGGCGGCGAACTCATTGTGTGCTCTGATCAGAGCCTGTTTACCAATGGCATGCTGTGGCACGCAGACAATTCTCTGTTCGCCATTAACGTAGCCAGACTCCTGTCATCCAACGGTCGTCGCCGCCATCTGCATATTCTGGTGGATGGCCAGGCTCTGAGCACGTTTGCGGACAGTCCGCTGCTGTCCCCCGAGCAGGAGATGCCCCTGCCGCCGCTGCAGGATTTCTGGGAGGAATTTCGGAAACAGGACCTCGCGACTCAGCTGGATATTGGCAATACCCTTGCCAGAGCGTTTGCTGACTCCAATCTGGCCAACCAGGTCATCGCGGAGCAGCCCCGCAATGTCATCCCCCCGCGCTATCGCCGCGCGATTCTGTTTGGCTTTGGACTGCTGACACTGCTGATCCTGTTTTGGCTGCTGCTCAAGCGGTTCGCGCGGGCCGGTGAAGCGATGCCCATTCGCAAAATGCAGACGGCGTACGCGCTGAGAACAGATAAGAAAATCAGTGAATCCAATTTCGGTTACGCAGCCAGTATGCTGGCGCGTGATTTCTGTCGGGAGCTGACCGACTCCGGTGACCGTGCTGACTGGCTGCGGACACTGCGTGCGAGGGTCAGCGAAGACGGCAGTCCGATTGTCCAGAAGGTTGCCTATCAGGCCCCACTCAACCGAGTGGTCGACCTCGCCGTCAACAGTCAGAAAATTACGCTCTCGACGAGTGATCTGACTTCACTGGGTGAAGACATCAATACATTGAGAAATCTCCACCGAGATGGCAAACTGCTGATCTCAACAGGCGAAACGTGAACCGGGCAATCAGCCGCCCGACTCCAGAATTGCGACTCGGTCGTTCGTTCCGCGGACGGACCTTCCATCATAAAGACCCAATACAAGCAGTGACTGTCAACACCAACGAACTTGCCGCTCAGGTTAATGCACTCAGACGCCGCACTCTCGCCGAGGTCGGCAAAGTGGTTGTCGGACTTGATCACGTCACTGATCAGTTGCTCATGGCGCTGATTTCCGGCGGACACGTCCTGCTCGAGGGCGTCCCGGGGACGGCCAAAACAACATTGTGTCGCACGTTCAGCAGCGTGCTGGGCATCGATTACGAGCGTATCCAGTTCACGCCCGACCTGTTGCCCTCTGACGTCACCGGAACACAGGTGCTGGATCGCAACACCAGCGATTTTGTACTTCGCAAAGGGCCTGTCTTCTGCCAGCTGCTGCTGGCAGACGAATTGAATCGTGCGCCAGCCCGTACGCAGTCCGCTCTGCTGGAAGCCATGCAGGAACGGCAGGTCACCATCGAGGGACACACGCTGACGCTTCCCGAACCGTTCATGGTACTGGCCACCCAGAACCCTGTTGAACAGGAGGGCGTCTACCGCCTGCCGGAAGCTCAGCTGGACCGATTCCTGTTTCGGGTGGAAGTCGGGTATCCCGAACGCGCCAATGAAGTGGCCATGCTCGAATTACACAGTCGTGATGTGGCGACTCCCGAGGTGGTTACCAGCGGCGCTGAGATTGTCAGCATTCAGCAGCAGCTCGATACGGTATTCGGAACCCGCGAACTGCAGGAGTATGTCGTTGATCTGGTCCGAGCCAGTCGAAACCATGCGGATCTGGTGCTGGGAGCCAGCCCCCGCGCTGCCATCAACCTGATGAAAGCGGCGCGTGCCCGCGCACTGATGTCCGGACGGAACTATCTGACACATGAAGACATCCAGGGAGTGGCTTTGCCCGTTCTCGAACACCGATTGATTCTGCGACCGGAAGCAGAAATGGACGGACAGACAGTCGCCAAAGTGATTGAGGACGTGGTGCAATCTGTTCCTGTGCTGCAGGAGCCGCGTTGATGACGTTTCGTGCTCGCTGGCTGGCTTTGCTGGCAGTGGCCGGTGGTCTGGCTGGTATTTTTGTGCAGGCGCATACGCTGGCTTTTGCATCGCTGACGATGCTGCTGTGGCTTGCCGCGCAATGGGCCATTTTTCAGAAGCGGCTCTGGTTTGAAGTGCCGCAGTTCACGATCCGCCGCACCATCAATGACCAGGCTGAGCCCCCTTCACGTCTGTGGGCCGGCCGGCACATTGACGTGAGTACCACCATTGGATCGATATCCCGTGTTTCACCGCTGTTGTTTTTTCGTGACTGCGTTCCGGAAAATCTGCTCATCAAAAGCGGCTCGGCGAATTTCGACCTGCTGGACGGCAGCCAGGAAGTGCAGATCAGTTTTCGCGCCCAGGTCATTGGAGCGGGTGAATTAACGCTGCCCGGCGTGCGGCTCGTTGTGACTGATCCGTTCGGTTTTTTTGAAGCCCATCGTTTTCTGCCGCTGTCGCACACATTTAAGGTGATGCCGGCGTATTCCACGATCGGAGAAATCCGGCCTGTTGTGAAACGAATCAACTCCATTCCGCTGCATGGCATTCACCGACTGAAGCGATCGGGGCCTGGCGCGGAACTGCTGGAACTGCGTGAATACGTCCCCGGTGATCCGCCGAAATCCATCGCGTGGAAAGCGTCGGCCCGGCGCGAGAATCTCATGACGCGGCAGTACGAGTCCGAAGTACCGGTGCGAGTGCGGATGTTTCTGGATGGCTCAATCAGTACCCGCATGGGAGGCTACGGCGCGAGACTGATTGACCAGATGATTTACGTGGCTGCCAGCATCGCCAGATCGGCCACCAATATCGGTGATCCGGTGGGCGCCACCCTGTTTGATGAACGCGGCCATGTTCGCGTGGCCACCGGCGGTGGCGAACGCAAGTTCTATCAGCTGCTGGATGCGCTGGCTGACTTTGCTGACACCCCCAAACCACCGCGGCACAAACTGACGAAGCTGATGCTGGCGGCCGCCCTGCGTCTGGCCGGAGAACGTCACCCGGAACTGCTGGACCCTCGCGTCAATCGAGTGCCGTTCACCATCTTCCCGCTTTCGCCGTGGAAGCGAGCTCGCTTTTTCCAGCAAACCACGATCGCTCACGTACTCGCAGAACGCTATGACCTGCCGCCCACAAAGCTGGTCGAACTGATGTACGACGAGATGTTTCTGGCAGAATACCTGCAGCGTTTCCTGCTGGACTCCGGAATCGCGTGGATGGACCCACTGATTTCTCCCCGGGATCGCGGTTTCCACGACGGTCTGGCAACTATGGAAATGCTCAGCAAAGCGCTCACGGAAGCAGTCGCCACCGCACAGGACAATGAAGTCTATGTGGTGATGGCCAATCTTCTGGAATGTTCCACAAACATCAGCCAGTTAATGCCCGCCGTCCGGACAGCACTGTCCCGCCATCACCGAGTTGTATTTGTCGTGCCAACGCCCAATTTCAAACGACCGTCCACGAAGTCGGAAGAACTGCCCAAAGACGCCGAGGGTCTGCTGGAACGGGCCGAAGAAATACGCACACGGGAACTGCAAAGCCGACTGCAGCAGGCTTTGCATCGCGTGGGCGCCCGCGTTGCTTTGTCCGGTGAAAAGCAGGCACTGGAGATGGTCCTGGCAGAAACGGCCCTCACGCGGTCCGGTCGCTCGGCTCGAGCGGGAGGTATGGCATGACGGATTCCAAACGTATCGCGGATTCCACTCCGCGCGTGACCCCCAGTCGCATCTGGATGTGTGGCTGGCTGGCCCTGACGGTCATTTTTGCTTTGTTGTTTGTCAGCCAGTCGATGAGTGTCGGAAATCCGGACCTGAATCTGGCAATGAATTTCATTTTCCTGGCCGTATTTGTGCTGACACTGCGTTTCTGGACAGGTGCGCTGGTTTTCGCTTTCTGCCAGGCGGAGCTGTTGTTCGGAGATTTCCGATCGGCCGATCCCGCCATCTATCCGGATGGCTGGATTTTGACAGGGCTTTCGTTTTTGCTCATCGTCGTGATCAGCACTTTTCGGACTCTCCAGGAACGAGACTCTGCAGCCGCCTATCGGTTGCTCCGATCATGGCTTCCGGCCGGCAATCAGAACTCCGCGACCAAAGAGGAAGCGGTGGAAAGTCCGGTGGATCAGGCTACGGCCGAAGCGGGACGGCTGGTCCGACAGCTGCTGCGAGCCGGGGTGCTGCTGCTCGCATGCGGAATTGCGGCATGGCTCATTCTTGACCTGTTTCCCACGCGGCGAACAGTCACTGGCCTGAACACGATTTCCACCTATCGTCTCCGGCCAGCCGGTCACCGAATGATTGTGGTCGGGCTGACCATTTTCACCGTGTTTCTCATTGCCTGGACACTCATCAATGAGCTGACGTGGAGAAGGATCACGCGTGGGCAGTCACGCGTTTATCTGAGCAGCGTTATGCTGAAAACTCTGCTGCCGGATCTGCGAATGGTGATTCGCAAACGAGTGAAACTGCGACGCAGGCGACGATCAAAAACGAAACTTGCCACACCCACTGAATCGGAAGACTAAGCATGTTTTTTGCCATTCGAGAAGTCCTCGGCTGGGCGCTGATTCTGGTCGCCGTACTGATTCTGTTTATCGGCCTGCTGCTGGTGACGAATGCTGATCGTCCTCAGATTATCGAAGGGGCCGCATTTGTCTTCGGCGGGACGGCCGTGCTGAAAGCCGGCGTGCTGCTGATTCGCATGTCGACTGCCGCTCGCATCTGCCGTCTGGATACGGCAAAAGAACCAACAGGTGACGAGTCCTCTGGCAGGTAGCAGGACAGACTAAAAGGAAGTGTCCGACAAAATGTCCCCGCCATTACGGGAACCGAGCTTCCGATACACCTCTGTCGACATCATCTTCGAGAGCGACCGTACACTGCCATCGGCCATCAGGAAGTTGATCGAAGCACTGTGGGAACTGGAAAAGCCAGATGCCATTTCCTCCAGATCCACATCGGTTTCCACCGGGCCGTTCGAATAGTCGATCATTCCGCCCGACGCGGGCGACTCTTTGCCGAGCGGCATCCCCGTATTACGCAGCGTACTCCAGTCGCCTGTGAGCAGCCCCGCATCGTTAGCCAGCAGGGCCTTTTCTCCGACAAGAATTGTCGTGGACGCTCCGTCCGGCACATCATACATCGACTCACTGCTGTTCAAATACAGAAGGCCGTCGTTGTCCGTGTCAATGGGCACACTGCGACTGGCGTGACAGCCGGCGTAGTCCGAGTGTTCCACGGCGCCTCCGCTCCAGGAAGAGGCGGAACTGGGACATCGCAGCGTCGCGATCGCCAGGTTGTAGGGCATCGGCGATTCGCCACCAAAGGCATCGTCCGGGTCCTGCTCTCCGCCTCCCATGCCCGTCCTGTCTTCTTCCGACAGAAACACCCAGGACGGCTTGTCAAAGTCGATCAGCCGATAGGCGTTTCCTTCTCCCAGCTGAGGGAGGATCTGGGCGATCCAGCCCATGCGATATCCATAGTCTGTTGCCTGCGGAGGGTCAGAATCTGAGAGATCCTGCCCTGGTCCTGCGTCATAAGCTGCGCCGTAGTCATAGCCACCGAAACTCGACAGCACAGAGCCCTCGGGACTGCCGGATGGTACGGGCCCGGTCTCATTCACGCAGCCGGACGGCAGCATCGTGTGGAGCGTCTGATAGCTGTGCAGTGCCAAACCAATCTGCATCAGGTTATTAATACACTGCCGCTTGCGTGCCTGCTCGCGAGCCTGCTGAATGGCAGGCAGCAGCAGTGCAATCAGGATGGCGATGATGGCAATCACCATCATGAGTTCCAGCAGGGTAAATCCGCGATGACGTCGCTGTACGTTCCGCATAGCAGTACGCCTTCCTAAAAATCGGGCAGTGTGTGACCATCTTCTCGATCACCCAGATGCGAATAGACGTCCACGTCAATATTCTCGCTGAGAAATCGAACAGAGCCATCCGCCAGTGAAAACTGAGCGCCTCCGGTATGCCAGCTGCTGAATCCGCGAGTCGCCAGCACAGGGTCAGGGGTTCCCGGCAGCACGACGACATCAGTGCTGTATCGCGACACATAGACATCGATCGGAATGCCCGTGTTTCGCAAAGATGCGGTGGTCCCCGAGGCCCAGCCAAGGTCTTCTGTGCCGATGTCGGCCAGCTGACGTTCGCCGGCAAGGATCGTGTTGCTGGCCCCGTCCCGGATGTGATGATACGCCACGCTGCTGTTCAAAAAGAACAGACCATCATTGTCCATATCGACTGGCACGTCTGCGCCCCCAGCGCAGCCCGCATAGCTGCTTGGTTCGATCCCCGAAGAGGAAAGCGGCCCCGGGTCACTGGGACACAAATACATGGTCAGGCGTGCGGCGCGGGCGCTCAGACTGCCCGGACCGTAAACAGATTGATTGAAGTCGATCGACTGGAACAGCATTGACTGCTCTGTCATCGGCAGCAGCTGCGCAATCCAGCTGAAATGGTAGCCTTCGTCTTCGTTCCTGATCGGACCGGTCAGGTTAATTGTTCCCGGTGGCATGCAGCCAAACGAAGAGTTGTAGTTGTGCATGGCGATTCCAATCTGCGCCAGGTTATTCTTGCACTGCGTCCGCCGTGCAGCCTCGCGCGCCTGCTGCACGGCAGGCAGCAGCAGCGCAATCAGAATGGCAATGATCGCCACCACCAGCAGCAGTTCTATCAGCGTAAACGCGCGTGTGCGTTTCATTGTTCGGATGCCCGATCTCATCGTTGGTTCTCCCGGTTAGAATCCCGGATGCATGCTTCCATCGTCGCGACAGCCCAGCTCCCGCCACACGGCTGAGCCACCATTCATCGCCTTCACCGCCCCGTCCGCCAGCGCCACGTGCAGCGAGCGATGGGCCGCGCCAAAGCCCCCTGTCTGCTGAGCAATGGGAATCGGGGAATTCTGTCCGGCCACAACCATTGTCGAGTGCCGCAAAGTTGCAGATGTCCCCGACATCCAGCCGAGATCCACAGCCATCGGGGAATCTGACGACAGCCGTTCCCCCAGCAGAATTGTGTAGCTGGCACCATCACGAATCTCTGCAAAGCGGATGCTGCTGTTCAGAAACAGCAGGCCCGTGTTGTCTTCACTGATCGGCTCGTCCAGGCCACCTGTCGACCCCACATAGCTGCTGCCCGGCAGCAACTGACTCGCCAGCGAATCGGCGGGGCAAATCAGCTCCGGCAGCCGTCGCTGTCGTACCGGGCGGTTGGTGTCTGCGTAGACGCTGTGCTGGAAGTCAATCTGCTGGTAGCAAACTTCCTGATCCAGAAATGGGAGCACCTGAACGAGCCAGTTCATATGGTACCCCTGTTCCTGCATCACAATGGGACCGTCGGAATTCACAGACCCGGGGGGCAGGACGCCATGCAGATGACTGTAATTGTGCAGCGCGACGGACAGCTGTCGCATGCGATTCTGACACTGAGTCCGACGCGCTACTTCACGACAGAACGAAACCGCCGGCGTGAGCAGCGTCACCAGAATGACGACAATCGATGTGCTGACCAGCAGTTCGATGAGCGAAAAGCCGCTGCGTCGATCGCCTCGCTGCCCGTGGTGGCAGGACCGCTCGCCTGGGCGAGACCACTCGCCGTCGCGCGAAGGCTCTGTGTCGCCGGCTGCCATCCGGACATCAGTCACATCACTGGTTTGCCAAACCTCGCTGGGACGCATCCTAAAACCTCTCCACCGCCTCAAGATCTTCACGATTGCCCAGGTAGCCGAAGACGTCCTGATCAATCATCGCGTTGATAAAACGCACGGACCCGTCGCAAAGCAGAAACTGAGCGCCACCCGTGTGCTGACTGCTGAATCCTCCGGTGGCCGTGTCATCCGGTGCGGCGGTCTGCTCCGCCTGCCGAGGATTCAGATATGACCGAACATCCCAACTGGTATTGATGGCCACACCCGTATTTCGCAAAGTTGCGGAAGATCCGGACATCCAGCCCAGGTCCGCCGACGAGCGGGGGTTAACCTTTTCCCCCACCAGAATCGTCCGCGAAAGCCCGTCGCGAATCTGATCGTAAGACACGGCACTGTTCATAAACATGACACCGTCTGAGGGATCATTGACTGGCTGATCGGTCCCGCTGAAACATCCCGCGTAGCTGGATGCCACCGTGGCCCCCAGATTGGGCACACTGTATTTGAAAGAATAGTCCGAAGGGCACGAAAACACGTCCATCTGCAGTTGCCGTGCTTTGGCATTGGCGTCGCTGTAGGCCCCTTCGTTGAAATCGATCAGGGAGAACACACTCGCCTGATCGATCATCGGCAGGCACTGAGCAATCCAGCTCATGTCATAGCCCTGGGCCTGATTCACGATCGGTCCCGTTTCATTCACAGTGCCGGGAGGCAGGAACTCAAACGCCATCTCGTAGTTGTGCAGCGCCAGGCCAATTTGAGACATGTTGTTGCGGCACTGGGTACGCCGGGCGGCTTCACGGGCATGCTGAACCGCTGGCAGCAGCAGCGAAAGCAATATGGCGATAATCGCAATCACAACCAGCAGTTCGATCAGAGTAAACCCCCGAATGCCCTGTCGTCGGTTTCCAGGAAACAGTGTCATTGGGCAGTACCTTTCTTTCGGGTCACTCGAACCGGAAATTCCATATTGTGCGGATAGGAGGCGACAACCAGCCACTGGTCCCCGTCTCGTGAAATGTTGACTTCCGCCGTATTTCGCGAATTCACAGACGTCATGTCGGGCGTCCAGACTTCCCCGGAATACGCTGGATCCTGAAGACGTTTGGTTTCGGCGCGCAGCACCCCGGCATCCGCCAGCAAGATGGCCTGCCTTTGGTGCAGTTCACGCCGCGACTGACGATGCTCCGTAACGGTCCGCCGCACCAGCTGCGTCAGCAGGCCACCCAGCAGGATCAGCACAACCAGAACCATGACGGTGACGACACCATGTCGCAGGGAACTCCCCGTCTTTCTTCGGTCGAAACGGATCATGGTGACGCCTCCTTCAAGCTGCGACGGGCAACGACAATTTCAACAGACGTCAGTTGGTCGTCAGCTGGTTGATGATTGTCCGGCATCACGGGCGGGTCCACGATTCGACACCGAACCAGCCCTTCATCCACTTCGAAGTAGACGGTTGTGCCCTTTTCAAAAACAAAACGATCACGGCCGATGACTTCGCTGTCACTGCGGACCGTCCGCCGCACCAGACTGTTATCCACTTCCCAGGTGGTCGTCTGCTCGCCTGCCATGAACTGCAGCGACGTTCCATTCATGGAAAATGTCCCCGTGGCTGAGCTGATTCGCAGCGACCGTTCCAGCAACTGCAGCGCATGCAGCCTGGCCATATTCTGCGTGTCCACACGGTCCGCCTTCAACAGGGCGTGCAGACACATCCCGGCGGTCATCATGATCACGCTGGAGAGAAACAGATAGACCATGTAGTAATGGAACAGCGTTCCCCGACGTTTGTTCTGATGCCGTTGTCGGGGCAACCTGATGGGGCGGCGAGTCATGGAGAGACCTCCCCGGCAGTGCGCTCTCCGGCCGCGTTTTCTGTGCTCATCCAGCACATCAACGAACGTGTCTGCTCAACGTGCCCCCCATTCTGAGGTTGCGTGATCTGCAATCGAACCGACGTCCATCCCGTCTCTGCGGTGCTGCTTTCGACCGAAAGTGTGGCTGTCGGAAAGCGACGATGGTACCAGTCTTCCAGAGACATCTCAGAAGGAAGGAAACTGTCATCCTGATTCTGAACCCGCAGGCGTTCCACCAGATTCTCCAGTTCAATCGCTGTCAGTATTTCAAACTTCTGCGCCTTCCGCTGACGATTCACCGACTGGATGGCGGGAGCCAGAATCAGCCCCACCACCGACAGCAGAATGGTGCAGACCACCATCTCCACCATCAGCGACCCGCGTCGCCGCGACCGAACGTGGTTGTCTGCGTAATGCCTGGACATAAGGTTCATAACGGAAACTCTGCGGCTTTCAGGACAGATCGTTGATCAGCTTGACGATTGGCAGGAACATGGCGATGGCCACAAATCCCACCAGCAATCCTACGGCAATAACGGCCATGGGCTGCAGGAGTGTGGGCAGCATCTGCAGCCAGCGGGAACGGCGACGTTCCATGGTGCGGGACACATGCAGCATGCCCCAGTCGATGTGATGGGTTTTGCGTGCGGACTGCAGAAACGAGACTTCCCGGACATGGAGAAATCCCTCCGCCTGCATGGCATCCAGAATGTCTTCTCCGGCACTGATCCGCATGCGGACAGAACTCAGTCGTGTGGCCGCTCTGCCAGGCCGCAGCTCCTTGAGAATGCAGTGAATGGTGTTGCCAAACGCGTGCGATGTCGCGGCCGTGAGACTGAGCATCCGCAGGATCAGGGGCGTCCAGTGACGGGGAATGTGCTCAGCCAGCAACACGCGGCCGGATGTCAGCCATCGCAGTCGCCAGTACAGAAAATAGAACGCACAAAAGACGACTGTGCAGAACACGGGTAAGGCGCCCACCAGCCACAGGCCATATGCCCGGTCAAACTGCATGATCAGCAGTTCGGTCATTGCGGGCAGATCGGTTCCAAAGTCGTCAAAGATCTTTTTCAACTCGGGGATGATGAAGAACATCAGAAACGACAGGATGGACATCAGCAGCACGGCAATCGCGATCATCCACACGATTGTGCCGCCCAGCGTGGGCCGCACCGGACTGCCGGCATCCGTCTGATTCATCAGGCGATTGGCTTCCTCCGCAAGTGCCTGCCGCAGCGTTCCCGTTTCTTCCGCCACTCGAATGGCAATCAGTGTCTGTTCCGGCAACAGTCCATTGACGCTGGTCAGAGCCTCGGACAACTGCTGCCCCTGTTCCAGCAGCGAAAGCAGATGACTGATGCGATTGCCCCAGGGATAACTGGATTCTGCTGAAAGCGCCTTCAGTCCCGATATCAGAGTGGACGCATCGCCGATCCCCGTCGCCAGAACCATCAGCAGTGCGGACTGCCGAATCGGTTCCGGGCGATTGAAAATAAACAGCATCGCCTGCAGGTGGCCGCCGTTCATTCAGGAACTCCCTTTGTGGCAATAACGTACATCAGGAAAGATCATTCAGAAGTTTGATCAGCGGCAGGAACAGCGCAATCACAGAAAACGCGACCGTCAGTCCGATGACCGTCACCGTGGAAAACTGAACCACCATGGCGAATAGTCGTCCCTGCCCGACGGTCGCTGTGTCCAGCATTTCTGCCAGCCCGGAAAACGTATCCGCGACCACAGCGCGACGATGCTCGCCGGCCGAACCGGACGCAGACACATAGAGCATGGACATCGGCAGTCCGGAAAGCAGAGCGACGGCGGTGTCGGGTCGGTCTCCGGCGTCCAGCCGCGCGGCGAGCCGATCACCCTGCTGACTGACCGCGCGGAATCCACTGCCAGCTGTTGCCACTCGTATGGAGTCCGAATAGCTGCAGCCATTGCGAACCATGGCGGAGATCACACGAGCCACCCGCGCCTGCATGGCCCAGCGAAAGGCGACACCGAACACCGGGATTCTTTCGAACAGCTCCGCCCCACGGTGGGAGGCCAGCAGCAGTGACAGCATGAGCACGGCAACAACGGTTGCCACCGTGACCACGACCCAGCCGGTGATGCCCGTCCAGGCAAACAGATCCGAAATCCGGATGACCATCTCGGTCATCACGGGCAGTTCCGTGCCAAAATCCTCAAAAATCGATTTGAACCGAGGGATGATAAACAGCATGACGGAGTAGATACCGATCATCACGATGGACAGCAGCACGGCCGGCCCCACCAGCGTCATGACAAACTGCTGGACCCGCAGATTTCCATTCATGAGACTGGGAACCAGTTCCGCCGCCACACGCGCTTTGTGCTCGTCACTGATCGGTGATGACATCACCGCGCGGATTTCTTTTGGCATCAGCGTCGTCGTGGCAGACCGCACATCATCACCGGATTCCAGCTGCCGGGCCAGCCCCCGCATGATGCGGCGCGGACGAACGTCATACATCCAGCGGACGATTCCGGTCAGTGTCGGGGTGACGACCACAGCCATCACGCCAGTGGCCACCACGGCCGTCCCCCAGTCTCCCGTCAGGTAGGCGCAGAACTGGGCCAGCAGAAACAGGATCCATGAGGTTCCCATCAGCCACGGCATCATGCCTGGCACGGCATGACTAACGGGCTCTGCAGCCAGCGCACGTACGGCCGAATGAGCGGGCAGCCCAATGAGCAGTGATTCCCGCAGCTGTTCGCCCATCCGCAGCTGGAACAGCCGCGGAATGACATTGCGATTGGCGGCCACCAGGGAGTCCAGCGAAACCTCGGAGGAGCTGACAAGCCGATATTCCTTCGACTTGACGTAGTCGATCAGCGCATCGTGATCCGGTGCGTCCACGACTCCGTGAATCGGAACACCTTTGGAGTCAACAGCTTCGTATCGATACTTGGGCATGTGCCCCTCAGGGGGAAAGGAAATAGTAAATCTGTGTCACGGGCCAGAAGACCGTCAATCCATACGCCACGACGCTGCCACCGCCAATGATCACAAACATCCCCACGGGGACGATGTTGCGTAACCACGCCAGGCTGGTTTGCAGGCGACGACGGTAAAATCCGGCGACACCCAGCAGCTGCTGATTCAGTGTTTCCGTCTGCCCCGTTGTTTCCTGCAGGCAGACAGTCACCAGCGGAGGAAGATCGCCGGGCGACCAGGGACGGTCCTCGAGTTCCAGCCGTGTTCCTGACGAGACTTTGCCGGCCGCCTGGCGACAGGCCTGCTCCAGGTGGTCACTTCCGGAACACGAGCCGGACAGCAGCAGCGCATCGGGCAGCGGAATTTGTCGTTCGACCATCAGACACAGCATTCGCGTGAGACTGTAGAACTGCAAATCACGCACCATGCCGCGCACGCCTGGCAACCACAGCAGCATGCGTTCCGGCCCCCGAAAATTCATCGACGCAGCTCGGCCCGAAAACAGCCAGACAGCGCCCATCAGAACCAGCAGCGACGGAATGATCCAGGGCCACCACCAATAAGCTCGATCAAGGTCCAGTAACTGAACCAGCAGAGAGTCCGCGGATGTGCCAAAGTCTTCGACCATCACAAACCGCACTCGCGCCAGGAACTGGCGGATGAAAACACAAAACAGGACAACGGCCATTCCCATCACCAGCAGCGGGTAGGAAATGGAATTCAGCACACGACGTCGCAGCTCCACAATGTCGTGGGCCATGTCGCCAAGCACTTCGATGCTCGCTGCCAGGTGACCGGACTTTAAACCTGCGGCGACGGCCGCCGCCAGCATTCGCGGAGCTCCGGCAGAGTTACTGCGAATCACCTCTTCCAATGGCTCTCCGCTGGATAATCTTTGGGAGATGGAGCTGGTCAGTTCCTGCAGCTGCGGTCCGTAGCTTTTTCCGGCCTCGGCCAGATTTCGCTCCAGAGGCAGATTCGCACCGACAAGCGCTTTCACTTCGATGCTGAGGTCTTCGATTTCCTGCAGTGAAACTGGCATGAAGCTGTTTGAAAGAAGAAGGAGGTTGCCCGGATTCTATTCACAGAACACGGCACACTGAAGCGTGTCAGCCGCGCTGCGTACCAAGCACACGAAAGACTTCTTCCGCCGTCGTTTCTCCACAGTCGACCATTTGATCGGCGCGTTGAAACAGCGACGGTGTGCCGACGGAGTTGAGCACCTGCTGAAGCTGGTGAGCATCCAGTTCGTCGGCGATGGCTCGCCCCACCTGAGGCAGGTCGGGATCAAGGAGTTCTGCCGTGACGAACCGACCGTGATATCCGAGCCCGCCGCAGGTGGGACACTGATCATCCAGAGCGGCTGTCGTCTCTGTGTTGTCTGGACTTTTCGCAGAATTCGGCAAGTCGGCTGAGGACCCACCTGCCGACGGACAGTCAGCGCACGATCTTCTCAGCAGACGCTGACAGACGGATGCCCGCAGCGTGCTGCGAATCAGATACGGTTCGATACCCAGTTCCAGTAAGCGCGTGACGGCTTCGACATTGCTTCCGGCGTGGAATGTTGTGATGACAAGATGACCGGTCAGCGCTGCCTGAAAAGCGCCAATTGCCGTCTGCGGATCACGAATCTCTCCGACGAGGATCACGTCCGGGTCCTGACGCATCATCGATTTGAGTCCAACGGCAAGGTCAAAGTCCACAGCCGGATTGACCTGGGACTGCGTCGCTCCGGAGACAACAACTTCAATGGGATCTTCGAGCGTCATCACCGATCGGGACTGCCCAAACTCGGCAATAATTTCACGCAGGCACGCGTAGGCTGTGGTGGTCTTTCCACTGCCGGACGGGCCACACAGCATCAGCACGCCCGACGTTTGGCGAACAGCCCGCTGCAGTGCCGTCGCCACATCCACTGGAAAGCCGAGGGAAGCGACCGAAGGATACTGAGTGCCGACCGCGAACAGCCGCAGGGCCACCTTCTCACCAAACAGTGTGGGGAAGGTTGTGACGCGCACTTCCCCCGCCTGACCACTCGTGCTGGTAATGCGTCCCTCCTGAGGCGCGTCGGTACGATAGGTCAGCAAACCGCTGAGCACCTTTAGCCGAGCAGCCAGCCGGGGAATGTACTCTGGCCCAAAACCCGCCACGGTGTGCAGCACGCCGTCGATGCGCCACTGCATCAGCATCCGGTTTTCTTCCGGAATCAGGTGCACATCACT
>JANSXP010000011.1 GCA_024742875.1 Planctomycetaceae bacterium | reverse complement strand
GCGGCCGCCATGCCGCAGTCCACATTTGTCGGAGTGGATCTTTCCGGGCGACAGGTTGCCGAAGGTCACGAACTCATTCAGTCGGTGGGGCTGCAGAACATCGAACTGCGGCATCAGAGTCTGACAGAAATCGGTCCGACTGACGGTCTGTTTGACTATATCATCTGCCACGGCGTTTATTCCTGGGTGCCTTCTCAGGTGCAGGACGCCATTCTGCGGATCAGTGCCGAGAATCTCTCCAGGCACGGTGTGGCGTACATCAGCTACAACACCAACCCCGGCTGGTTCATGCGCGGAATGGTGCGGCAGATGATGTGCTTTCACGCGCGGCAGTTTGACGATGCGGAAACTCAGGTTGCCCAGGCGCGGGCCCTGCTCGATTTTCTTATTGAGTCCGGTCCGGCCACTGATCCGACGTACCATGAGCTGCTCAAACGGGAGGCGGAACTGATTCGTCCGCGTGCCGACAGCTACTTGTTTCATGAGCACCTGGAAGCCAACAACGAACCACTGTTCTTTCACGAGTTTGCAGAGCGAGCCGGTCAGCATGGACTGAGGTATCTGTGCGAAACTCAGCTGAGTGAGATGATTCCGGCCAATTACGGCGAAAAAGTGGATGAGACGCTGCAGCAGCTCGGCTCCAGCCTGATTCACGTGGAGCAGTATCTGGATTTCGTCCGCAATCGAACTTTCCGCCGCACCCTGCTGTGTCACGGAGATTTGCAGCCAGTGCGGGAGTTGAGTGAACAGCAACTGGCCGATATGCACATCGTTTCGTCGTTGCAGCCGGCCTCTTCATCGTTCAACGTGACGCTGCCTGCCGCGGAGGAATTTCGCGGTCAGGCGGGTGTGACGGCGACCGTGACCCAGCCGATTCTGAAAGCCGCGCTGCTGGAACTTTATGACGTTTCGCCGGCAGCGATTCCGTTCGCGAATCTCGCTAAAGTCGCCAGTCGTCGTCTGGCAGCGGCCGAGGGGATGGATGCGTTTGCGGTCCGCAACTCTGATCGTGTCGCAGAAGACCAGATGAGTATCACTCAGCTGATGCTGGAATTGTATTCCCGGGATCTGGTGAGTCTGCGAGCCGGATCACCACGGTTTACGCTGGACATTGAGCCACGGCCGTTTGCGAATGCGTTGATTCGACATCAGGCGACCGTACAGAAGTGGGCCACCAATCTGCAGCATGACGTGGTGTCGCTCAATGATCTCGATTGTCAGTTGCTGCGGCGGCTGGATGGTACGCATGACGTCGACGGGCTGGCGGAGGAGTTTGGTCAGCTGATACTCGCCGGCGACCTTGTGGTGGAACACGACGGCGGCGATGCCAGGACGCTTGCCCAAAACGGAGAGCTGCTGCGGCAGCTGGTCGAGCATGGACTGCGTCGGCTGTCCCGCATGTGCCTCCTGCAACCGGCACAGGACAGGTCGGACGCTGGAAACCCCGAATCAGCAGAACTCAGTTGATCTTGACCAGACCGCCTTTGATGGTTGTCATGGCACTGCCGTTCACATCAACCATGGTGCCTTTCAAGGCGGCTTTCGCATCAGCCTGCAGCTTGAGATCTGCCGTCTTGATTGTGACGGCAGCGGGTTCAATTTTGATGGTGCTGCCGCCGACCTTGAACAGGATGGACTTCGCGGCTTCCAGCACATGTTGTCCTGATTTCACACTGACTTTCATATCGCCGCTCTTGACCGTGACCACGTGATTGCCCTTGTCAATGTTGACGATGCGATCGCCCGCTTTCACGTGGAGCGTGTCTTTTCCGGCTTCGAGAGTGACAGTGCGATCGTTGTAGATGTCAACGACACGATCCCCTTTGTCTTTTGTGTCGAAGCCGATCTTCAGCCGATCATCATTTTCCACCACGCGTTCAAAGTCCCGTTCCGCGTGAAAGTAGATCTTCTCTTTGCCGATCTGGTCGTGAAAGCTCAGCTCGTTAAAGTTCTTCGCTTTCGCCTTGTCGGTCGACAGTGTCTTGATGCCTGAAACATGCGCTTCATCCGGCAAAGGCCAGGGCGATTTGTTGTCCCCGTTATAGACGCTGCCGGTTATGATGGGACGGCTGGGATCGCCTTCCAGAAACTCTACGAGTACCTCATCCCCCACCCGTGGCACAAACTGCATCCCACGGTTGTTTCCCGCCCAGCCCTGAGCGACGCGGACAAAACACGAACTCTTGTCGTCGTATTTGCCCTCTCGGTCCCAGGGGAACTGGATTTTGACTCGACCGTATTTATCCGTCAGGATCTCGGCCCCTTTGCCGCCCACCACTTTGGCAGACTGTGGTCCCACGGCCAGAGGCCTGCTGCGAACGCGCAGCGGACGCAAAGGGACGTCTGCGGGCACTGCGTCAAAGACGCTCTGGATATCGAACTGCAGATCTGCAGAACCTGGCAGCAGTGGCTCTTCAACGACATGTTGCGCGGATCTCACAACGACTTCCAGCTGGTTTTCCTCGTCGGCGGGGTGCTCGGTCAGCTGGAACTTGATGCCTGGCTGCAAAACAGCGTGGGCCCCCTCCCCGGAGATTGTATGGTGTCCGGCCTCTTCATGTTCGATTCGCGCCACGGCAAGCGATTTGCCCTTCATGGCGATTGGGGGCGTCTGATACTCGAAGTAGGTAGACGGGTCAGGCGTCTTCGTCTTGAGTTTCATTTTCTCCTTCGAGAGCACCGTGCTGCCCGGCTGCTCGAAATCGAAAACGCAGATTTCCGATTTTGTGCCATGCAGTGCATAGTTGTGATTCCACGACGTGACGGTCTCAAACGCAAACTGATCATCGCTGGAAAATCGGATGGCCGGCGTGCTGACGTAAGAAGTCGAAGCGTCGCCCAGAATCATTTTGTGCGCAGCTTTGTCATGTGTGAAGTAGTAGAAGATCCCCACTTCTTCCATCAGTCGGCTGACAAAGTCGAAGTCCGTTTCCTGATACTGCACGCAGTATTCGACTTTTTCGTAGGTGGATTTGAGTTTCGAGGAGTAGTCGACCTTGCCGTCTTTCAGAATCTGCTCCACGACTTCCGGGTAGGTTTTTGTCTGGAAGACACGACAATTGGTGTGATGCTTGAGCAGAGAAAACGCGGGAACCAGTTCCAGCTGATAGCCTCGCAGAGGCGTTTCATCCAGTTCAAATGTGTCGGCCTTGCCCAGCGACGCCACGACGCCATGCAGCGGCAGCAGTTCGTCATTCGAAAGCTTGATTGTGACGCCGGCTGTCTTCCCGATGACCTTCAGGGGATCCATGGCGGTTTCGCTGGAGACGACCCCGACAGTGATGCGAAACGGCTCCGAGATGGTCGCAGCGGAGTCGACCCGCGTGACGACAACCTCCGCGTTTGGGTAAAAATCTGAGACCGTGACAATTCTGTTGTCCTGCGACAGTTCAACCATGGCGACCCATTTCGGAAAGGTGGTCCGGCAATTCTAAACACAGTCCCTGTGGCCGACCAAACGATCGCCCGAATTCCGCATGATGGAGGTCGGCCCGCCGCCTGACGGGCGGCAGCAGGATTGCATTGGTTCGGGCAAACAGATACCGTCTGACCAGTGGGTGCTCCGCAGATTCGGTCGGAGGCTTCGCAGGCCGGAAGGTGTTTCCACCGGACGATTTTCACCGGATAATTTCCACACAGCGTGATTGGGCCCTCATGCAGCTGGACGGTTTTCTCAAACTGGAATCCTTTGTTGGCCCCTCGTCTGATGGCCTTCACACGGAAGAGTTCGAGATTCTCTCTTTCCACCATCGGCTGCATCGCTCTGACACACTGACCGGAGCCGGGACGGCCCTGCGTCCGGCCACCGCATCACACGGTGAACTGAGCATCATCAAGGTGTTTACCACCAAAACTGCCAAGCTGCTGCAGTCGCTGTGTCAGGGGAAAAAGTACACGAAAGCCACCGTGTCTGTTCGCGGCTACGAGCAGGATGAGAACGGCGCAAAAGACGCCTATCAGGTGCTGGCGGAGAACGTGGTGATTTCGCGTCTGCACTATGTCACACAGCCGGCCCTGGCCGGGTTTGGTCCTCACGGCGACAGGATTGTCTCCGGCTCTGCCCTGCATCAGGGGCCGCTGGCCCATTTGGAATTGCTGTACTTTGGAAAGATTCAGTGGAAGTATGGCACCGTCGATAAATTTGCGACCCCAGGTTCCTGACGACGAAACGTACCCATGCATGTTGAGAGTTTCATGAAGATCGAAGCCCCGTCGGATATTCCCGCGGGTGATTCGACTGCGGAAAATCACACGGGGGAAGTCGAAATCCTGGCTTTCGAGCATGTCCTTTCACGGGCCCCCAGCAGGGCGTCACGCAGCGATGTGGAAGATGCCGCCGCAAAACGTCGACGCGCTGCGAAAATGCGCAATCCTCGCGGTGGACAGGCGCGCATGCCGGAAGGCTACAGGTCGACGCTGGCCGCCGTTGAGCGTGAGGCCGAAGAGGCCACGCAGCGACTCGCCTCCACGCTCGAACAGCACCCGGTGTCAGTTTTGAAACTGATGGATAAATCAACGCCGCTGCTCAACCTGTGGGCCACAAAAACGGACGCCCTGCTCACCAGTGTAACGTTAACCTGCTGTTCGACGATCGCCTCAGGGGGAAAGACGCAGCTGAAGAATCTTCTGCAGGTCAAGCTGCTCGACGCCTTCGTCTGCGACGCGGAAATTGTCGGCAGTTATCCCGACCAGCCTTGGCTGACGGGCGGCTCTTCAGCCCAATGGCAAACCATCGCTCCTCTGTCACGCGGGCCCGTGGAGAAGATCGTGTTTGCGTATAAGAAAATTGAATGGCACGTAGACACCCAGAGAACATTTGGCTGGGATGTCATGGGCAAAACCTCTTTTTGAAAAGAGAAAACGGTGGACAGTAACTGCTACCTCTTTCTGCTGCGATGGAACAAAGCGCTGCCCAAGACAGCGCTGGAAATCGCCTCCATGATTCCACGAATTCCCACCTCTGTGGTCCGGGGAGATTCGCTCGAGGTTCCGTTTATGAACTTCATCAAGGTGGATTCCGTCGATCACAACATTGGCGGGTTCGGAGCGGGTGGCGCGAAAGACTACAGTGATTTGAACAAGTTTCATCGTGGCACATTCTGGCACAAAGAGGCCGCTGACGCCCAGGATGTCTCGTGGACCGCAGCGACAACGATGCGGCAGCGTCCGGGCGGTTCGAATTATGCGTACAGCTCAGCGGGCGCCGCGGGAAATAACTGGCGCTGGACCGGGGAGCCGCCGATGACGGAACCGGGCGCCCTGCGCGGCTCTCTGCCGGAACAGAACCATTTCTCTTTTTCAAAGTCACTGGATTCCGCCACACCTCAGCTGGCGTACGGCTGCACCTGCCAGGAACAGTTTAAAGTGGCCCTCTTTTACTATCGTCGCAAAGTCGCATTCAACGTCGCGTCCGTTCAGTTTCCCTATATGGTCATTGGGCTGGAAAACGTCATCATTCGCGACTGGAGCCTGAACGGGGACTCCGAAACAATGAAGCTTAGCTACGACCGCATTTGCTGGGGGGCCGTTTCACAGTTTGGCGATACTCCCGTGCCCCAGGGAATCTCGACGCGCGTGTTTGACCGTCGCAGCCAGAGTGGTGGTCTGGTGGATGCTTCCCCACTGACGGGCTTTGTGGTGGGGCTCACGGTCGCGATGTACACAGCCGCGTGGGCGACGATTGGTGCGGTCACCGGCGATGGCGTCGTCTGACGATGAGAGCGGAATCCTGAAAGACTTGAAATGACACAACATCTTTATATGCGGTCACCGGATCTGGAAGGCCTGTGGCCGCTCGCCGATGATGGCAAGCTGATTCCCAAAGCCGGAAAGCTGATCAGGATCGTTGGATTCGAACATGGGATGTCGATTCCGACGGCAAATGTACGGCCAAGTTTTTCGGCAGAGAAGTTTCGTCAGGGGCAGGTGGAACATGCGCCCATGCGGATTTCGCGAGCGCTGGATTCCTGTTCACCTTATCTGATTCGTGCCATGATCCAGCGGGTGGTGCTGGAAAAGGTGCAGGTGATGTCGTGTGAAATGGTGGAGCACACTGTTGGCCTGGACAAGCACAGTTATCCCACACCCGTCTGGATCGTGCAGCTTGGGCAGGTCATGATCACCGACTTCAATTACGGTCCCGTGGCATCCGTTGGCAACGGGGAAGCCCTGGAACTGCGGTATCAGTCGATCGACTGGTTTTTTCGCCCCATTCAGATCGAAGACCGCCAGCCTGGTCCGCCGCATACTGCCGGCTGGAATGGGGAACTCAACAAGTATGAGGATGCGGTGGCCGATCTTCCGGATTGCTACAACGACCTGATGACCGTGATCAAAGGATAAGCGACAGATGGCAAACACTGACATTTTCCTCGCGATGTCTTACGACGGTTTTAAGATCAATGGATCTCAAAAGTACGGCACGGGTGACGTCCGATGCCCCAAAGCGATCGAAGTGCTGGAGTACAGTCATTCTGTAAAGCAGCACGGTTCGGAAACCGGAGGGCGACCGCGCAGTGTCGAGTCTGTCGAACACGGCGACTTTGAGATTACCAAAGCGGTCGACGCTTCCTCGCCGGAGCTGTTTCGCATGTGCTGCGGCGCCGCTTATATCGCCGAAGCAAAGATCCTGCTGTACAGCGCGGGAGGGGGCTGGACCAGCAGCACCTATCCGGCTCCATTTCTGGTGTATACGCTCAGCTACGTCCACGTCAGCTATGTCGAAAGCTCCGGAGGCGGCGGCATCCCGAAGGAGAAAATCGGACTAAAGTATGGGCAGATGAAGGTCCATCAGGTTGAGAAGAATATTGAGCGAGAGTGGAGCCAGGTGCTGGAGGCCCCCGTAAACGCCTTCTCAGGCGTTTCGGATGCGGGTGACTACAAGACGTCTCCGTAGTTCTGCCAGAAGGGCTCGGAAAACTTCTCTATTGTTCATCAGGAATTGAGAGCAAACCATGCAGCGGATGATGATGCAGATCGTCGCCAAAAAGAAGCTTAGCGACCAGGACGGTCGATTCTGGCCAGGCAGCAGCACACTCGATGGATACACGGGTTACTGGAGTGAACTTCGCAGTTTCAGCCAGGATGTGCAGCAGGAGTATTCCGGCAGCGGCAGTGCAGGGATTAAAGCGGCGACCGGACGTGTGGGGCTGAATGATCTGACTGTTGAGAAGAATGTCGACGTGATGTCACCGTTTCTGATGGAGTACGCGTGCAGTGGAGAGGCGATCGAAGCGGTGATTATTGATGTCTGGGAAGACACTCCCAACAAACCGCCGGTACGCATGTCTCTTGTCGTTGGTGGCGGGGTCAATGTCAGCAGCTACAAAGTCTCCGGCGAACGCTATTTCGCTCCCGCGCTTGATAACGTCTACAACCTTGATGTGCCCTCGCTGCAGGACGGCGGACGTCTAAGCGGCGTCACGCAGCTGCAAAAACCGAACTACACAGTCACAAGTAAAGAAGTGTTCACGATCTGGTTCACGACGCTGTACATGACAGTTGCCCGCCCGGACGTGGACGGCGCAATTGTGGAGAAATCGTGGGACGGCGGACGAAACTGTCCGCAGGCGGCACCGCTGGGCGATATCGTGGAGCATACGTTTTCTCCACCTGCCTCGGCTGTGGCCGACGCGCGGTATGCGGCCAGCTCAAAGTGTCGATTCTACAAGGGCCAGGCGGAGGACGAACTTCCGGGGCACTGGTCTTAAGCGGCAGCGGATTACGGCGTCGGGGCGACGTTCGGTATGAACTCACTGTTCGTTTCGGAATTCCAGCCTTTACCAACCGTATCGTGGATCAGATGCATCTGCTCGTACGTCAGCACGCACTTTTCGTGCTGCACGCCTGTCGCATCGCACGTCACACTGATTGATTCGATCCGGCAGCCGTACAGCCGAATGGTTTCCACCAGGTCGTTGTTTGCATCCAGAAGTACAATTTTGCAGGACGCAAAACGCGTCTGAGCGGCCGCATGAAAGGTTAGCAGCGGGGACGCTTCATCGCGGACTTTTTCCAGCTCCATTCCGGAATGGCTGATGCTGCCGTATTCATTGGTTCCCAGATTGATTCTTCGAATATTGTACTGCAGGCTCGTGAGTACGACCCAGGGGATGTTGTTCGCATCACTGGCAATGTCGGCGACCACTGTTGATGCTCCCGGTACAGCGTTGCCTGTGAGCTCTTCGGTTGAGGTCGGCTTGCCTTCCGCTGGCGTGTCGTAAGCGGTGAACAGAGCAAGGTGAGCGTTGAGTGCCATAGGGCGTCCTTCCGAAATGTCTTAGCCCGGAGTCGACTAATAGAACAGGGCGACGGACATCAACGACCGTCGCCCTGCTGCTGTGTTGGGAACACGGTCACTGATTAACCACCGGAGTTGGTGGTCTGATCCCAGTCTGCAGAGATGTCGCCTTTGGGCTGGCCCGTTTTGCCGTCCAGCTGAGTATACGTCCAGCTGATCTTGCCGTACACAAACGAGACCTTTTCCACAGGCAGCTGCCCTTCCGATTCCGGTGCACCATCCGTGTCCCAGTGCTGCACGACAACATCCGTCAGTTCGTAGACCATGTACTTCTGCTTGTCACCACCGGCCCGACACAGTTCCAGCGTCACTTTGGCAATGTTGGTGCCGTTGCAGCACATCAGAGCCAGTTTGGGCGACGCTTTGTCCAGTTCTTTCACAATCGTGAAGGTGCCATGGTCCGCTCGTTCCGACGCACGACCGCCGCCGCTGCTGGACGAGCCGGAAATCGGAAGTGTGATGTCATGGTTGAAGCTCTTTACCTCAATCCAGTCCGCGTGCTTGTCATCTGTGCTCTCACCGGGAATGCCGTCTACTTCGAGAAACGCATCAAATGCCATCGTACTGATCTCCAGTCAAAGTCATTGGCCCGTGAAAGTGTCGGACCGGGAACAGGTTTGGGTCTAACGAATTGAAGCTTCGTTCAGGCTTGTCTGCAAAACGGCCGGGCCGCTTATTCCACTTGATATTCGAAACCACCCGTGTCGCTGACGCTGATTGTCGCACGGTTGATCGGCAGTCCGTCCGCCATGCGGCTGAGAAACTCACCGCTCAGTTCCGGCAGGAGGGTGCCATTGACGATATTGTCCACGTTGCGTGCCCCACTGGCGACTTCCTGGCAGCGCTGCAGAATCGCGTTGACGACCTCCGGCGTGCAGGTCAGCTCGGCGCGGTAATTCTCGTGGAAACGACGAACAATTTTTCCCAGCTTCAGCTCAATGATGCCCTTCAGGACGTCATCTCCAAGCGGGAAGTAGGGAATGATGTTGCAGCGACCCAGAAACGCGGGCTTGAATGTTTTCAGCAGTTCTTCGTGCAGTGCTTCTTTGAGTCCTTCCGGGTCGGGCATCAGGTCCGGATCGGCACACAGTTTCATGATCAGATCGGTGCCCGCATTGGACGTCATGATGATGACCGTGTTTTTGAAGTCGATGTCGCGACCTTCACCATCTCGCAGGATGCCCTTGTCAAACACCTGATAGAAGACTTCCTGCACACCTTCGTGCGATTTTTCCAGTTCGTCCAGCAGCACGACACTGTACGGACGACGACGCACAGCTTCTGTCAGAACACCGCCTTCGCCGTAGCCGACGTAGCCTGGAGGAGATCCCATCAGCAGCGACACTTTGTGCTCTTCCTTGAACTCTGACATGTTGATGGTGGTCATGTTCTGTTCGCCGCCGTAGAGCAGTTCGGCGACCGTGATGGCGGTTTCCGTTTTTCCCACACCGCTGGGACCGGCCAGCATGAATACGCCGATGGGGCGCTGCGGATCTTTCATTTTAGCGCGGGACGTGCGAATGCTCTGTGCGATGGCTTCCAGACCGTGTGACTGCCCGACAACCCGTTTCTCCATCTCTTCACGCAGGTTCAGGACCGTCTTGATTTCGTCAGACACCATGCGTCCAACGGGAATGCCCGTCCAGTTGGAAACGACGTCCGCCACAGCCTGTGAGTCCACACAGACCTGCATCAGGCCCGATTCCCCCTGGCGTTCCTGAAGCTGCGACGTCAGCTCGGCCAACTGCAACCGCAGGGCCTGTGGATCACTGTCCCCCTCTTCCGAACCGCCTTCCAGTGTCTGTCGCAGGTCGCGAATTTTACAGACCAGATCTTTCTCGTCGTTCCACTGCTGCTGCAGGGCCGCCAGTTCCGCGGCGGCGGTGTCGCGGTCGGTGGTGGACTCCTGCAGCCGTTCGGCATGGTCTGCGCCGGTCACCGTTTCCCGATTCAGGATCTCCAGCTCCACATCCAAAAGACCGATGCGACGTTCCAGGTCCTCAATGCGGGCGGGGGTGGCAAACTGTCCAATGGCCACTCGCGCACAGGCGGTGTCGATCAGGCTGACCGCCTTGTCGGGCAACTGCCGACCGGATATGTAACGGTTGGACAGCTTCACGGCATCCACAACGGCCTCGTCGAGAATGCGGACCTGATGATGTTTTTCCAGCGTCTCAACCATGCCGCGGATCATGGAAATGCCGACTGATTCGGAAGGTTCCTCGACCTTCACGACCTGAAAGCGTCGCGCCAGGGCGGCGTCGCGTTCGAAGTACTTTTTGTACTCCGCCCAGGTAGTGGCGGCGATGGTCCGCAGTTCGCCGCGGGCGAGGGCCGGCTTCAGCAGGTTGGCCGCGTCGCCCTGCCCGGCCGAGCCACCGGCGCCAATCAGCGTGTGCGCCTCGTCGATGAACAGGATGATGGGTTGTGGGGAGGCTTTGACCTCCGCGATGACGGACTTCAGGCGGTTTTCGAATTCTCCTTTCACGCCCGCGCCGGCCTGCAGCAGGGACAGATCGAGCGAACGAAGAGAAACGTTCTGCAGGGGTTCGGGAACGTCCCCCGCGGCGATTCGCAGGGCGAATCCTTCCACGGCCGCCGTTTTCCCCACGCCGGGTTCACCCGTGATGATGGGGTTGTTCTGGCGTCGCCGAGTGAGGATGTCGATCACCTGTCGGATCTCATCGTCGCGACCAATGATCGGGTCGATTTCTCCGTTTTTGGCGCGGGCCGTTAAATCAATGGTGAATTGATCAAGCGATGGCGTCTTCGAAGAGCCGCCCGCCTGCACGGCAGGACCCGCATCGCTGCCCGCAGACGTGACTGCCGCAACCTGCGCTGCTTCGCTGGTGTCAGCAATCAAACCCGGCAGGTCCTGAATCAGCGAAGTGGCGTTGATTTTTTCAAATTCCGTCGAGGCTCCTCGCGCTATGCGGGCCAGATTTTCGTCCGCCAGCAGTGCGGCCAGCAGATAGCCGGATCGGGTGGCCCCCGCGGCAAATTCCACGGACGCCAGCATCCAGCCCTCTCGGGCCAGCTGGACAATATCCGGCGAGAGTCCCGGTGGCCGTGCGTTACCGGTCTGCAGCCGGTCGAGTGCGCGTGTCAGATCCGCCGCAAGACGTGAATGGTCGATGCCGTAGTGCCGCAGAATGGCTTCCAGATCGGTGTTGGATTCCTCCAGCAGTTTGACCAGCCAGTGTTCGATCTCAACGTTGTGGTGCGTTCGCGACAGGCAGAATCCTGCGGCCCCTTCCAGGGCGCGACGACACGTGTCGTTGAGTCGGGCGACAAGAGATTTCAGGTTCACCGATACCATACTGCGGTCCGCTTCAATGATTGCTGAAGGTGTGGGTGTCTGCAGGACCCCTGAAGGAGCAGTCGCAGGTCACCCGAGAATTCGTTCTATCAACTGGTTTGCAGAATCTCCAGAGAGAAGGTGGCGTCCGCCACCTGCCGATTGATGGGCCGACTGAACAGCCACGTGTTCCATCCCAAACGGTTGGCTTCGTCGTCTGATCCGCCCAGAGTCAGGGGCGGCATCTCTTCAGGCAGCAGCTCCAGCTGCACGTCAAAATCAAACTCCGGACCGGCAAACTGACGCGTCAACTCGCACAGTTCTCTGAGGGTGGTGCGATCCGGCATGAGCTGGCGAAACTTTGTGTAATCAATCGGGCCGACCAGTATGGCAAAACTGCTCTGGGCATCGCGGACTCGTTCTCCCAGAACGGCATCCTGGCCCAGGCGATTGAACTGTCCGGGCAACCGGGTGCGCTGGTCCTCATCCAGCCGCAGCCATTGTCCGCGGAACTGCTCAATCCGGATCGGCAGCTGGAAGTAGCTTTTCAGCACTGCCAGCAGGCCGGCCACGGGACGCACCTGCCGGGAAAAGAAGCCGGCAAAGTCATTGACCGCGCGATCGGCTCCGCTGCGATGCTGCAGGTGACCTGTCCCCATGCCGGCAAGGCTCAGCACCGCCTGGCTGAAATCATCCTGATCGGCCACCGACTGGTGACGCTCCCAGCTGAGCGGCACGTTGTATTTTTCGGCCGCTCGATGAAACAGGGAAATCAGGCGATGGTGGAACAGGTTCAGAAAGTCCAGCATGGCCCGGTCGTTGGCCCGCAGTCGGGACAGCAGCAGCGATGTGTAGTGGTCGGGTAACACGCCGGACGGTCCGGTCAGCCCCAGGAACGAGACTTCAATATCCGTGGGCGCGGAACTGCGCTGTGTGAGGGCCGTGATCTCTCCGGCCGGATGGGCGAGCCCGGTCTGCGCAGTAAAGCGGGCGATTTCGTCACGCGAATCGGCGTCTGCTCCCACCGGCTCACGCGCGCGTCCGCGGGCACGGCCCTGTCGTTCCAGCAGCCGGATGGCCTGAAGAAAATCGTATCGTTCGGGGTGGGAAGACAGATTGTTCAAATCAGCACCCTGTCCCCCGCGCGGGCTTCCCACGCTGCCAGAGGCTGTTCTCTTCCGCGCACCCGGGCAATCAGTCGCGTGAAGGAATTGATGGAGCAGTAAAGCCCCAGAAATCTCTCCAGCACGGACGCAAACAGATACAGGTTGTTGCGGGAGTACCGTTCTGCATCAAACTCGACGACCACTTCCACGCCTCGGCAGAATCCTCCAAAGCGGTCGCCCGGGATCCGGCGGGTGACGCGTCGACTGCTGACGGATAACAGACCGGAGATGATCGTGCGGCCGTCCAGATCGTCATTGATGTTGTACAGATGGAGAATCTCGCGCAGAGCCGCCGCGCCGTCTGACTCGCCTGTGATCGACAGATGATTCAGACTCAGATGAGAGATCAGCTGCCAGAACGCCGCGCGGCGCCGCTGCGGACGCACCGTGGCGGTTGGCGCTGTCAGGCAGCGAATCTCTCCCACGGCCCCCTGCCCTTCGCTGAGATACAGTTTTGGCTGGGCACCGCCGTAAGGCAGTCGCGCCGGCAGGTCACGATTGCAGCAGGTCACCTCAGCATCCACGTACCAGTCGTCGCGCAGGGCGCGGGAGGCGTTCAGGTCGACAAACGTCAGGTCGATTTCCGTGCCTTCATCCAGATCCGATCTGTCGGTGCCGGCGTCCACGCGCTGCTGCTGCCAGTAGGCGACGTCGTCATGTCCGTCGTAGTGGCTGGCAGAATGAAACGGCCGAAACTCCAGTTCCTCGCCGTCCGGAGAAGACGCGGTGACCCGATCGACCGAATAAATCTCCACCGCCTGCGGGCGGCGAATGTCGGCCGACAGGCGATAGGAGGTAGACGTTTCATTCATGTGAATGGGTTCCGCCCGCTGCTGAAACAGATTCACGACGGGCGTGCAGCCCGTGCGAAACGTGTCCGCCGTGACATTCTGTTCCAGATCCAGAATCGAGCGGTCCAGGTAAATGAAGACTTCCATCGTGTCTTCAAACCGATCCAGCCGCAGCTGCGACAGCGCGGTCAGATCAACAAACAGGAACTTCGTGGGAAAGGAAAAGAACTCGGTCAGCAGTCGGTAGCCCGTGAGCGAGTGCAGCGGATACGGCAGGATGGATTCGTCTTCTTCAAAGCCAACCGGCGTAAACACGGGGCCCTGAACCCAGCCTGCCTGATTATCACTCGGTGTCTGCGCTACGGCCATTCCCAGGCAGTTATTGAGGAGCAGTTCGTGCAGGGCATACACGTGCGACACGGATCCATGCAGAAACAGCCGCAGTGCGTGAAAGACCATGTCGCGCAGTGGGCGTTCTTCCGACGTGGCATTCAGGCGGATACGCAGCACGGACTGTGCGTCGGGAGAAAATGGCGTGGCGGGCGCTTCCACCGGCAGACCACGCAATTCGGCGGACGCGACGCGCAGTGGCATCAGCGTCACGTCGTAGCAGGTGCGAAATCGACAGGGTTCTCCGTCGACCGGTTCGGTCTCCAGCGCTGTGCCGCGGGGAATGGCGTATCCTGCGGCATCGGTGGCCTCTCCTTCCTGAAGCGTTAACTGCGTGATAAACGTTGACGGCAGCGGAGCCAGAAAATGCGGATACAGCGAGTGCAGCAGCGCGTCGGTCAGCTCCGGGAAGTTGTCGTCAATCTTTTTGCGGGTGCGGGCATTCAGATAGGCAAACGCTTCGATGATGCGTTCGACGTGCGGGTCCTGACTGCCATCGGCGCCCAGCCGCAGCCTTGAGGCAATCTTGGGGTGGCTGCGGGCAAAATCGCGAGCGTGGCGTCGAAACCAGGCAAGTTCCCGGTTGTACCAGGGGAGCAGGTCGTCCGTCATGCGGAGTCCTCCACGCGGAACGTTCGGGAGGCCGGCTCCAGGCTGGAATCAAATACGATCGGGTGCGGCACGGGAAACGCATGCAGAACAGCGTCGACACGAAACCGCAGCGTGCGATCAATGGCGTCCGCGTTTTCCACTTCCAGGACTTTCACGCGCTGGAAACGTGGTTCGAACAGGCGAATCATCTCTTCCACCTGTCGTAAGAACCGCTGCCGGCGAGCCGGTGACCCCAGGTCCTCGCCGGAGATGTCGGGGATGCCGTAACCCACCAGTGACTGCTTCAGCTCGGTCAGTTCCGGCGGCCACCCTTCTGCCCGCCAGCGCGTATTCAGAAGATTCTCCAGGTCGCGCCGGACGGAACGACACAGGTCCTCCAGAACCTGATGCTGCTGCCGGGGCGGCTCGGTGCGGAGGTCCGGACGTTCGTCAATGAGTCGATCGAAGACCGAAGACATCAGCGGTTGATCTGGTTTCGTTCTGGCCACAGTTGCCTCACTCACCTGCCTGGAATTCGACCCGTGTCACACTCAGCAGCGGTTTGTCCTGTTCCCCAAACAGAATTGTCCGCTGCCCCACCCCGAGGACCGGCTGCCCTTCGTCGCCCAGCCAGTCCGTTGCGCGTCCAAGCCGGAGCCCGTCATCCGCAGGCAGTCCTGTGGCCGCGTAGATAACGGGCAGGTACACGATGCCGTCCGGGCCCCCGGCCACCGACATCCGCGCTGGTCGCCACAGCAGGTCTCGTGGCGATTCCATCGGTTCAAATTCCACGTTTTCGATTCGTTCGGGGGCGATCCAGAAGTACTTGCCGGTCGACGTGAGCACTTCCACCGTGCTCGCACAAAGATCATCCAGATCCCGAAAATCGTCGAACGCCGTTTCGTCACATGTCCCGCAAACACGGACGCGCGCTTCTTCCGCTTCGGCCAGCAGTGACGCGGCTTCGGTGGGGTTGCCCTCGCGGATTTCGATTGATGCCTTCAGTGACAGTGACTGCGCGGCGGTGGGCTCTCCGATAAACTCCGGTACGCGGCCGTCACGAAAAAACTCCTGACGGGATGTCTCGGCGCGAATCAGCTGCCGAAACAGGGCCACCTGCATGGCGGACTCCGGTAGCTGTGTGCTCAGCAGGTCAAGCTGTTTGTCCGCGCGTTCCAGTTCTCCGTTGAAGCACAGCAGTTCGCACAGGAAGCCGCGGATTCCCGTTTCTGTGGGCCGCTTTTTGACTTCCGCGATGGCGGCGTCAATGGCGTCCTGGAGCTGGCCAGCCTGAAAGAGTTCTTCTGCGGTCATGGCATTCTTTCTGTCGGAACTAGCCGCTTTGTCCGATTTCCGTGGTCAGCTTGACAGCGGAGACCATGTCGTCGAGCTGGTAATGAGGTTGAAGATTGATGATGGTCATGAAACTGCCGGGTTTGGCGGGATTCTCTCTGACCTGCGCTTCGGCGGCCCGCAGCGGGTAACGCGATTTGACGTCGTCAGAGGCGTCGGCGTCGTAAGACACATATTTCTGCAGCCAGTTATTGAGGAAGTATTCGCAGTCCTGGGGATCCGAAAAACTGCCCACCTTTTCGCGACCGAGGATCTTGATGTAGTGTGCGAATCGTCCCACACACAGCATGTAATGCAGCATCGAAGACAGCCGCGCGTTGACGGATGCTTCTTCACGATCGAATCGGCGAGGCGTCTGAATCGACGGCGTGGAGTGAATCGCCGACCACGGCGTATCCTGACACGGACACAAAGATACGAATCCCAGGTCAGACAGTTCGGCTTCCTGGCGATCGGTCAGTGAGACATCGGTCGAGTAACGGCGGGCGATCTGTTCCGGGTCTGTGGAAAACTCATGGGCAGGCAGATCCGTGACGAGTCCGCCTTCGTCCTGGCCGCGACGCACACCGCGAATGTCGGCCAGCCAGCCACTGCGACAGAACGAGCGGATCATCACGCCTCCGAGTGCGAAAACGGCGCTGCCAAACAGGTAGCCACCGAGTTCTCCGTCAGATGTGTCTTCGTGGAAACGAAATCCATCGGCCCGGCGTCCGTCTTCACGATACGGCTTTCGCATGAGCGTTCGGGGCAGCACCATGGCCAGAAAACGGGCGTCTTCCTGCTGACGCAGCGCATTCCAGCGAACATACTCCTGCTGCTCAAAGATGCGCGTCAGGTCCATTGGTCGCTGCAGCTGCGTGAAGTTTTCCAGTCCGAACAGTTGCGGACTGGCCGAGGTGACGAACGGCGCGAAGGCCGCAGCGGCGACCTGCATGACGGATTTGAGCGTCGCCATGTCGTCGGTCGGGGCACCGGGGCCGGGCCGCAGTCGCACTTCGTGATCACACAGCAGGACAGAAAACGGCTCTCCGCCCGACGTGTCAAACTCCTCGTTGTAGACCTTTCGGAAAAACTGACTCTGGTCGAATTCCATCGCCCGCTCCATGTCGCGGGTGAGTTCTTTCCAGCTCAGATCCAGCATGCGAATGCGGACACTGGCTTCCGGATCGACCTGGTGAGTCAGGTACTGCAGCCCTCGCCACGAAGATTCCAGTCGCTGAAAGCGAGGGTGATGAATGACGGTGTTGACCTGCTGGCTGAGCAGGCGGTCAATGCGGGCCACGTCACGATTGAGAAGTCGCAGCACCTGCGGGACTGTGGTCAGGCGATCTGCGATCCCGGACAGCCTGATCCACAGGCGTATGGACTCGATCAGGCTGCTTTCCGCCAGAAACTCACTCAGTGAGGCAGATGCAGTGCCTGGTGCGGCTGCGGGCGAACTGAGAATCTGATCCAGCAGCGATACTCCCGCCATCGGCGACTGAGTCGTTCCCGCGGCGGAGGCATCGGATTGAGGAGCTGAATCAGACACTCGGATTCCTGGAGTCAGTTTGACTTAGGGACGCGTAAACATACCCGATCTGTCCCAGGCACAGAAACACACGATTGTGCAGGTCTGGCCGCACGCTGCGACCAAACCTCACGATCCGGCGACTACCCCATCTGTGGAATACGGGCCACCATTCGCAGCGAGGTGGTCAGTTCTTCCATCTGCAGCCAGGGTCGCAGGTGAGCCACCGCGTTGTAGGAGCCGGGTGCTCCGGCGACTTCCTGCACGACAACCTTGGCTTCCCGCAGCGGGTAACGCGCTTTGGTATCGGCACTCGGTTTGGGGTCCGCGGTGACGTAGTTGGTGATCCAGCGGTTCAGCCAGTCTTCACAGTCGGAGGCTTCCATGAAGGAACCAATTTTGTCCCGGGCCATCACTTTCAGGTAATGGGCGAACCGCGACGAGGCCATGATGTATGGCAGCCGCGCTGAAATGGCCGCGTTGGCTGTGGCTTCCGGAGTGTCGTATTTCTTCGGGTTCTGCACCGTCTGAGCGCCAAAGAACACGGAGTAATCGGTGTTCTTGTAATGACACAGCGGCAGGAAGCCGAGCTTGCTCAGTTCTGCTTCGCGACGGTCTGTGATGCCGATCTCAGTCGGGCACATCATATCCGAGTCACCGTCGTCACTGGTGAATGTGTGCGTCGGCAGTCCTTCGACTTTGCCGCCGCCCTCTGCGCCGCGAATGGCCGTGCACCAGCCATATTCGGAGAAGGCGGCTGTGAGGTTGGTGCCCATCACGTAGGCGGCATTCATCCACGTGTAATCGTTGTGGTCCATCGGCAGAGAACTGCCATCCGCGGCAATGGGCGCCTCTTCAAAGTCAAACTCTTCCACGGGGGCCGTGTTGGCACCGTAAGGCAGACGCGACAGCGTGCGGGGCATCACCAGGCTGACAAACCGTGAGTCTTCGGATTCCCGGAATGACCGCCACTTGGCGTACTCGGCCGTTTCGAAAATCTTTTCCAGGTCGCGCGGCTGCGAAAGCTCTGTCCAGTTGTCGAAACCAAACAGAGCCGGGTCGGCGGCCGAAACAAACGGGCAGAAAGCGGCCGCGGACACATTGGAGATGCTCTCCAGCATCTGCAGGTCCTGCGGATGGCCCGTGAATTCGTAATCGCCAATGAGCGTGGCATACGGTTCTCCGCCCGGTGAACCGAATTCGGTTTCGTACAGCTTTTTGAACAGCTGGCTCTGATCAAATTCGACCGCCTTATCGAGGTCCTTGAACAGTTCCTTCTTGCTGACATTGAGCACTTTGATCTTGAGATTGGCGCTCGTCTCGCTGTTCATGATCAGATGGCTCAGGCCACGCCACGATCCTTCCAGCTTCTGAAACTTCTCATGATGCATGACGGCCGACAGCTGCTTCGACATCACCGCGTCGATTTTGGAGATGGCCTGGTTGATGGTGGCCGTCAGGTTTTTGTCCCAGGTGACCGTGCCCTTCAGCGCTTCCTCTGTCAGTGTGGACAGCAGCTCTTCGGCGCGGGAACGCTCGGTCGCTTTGGTGGCTGAGATGGCCTGATCCAGCAGGCTGGATGCGGCTTCTACGGATGCCTCGGCCTGTGGCTGTGGTGCATTTTCTGCTTCACTCATGCGTCTTCTCCTGTGCTACCGAGTTCATCAGACAGTTTCTTCAGGTCGCCCTCGTTCTGCAGGACCTGCTCCAGCAGGTTTTCCAGATCCTCAGAGCGATCCACTTTGGTCAGCAGATCACGCAGTTTGTCGCGGGTTTCCATCAGTTTTTTCAGCGGCTCGACCTGCTGGACGACCTGAGCGGGTTCAAAGTCAGCCATCGACTTGAAGCTCAGATCGACGGCCATCTCGCTGCCATCACCGGCGAGCGTGTTCTCCACTTTCAGGTTCAGGCCAGGGTTCATACGGGCCATGACGTCGTTGATATTGTCACGGTCAATCTGGATGAACTTGCGGTCTCGCAGCGGCTTCAGGGGCTCCTGTGGGTCACCGGAAAAGTCACCGATGACGCCCGCCACAAAAGGCAGTTCCTTTTGCACCATTGCCCCGCCGGTTTCCACCTCGTAGGAGATATGAACGCGAGGCTTGCGCACGCGATTGAGCTTATCGTGAATACTTGCCACAGCTTTGGCCCTTCTGAAGTGAAAAGGAATGGAGGTTCCAAGTGTCGTTGGCGTGCCGGGCACGCGTCGGCCCGCCGTCAGTTCGCCGGATCCTCAGGGTCTCGTCCCTGAATACCCACCAGCCGAAACATCTGTGTGACGGCGGATTCGTCATTGATCAGTTCTTTCAGCAGGTCCGGCAGCGGCAGTCGCCCCCAGCGAATGATCTGCTCTATGGCGTAGGAAATTGGTGAATGAGGTTCTGTCTTGCGAAAGTAGGCCGCAACACGCATCAACACCTTAAATGCGTCTTCACGGTTCTGCATATTGTCCACACTGTCGCCGGATTTCTGCCCAGGCGGTGGTGCATTCGGACCTTCGGTGTCCTCACCGGCAGGTTCCTCCGCGACTTCCTCTGTGACGTCCAGCATGGCCAGCTTGTCACGGGCCAGTGACTCAACAGTTTCCAGACACTCAGACAACGCGTTTTTTATGTTGGAACTGGGAGGTGAATCCCGGCCAAATTTTTCGTCCAGCAGGGAACTGAGTTCGGCCCAGCTGCTTAGAGCGTCCCGAATATCGTCCCGCAGTTCCCCAAACCATTCCGCAGAACCCTGGGTCAGGGCCGCGTTGAATGTATCCAGTGGCACGGCACCCTGGCTGATGCGACGTTCCCGCTGTTCAGCGTCAGACTGCTCCAGATCGAGCGCCTGTTCGTAGGTTCCCAGTCCAAAGGCTCCCATTTCTTCCACTGGCGTGATGGGCACGTTTTTAATGGGACTGACAAGCGTGCCTTCCGCGTCGACGCCATTGAGCCCGGCGAGCGGAGCCAGAAGAGTTTCCACTCCGTCCTCGTCCGGACGGGGATAGAGAGTGTCGGCGAAGCCCTCGATCAACTGTCTGACCAGGCAAAATCCGTCCCGCAGACCGGCAAAACCATGGGAACGCACCAGGCTCTCAATCAGATAGGCGGCGATTTCCAGGTCTTTGGAGTTGGTCCTGAGAAATTCGGGAGCCGCCTCGCTGATCGGTTTCCAGTCAGCAACCGCCTCATCGTCCCCCATCAGAGCCTGACGCTCGGCGGCTCGAGCAACGGAACGAGCATCTTTGAGCAGATAGTAGACGGACATCGGCGACGGATCTTCCCGTGCATCGAGTCCGGAGGGATTGTCTTCGCTGATGGGTTGAATCAGCGAATCGATGTCCAGCACGCTGGGTGAAGGCATTGACTGGGTGGCCCTGAAAAATGTCGATTGCAAGACATTACGAGTGATATCAATCGGCTTCCGCCAGTACAACTGTGAGGGGAATGCTCCAATCGGGGGCCGACGTGGCCGCGACAATCGGGATACAAGCTACCAACGCCCCAGATTCCGCCCTGCCCCGTCATCCTGAGGCCGTTGGCGCCTGCTGGCCTGCTGGCCCGCTGGCTTGTCAGTTTGCCGGTTTTGCTGATAAAACGGCGTTTGAGGAAATCCGACGAAGGGCCTATTGATGCACGTGCTGCTGAAACCCGTCAACCGCGCTGGCGCGACGGTCTTGATTCGTAAAGGCCAGCAGGTCCGAATTGGGAGCACCGAGTGGGCTGACTACGCGGTCTCGGGCGATCCAGAGTTGCTCGGAATCCACTTTGTTGTCAGCTTCTGTGACGAAAGTCCTACGGTGAACGCGGTTGATGGGGCGCAGATTCAGCTCAATGGCAAGCCGCGCACCTCTGGAATACTGCGTGACGGACAGCAGTTGCAGGCCGGGCAGACAGTCTTTCACGTCGAAGTCGAAGGTGTGGAGGATGATCCATCGGAAAAAGACGATCCGAGTGGTCGCTCCCCGTCGAAGGCTGACGAAGAAACGGTGGAGCCGCTGGAACTGCAGCCCTTTGATCTGGACGCCGATCTTGCGGCGCTGGCTTTGCGCCCGCTGGACGTGCCGCCCGACGATGTCGGATCCGTGTCCGCCGTGGTGGCAGCGTTCATGGACGCGGATCGCCATCTCGATGCAGTGCAGTTTCTGGGCTGGGTGCTGCCGCCAGTGGTCAATGTGCAATGGCTGGTGGAATCCGTCCAGCGGCTGGTGACGGACCTGTCCATTGAGGAACAGCGGCTGCTGGACGCGGCCGGACAGTGGTGTCTGACCAGTGATGCGGAACGGCTGACGGAAATCCGATCGCTGGTTGAAACCATCGCTGACGATGGCGTCCTCTGGTGGGTGGCACACGCGCTCCTGTGGTGTCCCGCAGCGGCCGATCCCGCCGATGATGCGCCGCCGCCTCCCCGGAGCATGCCTCCCACGGCGTCGCGGGGCGCGATCACCACGCTGGCGTATGGCACCGGTCAGCCGGACCCCTCTGCGGCGATGGTCGACTGTTTGACGGCCGGACTGGCCATGACCGGGTAACGGCAGCCCGATGCTCGTCCGGGATTCCGCTTTCGCGGATGGACGACGGGATCTAAGATTCGTCGATTCCAGTCACGGGCCATTGCACCATGCTACCTCAGCGTCAGCCACCTCTTGAGCGAAAACACGCGTGGCTTCCGGCTCGTCCTCACAGAGCCGGTTCGCCGATTCGCCGACTGGCTCAGCGACTGTTCTGGGCGGGCCTGTTAATTGCGCTGCTGCTGGGCTTCATGAAGCTGCTCTCGCGGCCGCTGCAGTCGACGGCCACGGGCATTTTTGTTGTGCAGGGACAGGACCCCCTTGATCCGCGGGCCCCGGACCCCATGGCCTATCAGTCGTCCGACCTGCAGTCGCTCCGTGCAACGGCCCCCACACTTCGCCGGACAGAGCAGGAGGCAGATCGTGTGACGCTGGCATCGCGTCTGGCGGTTCGCGACGAACTGAGTCGTCTGGCCGAGCAGATCAGCGCCGGCATCGACAGTCCGTCTGACGTAGTGATCACCTATGTCAAAGCGGATGGTCTGCTGTCCGACGGGACGCCGCATCTGCGGTGGCAGTTTGATCCTCAATGGACGAAAGAAACGACGCTGCCGGTGATCGATCTTCTGCGAATGCTCAGCCAGCGGCCCTGTGCGGCGAAGCTGCTGGTACTCGATTGCGGTTCGGTGCCCTATGACCTGTCACACGGGACGCTCGTCAATCAATTCGTCACGCAGCTGCAGGCTCAGGTCGACCAGGTCGGTGATCCGTCACTGTGGGTGATGACGAGCCGCGCCGATTTCGAGTCCAGTCATTTTAGTCGCAGTCTCGGTCAGTCGGTGTTTGCGCATATGTTCTCTCAGGCGCTCAGTGAGCTGGCCGACCACGACCGCGACGGCTCGCTGACGGTTGTGGAGGCCTACCGATTTACGAATCAGCAAACGGCCGAATGGATTGAGCAAAAAAGTGCGGGGCGACTTTCTCAGACGCCGCAGCTGTTTCATTTCGGGCGGATCAACTGGGCCGACAGTCCTGAAATCCTTGCCCTCAATCGCACGTGGCAGCCAGACGAGGATTCGGCTGCAGCGGCAGAAGAGCGGCCGCCAGCCGACGCGGAGCCGTCGCCGCCTCCCGCAGACAATTCCGAAACAGCATCCGTGCTGTTTCACGTGCTGCGGCCGATGATCGCCTCCCGTTCCGTTGCAAACGCGGTTGCCGCTCTGGAGCCTGCGCGGGACCAGTTTGACGATTCTCAACAGGACGCCGAAGCGTCCGCGAAACAGGTCGACACACAGACGCCTGCTGCCAGCGAACAGAACGCCGCAGTGCAGGACGAAAAACCGTCTGACAGTCAGGCAGATTCGGGCACAGCTGCAGTGGCAGCCGATGATTCCGGGGATGTTGATCGGTCGGACACCCCGATCGCCAGCGTTGGCGAAAACCCGGCATGGTCCGTTCTGCTGCAGGCCTGGCAAACACGTGACCTGCTTGCCGAGCAGGCGGTCTCTCCCGTGACATTTGCCCCTCTCCGGTTTCGTTTGCTGCAGGCGATGCTGCGACGCCGTCAGGCGGCCGTCATTTACGCTGCCGAAGACACGTCGCAGGCAGCGGCCGCCGCTTTGAGTGACGTCTGGCAGGGCGCAGATCAGCTCCCCGCTATTGATGCAGGCACCAGTCAGGCCATGCGGGAACTGGCCGCGTTATGGCCAGGTTCCATCGCGGTCTCGAGCGCGATTTCGCCGGCCGGCCAGCTGCAGCTGACCGAATCAGCGGGCTGGCAGGCAAACGCCGAAGACCTGGCACAGATCCGGCAGCTGGAACAGCTGGTGCGCCAACCTGACAGCCAGCCGCTTGCCGCGTGGCTGGCAGATCTGCCCCCCCAATCATTCGTGACGCGGGAGCAGGCGTTTGCGGAGCGACTGCTGCAGGATCATCGCCTTGACTGGAAGCAGGTCTCCGGATTGCTGCAGCTCAGACTCCAGGCGGATCGGGCGGCGGCTGCCTGCGCTCTGGTACCCGGCAAACTGGACGCCGCGCTGCTGGCCGCGGAACGACGGCGGCTGGGGATTGAGCGGGAGTTGGTTTTTGCTCCCGAGCGAACGCCGAAAAAGCAGGCTCTGCAGCTGATCACGGTGGCCCGACGACAGCTGGAGGATCTGTTGGCCACGGCGGAAACGCTGCATCAGGCACGGCACGTCCTGGTGAACGCCCTGTGGAGGATTCCGGATGACATTCGCGATTTTCGCTGCCAGGCGTCTTCGCGGATCGTCACGTCTGTGGATTATTTCCGCCTGAAAGACCACCTGCAGCTGCTTGAACAGCTTCTGGTGGTGTTGATTGAGCCATGGTCCGTCAGCTCCGACGTCGCACATGTGCGCGACCTGATGGACGGTCTTCGGCGATCGGAGGAACTGCTGGCTGCGGCACGTGCGGCAACCGTTCAGTCGGTGGGCGGTCGCCTCTCCACGTGGCAGGAATTCCGGATCCAGATTCTGCTGGACAGCCCACAACTGTCGAGTGCACAGCGCGGTCAGCTTCTGTCCGCGCTGCAGAACATTTCTGCCGCGCCGTCAGAGGTCAAAGCGGTGTCCGCCCAGCGCCCCAGAGAAGTCAGTCGCACGCGTCTGCCGGCTGACATCATTCGCCAGCATGCGGAACTGGAATTGCTGCGCTGTCGTCTGATGACTCTGGGACACGTCGAACTTGACGAGCAGTACGCACGGCTGGACGAGCAATATCATGCGCTTGGGCAGGATGCCGACGCTTCTGGATGGAACCAGTTCGCCCGCGGTCTGCGGTCGATGCACAGTCGGCTGGCCGCAGAAGTTCGCCGTTCGTACTCTGACGAACGGCCGGCTGAACGGTTGGCCACCGGGCCGACTCAACGTCTGTCCGAACTGTCACTGACCTCAGCCCTCGCACTGCTGCCCGTCATTCAAACCAGTCGTGTCGAGCTGCCGTTGAGCCCCTCTTTGTCGCAGTTGCAGCAGCAGACACTGCAGTCGGCCCAGACTCGGCTGCAGCTGGAACGAGTCAAGCTGGCCCTGCAGGACGCTCCGTCATTCGAGGTCGATCATCTCCATGCGCAGTTGTCTGATCAGGCGGCAGCCAGTCTGGACCCTCTGCTGAAAGTCGAACTGCCGGTCATGGTGCCTCTTGCCGTGGGAGACACTGTTCGGCTGCCGGTGCAGCTGCTGAACCCCGGGACCAAAGAGGTTGCGGTCAGGATGATGACGGAAGTGGATGAAGGCCGCATTCGCCTGGAAAGCAGTCCGGGATTTCAGACCGTCACCGCGCAACGTGTCCGCAGGTCCGGTCGCATGCGTCAGCGTGAGCGTCAGCGGGAACTGCAGGATCTGCTGCGTGCCCATGCGGTCAATCGCGATTCGTCCGATCAGCCACGCATTGATGAACTCGTCCGCCTGCTGGAACGCGGCGCCTACCCTCTGGACGCTGATCCTCTGCTGTCTGTGCCGACCGTAATTGTCCCAGCGGGGGGCCGCCGAAACGTGCCTCTCACGTTAACCTGTGTCGCCGGAACAACAGAGCCAACGTGGTTGACCCTGCGGCTGCAGACGGCAGATCAGAATTATCGGTTTGACGTGCCTTTGGAAATTCCCCGGGAGCATTCGGTGCTTCCCCGGCTGACCGGGACACCGGGGACTGTCGATCAGAGACGCCCAACCCTTTTGAGTGCGTTTCCCAATACAACGACCGCGTTTGCCTTTCAGCTGCAATCGCAAGTGGACTTTGCAACGGTCCTGCAGGCTGAGTTGCTCGCGGCAGCAGGCCCACTGCCTGATCTGCCATCGTTCGCTATGTCCATCGAGGCGGGGCTGGCGTGGCGCAAAAATCACGCTGAGCCGCAGCCGCTGGCCGTTGCGGACGTGAGCCTGGCAGCCAGGCAGACAGTCGCCCTTCCTTTTGTACTCCCTGAAACCGGAGAGGCTTCGCCCGCCGAATCATCGGCCGATGAATCTGCGGGAACGGCGGAGCCCACGGAATCAGAGGCCGAGCCGGCCGTGACGTCGGAACCGATTCCTGCCGTCGCCGTTGACCACGGATTGATTCTCAGCCTGACAGATAAACGAAATGGCACCATCAGCATGTTTCACTTTCCTGTCGCCGTCCAGCACCCTCGCCGATTTCTGAAGGCGCAGGCTCGTCGTGACCCGCTGACCGGCGAAGTGATTGTGGAGGTTGCTGCAGAAGATGCCCAGCGGCTGCCCTCAGAGTCCGTGCGGCTGGAGCTGGGATTTCGTCCTGCCGGCGCTACGGGAGTGATCGCCGGGACCCTGAGCGGCCAACAAGACTCTGTGCAGTTGCGGGCAACGCCCGCGGCAGGTCAGTCGGTTGTCGAGCTGTCTGTTAATGGGCACCATCGCGCCTTTGCCTGGCTGCTGAACGAGGTCGGCGGAGATGGTCGCCTGCTGCCGGACGACCAGACCCTCGCTGTAAGCATTCTGGATCCCGCACCACAAGCGGCCATCGCGGCTCCAGCAGCATCCATTTCTGTTTCACTGGACGTGGCAGCGCCGCCCGGGTTTCCTGGCACAGCCGACGATCAGCTCGCGCTGGGTATTGACGCCAATCGGGACCGTGAACTCGCCGACGATGAGCCGTTGATCGTTCGTAACACGCAGTCCATTCAGGTGCTGTGGGACGGCCTGACGGATGACGGTGATTTCCGACTCGGCTCTCGTGTGGCTCCTTTGGTCGTTGAACTGCCGGTCGCACGATTTCGCTCGAATGTCAACCTGCTGGCGCAACTGCGGATGGCGGACCGCACGGTCTGGAGTTCTGCGGTGCCTTTGTGTTTTGACGGCTCGCCGCCACGATTGACCCAATTGGGGACAGTTCCCGCAGAACGCGTCGCAGTGGGCGCACCGTTGATGGTCGTCGCCAGCGGCAGCGATGGAGATTCCAGCGGCATTGAGCAGGTGCTTGCCGGTTTTGCCGCAGCAGATTCTCGGACCATGCTGGAGACACCCGCCCCGGTGCCACTGCAACTGACGGACGGTCGGTGGGTGGGCACAGCGGACACGACCGGTCTGACGCCAGGCCCGGCCATCGTTCTGCTGCAGGCGACAGATCGAGCGGGGAATCGCAGTGTTCCGCTCCGGCGTGCCATCCGTGTCATTTCCGCTGAGCAGGCTGCCCGGATGGAGGCCGAAGCTGTCAACGACATTCGCGGAACCATTCTCTACGGCGGGCAGCCCGTGGCAGGATGCAGGATTTCCCTCGCGCCGCCCGCGCTCGAGGAGCCGGCCGATCCCAATGCCCCAGCCTCGGAGAACCAGCAGCAACTGCCTGTCCCAGAGCCGGTCGTGACCGATGAGTTGGGAAATTTCTGGCTGAAGGATGTCCGAGTTGGAAAGTACACGCTGACGGCGTTCGCTGTTGTCCGAGGACTCAAACGCGAAAAACAGGCGGATGTCACAGTTGCACCACCGCCCGCACGACACAGGGTCGACCTTGACCTGCGCTAGATAGTCGCCCCTGCCGTTAAGTGGGGTGCCGATTGTACCGATAGTACTTCTTGGCACGACGCCAACGATTAGGGGGAATTCGCGCGATGATTCCGCGCATTGCTAAGATAGGAAAGGTGGGCTGGTTCACTGTCTCCGCAGCGGTGCCGCTTAAGCGTGCGCCCGTTTTCCCGTCGCGAGCGCTTTGTCTGACCGTGCTGCTGCTTTTCACAGCGATCACCGGTTGTGCGACTTCCGGAAATACGGGGGCATCAGCCGTGGCTCCCGCGGCAGCGGCCGGTCCTGCGGATGTCTACATCGCCGCGGCACCAGCCGTCGGTCCACCGCCCACACTGCCCCAGTTTCTGGGGATCGATCAGTGCAAGCAGCACACCGTCGAGGGGTTTGGTGCCCTGCGGCGACTCGTGCACCGCATGTTCCCTGCCCTGGAAACGGCGTTCCCTGGAGCACAGGGACCTCCCCCCGTTTCACCGGTCAGCAGTCCCGAAAATCTGGAGTCACCCAGTCCGGCTGTGGCGGCAGCCGCCAAAATCAAACAGGAAGAAGATCAGGCTCAGCAAAAGATTCTGGCTCTGAATTATCTGGCGTCGATTGGCTGTGGAGGATGTTACCCCGAAGTGGAGGACGCCCTGCTGGCGGCCATGGATGACTGCACCGAAGATGTCAGGTACGCCGCGGTGAAGGCCGTCAAAGAGGCGGCCGGGCAGCCGTGCACATTCTGCAAAAACGGGGCCTGCTGCAGTCCGCGAATCCGAGCCCGCCTGCGGGAGATGTCAGACGATCAGGGCGACGATTGCTGTCCGCGGGAACCTTCTGCCAGAATTCGCCGGGTGGCCAGGATCGCCCTGACTTACTGCGGGCCCGATATCACCGTTCCGGTCCCGGAAATTGAGGGGCCGCCGCCACCTGAAGACTGGGCCACATCAGCGGCCAAATCAAAGGCCGATCGAGAATTTACAGCGCCCGAGAGCGGGGGCCCGACGACCAGCGCCCAGCCTGCATCCGTCCGATCAAACCATCAACCTGCAGCCATCGTCACCAGTGACGTGCCTCCCGCAGCACGGCCCGCCAGGGGGCAGCCCGCACCGCCAGTGGCAGCCACGTCCACCCGCCAGACAGCCCCAACGGGACACAGTATTGGAGGCGGCGATCTTGAGAACAATGTGACTGACCCTCACGGCGGTCGTAAGGCAGCACGTCAAGCAACAGGGCCGATCGGCTCCGGAACCGTTCAAACGGGTGACCCCCTCGAAGTGAATGAACTGGTGACCGAGTGGTATGCGACCATCGATCCCACTTTGCCGCTGACCCGCAAGAAAGCGATGCTTCGGTCCTTTCTGGCGGAACGCTTTCGACAGGAGGCGGAGCAGAAAGCTCTCGTGGCAGCCGCCAGTGCCGAGTACGAATTTCGTGATCAGCTGCAGCTGGCCGTGCGTGAGCAGGAACCACTGCAGGCCGTGCCGGTGGCGACACCTCCACGCAGTGCAGACTCTCGCATCCAGATGGTCTCAGCCGAAGTGAGGCAACCGATCCCCGCGCGATCAAACGCAGGAAAACCTTCGGGCGAACTGCACGTCAGCTGGGAGCAAATGGAACTGCAGACGACCGATGTCGAACGTGAGCGGGATCTGGCGATGATGAATGAGATCTGGCGACTGGTGAATCGCCGCGTGCCTGACCCCATGGTCAATGTCGACAAGTCGCGACTGAGAATTCGCACCTCGGGGCTGGTACCGATCAGCGAGGTGCCCAGCGCCAAACTGCGTGAGGTGTTAAAGACGGCAGACATCGGAACGTGCAGCCCCGTCTTTGTGACGCGGGATCGACTGTTTCTGATTCGTGTCCTGGATCGCAGTGTCCGTCAGGCGGCTCGTCCACTTGACGAACGGTAGTTGGACGCCCAGCCTGATCCTGGGCAATCGGTTTTCAGAGGTCGCAAGTCATGTCAGGCGGACGCCAGAACGAGAATGCGAAATCCGGTCGCGCGGACTGGCGTGGTCGCACGCGATCGGGCCGCTCCGTGAAGCATCGCTGGCAGAAGCGGTCCGCCCGGCAGCGCGGCGCAACGCGTCCCTGGCGGACGATGACCCGATCGGTCGTGTCCGTTGCTCTGCTGCTGGGCATGACCCTGGGATTTGTCTGGCTGATGAGGTTTCGTCCCCGTCAAACGCCGGTGGTGGCCATCATGGCCACGCAGTACGAAGCCCCGTTTCAACCCAATGGCTGGGCGTTCGAGGATCTGCAGGCACTGCGTCATCTTGATGCGGATACGCTGACTCTGTTTGACGCCACCGAGGGGATTGACAGTCGTGAACAGTTCCTTGCAGAACTGGATCGACTGTCGCGGGCGGCAGGTCGCTCAGTCCGGAACGATGAGCCGTTCATCGTGTATCTCAGCCTGCATGTGGACACTGATCCGTCCGGCCGTCCGGCTTTGATTCCACCGGGCGCGTCACCGCTGGATTCGACAACCTGGGTTCCATTTGCGGATGTTGTGGAGCAGGTTGTTTCCAGTCGTGGATCTGAATCCTGTCCCGTCATGCTGGTCATAGACTGCCATCGGCACGTTGCCAACTGGCATCGCGCTGAGGTCACCAATCGATTTGTCGAGGCGGTGCGCTCAGAGCTGCAGGCTGAGCCGGTGAAAAATCTTACGGTGATGACTTCGTGCAGCACGGGCGAACAGTCACTGGGTCTTGGCAGTCGTCACCAGAGCAGCTTCGGCTACTACTTCGTAGAAGGGCTGCGGGGCGGTGCAGACCGCCATCCCACAGGCAACGGAGACCACTATGTCTCACTGCGGGAACTGACCGCCTTCGTAACGCAGAATGTCTCGGGGTATGCGCGGTCGGTGTATGGTCTCGGGCAGACGGTTCAGCTTATCAGCGGCGATCTCAGCCCAGGCGATGACTACATCGTGAGCTGGGTTTCGACAGAACTGCCGCATCCCACTGTCAAGCCGCTGACAGACGGTCCGGCTGCCGACCTGGAATCGCTGTGGAGTCGTTATGAAACGCTTGCCGCCGAGCAGCCGCAGATAGCCCTGCCAGTTGCCTGGGCCGGTATTCAGGCCCGTTTGCTGCGTCTGGAAAAGCTGGTGCAAAGCGGCGCCGCCTGCCGGACCGAGGCGGCGATAGAGTCCAGTCAACTCAGCTTGAAGATGAGCCATCTGGAAGCTGAGCTGGCGGCAGCAACTCGTGAAGACCGCTCCGACAGTGTGCGACTGGCCACAGTGGCGGCCGCCAGTGCGGCGACCGCCGGCGAATTGGCGCGTGCGATGCAGCAGATTCCTGCCGACTCCGACCGCGCGCTATCCCCCACCTTCCAGTTTGCCTCGCTGCTGTCGCAGCAGAAGGGCAGCGCGTGCTGGAAATTCTCCGGCCTGGTTCGGGAGGCGATCACCACACGGGCGCTTGCCGAATCCACCTGGAACGACATTCCGGCCGGCCGCCTTCCCTGGTGTGTTTCGCAACTGAACCTGGCAGACGCCTCTCGTCGCCAGGCTGAGGACGCCCTGCTGACCGGACGCAACGCGCGGGACGGGTTCCGCACCGCGGCCGATGCTTATCGGCTGGCGGCAGACAGATCCGACAGGACCCGAGAGGCGGTCCACGCTCTGGCAACCTCGCTGTCGGAACTGGTGTGGTGGACTCGCTGGAAAGCAGCGTCTGCAGAATCGTCCAGCGAACAGTTGCTGGAATTGATGGAGTCCACACACCGTCTGGCGGCCGGATTGAGTGACAGTCGTTCGCAGCTGGCCAGTCTGGCCGTCCTGCCATTCACCACTCCAACCGCCCAGGTGCAGCAGCAACTCCGATCCCATCACGACGAACTGAATGCGGAGTACGCTATTCTGCTGCGCGATATGACCGCCAGTACCAGAGACATTCAGCGGGCGCGCGCCCTTTTGGAGTTGCCATTGCTGCCGGCTGCCGATCCGGTCAGCGGTACCACCGGGGCCGCGCAGCGGCAGCAGCTGCGCAGCCGGCTGGATGAGGCCATCGCCGCCCGCGCAAGCAACACAGACCTGACAGAGGGCGACGGGCGCGGGCAGGAAACGGGACGCTCGCCTGAGGAAGAAGCGCTCGTGCAGAATCTGCTGGCCGTGCAGAACAGTTCGGCGGAGCGTGATACGGATACCGGTCGTCTGATGGCACAGGCGGGAACACTGCAGTTTCGCGTGGAACTGCAGCAGATTTACGATTCGTGCCGCAGCGCTCTGAACGGCAGTCAGCCGGAGATCAGCGAGTACCGGCAGCAGCTGATCAATTCTGAGTTCCGTTTGAGGCTGATTGCACCGCTCTTTGTCCCCAGCGGGTTTGTCAACACGATTGCCGCTCGGCAGCGGCTGGATCGCGACGTGCAGACGCTGGATCTGTGCCAGCGAACGCTCGATGACTTCTACGGCCCGGCTGTGGCGGGCGGTGAGCCCTACTTTGCGGAAACGACCACGCGCCTGCTGACGTCTTTTCGAGGGCAGCAGGGTGAGTCTGTTGCATTGCAGCGAGAGCTGATTGACATGAACCGGCTGCTGAATCGCCGCCGCCGCCTGCTGACCGAAGGCCTGAATGTCAGGACCAGCAGTGTGCTGCTGCTGGGTTCGACGCAGCTTGATGCCGTGGATGTGCATGTGCGCTCCAACGGTCCGCTGGAGCGATTTGGCATGAGTCCGCTGGCCGGCAGTTTGTACTTTGCCGATGCCGACAACACCGTCCTGTCTAATGCCGAGCCATTGCCTCTGATTCCGCAAACCGGAGCGATGGCAGCCGATCTGACGGGGCGTCTGCGTCTCACGGAAGCCGGAATTCTCAAGGCGTCGTCCGAGGTCTTTGCCGTTGCCAATCTTCGGGGCAACATGATTCGCGAGCCGGTGCTGGTGAGTCGGGCAGGAGGTGCCGAGTCGTCAATGCAGATGCCGGCCGTCAGAGCAGCCACCGTGGATGTGCAGGGACAGGCGGCGGCCGGTCAGTCAATTGTCGTGATCTTTGACTGCTCTCAGAGTATGGCGACCGCTGTGCGCGCCGAAGTGGCGGGCAGCGAGCAGACGCGGTTTCAGGTGGGTTTGCGGGCCCTGTCCCATCTGCTGCATGGGCAGGCGGCGAAAGCCACGTCACGTTTGGGCCTGATGTTTTTTGGTCATCGTGTCGGCTGGAATCCGCAGAACCCACAGCAGATGCTGATCAATGATGGCTATCTTCACAGTGTTCCCGGTGATTTGAGGCCCTGGGACGATGTCGAGATGGCGCTGCCCGTGGGGCGCTTTGATGCCGGCACACTGGAGTCCGTTGCGCCTTTGCTGGCCAGTCTGCGTCCCTGGGGCGAAACGCCGCTGTACCTCGCTTTGACCGACGCCTTCAGCGCACTGGAATCTGAGGACGTGCGGAGGGGACGTCGTGTGGTTGTGCTCACGGATGGTGTGAATCGACAGACCAATCCCTCAGCGGCCAGAAAGCGGACGTTGCAGGATGTGCTCGGTGCACTGCCGGAGGGCGTGCGGGTGGATATCGTTGGCTATCAGATTTCGCGGGCAGAAGCCGGACAGGCGGAATCGGAATTCCAGACGATCGCCAGAGCCAGCGGTGGTCAGTTTCAAACAGCCAGCGATCTGACAGAGCTGCTTTCTTCGCTGTCGGGGCTGATGGAGTCCGACGAATTTGTGCTGCGTCGTGCCAGCGGTGAGTTGGTGAGTTCTGCTCCCGGGCGTGATGTGACCGTTTCCGTAGATGCGGGCGCCGAACAGGTTTCCCTCAACATGGGCGAGGCGACCGCAAAGTTCCTTCTGCACGGTGGCGAAGCGCTGAAATGGAAACTCAGTGATGATGGGCGTCGTCTGGAAGTCCCCCGCTGGACAACCGGGACTCCTCGGTGGTCGGAACTGACGGAGACCGGCACGGGGCGTGATTCCGGTCTGCAATGTGCGACTCAGGCTGTCCGCGTGAAGGATCAGGCGGCCCAGCTGGTCGTTTCTGTTCAGGACCCGCGTGGTGGGTTGCCGGCACGACCGACGAGTCTGCACGTGCGTCTGACGCCTCTTGACGAGATGGGACGCAGCGTCGGAGAATCCTATGACTGCGACGCGTTCGGATGGCTGCCGGGCACGCCCGTGCCAGCCGTGGGAATAACGGCCGGCAACTGGCCCGCCGATGCGAAACAAGCCGAAGTGCGACTGTTTGTCCGACCGCAACGGGCGCCGCCTGTCGATCAGCTCGCACTTTCGCAACTGAAGCCGCTGCCGGACGCGCAGCCTCTGGTGAAAACGCCTGCGGGGATCAATGGTGTGATGGTTTATGTCATCGCCGATCGCCAGCTGGCTCGGCTGACGGTGGTGGAGCAGCACGGCGCTGGTTCGCCGGGAGTCGATTCCCTCGTGATACAGCTGGCGACGCCGAAACCGGTGGCCTTTGTGCGTCGACAGCGGACCGATCGTGACAACCGGGTGGTTTCCACTGTCTTTGAATTCCAGCCTTCCGACGGGATCCCCTTGGCGAATGGAACACTGGAGTTTATCCTCAGAGAAGACGTGGAGCAGGACGCACTTCACACACTCACTCCCGTGATCGTTCCGGTGTCCAGCGACAATGGTCTGCTGATACCGACTGAGTAACTCATGCCCAGGGCCTCGGATGAATCAGATCCGGATCGCTGGCGTGTGCCCGGCACAGAGACTCCCTCTGACTCACCGGACACCGCAGCACCGGAAATCACCGCCTCATCGCCAGCCCTGTTTCGTCAGGAAACGGATGGTGGTGCCGCCGCTGCTGCGTCCGAACCGCCCCCGATCTCGCCGCGTGTCTTTGGTGGCTATGAGATCATTGAGGAGATTGCGCGGGGGGGAATGGGGGTTGTTGTTCGGGCGCGGGAAACGCGACTGAAGCGTATCGTGGCTCTCAAGATGGTCCTGGGAGGCGCGCTGGCGGACGAAGCGGACATACGGCGGTTCTATATCGAAGCCGAAGCCGCCGCGCAGCTGCAGCATCCCGGCATCGTCCCCATTTATGAAATTGGGGAAGTGGACGGTCAGCACTTCTATGCCATGCAGCTGATTGAAGGTCCCAATCTGAAAGAAAAGGCGGCCGGCGGACCGCTGCCTCCGAAGGAAGCGGCGCGTCTGTGTTTTGAAGTCAGTCAGGCCGTGGGATATGCCCATCAGAAGAGCATCATTCATCGGGATCTCAAGCCGGAGAATGTGCTGCTGTCCCGTGAAGGCCAGCCGATGGTGACGGACTTCGGCCTGGCGAAGTCGATTGAGTCTTCCGACAACCTCACGCAAAGCGGTCAGATTCTGGGAACACCTGGCTACATGGCGCCCGAGCAGGCGACAGGCAGAACCGACCTGCAGGGCCCCGGCACTGATATCTACTCGCTGGGTGCGATTCTCTATTTCCTGCTGACCGGCCGCCCCCCGTTTCAGGCGGCCAGCACACTGGAAACACTGGACCAGGTGGTCCGGCAGCAGCCCGTGTCGCCGCGAGACCTGAATCCCAGTGTGCCTCGCGACATCGAAACTGTCTGTCTGAAGTGCCTGTCGAAGGAACCACGGCAGCGCTATTTTTCAGCCCAGGCCCTCGCGGAGGATCTGCAGCGGTTTGTGCAGGGGCGTCCGGTGGTGGCCCGTCCGACGGGTCGCCTCACGGCGATGTGGCGGTGGTGTCTGCGCAATCGCACGGTGGCAGCTCTCCTGGCGGCTTTTGTCGGATCGCTGGTAGCAGGGACTGTTGTCTCCACTCGTCTCGCGCTGCTGGCCGAACGTCGGGCGGCCGAGTCGGAAAGCAACCTGCGTGAGTCAGAACGGCAGAAGCAGGCCGCCATTCGAAACTACGCCATGGCCAGGCAGGCAGTGGACCGTTATTTCACCCGCGTCAGTGAAGATCGGCTGTTGAATCAGCCGGGACTGCAGCCGCTGCAGAAGGAACTCCTGCGTGACGCCCTGGAGTACTACCGGAGGTTCCTGGCGGAACGTCGTGAAGACGCCTCACTGCGAGAGGAATTTGCGGCCACCCTGTTTCGCGTTGGTTTGATTGAAGAGGCTGTGAATCCGGATCTGAGTGTGGCCGATGAGGCGCTGACGCAGGCTCTCGAGCTTCAGGAACTGCTGCTGGAAGAGTCACCCGATTCTGACGAGTTGCCGGAGTCTTTTGCGGACACACTGTCTGCGCTGAGCCGCATTCAGATGCTGACCGGCGAAGCGGACGCTGCCCTGAAGACAGCCGGACGGGCGCTGGAGGTGCGTTTGGCCATTGTTGATCGGCGCACCGACGATCCGCGACTGCAGCGACTTGTTGCCAGCAGCCAGATGAATCTGGGTATCATTGAACGGGAACGAGGTGAGACAGCGAAAGCGATGGACCTGATGCTGCAGTCTCAGCAGCGACGTGAGACGATTCTGGCAAAAGCCGAGCACTTTGAAACCCGTCGGGATCTGGGAATGGGTTACTACAATCTGTGCAACCTCGCACTTGATGAACTGGAGACAGCCGCCGCACTGGAGTACATCGATCGCGCCGAACAGGCGTTTCGTCGTACCGTGACCGAAGCTCCGGAAATCCTTGAGAATCGCTCGCGTTTGGCGCTGTGTCTGCGGCTGCGCGGGGACCTGCTGGCAGAGTCCGGTGATCTGACGTCGGCAATTGACAGCTATCGCACGGCGACAGCGGAACTGCGAAAGCTTGCCCGGGAGAACCCCAGTGTCACCGACTACACGGTGGACGCGTCCGTCGCTCGCATGAATCTCGCCTCCCTGCTGCAGGAAGACGGACAGATGGATGCGGCCTTTGAAGAGCTCACGGCAGCTCTGGCAGGTCTGACTCGGGTGCATCAGGAACAGGCGGGCGATGCCACCATCATTCTCCTGCTGGACGCGCGCCTGCGGCTGGCAATGGTTGAGCTCGATCGAAAGAACGATGCGGCGGCTTCCCTGCTGCTGAATACCGTACTGCAGACGGCTACAGCCGCTCTGCAGCGCACGCCGGATGATGGGGAACTGCTTCAGCTGCGCGATGAAGCACGCGAACTGATTGATGAGTTTCTCAGCCCCTGAGGAGTATCGCCGCCTGAATCGCCACAGCTGCTGTGAGAATTGAAGCGGCAGATTCTGCCGAAGCTCGCGTTGTGGCGATGGACGTGTCGGCGTCAGCGTAAGAGTTGTGACGACTGTGACCGACCGGGACTGGAATCGCCAGACCGGTTTGACATCTCTGGCGAATTGGGTTCCTGCCCTGAATTTCCCGACCGAAGAAACAGAGTATTGAGGGATATTCAGGGGCCAGTTTTGTGCGATACAAACCACTCACATCCGCGCGCGTCGTCTTTTGTGTGCTGACGTTTTGCCTGGTGGAGTGCAGCGCACAGCCCCCCCCACCGCAAGATTCCAATCCGGGAATCCGTCTGCTGACCCCGCAGTTTGGTCAGCCGGACGAACGCAGCCCCGTTCCACGCACGGCGCCACCAGGTCCCGCTCGACCGCAGGCGGCGTCACCGGCTACTCCCCGTTCTCCGTCTGACGCGACGGCACCCACCGGGCCATCAGCCGGCACGCCACAGCGATCCGGAGCGACATCGGCCGCGGGACGTCGACCTTCCTCTCTGGCCAGCCGCAGGCGATCAGCGAGTGCCTCGCGCGGTCGCATCCGACTTGCTCGCGCGCCCAACATGTTTGGCGATTTCTTCCAGACACCTCCGGCGCTCTCATTCGTTTTGCCGCAGGTCGCTGGCGCCAACCTTGGTTCTCCGGAGATCCTCAGTCCGATCCCTGGAGAAATCCAGAACCCCATGATTGGCGGTGGGCCGAGGCTGAAAATTTCCGACAACTTCAGCCCGATTCCGCGGCACCGAATTTTTGTGCAGACGCACTATTTTCATGAGTTGTTCCGCGCGGAAATTGCAGACAGCTCCAACCCCAGTCTCGGACAGTTCAGTCGTCGTGAGTCCGTATTTGTGACCACGATCGGTGCCGAGTTTCTGACGGTCGGTGAGGACGCGTCGCTGGAATTTCGCCTGCCGATGATCAGTGCACCGTCAACGGGCAGCCAGCTGACAGACCCCATCTTTGGCCCAACGACTTCGCAGTCCGCATCGCGGGAAGTTTTTGGGAACCTGTCCGTGATCTACAAGCAGATCCTGGCGGAGGAACGCAATTATCTGTTGTCCGGTGGTGTGGGACTGAGTATCCCCATTGCCGGTGATGTCAAAGGCAATCTGGCCGATGTTAACTACACGATCACCAATGAGACGCTGAATATCATTCCATTTCTCGCGTTTCTGGCAGCCCCGGCAGAGAACGTCTTTTTTCAGCTGCACACGCAGCTGGATGTGCCTGTCGATGACGATGATTTCTTCTTTGAAGAGCAACCCTCCTTTCTGGTGTTTGCTCCGGAGTCCGGGCGTTTTGGCAGTTACCGGGAATCGATTCTGGCCTCACTGGATGCTCAGGTGGGCTGGCAGATGTACCGTCAGCCGCGCGGCGCATGGATCCGAAGTCTGTCGGGCGTCCTGGAGTTTCGGGCGACAACTGCATTGACGCCGTCCACGGCTCCCGGCGGAACCGTCGGGGGATTCTTTGGAGACGCAGACACCGCCGTGGTGGCCGATCTGCAGGATATTGATCCTCAGCCCACGTGGCTCAACATGACGTTTGGTCTGCAGCTGCAGCTGGCCGATTCCTGGCACGTCAGAGCGGGGCACGTCATTCCGCTGATCAACAATGGTGGCTTCCGCTCTGAGACGATGATCCAGCTGGAACGCCGCTTCTAGATTGCCGCAGTCAAGCTCTCGGTTTTCGCTCTACCAGCTCTATTCCGCACAGTCACCCGAGCAAAGGGTTGGATGCTTCGGAGCTTCAATACGGGCGAGAGAAACTCCAGTCTGGTTGTTCCCGCTAACGCTGACCCTGTGCGGGATTCTTCTGGTGCTCTCCACAACCTGCCTCGTGCTGGCGCACTATCGGCCCGGATTTCGCTTCGTTGTGCGGCGCCCGTTTGGCGCTGGATGGGCACCTGCACGTGCCATTTTGTGCCCTTTGGCTGAGAACTGGCGTGTCGCAAATCGTTAAACGCGTGTCGCAATCCATCCTCGACATTTCTTGTGTCCGATGGAAAATCTGGTCAACGGGTGTCGCAGAACAGCGTGTGGCCAGGTGTGCCTTTTGTCTCTGACTCGTTGCTCCGGCTCAAAACGGCGACTGGACCTGAGCCCTGGGATCTTTCACAGGTGGAGCTGGTGAGCGAATGGCCCGAATGGCCCGAATGGCCCGACCGGGCCGACGATTTCCGATTGGGGCTGCCGGACCCATCAAAGCAGCCTGCTGAAACAGTTCGGCCGCAAAAGACTGCCGGAAAGGCGCAACGAAAGTGCGAGTGATGAAAACGACTGTTGCGATTGTCTGGGGCGTACTGCTCGCCCTGCCCTGTGCGGCTCAGGAGGCGCCCCCCAATGTTGTGCTGATCTTCGCCGATGATCTGGGCTATGGCGATCTGGGATGTTATGGGGCAACCAAAGTTCGCACGCCTCACATTGATCGGCTGGCTGCCGAAGGGCGTCGATTTACTGACGCGCACTCGGTGTCGGCGGTCTGCACACCATCGCGATACGCGCTGCTGACTGGGCAGTACCCGGTGCGGGCCAGTGATGGTCGAGGTGTGTGGGGACCGGCGCCCATCACGTCGCAGCTGCTTGTGGATACAGAGCGCACCACGATCGCGGATGTGTTTCAGGCGGCCGGTTATGACACGGCCGTCATCGGCAAGTGGCATCTGGGTTTCGGCCGCAACAGGAATCTCTGGCAGGAGCCGCTGCGGCCCGGCCCGCAGGATCTCGGCTTTGACTACTACTTTGGCATGCCGGTGGTGAACAGCGCACCGCCGTATGTCTACGTGGAAAACGACCGCGTGGTGGGCAGCGACCCCAGCGACCCGCTTGTCTATCTGGGGCGGGGGGCAAAAAACGCCACACCGATCACTCCCATACCGCCCGAGGCGGCCAATCGCAGTGCCAATGCATTCGGCGGCGCTCGGCAGGCCCACGAGCTGTTCAATGATTACCAGGTGGGAACAACATTGGCAAAGAAGTCGGTGCAGTGGATCAACGCGCGGAAAGACGGACCGTTTTTTCTTTATCTGGCGACGACCAACATTCATCACCCCTTCACACCCGCCAAGCGGTTTCAGGGAACCAGTCAATGCGGTCTGTACGGCGACTTCATTCACGAACTGGACTGGATTGTTGGGGAAGTGATGACGTGTCTTGACGACAACGGACTCAGCGACAACACGCTGGTGATTTTTACCAGTGACAACGGTGGTATGTTCAATTTGGGCGGCCAGGCCGCCTTTGAGGCAGACCATCGTCAGAACGGCGACCTGCTGGGTTTTAAATTTGGTGTCTGGGAGGGGGGCCATCGAGTGCCGATGATCGTTCGCTGGCCAGGTCACGTCCCGGCCGGCACGGTGTCCCGACAGCTGATGGGAAACGTCGACATGCTGGCCACGTTTGCTGCGCTGACCGGTGAGCAGCTGCCTGGAACGCAGCAGATTGACAGCGTCAACATGCTGCCCGCCTTTGTGGAGGAGCCTTTGGAGCCGATCCGTGATCATCTGGTGCTGGCCCCTCACAAGGGGACGCATCTGTCCGTTCGCAAGGGGCGGTGGATGTACATTCCCCGACAGGGAAGTGGAGGGTTCGGAGGGAAGAAACCGAAGGATCACACATTCGCCGGACCTGCGGCCGCCAGTTTTGTGGGGTCAGTCAACAGCGACATTGAAGATGGTCGCATCAGAAAAGACGCCCCGCCCGCTCAGCTGTACGATCTGGAAGCGGACATTCGTCAGACCCGAAATGTCTATCGTGAACACCCCGACGTGGTTAAGGAAATGCAGTCCGTGCTGGCCGATTACAGGCCGCGGCCCTCCCCTTCTGCGAAAAAGCCGCGTCAGGGCCGGCCGGCAAAAAAGACGGCCGCAGCCCCCAGCGGCCGCAGTGCGTCGTTCGATTTTGAATCCGGTCAGCTGGCTCCGTGGAAGATTGCTGCCGGTCAGTTTGGCCACCTGATTGGCCGTCGCGATCGTTTCTTCCACAACAGGGGAGAATACAACAAGCAGGGCAAATTTTACCTCACGACGCTGGAACCCTCGGCTGACGCGAAAAAAGGCCAGGACGCGCAAACGGGGGTGATCATCTCGCCCCTGTTTGTGCCGGAACCAGGCAGGATGACGTTTCGCGTGGGAGGCGGAAACGGGCCGGATGTGTACGTGGCACTTTGCCGGGCGGACGGACGGCAGGTGCAGTCGACTCAAGGTGTGAGAGATCAGGTGATGCAGGAGCGGGAATGGGATCTGACGCCCTACACCGGTCAGAAACTGTTCATTAAAGTGGTCGACAAATCAACGGGTGGCTGGGGGCACATCACGGCCGATGATTTTCAGTTTGACGGAACAGTGCTCGATGAGTATCCGCAGGGAGATGTGGTGTCGGCAGGCAACAGCGACGGCCGCTGACACACGCATTCATTCTTTGCCGGACGAAACAGAATCCCCGGCCGTGGCCAATCGTCGCACTCTTTAGGCTCTGACAATGAAGCCGTTCCTCATTCTGACTGTCCTGCTGTGCCTGTCAGCTGCTGGTGATGAGCGTCCGCCCAGCGTGATCTTCATGCTGACCGACGATCTCGGATTTTCCGATGTTGGCTGCTATGGCGCCGAAAACGTCAGGACGCCGCACATCGATCGACTGGCCGCCCAGGGAATACGCTTCACGGATTTTCATACGGCAGCGTCGATCTGCTCTCCGTCGCGGGCCGCGTTTTTGACGGGCGCCTACCCGCAGCGCTGCGGCATGTACCTGGGAATCAATCCCAACCGGAAGGCACACTGGTTTCTGGGACTGCACCCGGACGAAATCACGCTGGCCGAGCAGTTCCGGCGTCAGGGCTACGCCACCCACATGGTTGGCAAGTGGCATCTCGGCACGGAGCCCGAATTCCTCCCACGAGCTCAGGGGTTTGAACATTACTATGGCATGCCGTGCAACTTCGCTCACTCTCCTGAGTTTTTTGATGACGAGGAACGCGTGTTTGCAGAAACGCCGCTTGATCGACTGACGCAGCTGTACACAACGCGTGTCACAAAGATCATTGCCGAGCACGGTCGCAGTGGTGAGCCGTTCTTTTTGTACTACGCGCACAACTATCCGCACACTCCCTTTCAGGCGGGCAAGGCGTTTCAAGGGACGTCCCAAGACGGTACTCGTGGGGACGTCATGCAGGAACTGGACTGGAGTGTAGGACAGATGATGACCGCGCTGCAGGAGGCGGGGCTGGCAGAAAATACGATTGTGGTGTTCACATCGGACAATGGTCCCACGGCCAATAAGTATGCCAGGCCCTATCGCGGGACCAAGTATGTGACGTTTGAAGGCGGACACCGCGTGCCCTTTATCGTCCACTGGCCGGCAAAGATCTCATCACCGGGTGTCTGCGAAACGAGCGTGAATGCAATGGACGTGTTTCCCACATTTTCCGCGGCGATGGGCGCCGCCCTTCCGACGGGGCGGATCTACGATGGCGAAAGCCTGCTGCCTTTGTTGAGCGGGCAGTCCCTGAAACGATCGCCAGGGCAGCCGTTTTTGTATTACAACTGCGAAAACCTGCAGGCGATCCGTCAGGATCAGTGGAAGCTGCATCTGCCGCGAGAGAAAAAACAGACCCCCTTCTGGGACAAAAACAGGCGGTTCGCCAGTCTGCAGCAACCCGTCCTTTACAACCTGGAAACAGACCCTGCGGAGAGCACCAATGTGGCGGCGGAACATCCAAACATCGTGCGCCAACTCATGGGGCTGGCGACCACAACGCGAAAGGATCTCGGTGAGTTTATGCAGCGCGGGGCTGCGCAGCGCCCGACCGGCAGCCTGTTTCCAGCCGTGCCGGTGATCAGTCATGAAAAGGACTGGGGCCTGATCGACGCACCGACTTCAAACTCCATTACGGCAGAACGCAGGCAGCGACATCCGGACTTTGATGCGAAAAAGCGAAAGTCGAAACCCTGACAGAACGCGTCAAACGGCACCGTGAAACGGTTAATGCGATCGTTAGGCGACGATTTTCATGCGACGATTTTCATGCGGCCATCGCCGACGGCGATCAGCGGCGATCAATCCGGGCGCCACATAGTCCATTCTTGTTGTGCCGATGCGCCGTTGTGCGGTCCGTCGTTGGGCGGCAGGCTCAGGTACGCATGTTTTCGGGAGTATCCCCCCTGAAAGGAAAACGTGGCGTCGTTGTCATCTTTGAAGCCAAACTTTTTGGGATCGGGCGCTCCGATCAGTTTGTGGGCGTGACGGTAGAACAGGAAGGCCGATGCGGACGGCCACGACGACAGATCCAGCCTCGGATTCTCGTCAGGAATTGCGGCCATGATGTCCCGGTTCTTTGCAGCGGCTGCGGCTTTGTCCACCTGGGCTTTCCAGCGAAGAACCGTTCCTGAGTTGCCTCCAGCTGTTGCAGACTCCGGAGACTCCGGGGATCGACGGTTGTTTCCGGTTCGACGCGAAAGACTCGTGGCCCGGCCTGCCGGGCCCACTCTTTTTCGAACATTTCATCAATCGCCTGACGACCCAGTTTGAGATACTGTTGAAACTGGTCGCTGGAAAGGAACTGCGATGCCCCAACCGTGTCGAATGTTCCGGCCCCGCCATCGGCGGGCAGTGCACTCACATCGACTTTGACCCCCGTCAGATGTGCGATCGTGTTGCAGTACTCACGCCGGTTGAGCCGTCGCATACTGATTCTGCCACCAGAGTCTGACAGGGCCCTGCGTGCAGCGACCATCGTCTGAGCAAGGTCGTCGAGGAAGTCGGTCTTCTCATTGCTGCCGGGCGGATTTGCATCTTTCGGCGGCATCTCGCCGGAGTTCACTGCGTTCAGTACCTTTTGCCACAGTTCTGCCTGCTGGAGCGTGGTGATGTGGAAGGGCAGCGCTACAAGGTCGACGTTGCCTTCCTGCAACTCGGCGCTGTGGCAATCGAAGCCGTGTGCAGAGAGAAAGGCCCGGTGTTGTTGCGGAAACCGTGCTGCGGGAGGCGCCGCCTGAGCGCAAGCGCAAAGCACGGCGGTCGTGACGGCGAACTGAATGAACGGGCGAGCCAATGGGGGAGAAAGTCGGTGGGCAGGATTCATGGCAATGCTATTTCCGACCGAATGCAGGGTGAGCAACAATCGCGTGGATGGCGGCGCGCAAAGAGAAATTTTCTTTGGCGACGGACTCAAAAATGGCGTCGACGTGCCCGCGGTCGGCACGCGTCACTTCCCTTCCATGAGCGTAGCTGACGAGTTTTCCAATGATGCCTTTGAGGATCCGTTCTTTGTCTTCCATCAGGGCTGCTTTCAGCGAGAGCATGTCATACACCTGGCGACCGCCGGGAAGTTTCATCGCTGCATGAATCGGAGCTCGGGTGAATTTGATCTTCTTTGTAAATGTGGTGGCCTCGTCGTCAGCCGGAACTTCCTCCACGTGGCGATACTGATCGCGCTTGCGCCCGACCGGGTCGTAATATTCCAGGGCAAAACCGAGCGGATCGATCTTCGAGTGACATCGTGCGCAGCTTTTGAGTTCCTGGTGTTTAAGAATGGCCTCACGGACGGTCGTTGTGCCTCGAATATCAGGCTCTTTGATCAACACGTCGGCCGGCGGATCGATCTTCTCATTGTACAGATTCCTGAGGATCCACGAGCCGCGGTGGATGGGCGACGTTGCGAAGTCGGTCGACGTCAATTTGAGAAAACCGGCCTGAGCGACAAGTCCGCCACGTTCGCTTGTTTCCGGAAGTGTCACCGGCACAAATCCATCACCCGCGACAGACGGCAGACCGTAGAATCGAGCCAGGCGGTCGTTCGCCATGACAAAGTTCGAGTCAATGAAATGTTCCATGCTCAGCCCGTTCTCCAGCAGGTGGCGGAAGAGTTCCCGCGCTTCGCGTTTCATCGAATCCACCGTCATGCGGCGAACATCCTTGAACACGCGCACGTCCGGCCCGAAGTTGTCGACCTTCTCGAGCTGCAGCCACTGACGAGTGAAGTCGTCGACGAACCGCCCCGCTTTGGCGTCGCTCAGCATCCGTTCCACCTGTGCCATCGGATTCTGCCGCAATTCGCCCGATTCTGCTGCGGTGAGAAGTGCAGCATCGGGAACGGAATTCCAGAGGAACCACGAAAGACGATAGGCCCGCTCAACGTCGGTGAGCTCAGGCGACTCGGCTTTGAACAGGAAATGCGGCGAGCTCAGCAGAGCGGTCAGCAGGCTGCGGGCGACGGCCACCTGGGATGCCCCGCGAGTTTGCTGCTGCCGGCCGATCTTCACAAATCTCGCCCGGTCCTCCACGGACAGCGGGCGCTGCGTCAGCAGCATGGCAAGATGGTCGACCAGTTCCCCGGGAGGCATGTTTGGCTGCGGCAGAATCGCCCGCATCGCGGGCGCAGGCCACTCCTCTGCCAGCGGGCCGGTCAGCCTGACCGATGAGAATCGAAGATCGGGCCCCTTGTGCGGTTTTTTGGCCAGACTCCGCCCCGGCACGCGAGCGCTGTCGAAGGTGAAGCCTGGCTGGTCGCCCGCCCTGAGAGTGAGCTGAGTCGTAAAACCGTCTGCCCCGTGCGGCATCGGGATCCGCCGGATACTTCGGAAACTGGTTGGATGTCGACCATCGCCCAGATTGATGCCGATGACCTCATCTTCCCGGGAACTGGTCGCGCGAGCTTTCACTTCCAGCCGGTACACGCCGAAAGCCGGGATGACAAATTGATCGTGCCTTTCCGGATCAATGGAGAGATGAAGATTACTGCGGTAAGGGCGGAATCCGGTGAGCACATATTCGTCGCCGTCACGATAATCTCCGCCACCTCCGGTTGCAAAGTTCCTGCTGCCGTGAAAATGTCGCACATCGAATTCCCATGTCTGCGTGTTGGGACGCGCATCAGGCAGCAGGCGTTCAGAAACGAAGCGAGCAGTCGTCAGATAAGCCATCAGCTGGTGCGGAGACATGAGCTGTGCGTCTCCGAACCGGTCGAAACCGTGCTCGACATGATCCGGTGGCAGCAGGTTGAACAGGTCAAACTCGATACCAAACAGATCGTGCAGTGCGTTTGTGTATTCGACGCGAGTGAGTCGCCTGAGAGGGTTGGCCGGCCGCTGAGCGAGAATCTGCTGCTGCAGCAGATGCGTGATCTTTGTGACTGTTTCGGGTGAGGGCTGCGGGCTCCCTTCCGGAGGCATCTCACCCGCCTCGATCAGAGATGTGATCGTTTCCAGCAACTCTGTGCTGGCTGTCAGTATGTCGACAGAACCGTCCAGTCGTACGTCGCCCTGTGGGTCTTCGGGGCCATGACACTTGATGCAGTTTTGCCTGAAGAACTTCTGCAGTTCTGAATCGGCGCGGAGATTTCCCGGCGGAAGGAAGCTCAGTAGTAGCAGGGGCCAGCACAGTCGCATCATGCCAGTACCTCCAGGGCCGAAGTGCTTTCTCCGAAACGATCCTGTTCGGCGCCAAACATCTGCAGCAAGCCAAGGTACAGGTTGCTCATGGGCATATCCCGCTTCTGCCAGTGGCCAGTCTTCTTCATGCGGCCGTCGAACACGAGCGCCGGCAGGTCGTCAAAGTTGTGGGCGTTTGCGCTGCCCATCGACGCCGTCAGTAGCACGGTCGTTTGGTCGAAAACCGAACTGTGGCCGGCGCTGCGCCGCTTCATCGTTCCCAGAGCGTCGCAGATCCGTGTGAGGATGGCGTGCTCCATCATGAGCAGCTTTTTGATCTTTTCGGGCTTTTGGCCGTGGTGAGACAGATCGTGATAGTTGCCGCTCAGTTCCGACTCCCGGAAGCCTTCCCAGAAGGGGATCTGTACCGTGACGGCACGCGTCGAATCGGTTTCCAGTGCCAGAACCGCCAGGTCCAGCAGAGTGGCAACGTAGTCATCCACTGACCTGCGGTCAAAGTCAGCCAGTTCGTAATCCACCTGCGGCCTGTCACGGTCAGCCCAGTACTCGCGGCGTTTCACCGTTTGCTCCACTTCGCGAACCGATGTCAGGTATTCATCCAGCTTTGCACGGTCAGTGGCGTTCAGACGCTTCTTCATCGACCTGGCCTGCTGAAACAGCGCGTCAAGAATGCTGCGGTCTTCGGCAAGCACCTGTTTCTGTGTCGCGTGTTTCTCGTCGACCTGAAAGAGCAGATTAAAAATTCGGCGTGGTGAGTCGATCTGCTTCACCGGCAGGCCGTGCCGGTCCCATGAGATCTGAGAGAAGTTAAGGTTCTCCCCCGCCTGAAACACGAGTGACTTGAATCGTGTGTCACCGCCAATCAGATCCGCGATCGCCTGGTCAATCGACAGACGGTTGCGACGCTCAAGCTTGTTGAAATAACCGGAGAGAATGCCAACGCACGGCGTGTGACCGAAACCGTTTTGAACAGCCGGGTTGGCCAGACCGCTGAAGACTTTCAGGTGCTCGAAGTGATCGGAGAGGGCGTCCAGGAGGGAGGGGGCATTGCCGAAGGCGCCGTCTGACTCCGGTATCAGTTCCGGCTGATAAAAACTGAGATGATTCACAATGGTCAGCAGGCGACGCGGAGGATGTGTCTCACTCACCTGGCCCAGGCTTTCCATGCGAGGCAGCAGCAGGGCTACGCCAGCCCCCGAAAGAACAGTCCGTCTTTTCATGTTTTTACCCTCTGTTGCAATGTGTTTAGGGGGCCTGTCGCCCCACCCATTCACGGTGGCAGCCGCGCTAAGCCTGCAGCTGTTTGACAACCCCCGTGCTGTCACCGTGTTGTTCCACGCTGATGCCCAGGCCCTGCAGCATCGTCAGCCAGACATTACACAGCGGCGTGTCCTGCGGCAGGACGAGATGCTGACCCAGCTTCAGACTGGCTCCGCCGCCTGTGAGAATTGTGGGACAGTTTGTCAGGTAGTGGATTGAGCTGATATTGGAACCGAAGGCCAGCGCTACATGGTCAAAGAGACTTGATCCATCTTCCTCTTTTGTGGCTTTGAGCCTGTCGATCAGGCCGGCCAGCAGCTCGCAGTGAGTCTGGTCGCGCGTCTGGGAAGCCTGCATGCGTTCTCCCGGAGAGTAATGGCTGACGTTATGGGCGCCCAGTGAGACGCCGAGACTCTGCAGAAGACTTTGACCTGGCATGCGATACGTCATCACACGTGTGCTGTCCGTCTGCAGCGCGGCGACAATCAGGTCGTACATGACGGCAATTTCTTCGCGTCCTTTCAGACTCGGCCCGGGTTCGTCCAGGGGCGGTCTGGCTTTGGGGATCTCGAGCCATTGTTCGTCCCTGCTCAGTCGTTTCTCGATGTCGCGGATGCCCTGAAAGTACTCCTCCAGTTTCTGCCTGTCGGTTCCGGAAAGACCGCGCTTGACACGACGGGCGTCCGTGAGGACGGCATCCAGCACACTGTGGTCTTCGGCGATGGCCGCCTGTCGCTGCTCCAGTGGCATGTCGTCGGCGGAGAACAGCCTGTGAAACACGTGCACCGGATTGTTGAAACCTGCAACAGGCTTTCCGCGCTGGTCCCAGGCCAGGGAGAGACCAGGGCCATGACCTGACGAACTGCCATCTGTGCTGTTCAGCTGAATGGACGAAAAACGTGTCGTCTGACCGAAATGCTGCGCGGCCACCTGATCGGCGGAGATGCTGTTGGACATGTTCTGGCCGGGCACGGCGAAACGATTGGCACCGGTCAGCCAGAACGTGCTTCCCCAGTGGGCCTCATTGCTGAACTGATTCGCGCAGCCCTGCACGACCGTAAAGTCGTTCCTGTGTCGTGCCAGCGGCTTGAGCCCTTCCGGCAGCCTGTATTCGGCTCCCGTTTGTTCGACGTCAGGAAACCACGTCTCCTGTGTCACCCCAAACCCCAGCCCCAGAAAGACCAGACGTTTGTCTGGTTGCGGCGGCGACTTCTTTGCGGCCGAAGCCGATCGGCGGAAGCCAATCGACTCCAGCCCAGGCAATGCGATTAGCGCGCCAGCGCCGCGCAGCAGATGCCTGCGGTTAACGTGATTTGTCATAAAGCGTTCTCAGGAGTTGTCGCGTTTTGCCTTAATTTTCGCCTGGTGGGCGTCTGATGCCGCTGTTTCGAGGTGTTGTCATCTGATTTCCCTGCCTGGTCATTTGGCCTGCAGGCCGCGCCTTCCGCCTATTGTACGAACTGGTCACTGCCATCTCATCATTTTCTGCTGCGTTCTGTTGGAGTGAGCATTTCCCGTTGAACTGTAACAGACTGTTCCCGTTGAACGGGAACAGTCTGTTACAGTCTTCAGAACAGCCGCGCTGATGGCAGAATTTCGTTCCCAGCAGCCATCACGCCGCGTTGTGTGACCTACGGGATATGGCACGAGAAGAAACTCAGAAGGGCAATCTGATCAGCGATTGTTGGCACCGGCGACTGATGGGCCCAGCAACTGATACCATTGCCGAAGTGGATTTGCCGCGCAGACGGCAGCAGAGCTCACAGCATCCTGGAGGAACGATGCGGCTAACGTGCCGCAGAAGGTGTCATCAACGAAAAGTTGCGACAAAGGAGCACACACTGTGATCTGGATCCTGTTTCGACTTGCCGCCCGTCTGGTACTGCTGGTCGTTGTCCTGCTGACCGTCTTGAGCCGGTTTCGTGTCATGTCGGCGCAGGGGCGGGTGTCGATCTACTCGCACCCCATCGGCTGGCTGATTGAGATGGACAGCGTTACGCGTCCACAGCGCCCCTGGTGGCCGGTCATCGTGCACTTCGAACCGATGAAGAAGAAAGAGTTCTCCGGCTGGATTGATGCTCGGGTTCCCCGCGCTTCTCTGCGGTGGTGGGGGGACGCCAAAGACAATGGGCGCGGCACCCGCTGGATGATCATCCTCCACTGGGTGTTGTGGGCGCCGCTGCTGGCTCTTAACGCCCTGCTGTGGTGGCATCATCGTCGGCGGAGTGAACGGAGCGAGCAGCCTGCGCACGGAATGTGAGCGATTGCTCAATCGAGTCGTTCGAGACTCACTGAAGATGCGCTGGGCTGCGTTACCATACTGCTCAGCGACGAGCGTTCGCGGCAGCGAATGAGCAAAATCGCTGGAGTTGGAAAGACAGAAACGTAGAAACGGAAGTGGATGGCTTCCGAACCCCCGTCCGTTTCGCGAGTGTTGTTATTGGTGAGCCCGAAACGGAACAGAAGAACTCCGCAGATTCTTACGCAGACGTCGGGAATCGTGATCTGGTGGTACATGCAGCCTGGCAACTGATCCGGTCGGTTGATCAGTCAGCCCGTGATGTGGCCAGGTTGCCCATCGAACTGCTTGATGCGATCGACTCTCTGAGGCTCGCGCTGAGCGTGCCAGCCGACTGCGTCGCAAAGGCAGAGGTTCGCAGCAGCGCAGAACGAATTTGAGGGCAGGCAGTCATGTCGAAAACTCCTCAAGAGAAACAGCTTACAATACGAAACGATTACAGACTGAAATCGGGTTAATCGCTTTTTCGTACTTTGAGTCCTGCCGGCGGGGGTAGCAGAGACCGTGACACTCGTTTCGCACACGTTCACGATTCCGAATGGCTGCGAACCGAATGGCGTTGCGGCGGTTCCGCTGGTGAGGCGCCCGATCAGGGAGCCGTGGAAAGCATCGCAGGAATGACCCGCTGTGGGGCAGTATTCAGCATGTTGCCCATTCCTTTGTTGTGAGATGTGACGGCCATAATCAGATCCAATTCGTCAATCATCATGATAAATTGGCCACCAGCACCGCGGCCTGATTTTAGGTCGTACGTCTTTCCCTGCACTTCGACATCATGACGCCACCAAAAGTAGCCGTATGACGTGTCCTGCGGATTTGTGTGGATTCTGGAAGTCGCCCGCTGTACGAACTCGGCCGGGATCAATCGCTCGCCGTCCCACTCGCCGCGGTTCTGTACCAGCATCCCCCACTTGATCATGTCGCGAGATCTCATGCTGCTGCCAGCAGCTGATTTCGGCAGACCGCTCACGTCATCCTGCCAGCCAAAATTGGAAATTCCCATTGGCTTGAGCAGTTCTTTCTGGATGAATTCACGCGCTGATCCCGGCACGACGGATTCAATCACCTGCATCACGATCGACGGGTCAGATGACTGATACTTGTATTGTCTGGACTCTTTCGTGATCGGAGCCGTGTATTCAAGGTACGCCTGAATCTGTCCCTGTCCCTTCAACGTGCTCGCCGATTTTCGAAGGTTCGCGACAGTTGCTTTGTCGACGCGAATCCCCGAGTGCATGTTCAAGGCGTCGTTCAAAGTGATCGTGTGGCTGCCAGTGGCGAGATTGCTTCGGTCGATGTCCTTCAGAAAGTCGAGCACAGGTCGATTCAGGTCGGACATCTTCAAACGGCCAAGTTGAATGGCGCGGCCCAGCGCCATCGCCGTGTAGGATTTTGTGATCGACATTTGGTAGTGAGGATAGTTGGCTCGCCCGCGGCGAAAGTACGATTCAAAAATCAATCGGCCGTCGTGATGAATCAACAGGCTGTCGACATCTCCGTGCTTACCAGCGGCGATTTCTCGAGCGAATGCCACGATCATCTCCCTGTCACCGCTATCGGTGCCAAGTTCGCCAACCTCGATTCCGTCCGCCATGTCCTCCGGAGTCGCATCGAGGAATGGTCGTTCGAGATCGGGAAGATGCTGCTCTTTGGCGTAGGAAATATCTTCAGAAGACAAATCCACAACTTCCGGCGCAGGTCCATCTGCTTCCGCAGGCAAAGCAGCGTCCTGTGTTTTCATGGCTTTGCCTGACGATGGCTTTCCGGGTAACTCCTTTGTGGTGGCAGGGGCGTTCCGAGCTTCTCGCCTTGCGATTCGATCCGCTTTGCGTGCCGCCATTTCCGCTTCGGTCAGTTGTCTGTTTGGTGGCCGCTGAGTGATTGGTTCCCGCGGTGGTTTGAAGTCATCCGTCATGAAACTCGACGCGGGCAGCCCGGCTGAATTCACAAGACTGATGGCCGGGTCAGGTTGTTCTTTGCGGAACAGATATCGCACGAATTTCGGGTTGGCGATGCTGGGACTGGTCACATGAACCTGGTCGCCGACGATCTTTGCGTTCGCTGTAACGTACTTTGCGTCTTCACCGGCGATTTCAAAAAAGTCCAGGCTTGTCTCATCGCCGGCAGGGTTCCTGAGTCCCCCTGCGACATGGTCGAAGAAAAGTCGCGCCGTATTGCCGCGGAATTCGACGCTCTTCAACAACGGCCCCGAATATTCCAGCTTCGATCTGCCGTAGTCTTTCGCAAGTGCCCAAAGAGCCAGCCGTTCTCCGGCATAACGCTTGTCATGAGGATGCAGGCTGGGGCCGTGGTCATAAAAGACGGCCATTCCGGTGTTCTGGGTGGTCGCCAGCGCGCGACGCATAGCGTCTCGCAGCCACGGCCATTCTCCGGTGGCATCCTGAGTGGGAACCTGAACGTAGTAAAAAGGGAACTTTCGTACGGGCACTCCGGCACGACGTGCGAACAGCTGGCGCCAATTGTCGATCATAAAGGGCAGCAGATGGCGATATTCATGGCCTGTCTGCGTTTTGGCATTCCGCTCACCCTGGTACCAAATCACTCCCCGAAAACAAACGGGAATGATCGGTTCAATTTTGTCGGCGAACTGAACCCCTGGATTTCGATTCTCCTGAATATCATTCCAGCCTTCGGGGATGCCAAGTCGTTTTCGAATGATCTCCGAATCGTCTTTCGGGATCCATGCCTGGATCGGTGTCCCGGAGTTGTATCGCAGGATCAAACCGATCGGGACCTGCAGTTCTCGGTACAGTTTTTCGCCAAAGTAGAATCCAACGCGAGAGACTGACCGCTGCGTTTTTTCGTCGATGCCCGTCCAGCCGTGCCGAGTGGAGACTCGCATTTGAGCCAGACCCTTCTCGAAATACTCTGGTTCGATGAATCGATTCTTGCTGGAGCTGAACGAATCGGCCATGTTCGACTGCCCGCTGCACAGCCAGACTTCGCCGACCAGTACACCGGAAAGTTCCAGCCGATTCTTTCCTTCGACAAGCAGAGTCTGTTTCCTGTGGGAAGTTGCCAGTGGATCCAGCCGCACCATCCACTTTCCATCTGCATCTGCTGTGGTCTGTTTGGACTGCCCTGCAAACCTCACTGTGACGTCTTCGCCCGGGTCAGCAGTCCCCCAAACAGGCACCGCCAACTCCCGTTGAAGCACCATATTGCTGGAAAAGATTGTGGGAAGTCCAACATCCGCCTTAGCCACAGAAGGTGTTAACCACAACGTCAGAAGGATCAGAAACCTGATCGGCGATGCTGGTCGGTTCGCTCTTAAAGAATGGATGTTCAACATTGTGTTCTCCAGCTGCCTCTGACTAACGAATCATTGCCGCGACTTGAATTTCAACAGCTGACAGCCAGAGACCAGCGTGTCTGAAGATTGGCCCGGCAGAACCAAAGAGTTGGTTTGAACAGGACGAGCCTGACCCTTAGGATAGCGATATCATCGTAAGACCGTGAATCAGATCATGGCCATCATGGAAATGATGTCCTGATACCGACAGTAACGCGGCTCATCCACTGTCCACTTCGATGCGTTCGCGGACAGGCCACAACCCAATCTCACGCAACATCACTGGTTTATCGGTTGATGCGGTAAGGGCGCCGGAATGGCACGACGCAATCGCTAATTCGCGTGAATTCGATTCTCGTACCAGACGATATTGTTGTTCCCATGGCCTGCGATCAGAAGGTCGAGATCTCTGTCGCCGTCCATGTCAGTGGCGCGAATATCATAGGCTCCCTGGTAAACGCCGACGAGATGTCTGGTAAAGCTGCCGGTTCCTGAGTTCTCATACCAGACGGCGGTGCCGGTGCTGTCTCGACCGCACGTGGCAATATCAATGTCGCCGTCACCGTCCAGATCCACAGTCGCCAGACAATGCGGACCGGCAATGTCAGGGTCGATTTCGATGGCGTGGAATTCCGGACCTTGGAACCAAAGAACGCCACTGCCATGTCCTCGCGTGGCGACAAAATCGATGTGCTGATCCTGATCCACATGGACAGAGTGGATGTTGGTTGCACCTGACTGGTTGTCGGCAAGAACGTGTTTCGTCCAGGGGGCTGTGGCATTTTCAGGCTGTTCCCACCACGCAAACCATTCGCCGTCGGGGAAGCCTTCACCCCCTTTCGCGGCGCACGCGATGTCCGCACGACCGTCATTGTTGATGTCGCCGATGCTGGTGTAATGCGAGCCACCTGGAGCATCCCGGTCTGCAAAAACGTGTCGAGGCCAGCTCGCAACGGAGTGAACACTTGTGGGGACCGAAAGCCAGGTGAGTGAATACGGAATGGCGGTTGTCTCCGGCGGCCGGCCGGAATTGGCAATCAGGTCGACTCGTCCGTCTCCATCAACGTCGCCGGTGATCAGGCAATGGGTGCCAAGGATCTGATCATCGATCGTGCGGTATGTCCACGGTTTGCCGGAGAACGGATCGTCAGGGCACTCAAGCCAGAAAACCGTGTTGTTGGAGCCGCAGAAGTCGAGGTCGCCATCATTGTCCACATCCATCAGGCAACTGTGAATGCAGCTCGTTCGCGGTTTGTTGCGGGAGTTGTTTGGATCGAAGATGTGCAGTGTGTGAGGTTTCCAGGAAGGTCCTTTCAGCAGGGTGACACGCCCGTCGTATGATGACAGGACGTCGATCATACCGTCGCCGTCGAAGTCACTGGCAACGGCAGAGTTAATCATGCTGCCTGCTTTGGCGACAACAACGTGCTTCGTCCACGCTGATGTCTGCTTTGAAGGCTGGTCGTTCTTTCTGGCTTGAGAAAACAACCACGTCATGAAATCAGGTTCGGGATCACATCGACTGCCGCTGAACTGCGTCGTGCCGTTGTCCGCACCTGGAATCATCTTTCCTGAGACTCCGTGATTGTCCCCCTTCCAGATTGTGAACTTCATGTTGCCGCCAAGTTGCTTCATGCCTTCGAAGATCTTCACGTCCTTTTCGACAGGGCAAACTCCGTCACGATCTCCATGAAACGCCCAGATCGGCAGGTCTTTGAATTTGGCGGGATCGACAAAGGGGCGGGTGCGTTTGAGCCCGCTTCCTGCCGACGGTGCTGCGGCGGCGAAGTAGTCCGGAGCGAGCTGAATGAAGATGTATGTGCCGTGACCGCCCATCGAATGTCCCATGACGTAGATGCGGTTCATGTCGACCGATGGCAGCGTCCTGATTAGAGCCTGAATGCTTTCCAGGTCCTGGGCATCCCATAATTCCGGAACCTGCGGTGCCACGACATAACAGGGGAAGTTCTTTCTGCGCTGAGGCTCGGCAAGTTGCCGATTCCAGTCCTTCAATTGCTTCTGGTTGTTTGTCCCTTTGCCACCAGCACCATGCAGCGAAACGATGACCGGATACTTTTCAGTGCCGTCAAAGCCAAATGGCTTCATCACGCGAACCGGCATGTCGTTAAACACCCGCGGCTCATACAGATCGCTCCAGCGCGGCTGTGCAACAGCAGTGGCGGTCGTTAGAAAAACGACAAATGCGACGGTTCGGGGCAACATGTCAGCACAACGTTCTAAAGTGCAAAGAATCATCGAGTTTGAAAGCTGTTTGTCTGGGATGCCCAGGTCTGCCCGTGGTCGTTGATCACCAGCACTCGGTAGTAATAGGGCGTTCCCGATTTTAAACCGGTTAGGGTGAAAAGGTTATTGCCGTCATTGAGGGAATTCAACGAAGCACTGTGGGACCATGAGCGGCCGTCGGCCTGTGTCGATTGGCTGACCTTCGATCGTTGCTCGGTGCCGTGGAGTTTTCGTTTTGCAAACGTCAGGCAGTCTGATTCACCATAGTAGATTGTGGCTCGCCCGTTCGTTCCGGCGCGAGCCATGAAAATGTTGATGGTGGCATTCGTCATTCCGGCTTCGGTCGTTTCTATGCGGCTGATATCAGCGGGTCGCTGAAAAAGCTGGCGAGTGGCAGCAGGGGAAAGAAACTCCGGTGACGGTGTCGGTGTCGAGGGGCTCGATGGCTTTTCGAAGTTGTAAAACCGCATTCCCCCTGTGCTCATGGCGAATTCACCGTCGCGGGTGGTGTGCCAGAACTTATTCGCGGGGCCCTTTGATTTACACTGGAAGGTATCCATCGCGTGCCACTGACCGTCGCTGTATTGCCACCCTCTGCGGCGAATTTCCCGAACCATGTCGCCTGACCGCTGGACGTGAGGTGGTCCCGGCACTTCGCAGAATGATCCGGGGGAAAGGTGCGTTCGCGTCTCACCACCATTCCATTTGCGACCGACGGCGTACAGTTTCCAGCCTTTGCCGGGATGGTCCCAGAAATAGCCGCTATATGTGTCGTAGCTCCCCTCGGTTTCGACACGCAGAGCCTGTACACAGACCTTCGGTCGGTCGGGCATGGGGGTCCAGCCTCGCAACTTGACGCCGGAGCCCTCGTGGCCGAATCCGCTGAATTCTGCTTCCGGCGATCCAGCGGCCAAAAGATGCGGCATCTGTTCCACGGGAGGGATTTCTGCTCCGGCCCGTGCCGCCCACATTGAGAAATTGAATCCACCTCTGGCTCGTCGATCCGCATCGAACGAAGTGCCGTAGTATCCGAAGGGAGTGGTGATGGGGGAGTAGCTGCTGAAGTCTGTCGTGCTTCGCGTGGTCATGACCCACATTCGGCTTTGGTCGATCGACGAACAGGAGTACCCACCATGCACGGCTGCCGGGCGCCAACGGGCTCGAAGCAGCTGCGCGTCGTGGATTGCAGGGCCGTAGGCGTCGATCGTGTGCAGTTCACCAACACCAGATCGGGGATTTCTGATGCTGGAGGCGGCCAGAGTGATCGTGTGCTCGCCGGCGTTCATTGCATCAAATGTCAAATCCCAGGGTTGAGGATTGCCTGACGTTGATGCCGTGGTGGTCACCGTGCGAGTCTCACCAGCAAACGTGACCTTCAATTGGGATCCCGCCTCGTCTTTTCCAATTCCCATATTGACCGAGAAGTGGATTTGGCCAGGCTTTGACAGCCACAGGTGCCACCGCAGCGTGCCATCCGTTCGTTTCCACTGGTCCAGCACTGCGAAGTTCGGCTTGATGAGATCGTCGTCGCCAGCTTTTGGCAGCGAAGATTCACCACGGGCGCGGCAGGTTCCGTTGTCGAAGAATCCATTGCTTGCCGTCAGGATCAGTTTGCCGCCACTGGCTGACTGTCCGTTGAGCAAATATGCTCGCCCCTGATCGTCGACTCCGCCCGGGAAGAGTTTTGGTGCTGTCGATAATTGCCCAATGCCATCTGGCGCGGGCGGCCGTTCAGCGGCATCAGCAGCCAGGGTGACCAATACCAAAGCCATCACTGATGTGAAGTTAAGTAATCTGTGTTTTGCCATGGTCCAGTGTCTGTCAACGCTGCCGTGAGCCGGCCTGCGAAAGGGGGATAAAGAACAGAAACGAAACGTCCTGCGGTTCGAGTCGAGAATCCTGGCGAGACGGTCACGAACAGCGGTCGTCTGTCGAGATAGTCAGGACGGTGATTCAGCAAAGGGCTTGATCGCCTTTCTGTGAGACCGACGGACAAAGATCATGGAGCGGCCGTCGGATACTTTTTCTGAAACTCCGGAAACGGGGCGGGCCCATTGGCCGGGAACCGGTCAAGGATCTTCTGCAGGCGGGCTCGGCGACCGGGGACGATACGTTCCTTTGATGTGAAGAGATTCTTCGTTTGCAGCGGGTCGTCTTCAAGGCGGTAGCAGCCTTCCTGATTGTCGAGGAGAAACTGCCAGTCGCGGACCATGCGGAAGTCGCCCATCTGCGAGAAGATCCAGTTGCGTTTTTTGAATGGGTCTTCGTCGCCGGAAAGGCCTGGGACGAGTGACGTGCCGTCCAGCGTGACGCCTTCCGGAAGTCTCGCCCCGGCCAGTTCAATGAACGTCGGGTAGATATCTGTGAAATCAACGAGGTCAGTCGAATAGAGACCCGGCTGCGAAATCAGAAATGGAGCCCGAACGATGAATGGTACGTGCACGCCCCAGTCCGCTCGCTGACCTTTCCCCCTGTTGTAAGGTTCATCATTGAGCGTCCCGGCGACTGATGAGCCGTTGTCTCCGGTGAAGACGATCATGGTTCTGTCGCGAATGCCGCATTTGTCCACGGCGTCGATCAGGCGACCGACAAGGCGGTCCATGTCGGTCACGTAGCCGGCGTAATGCTCGGCCGGCTCGGTGGGTGGCCTGTCTTTGTTGAGCGGAGTCGAACCAAACGGGCCGCGAGCGAGCAGCATCGGATAGTAGAACAGGAACGGCTCGTCTTTGTGCCGCCGCACGAAGTCGATGGCGAAATCGTTGACGGCGTCTGGTCCATAGGGCACCGTCTCGCGTTTGCCGTTCGTTATCACGCGCCCGTTGGCGTAGCGTGCTGCAGTTTCCGGTTGGCCCTGTTCGGCTCCCGTCCAGACGCAATGCTCGTCGAAGCCGTGGCGGTTCAAGGCATCCGGCTGAGAGCGGAGGTCGTTGATCTGCCACTGGCCGCCGATACCCGTCGCATAGCCTGCTTCCCGGATTGCGGAGGCGAAGGTTGTGTGTTTGTTCCAGTCCAGCCCTGCACCGCCCCAGCGCGGGACATCGTAGTGCTGCACCCATCCGTGCCGAAACGGATACTGGCCAGTCAGCAGAGTCACACGTGTGGGTGTGCAGGTTGGAGTGCACCACGCGGTGGTGTAACGCAGGCCCTCTTTGGCCAGCCGGTCGACACCGGGGGTCTGGTGCTTCGAGCCATAACAGCTCACCCAGTCCCGGCCCAGGTCATCGACCATGATGAAGATGATGTTCGGCCGTGTCTTCGTGCTCAATCCGTCCGCCTGAGCGAACGCTGCGGCTCCCCAAATCAGAATTCCGGTCAGGACGCTGGTGAATCGCATTGTGCAGTCTTTGTTGCTGTTTCGTGGAAGAGCTTCCGACAGACACTACTTCATGTGAAATACGCGGCTGGCGACAATCAGTTTGATGAGGTCTCGGAAACCATAGCCTGTGTCTCCCACCGCTGAAACGATCGCGTCGACGTCGCCACGATCAGCAAATGCCAGACGTCGCCCTACGGCGTAGGTCATCAGCTTTTCCGTAAGACATCCTGTGAATTGTCCGGGGCGAGCGAGCAGGTAGGCGCGAATGCCGTCTGGTCCGTCAAATCTTGATCCATCGGGCATTTCTCCAGACGGGTCGATGCGGGCATGCTTCGAGTAACGGTCACGAAACCGCCCGAGATGATCGAAATTTTCCATCGCCAGGCCGATGGGGTCGATCTTCCGGTGGCACTCATTGCAGGTCTCGATTGTCCGATGCCTGGCCATCAGTTCGCGGATTGTCCTGACGCCGCGGGTGTCTGGCTCGACGGGTTGCACGTCCGGTGGCGGAGCAGATGGCGGCGTACCCAGAAGATTTTCAAGGACCCAGATCCCGCGGACGACTGGCTGCGTCTCCACGCCGTTGGAAGTGAGCGTGAGAATGCTGCCATGGCCGAGCAAACCTCCGCGACGATGTTTCGGCCGGAGAGCGACCTGCCGGAAGTTGTCGCCGGCGACGCCCTCAATTCCGTAGTGACGAGCAAGCGCGGCATTCAAAAACGTATAGTCAGCATCGACAAACCTGAGCACACTTGTGTTCTCTCTCAGGACGTGGTTGAAGAACCGGCGTGTTTCTTCCCGCATGGCCGATTCGAGGTTGTCAGCGTAGTAGGCTTTGTGAGTGGCGGGGTCAGGTGGCATGGAACCGAGCCGACGCATTCCCAGCCACTGGCCGGGAAAGTTCTCCGTGAAGGCGGCCGCTTTGGGATCGTCCAGCATCCGCTCGACCTGCCCGCTCAGAACGTCCGGAGTTGATAATTCGCCTCTGGCCGCCAGTGCGAGAAGTGTGTCATCCGGCATTGAGCTCCACAGAAAGTACGACAGCCGTGTGACCAGTTCGTACTCGTCCAGTTCTCGATCGCTGTTGGCGGCATTCGCTTCGACCAGGTACAGGAATCCGGGAGAAGCAAGTATCGCCCTCATGGCGAGTTTCGCGGACTGCCAGAAGTCACCCGTCTGTTCGAAACGTGTGGTCGCCAGGTTCAGGTAGCGATTGAGGGACTGCGGATCCGCGGGACGTCGCCAGGCGATGGATGTGAAGCGAGTCAGGCAGCGGTGCAAATCGTCTTTGCCCGGACTTGCCGGAACGTCGTCGAAGAAGCGAGCGAATCCGGGCAGCGGCCACTGTTCGTAAAACGGGCCTTCCAGTTCCAGGCGATGCAGCCTCAGTTCCGGGGCCGCCCCCAGATACATCTCGACCGGGTTTCGCGCGAGCTCCACCGTATCTTCGGGCAGATACTTTGGAAAGACCTTGCGCATGATTCGCTTCTGCGAACCGCGCGGACCGTTCGCCCATTCCACAGCGAACTCGTAGCCCTGCTGCAGGAAGCCGCGCACCTCGATGTCGATCGGCTCTCCGTCACGGATCTCGTATTCGCCATAGGTTCTGGTCGAGACAACTCCCAGCCGGCGATTCGTCACCAGAACGCGAATTCGCGGTGGTTCGGACGAGTCATAGCCGAGTCCCTCCAGATCAAACCGGTGGTCTCGCCAGCGGACCGTGTTTGCTGTGACTCGCAGCACGTACTCGCCGTCGGCCGGAACGCCGGCATACTTGCGCTTAACATACGCCCGCGTGAACTGATCACGGACAAGTGCCCGCTTAAATCCTCGCTGGTCCGCATGGCCTCCGCCGTGGATGGCATCGCCTTCGGCAATGATTTGCTCAATCGTTGGTTGTGCACCTGGACGGATCGCCTTCTCGATGACCTGCTCAGCCGCATCCAGATACTGGGCCAGCAGAAAGTCCGAAGTCAAAAGGCCCTCTCCAATGTTGTCGAACCCTTCCACCGAGTCATCAGCCGGAAACGCAACGGTCGGATCAAAGTCCGTCATGTCCAGCCGAAACAGATCGCGGACCGTATTACGGTACTCTGTTCTGTTCAGCCTCCGCAGCACCACGCGTCCGGCCGAGTGACTGCGAGCAGCTTCCCGGGCTTTGGCGACCGTCGTTGTCAGAAGTGCGACGATCTCTCGCGTTTCTGCGGGAGTTGGCTGTGGTTCATCTTCCGGCGGCATCTGGCCCAGATTCAACTGGTCCAGCGCATCCTGTAGTAACTCACCGTTGCGCGGTTTCGAAAAGTCGAACGACACGTCGTCAAGCCGTCGGTCGGCCTGCTGTTCCGAGTCGCCGTGGCAACTGACGCAGTGCTTCTGTAAGAACGCCTGCAGTTGAGTCTGCGAGTCGTCCGCGACAAGCCGTGACGGATGCACGCAAACAGGCTGACACAGTGCAAGGATAATGCATGCCAGGCGAATCATAGCCACGTCCGGGAAAGTCTGTGTCTTACTGATTGGTGGTGTTTCGCGTTCAGATCAGGGTGCCCACAAGTCTGGCGACGTCGGTGTCATGTCATCAGATGATCGAGATCACCCGCGCTGCTCGCAAATCGATCCGTTTCCATGCCGAACTGTCGCAGCAGCGTCACATACAGATTCGAGAGTGGTGTCCCCTGATTGTTGTCCTTCGGGAATGAGTGGTGGTGGCCGTGCTTCAGTCCTCCGCCCGCGACCAGCACCGGCACGTCGCGGCTGCTGTGCGAGCTGGCGTTGCCCATACCACTTCCGAACAGGACGACCGTGCTGTCCAGCAGCGGCCGACCTTCCCGATCTTTGGTTGTCTTCAGCCGATCAATGAGGCTGGCGAGCTGTGTCAGGTAGTAACGATCAATGATCTGAATCTGGCCTGCTTTTTCCGGGTCCTTGCCGTGGTGCGTCAGCGTGTGGTAGCCCATGGTAATCCCGTCGAACGGAAACATGCGGTTGCCGCCCGGCATCTGATACGTCAGCACACGGGTGGACTCGGTCTGCAGGGCGAGGACCATGATTTCGAAGAACAAAGACATGTCGTACGGATAAACGCTCTGCTCGTAGACGTCTTCGTCCCGCTTCGGCGGTTTGACTTTCGGCCTGGGGATATCGATCCAGTCTTTGCGACGCGTCAGTTTGCGTTCTGTTTCGCGGACGGCGGTCAGGTACTCGTCCAGCTTAACCCGATCCTGTGAAGCGAGCTTCGGCTGAAGCGACCGTGAATCCTCCAGCAGCACGTCGAGGATGCTGGCGTTGTCGCCGAGCGCCTGACGCTGGCGGTCTTTGGTCTTCGCGTCCTCATCAACGAACAGCAGGTTGAAGAATCGATCGGGCGTCGGCACGGACGGCACAGGGATTCCAGCTTCGGTGAATGAAATGGGAGCCCCGTTTCCTGTCACCAGAGCCGGAAACCGGTTCTCCATGCCGATCCTGCGAGCGATGACCTGATCGAGGGAAACCAGTCGATTGCGGTCTGTGCCAGCGTCGCCGGCTTTGAGCCCATTGAGAAACGTACGCGTGCAGGCGTGTCCGCCGCCGACGCCGGGATGATCGAGATACGAGAACACCGACATGTCCTGCCGATGCCGGGCCATCATCTTCAGTGTGGCGGGCATCTCGTAGTCACGTCCGGTCTGCTCCGGAAAGAAGGCCGGCGGGTAAACACCGTAGTCTGGTGCGACGCACACAAACCGACGCGCTGGAGCCCTGTTTTCGGTGATCGATTCACCGGCGTTCGCAGCAGGTTGCAGTGATTCCAGCATCGGCAGCGCGAGGCCAGCACCAGTGCCCCCGAGAAATAAGCGACGGTCGAGTCGTTTTTGCATTTCGTGTCCTCTACCGTCTGCCGAAGGTCTCACTGGTTGCAATCCTGACAACCAGGTCCCGAAGTCTGTACCCGTCTTTGGCGGATTCGGCGGCGATGCGTTTGATCTCCGGTTGATCTCGGAAGGTCATCGCCCGACCGGTTGCGTAAGTCAGCAGTTTCTTTGCCAGAGTTTCCGCAAATCGATCTTTGCGAGCAAGCAGAAGCTTCTTCAGGCCGCGTTCGTCGTCGAACCGTTCGCCTGTGGGCAACTGGCCGGAACCATCCACGGTGGGGCGTTTGCCGCGTCCGGGATAGTGAGTGCGGAAGCCGCCGATCGGATCGAAAAACTCCAGAGCAAAACCAGCCGGGTCAATCCTGCGGTGGCAGTCGGCACAGGCCGCGACGGTGCGATGTTTCCTGAGTTGTTCGCGAATTGTTGTGGTGCCTCGTGTGTCCGGCTCGATCGCGGGGACGTCGGGCGGAGGCGGGGGAGGCGGAGTGCCCAGGATGTTCTCCAGAACCCACACGCCCCGCACGACCGGAGACGTCTCAATGCCGTTCGCGGAAAGCGTGAGGATGCTGCCGTGGCCCAGCAGACCGCCACGTCGATGTCTCGGCTGAAACGCGACCTTGCGGAAGTGTTCCCCCTGAACGTTGTCGATGCCGTAATGCGTGGCCAGAGCATCGTTGACGAATGTGTAGTCGCTGTCGAGCAGGTTCACGATCGAACCGTTTGTTTTGACCAGGTCGCCAAAGAACAGTCGCGTTTCCCTCTTGAAGAGATTCTCAAGCCGGTCTCGGTAATACGCTCCGAAAGCTTTCGGGTCCGGCGGCATGGAGCCGAGTGTGTTGATACGCAGCCACGTATCAGTGAAGTGCTCGACGAAGGCGTCCGCTTTGTCGCTTTGAAGCAGGCGTTCCACCTGTTGTGCCAGACCTTCACGCGTATTGAGGTCCCCATTCGCAGCTGCTGCCAGCAGTTGCTCATCAGGAGTACTGCTCCACAGAAAATAAGACAAACGTGTGGCCATTTCGAATGCCGTGAGTTTCGAATCGGCTTCGTCGTTGCCTTCGTCGAGGTACAGAAACCGCGGTGATGCCAGGACGGCCGCCAGCCCGAGTTTCAGTGCTTCTGCGTGTCCGGCACCGTTTTTCATTCGGCCGCGAATAAACGCCACGTAGTGCTGGACTTCTGCAGGTGGCACTGGGCGACGGAATGCGCGGCTGGCAAACTTCGCGACTGTGCGATCAATATCGACCCGGGAAGCATCGGTCACATCGCCGAACAGAAGTTGATGGCTGACGGGGGGCCAATGGTCAAACTCCGGACCGTCAATGTCCATACTCCAGACGCGAATGCGAGGTCCGTGGTAGACATCCGAAAGCAAACGATTGTTTTCATTCTGCGCAAGTGCTTCGACCAGCGCCTTCGCCTCAGGATTTCCCAGCTTTGCCGCATCTCGCTGCGTCTTCGTTGCGCGGATCACTTCCGGGTGGTGTTTCTCAGCGACTCGGCGAATGTTGCCCTTGGAACTGATGCCATTTGTCCAGCTGACGAACGGAATGGCTCCTCTGCTAAGCCAGACTCGTTTTGTCAACACGTCTGGCTGATCATCAGGCAGATCCCTCACTTCGAGCAGTTGCCGCTGATCGGCTGCGTTCTTATCAAGAAGCATAGCGCTGGGAGCAATCCACAGGGCCATCTTCAGCTGCTGGGTTTTGAAGCGATCAAACTCGCTGTGATCGTAGCCGTGGTCCAGCCGGTTGGCTGCCGCCGCTTTCACTCGGATTGTGTACCATCCGTCAGCCGGGACCCCACCCTGCTTCGCGAATGCCGGGACGTAGTTGGGGTGCCGTTCGCTGGGTTGTCCATGCCCGATCTCCACGTACTTACCGTTAACAATAAGCCGCCAGGTGACCGGAGCTCGTTCGTACGCTGCAACTCCGTTGAAATCTCTCCCCGTGTAACGCCACTGCTGAGTCTTCGGGCGTTCCGTATCAAAGAAGGCGGCCGCATCAAGTGATGCTTCAGCAACTTCCAGATAACGTTGCAGCTGATCGTCCGACAGCGTGAGTGCTTCCCCGTTGTTGTCAAAGCCGTGTTGATGCGCGTCAGCCGGAAAGTCGGACGTTGAATCAAAGAACTCGCGACGAAGTCCCAGGAGGTCTCGCATCGTGTTGACGTACTCGAATCGATTGAGCCGCCTCATCACGGTCGATCGGGGGGATTGGGCGTCTGATATTCCTGAGAGGTAATCGGAGAGAGCCGCGACAACCGTGCCTGTTTCGGCAGCGGGCGGTTGAGTCACTCCGTCTTCCCGAGGTGGCATGTCGCCCCGATTGATCGCATCAAGCGCTTCTTCCAGCAGCGTGGCCGCGTCGCTGTCAGCCTCTATCGTTTGCGGGAAGAGATCCAGCCGGCGGTCGCCCTTCTGAGTGGATTCGCCGTGGCAGCGATGACAATACCGCTGGAAGTAGGTGGCAACCTGTGGATTGAGACTCTCGTGATCCGCCTGGGCAACGTTTGCGAACGCGACGAGAATCAATACAGCCGCAGTGCCCGTTCTTACGGGCCATCTGTTGCGTTTCTGCGACAAAGAGGAACCTGCCCGGTTGGACGACGTTTGTGCGTTGGTTGCTGTCACCCGCGCACCTCCAGCCCGGTCAGAGTGGTCGTGGCTGTACCGAAGGTGTCTGTCTCGACGCCAAAACGCTGCAACATCGAGACAAACAGATTGCCGGCAGGAGAAGCATTCTTCTTTTCCTCGTCCATAAAGTACGACCTGTGCTCACCGTGTCGGAAATCACCGCCGGCGAGCAACAGTGGCAGGTTCTTATTGGAATGGGAGCTCGCATTTCCCATGCCCGAACCAAACAGGACCATGCAGTTGTCGAGCAACGTCTTTCCGTTCGGCTCATCGACCGACTTGAGCTGCGTCAGGAACCGGGCCAGTTGTTCCATGTGAAAACGCTCAATGATCGACAGCTCAGTGCTGTCTTCGGGCACTTTGCCATGAGGAGGCAGTTGATGATAGCCGCGACTGATATCGAATCCGCCGTAGTTGGCTCCGATGTCGGCCAGAGCCAGGGTGATTACGCGAGTCGAATCTGTCTGTAGCGCGAGGCTCATCAGGTCGTAGTACAGGGGGACACGATCGATGAAGTCCAGACGGTTGGCACCGGCAGGCAGCGAGTAGTCCACGACTGGCTTAGGCTTGTCCAGCCACTGGCTCGATTGCACAAGTCGTCTTTCCACGGATCGAACCGCATCGAAGTATCGGTCAAGCTTCCGTCGGTCGTGTGTCCCCACCTTTCGTCGCAGGTAATCGGCATCCGTTTTGACGAGATCAAGAATGCTGGTCCGCGCGGCAAGCTCAGCCCGAGTGTTGTCGCGGAGACTGGGGTCGAGTTTCTGAAACAGAAGTCGAAAGATGGTCTCAACGTTCGAGACTGGTGGAATGGCGACTCCTGCACCGTTCCATGAAATCTGGTTGTTTGGATCGTTTCCGCTGGCCAGCTGCATAGAAGAGTACCGCGTCCTGGCTCCCACCAATTGGGCGGCTTTCTGGTCGATGCTGATATTTGCTTCCGGCATCCCCGCGGAGTTCTTTGAAAGAACTCCGGACAGAAAAGCGTGTACGCCCCCGTGTCCTCCCTGAGCATTCACCCCATGATCCAGTCCGGAGAAGACAGTGAAGTCCTTTCTGAATTTCGCCAATGGCTGGAGCCGGTCCGTCAACTCGTAGCCCGGTCCTGTCTGCCCCGGAAAGAACAACTGCGGCACCAGTCCGAAGTTCAAGCCAACACACGCCATCCGCATCGGCACCTCGGACACCTTTGTGGGTGCCGCCATGGCATCCAGATACGGCAGCGCAAGTAGTGCACCGCCGGCTCCACGCAGCATGGTGCGTCGATTAAGTCTTTTGGTCATTCAATCGCCTCTTGCTCTCCGGCGTTGTTCAGAAAATGAGTGGGCCTGCTATCTCCCTGGGTTTTTCCGGCTGTCTGATTTGCCTTCCTGTCGGGCCTTTCTTCGGGCTTGCCGCGCCGCTTTCTTCCCATTGTTTTCTTCGACCGCTGGCTCAGCGGTCGCCTCCTGCCGTCCCTTCAGAGCTTTCGGTACAGAAACGTCCTTGCCCTTGATTTGAATCTGCTTAACAACTTCAACCTGCCTGTCGATCTGGCCGGGGAGGGCAGCGTTCCCTCCCGGGATAAATTCGCCGAATGGTCGACCAATCGCATCGAGATATTGCTTCATGTGAGATCGCATCTCGTTCAGGCGAGTCGCGTATTTCCTGTTGTCGGCGAGGTTCTTCCGCTCTTTGGGGTCGTTCTTCAGATCGTAGAGCTGATCTTCGTCGAAGAAGCCGGGGTGGTCTGCTCCTCGCACTCCGATGCCCAGACGGCCGATGTAGGACATGGCTCGAGGTAAGTTTTCCGGCTTCGCTTTTTTGATGGCAGCGATTTGCTCTGTGGTGTACCGGACGGAAATGTAGGACCAGTCTTTCGTGACCGTTGCCCGCGCGGCTCCCATTTCGAGATAGAGGTGATCCCGCCAGTTCTCGGATGTTCCATTCTGCAGCAGGGGCGTGAGACTTCGGCCATCGATCCGGTACGCTTCTGGTTTGGTGGCTTGCGCCAGATCGAAGAACGTGGGGACGAGATCGATATTCTGCACCAGCTCCTCACACTCCTGTCCTGCGGGAATTCCATTGGGCCACCGCATGATCATGGGGACCTGGCAACCACCGTGTGAAAAGACGGATGCTTTTCCATCGCGACCATGATCGGGTGCGAAGATCACCAGCGTGTTGTCGTCGATTCCCAGCGCCTTCAGCTTTCGCAGAATCGCCCCGAGCGAATCATCGATCCACGCTTCACCAGCCACATGGCTGTCCGGGTCGAAGCCCTTCTCAGCGATTGTTCGAAGCAGCTCAGCGCGTGGAGTCATCACTTCGGGCAGGGTTCGAACCTCTCCTTCACCAGTGACGAGCGGGTGGTCCATGGATTTTCGCCAGGATTTGTCCGGGCCGTGCAGTAGAGTGCTGCAAAGATGAAGGTAGAATGGGCCATCTTTGTTCTCTTCAATGAACTCCAGTGCTGCCGCCGTGGTCCACTCTGCATTGTGCGAGTTATAGGGCCGACCCAGATTTTCCGGGTAAACGTTCTTCGCCCAGGAAAAGCCAAGCGTTTCCAGATAACGACGCATCCAGCGTTCGTTGTGCGCGTATTGAGCCGACGTTTCCGGTCCGGGACGCGCATCTTTCGAAATCTTGATGTACCCCTTTTTTCCTTTGTACAACTCGGGGAAATCCAGGCGGGATCCGAGGTGAAACTTTCCGACGAACCCCGTGGTATAGCCGGCTTCACGAAGAACGTTGCCAACGTTCATGTTGTCGCGTTCTAACGCGACGTTGAAGCCAGGCAGCCCCTGACTGTCCTGGCCACCGACCGCATCGGCGTACAGTTTACTGTGCGAGTTGCCAGCATACCGGCCGGTCAGGAAGCTGTATCGAGACGGAGTACAGACTGAACTGCTGACGTACGCGCGGGTGAATTTCATTCCTTCCGCCGCCATACGGTCGAGATTCGGCGTGTAGGTGTCACCTCCAAATGCCGCGATGCTCGAAGGGTTTTGATCGTCGATCAGAAACATGACGATGTTGGGACGCTCTGCGTGAGCGTTGACCACAGACAGTGCTGACAGACAGAAGACTGAGAATGTGAGCAATGGTTTCATTGTAAGATTCCTGGGAAACAGCGGCCACGGGCAACGCTAAAGCGAAATCCGAGAAGGAACTCCGGGATAATGTGCGATCTGGATCGCGCTGCGCAGAGCGTGGGTGATTCGGAAGATCAAGACGTTTCGCCGGGCTTCTTTGCATCACGCTCTTTGATGCGTTTGGCCTTTGCCTTTTCGCGTGCGGCTTTCTTTTCTTCTTTCGACATCTTCCTGGCGGGTGGCGGGGTGTCAGCACTCCAGCGTTTTGCCTGGTGACTGATCGGGTCTGCCATTTCATCGAGCCAAACGTCGTACTTCTCAGTAAGTCGGGAAACCACGTCGCCGTGTTTGCCGGCAAGGTTTGTGGTCTCGCTGAGATCCTTTTCCAGATCGAACAGTTCGACGCGTTTTTTCTGCCCAACCAGTTTCCAATTGCCGGAACGAATGGCCCACGCCCCTTTCAGGCCCGCCGAACTCCAGTAGAACTCGTCGTGCAGTTTGTCGGTTTCGCCTTTCAACGCAGGCAGGATGCTTTTGCCGTCCAGAGGCTTGTCCTGCGGCATCGGAAGCCCCGCGGCGTCCAGAGCGGTGGCGAACAGATCGATTGACCACATGGGAACATGGCACTTTTGCCCGCCTTCCAGTTGAGCGGGCCACGACACAACGAAAGGAACATGGATGCCGCCTTCGTAGTCCATCTGCTTGAAGCCTCGCAGTGGTGCATTGTTGGCGTGCATGGTCTTGGAGCCACCGTTGTCGGTGAGAAAAATCAGCAGTGTGTTGTCGAAGATGTTGTGGTGCTTCAGTGATTTCACAATCTCGCCAACCCCCATGTCCAGATGCTTGATCATGGCGATCAGCGTGTCACGTGTTTCATCGCCGGTGACATTGCGGATGTCTTCCTCGGGGGCCTCCGGTGGAGCGTGCACTGCGTTGTACGCGACATACAGGAAAAACGGGTCCGTCTTGTGGCGGTCGATGAAGTCAACGGCTTCTTCCGTGATTCGAGTCGTGAGGTAGCCTTCTTCTTTGATGGGGTTGAGGCCGCGATAAATCGGGTGGTCCATGTCAGAGTGGTCAAAGTACGGATGCGCTCCGCGTCCCATGAAACCGTAGAACTCATCGAACCCTCGCTTCATGGCGTGGTACTTCGGAGCCACTCCAAGGTGCCACTTGCCGAGTGCCCCGGAGACATAGCCGGCTGGCTTCAGACGTTGAGGAATAAACACCTCGTCCAGCGGCACGCCTGAGCCTCCTTCCCCGGCTGTATAGACACCAAATCGCTGCTGGTAGCGACCTGTCATCAGGCCTGCACGCGTTGGTGAGCAAACGTGTCCGCTGGTATAGCCCTGCGTGCAGATAATGGAGGAATGTGCGAGGGCATCAATATTCGGCGTGCTGATTTCCGACGGTGAGTGAGGATTGTAGCTAACGTCGGCGTAACCCTGATCGTCCGTAAGAATGATCACGATGTTCGGCTTGTCACCGGCGGCCGTCGCGATGGTGGGCAATGCCATTAAGCCGAGGATCAACGCTTGTATCGGGTGTCGAAGTTTCATGGTGCTGTTCGGAGTCATCGCAGATCGAAGGGGACAGGGCAGGTTGAGACAGGTTTTGGCTTTTTTGTGGTCCGGATTCAAAGCTTACTGCTGTTGCGAGACGACGACTCGGATCTGGTCGACGGCTGAACTTGCAGACAGATCAAGAGACAGTGTTCGGCGATCACCGCTGAGTACCACGCTGTCACGACCTGAGTCGGGCGGGTCATCTGAACGAGTTGGCTCGATGCCACGGCCGATGCCTCCGTAATCACCGAGGGGGTGTCCAAGCAGTTCGTCTGTCCCGTTGAGCAGGGTCGTTCTGCCGATCAGACCAAGAATCGGCCGATCAAAAGTGATCTGTCCGATGATTCTCGCGGCGTCCACCTCTGCGCGACCAAACTCACCAATCGGATTCAGTTGCAGCAGATAACTTCGCACCAGCTGCCCCGAAGCGATCGGACGTTTGTCACGACGGCGAACGCGGCTGTACTGCCCTGGCTCCGTGACACTGACTTCCAGGTCTGATTTCAACAGCACATGCGAACGCTCAGGGAAGACGAGAATGTGTCCGCTGTCTTCGTGCTTTCCCGGAACAAATTCGGGACCGGGTGAAACAAACTTCATCAGGCCGGTCGCCTGCAACACTCCAGACGTCACCGGCCAGGCGTCTTCGTAGCGCTCGGTCGCATAGTCTACGGCATCAATGGAAGTGGCGGACGGTCGAGATCGGACCGCGTTTCCTTCGCGAACCAGTTGAGGCATCTGTTCGCCACCCGACTGGCTGACTTCGACTTCGCCCTCGAATACGCAGACATCCGTTTCTCCGCCGGCTCCCACCGAGACACCAAACGCAGTCCCCAGGTCGACGACATCCAGTGCCGGAGTGATCACTTCGAACCCAACGGCAGACTCAGGTATGGAAGCTGTCAGAATACCGCTGTCCAGCCGGGTAGTGTCGGTGCTGGTGATTTCGAAACGGGCCGGTCCCTGAAGTGTGACCGTCGCGCCGTTGTCAAAGTCCAGTCGGACGATGCCAACCTCCAAATTCAACACGCCAGTCCCGACTGGATCTCCTGCCGAAAATTCGGCGTCTGTCAGGCGTGCATGCGACGTGTACCCGATCGTCGCAACGGCGTCTGCCGACGAAACGCGGTCGCCGTTGTGCCCGGATGGAAGGAACGTCGGCAAAATCAGAGCGGCAGCGGCGATCGCGGCTACGCTCCAGATAATTCGACGTCGAGATTCTGCATTTGCCAGCGGAGGTTGCGGTCGCGGAGGAACGGGCAAGGGAAAGTCGCCACTGCCCAGTAGTTCGCTCGCATGCTGATCCAGGAGAGTCTGACGGGCAAACTGGTCTGCATTCTCCTGATCAGCTGCAATCCACTCAAACAATTCGGCGATTTCGTTGTCGCTGAGATCATCGTCGAGATAGCGGTCGATCTGGCGAGTCATGTCGCTCATGCCATGCCCTCCGCTCTTAGCTTATTGTCGACGCATTCACGCAGGGCCGTGCGAACACGATGTAATATCACGCCCACGTGGCTGGCTGTCAGACCAAGTCGCTCGGCGACCTGCTTAAGCTCCAGCCCTTCTTTGTACCGCAGCGAGAGCAACCGGTGACTCTGCCCATGGATCTGGCCCAGACAATCGGCCAGCGAGTCCTTCATTAGCTCCGCCTGGGGCTCAAGTTTCTCAAACGACAATGCGACCCGGTCGATGGCGTCTGAAAACTCGATCTTTTTTTCGCGATACTTTCGTCGCAGATGAGCTGAAACAACACGTCTTGCGATCCCCAACGCCCATCCAGCAAATGGCCGCGTCGGATCCCAGTCTTCGAATCTTTCGACAACGACAAGAGCAACTTCCTGCAGCACATCGTCGACCGCTCCCGGATCACGCAGGAAACTGCTGACAAACCGCCGGACCGAAGGCTGAGCCCGCGTCCATTCAAGTGTCATCTGCTGTACTACGTCTGAACTGTCCATCGCACCCGAGTATTGTCGCTGGCTCCGGATCCATTACAGGAATTCCTGAGATTTCCGAAATCCCGGCTGAAATGCGGCCTCAGCGATCATTGGCCCAATATCTGAAATACTCCGTCAGATTCGGGGAGGAGTGGAAGCAGACAGGTGAGGAGTGATGATGGCAGCCGAATCCGACCGAAAAGACGAGCCAGTTGATCCGCATGAGGCGTTTCTGCGCCTGTGGCTGCAGCATGAACCCGAATTGCGGGCTTTCGTGCGGTCCTGCTGCCCGAAGACTCAGGAGGCGGACGACGTAATGCAGGAAGTCAGCGTCGCTGCTCTACGGAAGTTCTCGACGCTTGATGACCATGCAGCATTCGGTCCGTGGGCCTGTCTGATCGCCCGGTACGAACTGCTTTCGGCTCGGCGGCGGTTTGCGCGAGATCGGCTTGTGCTGGCGGAAGACGTTCTGGAACTGCTGGTTGAAGAAGGCTCACAGGAGTTGCCATTGCGACAGCGGCAACTAAAAGTGCTGGATCAGTGCATTGAAAAACTCCCGCGCGAGCGAGGCGAACTGGCGCTCGCGGCCTATGGCAGGGACACGACCATTCGTGAAATGGCGAGGCAGCTGAAGCGAACGGAAGGTTCGCTGTATCAACTCCTCGCGAGGATTCGAATGGAGCTGCATCGTTGTATGACGCTGGCTTTGGCCGGAGGTGACTGATGACGGAAAATGAAATCAAACTGCTGCATCGATATCTGGACGGCGCGATTACTCCGGAAGAAATCGAATCGCTGGAGGAACTGCTGCGCGGCAGTTCGGAGGCTCGGGCGATGTTGCGATCACTTGCGACGATTGACGCGAAGTGGCAGCAGCTGACGGCAGAAGAGGTCCTCGGTGAAGAACAGACGCCGAGGGCTGACGTAATCCGAAGCGTATCCGGGGCTACCGCTTCAGTTACCGCCGGGCGCACGGTGCCTCTCTGGCTGACGCTGGCCGTGCTGGCAACTGCACTGGTTGTTGGTGGATTCGGTTGGTTCCGAACCCAGGAAGGTTCGCCAACTCAACTGGAACGTGGAATCGCCCGGGTAATCAAAATCGAAGGCGATGGTACGACCGGCGGTGATGCACTTGTCGTCGACGGGAGTGAGCTGTTCGCTGGCGAAAAGCTAGCCATGCAGCGGGGGCTGATCGAACTGGCGTTTCGCGAAACGGGAGTGCATGTGGTCGCGACGGCTCCGCTGAGCATAACGCTGGAAAGCAATCAGCGAGTGACGCTACACAAAGGACAGGTCAAACTTGTCGTTCCCCCGCAGGGTGTGGGATTTGTTGTCGATACGGCTCAGAAGAAATTTGTCGATCTTGGGACAAGTTTTGTTGTTACTGCCGATTCAAGTGGCTCAGAAGTTCTGGTCCTCGATGGTCAGATTTCCGTCGACGATCACGAAGGCACGTCTGCAGACCTGATGCACGAAGGAGAATTCGCTCGGTTTGATCGGAGCGGGAACCTGAAGAAACGCAGTGCGTCTCGTGAGTCCCTGGCGTTGCCGGAGGTGGCATTTTCTGGCAGCACGCCGCGCGAAGGATCTCTGACAGGTCAGGTGTTTGGTTACGATGAGTCCCGCGAGCCGCAGAAGTCCAGACGGGCCATCGATGTGATTGGAGGGGCAATATTGCCGCTGGTCGAATCGAAATTCCAGGACACAGCGTGCCTTGATGTCTTAAAGCGGAGTGAACGCGTTGGCTTTGAAGGCATCGCTGGAGCGTATCACAAGTTCGCGGACCGCAGTGGTCTGGATCCGTATTATCGTGATGGTGGCTGGATGGCTTGGTATCACGGCACGGTGCGTCCGCCGCAGCCTGGTCGGTATCGTTTTTGGGGTTACGCTGATAATCATCTGTTGGTCGCGATCGACGGCAAGCCGGTCTTTGAAGGGTCACGTCGAGAATCGCCGTTCAGGAGCCTTGAGATTCCACGAACCAACAATCCTGCTTTACCGTGCCTGATTGCACGCGCCGGCTTTGCCAGCAGCGACTGGGTCGAGCTGTCCGGCGATCAGGTTCAGCTGGACATCCTGTTCGGAGAAGTCGGCGGTAACATCACGTCCGGTCTGCTGCTTGTTGAACGCGAAGGCGAAACCTACGAAGAAACGTTCTGGGGCCAGCCTAAGTGGCCGCTGTTTCTGACGGAAACTCCGAGTGCCGAAGAAACCGCGGAGTTCACGCGACTGCTGAATCATCTGGAACAGAGGACGATGGGTTCGTTTTCAGTCTCGGAAGGCGCGGTTTGGCAGGTGGCCGAGTGAATCTTCCACTCCGTCACACAGTCCGTGCTGGGACCTTCGGCGATTCGCATGAAGTGAGCCTCTCGGTCGGTATGAACCGTCACTGAGTCTGCTCACAATATCCTGAAATCAGACTGGCATTTTGCAAAACAACCGATTGGCAGACCGAAACAGTGAACATGAATTGGAAAATACCCGGCCTCCTGGTGACACTTCTGCTCCCGCTGTTCCATACAGCAGCGGAAGAAAGGATCGCGAGCCACGGGCTTGTTGGACTGCGTCCTTTGCCTCGGACGGCTGCATTGGATCACGGACACAATCATGGTGGTTCATGGGCTGGCACTCCGACATTTGCTGAGCAGAAAGGGAAGTACCCCTTCGTCGCCGAGAACCTCGACAGGGTCATGGGGTGGCTGGATGGAGACTTCAGAACGAAGCGTGTGTTCTTTGAACACTACTGGGGGCTGAGTGAGAATCGAGATGATCTCAACCCTGCAAAGAACCTGCTGGTCAGGACTATCCGCAGCTGGGAATCACGCGGGGCTGAGGTCGATCACATTCTGATCTGTCGCGAATACGATCTTGCGATCAACCGAGGCCACAAGGATGCAAAGCCAGGCCCGTTCAAAGAGGACACCCGCATTCTGTACGCGAAGGACTTTGACGACATCCGCGCCATGTTGACAAAAGCTCATGAGCAGAGGATTCTGAAGCATCCCAACTATAAGCTCATCCAGATGGTTCAGGAGCCTTCCTTTTTCGCGACCGACAGTCGTTTCCAGCCTGTCATGGATCGCTGCGACGGGATCGCTTACGAGTGCCACCAGTTCAATCGTCACTGGCCACTGGAGACCGGATGGGGCAAGCCCGAAAAAGTCATCAAAGGCGCCAGGTGGACGCTGGCGCAGAACAAGGAATACATCTTTTACTACGGCCCCATCCGCTGGAAAGGAAAGGTGTACTACGAGTTCATGGAACGGGACTGGTTGAACAAATTCTGGCAGGCCGGCCTTCCCAAACACCACCCAAAGATGCACTACTTTTTGAACACGTTTCCGCACGCAGACGGCCGCGGTCGACCTGTTGGCCCGGAAACAGATCCGCACTCCGTACTCGGATTCACCAAATGGTTGATCGAGGAGATCAAGATGAGCCCACAAAGTGGAAAAGCCCACAAGTGACCGGTTGCAATGAGACGCAGTCGGTCGAAGCGAAATTCCGGCCCTTGGCCTCCACGTGAACGCATCTGGTGCGAGATGCACAATGTGACAACCGGTATTCCCAACCCCCGGAGATTCCTGACCTTGACGACTTCCAGCACAATTGCCCGCGGTGCCCTGCTCTTTGCCTGCACGTTCGCATACGCCGAATCTGCTTCGCCGCCCAACGTCGTTTTGATTCTGTCCGACGATCAGGGCTACACTGACTATGGGTTCATGGGGCATCCGGAAATCGAGACGCCGAACCTTGACAGGCTTGCCTCGGAAAGTGCGTTGTTCCGGCGCGGGTATGTTCCGACGGCGCTGTGCCGGCCTTCGCTGATGACGCTGATCACTGGTCTCTATTCACATCAGAATAAGACCACCGGCAACGACCCGGCGAACACTTCCGCGAACAAGGCTCATGCTGACAGGGCGGGCCAACCTGCGAGGGAACTGCTGATCTCACATATCGACAAGACCGGTTCGCTGCCGAAGTGGCTGGCAGAGAAGGGGTACGTCAGCCACCAGAGCGGCAAGTGGTGGGAAGGATCGTATCAGCGAGGCGGCTTCACGGAGGGGATGACTGCCGGGTTTCCGAATCCGCGCGGACGACACGGCGATGCGGGACTGAGAATTGGGCGGGACGGGCTCAAGCCGGTCACGGATTTCATCGATCGAAGTGTGGCTGCAGACAAGCCGTTCTTCGTTTGGTACGCGCCTTTCATGCCGCACACGCCACACACTCCTCCGGCACGTCTGCTTGAGAAGTACAAAGCGAAGGGAGTCCACGAGCGAATCGCGAAGTACTACGCGATGTGTGAATGGTTTGATGAAACCTGCGGCGCGCTAATCAATCACATTGACGAATCAGGAATCAAAGAAAACACGCTCGTGCTCTATGTCTGTGATAACGGCTGGATTCAGACCGAACAGGGCAGCTACGCAGTGCGTTCAAAACGCAGCCCGCATGAACACGGGACGAGAACGCCACTCATGTTCCGCTGGCCGGGAACGATTCCGGCGGCCGACCGCCCGGAACTTTGTTCGTCAATCGATTTCGTGCCGACCATTCTGGCCGCCGCCGGAGCAACAGGCCCGCACGAATTCCCGGGGCTCAATCTTCTGAAGGAACTGAAGTCCGGAAAAGCCATTGAGCGAGATACCCTGTTCGGCGAGTCATTCGCTCACGACATCGCCGACATCGAGAACCCTCAGGCGTCGCTGCTTTATCGCTGGGTGATCTGCGGCTATGACAAACTCCTGCTGACCTACGACGGCAGGCCGGGAAAGATGACGTATCCGCCCCAAAGCGGCGAACCTCAGCTCTTCGATCTGCAGAACGATCCCGGTGAGAACGAGAATCTCGCCAGCAGAAATCCGGAGCGAGTGAAGCAACTCAGCGCAATTTTGAACGAGTGGTACGTTGCCGACGAACGCCAGGCTGGCAGGTTTGCGGCAGCGGCTCCAAAGGCAGATAAGTCGAAACGAAAGCCCTGAGAGAAGAATCCAGAAAAACCCGACGCGTCGGGGCATCGTCAGGAACATTGAATGGATACCTACAAACTTATTCTTGCGATTGGAATCGTATCCACCGCGTTACAGGAAGGCTCGCTCGCGCAGGAAAAACGCCCCGACATCGTTTTCATCATCGTGGATGATCTGAACGACTGGATTGGCTGTCTTGGCGGGCACCCGGATGCGAAGTCGCCAAACATTGATGCCCTGGCTGCTGAAGGCATGATGTTTTCGCAGGGCTATTGCAATTCACCGCAATGTCGCCCTTCGCGAACCAGTCTGATGACCGGCGTGTACCCGTTCAAAACTGGTACCTATTTCAACGCACGCTTCCGCGAAGAGACGAACGTCAAAACGCCGACTTTGCAGCAATTCTTTATGGGCAGCGGCTACCGTGTCGCCAGTGGCGGAAAGGTGTTCCATGGTACGCCAGGCAAACATGGGGATTCGCTGTTCAGAAAACCAGCCGATCCCAAACCGCCGAAAGGAAAGAACAACTTCAACGCCAAAGGAGCCCCCAGCGACGGGTTCGCTCTTAATGCCAAAGACGAACAGATGAGCGACTACAAGGTCGCCGAGTGGGCAATCGAGCAATGGAACACGGTCTCCGATAAACCACTGCTGATGACGGTTGGTTTTTTTCGTCCCCATCGTCCGCTGCACGTGCCGAAACCCTGGTTCGAAAAGTTTCCGCTTGCGTCTATACAACGCCCCGCCGAACCAAACGGCGTGGACGACTGGGACGACATACCCGAATTCGCGCGTCGGCTTGCTCGAACTCATGCCCACAAATCACTTCACAATGGGCTCAGTGATCACGAATACATCGTTGCCAATGATCAATGGGATTCCACGATCCAGGCTTACCATGCCTCGATTGCATTTGTCGATCGACAAATCGGGCGGTTTCTGCAGAGTCTCAGGCAAAACCCCCGAGGGCGTGAGACCTATGTCATGCTGGTCAGTGACCATGGCTGGCATCTGGGAGAAAAGAAGCACTGGTGCAAAGGCGCCATCTGGGAACAGACCACACACATTCCCTTCATCGTTTGCGGTCCGGGAATCAAAGCGGGCAGCGAATGCACCTGCCCGGTGAGTCTGATCGACGTGTATCCCTCCCTGGTTGATCTCGCTGGGCTGGACGTTCCCAACGGGCTCGACGGTGCGTCCATCAAGCCCCAATTGGCCAATCCATCAACACCACGCGGGCCGGCCATTTCTTCGTATGGAGAAGGCAACACCTCGATCCGCACCGAACACTGGCGTTACATTCGCTACGAAGACGGCAGTGAAGAGCTTTACGATCACCGTATCGACCCCAACGAATGGACCAACCTGGCGAGCACGCCAGAGCACAAAGACACAAAGGAGAAGCTGGCCGAGATGATCCCGAAGAATCAGCATCCTGGACTCAAGGTGCAAACATGGTTCGATGAGTTTCAGAAGTAAACGTGCATTAAAAAAGGCGAAGATTGACGCTATCCAACTCGCTCACTCACGTTATCCGGCGCCTGGTCTTGATGTTGCGGTGTTCAGGAATGCGATCGAACAACAGGGGCAACGACGGCGCGAGGAATTCTCCAGTTTTATGAGATTTTCGCGTTAAATCCGACGTGGGCTGGCAGCGGGAGAAAAGAGGCTATGTAAAGGCGCTTTGGAATCCGTCGCCTGGACTGAGCGAACTGATTGCCACCGCCCTTTGGGAAGATCATGCCATGAAAACACAACTTAATCGACGTCACATTCTACGTGGGACGGGAGCCCTGATCGCGCTGCCGGCGCTGGAATCGATCGGCGTTCGTCGGTTTGCTTCGGCGGCCTCAACAACTCCCGCCGCTCCGCCCAGGCGCTGTGTCTTTCTCAGCATTGGCTTCGGCGTGACCAGGGAGACCTGGTTTCCTGACCAGGAGCGTACCGGCAGCGAATACGAACTCTCTGAGGGGCTGTCTCCGCTGGCCCGCCACCAGTCCGATATCACCGTGGTGCAGGGATGCGCGAACCAGTTCAGCAACGAAGCTCACTGGGGCAGCACCTTCTGGCTCACAGGCGCCAATCGTTATTCCGTGCCCGGCCAGAACATGGCCAACAGCATCTCGGCTGACCAGGTCGTCGCGAAACATCTCGGGCAGGACACTCGCTTCTCCTCGATCCAGCTCAACGCCAGCAGTCTGGAAGGGCACGGTCCCGGTCTTTCGCTCTCATGGGATCAGCGCGGCAAACCGGTCGCTGGGCAGGACGACCCTGTTCAGGTATTCCACAAGCTTTTCTCGCCGGATGACATGCCACTGGAACAACGCCAGGTCGCTATCGCCGAAAACCGCAGCGTCCTGGACGCAGTCCTTACTCAGGCCAGACGCGTGCAGCGCGGTCTGACAAAAACTGACACGGACAAGCTCGACGAATACTTCCAGGGGATTCGCGACATCGAAACGCGCCTCAAAAAGGAAGAAGCCTGGCTCGAAGTCCCAAAGGCGAAGGCTCCTCTTGACGAACCGAAGCCCGGTCTCAAGGGGAAAGCTGAGATCGAGATCATGCAGGATCTCATCGTTGCGGCGTTGCAGACGGACAGCACTCGCGCGCTGAGCTATCGCATGCCGGGTCAGAGTCTCCTGCAAAGCCTCGATCTCAAACCCAGCGCCCACAATGTGAGCCACTACTCACCCGGCGAACGCATGGAGGCTTCGAAGACGCGTGACAAGACCCACAGCGAATTGCTGGCCCGTCTGATCGACAAGCTCAAGGCCACGAAGGAAGCCGACGGATCGAGTCTCTTCGACCACACTGCCGTGGCCTTCGGATCAAACATCAGCTCAATCCACTACCTGACCAATTGCCCAACCATTCTCACCGGCGGCGGAGCCAACCTGAAGCTCGGCCAGCATCTCGTCGTGTCGAAAGACACGCCGCTGTGCAATGTGTGGCTGACGATACTGCAGGGCCTGGGCATCAACACCGAAAGACACGGCGACAGCACAGGCGTCGTGAAGGAACTGCAGGCGTAACCCTGCGACGAAGTCCGATGTGGCCGCCGTCGCCAGTCTGCGGTCCACGTTCTGACTCGCGTAGCTACGACGATCACCGGGAATAACAACATGCCTCGTTTCCTGCTTACAACCTTTTTCTTTTTCTCGTCCTTCACCTGCTACGCGCAGACCGCACCGCGTGAAGCACGGTTTCCGGAGAACCACCGAGCGTTCTTTAAGGCTCACTGCCTCGATTGTCACGACTCAGAGACGCGCGAAGGCAGGGTCGACCTGGAAACGCTGTCGTTTCGCATTACCACTTTCGAGGAGGCGGAGCTGTGGCAGAAGGTCCTCAACGCACTGAATTCCGGTGAAATGCCGCCGGAAGATTCTGAGCAGCCTGGCAACACCGAGAAGGCAGATTTCCTTGATGATCTTGCGCGGACAATGGTCACTGCGCGACAGTCGCTGTCGGATTCCGGCGGTAAGATCACGATGCGGCGGCTGAACCGGCGTGAGTACCGCAACACCATCGAACACCTGACCGGAGTCAAAGTTGACGTCGGCACGCTGCCCGCCGATGGTGGATCAGGGACGTTTGACACCGCTGGATCATCGCAGTTCATCTCCAGCGATCAGTTTGAGCAATATCTCAAGCTGGGACGCAGCGCGATAGATGAAGCGTTTGAGCGGCAGACGACTCCACATCAGCCGTCCCGCGTCTTCCGCGTCGAGCCGGAAAACACGGTCAACGTGAAGGACCGGGAGATCCTCAGGAAACTGGATGACACCTACAGGGAGAAATGGCTGCCCTATAAAAAAGAAGTCGACAAGGCGGCAGCAGCGGCGGAAAACAAAGAAATTGTGGCCGCCCTTCGTAAGGAGCATCCGGACTTTGATTCCGATCCTGTGCTCAAGTATCGAAAGGCTGATCTTCTGAAGGGAGCACCTGATCCTCGCGACTATGGCGGCAGCGATCCCATCAATGCGATTGCCGCTTTGTACAGCCCCTATCGGCGATATCACAACTACCTGAAGCACTACGCTGAGCTTCCACACAACGATCGGGGTGCCTATCTGAAACTTTCACGCGGGGTTCAGCGCTTTGACATTCACCCTGATCCGAAGGACGTTCCTGCGGGAACCTACAAGCTCAGGATCCGAGCCGGTGTGGTGGAAGGCTCTGATCCTTCCCGACATTTCATCGAGATTGGTCATCCCAAAAAACTCAACGTGTCGTCTCCCGGCTTCACCAAACTGCTCAGCGCACAGCCGATCTCCGGTACCATGGAGAACCCGGAGATTATTGAGGTCAAGGTCGAATTTGGAGCAGGCGTCCCGCGTGCGGTCGGCATTCAGGAACGCCAGCCCAGGTCGGCAAAAAGTCTCAGACAAGAGTTCGATCGCCACAAGCAGAAGAACGGGTATGGCACGCCGCCCGCCATCTGGGTCGACTGGATGGAACTGGAAGGTCCGATCACTGAGGCCGCGGCGATAGAATCCAAAATCGTCCGCGTCGAACCGGAGCAGACGATCAATCCGGATAACGAAAAAGAGATCGCGGAGATCGAAGACGCTTACGCTCGCTTCACTCGCTGGCAAAAGGGCGTCGATGAAGCCGTCAAAACCACTGCGAACCAGGCCAGGATTGCCAGGATCCGCAAGACGGAGGAGAAGATCAAGCATCCACAGTGGTTCTACAGTTTTGCCGATCGGCTTGAAGGCACGCCCGACCCGAAAGACTTTGGTTTCCGCGACTCACAGAAAGCCGCCGCCGCCTACCCGCCGGGAGACCGCAATAACCTGGCCTATCACAAACACTACGCCGGTCTGCCGCATCGTGATCGAGGAGCTTACCTGAAGCTCGCCCACGGAACCGGTCGCGTCATCGTCTCACCAGGTGAACTTCCCACCGGAAACTACGTCATGCGAGTCCGCGTGGGAGCAGTAGAGGGCACGCCCGACGCGCGACGATTTATTCAGGTGGGACATCCACAACGCCTGATCGAATCCAGAAACCGGGGCCTCGAAGGGCCAGCGATCAGCACTCATCAGGTTAGCGGAAGCATCGAAAATCCGGAGACGATTGAGATTCCACTTGAGGTTGGGACGGACACGATTCGCGAGTTCGCCATTCAGGAAAAGCAGCCCAATAACGGAAATCTCAAAGCGCTCTGGGATGCGCACAACCAGTGGAAAAAGAAGAACGGCTACGGCCACCCGCCCGCCATCTGGATCGACTGGGTGGAACTCGAAGGACCACATTCAGCACCCAAATCGAATACGCAATCGCCGCTGCAAGTGGTTCTGGACGGGAACTCAGGTTCGACTGGGCGGCAGGAAGCTCGCGTGATTCTCACTGACTTCGCCAACGCGGCTTTTCGACGAGTGAAACCGGAAGCAGAATTCATCGATCAACTCGTTGCGATCTACGAAACACGCCGCAAAGCTGGCGACTCTTTCGATGAGGCAATCCGCACTCCGCTCAGCGTCATACTGGCTTCGCCAGGATTCCTCTATCTTTTCGAACCTGGTGACGATGCCGCCCGACGTGAACTCAATGATCGCGAACTCGCCGTTCGCCTTTCCTACTTTCTGTGGAGCAGTCCACCGGATGCAAAACTGTTCGAACTCGCTGCAGAGGACAAGTTGCATCATCCCGAAGTGCTTCGGCAGCAGGTCAACCGACTGATTGCTGATGAGCGTTCAGACGAATTCGTGGCGGGCTTTATTCATCAATGGCTGGATATGGAACGCCTCGACTTCTTTCAATTCGATGTCAAGTTCTATCGCGACTTCGACGAAAGCACTCGTGCGGCTTGCCGCCGCGAAGTTTACGAATCCTTTGCGCACCTGCTTCGCGGTTCGGCACACGGTCGTCTGGGAAAACTCCTGAAGAGCGACTATGTGTTTGTCAACGGGCTGCTCGCTACCTACTACGGCATCGAAGGTGTGAGCGGCGATGAGTTCCGCAAAATCAAACTGCCCGCCGAATCGCCCCGGGGCGGACTACTCGGCATGGCTGCCATCCATGCGATGGGCAGCGACGGCGTCGTGAGCAGCCCGGTTGAACGCGGGGCCTGGGTTTTGCGATACCTGTTGAACGATCCTCCACCTCCAGCACCACCCAATGTGCCGCAGATTTCCCGTCTCGAAGGTCAGATCCTCACCACGCGCGAGCGACTACTCGCCCACCAGGAAGAAGCCCAGTGCGCAAGCTGCCACCGCAGGATCGACCCCATCGGCTTCGGTCTGGAGAACTTCAACGCCGCCGGAAAGTGGCGGACGGAAGACAGTTACCAGGCGAGAGACGGGAAAGGCCGAGGCGTTGGCAAACGGAAGACCTGGATGATCGACGCCTCCGGAGCATTTCACAAAGGACCAGCGTTTGGTGATTACTACAAATTGCGCGACCTCATCACAGAACGCGAAGACCAGTTCGCCCGCGGCTTCACCGAACACCTGATCGAATACGCCCTTGGCCGCCCGTTCAGTTTCACCGACGAAGAGCTCGCAGACGTAATCGTTAGATCGGCCGAAAACAAAGAGTTCGCCGTCAGCGAGTTCATTCACGCTCTGACCCAAAGTAGGGCGTTTCGGACGAAATAGTCAGTTCTCGCACGAATAGAAGCGAAAAATATCATGCAGAGTCCTAATCCACTTCCCCATATTTTTCGTGGCCTCGCGACTAAGTCTGCGATTCTTCTTCCCACGGTCATCGCATCGGCCGACGATCCGAGCTCATTCAAATCTGAGCTCTTCAAAACGGGGACACTCGTCTACTCGGACGACTTTGACGGGGAATACAATCGAGAACGATGGGGAGCTCCGAAGAACGACAGGCAGATCAAAGACGGAAAGCTGGTTGTAACGGCACGGTTTAGATCGAAGGAAGAGGCGATGAAAGTGCTGAAGCGTGATCATCACCTTGGACTCGAACCGGTGATTCACCTTAATCAAATCCCGGAAGCATTTGTCTGCCACACGCGCTTCAGGTTCGAAATCGACAAACTCGCTCCCGGCAGGCCCGTTCTTCAGATTGGCCACCACATGATTCTCTTCAACCACCTTGAAGGAGGCGGTCATCGAATCAATCTGCCAGATGGTCCGTCGTTCGCCGAGCCGGAGTCAGGTCTGAAGCCAGGAGACTGGATAGACCTGGTCATCGAATACAGGAAGGGTGAGATCACCATTGGAGTCAACGACTACAGCAAGACGTACAAACACGACGCGGTGACCATCATCAACGAAAAGGACAAATTGGGGCCGAGGTTCACCTTCAAAGGCGGGGCGAATTGTCGGATCGTTTTCGACTCGGTGCGTGTTTGGAAAGTCGACTAATTCGAGCCCATCACGTTCCGGCCGGGCGAGCTTCAGCCGTCAAGAGACTTATCCTCGTCAGACAGGCCATTCTCGCATTTGTACGGCGAATCATGAATTATTGTCTGCAACAGCCCCTGTGTTTCCAAATCTGCGGCAGAAGGGCGACGCAAATCTCAGGAAGCGGGCTTACGTCATTCGAGACAAAGCTGGTGTAGACCCAATCCCGAAAATGTTCCGAAACATGCGGTCAACTCGTCACACGACGTTGGATGCAAGGTTCCCACGTGGAACTGTCTGCCAATGGATGCGTCATACGGAGGCTGTGGCTGAGCAACACTGCGTTCAGGAGATGGAGTCATGTCGACTTACAGCTGCCAGCGAACCGACGATGGGCGGAAAAACTCCGCGGATTCTTACGCAGCAATCGGCGGTAAGCGGAGAAAACGGGCGACATTTAGCGTCACCAAACTGCACAGCGTCCAGTGAAAATACTGGGGAGTCAGCAAAATCATTGACCGCCCGAAAAGCGGAAACGGAAGTGGATGGGAATCGAACCCACCAGGCACGGGTTAACGCACCTCAACGGTTTTGAAGACCGCGACAGTCACCAGACTGCAATCACTTCCCTGCCATGCAAAAGTCACGTGAGACCACGCATGCTAGCGCCAGTCTACCAGGCTCGATGGGCAAAAGTAAGTCCGCGGCTGTGATCCCCGGCGACGCTCTGGAAAGTCGTTTCAGTGCATGGGGCCTGGGGCTGCGCGTTGCCCGCAGATCCCACAACCGGGCTCCTGATTGACAGTAGCTCCCCGGGGATTGGCGATGGAAGGCGTTCGCCGGGGATGGCTCACCTGGCGTGGCTCACCTGGAATGGGGTGTGTGCGTTGCCCACAATCAGCGGCGGACTTTGATGGACTCGACTTCCAGCTTAAAGCTGCCGGGCTTTTTGTCTCCCAGCAGAAATCCGAGGCCTGCGATCTGGCCAGGATCCAGAGTGCGATCACGAAACGTACGACCACGCCAGGTCGCTACGAATCTGCTCACGGGAAACTCCACGTCGACCCATTCGTCTTTGACCGTCCGAAAAGACTGTCGCCATGAATATCCGCCCATGTTGCTTTGCGTGTAGACGTTAAACTTATATTCCCGGCCGTCGCCGCGGACCCGAGCCGCGATCACGCTGTCGCGATCCAGCTTCATCCCACTTTTGCGCGTGCGGATGGAACTGAAGCCACCGTTGTTGGCCAGGGAGAGGTTCCCCGTAAATTCCAGATTGCGATAAGCGTTGATCTGCCGCTGCCCAGACGAGCGTCCTCCCATCACCGTGTCGTTGACAATTTGCCATTGTCCGGCGGCGTTGGGCTGATCAAAAGCAAACAGAATCTCGTCTGCCAGCAGCCGCTGCTGCGGCACCAGCGACAGGAAGGCGAACAATCCGAGACAGGCAAGGCAAAACCGTGGCATAAAAAATCTCCAGTCGAGGCTACCGTATTGTAGCCCCGCTGGAGAATCGACCAGTCCGGGATGACTCCGGTGACGTGACATTGTCACCTGGCGGCTGCCGTTACCAACTCAGAATTCTGACTGACTGACCGGATCTTCCAGAACAAGGCCTGGCCATTTCGCCTTCACACCAACCGGCGTCAGCAGCTGCACATAGACGCGACGGTCAATGTTCTCGCTGATATTGCGGGCGGAACCGTCACACATAATCACGTTAACCACACCGGGGTGGTTGGACGAAGGAAACGGCGTGCCTTCCCCGGCAAATCGCATGGCGTTGGGTGTGCTGTCCACACCGTCTGGCAGTGGGGGATCCGGATAGGATGTTGAGTCGACCTGATCCCCGTCGACGGCATACATGAATGTGCAGTTACTCGGCGCAGGATTGGACCAGGTGCCCATCACGCCGGCGTTGATGTTTTCGCTCAGCAGCAGGGTGTTGCTCACGCCATCGTAGATGGAGTTCATCGTCTGACTCATGTTGTTTTGTCCGACCTGTATCCACGAAACACCCGACGATTTCGTCACCATCTCGTCTTGCGCATCAGAAAACGGGGCCGCCGTTCCGCCGGGGGTGTTGCCATCTTCATCCCAGTCAAAAGAGATGGCGGTGAAGTTGTGCATCTGTGTTTCTGTTGGCACATTGCCGGCGTCGATCGTGGATTTATAACGGCGGACCGCTTCGATATCGGCAAATCCGCTGGAAATGACGTAGCTGAGTCCACCTGGCTGCTGGAATGCTGAGTCATCGTCGGGACATGCAAGTACCGTCAGATGCGTCTGCCCCAGAGCCGTATTGCCTGCATGTCCGATCGGTGCACCAAAGTCCCAGCGGTCAAACAGGTCCTGACGATCCAGTTCACTCAGGCAGTCGACCACCCAGTTCACACTTCCCAGCGGCGCGCACTCTATCTGGTGGGGAGAAGGATTCGTGATTCCCGACGGCAGAATGGGGACAAAGCGACCGTACGCGGGAATGCGGTCTTTTCGTTTGGTGGCGTTGGCCAGTACGGCGGTGCCGACGTTCCGCATGTTGTTGCGACACTGCATTTGTCGTGCAGCGGCCCGTGCGTTCTGTACGGCGGGCAGGATCAGGGACATGAGAGTGGCGATGATCGAGATCACCACCAGCAGTTCGATCAACGTGAAGCCGCGCTGTTTACGAAACTTGAAACAGCGCGCAGCAGAACTCGTCTTGAGCATGACAGGGTCTCCGGACAGGGGCGGTGCGTTCGCTAACTCGAATCTCTGTTCGATAACGCACCGCAAACGCGAGCTTCCGGAATGTTCTTCTCAAAAAAACAATTTTTGTGTTGATTCGACAGAACAGTGTGGCCGGGGAAACCGTGCTCACTCAGCGCACCCCGTCGAGCAACGCTACGCGACGATGTCGTCAATGACATGACCATGGACATCCGTCAGGCGGAAGTCACGTCCCTGATAGCGATAGGTGAGCTTCCGATGATCGATGCCCAATAGATGCAGCACGGTCGCGTTGAGGTCGTGGATATGCATCGTTCCAGGGGTCCACGAACCTTTGTCAGGCTGAGGGCTCATGGGGGTGCCGTCAGGATGGGCAATGTTGTAGCCGAAGTCGTCTGTGTGGCCGTAGGTGATACCCGCCTTGATGCCTCCCCCCGCCATCCATGTCGTGAAACACCGCGGATGATGATCGCGGCCGTAGTTATCGCGGGTTAGGTTGCCCTGACAATAAGCCGTGCGGCCAAACTCTCCGCCCCAGACTACCAGGGTGTCGTCCAGCATGCCGCGCTGTTTCAGATCCGTAATCAAAGCGGCACACGCCTGGTCGATGTCTTTGCACTGTGAGCCGTGTTCTCGGGGCAGTCCACCATGCGCATCCCAGCCACGATGGAAGATTTGAATATTGCGCACGCCCCGCTCCGCCAGTCGACGGGCATTCAGGCAGCAGGCGGCGAAAGTTCCCGGTGTCTTTGCATCGTCTCCATAAAGTTCAAACGTGGAGTCGGATTCTGTGGACAGATCCATCAGTTCAGGCACCGACATCTGCATGCGGTACGCCATCTCATGCTGCTGGATGCGGGACAGGATTTCCGGATCGGCAAATCGTTGGTGCTGCTGTTGATTCAGGGCCGCCAGCGCGTCCAGCTGAGCGCGACGATCCTGCCGCGTTACGCCCTGCGGGTTGCTCAGGTAAAGCACAGGATCGCCCTGACTGCGCATCAGAATTCCCTGGTGCTCTGAAGACAGGAAGCCCGGCCCCCACAGTCGATTGAACAGACTTTGCTCAGGGTGCCGTGTGCGGGCATGCATTACGACATAATGCGGCAGGTTTTTGTTGAGCGATCCCAGTCCGTAACTGAGCCAGGCTCCCAGGCTGGGGCGACCGGGGATCTGGCTGCCCGTTTGAATATAGGTGATGGCCGGATCGTGATTGATGGCCTCGGTGAATGTGGAACGCACGACGCACAGTTCGTCCACCACTTTGGCCGTATAGGGCAGCAACTCACTGACCCAGACACCGTCCGCATTGTTGGCTCGTTTGGTGAACCGGTATTTGCTGGGGCACAGTGGCAGACCGTTGCGCTGATTGGCCGTCATGCCGGTCACGCGCTGCCCGCCACGCACGTCATCGGGCAGCTGCTGATTGAACATGTCCACGAGTTTGGGTTTGTAGTCCCACAGATCCAGATGACTGGGACCGCCGCTCATGAACAAGTAGATGACGCGTTTGGCTTTGGCCGGATGGTGCGTGCCCGACGACAGGGCCGGCTCGCCAGCCGCAGCCGCATCTCCCATCAGACCAGACAGAGCCGCGGTGCCCACACCCAGAGCCGTTTTGCCAAACAGCTGTCGACGTGTCTGCAGCAGGTCGTGTTCGCGAATCAGATCCAGCATTTTGTTGTCCTGAGAGAGTCGGCCGAGGCGGGCGGCGGGGAAGCAGTGGGGAAGTGGCACAGGAGTTCGGTTAATAGACAACGATGGCCGCATCACTGGCCATGACGGCCGTCACAACCTGAGACCAGGCGGCCACTTCGACGATCGACAGCTTTTCATTGGTTGGACTCTCACCAGTGCTGAGCAATTGCCGAGCTGCATCAGGTTCGTCACCAAAACGCTGTCGCATAGCGCCCAGCAGTTTTTCACAAACCTGCCGTTCCACGTCTGTGGCCACGCGACAGGCCAGTTTCAAAAACAGTCGATCGATCCGGCGGTTGTCATCGGTTTCGTCCTGCAGCAGCCGTTCTGCCAGTTTGCGGGACATTTCGATGCGCTGCGTTTCATTGAGCAGCCCCAGTGACTGCAGCGAAGTGTTGGTACGAGAACGTCGCACGCAGCTGGATTCCCGGTCGGGCGCATCAAACAGGGTCATCATGGGATGCGGGCTGGTGCGTTTCCAGTAAACGTACAGGCTGCGACGGTAGAGTCGCTGACCACTGTCCCGCTCATACTTTTTGGTGTTGCTGGCCGGGTGGGCCATCGCCAGCCACATGCCGGACGGCTGATACGGTTTGACGCCTTCTCCGCCCATGGTGGGATCCAGAAGGCTGCTGGCCCACAGACCCATGTCCCGAATCATTTCCGCATCCATGCGATAACTGGTGGCACGCGCGTAGAGTCGATTTTCCGGGTCATCGACATCACTGCGCCATGCCGACGACTGCTGAAACGTGCGACTGTGGACCATCAGCCTCAGCATGTGCTGCAGATCCCAGTTGCTGTCCTGCAGCTCAACGGCCAGCCAGTCGAGCAGTTCCGGGTGGGTGGGCTGCTGTCCCTGAACGCCAAAGTCCTCCGGCGTTCGGACCAGTCCGTATCCCAGCGTTCGCTGCCAGATGCGATTGATCAAAACGCGGGAGACGGTGGGATGTTCTCGGGAGGTCAGCCAGCGGGCCAGTCCCAGACGATTGGACGGGGCCGCGTTCGGCAGGGAACCCATCACCGGCAGCACGGCGGGCGTCAGGGCTTCGCCGGTGGGCGATGTGTACTCACCGCGATGCAGCACCCGTGTCACGCGAGGTTTGGGCAGCTCCTGTGCAACCAGAGTGGTGGTGAACTGTTGCGTGAGTGCTTCCAGCTGATCGCCGAGTGCCAAAGCCTGCTGTTGTGTCGCGGTGCCGGCAAATGGGGAGTCATCTGCCGCCAGCCACCTGAGCATCGCTGCTGTGTTGTCGGCGACAGGCGGCTTTTGCTGTGACTTCAAAGCGTCGACGGATGAACGCACCAGATCATCGCCCTGCTGCATCAGTGCGGCCCACTGCTCCCAGGCGCGCTGATCGGACGGCACTCTCAGCGTCGGCCCGTATTCATACTTATTGCCGTCCATGGGCGATTCGGCCGTGCTGTTGAAGAACGCCAGCAGGCCGTAGTAGTCCGCGTGGGTGATGGGATCGTATTTGTGCGTGTGACAGCGAGCGCACGTCATGGAGACTCCCAGCAGCACCGTGCCCAGAGTTTCCGTACGATCAAAATTGTTCTTGGCCTGAAACTCGGCCGGAATCGCGCCGCCTTCTGACGTGGACGGATTCAGTCGCACAAATCCCGTCGCCAGTTTCTGCTCCACGGTAGCGTCCGGCAGCAGATCGCCGGCCAGCTGCCAGGTGATGAAGTCATCCAGCGGCAGATTGCGATTGAACGCGCGGACGACCCAGTCTCGATAAGGATAGATGCCGCGTCGGTTATCCAGATGCAGACCGTGCGTATCGCCGTAGCGGACCGCGTCCAGCCAGTACCGCGCCTGATGCTCTCCAAAACGCGGGCTGTCTAACAGCTGCTCGACCAGTCTGGCATAGGCTCCCGGACTGTTGTCGCCAAGATACTGCTGCAGTTGCTCTGGTTCCGGTGGCAGGCCGGTTAGCAACAGGGCCACACGTCTGGCCAGGGTCGGGCGGTCCGCGCGCGGGGCGAAGTCCAGTCGGCGCTGCTGCAGCCGCACTTTGATAAACGCATCAATCGGGTTGTCGGAGCCGGCCGGGAGGGCCGTCTTCACGGGCGGAACGAAGGCCCAGTGTTTGGCGTAGTTGCCGCCGCCTTCGATCCAGCGTTTCAGGATGCCTTTCTCAGCGTCGGACAGCTGCTTGTCAGCGTCTTCCGGCGGCATCGGGTCATCGGCGGAAAAGACACGCTGCAGAATCAGGCTCTGGTGGGGGGCCTTTGCATCGATGGCGCGTCCGGTTTCGGTGGCCTCGTGGGCGGCGGCAAACGAATCCAGCCGCCGCATGTCCTCCCCCAGTTCCGCAGCATCCGGACCATGACAGACAAAGCACTTGTCTGACAGAATGGGGAGCACTTCGCGGGAAAAGTCGGGAGGATCGTCGCCGGCTGCTGCCAGGGGGCGAACGAAAAACAACAGACAGGCAAGGCACGCGAGGGGACGGTTCATGGTGGCTTTGCAGGAGGAAGAATCGCGAGCGGGAGACCAGTCAAACTAACGACTTGTCTGCCCGATCGCAATTCCTCCTGCAACGATCACGGTGAGTGGCCCGTCTACTTCTGGATGGGCTCCAGCGGCTGATCAATCAGACGCTGTTTGCCCTTTGCGGCCGGTCGCGGAACGGACTTTTTCATCCGGTTGAAGTCGGCGGCAAAGTCCTCAGCCGTGCCCGGCAGCCAGATGTCTCCGTAACCGTTCCACTTTGTTCGCTGCAGAGTCGTCCACTCTTCGGCATTGAGCATGCCACTGCCCTGCTTCACCCAGTTTTCCATCGTGGCGGCCAGTGGATGGCTGGTCGCCCCTGCAAACACGGCCGCTCGAATGCGCTGCGTCATCTGCCAGGCGCTGATCTGCTTCTGTTTCTTCTGACGGGCTGTCAGCCGCGACAGCGTATCCTTCAGAATCTTCTGCTGATTCTGCGAGAGTTTCGGATCCATGACGGATTCCAGCAGCGCGATGGAAACGTCAAAGCCCAGATCTCCCAGGCGACTGACGGCCGGTTCCCAGCAGGCGTGTTCCGGATCGGCGGCAATGTCATGCAGGGTCAGCAGCACGGACGGGTGTCGGTGATACGAATAGGCCATCAGGGCCGCCTGGCGCACAGAGTTGTGTTCGTCTTTGCTGGCCACCGTCTCCAGAAAGTCGTCAAACGACTGCGTGCCGGCGGCATTTGGAAGTGTGTAGGTGTGCGCCAGAAAGGCGGCCTGGCGGATCACACGATCTTTGTGTTTGGTCATCAGACGCAGGCGATTAAGCAGCGGCTGACCTCGCCGGCCACTGATGGGCACGCCACTGATCGCTCGCAGAACCTGCTGGCGATAGACAACACCCGGTTCTGCTGTCAGTCGTTCTCCCAGATCCACAACGTCCGTATCCAGTTTCAGGTACGCAAACACATCGTCCGGCTTCAGCGGCGGCAGATAGCTGGTGGAATCGACGGGCTCAAACTTGTCCTGTTGCAGTTGCTCCAAAGCGGCCTGCAGTGAGGTTTCGTAGTTGTCGATGTCTTCGCGGTAGCGATCAATCCAGTCTTCCGTCAGACCCGGAGCGATGTGTGTCATGTACCGGGTGGACTGCTGCAGGCCGTGGCCGAAGTTGGGCGGGCCGTTGGAATGCCAGGCCGCCACGCGAATCCATTGCGGCGCTTCGGCATCGTACAACTGCTCAATGACGCCGTGTGACTTGAAGGCGTCCGGCGTGTACAGAGCGAGCATCTCCAGCAGTTCCAGCTCGCCGGCGTTCCGCAGCGTGACGGGCCATTTGACGTGGTTCTCCGGATGCAGCAGGACGTCTTTGGCGTACCACGCCCATTTGCCTTCGATGTCCCGGTCGGCCCAGTCGGCCGGCAGCGTCACGGACTTGATCTCGTCGGTGGAGGCAAACAGGACCTTGGCGCCGGCGGGCACCCGGCGATCAATGGCGGCGATAAATCCGTCGTGTCCGAGGCTTTGTACTTCCAGATCCTGCAACCGCCCCTGGACAATACGATAGCGGCATCGCAGTCGGGCCTGTCCGTTGACATACACAAACGTGTTTCGCAGTCCGGACGACGTTGTGTCCGGGTTGATCACGATTTCCAGCGGATACTCCCAGGCCGTCTGTCCCAGGTAATCTATCCGGCCATCAATCAGCAGTCGCCGCTGTGGCAGTGTGCCGTAGCGACCTTCAATCACCTCTCCGGTGACTGTCGGTCCGGCCTCGTACTTTGTGATCACCTGAACGCTGTGCGTGCCGTTTAGCAGCAAAGCCAGTTCTTCGGCCGTGTAGCGGTTGGCACCATGGATGCCCCGGTAGCCGCCAATCGGTTCGACATCGGGACCTACGGCAGAGATTCCGATTCTCAGATTCTGCCGGGAATTCTGGTCGACGTTGAAGCTCAGGTCCGCCAGGGGACGCTGATCATCATCGTCGATGTAGGCCCGATTTTTCAGTTCTTCAGAAGGCGGCGGAGATTGTGCGGGGAGCAGGCTGCCAGGCAACAGCAGCCCGAGAATGCAGATAAGAGTTCTCATTTGAAACCTAACCGGTAACTGGGGAAAGGAATGACCAGTGTGAGATACGTCCTGACGGGAATTTGTGAAAGCTGGCGAATGAGCTTCTTACAAAGTTCTTGCGCTCTGGTGCGGGGCCGTCAGGCAGACGAACGGGGCCGGCGGCCACGAAACGCGTATTCGCTTAAGAAACGCAGATCGCGAACTACGCGAACATATCAGAATTCGCTTTCGGGCCGATCGTTTCTCAGAAACACAATGTCAGGTCGCGCGTTTGAAGACTTACGCACGACGACACAGGATTGGTGACTCGCTGATTTGCCTTTCTTTCTGCTGACGTCGACAGGCGATTTTCTGCGCGTCGACGGACGCCGCTTCCGAACGAAAGGATGAAAACATGAAACGTACGATGCGCCGCAGGGCCTTCACACTGATTGAACTTCTGGTGGTCATTGCCATTATCGCGATTCTGATCGCCCTGCTGCTGCCGGCCGTCCAGCAGGCGCGGGAAGCCGCTCGCCGCACGCAGTGTAAAAACAACCTCAAACAGTTCGGGCTGGCGCTGCACAACTATCACGATGTGTTTAACGCCATCCCGCATGCCTGCACGCTGGCGGCGGCGACGCCCACAGGACAGGCGGCCAATGCCAATCAGTTTCGCCGGTTCAGTGCGCATCTGGCGCTGCTACCCTACGTGGAACAGGCCAATCTGTACGAGGCCACCATTGCCGATCTGGCACCGGTCGGCGGCAACGCGGCCAGCTGGAACACCACGCCGGCGGTCATCACGCAAACGCCCCACCTGCTGTGTCCCTCTGATGGCATCGTTTCCGGAAATCTGGAGCAGCGACCCGCGCAGACCAATTATATGTTCTCACGTGGGGACAACGCGTGGGATTACAATCCCGCATGGCACGGCAACAACGGCAACGGACTGCGTGGCTTCTTTAACGGCGTGAGGGGTGACGGTCAGGCGGGCAGTGCGCGGCGTTTTCGTGATGTGACGGACGGACTGTCCAACACAATTGCGATGGGCGAACGTATCAAGGCCACCGCTGGCGGGACCCGAATTCTGGATGGGGCCACGACAACCGCGGTTTCCAACGGAGGACGCGATAACCCCTCGCTGTGCATGGCGTCTGTGGCAGCGGGCGAGTACATCACTCTGGGAGACGAACGCGGCTCTCGCCTGGCGGGCGTGCGTGCGTACGACGGCGCTCCGGCGTTCACATCCATCACCACGGTGCTGGCTCCCAACCGTCCATCGTGCAAGAACGGCAACAATAACTCCCACGATGTGGACGGCATCATGACCATGTCCAGCCGTCACACGGGCGGAGCTCAGATTCTTCTGGGGGATGGTTCGGTCCGATTTCTGAGCGAGAACATCGACACCGGGGACCTGACCTCTCAGCCGGTCACCGGAGGGCAGAGCCCCTACGGATTGATGGGGGCTCTGGGCAGCATCAACGGTGGCGAAGTGCTGGCCGAGTTTTAGACGTCGTACAGGCGACATGCGTCCGGATTGCCTGGGAACTGCCTGGGGTGTCCGGACGTCGAATGCGGCAGAGGCGACGTCCTTTCGGGTTCCTGGTGAAGCATTTCCCGACGAACTGGACGTCGCCTCTTTTACGGACGAACGGGCGTTTGCCAGACCAGGCCGATATGGTCGCTGGCGTTCTGATTCGCTATGCTGGCGCAGTGCCGGCTGCCCTGGTGCCGTTGACAGGCGGGCCGCCGAAGATCGAATTGCCGCAATCCCGTCAGCGTCGTACGTTCAACATGGATGGACTCTCCAACCCCAATGCCGGAAACCAGTCGGTTTCCGAGATCTCCTTTGTGAATCGGACGAGCGGTCGCGTGGCCGACCTGTCCGGGTTCAAAAAGAAGACCCATCAGGTTCCCGTTGAGCTGTCTGAGTACACGCGTGCTTTTGTTGCCAGAATTGCCGAGCAGGATCTGGTGGATGATCTGGATCGACAGTTCGCCGATCTGCGTCGGCACTTCAGGTTCAAGCGATCGCAGATGGAGGTTCAGGATCCCGACGATGGTGTGGGAGTGATCGTGACGCCTCAGTTTGAATACCGTGCGTCCATCCAGATCGATGAATCAGATCCTTCGATGTATGTTCGCACGCAGGAAGTCAGCCGGCTGACCAGTCCGGAATCGCTGCTGTCAGAGCAGTTCGAAGTGGCCTACGGCGAAATGTTCAATGCCATTGAAGTCACGCCGCCGCTGCTGATCAACATGGAAGACTTCATCGACTCTGTCGAGGACATGGACAAACACACGCTCAAGATTGACTTCGATCGCAATGCCACGTGGTGCCAGCTGAGTATCCTGCGCGTTCCCGGTGAGATGACAGTTTATGCCAACCGCATTTCGCTGCAGCTGACGCAGACGTTTCCACCGACGCGTCTGATTGATGCCTTTTTTCAGTTTCGTGAAGAGTTGAAGGGCGTGGAGTTTTAGGTGCCTCAGGGGCACGATTCACCAGCGAGCCGGGTGCGCGTCAAAAGCCCGGGACGGACACGGACCGTCCGTTGTCAGCCGCCGACAGTTGCAGGATGAACGGGACGGACGTCTGCGCCCAGGTGTGAGCATCGGGAAATCCGCCGGCACCAGCGCCAAAGCAGCTTTGCAGCATATCCGTGTTGATGATGCCTGGATTCAGTGGCACGGCCGCCATACCGTCAGGCAGTTCGGCGGCGAGGGCCTGCGTGAGACCTTCCACCGCCCATTTCGTGCCGCAGTAAGGTGCCACGCTGGCGGCCACCGACCGCCCCCAGCCACTGCTGAAGTTGACGATAACGCCACTTCGGCGAGCCACCATGGCGGGGGCAAAGTGCCGAATGGTATTGGCCGTGCCGCTGATGTTGACTGCCGTCAGGGCATCGAATTCGGCGGCCGTGATTTCCCACAGCGGCGCATTGGAGTTAATCAGGGCCGCATTGTTGACCAGATAATCGGGCACACCAAACTGCCGTTCGATATCACCCGCCCAGGCGGCCACCCGTTCGTCGCTGGCAACATCCACCACCTGCAGGGAATGAGGTTCGCCCAGTTCTGCTCTCAGTGACTGCAGCGCGTCGGCAGACCGCCCGCAGCCGCACACCGTGCATCCGGCGGCAGCAAAACCCAGCGCCATTTCTCTGCCAAGTCCCCGAGAGGCTCCGGTCAATACCACCAGTGTCATCTGTGATTCCTGTCGCTGCGAAGAGTGTGTGGACGCAAGTATCGCGGCCGAATCGGGTTATGTCCAATCGATGTTGCCGCTGAGAAAACGGGGAATACGTGATCCTGCCTTCGGTCCGTCGCGTTTGCGGGCTTTGACATTTGCGAACGGGTGAGTGTGAGGGTCACAGTCACTGGTTCAGCTCTTTGAAGGTCTGTCATGAAGATTCCTGCTGGCTGGGACATTCCCAACGCCATTCGCTTTCAACTGGGTGATCGGTCCGGACGTCAGCGAGAAATCGCGGAAGACGGCCATCTGGTCCTGGTACTGCATCGTGTTCCTGACTCTCGCGCAGATCGGGAAGCCGTGTACTTCTGGCGGACACCCGCCGGCGAGTGGCGCACTTCGGAGCGCGGTCAGCCCCGACCGGCGCTGTCCCAGCTCATCGCGGAGTACGAGCAGAAAGTGCTCACGCTCGAGGAGCAGTACGCGGCAGGCAGTTCCGCCACCAGTTCATTTGCCGTGCTGGAAAAGCTGGGGCCACTGAACCGCGCGGCCCGCAACCTGCATGAGGCGCTGGCCCGCGCCTACGCGGAACTGGATTCTCATGAAGCACGGCGGGAGCTGCAGGACCACTCCGATCATGCCGCTGAAGTGGCCCGCAGCAGCGAACTGCTGTATCACGATGCGCGTCATTCGCTCGATTTCCATATTGCCGTACAGAGCGAGATTCAGGCCCGGCACTCGCGAGAGGTCGAAAAAGCCACGCATCGACTGAACACAATGGCCACCGTATTTCTGCCGCTGACGGCCGTGGCGAGTGTCTTTGGTATGAATCTTCGCAGTGGTCTGGAGGACGCACCGGCCTATACGTTCTGGCTGATTATGGGCCTGAGTGTATTCGCGGGACTGTGCATCAGCGAAGTCCTGGCCGCGTGGCGAGTTCGCGGGCGCCATGGACCGGTCGCTCGCCGCAGTCCGTCCGGCTAATACCTGTGCGTCTCGCAGCGAACCGCTCCGTGCGGCATCGTGTTGAACAATTCCGCCAACACGGTTAGCGTGTGACGTCCCACCGATTCCATTCCCTCCGGAGAAGACCTGATGCGCTGCCTGCCGCTGCTGTTTGCCCTGATTTTTGCTGTGCCCGTAGCTGCCGATGACGGGGACTTCGTCCTGGCGAAACGTGAGGGGCATCAGTGGTTTCGCGGCAATATGCACACCCATTCGCTGTGGAGCGACGGGGATGACTATCCCGAAATGATTGCCCGCTGGTATCGGGATCGCGGTTATCAGTTCCTGGTCTTCACCGATCACAACGTTCTGCACACGGGAGAACGCTGGATTGATGTGAACAGAAATCGAGCCGGACAGCCGGCCCTTGATAAACTCAGGGCGGCCTTCGGGGACTGGACGCAGACACGGGAGGTCGACGGCCGTCAGGAGGTGCGTCTGAAGACGTTTGATGAGGTGTTTGAGCGGCTGGCCACTCCGGGAGAATTTTTGCTGATTCAGGGAGAAGAAATCACGGATCGCTTTAAGAATGCGCCCATTCATCTGTGTGCCACCAACCTGTCCGAACTGCTGCCCCCGATGCACGGCGAAAGCGTACAGGACGTGATGCAGCAGAACATTAATGCTGCCGTGGCGCGGCGGGAACGCACGGGGCAGAAGACACTCGTGCACCTGAACCACCCGAACTTCGGCTGGGCCGTCACGGCTGAGCAGCTGATGCATGTGGTGGGAGAGAACTTTTTTGAGGTCTACAACGGTCATCCGTCGGTGCGGAATCTGGGCGACGCCACGCATGCATCCACGGAGCGAATGTGGGACATCATCAACACGTGGCGTCTTGCCAAACTGGATTTGCCATTCCTGTATGGACTGGCGACGGACGACGGCCATAACTATCACCGGCAGCAAAGTGGCAAAGGCAGTCAGCCGGGCCGCGGCTGGGTGGTCGTGCTGGCGGAAAAACTGGATCCGGACTCACTGGTGGACGCTCTGGAGGCGGGCCACTTTTATTCCTCCTCCGGCGTCGAACTGCAGAGCGTGCGGTTTGAATCAGGCCGCTTGTCAGTGATGGTCAAGCCCGCAGAAGGCGTGGACTATACGATTCAGTTCATCGGCACGAAGAAGGACTTTGACGATACGACCACACCGGCGTCCGATGACGAAGCGAAAGCCACGGGGCTGACCCGCGTCTACAGCCAGCAAGTGGGGCAGATTTTGAGCGAGGTCAAAGGGACATCCGCCAGCTATCAGGTGACGAAAGATGATCTTTATGTGCGGGCCGTCGTGACTTCTTCCCGGCCGCATCCCAACCCCGCCGAGGCGGGCGAATGGGAACGTGCGTGGATTCAGCCGGTGCGACTGGCCCGCTGATGAACGTCTGCTGAATTTGATCGACGAACGTCCTTTCCAGCACTATAATTGCCGCAGCTTCGGCTTCCCTCCCTGGCGATTTCTTCCTTCCTTCGCCGTCTCCGCTGTGAATTGAACGTTATGAATGCAGTTCGGATTGCCGTTCGACGTCCGCCGGTCGTTTCCGCCATGGTCCTGGCCGCACTGCTGCTGGCCGTCTGGCAACAGGGGGCGGCAGCCGCTGATCAGTCACAGGATCTGTTCGAGCGGCACGTCAGACCGCTGCTGGCTGAACACTGCCTCGCCTGCCATGGGCCAAAGCAGCAGGAAGCGGACGTGCGGCTGGATTCCCGCCAGCAGGTGCTCGCAGGCACGGCAGATGTTGGGGCGCTGGTCGTCCCTGGCAATCCCGATGCCAGTCGACTGCTGCAGGTGCTTTTGTATTCAGAAGATGACACTCAGATGCCGCCAAAGGCCAAACTGCCGGCTCCTGTGATCGATGGAGTGCGGCGCTGGATTGCCTCGGGCGCCCACTGGCCTGAGGCGGCGGAATTTGGCCAGGCGGCGGCTGTCGACACGGACGCGTGGAAATCGCACTGGGCGTTCCAGCCAATTCAAGAACCCGAGCGTCCCGTCTTCGGTGGCGAGCACTGGCATCCGATCGATGTGTTTATTCGCCACCGCCTGGCCGCCGACGGCGCGGCAGCAGCCCCGCTGGCTGACGGACGCACTTTGGTGCGCCGCATTAGTCTGGCAACAGTTGGCCTGCCGCCCGCCCGAGCCGATCTGGAACAGGTGTCGCAGCTCGAAGCAGATGGGGGCGATCTGACGCCCTTTCTGCACGCGTACATGGATCGTCAACTCGCGTCACCACAGTACGGCGAACGCTGGGCGCGGTACTGGCTGGACATTGCCCGTTATGCGGACACCAAGGGGTATGTCTTTCGGGAGGACCGCGAATACAAAGACGCATTCCGATATCGCGACTGGGTCATCAATGCGATCAACGCCGACATGCCGTACGACGAGTTTTTGAAACGTCAGATTGCCGCCGATCAGTTGCCCGGCAGCGATGATCCGGCCCAACTGGCGGCGATGGGCTTTTTGACGCTCGGCCGTCGGTTTCTAAACAACAGGCACGACATCATCGATGATCGCATTGACGTGCTGACACGTGGCACCATGGGACTCACCGTTTCGTGTGCACGCTGTCACGATCACAAGTTCGATCCCATCCCCACGGCCGATTACTACTCCCTGTACGGCGTATTTGATTCGTCTGACGAACCGAAGAATGAACCGTCCACACTGCGGCTGGTCGATCGTGCGAAACCGCGGGAGCCGTTTATCTTTGTGCGTGGGGGGGCCGGCAACCGGGGCGATCAGGTGAGTCGCCACTTTCTGACAGCCCTGTCTGATGGGTATGAACCGCAACCGTTTCAACACGGCAGCGGCCGTCTGGAACTGGCTGAGAAAATCGCGTCCGCTGATAACCCTCTGACGGCGCGTGTGGCCGTGAATCGGATCTGGATCCGACTGTTCGGTCGGGGGCTTGTGGACTCGCCCAGCGACTTTGGCGTGCGGACTCCCCTGCCCTCACATCCTGAACTGCTCGATCATCTGGCGCAGTGGCTGATTGATCACAACTGGTCCCGCAAAGCGCTGATTAAGTACATTCTGGTGTCGCATACCTGGCAGCAGTCCAGTGCCGATCGTCCGGAGATGGCCGACCGCGATCCGGAAAATCGCCTGCTGGCGCGCATGCCGCGGCGTCGGCTGGATTTTGAGTCATTCCGTGATGCCATGCTGCAGGTGTCCGGCCGTCTTGAGGTGACCGTGGGTGGCCCGTCGGTCGATATCACGAAGCCACCTTATGGAACGCGGCGTACGCTGTATGCCCGCATCGACCGCCAGAACCTGCCGAATCTGTTCCGCACATTTGATTTCGCCAGCCCCGACAATCATTCGCCACAGCGATTTGAAACGACCGTGCCTCAACAGGCGCTGTACCAGTTCAACAATGATTTTGTGCTGCAGACAGCGAAGTCCATTGCTCAGCAGGTGTCCGCGGAAGCGGGGACGGATGCTGAGACGATCCAGCTTGTCTTCGGACGCATTCTGCAGCGGTCGCCCACGGACGATGAACGGGCGTGGGCGAGCGACTATCTGGACACACTGCGCTCCGAACAGTCAGCGCACAGTGGTCCGCTGGGATGGCTGTTCGGCTGGGGCGAACTGTCTGCCGATTTTTCCGGTGTCGCCGGCTTTCAGCCATTGCCGACGTTTGCGGACGGTCGCTGGGGAGGTGGTCCGAAATTACCAGACCCTCAACTGGGCTGGTGTATGCTGAACAGTTCCGGTGGTCACACAGGGCACGGGCTGAAGTTTTGTCCCGTGCGTCGCTGGGTGGCAGACGGCGACTGTGAAGTTTCCCTTTCCGGTCAGGTCGAGCACCCGGCCGCCGAAGGAGACGGCGTGCGTTGTCACGTGGTGGCCGGCGGCGTCAATTACGGGACCGTGGCCGTGCACAACGGTCGCAGTCCGTTTGCCGTCGAACGCGTGCGACTGTCAGCCGGCCAGTCGATCGATTTTGTGACGGACTGCCGTGCCAGTGAATCGCACGATTCTTTCCGCTGGAAATTTGTGATGCGTAAGTATGTCGATGGGCAGTTGGTGGAGACGATGAAGTCAGAGGACACGTTTTCCGGACGACAGGCGGGCAGCGCGCCGGACGCTGTGCAGCAGCTCGCTCATGTGCTGCTGCTGACCAACGAGTTTCTGTTTGTGGACTAGGTGAAACACGCGTGAACGAAAACGAGCCAAAATACGGATTGCCTCAGGTGGCCATGGATCGCCGGGACATGCTGACACGATGCGGCATGGGGCTGGGAGGACTGGCCCTGGGACAGCTGCTGGCGGAAGACGCGCGCGGCGAATCCAATCCTCTGCTGCCGCGGGGCGCTCAGTTTCCCGCCAAAGCCAAACGTGTGATTCATCTGTTTTGCAACGGCGGCCCCTCGCAGGTCGACACGTTTGACCCTAAGCCCCTGCTGCAGAAGTACGCGGGCAAAACAATTCCCGGCGGCAATCTCAAGACCGAACGTCCCACCGGTTCGGCACTGCCGTCTCCGTTTCGCTTTCGGCAGTACGGGGAGAGCGGCATTCCGGTCAGCGAATTGTTCCCCCATGTGGCCGAGTCGATCGATGACATCGCCGTGATTCGGTCGATGCATGCTAATGTGCCCAACCACGAGCCATCTTTGCTGCTGATGAACTGCGGCGAAGCGCGACTGGTTCGGCCAAGCCTGGGATCGTGGCTGACTTACGGATTGGGCACAGACAACCAGAACCTTCCCGCTTTTGTCTCCATGTGTCCCGGCGGCTACCCCATTCAGGAATCGCAGAACTGGCAGGCCGGATTTCTGCCGGGCATTTTTCAGGGAACCTACATTGATACCAAAAAAACGGCACTCAACGAGCTGATTGAAAACGTGCGGAACGATCGCATCCCGCGTCGGCAGCAGTCGCTGCAGCTGAATCTGCTCCGCAAACTCAATCAGCGTCATCAGGCGTCCCGTCCTCATGACGGTCAGCTGGAGTCTCGCATTCAGTCGCTCGAACTTGCTTTTCGGATGCAGACCGAAGCGGCCGAAGCATTTGACGTGTCACGGGAACCGCGACACATTCAGGAGGCTTACGGAGATGGCGTGCATGCGCGGCAGATTCTGATGGCCCGGAGACTCGTGGAACGCGGTGTTCGCTATGTGCAGTTGTGGCATGGCGCTGGTCAGCCCTGGGACAACCATGATGATCTGGAGGTTCGTCATCGGGCTCTGGCTCGCGAAATCGATCAGCCGATCGGGGCGCTGCTGAAAGATCTGAAGCAACGCGGACTGCTGGAAGAAACGCTGGTGATCTGGGGCGGCGAGTTTGGTCGCACGCCCGTGGTGGAGATGCCCAAGAAAGGGGCCAACGCCGGCAAGATCAACGGCCGCGATCACAATCACTGGGGCTTCACCATGTGGATGGCGGGCGGCGGCGTGAAAGGTGGATATGTGCACGGGGCCACGGATGAATTCGGTTTTCGTGCGGTGGAAGACAAGGTGCACGTTCATGATCTGCACGCCACCATCCTGAAACTGATGGGGTTTGACCATGAGACGTTCACTTACCGTTACGCGGGCCGGGATTTCCGTTTAACGGATGTGCATGGCACCGTTGTTGAACCACTGATTGCCTGATAATTCCTGACCGATTCACGGGTAATGCCCACGGTTTTCGCCGATAAACCTTAAGAATGACGACCGGGCCGGTGGCAGAATGATCGGGTTTTGCTGAATAACCGGATGCCTTTCGGGAATCTGACAGGCTGCGTTTTGCGACGACTCGGAACGCAAACTATATTTGGTCCGAACTTCTCTGTCCCTCTGCCGACTTTCTTACATTCATGCTGCGTCGTGCTCTCCAATTGACCGGAAGCCCCCGGGCACTGCTGCGAAGCGTGCTTGCGCTGGACGATTCGCCACACGCGATCGCTCTGGGGGTTGCCATTGGAGTCTTCGTCGGACTGACCCCGTCGGTCGGCGTACAGACGATCATGATTCTTGCTGTCGTCTTTCTCACGCGTCCGTTCTTTTACTTCAACGGCACCGCGGCGATGGCATCCACGTACATTTCCAATCCCATCACCATGGCGCCGATGTACTATTTCTGGTACCGGCTGGGTGCCTCGGTGATGGGGACCGACGCCAACGTCAACTTTGATGCCCTGCTGGAATTTGAAGGGCTGTCTGGCTGGTGGACGGCGACGACCGCACTGGCCGTGAAAGTGGGCTGGCCGATGTTGCTGGGCGCGTTGATGACGGCCCCGATCGGCGCTGCGATCGCCTATCCGCTTACCCACTATCTGATTTCGTCGCTGCGAAAGAACCGGTCAAAAACAGACGGCCACGACACCTCGGAGTCTGCAGGCGACACGTCCGCTGACCGCATGCCGGCCGACGAACGGTCAGCGGAGGACAGTGGCGACCGTGGTTCGACATCGCCCTCAGACACCGATCCCAATCTGGATAGCGGGACGCTCGACAGCACGCCCGCCATTCGCCGGGACGCGGATTCGCGTTCCCCCGGTCGACCGGATGCTGTGGACTCGGACTCGGTTTCTGTCGCCTGAACACCGACTGTCCCTCGTCCGCCGCAAAGACGGCTTGTAGCGGTGGCAGCAGTTAGCACGTCCAGACCGTGAATTCTGTTTACGGGTTTGTTTCCAGAGCGTTCAATTTCGGCAACATTGTCGCTGGCGGGCTAAACCTCAGCAGATCGTTGACGATTTCGTCAGCCGTTTTGCCTGTCTTCGCTGGAACAGATTCGTGTTCAGATTCTCCCAAAGCGTGCCGCTGTTTGTGATCTGGCTGGCTGTTGGCATCTGCCCCACACAGGCCGCGGAAACCAACGTGATGTGCCCTGTGCTGCAGGACCAGCAGGCCACAACTGACTACGCGATCACCTACAAAGGCCGCGAAGTCCGCTTTTGCTGCAGCGAATGCGTGATGGAGTTCGAAAAGCACCCGGAGATCTATGAGAACGTCTTGCCGCAGCTGCAAAACCTGCCACTGCGTCTGAGAGTGCAGCAGTTCATGGGAACTTACGGCGGACTCGTCATCGGCGGCAGTCTGTTGATGCTGTTGATCGGGCTGCGGGTGTATCGCTGGAAGCGTCCCGCGGCAAAGTCGACCAGCGTGATGCAGCGACGCATTTCTCCCGCGATTCCCCTGCTGCTGTTGAGCGCTTATCTGGGGTACGAGGTGTACTCACTGCAGGATCAGCTGCATCAGCAGCAGCTCGAAGATGAAATTCACTTTGCCACGTTTTACGACTTTGGCTATCCACCAGTTCCGCGGCGCCCGGATGTCAAAGCCCGGCTCTCGGGGTCGTACTATCGGGGTAACGACGAGCGCAGCCCGAAGCTGTTCAATAACGGCAATTACCGCACAGCAAAATTCGATGTGTCTGTTTGCGATGCCGATGGACAACCGGTGGATGCCGGAGACGATGTCACAGACCGAGCGCTGTTCCTGAAGTTTGAAATCGAGCGTCCTCCGTTTACGCCCGACTTCCTTTACAACCCGGACATGATGGGCGGCATGTTCCTGACGGCCCAGTGTGATCGATTCCTAGGGCGGGACGAACCAGTTCCCGATGCGGTGGTACTTACTGAGACCGAGCCCATGCAGCGGTGGCAGGCTCTGTTTCCCATTCGCTCCGCTGAGCAATCGTGCTGCGGTCAGAGTCGAGGCACGGTGTACGTGTGCGAAAAGTATCTGTATCAGCCGCGGGTGAGTTTTCTGCCCCGACGCCGTGGGGGATCCCGGTTTCATTATGGGATTTCGTTTGATCTGGAAATTGAACACGGAATTGTCACGGCGGCATCAGACGTCTACATGGGCGCTCTGTACCGTACTCGCAAACTGCCCACCTGGCGTGTGCCGATGACGCAGTGGTTCAGTCATGAACCCATTCCGGAACTGCCCGGCCCGTCTACCGACGACCCTGATCTGCTCGGAATCACAGATCACGTGGCCCGCAAAGGCGGGAAACAGCCGCGCTGAGTCTGCGGCAGCCACGCAAATCCGGAAAACAGCCACACCCACCCGTAACCGTCGGGTGTTCGCTTCTATCTGCATGCTCCTGCTCTCGACGACCCTCATGACAGGCTGCGCTGAACGGCTGGAAAACTCCTGAGGGATTCGCTACGTTTGCAGGACCTTCCAGTAGGCAGATCGCGTTGTGCCGCAACGCCCGCTTACTCTGTCCCGCCGTTGCCAAAAGAGCCATCGGAGTTGTTAATGACTGTCTCGCTTCGCGCGTTTCTTTCCGCTGTTGTCTGCTGTGGTTCGGCAGTGACGGTCAGTGCCGACGTCTACGATACTCCCGAGAAAGCTCAGGCAGACCCCGATTTCGCCGTCCAGGGAGAGTACGCGGGCAAGGATCGGGGCATTCAGGTGGTTGCTCTGGGAGATGGAAATTTCTCCATTGTGATCCTCAAGGGGGGGCTGCCGGGAGCCGGCTGGAATGGCCAGGACCGCCGGGTGATTGAAGGCGAAGCCGAAGATGTGGCGGACCTGACCGAAGACCTGGAAAAGGTGGAGCGTCAGAGTCCCACGCTGGGTGCCAAACCGCCGACCGGCGCTGTGGTGCTGTTTGACGGCAGCGAACAGTCGCTGAAAGACCATTGGAAGCCCGGTGCAAAGCTGGCGGGAGATCTGCTGAAACAGGGGGCGACCAGTGTCGACACCTTTCAGGATTTTCGCCTGCACCTGGAATTTCGCACTCCCTACATGCCGAAAGCGCGTGGTCAGGGTCGCGGAAACAGTGGGCTGTACTATCAGGGTCGCTATGAAACGCAGATTCTCGATTCGTTTGGACTGGAAGGAAAGCAAAACGAGACCGGCGGCATTTACAGCATCGCCAAACCCGATCTGAACATGTGCCTGCCGCCGCTGACGTGGCAGACCTATGACGGGGAATTCAAAGCCGCTCGCTTCAAAGACGGAAAGAAGATCGAGGATGCCACGTTGACCGTGCGACTCAACGGCGTTGTCGTGCAGCGCAGCGTGAAGCTGACCAAGTCCACCACCGCAGCGCCCGTGAGAGAAGGCGAAGCGCCCGGTCCGATCTTCCTGCAGAATCACGGCAACGAAGTGCGTTTTCGCAATATCTGGGTCGAGCCGTTCGACGCCGATCAGGAAGCGCGACGCCCCCTCATTCCCGCCTTCGAACGATTTCATGCGGACGGCACCTCGGCCATTGATGGAGGTCGCCTGCTGCTGGGAGAACTGAACTGCACCGCCTGCCATCAGGCATCCGGCACACTGGCAACAGAGATAACCGCCAAGCAGGCGCCCATTCTCACGAACGCTGGTAACCGCCTGCGTCCGGAGTATGTGTGGCAGTACCTGCAGGATCCGCACGCGTCCAAGCCCGGCACGACCATGCCGCACGTGCTGTCTGGTCTTGATGAAAACGAACGTCGTCATGCGGCTACGGCGCTGGCCAGCTTTCTGTCCACAACGGGGACTGCCAAACCGGAGGCTCCGCAAAACAAATTCGCCCGCAGCGGCGAACGCCTGTTTCACGAAGTGGGCTGCATTGCCTGTCACATGCCCCGTAACGGAAAAGCGGCCAATGCCGTCACCTCAGTGCCGCTGCCCGAACTGGGACGCAAATACACAATCAGCGGTCTGGCCGGTTTCCTGAAGCAGCCACACGCCGTGCGACCTTCCGGACGCATGCCGGGACTGAATCTGGATGACAACCAGTCACGCGATCTGGCTCACTATCTGGTGGGCGAAGTGCTGCTGGAGCCCCGCGAACCCACCGTTCGCTACACGGTCATCAACAAAGGCTTCGAAAACGTGCCCGACCTTGGCGAGCAGAAAGGTCGCAAAGGAACGACGGCCGGACTGGACATTGACGTGGCCGGACGAGGAGACGATTTTTCCATCCGTTTTGAATCCCGAATTCTGATCAGTAAAGCGGGCACCTACCGCTTTCACCTGGGATCGGATGACGGCAGCTTCCTGTATATCGATGGAAAGCAGGTTGTCGATGTCGATGGCGTGCATCCGCACACGACAAAAAGCGGGAGCCTTGATCTGTCCGAGGGTGTCCATGAACTGGTGGTGGATTACTCCGAAGTGGGTGGCCAGCAGTCGCTGTCTCTGGAGGTTGAAGGTCCGGGAATTTCACGTCAGCCGATCGATGGCTGGCTGACTCTGAACGAAGATGGCAGCCCTCCAAAGAAACTGAAAAAGAAGACGGCCGCCAGCGAACCGGAGCCTTTTGAATTTGATCCGGCGCTGGTGGAGACGGGCCGCAATTTCTTTCGCTCGCTCGGGTGCGCAAGCTGTCATGAACTGCAGCAGGACGGTCAGGCCATTGCCTCGCTGCTGAAAGCTCCCGGCCTGGCTGACTGCGGTCCGGGAAGTGGATGTCTTTCGCCGGAGGCAAAAGGCGGTGTTCCGCAATACGATCTGAACGGAGCCCAGCGCAAGGCCATCACGGCCGCACTCACCAGTGATGACGTGCAGCTGTCAAAGGCGGACAAAATTGTCCACTCGATGAAATCCTTCAACTGCTATGCGTGTCATCAGCGAGACGGTTTTGGTGGTCCTGAGCCCGATCGTCACGCCCTGTTTGTTTCGCAGATCCCCGAAATGGGTGACGAAGGCCGCGTGCCGCCGCCACTGACCGGTGTGGGTGACAAGCTGAAGAAAGGCTGGCTGGAGAAACTGCTGCGGGAAGGCGCCAAGGATCGACCCTATATGCTGACCCGCATGCCGAAGTTTGGGCGCGATGCTATGCATCTGGCAAAGGATCTGGTCGACCTCGATCGCGTCCACGGTGTGAACATCGCAGCTGTCGATGACGCCGATCACCGCCTGATTTCTGCCGGTCGCAAACTGGTGGGATCCGAAGGTCTCTCCTGCGTGAAGTGTCATACGTTTGGCAAGTACAAGGCCACCGGAATTCAGGCGCTCGACCTGCAGACAATGGCCAGCCGTATCAACGAAGACTGGTTTCATCGTTACCTGCCCGATCCCGATGCACTGCGTCCGGGGACACGTATGCCCACGGCCTTCCCCAATGGAAAGAGTGTGGCCACTGAGGTTTACGACGGCGACACCAGCAGCCAGGTTTCGGCCATCTGGAAGTATCTGGAGCAGGGCTCCAACGCCAAAGTGCCGATTGGCGTGGCCGGGGGCATGATTGAGCTGAAGCCTGACACGCGACCGGTCATCTATCGCAACTTCCTGGTGGGTCTGACACCTCGTGGAATCGCAGTGGGCTATCCGGAGCAGGCCAACATCGCCTGGGATGCTGACCGCATGTCGCTGAATCAGATCTGGCATGGCCGCTTCATCGATGCCGCCAAACACTGGCAGGGGCGTGGCCAGGGGCGACAGGAGCCACTTGGCGATAACGCGCTGCGTGTTGAGCCCACCGTGCCTGTTGCCGTTCTGGAAAGTCTGAATACACCGTGGCCTGAGGAAGAGCCCCGCGAACTGGGCTATCGGTTCCTCGGGTATCGACTTGACGCCAAAGGGCGGCCGACCTTCCGCTACGGCACCGGCGAATACGAAGTGCTCGACACTCCTGTGCCTGTCCCCGGCGAACGAGAGCCGTCCCTGGAACGCCGCATCACAGTGGCGGGCAATGTGGTCGATAATCTCTACTTCCGAGCGGCCGTTGGCAACAGCATTGAGGACCTGGGCGATGGCTGGTATCGCGTCGACAATGCCCTGCGGGTTCATGTGAGCATTGCCAATCCGACACTGCGCCAGAGCAATAATCGCTGGGAACTGCTCGTGCCCGTGGTGTCGACCGGCGGTCCGGTGGAAGTGCTCCAGAAGATTGTCTGGTAAATGACGGGCGGTCGCCGTGTTGTTTTGCGCGATTCGATGGCCCGTTCCCCTGCTCTGTTCTCCTCATTTCTCCGTGCAAAAAATTCTTCAGGTGACGCAGACATGCGAAATCTTTTCTTCCTGTTGCTGATCGTCGTCGCACCCGTGGCTGCTGTTGCGGACGAAGCCGCACTGCCCAAAGAATCGGACTACTACCCGATCACCCGATTCGAAATACCGGAGGGTGTGGTGCTGGAAGCCAGCTGCTTTCAGATGATGCCCGACGGAAAAATGGCGGTGGCCTCCCGACGCGGTGAAATCTGGATGATCAGCGATCCGTTTTCCCAAAATGTCACGGCAAAGAACTTCACTCGCTGGGCCCATGGTCTGCACGAAGTGCTGAGCATGACGGAAAAAGACGGCTGGCTGTACATCACGCAGCGACCGGACATCTCCCGTTTGCGCGATACCGACGGCGACGGCATGGCGGATGAGTTCGAAGTGGTCAACGGCGACTGGGGCATCTCTGCAGACTACCACGAGTACGCGTTTGGTTCCAAATTTGACAAGGACGACAACATCTGGGTCGTGCTGTGCCTGACCGGCTCGTTCAGCAGCAAGGTGAAGTTCCGTGGCTGGTGCGTGCGGGTCAATGCGGATGGTTCAATGGTGCCCACCTGCAGCGGCGTGCGTTCGCCCGGTGGCATCGGCGCGAACCATCTGGGAGACGTCTTCTACACCGATAATCAGGGGCCGTGGAACGGCACGTGCGAACTGAAACATCTGGTGCCGGGCAAGTTCATGGGCCATCCCGGTGGCTTTGCCTGGTACAAAGACGCGGAGCCGTTTATTGGCAGCAAACCGACGGAGCCGGAAAGTGGCAGTCGGATTATGACGGAAGCGAAGAAGATCCCCGAGTACGAACCGCCCAGCATCCACTTCCCCTATAACAAAATGGGCAAGTCGGCCGCTGGTGTGGCGTGTGATCTATCGGACGGAAAATTTGGCCCGTTTGCCAACCAGCTGTTTGTGACCGACCAGTCCTTCAGCACGGTGATGCGCTGCAGCATGGAAAAGGTTCAGGGACACTGGCAGGGCGCTTGTCTGCCGTTTCTGGAGGGATTCGGCTCCGGCTCGCTGGGGCTGGAAATGACGGACAACGGCGGCATGTTTGTCGGTGGTACCAACCGCGGCTGGGGATCACGTGGCCGCAAGCCGTTTGCTGTGGAACGTGTCGACTGGACGGGTAAGGTGCCGTTTGAAATCCACGAGATGAAGCTCAAACCAGATGGCTTTGAGCTGACATTCACCAAAGACGTGGATGCCACCACCGTGACCGATTTGGCGTCATGGAAAATGACGACCTACACCTACATCTACCAGTCGTCCTACGGCAGTCCGGAAGTGGATCATACGGAGCCGACCATCACCAAAGCGGTTGCCGGTGAAGATGGACGCAGTGTGCGGCTGTATGTGGACGGTCTGCAGGAAGGCCACGTCCATGAGCTGCACGCGGATGGCGTCAAATCGTCCGAGGGGCTGCCATTGCTGCACCCGGAGGCCTACTACACGCTGAATTACTTCCAGACGGAAGAGTGACAGGCTGTCGTGAATGCGTGGGGACCCGTTTGACCGGTCCCACCGCCATGGCTGCCGAATGTCTTCCTGCTGAGTGTCTTCAAATTCGGGCGTCGGCACGGAATTGGCCGGGATTTTTGTTATAACCCCGGGCAAATTCCGCTCCCGTATGACTTTGAGACGCGACTATGGACTCCGTTCTGGCATCGATTGAATCCGGCCAGCAGGCCGCTCTGGATGGCCTGTTTGATTTTCTCCGCATTCCCAGCGTGAGTGCAGACTCGGCGTTCAAAGACGACATGCAGCGATGCGCACAGTTCGTCCGCGATGCCATGCAGTCTGCCGGGCTGACTCCGGAGATCATCTCCACCGATGGGCATCCCATCGTCTATGGCGAACGGATGCAGGACCCCTCACTGCCCACGATTCTGGTCTACGGACACTACGATGTGCAGCCGCCGGACCCACTGGACCTGTGGACGACGCCGCCGTTTGAGCCAACGGTCCGCGACGGAAAGATCTTTGCCCGCGGCGCGACAGACGACAAAGGGCAACTGTACACGCACATCAAAGCCATCGAAGCGTGGGTGCAGGAAACCGGCAGCCTGCCGGTGAATGTGAAGGTGCTGATTGAAGGTGAAGAGGAAGTCGGCAGCGATAACCTGGATCGCTTTCTGGAAGCGAATAAAGAGCGGCTCAAAGCGGATGTGGCCGTCATCAGCGACACCAGCCAGTATGGCGACGGTATCCCCGCCATCACCTATGGACTGCGTGGCATTGTGGCGGCCGAACTGCGGCTGACAGGCCCCTCACGAGATCTGCACAGTGGCGTGTTTGGCGGCAGCATTGCCAATCCGGCCAATGCGATTGCCAAACTGTGTGGCCTGCTCGTGGGCGATGATGGCCGCATTCAGATTCCCGGCTTTTACGACGGTGTGGAGGAACTGTCGGACAAAGAGAAGGCCGAGTTTGCGGGGCTGCCGTTTTCTGAAAACGACTTTCTGCAGGAAGTCGGTGCGGGTGCCGTGTTTGGCGAAGCGGGTTATTCCACGCTGGAGCGACGCTGGAGCCGGCCCACCTGCGACATCAACGGCATCGTGTCCGGCTACACGGGTGAAGGCCCCAAGACTATCGTGCCCTCAACGGCGATGGCCAAGATCACCTGCCGCCTGGTGCCTTCCCAGAATCCCGATGTCATACTGGATGCCCTCGAATCGTTTCTGAAGCAGCACTGCCCTCCTGGACTGCAGTTCGAGTTCGAACGCTACCACGGCTGTGAAGCGTTTGCCTTTGATCCCAACAGCCCGTGGATCACGGCGGCCAGCGAAGCGGTGGCCGCGGCGTTTGGGCAGCCGCCCGTCTTCATCCGTGAAGGTGGCTCGATCCCCGTGGTATCCAGCTTTCAGCAGATTCTGGGAATCGATACATTGCTGCTCGGCTGGGGCCGCAACACCGACAATCTGCACAGCCCGGATGAGCACTTCCATGTGGACGACTTCATGAATGGCGTTCGCGCGAGTGTTCATCTGTGGCAAAAGCTTTCCGAAGTGTCGGTGGACCGTTAGTCGGTCAAAAAACGCTCGCGAACCTTTCCTGTCGCCTGGCCTCTCTGCCAGAGCGACGTGTGTACACTCAGACTGAAGCAATACAAAAAAGGCCTGACTGATGCTGGACCTGCAGTTTATCTGCGAGAACGCAGACGACGTAAAGCAAAACTGCGAAGCCCGGGGCGTCACCGTTGACGTTGACGCGGTGATCCGCCTGCGTGAAGAACGAAACAAGCTGGTGGGCGAAGGTGATGAACTACGCCGTCAGCAGAAAGAGACGTCTTCGCAGATTCCCAAAGCGTCCGCCGAGGACCGACCTGCCTTGATTGAGGCGGGTAAGAAACTGCGGGAGCAGATTTCCGGCATCGAAGCGCGACAGAAAGAAATCGAAGCCGATCTGCGTGCCGAGCAGACGCAGATTCCCAATATGACGCACCCGGACGCTCCGATCGGTGGTGAAGATGATGCGTCGGAAGTGCACCTGAGCGGACAGAAGCCGGAATTCGATTTTGAGCCTCTGGATCATTATGACCTGGCGGCGAAGCACGACCTGATCGACTTTGAAGCCGGCTCCCGAGTGGCTGGTCATGGCTTTTACTATCTGAAAAATGATGCCGTGATGCTGGAAATGGCCCTCGTGCAGTTTGCCCTGTGCAAGCTGCGGGACGAAGGCTTCACCCTGCACACCACGCCCGATCTGGCGCGGGACTCTGTGCTGGAAGGCATCGGCTTTAATCCCCGCGGCGACGAAACCCAGATCTACTCGGTCAATGATTCTGACCTGAGCCTGGTGGCGACTGCAGAAATCACGCTCGGTGGGGCTTTGAAAGATCAGACGCTGGATGTGAAGGATCTGCCGCTGAAGTTTGCCGGGCTGTCTCACTGCTTTCGCACAGAAGCCGGCGCCCACGGCCGCAAGACGCGCGGTATCTATCGCGTCCATCAGTTCACCAAAGTGGAGATGTTCGCCTTCACCGGACCGGACCTGGAACAGTCCAACGCGGTACACGCTGACATTGTTCGCATTGAAGAAGAGATCTTTCAGGCGCTCGGTCTGCACTATCGTCTGATCGACACGGCCACCGGCGATCTGGGCGGCCCCGCGTACCGCAAATTTGACCTGGAAGCCTGGATGCCGGGCCGTGGTGACGGCGGCAGCTACGGCGAAGTGACGTCTGCTTCCAACTGCACAGACTACCAGGCGCGACGTCTGAACATTCGCTGTAAGTCCGCGGAAAAGAAGGGGACGCAGTTTGTCCACACGCTCAATGGCACGGCCATTTCCTGTGCTCGAGCCATCATTGCCGTACTGGAAAACTACCAGCAGAAAGACGGCTCGATTGTGGTGCCGGAAGTGCTGCGACCGTGGGTCGGCAAAGACGTGATTGGCTAACGGCTGGCTGGACGGCGACCAGTTCTGGTCGCCGTCCATCGCTGTTCCCGGCCAATCCTGGTGAGTTACTGTGGCGGTGTGGCAGTCCCGGCCGCTGCCGCCTTTTGGCTTAGACTGCGACTCAGATCGTAGATCACCAAAGGCTCAGCCGCCGCATTGGCTGCCGGATACTTCTGGCGGGCAGAACCCACCGCTTTGCCGCGTGACGTATCGTCCGGCTTGTACTTCGCGTGCAGATCTCCGTGTTTGGTGGCCTTGTCAGTCTCACCCAGGTACGCGTACAGCAGCGACAGGTTGTAATGCGCGTCCACGTTTTCGGAATCCAGCTCCAGCGTGCGCTCGAACACCGCAATGGCTTCCCGGAATCTGGCAAACCGCTGTTCCCGGCGTTTTGGACCAGAGAGTTGCGTGGCCCGATTGAAAATCGTCTGCCCCAGCAGGTTGTTCACGAAGTAGTCTTTGCTGAAGTCGAACTTACGCCGCACCGTTTCCTCGGTGCGGTAGTTGAGCACCTGCCGAAAATTCTCTTCAGCTTCTTTCAGGCGTCCCTGCTGCAGATTGAGTTCACCGCTGATCGAGGCCAGTGTCCACGGTGGGGCCGCCGGATCATCGTGCGAAGCTGCCCGCCGAACGGCGTCGACGGCCTCATCCAGTTGTCCGGTCCCTGCTTCCCGCAGCAGCGCCCGGGCCAGGTTGAGGGGACCATCGTAGCGGCCCAGCGATTCGACCCTGCGAAATGCGGCCATCGTCTGCTTCAACTCGGCTTTGCCTTTAAGCAGCATGCCAATGCCGTAATCATTCCACCGCTGCCACTCTGGAATGTCGCGTTCACTGTTAGTCACCTGCACATCGATGCCATTCACGGGGAAGGTGACTTCATCTTCTGCCAGTACAGTGATCGGCAGCTCGTTCAGATAGCTCTCACCGTCTTTGTGGCCACGAATCGGCTCGGCTCCCAACTCCGTGAGTTTTTGATCCACGTACTGCATGTAGCGTGCATCAAACTTGCGGTACAGCAGCCGAACCTTCACGTTAACCGGCTGGCTGATGTCTTCCGGCACGTTGAGTGCGTAGTGGACGGTCTGACCGGCACCCGGTGGAATCTGGTGTTTGTAAAGGGCGACGAAGATGTCCTGAGCGTTGCGTCGATCGATGCGATTGCCGTCTTTGTCCAGCATGAAGTTATTGACAAAGTGGGACCATGGATCCACCGTTCGATCTTCGCCCAGCTGACCGCTTACACCGATCACCGTGTCACCTGATTTGGCGGTGACTTCCAGCCAGATTTCGTTGGAATCGGTCGTGCCCTGCGTGAAATGATGTCCCATTTTTACCGTGCGAATCACGGTCTCCAGCAGGTAGTCACGGCCACGCTGCAAAGTGGGGACTGTGGGGCGCAGTGGGGCCGTCAGTTCGCCTTCAATCGTGCCGCCTTCACGCACACCAAAGATGTCGACCCGCATCACGCCGTTCATGTACTCCTGGTGGGCTTGGGTGACTTCATCCCGATTACGCAGCCAGCTCATGCCCGTATTGGCCGAGGGGAACATGTGGTTGTGGATATTCAGCTCGCCCGTTTCGGCATTCAGCTGTGCGCCAAAATCATCGGACGCCTTCTGCGGCATGTGACATTCGTTGCAGTTGGTTTGTGCGACGGGGGGATAGTAGAAGCTGCGGGCGCCGTGTCCGGACACACCACTGAGCAGCCAGCTGTCATAGTGGTTTTGTCCTCGCAGCCAGTCCTTGTAGTGGTTCAGAGCAAATGGCAGATGCACTTTGTGGCAGCTGCTGCAAAACTCGGACGTCTTGTGCAGGGGCTTGAGGAACGTCTTCTTGTGGAAGGATGGCTTGGCCTTAACCAGCTGATTGTTGACCCATTGCAGGATCCGATTTTCGCTGCGGGCAAACGGATAGTGCTGTGGTTCCTCAATGGTGAAATCGGCATTGCCCACATTGCTGTTCACATGCGTGATAGCATGGCAGACGGTACACGTGATACCTGATTTGGCCGTCGGATGGTTCAGCATGTCAAAGTTGGGGTCGTCAAATGCGCCGCTGAAAAACGGCACCGGATCGTGGCAGCCGGCGCAGAATCGTGACGCCTGCACGCTGCCGTCCCGCTGCATCGAGACCTCTCGAGTTTCGGCCACGCTCGCCAGATAGGTGGGATTGTTGAAGGAGCTAAAGCGATGGACGCTGTCCGCCCAGTCGTTATGAGAGTCTTCGTGGCATTTCAGGCAGTACTGGTTCATGTCCAGAGTGCTGGCCGGGATAAAGTTGCCCGTTGATGTGCGCGTCAGTGACGGTTCAAAATATTTGGCCCCCTCTTTTGGGCCAACCGCATTCCACTGCCGTGGATCCTGCGACTGCAGCATCACCATGCCAGCGGCCACAGCCAGTGTCATGCCGGCATACGCCATCCCCTGTTTGATCCGCATCTTTGGACCCACCAGGCGGTGCAGCCAGTACAGCCACAATCCGGCCACAGGACAGGCCACGTGTGCCCAGTAGACGGCAGCACGCGTGGTGGGATGTTTCAGGTCCAGAACGCCTTCAATGCGAACCAGCGCCAGGCCGGACAGCAGGATGACGATGCACACAGCGAACAGAGCGTAGCCGATGTTGACCGTACGTCGGATCTTGCGGTCTTTGGTGTTGCGCATGTGGATGATGCCAAACACCAGAAACGGGGCGACCACCAGCAGCCCGACGATGATGTGCATCAGGAACATGCAGATGTAAAAGTAGTCCTGGTAAGTCTGGCTGGTCCACCACTCCAGAGCCTTCACACCCAGCAGGTAGGCGCTGTTGGCACCAATGAGTGCCAGCAGAAACAGCATGACGTTGAAGACGATCCGCAGCCGGGGACCGATCGCCTTTTTGACAACGGGTTTCGGGGTGGCCGAGGAATCAGGAGAGGGCGCTGCAGCGCCGCGCAGGTCAGCGGGAATACTCATGGGGTCACGCTCGGGCGGCGGCGTGAACCGGTGCACTCAGAATGCACATCACGGTGATCACGCCAGGTCAGTTGATCGTAAAGGAACCCAGGTGGGGCTCACAAGGGACGAACAGCTGACTGACTGCGGTGGCCGTTCGATGCGGCCGGAGACGCTCGGCTGTGTGCACGTTTCGCTGGCCAGTTGCCAGCCATCGCGACCCACGGGCTGTTTGACCGCGCTCGCCTGATCATCGACTCGTCCCTCCGGGGAACGGGATGTCAGCCCGCCGGAGTATCGTTTGTGAGCGGCGGGCGGAGGAAGTCTTCGGCAGCCAGGCCGAGTGCATTCTCCGTGGATCGGGGTGTCCGGAGGGGAAGGTGCAGCCACATCAGGCCCGGAGACGACCGTCACGCCGGACCCATGCTTCGTGACTGATTTGTGGGTCTCATATTGCCGGCGTGAGTGTGACGGTTTGCTGTGTTTTGTGTACAGGTAATCGCCGCACGAGCCGCTTGCACCTGCCGCCCATGCGCAGCACAGGACACACACCAGTGGTGTGGTCATTCGCCAGCATCTTGTGGGGCCGTTATGCATCGACATCCTTTGGTGCCTGTTGTTACCTGAAGGTACGTCCCCAGAGGGGAAAACGACGGACAAATTCGCCCGCAATCGCGGAAATCGTGACCTCGTTCACAGTCTCGCCACCGTTCGATCGCGAGATACGGCCAGTCGGCAAATCGTTCGTTCCTGTGTGGTGGAACCGCATCGCTGGTGAGCCTCAAACCGGACAACTTTTTGATTCCCGTGGCGGGCCTGTCGGGCTAACGGCGCCGAAGGCGGGAAACCGGAAATCGGTTCCACTTTGTTGCTCACCTGCGACCGTTTTTGCTTCCGTCCGCCTGTGAGTGGCCCCTAATATGGGGCCACTCGAAATGGCAGCGGAGGCCGACTATCCAACCAGATTCAAGGCCCACCCAACATGCTGCCCGCCCGTCCGGCTCGACTTGTCTCCTTCTTCTGCGCTTTGTGCCTGATGTCTGCCTCAGCCGACGTCAGGGTGCAGCTGGCCACCAGCCCCGACCTGTCGCCAGACGGCAGCAGTCTGCTGTTCAGTCGCTACGGCGATATCTGGCGGGTGCCGACCAAAGGCGGACGTGCGGTCCGTCTGACGACCCATCATGCCAGTGACGCTCAGCCGAAATACTCCCCTGACGGCTCGATGATTGCCTTCACCAGTGATCGCAGTGGCAGTCGTCAGGTTTACGTAATGAGCGCCCGCGGCGGAGAGCCGAAGCAGCTCACCTTCCACTCGGAAGGCTATGCCCTGCACGACTGGTATCCCGACGGCGAAAGCCTGCTGGTGTCCGGCAGTCGCGACCATCACTGGCGCGGTGCGACCCGCTTTATGAAAATCAGTGCGACCGAGCGTTCGGCAGAAACCGTGCTGTTCAACGGCTACGGCGACGAAGGTCGCGTGAGTCCGGACGGCAAACGGATCGTGTTTGTTCGCGAAGGCGAACGCTGGTGGCGTAAGGGTTATTATGGGGCTCGCTCCGCGCAGGTGTGGACGTTCAACATCGAGACGTCCGAGTTTGTGAAGCTGGTGGACACACCCGCCGGCGACCGTTCGCCCGCCTGGTCGGCCGACGGATCGCATGTGTACTACTGCAGTTCGGATGGTGCCAAAAACGGGGCCCGCAATCTGTGGCAGTGCGAAGTGGCCAGCGGGCTTTGTGAGCAGCTGACAGAATTTGATGACGATCTGGTCGCCACCCCCACAGTCTCAGCGGATGGCAGCACGATCGTATTTTCGCATCTGTTTGACCTGTACCGCTACGTTCCCGGCAAAGACGCCGCGCCCAGGAAAATCGGCATCCGGATTCGTCGCGACGATCTGCCTGCTGACCTGCATCGCCGCACGCTGTCTTCTGCCAGTGACGTGACCTTCAGCAAAGACGGTCTGGAGATGGCGTTTGTGGCTGGTGGCGATGTGTGGGTGATGGAGAACGAGCTGAAGGAGCCTGTTCAGATTACCTCCACGTCGGAGTTTGAAAGCGATCCGCTGTTCATCGATGACGGCAACGCGCTGCTGTTCGTTGGCTGGAAAGACGGCCAGGCGGATATCTGGAAGGCAGAGCGGTCTGATGAATCCAAATACTGGTGGCAGACGTCTGACTTCAAGATGACGCAGATCACAAACGACTCGGAAATCGAATCCGATCTGACCCTCAGCCCCAACGGCCACGAACTGATTTATGCTCGCGGCCGCGGCGATCTGTGGGCGCGTGACCTGAAGTCCGGCAAAGACTGGATGCTGGTCGACGCATTCTCCGGCGTCGATTACGACGTGTCACCCGACGGGAAGTGGGTCGTGTACTCACAGACCGATGACAACTTCAACAATGACATCTGGATCGTGCCGGTCGACAAATCGTCTGACGCCGTCAATGTGTCGCGACATCCTGACGACGAATACGGCCCCAAATGGTCGTCCGATGGTCGGATGATTGCCTTTACCGGACGTCGCAGTGACGACGAAATCGACATCTACTACATGTATCTGACAGAAGAGGACGACGATGACGGCTCCCGTGATCGTCGCCTGAAGAAGACGCTCGATGCCTTCAAGAAAGCTCGCAAATCGACTGCGAAGCCCGCTGCTGCCACTGCGAAAGCGGACAAGCCAACCGCCGATCAAGCGGCGGCTGACAAACCGGCTGACAAGCCCAAAACCGCAGACGAGACAAAAGTGGCGGCTGCAAAACCACAGGCCGCACAGCCGGAGAAGCCCGCGAAGAAACTGCCCGAGGTGAAGATCGACTTTGAGGATCTGCATCGGCGACTGCGTCGAATTTCGCTTCCCAATTCTTCTGAGCGCCTGCTGGGCTGGTCGCCGGACGGGAAGAAACTGCTGTTTGCCGGCTCGGTGGGTGGCAGTTCGGGAACATGGTACGTCAGTTTCCCCTCAGAGCTGACGCCAAAGAAGATCACATCTTCCGTCGGTTCGATTAAGGGCTGGATGAAGTCGCCGGATCGCATGCTGTGGCTGGTCAACGGAGTGCCCGGTTATCAGCCACTGTCCGGCAGCGGCAAGTCCTACACGTTCAGTGCCTACCAGCAACTCAGTCAGGCGGATCGCTATCGTGCGGGCTTTGAAACGGCCTGGCGGGTGATGCGGGACGCGTGGTATGACGAAAACTATGGCAATCACAACTGGGATGAGATTCGTCGCAAGTATGTGGATGCCGCGGCCAACTCCGGTGATCGTGGTGGTCTTTCGCTCGTGATGAGCCTGATGCTGGGTGAGCTGAATGGCTCCCACCTTGGCTTTTATTCTCGTTCGGACCTGGGACCGGCCATGAGTGGCGGCGATGACTGGCGTCCCACTACCGCGCACCTGGGTGTGCGGTTTGTGGATGACTTCAAGGGCCCGGGACTGAAAGTCAAAGACGTCATTCCCAACGGCCCGGCAATGGATGCCGACAGCATGATTCACGCGGGAGAGATCATTGTCAGCATCGACGGCACACCCGTTGATCCGGCGATGGATCTGACGACGGTCCTGAACGGTCGTTCCTCGCGAGACATCCAGCTGGTGGTGAAATCGGCCGATGAGGAAGCCAAAGAACGGAACGTGATTCTGCGTCCGACCAGTTACGGGGCCGCTCGTGCGGCGCTGTACCAGAAATGGCAGGATGACAACCGAGCCATGGTGGCAAAGCAGGCGGACAACATTGGCTACCTGCACATTCAGGGCATGAACTGGCCCAGCTTTCTGGAGTTCGAACGCGAACTTTATGACATCGGATACGGCAAAGACGGCCTGATCATTGACGTGCGGGACAACGGGGGTGGATCCACAACCGATCACCTGCTGACCGCTCTGACTCAGCCACAGCACGCCATCACGGTTCCGCGAGGTGGCGGAAAAGGTTATCCCCAAAGTCGCATGGTGTACGCGACGTGGAATAAGCCCATCGTCGTGATGTGCAACCAGAACAGCTACAGCAACGCGGAGATCTTTAGTCACGCGATTAAGAACCTTGGTCGCGGCAAGCTGGTGGGTGTTCCCACAGCCGGCGGTGTGATCAGCACCGGTTCGGCGCGGGTGATGGATGTGGGCACCGTGAGACTGCCGTTTCGTGGCTGGTATCTGAGTACTGACGGTGAGGATATGGAGCTCAACGGCGCCGTTCCTGACGTCATCGTCTGGCCACAGCCAACCGAACTGCCCAATGGCATTGACCACCAGCTGGAAAAAGCTGTGGAAGTGCTGCAGGCGGACATCAAAGCGTGGAAAGAGACGCCAAGTCCCACGCTGCGAAAGGCGACGGAACGCTGATTTCCGGCCCGTTTTGACGGGCCGCGTGGCCATTCCCGATAACACTCCGATCCTGATCGGATCGGAGTGTTGAATCGGGCCGCATTTGCCGACAATTTACGGGTCAAACGACGAATCTGCCCCGATGCTGGGTTGATTCTGCACTGGAAACTCGTCATCCTTCCCCGCTTCCAATTTTCAGCCGGCCAGGATTGCGTCACCGGCAGGGAGAAGAGAGTCTTCCCGGAGCGTCGTTTGGCTCCCTCAAAAAACGCTAAGTCCATACGATTAAGTGAGTTACGGAAATGAAGATCCGCAAAGGTGATACTGTAGAAGTCATTTCTGGTGGAGATGCCGGAAAACGCGGAACCGTGCTCTCCGTTGATCTCAAGAACGGCAAGCTGGTCATTGAGGGCGTGAACAAGGTCTACAAGCACGTCAAACGCGGCCATCCCAAGAGCCCTCAGGGTGGGCGTCTCCACACTGAGCTGCCTGTGGATGCGTCTAACTGTCAGCTGATTTGCCCGGAAACCAACAAGCCCACCCGCGTGGGTGTTCGCGTCGCGGACGATGGCTCCAAAGAGCTGTTCGCCAAACGCAGTGGTGCCCGTCTGCGTCAGATCTCCGCCGCTAAGAAATAGCCGAGGGTTCTTCCTGACGCAGGCTCAATGCCACCAGACACAAGCCGTCTTAGGGAAGCTTTGCTTCCTGAGGCGGTTTTTTTGTGCGCGGATGCCCGCTTGCAGGGGCACCGATCCGAGCAATGCTGTGCGGGAAGATTGTGGGAGGCTTTCCTGGGCGGATGGAAATTGTCAGATTGTGTGAGGGGTTTGGCGGCGGATCTTCGCACTGCCCTGCAGACACTCAGAATCCATCCTCCTGGGAGATTTCCATGCTGCAACCCAATCCGGAATCACTGTTTGCCGCCGCCCGTGATCTTGCCCCGGCACAGCGCGGGAGTTTTCTGCAGTCGCAGTGCGGCGATGACGCAGACCTGCGACGTCATGTGGAAGCTCTGCTGGACGCCGATAACGATCGGGGTGACCTGCTGGATGCCGTGGCCACCACTTGTGACGACCCCGGCCTGCAGTCCGATTTTGTGGGCAGACAGGTGGGCCGGTACAAGCTGCTGCAGCCCATCGGCGAGGGAGGATTCGGCGTGGTTTTCATGGCGGAGCAGCAGGAGCCCGTGCGGCGGCGGGTGGCCTTGAAAATCGTGAAGCCCGGCATGGACACCCGCGCGGTGGTTGCCCGGTTTGAAGCTGAACGTCAGGCGCTGGCGATGATGGAACATCCCAACATTGCTTCGGTGTTTGATGGTGGTCAGATCGACGGTCGACCGTTCTTCGTGATGGAACTGGTACGCGGTGTTCCCATCACCGAATACTGTGACACCAACGCGCTGTCGACCCGGGAGCGTTTGGCCCTGTTTGTGGACGTCTGTGACGCCGTGCAGCATGCGCACGGCAAGGGCATCATCCATCGGGACATCAAGCCCGCAAACGTCATGGTCACGCTGCATGACGGCCGTCCGGTGGTAAAAGTCATCGACTTTGGTGTTGCCAAGGCCATTCACACACGCCTGACCGAGCGGACCATGTTTACCGCGTTCGGTCAGATGATTGGCACGCCGCAGTATATGAGTCCTGAGCAGGCGGAGATGAGCGGGCTGGATGTGGATATCCGCACCGACGTGTATTCCATGGGTGTGCTGCTGTACGAACTGGTCACCGGAACGGCGCCGCTGTCTCCCGTGCAGCTGCGCAAAGCTTCTCTTGTGGAGATGCAGCGATTGATTCGCGAGCAGGAGGCGATGCCGCCCAGTCAGAAGCTAACGACCACGGGCGATCAGCTGCTGACGATCGCCGGACACCGCGGAGTCGGTCCTGAAGCTCTCGTTCGCGCGGTGCGGGGAGATCTGGACTGGGTGGTGATGAAGGCGCTGGATAAGGATCGACAGCGGCGTTACGAGACCGTGCGGGAGTTCTCCGCTGATGTGAATTCGCTGCTGTCCGGCGATGCGGTCATCGCCCGGCCACCTTCGCCCCTGTACCGATTGTCCAAGTTCGTCCGCCGTTATCGTGCGGCCAGTGCGATGGTCACCGTGTTGCTGCTGGCGTTTGTGGTGTCCACGCTGGGGATGCTGCGGGCACTTCAGGCCGAGGACGAAGGCCAGCGACGACTGCAGCAACTGCACCAGGCGAACGGCCGGCTGGAGGACAGTCGACAGCGATCCGATAAGCTGCGTGCTGACGCCCAGGCAGCGGCCGACCTTGCAAAGCAGCAGGAACAGCGGGCCCGACGCATGGCGCAGCAGTCCCGCAGCCTGCGACTGGCGGCCGAAGCCACGCGGGTCGTGCAGTCCGATCCGGCGCTGAGTGTGACGCTCGGCACAATGGCACGTGAGACGGCCGTGCAGCCTGGCAGCTATCACAATTCTGTCCTGCTGGCTGCCCTCGAAAATCACTATGAGCAGCGGACGGTTGATTTGAAAGCAACGCGCGATCGGCAGATGCTGACCAGCACGCCGACCCGCTGTCTGACGATTGGCGATGATCGGGTGCTCGTGATTCTCGACGACACTGATGTGGCGGCTGTCGCGATTGATGTCAACAACGGGCGGGAGCTGTATCGCATGTCGCTGCCTCGTCTGCACATCGACACAGCCTGTGTTTCTCCTGACCAGCGGCATCTGGCAACGGTGTCTGATGCCGCTCGGTATGTGACGTTTCGTAACGGCACACGACACAGTTACACGGGTCGTGCTGTGCGAATCTGGAGTCTGGCGGACGGCACCGAACTGCTGACGCTGACCGGCCATGATGACCGCGTGGAATCGGTCGACTTTTCCGCTGACGGCCGGCAACTGGCGTCGGGCAGTCTCGATGGCAGCGTCCGTATCTGGGACATCACATCGGGTGAGCAGCAGCAACGGCTGCAGCTCCCGGAGGCATTCGACCAGCGTCCCCGTTCGATTTCTGACGTGAGCTTTAGTCGCAGCGGCAGATATGTGCTGGCTGTCGTCGATGGGCGGACAATCACGGCGGGCTACGGTCTCAGACGCCCCGGCTATGTGGACGACCCGCTGGTGGCGGTGGACGGTGATGTGATTTCTGATGAACTGACGGGTAATGCGAGAATGGAGCCGAGAGATACGCGCACAACGGCGGTGGTGGTGTGGACGGTCGACGATGGTGCGCTGATGTTCTGGCACGAGTTCGATCACCCGGATCTGGTGGCCGGATTTGCTCCGGTCGAACAGAACGGCGAACATGTGGCTGTGACCGATCTGACTGCCGGCAGTGGACAGACGGAGTTCCGTGACCCTGTCACCGGTGCCTCACAGGGATTTCTTGCCACGTCTGACTTTCTGAATTCGGTGACGGCCACCGGAGCGCGACCTGTGGTGGTCGATGGGAAGCTGAGAGTGTCCCGCAATCACGATGATGTCGCCGTGTTTGCCACGTTTCCACGACGCGCTCACCAGCCCCAGACGAGACTGAAGACGTCCGGGCTGAATGGTGCCCTGATGAGCGAAGAGTCTGATGTGCTGTGGCGACGGATGGATCAGGATCGCCCGGTGATGCTGCGGGGGCATCGGGCGAAAGTCGTTGACGTCATTCCGATGGGCACCCGGGCTGTCTCGATCGACGAGTCCGGAATTTTGAAAGTCTGGGACGTGGGGCAGCCGCCTTTGCCCCCGCGTCTGGCACTACCTGAGCAGAATCAGGCGCTTCTGATGGCCTGTTTTGCGGGGCCGGACTGTGTGGTGGCGGCGATCGGCTGTCAGCCGCGGTCAGCGTCTTCGGATTCCCGTCGTTTTGCTTTTCAGTCCACCTCGGGCTACGACGCTGTTCATCTTTGGAATCCCGGGACCGGATATGTGCAGCGGCTGCAGCCGGAGCCGAAGTTCGCCAAATCCCAGGGGCTGCTGTCGGTGCTTACGGACCTGGTGTCACCTGCGGCCGGTCGCCAGCTCACGGGCGGACTGACAACTCTCGACGTTCATCCCGGGAAACAGCGACTGGTGACCGTGCACGACGATCTGCACCTGGTCGAACAACTGCGACCGCCGCAACAGGCCAGTCCTGGTTACACGCCTGTCCGCCTGTGGAATCTGACAACCGGTAAGCTGGAACACGAGCTGACTGGATTTCGAAACTCCGTGTCAGATGCGGCGTTCAGTCATGATGGAACACGGCTGGCCGTTTTTGAGTCAGATCGCTTCAACATGGCCACTGCTGCAGGTGGCCATTCCGGGGGCAATAATCGGGCGTGGTTTGGGGGAGTGGAAATTCGTGACGCTCAGCAGGGAACGCTGCAGCGGCGGCTGATTCGTTTTGAAGAACAACCTGCCGATTTTCGTATGCTGTGGCATCCACGAAAGTCACTGCTGCTGTGCAGCTATCGATTGTCCGGCCGGACGATCTGCGAAGTTTTTGATGCGGTGACCGGCGAGGTGGCAACACTGCCGGATCGTTTTGCCCAGGCACGCTATTCCGCTGATGGCAGATATCTTGTGGTGAGTCAGGGGGCGGAGCTGCTGCTGACCGAAGGCCCGAACTCACGGATGCCGCCGATGACAATCGCCGGCGAACAGCCCATTGTCGACTTTGCGTTTTCGGCAGACAGTCAGCGTGTGGCGATTGCCTGTCAGGACGGGGCGATGAAGATTGTCCGACTGGCTGATATGCACACCATTAACACCCGGTTGAGTTTCGATTTTTCCTGTCAGCTGCAGTTCAGTCCGGATGGTCGCTGGGTGCTGGTGGCAGAAACGGGGGCCGCCGAGGCCACCCTTCTGGACAGCAGAACAGGACGAGAGTGGTTGCGCATCAGCTGTGACCGGCTGCAGCACGCGGAGTTTTCGCCGGACAGTCAATTTGTGATCACGACCGATCAGAACGAGGTGGCGGAGGTCTGGCCGGTGGAGCCGGCCGACGCCGCTCGACGTCGCCCCGGTCGTCCGCTGACGGAGCGGGAGCAGCGTCAGTTGAGCATCGGCGAGTTCATCGACAGCGTTGCCGCCAGTGACAGTGCGAAGGAGGACTGATGGCGGATGTGACGCGGATTCTCCAGGCGGTTTCTCGCGGCGATTGTCAGGCCACCGAACAGCTGTTGCCGCTGCTGTACGATGAGCTGCGTGAACTGGCACGTGTCTGGCTGGCGAAGGAGCGATCCGGACAGACCATTCAGGCGACCGCTCTGGTGCATGAGGCGTGGGTGCGGCTCGTGGGGCCCGATGGTCTTCAGTCGGACGTGGCGTGGAACAGCCGGGGACACTTTTTTGGTGCGGCGGCCGAAGCTATGCGGAGAATTCTGGTTGATCGCGCGCGGGCAAAACTGACGCAAAAACGCGGCGGTGAGATGGCCCGGTTGCCACTAAGCCAGATTGAACATCCGGCCGCCCATCGACCGCAGGAGCTGCTGCAGCTGCACGAGGCGCTGGAGCGTCTGGAGTCCGAAGATTGCCGGAAAGCCGAACTGGTTAAGTTGCGATTTTTTGCCGGACTGACCACTCGTGAAGCGGCCGAGGCCCTGGAGGTGTCGGTAGCGACAGCCGAACGCTGGTGGAGCTATGCTCGTGCGTGGCTGCGACTGCAGTTGCGGCAGGACGGCGAGGAAACGGACAGCAGGAACACGCACGGCGACAACACAGGCCCGCCAGGCTAGTCGTCGGTCACCGACGGCGCGGTCGACGCTCCCTCGGCTGTGGGTGTCCGCCGTTTGATGGTCTTCTCCCAGATGGCTTTGATGGGGCCCGTAAAGGCGAACCAGCAAACCAGCACGGGCACAGCAACGCCGCCGACTACAAAGATGAGGGCCAGCGTGAAAACCATCTGCAGCATCTGCACTCGGCCTTTGTCACCCTTGAGGATTTGATTGAACAGATGAGGATAGGGAATCCGGCTGACCATCAGCATGGCGGTGGCCAGAGTAATAAACGGCAGCAGAACGGCCAGCGCCGGAAACGCCACACTGCCAAACGGCTCGGCCCAGGCGACCGCGTTTTCATCGCGAATTTTTTTGATCAGGGCCATAGCGCCGATGGGAAAACTGGCGATTACAGCGGCTGCCGCTGGTGACGGCAGGCCACTGAATCCTTCGTGTGAGTCTTCTTCGTCTGTTTCCACATTGAATCGCGCCAGGCGCAGAATGGCACACGCCAGAAACAGGGCGGCGATGGCCCAGAGGAAGTCGATCGAGTACGCGGGGAATGGCATTGTGACTTCGATTCCCAGCGCCCGACTGACCGTACCCTCGGACGGGCTCAGTGTGTCCATCATGTAATTGTTGGCATCAGTCAGCTTGAGCATCATGAATGCAGGCGCCACGCCAAAGCTCACCACGTCACACAGGCTGTCGAGCATCGCGCCAAATTCTGACGTTTGATTTGTCAGTCGGGCGGCGCTGCCATCCAGCGCATCAAACAGCATGGCCAGAAAAATGAGTTGAGCGGCAGTGACAATTTCCCGCGCCGCCTGCAGTGAGGCTTCCGGATCGGCTGCCAGATCCAGCGGGCCAACTTCAAAGCTGGGGCTGATCCGGGCCAGCACAGTGATTGCGCCAAAGCCGCAGACCGCATTGCCCAGCGTCAGCAGAGTGGGCAATACGGCAAACGCCTTCTGACGGCGGGTCTTTTTGGCGGCATCTTCAGACATCCGGCTATTCTCCGCTGCCGGTTGTGTAGCAGGCAAGTTCAGAACTGCCAGCCTGCACTTTGTCGCCGATTTTTGTGCGAATCTCCAGGCCCTCTTCCCGCGGCATGACCAGCTCCGTGCGGGAGCCCAGCTTGATCATGCCAAACTGCTCTCCGGCTTCCAGCGTATCTCCTGGCTTCATCCAGCAGACAATGCGGCGAGCGATGGCTCCGGTAATCTGGCGGATCACCATCCCGCGGTAAGGAGGAAACGGCTGTTCCAGCAACAGCGCCAGTTGCTCGTTTTCACGCGCTGATTCCGGTCGCAGGGCATTCAGATACTTGCCCGCTCTGTACTTCAGGCCAATCACGCGTCCCGCCACAGGCGCCCGGTTAATGTGCACATTGAAGATGGACAGGAAAATGCCAATCTTCACCGCCGGGCCACCGACAAATTCATCGAACTCCAGTTCTTCAATGTCGACCACTTTTCCATCGGCCGGCGAGACGACCACTCCCGACTCAGCAGGAATGGTGCGTTTGGGATCTCGGAAGAACCACGCGATCAGGACGAACACCACAAACGCGGCCAGGGCCAGTGTGGCGGCTACGTTGTGGACCATGCCTTCCGAGACAAATGCCCAGTAAGCCAGTCCCGCCGCTGCGGCCAGAAAACCGCCGCCCATCACCAGCAGTTCCGCGAGGCCCACACGGGCGAACGGCAGCGAGTCCCGCCACGTAAACGGATCGTCTTCGGGCTCCCAGTAGTAGCCACCCTGGTTCTGATGAAACTTCAGGTCACGGGGATCCAGCACATCATGCGGACACGGATTGAAGTCACCCTTGCGGCAGTCCTGCATGCGTTTGACGTAGCCGCGGCGGAAAGTCTTCAGCCAGCAGCGACGAACAGCGCCCCACGCCTGCTCGAGGCGAATTACGACTCCGCTGCCCGGCTGGATATCCGTGAGATGGGGGTCCATTTCCATCAGGTCACGGGAACCGGGCGACTGGCTGCTGCCGGCAGAAGCATCAGATGGGGGCTCAGACGAACCAGTGGGAGGGGGATCGACAGACATCCGTTTTTTCAGTGCTTGGAGACCAGTGAGGTCTCGGGAAAAGGCTGTGCGAACGCGAATCGTCGCATCGGTGTTGCCCAGATTCCACTCCGGCTGTGTCCATTCACCAGAAATCGCTGATCGAAAGGCGTTTACCAGCACAGCAGCAGCAGCCGACCGGACTGCGTGGCGACAAACAGCTGATCGCCCAGAGGGCCAACGGCAATACTGGTGGGAGGATCAGCTGACATATCACAGGCCCACAGCAGGTCGCCGCTGAAGTTCATCCAGTACACTCGACTTTCAATGGTTGTGACGGCAATTCGCTGCTTGTTGGCCGAAACAGCCACGAAGCTGGGAATGCCATCCACCATAAACGCGCCTTTGTGTTTGCCGTTTCGCGTCATCAACTGCACGCCGTGATTGAAGGCCGCCAGCAGAATGCGTTTGCCGCAGGCCGTGACCGCCATACCGCCTACGTTATTGGCGATCCGTTCGTTCCACTGCTGCTGTCCGGTGAGCGTGTGGCTGCACAGATGGCCGAATTCGGCGGCGCCAATGAGGACCGGCTCATCGTTCAGAAAGTGGAGGTACTGCAGCGGACGCGTCGCGTCAAAGCGGCATATTTCCTTCTTGTCTGTTGTGACGATGTGGACACGGCCATCCTGCGAGCAGACCGCGATGTGACTGCCGAATGCATTGATGGTCAGGCCGACGATTTCGCCCGTAAATCGGACGTCCCAGCGACGTTTCAGGGTGCTGTCAAAACAGATCAGCGAGCCGTCTTCCAGGGCCACCACGCCGAATTGTCCCGTGTGGCACCAGCGGAGAAAGCGAATCCCTCCGTAGCCCATTTCCCGGCGAACCTGGTCTCCCAGTCCGTTCAGCAGCACCAGGCTCCCACTGCCCGTGCCAAGCAGCAGCGTGCGCGCTTCGTCCGCGTAGTCAATGGCCACGATGCCTTCCGGAAAAATGTCATCGAGTGTGACTTTGGGCTGCGTGCCGTGGCTGTTTTGCAGATTCGGATGAGGGGCCAAGTCAGGTCTCAGGCTCGGATGAGGATTCGGCTCGGATGAGGATTCGCGCTGCGCCACAGCATATCGGCAGACCGCCCGGAAACCAATACGGCCGACCGGACCGCCATGCTTCGCAGCAGCGGTTTGCGCAGTTGCCGTCAGCGACCGCGTCCAAAGAAGAAGGCCAGCCCGCTTCCGGCCAGAATCATGATCCACGTTCCCGTCGTCAGGTCACGCAGATTTGCCAGAAAGTAACCCAGGCTGTCATCCTTGCGGAAGGGAAAGTAGTGCCATTCCAGCAGTAGTCCCAGCGCCAGGCCCGAGATGGCGGCCGCTATTCCCAGGGCCGTGGAGATCGCTTTCGACTGCGCCCCGCATCCCAGTCCAATCAGAGCGCCGGGGGCCACCATCGCATAAAAGCCCGCCATGACGGCAAAGTGAAAAGCGAGACACCCCAGCACGGCGCCACCCACAATGCCCAGTGCGGCCATGATGTAATCTGGACGGGATGTTGATCGTGTGGACGCATGGCTGGCCATAGGCTGGCTTCTTACTTGTTGTGGTCGTAAGGCGGCGATGGCAGCTCAGGATACGTGGCCCGCTCCGAGAGGCCGACGTTGCCGCTGGTCCGGCGTTCACCCCGATGACGGTCACCCGGAAACTGGCGTGGCTGATCACCGAGCGATTAATAATGAGGCGGTTTTTCGTCTTCCGGGCTTCGCTCCTCGACACCGTCCGCGAGGTTTTCCAGGTTGTGTTCGATTCGTGTAAAACGATCTTCAAACGTCTGCAGCCGTCGGAAATGGTCCGTCAGTGCCTCATTCAACTGCTCGATATCGTGCTGCAGATGAGCCATGGCGGATTCCACGCGCACCAGCCGTTCTTCGATTTCCGGCGACAGATCTGACATCCCGACCCCGCTGATTAGTCTTCCCGATTGGCTTCCAGCACCGATAAAAAGGCTTTTTGCGGAATCTCCACCGATCCGAACTGCTTCATCCGCTTCTTGCCTTCTTTCTGCTTTTCCAGCAGCTTGCGCTTACGCGTGATGTCACCGCCGTAGCACTTGGCGGTCACGTTCTTGCGGAAGGCCGAGATCGTCTCACGGGCGATGATCTTTGCACCGATCGCCGCCTGCAGGGCGATCTCGAACTGATGCTTGCTGATTTCTTTTTTCAGGCGTTTCACCAGCGCTCGTCCGCGGCGATCGGCCGTGGAACGGTGAGTGATGGTGGACAGCGCGTCGACGCGTTCGCCTTTGACTAGGATGTCCATCTTGACCAGGTCGGCCGCCTCGAAGCCGATGATCTCGTAGTCCATCGTGCCATAGCCGCGAGTCACGCTCTTGAGCTTGTCGTACATGTCGTACACGATTTCACTCAGCGGCAGTTCGTAAATCAGCTGAGCCCGCTGCGGACCGAGGTACTCGGTGTTCTTGTAGATGCCGCGTCGATCCTGACACAGCTGCATGATCGTCCCCACGTTTTCCGCCGGAACGATGAAGCCTACGCGGGCGATGGGTTCGCGGAATTCTTCAATCACGCTGGGGTCGGGCACCTCCTGCGGATTGTCGATGACCATCTCCTCGCCGTTTTTCTGCAGCACTTCATAGGTCACGTTGGGTGCGGTCTGGATCAGGTCCATGTCCTGCTCGCGCTCCAGTCGCTGCTGAATGATCTCCATGTGCAGCATGCCCAGGAAACCACAACGGAAACCAAAGCCCAGTGCGTCACTGGTTTCCGGCTGGAACGAGAAACTGGAATCGTTGAGGCTCAGCTTCTGCAGTTCATCACGCAGGCTCTCAAAGCCGGTGGCATCCAGCGGGTACATCCCGCAGAACACCATCTGCTTGGGTTTCTGGTAGCCGGGAAGCGGGTCTTCGGCCGGCTTGTCAGTGACCGTAACGGTGTCGCCAATGGTAATGCGGCTGAGCTCTTTCACGCCGGTGAGCACGTAGCCCACTTCGCCTGGCCCCAGTTCTTTGCAGGGCACCAGACCTGGTCGAAACTGTCCAATCTCAATCACTTCGCTGAGCACGCCTTCACGCATGAAGCGGATGTTGTCTCCCTTTTTGATGACGCCGTCGACCATACGAATATAGGTGACCACACCTCGGTACTTGTCGTACTTGGAGTCAAAGACGAGCGCTTTGGTGGGAGCGTTGCGCTGACCGGACGGCTGCGGAATTTTTTCGATGATGGCTTCAAACACCGTCTCCACGTTCAGGCCCGTCTTGGCGCTGACACGCAGCGCGTCACTGGCGTCCAGACCCAGAATCGTCTCCACCTCTTCCAGCACTTCGTCAATGCGAGTGACCGTCAGGTCAATCTTGTTAACGACTGGGACAATCTCCAGATCCTGCTCAATAGCGGCATACGCGTTGGCGACCGTCTGAGCCTGCACACCCTGAAAGGCGTCAACGAGCAGCAGCGCGCCCTCACACGCCGCCAGGCTGCGATTGACCTCGTAATGGAAGTCCACATGGCCGGGCGTATCGATGAGATTCAGTTCATACGTATCGCCCTTGTAGTCGTAAAAGATCGTCACGCTGCGGGCTTTGACGGTGATGCCGCGATCGCGTTCGATTTCGAGGTCATCGAGAATCTGCGAACGGAATTCCCGTTCGGTGATCGTGCCGCTTTGCAGCAGAAGCTGATCGGCCAGCGTACTTTTGCCGTGGTCGATGTGGGCGATGATGCTGAAATTGCGAACGAACTTTGGGTCCATGTTGGCGACGACACACTGAGTTGAGGAACGAAACGCAACGACGATTGCAGGAACAATGCCCCGGAGGTGAATCGGCAGATTCGTGGGGCCAGCTGTGGTGCATTCGCGGGCATGGTAGCCGCTTTGCGGCCTGCCGGTCGAGTGTTCCGTTCCCACAATAGCCGCACGCCCCCACAGTCCCGAATTCAGGACATCGTAACCGCCTGTTTCTCACAGAAATCACGGGGGAAACGGTCGGTCGGGCCGTTTTTTGCCGTCCCTCTCGGCCAGGCCGGACCACCTCCCAGCAGCGCGTGCAACCGGTTTCAGGGATCGCCTGGCTGGTAACGACAGCGCTGGAGGAATCGGCGACCGGGCTCACTGCGCTGGTCGGCCTGCGGCAGATTTCGCCGGTGGTTCGATCGCACCAGATCAAGGTCATCGTCAATCCCGGGTGGGGGCCCCACCTGAACATCTTGTGTCACTGCTTGTATCAGCCGCAGCGGTGCAACTTGTTTGCGCGGGCCCGTGTCAGGTCCCCACATTGGGGGTTTCAATCGGTCTGTTTTTGGCGGGTTTTGTCGTGGTTTCGTGATTCCTTGAACAACAGGACGAAGTTCGTGTGAGGAATCTGTGCATTGGCACGCTCGATGCAAATGACACCGGCGGAAGGCGAGACGAATTCAGGGACACGAAAGGTCAAATGATGAAAGCCGCCGCAAAGAACTATTGGTTTCCGTTCCTCGTAATCTTCATCGCATCCGTGTCGCTGTACGACACGTTTCTGATTGTGCGATTCAGCGATTCGATTCGTGTGATGGAAGAGAACCCGTTTGGCGTCATGCTGCTGGACATCGCCGGCGGTGAAGTGGGCGTGTTTGTCCGCGCCAAGCTGGCCGGCACACTGCTGGTGGTCTGCGTGCTGGTCACGATGTATCGCCTGCGAAGTCGCAAGACGCTGCCAGTCACAACCAGTGTGGCGGCCTACCAGTCCGCTCTGCTGACCTACCTGACTTTGGTGTGATCTGCAGCCTGCGTTCTGTGCGCCTGAGATCTGACAGCGCGCAGAAAAAAAGGCGCCGCTCCCGGCGGGAACCGCGCCTTCTGACGAACGTCCGACGACATTGGCTGGTTAGTCAGTCGTCTGGAGTTCGTCAACCTGAGAACCGGGTGTGAGATCGCCGGCAGCGACCACCACTTTGTTGCGTCCGGTTTGTTTGGCCTGGTACAGCGCCGCATCGGCTTCTGCGAACAGACGCAGTCCGAAGTCTTTGCTGTCCGGTGTTCCTGTCGCAATGCCCACACTGATCGTGATGGGGATCGACTGACCTTCGAACACGATCGGCAGCCGTTCCACAGCGGATCGCAGTCGCTCCCCGACGATCGTCATGCCTTCCAGCTGTGCATCCTCCAGCAGCACACAGAATTCTTCGCCCCCATATCGCGCGATCGTCTCGTCGTCACGGGTCACTCCTTCAAGAGCCTGAGCCACCTGTTTCAGAATGTGGTCTCCCGCCTGATGGCCGTAGGTGTCGTTGACACTCTTGAAGCGGTCGATGTCGATGACGACCACACCCATTGAGGACTCGCGACGCCGGCAGTGCTGCGTGAGTTCCATCAGTCGGCGATCAAAGAAAGCGCGGTTGGCGATGCCCGTCAGACCGTCGGTCGAAGTCTGCTTGACGAGGTCTTCCACCTGTTGCTTCAGTCGTCCGTTTTCTGCCAGCAGTTCGTTGGGAACCGACCGTGATTCATCCATCGACTGCGTAAACGTTGCCAGCTGATCCATGGCGTCTTCCAGCAGTTCTTCCGGCTCCGGCAGCGAAGACGGATCGATGTTGAACAGAGAAGCCGACTCCGCCAGTTTTTCACGAATCTCGGTTTGAATGTCGTTCATCAATTCGGGGTCGACGTTCAGTTCCTTGAGACGCTCCTGCACCAGAATCATGCCGATCCCCGGATCCGAGTCGCACAGGAAGCGGGCGAACGCATCCGCCACGCGAGCCACTTTGCCCAGAGCCACCGCCTCTTCACTGGAGGGGGTGACTTCCTCGTCAGGCAGCAGCCCGCCGATCGCTTCCAGGCAGCGATCCGGCAGGCCGGATGTTTCCAGCATTTCCAGAGACAGCTCTTTGTTGGTCAGACCGTAAGCCTCCTGTTCGAGCTCGTCGAGTGGCGTCTCTCCCTCGGTGGCGCGGTCGACCAGCCCCATATACTGCTCGACGCCGTTTTTCAGCAGCGCCAGCTGACCGATTCCGGCCAGCAGGTTGACGGTGAATCCTTCCGACGCCACGGCCGGTCCGAATCGCTGGCCAAGGACTTCGCCGGCAGTTGCCTGAGTGAACGATCGCAGCCAGAACCGCTGGAAGTGGGCCGCGTGTTCTTCGTCTTCAATGGACTCTGAAGCCAGCGAAAAGCTAAGCACGATGGGCGTGATTTTGGCTTTGCCCATCAGCGCGATCGCCTGTCGCAGGTCGGCCACTTCACGTGCGAGCCCAAACCGACTGCTGTTGGCCGCCTTGAGGATCTTGCTGACCATCGCCGGGTCCGCCTGGACAATTTCCGCGACCCGCTGAATGGGGGCATCGGGATCTCCGAACACCTGGAGAATCTCAATGGCGATGGTGGGCAGCGAGGGCAGTCGCGTCAGTTTATGCTTGCGGTTGGGCATGTGTGCCTTGCCTTTGACTAGTGCAGACGTCAATTCGGTCTCGAATATCGTGTCGTTTCATTCCTGGCACTTATCGGTGTGGGGATGCCCGTACTTGCTCAGCACTTTGGAAGTTGAATGGAGAGATTCCCCTATCACTGAACATGTGGGCAAGCACCCTTCGGGACGTGCGGTCGCTGCCGCGTTTTGTACTGACTGCACGGATTGGTCCGACTGAATGTGGCCCGACGGTTGCGCGGTTTTCAGGATGAGGGTCTGCAGATCGCGGCGTGGTTTCCCCAGCAAATTGGAATTGGGTCGGGCGGTCGTTGACTCCTGTGAGGAACACGGCGGTGCTGTGACGATTCACTTCGGCGGATTTGCACGATGGCAGCGAGTGAAGATGCCAGACACGTTGTATTGACGATCTGTGGTATCGCAGTTGTCTCATTTGCACCGGCCCAACCCGCGCACTTCTGATGACCCGTCCATTCCCACCGGGCCTGGTGTCGCACTGCAGTCTGCCGGAAGACGCGTTCCTGTAGTTCAGTTCACGAACGCGGACGTGTTGGTGCTTCGTCTTACTGGAACAGCGATCATGTCTGTGGCCTTTGAGGATACGACTGGCCAGGCATCCCGTGCGGTCTGGCAGGAATCGGAGGTTGGCCAGTCAGGAATTGGCATGAGTGCCACGAACCCGGTTTTCCTTCACGGTGTCGCTGCGAGAGCTGTCCGCAGATGCGGCTCTGCACCCTCGGCCCAAAATCGGCAGTTCCGGGCCCTGCCGCTGGATTGCGGATTCCTGGCATTCATTGCCGGGCCGAATTGCCACTTTCGACGGCCGACGTTAGCCTGATCCGGCGATTTTCGCGAAACAACATCTGCCCCACAGGAAGGCTGTAAGACCAAATGAGTCGAAGAGGCGAAATCTTTTCCGGGCTGTCGGTTGCTTTGGTCACGCCAATGAATGCCGACGGATCGGTCAATGAAAAAATGCTGTGTGAACTGGTCGACTTTCACGTCGATGCAGGCACCAACTGTGTCGTTCCCGTGGGGACCACGGGCGAGAGTCCGACCCTGTCTCACGAAGAACATGATCGCGTCATCGAGATCGTGTGCAAAGCGGCCTCCGGCCGCATCAAAGTGATGGCGGGAACCGGGTCCAACAGCACCGAAGAGGCCATCTGCATGACCAAGCACGCCCAGGAGGTGGGGGCGGACGGATCACTGCAGGTGGCACCGTACTACAATAAGCCGACTCAGGAAGGTTTTTTTCAGCATTACAAGGCGATTTCGGACGCTGTTGACATGCCGCACGTGCTGTACAACATCCCGGGACGCACCGCGAAAAACATCGAGCCGGAAACCATCTGCCGGATTGCCGAAGCCTGCCCGAATGTCGTGGCGGTCAAGGATGCCACGGGCTCCCTGGACCAGGCGTCACACATCTACACAGGGTCTGACCTGACCCTGCTGTCAGGAGATGACAGCATGACACTGCCACTGATGTCGATTGGCGGCAGCGGAGTGGTTTCTGTCGTTGGCAATTTGATTCCTCAGGACATGCTGTCACTGATTGAAGCCGTGCGATCGGGCAATCTGGCCGACGCGATGGAGCGGCACCACAAGTTGTTCCAGTTGTGCAAAGACATGCTGGGGCTGTCGACCAATCCGATTCCCGTCAAAGCCGCGATGGCGCTGATTGGTAAGGACTGCGGCCCCGTGCGTCTGCCTATGACGCCACTGACAGACGACGAAATGAACGTGCTGAAGAAAACGCTGGCTGACTACGGACTGGCGTCCTGAGCAGCACAGCAGTGACAGTCAACTCCGCATGAGCGCATGAACAAAGGCCTGTGAATCTTCACAGGCCTTTGTTGCGTCATGTCACCGGCACAAACTGTCGCAGGCCGCTCAGGGAGCCTTGGCGGCCGTGCAGACGAATTCCAGTCTTGCCGTCACTTTGCCGTCGACCGTCACGCGGCCCTTCATATAAAACGCGTTGGAGACGCGTTCGGTCAGATCCACTTCGATCTGGATGGTTTCTCCGGGACGGATCATGCGGCGAAACTGGGTGTTGTTCAGCCGAGTGACAACCGGCACCTCTCCTTCACCCACTTCCACGACTTTGGAGATCAGCACGGCGCCTGCCTGAAAGCAGGATTCGCACTGCAGGACACCGGGGAACACGGGAAAGTCGGGGTAATGGCCCTGGAAGACGGGCAGGTCCTCACCCAAATGTTTGGTGGCCACGATGCGGGTCTGCGAGAGTTCCGAGATCTCGTCGAGCCACAAAAACGGGGCACGGTGCGGAATACATTCCTTGATTTGATCAGTGTTCATGCGGCGTGTGGAAGATCCGGGGCGTCACAAAGCAGTGCCGCCGGTGATTGAGGCGTTGATGAGGGAGACCTGATAGGCAGCGAACCGGGGATCACCGAACCGAGGATCAGCGATCGGCCGGTTCAGATTGCCACTCTGCCCGTACTATAGCTCGATTTTCAATTCTTCAATCTTGCGGTACAGGCTGGAGAGCCCCAGCTTGAGGCGTTTGGCCGCCTCTTTCTTGTCGGGACACTGTTTCAGCACGCGGGTGATGTGCAGTCGCTCATAATGTCGCAGCGCGGAACGCAGGTCGTCGGTGTCCGGAAGCGAAGTCCCCAGTCCCAGAAGATCGGGTGGCAGGTCGGTCGGCAGAATTTCCTCGCCTTCGCACATCATGACGGCGCGTTCGATGGCGTTATCCAACTGTCGGACATTTCCCTTCCAGTGAGCGGCCATCAGCGTACGAATGGACTCGCTCGTGGCTCCCGCCACACGTTTGCCCATGGCTTCGGAGTGGCGTGTCATGAAGTATTCGACCAGTTCGGGAATGTCGTCCAGACGTTCCCGCAGAGGCGGAATACGAATCTTGACTCCATCCAGTCGGTAAAAGAGGTCTTCCTGGAAGTTGCCTTCCGTCACCTCCCGCATCAAATCGCGAGAGGTGGCGGCGATAATGCGGGCACTGACTTTGACGGTTTCTGAAGAACCCGCCGGCATGGTCTCCTGATATTCGATGGCTCGCAGCAATTCGGACTGCGTACCCATCGGCAACTGAGCGATTTCATCAAGAAAGACGGTTCCGGTCCCGGCGGTTCGAAACAGACCAGGCTGCCCGCCATCCACGCCAAACAACTGGGCTTCGAGGACTTCCGGGGGACGGGTGCCGCAATTGACGGCCAGAAACTTCTCGTCTTTGTTGGGACCCGCGTTGTGGATTTCCCGGGCGAACAGTTCTTTGCCGGTCCCCGTTTCGCCCACCAGCAGCACATTGGAATTGGTGACGGCGACTTTGCGAATGGTGGTGAGCGTGTCCTGCAGGACGCGACTGCTGCCGACGATCTGGTCGAAGCCCGCCTGTCGCCCGATGTCTTTGCGGAGCCGCTGATTTTCCAGATACAGCTCCTGAAACTTGAACAGCCGTTTCAGACGATTGACCAGTTCATCAAAGATGACTGGTTTCACAAGGTAATCAAACGCGCCGGCCGTGAAGGCTTCCACTGCACTTTCGACCGTGGCATACGCGGAAATGATCAGCACAAACATGCCCGGGTTGAGACGGTGCAGACGTCGCAGCAGTTGCACGCCGTCGCCGTCCGGCAGCTGGATATCGCAGATGCCAACGTCGTAATCTCGCTCTTTGACGAGTGTCAGCGCTTCGCTCACACTGGCCGCGGCGCCCACTTCAAAACCTTCCCCCGACAAAAACTCCGACAGAGTTTCGCGGATGATGTCTTCGTCTTCGACGATCAGAATGGACTTGTTGAAAAAAGATGGGTCTGGCACTCTGGGGGCCTCGCAGTCTACCGATGGGGCCGGCACGCCGCCGGACTCGCTAACGTCCCAGTTTCAGGAACGCAATTTTCATTTGATCGATTTGGCATAGATAATCGCAATCGCCGAATCGTGATTCAATCGGCTGGCATTGGATTCCAGGCAGAAGTCAAAACTCGTTAACAAAAGTCGCACTGATCGGTAGGTCCGATACGAGGACGTCCGCCATCAGTAAATTTACTGATTTCCGCACCACGACCCCGGCTTCCCGATGGAGAGAGTTTCCCCCCGAGGGATGATTGCTCGGCGACAACTGCCTGTCTCCTCGTAGAATTTTGGGAACCACCCAGATCACTCAACCGCAGGTTTTGAGATGGCAAACGAGCTGCAACCGGCAAATCCAGGCATTTCACGGAACACACTCATTCTGGGTGGGGTGATGTGGACGGCCGCGTTCGTATTTCTGTTTCTGGCCTGGCGCTGGCGCCATGAGGCCAACAACCAATTGGTGGCTGCGGCCGCCCGGCAGGAGGAGACTCCCCAGCAGCCCCAAAACGGCGACACGGAAGCCCCCATCAAAATTGACACGACGGGCAAGCAGTCTGTGCAAACCGGTTTTCCCGCCAGTCCCCTGCCCGACTTCGAATTTGAAGAGTGCATGGGGGGCACGCTGAGTCGGGAAGATCTCAAGGGCAAACCGTGGGTCGCCAGCATGGTGTTCACCCGCTGCGTCACCACCTGCCCCATGATCAGTGCGGCGATGATGCGGCTGCAGAATCGGGTGATCGAAAAGAATCCCGACGTGATGCTGGTGACATTCACGGTGAATTCCAAATACGACGACGCCGAGGTGCTGCAAAATTACTCTGAGACTTTCCAGCCCGATCGCTCACGCTGGAAGTTCCTGACCGGCGATCAGGATGCGATTCACAAGTTCGTCCTCGACGGCTTTCGTCTGTATGTGAAGGAGAACGAAGGCGATGACCTGCAGACGGGATTCGAGGTGGCACACTCCAATCGCGTGGTGCTGATGAACGAAGACAATATACCCGTGGCCACCTTTCTCGGCACGCGCGATGCCGACATGGCGAAGCTGAGCCGCATTCTGCTGGGAAAAGACGAGTTTCCAAAACCTGGTCCGTCGCTCAGCTTTTCGACCACGGACGGCAGTCCGCTCAACATTCAGTTTGATCTGAAGCCCGTTGAGCCCAGTGAGGCGGATGATCCTGGTGAGTCTGAGGCAGCCGACAGTGAGCCAGCTGCAAATGAGCCAGCTGCCGCACCGTCCGAATCTTCAGCGGCAGACGCTGGCGAAGAGGATCAGGCACCGGTTGCGGATCCGGCTGAGGCAAATGCCGATCTTACGGCGGATGAACACAACCGCGCGATCGATGAAAAGATGCCCGCCTGGTCGCTGAAGCTGCCTTCCATCAACGCCGGCCTGAACACGCTGGCCGCTTTTTTTTTATTCGTGGCGTGGCGAGCCATTAAGAGCGGACACAAGACCCTCCATCGCAATCTGATGATCACGGCGTTTGTCACGTCCGTTATCTTTTTGGCCTGCTACCTGACGTATCACTATCTTCTCGGCGAATACACCAATTCACGGGGCAAGAAGTTTCCCGGGGAAGGCGTCTGGAAGACGGTCTACTTTGCCATTCTCATCCCCCACGTCATTTTAGCGGCCGCTGTCCCTGTGCTCGCCATCCGCGTTTTTCAGCTGGCGTTCCAAGAGCGGTGGGACGATCACAAGCGACTGGCCAAAGTGACGTTTCCCATCTGGATGTTTGTGTCCATCACCGGGGTCGTCATCTATGGCATGCTGTATCACTGGCCCTGGCCCGCGGTTGCTGCCTGACGGCGATGACACGCACTCACAGCTCTCGCTCAAAGCACACAGATCAGTCTCGCGAATGGCGAAGTGCTCGCCGCTCGATATTCCGGCCCGCCTGATTCCGTCTTGCTGATTCCATCTGCCCGTGATCCCTGTTGTCGCCAATCACGCTGCTGGCGGCCGGTCCGGTCGAAGTGTTCGAAAGCGGCCTGTCGCTCTGTTGGATTCGGCAGGCGCCACCGTGATTCCTGACTGCGCAGCAAAACGCGAGGCTCCGCTACTGCGAAACCTCGCGATCATATTGATCAGGTGAGCCTGCCATGCAGCCGGCTAGTTGCAGCCGCAGGGGGTCGTGACAACCGGCTTCTTCACGCGGATGACGCGAATCGTGCGGATCGTCGTTTTCTGAACGCCGACCACAGGCACGACCTGATAGGCGGGCGCTTGGTAACTGGCAGGAGCTCCATAAGAATAGTGGTAGTTGTAGTAGTTGCCGTAGGTCGGCGCACCATAGCGAACACCGCCGCCGTAGACGTTGCCACCGTAAAATCCGCCGCCGGGATACGCCGGGCGATAACTCAAACCATAAACCTGAGCGTCAGCCGTGGCCGCACTGCACAGCATCAGGCCCAGCACACACAAAAGTGTTCGCATTTTTGACATGTTGAAATTCCTCGATCGGACAGAGCGTCTGCCGTTCTGTGGCAGTACAAAGCGAGGATACAGGTGGTCAAATGGCGAACACCAGCACGAATCGGCATTTTCGTTCGATCCGTGCTAACCGCAACGGAGAGTGGTGCGGCCCTGCCTGTGACTTAGCTGGCCAGCAGCCCGGGAGCATACTCCACAAACGGAACAGCGAATGTGTCGGCGACCGGCTTGTAGGTCACCTTGCCCGCCACCAGATTGATTGCTTCAACCAGGCCCGGTTCATCGGCGGCTGCCTGGACTAGGCCTTTGCTGGCAATCTGTTTGACGTACGGAAACGTGACGTTGCACAGCGCGTAGGTGCTTGTGCGGCCCACGGCTCCGGGCATGTTGGCCACGCAGTAGTGTACGATGCCGTCCACAATGTAGGTTGGCTCGGCGTGTGTGGTGGGGCGGGACGTTTCCGTGCAGCCTCCCTGATCGATGCACACATCAATAATGACAGCGCCCGGTTTCATGATCTTCAGGTCTTCAGCGGTCACCAGACGCGGCGCTCGGGCGCCGGGGATCAGGACACTGCCGATGACCAGGTCGGCGTTGCGCAGCTGCTCACGAATGCTGTGGCGGTCGCTGAAAATGGTGTTTACGTTGGCTGGCATGATGTCTTCCAGATACCGCAGGCGATCCACGTTGACATCAAGGATGGACACATCAGCCTGAAAACCGGCCGCAATCTGGGCCGCATTCTTGCCGACCACGCCGCCTCCCAGCACAGCGATCTGCGCGGGCGCCACGCCGGGAACGCCGCCCAGCAGAATGCCGCGACCCTCCTGAGGTCGTTCCAGATACTTGGCGCCTTCCTGAACGCTCATCCGTCCTGCCACTTCGCTCATGGGCGTCAGCAGGGGCAGGTCGCCTTTGCGACCACGCAGTGTTTCATAGGCCACGGCCGTGGCGCCGGTTTCCATCATGCTGGTCGTCAGACGTTCGTCCGCAGCAAAATGAAAATAGGTAAAGATAATCTGACCTGGCTTGAGCAGAGGCCACTCTTCGGGCTGTGGCTCTTTGACTTTGACGATCATCTCCGCTTCAGAGAACACGTCTTTGGCCGTGCTGGCGATAGTTGCGCCGGCCGCCTCGTATTCTTCGTCTGGAATTCCGCTGCCGGTTCCGGCGTTGGTTTCCACAATGACCTGATGTCCGGAGACGACCAGATCTTCCACGCCGCTGGGCAGCATGGCAACGCGGTACTCGTCAGACTTTACTTCTCGTGGGACGCCAACAATCATGTTCTCGACTTTCCAGCCTGTGCGTTTTCAATCGATCGAACGGTATGATCCAACAGAACGTTATCGCTCATCCCTGCAGTGCAGCGGCCGGGATGGAGGTGGCCCTCGCATGGCGGGAGTCTAAGCACCCGAAAGTGGTTTGCAATTCAAATCCTCCGCCGACTTCAACCTTGTGGGAAGACGTCAGGCGAATCGTTCTGAAACCTTATTTAGCCAGGCAAAACGCTGATGCATCCTGACCAGGTTGGCCCCTATGTGATCGAAAAAAAGATCGGCGCCGGTGGCATGGGGAACGTCTATCTCGGCGTGCACGACGACACGGGACAGGAAGCGGCCGTCAAAGTGCTGCCCGCCTCCATGGCGCGTGAGGAAGGCTTCGTGCTGCGGTTTTCCCGGGAGATTGAAGCCCTGCGAAAACTCAGCAGCGAACATATCGTGAAGCTGTTCGAAGACGGGCAGACCGAGGACGGCAGCTACTATTACTCCATGGAATATGTGGAGGGCGAAACACTCACCTCCATGATCTCACGCCGCAAACGCATTCCCTGGCAGGAAGTGGTGGAGATCACACTTGAGATTGCCACCGCACTGAAGGCCGCCCATAACGAGGGCATCATTCATCGCGATCTGAAGCCATCCAATCTGATGGTGAGAACTGACGGCCACATCAAGCTGACGGACTTTGGCGTGGCACGCGTGTTTGCCACCACCCGTCTGACACGGACCGGTGGTGTGGTGGGCACGGCAGAATATATGTCTCCGGAGCAGGCACGCGGCAAACAGGCGACTCGTCAAAGCGATCTGTATTCGATGGGCGCTGTGATGTATGTCATGCTCACCGGACGGCCGCCGTTCACCGGTAAAATGGCCAGTGACATCCTGCACCAGCATCAGTTTTCTCAGTTTGACAGGCCATCCAGCTACGTGCCGGAGATCCCCCGGCTGCTGGAAGAATATGTTTGTCGTCTGCTGGAGAAGAAACCGGAGAGTCGTTATCCGGACGCGCTGGTTGCCATTAAGCAACTGCAGAACGTTCGATCTCGAATCGAATACGAGCGGGACGCCCAGGCGGCGGAAGACGCCGAACTGAGCAGTACGGCCAGTGACCGCACAGTGGGTGGCACGTCCGACAAAACGCGGGTCAGTGACGCGGGGCCGCAGGTACTGGAGAATCGCCCGGGCCCGGCCACCATCGTTCGCGATCTGATTCGTGAAGACATCGCCCAGCAGATGCGCAAAACGCCCGTTGAACGATTTTTTGACAACACCTATGTGCTGCTGGTGCTGTTTGGTCTGCTGGTGTTCACAGCGTGGTATCTGCTGTCCGGCAATGGCGTTGATCCGCGGGCGGAATTTGCGAAGGCGGAAGCTCTCATGCAGCAGGAAGCCGGTTCCAGCTGGCTGCGGGCACGCGACATTCTGGATGATCTGGTCGACAACGAAGCCATGGCTGAGCAGCAGGGGCAGATTCAGAACTGGATCACCCAGGTGGACCACTACGAATTTTGCCGTCGGCTGAAAGTGGATGCGCCGACTGATGATTCGGCGGAATCCGAAATTCAGCGGCTGGTCAGTCAGGCGACCAAAGCCTTCGCGGACAAACGGGTGGCGGAAGCCCGGTCACAGCTGCAGGCCGTACAGATGATCATTCGCGGTGATGCTGATTACGAGTATCTCAGTTCATTCATCCGTGACACGCTGGCAGAGTGGGACAGCCAGACCGACAAAGCGGCGCCCCGGCTGCTGCTGCGGGACATTATCAGCAAGGCGGAAGGTCTGCTGGCCGACGATCCGGACAGTGCACGAGCACGGGAGCTGCTGCAGGCCGGGATCGCGCTGTACGCCGACGAGGCCTCCGTGGCCGAGGAAATTGCGACCTGTCGTCGTTTGCTGGGCCCTCCCTCGTCGTCGCCCTGATCGATCCCCCGCGATGCCGTGACAGCCGCCCGGCGGACGATTACAGTTCTTGCCTCAATTGTACTCCTCTGACAGGAAAAACGACCGTGGACCTGAAGCCGTACATTCGTTCGATCGCTGACTTCCCCAAACCCGGCATCATGTTTCGTGACATCACGCCGATGCTTAAGTCCGCGGACGCGATGAAAGAAGTGATCCGTCAGATGGCGGAGCCGTTTCGCCAATCCGGTGTGACGTCGGTGCTGGCAGCGGAAGCCCGGGGATTTGTCTTTGGAGCCCCCCTGGCGATGGAATTGGGATGCGCGTTTGTGCCGGTCCGCAAGCCAGGCAAGCTGCCCGGTGAAACACAGCAGTTTCAATACGATCTGGAGTACGGCTCGGATACGCTCGAAATCCACAGTGACGCCATCACGGCCGGAGACCGTGTGCTCCTGGTGGACGATCTTCTGGCCACCGGTGGTACCATTGAAGCCTGTCTGAATCTGGCGCGACAGCAGGAGGCCACGGTTGTGGGAGCCGCCTTCGTCATTGAACTGACGTTTCTCAAAGGCCGTGACAGACTCGACGGAATCGACGTCGTCAGTCTGCTGCAGTACGCCACAGAAGATGCGGACGAGTAGCTGAAGAGAGCCCTTCCATGAGTGAGGAACTGCGCGAACTGGTTGCCACGTTTCAAAAAACGATGGCTCACGCCTGGATGGTGCGAACGTTCATCAAGCACTGCGACGAGGTCGAAGATTATCCCGAACTGATGGTCATCGTCCGCGCGGTGTTCGATATGAGTCGGGCCATTGAGTCCAAGGCCGATGACCCGGCGGTTTATTTTAAGTTTGCCCGCAAGAAGATCGGCAAGCTGAAGAAGGCGGCCGCCGAATTTCGTGAGCACGCCTGGAGCGCCTCCACCCACACCAACTTCCAGCAGGCGGTGATGTCCGTTGAGTATGCCGCCGAGCAGATGCAGGTCCTGCTGGACGAATATGATCGGATTGTCGCAGCGGCGGCGAAGTGATCCTGCGACGATGGGAACGCTCCTGGCCGCGGGAACTCTCCGGCCGACATTCCGCCGGAAACCTTCCACTGGGAAACCCGCCACGGGTGCTCAGAGCACACGCACGTCGAGAGCTGAATGCGGCAGAATCTGCCGCGTGCCGACCGCGTGTGCTGATTTCACCGAAGCAATATTCGCCAGCGGCGGCCTGATCGGGTTACCGCAGCGGCACTGCGATCTGGCGGGCTGACTCGTCTTCACCCGGCGATCATGTCTGGTTTACAGTGTGATCGTTGATAACGGGACACTCCCGACACTGTGCGATTCGAACGGAAGACCAGTCATGCGCACCATTGCAGTCATGAATCAAAAAGGTGGCGTTGGCAAGACGACCACCAGTGTTAATCTGGCGGCCGCTCTGGCCCGAGCCGGCAAACGCGTGTGCGTGATCGATATGGATCCTCAGGGGCACGCGTCATTTCACCTTGGGCTCGAATGCGGTCCCGGCGTGGCCACTGTTTACGACGTGTTTGCCGGAGAAGCGGACGTCGATCAGGTGCGGCAGCTGGTGGGGCAGAACATTTCTGTCATCCCCTCGAATATTGATCTGGCAGCCGCCGAGGTCGAACTGGCTAATGTGGGTGGTCGCGAGTTTCTGCTGCGTAACGCCATGAAACACTGGCGGGACAACAACAAGCTCGACTACGTCATTATGGACTGTCCGCCATCGCTGGGCGTGCTGACCATCAACGCCCTTTGTGCGGTCACAGAGGTGCTGATTCCGCTGCAGCCGCACTTTTTCGCGCTGCAGGGGCTGTCCAAACTGTTTGAAACCACGGCACTGGTAACCCGACGGCTCAATCGTGATTTGTGCGTGTCCGGTGTGGCCCTGTGTCTGTACGAATCCGGTACCCGACTGGCGGCCGATGTGACAGAAGATCTGCGTCATTTTCTGACGTCCAGCGACAGCGATACGCCGTGGGCGGACGCTCGGATTTTCCGCACGCGTGTTCGTCGCAACATCAAACTGGCTGAGGCGCCCAGTTTTGGGCAGTCGATCTTCGACTACGCGCCCACCTGCCCGGGCGCAAAAGACTATGCGGAACTGGGACGTGAAGTGCTGGCGATGGAGGACAGTCTGTCCGACACGGGAGAAACGCCCGCTCAGGCGGCCTGATGATCACCAGCCGGAAAACTCACAGCGGCCGTCCTGCGCACAGCGGGCGGCCGCTTTTTCGTTGCCAATGGCACACGCGTGCAAATCGGAAAGCTGATTGAATTGAGTCACTGCGACGGCCGCGTCATACTGCCGCATCGAATTGACGTTTCAAACGGTTCTCTCTGGAAAGATTGCTCTTATGTTGTCCCATATGGTCTATTTCACGCTGAAGGATTCTTCTGATGCCGCCTGTGAGGCTCTGGTGGCGGAAATCACGAAGTACCTGAAAGACCACAATGGCGTTGAGTTTTTCGCAGCCGGCCGACTGGCCGCCAGCTACGATCGACCTGTTAATGATCGTGAGTTTCATGTGGCACTGAACATTGTGTTTGATACGCGGGAATCGCACGACACGTATCAGGTGGCTCCCGAGCATTTGCAGTTCATCGAAAACAACAAAGAGAACTGGGAGCAGGTCCGCGTCTTTGACGCCGATGTCGCGTAGCCTGTCCGGTGACGCCCGGCAGACGCCGCGCCCCTGTTTCTTTTCGCTGTGGCACAGACGAAAGCGAACACCTTGGACCGGACCGACGGCCGCCAATCTGATGGGTCAGTGCAGACGGTTCCAGCCAATCCGCGGGTGACGTTCGGACACTGGGGGCTGGCGGCCACACTGGGAGGAGCGCTGGCCGCGTTTGTGTGGTGGGGACTGCTGACGGGCAGCGGGCTGATCGGCGGCGATATCTACGCTTACTTTCTGCCGCAGAAACTCGTCATGGCCGAAGCGTTCGCCAGCGGTGAACTGCCACTGTGGCATCGACTCACCGGACTCGGTTATCCGCTGCTGGCCGAAAGCCAGGCCGGCGTGTTCTATCCCCCCAATCAGGTCCTGTACCGCGTGCTGGATGTGGAAACCGCGTTCCACTGGGGCATTGTGGGACACTACGCTTTCGCATTTCTGTTCACGTGGCGATTCGCTCGATGTCAGAATCTGTCCCAGATGTCTGCGCTGCTGACGGCCGTCATCTTTGTCTACGGCTGGTTTCCGGCGCGCATCAGCCACGAGTGGAGTATTGTGGCGGGTGTTTGGTTTCCGCTGACACTCTGGATTACCGATTCTCTGCTGAAACGGCCGTCCGGCTGGCTGTTCGCAGCGCTCGTGCTGTGTCTTGGCACTCATCTGCTGTCCGGCCATTTCACGCTGGCATTTGTTGGCCAGTTGACGATCTGTCTGTATGCGGTGTTGTTTCGACTCTTCCCACGGAAAAGTTCGTCGAGTACCGCCGCCCATCCGATTGCCTGGCGGACGGCCGCGTTACCGCTGCTGGCCGTCGCTCTGAGTCTGGGCACCGCCGGCGTTCAGCTGCTGCCGACCTATGAACTGAAGCTGGCCAGCCAGCGACATGGTGAGCACGAGCAGTTCGACCCGGCGTTTGGTCACCTGCCGCCCGTCTATCTGACTCAACTGGCAGCCTCGTGGACCTACTGGCACACGCCGGAGATCATCCAGTCGGCCGCGTTTCGCACAACACCTGGAGCTGTGGCGGCGGATACGAATCATGTGGAGGCGCACTTCTACTGGGGGCTGATTCCTCTGGGGCTTGTGCTGGCTTCCCTCTCACCATCTTTGCGGCAGAGGTTTCCACCGGGCGTCTGGGCCACGTGGTCTTTGCTGAGCCTGCTTGCCGTGGTTTATGCCACCGGCTGGCTGATGCCGCTTGCACGACATCTGCCAGGCTTTGGGTTCTTCAACGGACCGGGACGTTACACGATGGTCGCCGCGCTGGGCGGTGGCCTGATCGCGGGGCTCACGCTGGATGCTTTGCTGATTCGCTGGAAGCCGGCTTCCGTTGTGCTGCTTGTTCTGGGCATCGGTGGGTTGAATGTGTGGGACACACTGACGGCCTCGCGCTATGTGGCGGACGCGATTGTTGTTCCGCTTTCGCCGCTGCAGAAACTCGATGACAGCTGGGTCCGGCAGCAGATGCTCAGCGGTGACCGGCTGCGTCACCGGCTGCTGGCTCCCGGGCCCAACATCGGCAACTTCTTTGGGGTCAGCTGCGTACCGCAGTATCTGGGACTGGGGCCGTCTGTCTATTACAGCGAACAACTGAATCCGTCGACCTCGGCGGGCGACGAAGAATTTCCCAATACCGCACAGCGGGAAGCACTGCGCGCACTTGGTGTCTCCCACATTCTGACGACCGAGCCGATCCCCCAGCCCCATTCCGCCATTGAACTTCAGGGGGCCTGGCCCGATGCCGTGCTCAATCTGGTGTGGGGGCGAGGCGGTGCACAGTGCTTTCTCTATCGTCTGACTGACTGCGACGGACTGATTGTGACGGCTCAGCGCGATCGTCCTCAGGTCCGCGTTACGGAACTGACAAATCGGACGGTGGCCTTTGACATCAGTCTGGAGAAAGACAGTGCGGTCACGCTGAAGGAACTGATGTATCCCGGCTGGCAGGTGACCGTTGACGGAGAACGTCAGGTTCCGCTGGCCGCCGACGAGCTGTTTCGAACGGTCAATGTACCGGCCGGACAGCATACTGTGCGGTGGCGATTTGAGCCTGCGAGCCTCATCTGGGGAGCCTGGTGCTCGGGCGGTTTTCTGCTGCTCACCATCGCTGTTAGCATTGTGCTGCCGCGAAAATCGAAAACTTCAACATCACGTTTGGAAACGAGTGCATCGTGAAAGCAGCCTTTCTCAACCAAACGGGTCCCGCCGATGTTATTCAGTACGCTGATCTGCCCGACCCGGTGGCTGGTCCCGGACAGGTGATCGTGCGGACCGAGGCGATGGCCGTCAATCCCATAGACGTGTATCTGCGCAGCGGCGCGGTGACGGCCGATCTGCCAATGCCATACATACCAGGCTGTGACCTGGCCGGAACCGTCGTGGACAAAGGCGAAGGATTCTCTCGATTTCAGGTGGGAGAGCGGGTTTGGGGCAGCAATCAGGGACTGGCGGGGCGGCAGGGAACCTTCTGTGAACTGTGCTGTGTGGACGAACAATGGTTGTATCCCGTGCCTGACGGCGTGGACGCGGCGACGGCCGCTGCCGTTTCACTAACGGGCATCACGGCACACCTGGGGCTCTTTTTGCATGCCGACCTGCAGCCGGGAGAACGCGTGTTTGTTAACGGCGGCACGGGAGGCGTTGGTTCCGCTGTGGTCCAGCTGGTGGCGGCTGCCGGCGGGCACGTCACGACAACGGTGGGCAGTGATGACAAGGCGGCGCAGGCCATTTCACTGGGAGCCACCGACGTCATCAACTATCGCAGCACCGATGTGGCTGCGCGTCTGGCCGAGCTGGTCGCCCAGGCGGGACCGTTCAACGTGTGGTTTGAAACGCTGCGAAACCCTCAGCCAGAGACCACAATTCCGCTGCTTGCCAAACGCGGCCGCTACATACTGATGGCCGGTCGTGATGCTCGCCCCGAATTTCCCGTCGGACCATTCTATGTGAATGACCTGCGGGCCATTGGCTTTGCGATGTTCAACGCTTCGTCCGATGAGCAGCGAGTCAGTGCCATACAACTGAACGCGCTTTTGGCGGCCGGAAAGCTGAAGGGCCATATTGGCGCAGAGTTTCCTCTGGCAGAAGCGGCCGCCGCGCATCAGTTGCAGGAAGACAACACGCTGCATGGCGCCGGCACGCTGTCCGGCAAGATTGTGATCAGGCCGTAGCCTGAGCGCCCGCTTCGGTGTCTGCAGTCCGCGGCGGAATGGGGGCGAAGATGGACTGCAGCATCAGCATGATGGCTCCGGTCACCAGGCAGATGTCCGCCACGTTAAAAATGGCCCAGTCCAGCCCGGGGTTGTCGGGCGTGCCGCCAAACTGGAAGTGAAAAAAGTCGCGGACCGCCTTGATCGAGACTTCACTGCCGTTGCGGGTGATGCCATGCAGGCCAGCGCGGTCGTACAGATTGCCCAGTGTTCCCCCCGTAACGAATGCCAGCGAAATGGTCAGCCACAGGCTGTCCGCACCGCGCCGGAAGAACAGCCAGAAAACGATTCCGCCAAACGCGGCCACGCTGAGCAGAGCAAAAAACCAGGCGAAGCCCTGCCCCATTCCCCACAGCGCGCCTTCATTCAGGCTCGTAAACCAGCGGAACCGCACAAAGCTGTCCAGTATCCACTCAGACCCGTGGCGCACACCGTATGTCGTGAAGGCCCATGACTTGGACCACAGGTCCGCAGTCAGGCTGAAGACAGCCACCACAATAAAGATGGGCAAACGGTTGGCGGGCAGTTTTTCCATATCGATTGAGTCCCGGGCAATGGCGTGAGGGGCGAATCGTATCGGTTCGGGCAAGCGTCGTGGAATGCGGACTTAACGAAAACTGCCGAATTCAGCGGCTCGCCAGCCAGATCCCCGCGATCAGCAGCACCGCCAGGGCCACCAGACACAGAATTTCCAGCCAGATCGACGGACCGGTCAGTTGACGGGCCGACGGTTTCTCAGACAGGGACGGTTCATACGGCGGCTCAAACAGCTCGTCAACCAGGGACCGT
>JANSXP010000038.1 GCA_024742875.1 Planctomycetaceae bacterium | reverse complement strand
TTCTTCACAATCTGCTCCGCTGAATGACGCTTTCGTCGTTTCGTTGACATCGAATCTCCTTGCCTATCTCGGCTCCGAGACTCTCATAACTGCTGGACCAATTCAACAATGGCAGACCAATCGGCCTGATCAGTACGCCAGTGATCAATCCCGACTGGAACGGCGATCGATTGGACTGGATACAATCGTATTCCCTCTGGATCGTCTTCGGAGCTCTACTTGGTGCGTTGGCATCACGCTGGGCTTGGTATCGCAAGTCCGTAAGCTCGCGGCTGAACGTCCTTCTCGCTGATCGTCACCGGACGCTGTTCTGGGGGGGGGGTACACAACTGTGATTTTTCTCATCACTACGTCCACATTCACATTCGATGTGGCAAGCCGATTGATGAATGACTCATACGGAGTAGTATTCGAGTGGATTCCCGAAGAGGCTTCTTTCCAAATTCAAAGCATCCTTGCTGCAATTCTTACTCTGCCGATCACGATACCCATGGTCACGGGCCTTCCTGTTATCGTCATCTTGTTCGTTGGCGTTGAAACGACCTGTGACTCGCCAGCCAACAAGACATGAATCGGAGCACTCATTCACGCGGCAACTGAACCAACACCTTCTGTTCGTGCCCGGTTGCGGCAGCCGTTATTGGTCAATGAGCTGTTTCGATTGTTTCAACGGAGAGGGGCTGGAGTTGAAGGCATCGGCTTTTGCAATCAGCGCATGCGCGAACTTCAGGAGTGTTACAGCCTTTCAGTCCCTTTTGGGGCTGGTGATCCGTTTTCAGCTGACTTCGGTGGTCAATGTGCAGTGCGTTTCCATAAACACGCTGACGTCGGTGTCCCATACCGAGAGCATGAATCGCAAGATCACTGCTGCTACAGTCAAGTCACGCTTCTGTCGAGCGAAGCATGACCTGGGGGGGGCAATTTCAGCATGTTTGCGGTTCGCGAAAGGCTGCCCGGCGTCGATTAGTGAGTTTTTCGTTGGCGGCTTAAGGGTTCTGAGGAGTTCAATCGGGCTTTGACTACACAGTCGATGTTTGGTTGACGACGACATAGTGACTGCAGTCGTCTAGTAGGCTGTCTGGATAAACGCTGACGTGCGAATGACACCGTCAGGGCGAATCAGAGCCTTCTCCCTTGAGTGGTTCGCCGCCTGTTAACGGTAAGATCAGCGAAACCTGCTGCCCGGGCAAACATGTCTATTCATCCTGCAACGCGGACACAATCGGCACAGTCGCAGCCTGAATGGCAGGGGCGACACCTGCCACGATGCCGACAAGCAAAGACACGACCACTCCGATTGTCAGCAAGCTAAGTGACGGTCGGAACGCAATGGTCGCTCCTTCGGCACCAATCGCGAATCCTCCGACTGCAAGCGCGCATGTCGCAGCCAGAGTCCCCATCAGCCCGCCGATGAAGCAGAGAATTGTGCTTTCGACCAGTACCAATCCCATGGCTTTTAGCGGTCTCACACCGATTGTTTGCAGCACAGCATATTCTTTGATGCGATCTTGAACGCTCATCACGGTGGTCGTCGCCACCAATGACAACACCAGCCCGACACAGGCGTACCCTAGCCAATGGGCAAAGCCAATCAGATCAACCAAATCGGACAAAGTGCTGGCCTGAAACGCCCCTTTGCGTCTCGTGGTCGTGGCCACAGGCCCGGCACGCAGCACGCGGTCAATCTCAGAGGCCACCTGGTCCGGGTCCACATCATCTGTCAGGAGCACCTCATGTTGTGTTACCAGTCCCGCCGCCTCCAATCCTCGCGTGTACTGCAGGAACTGGAGACTGGTGTAGATCAAGTTCTCTTCTGAAGGGACTGTCGACTCAAAGATACCGGAGACGTGCACGGAAATGTCCCCGATCGAAAATTGGTCGCCTAGGGACAGCCCTCTGCGCTGTGCAATATTCTGACCAACAATGGCCGCATCGCGCCGCGATCGGAAGTCGCCCCAGGAACCTGCGGTCAATGTGACCGGACGTGACTTCTGAATCTGAGCAGGCGCAGCGCCGTTGAATACAACTATGTCCAGGCTGGCTCGACAGTTATTCGTCCAGACCTGAATTGGCATAACGTCGCGAACGCCCGGCAACTCCTGAATTTGCCTCGAATAATCTTCAGGCAGTCTGCTGCTGGTGGGACAGAAACGATTCTCCTGAAAAACAATCAGGCTGCGGTCAGCATCCGCACCGTCTGTCAGTCGACGCAGCCCTTCCTGAACCGCCCCAACGAAGCAGAACACGAACATTGCCACAGCAGCACCGGACACAGTCAGGAGACTCCGCGTGCGATGTCGCAAAAGGGTTTTGAGAACATAAGTCAACGTCATTCGTTCGCGTCAGACTGTCGCAGCGGCTGGTTTGAGAAACTTGCCACGATCAAGCGTTAAGTGTCGGGAAGCAATGTTCGCCACGTCGCGGTCATGCGTGACCATCAGTAGCGTGATATTCAGTTCGCGGTTGAGTCGCTGTAGCAACCCCTGAATTTGCTGGCTTGTTTCAGCGTCGAGGCTGCCTGTCGGTTCGTCAGCCACCACCACCTTTGGATGCGAAACAATCGCACGCGCAATCCCAACTCGCTGCTCCTGCCCACCTGACAGTTGCCGAGGATAATGGTCCGCACGATCGGTCAGTCCGACTGCCTCAAGTGCCAGTTCCACGCGCTGCCGACGATCGGCCGCGGAGAGTTTCAACAGCAGTGTCGGCAACTCCACATTCTCGTACGCCGTAAGCACGGGAATCAGATTGTGAGTCTGAAAAATGTAACCGAGGTTCGCAGCCCGCCAGTCAGCAAGTCGGCTCCGCGAGAGAACCGTAACCTCCGTTCCGGCAACTGTAATCCTGCCAGCATTCGGTTTGTCGATGCCGCTTACGAGATTCAGGAGAGTGCTCTTGCCAGTGCCGCTCGGCCCCATCAACGACACAAACTCTCCTTCGTGAATCTCCAGGCTCACATCATCCAGTGGCGTGATGAGTTCCTCGCCCTTTGTGAAACTCTTCGTGACGTCTTGCAGTTCGACTATAGCCATGCCCTATCTTTCCACACCAATTGTCTGATCTTCTGCACGAATGACGACTTGCTCACCGGGGCTCAGTACGTTCGTTCCTGAGGCAATCAGTTTGTCAGTCACATAGAGCCCATCAGTCACTTCGACGAGTCCATCCTGCGCATCGCCGCCGAGCGTCACAGTCCTCTGGTTTGCCCGGCTGTTTTCGTCCACAATCCAGACTACCGAACCGGATTCGGTAGTGGAGATGAGCTTCCTGGGGACAAGAATCCGCTCTATTTCCACGGCTGAATTCGGGACCGTGTCCAACTCCGGTGCAAGAAATGTTGCCGTCACCAGCATTTCCGGGCGAACTGTAGACGGGGCCTGGATCAACTCCACCTTAACCTCTAGCGTGTTCTTCTGAATGTTCGCCGTGCTGGTTGGCTGCAGAACCTTCCCTTTGATGGGATGGTCTGAAGAGGCGGTCTTGATTTCGACTGGTGCTCCCGGAGTGACCATCGGAACATCTTCGAGCCGAACGTCGGCGCGCACCTGCAGTCGATCAGGGTCGTACATCTCCACGACTGTGCTGGAACTTTGCCCGGCTGTGTGTTCAAGCCCCATGACTCGCGTGCCTGGAGCGGCCACCAGACGCAGAATACGGCCATCCATGGGGGCACAGATTCGCATACGTTGCAGTGTCAATTCTGCCTGCCGCACTCGAAGTCTGGCGGCGTCACACGCTGCTGTGGCTGAGTTTACCCTTGCACGGGCTTCGGCAACTCGTCTGCGTTCCTCGATTAGCAACTCCGACTGCTCTTCCAACGCCCGCACTTTTTCTTGTAATGCTTCGATTTCTCGTCTCAGATTGCGGCCGCGCGTTTGCAACTCTTCGAGCTCTGCTTGTGTCGCGAGGTTGTCCCGTTCCGCCTGCAGAACCACTAGACCCGGGACGGCACCTCTGGCTCTCTGCTTTCCATCAAAGCTGCGGCGGGTGAAGTCGAGACTGGCCTCCGCCGCCTTGACTAGAAATGGCAATTTTTCACACTCTGTTGTCGTTCTAGCCAGCAAGCTTTGGGCCTCTAAGAGTGAAACCTTCAGGTGCAAGGGATTGTCACGTCGGGACTCGGCTGCAGTTAGTTCAGCCTGAGCTCGCTGCAGCTCACCTTTGCTCAAGGCGAGTGATGCCTGGGCTTGCTCCACAGCTATCTCAGCGTCGATGGAAATGAGCGATGCGATCAGCTCCCCCTGCTTAACTTCCTGACCTCCGACAACCAGCAGTTTCTCGATGACTCCGGGCGCAAGCGCGGGCACGCTGACTGACGTGGGGCGTGGTTCGATCCAGCCCGCCGCCTGAAACAAGGCCGTGCCAGCCAGCTGAATCTCACCCCGCTGCACAAGGACGGGAACGACTGTGACTGAAGTAACGGAGATGAGCTGGCGACCGACTGTCGCTGCGAGAAGCGTGACGAATCCACCCAGAATAGCGAGTGAAAGGGCGTACCGCGACACCCACCGCCGGTGTCGCGGTCTCGTCCCTCTGGCTGACGAGTGTGGCCGATTGAGCGCGAGTTGCCTCAAGTCGAATTGCGCGTCACCCATGGATTACTCACTAGGCCTTACAAACACTTTGGTTGCCGCGACCGTCAGATTTCCCCGATCGTCACGTGTCGCCTTTCCCTTGATGACGACGGTCGAAAGCTCTTTTACACCTAGTAGCTGGCGAGCATCGCCAGTGACTGGCTTACCTTCGCCATCCACGACCTTCACCGTGGCGATGTTGTCCTTGACCTGGTCCTGCGTACAGCAGTAGTCCCATGGGGTTGGGCAACCTTCGTCCGCTGAACAGTAAGGAACCTTCGGATCAACGATGGTGAACGCAGCGAGTCCCTCGACGAACGGCTCTGACGATCCACCAATCCTCCCAACAAGCGTCACTTCCTGCTCATCTTCGGTGGACTCGCGGGCTGTTCCGACCGGGACAGCATTGTCGGGTTCAGTTGTCGCGACGAATTGTGCACCTTCGGCACTTGGCTGCGATGAAGCCGAAGGTTCGCTCACATCGGATGTGCCACACCCCACAACGAGCGCCAACGTGCTCAGTAATGTTCCATTTAACGTTTTCATTTCAATCATCCTTACATTGCCTTGAGTGAAATTGCCACAGATTCGCGAAGTGCCTTGAGTGCCGGTGGCAGTGCACCCAGGCCCCCTAACAAGATTCCCACGCCGCAACCCCAGAGGATTGCCACGCTATCGATGCGCAAAACAAATGCGCCCATGGTGAATCGCACGGCCGTCCCGTTCAGGACCGTCAGCGACACAAGGCCAGCGAGGAGTGAAGCGGCCGCTGCCAGCAGAACCCCTTCCTGGACGAGACTCAACAGAATCGCACGGCGTCGGTATCCGATCGCCTGCAAGGTCGCGATCTCACGGACTCTCCCGGCGACCGCCCCATACATCATGTTCAATCCAGCGAAGACGCCGGCCCCGGCGACCAGGAAGACGACCAGCCAGGCCAGTAGCTGGACGGGGCGATAATGCTGTTGCAGTAGTCCGTAATAGTCGGTCTCGCGGATGGCCCGGAGTTCCAGATCGGTGCGTTCCTTACAGAACAGCGACACTTCGGCTGGCGTCGCTCCAGACGTGAGCAGAATCGCAACCAGGCTGAGGTCCTGTCGTTTGGTGGCGGTCTGGAAATCCGTTAAGCGACACCATATCTCGGATTCGTACGCAGCCCCCCCCGCCGAGAATTCGCCGCTTATCGTCCAGGACTGCCCCTCAAACTCAATTGTTTGGCCAATCGCCAATTCGTTATTGTTGATTCCCAGCTTCGCAGCAGCCAAACGCCCAACCATGACCTCGTGCGCCTGCGGCCAATGGCCTGACGTTAGTCGAACGCTACGTCTTACGAGTGGGGCGTTGCGAGTGACACCTCGCACCAATCCCAGTCCAGTGGAGCCGTCACGCAATCTGACACGCGTCCCCATGTACAACTCAGGAGAGACATGCGGCACGCCAAAGCGATTCCAAACACCTTCAATGCTGGCGGTGAGCAAGTCCGGAGTCCTAGCCTCAATGGACGAGTTTTCGATGTTTTCTTCGGAGTTTACCGAATAGACCAGGGCGACGTCTCGATCTCCACTGATCGCGAGCGAAAGCTCCAACCCACGAATGAAACCCACAACTACGAACACAAGCATTACGACCGTCGCCAGAGCAACGAGTGTGAGTGCCGTACGTACCGGACGTCGGGCCAAATTCCGAACACCATATTCCCAGGGGAGCATCATTTGCGTCTGAGTCTGATACAACAAATGCATGAAGATCATTAACGACATCGTTGGACAACGCGCAGCCATAGGTTCGCTGAGCTTCATGGAAGGAACTCACATGCGAACAGCCATCGCAGAGTCCGCACGCCCAACTGGCGTGTCGAGTCACAGGTCGGCAAGCAGCCGAAGAGAACAACGGCTGCGAGACGGCTAGATCAGCCAGACCTGGAAACCAATGCGCGCAATGCGACCACCAACGGGGAGTGTCGCGTGATCCGCCCAGCAGGCTGGGTAGGAATTTACCTCGCATTCGGTAGCAACATCCGCAGCGATCAACCAGCTTGCCAAGGCAAACTGGATGTCGACAGCTGTAACCTCCGGGCTGTTCTGAAGCGTTGCGCCTTCACAGATGCAATTCGGGCATGAGCAATCGTGTTCCGGCTCATGATCCTTCGACGGTGAATCGTCGCAATCGTTGTCCAGGCAGCAGCAAGCACACGTCGAACGCGCAGCACAATGTTCACCCGCCGCCCCCCACTCACTGGCCGCGCAGCGAAACGGGCAAATCAGCAGATTGATGATCAACGTAGATGCGACGAGTGCCTTCCCCATCCCCGCAGTATAGCTCGTCAGATGGCCGGCGAGAACTCGAAAGTGATTTGTCTATTCAAATGTCCAGAGTAATGCACTGATCTGCGTTCCTGGCAACGAGTTCTGTGCATTGCCTGACGTTCTGCGTGATTGCTGGCGGAATCGCTTCGAATAGCGGCATCGCGAATGAGACTACGCCTGAATCGGCATGCTGTAAGGGTATTTCCGTCGGCCAGAGGATCGCGTGACATTCTTGGGTTGGATTGCAGCGTTATCGCTGGTCTTTATGTCGGAGCACAATTGCCTGCAGACGACGAGAGGCTGCTTTCAGCGCGTCGTTGGTCACGACCGAGGTCACATCGGTTGTTCGCTGAAGGAATCTTAAGACATGTACAACCGTACGCTTGCAGTATGACACGTCTATTGGCTTAATGGCAATGCTCGATTCAAGTCATTCAGAATCCACGATTGGTTGAGGGGCAGATGTTCTCTTTTCGCAAATCAGTAAAACTCGGGCCAGTGAGATTCAGCCTCTCCAAGTCTGGTGTTGGAGTATCGGGTGGGATAACCGGCTTCCGAATAGGGATAGATGCAAAAGGGCGTTCCTATGTTCACGCAGGGCGCAGAGGCTTCTATTACAAGCAATACTTGGGGACGGCCGAACCGCCTCGGCGACCAGACTCCGGCAGTAAAATGCAAGTTGGCTTCTTGCCAACGACCAAGACGACTGGTCGGGTAACCGCCGGCCCGCAATTTGCAATTGGCTCGTGTGGTGATGCGTCAGATGCGTCAGATGAACTCTTGAGGGCGTTGGCGGAGTCCCGTAAAGCATGGTGGAAGCTTGTTTGGCCGTTGCTTGCGAGCCTCGCCACCATTTGTTGGATCATTCATTTTCAGCTGGGCTGGCGCTGGTGGAACATCGCTGCTTGGCCACTCCTGTTTTTCTGGCTCGCCTCTTATAGGGCGTATAGAGACGCTACCGTAGAGTTAACCTACGAATTGGCAGACGAATGGGAAGGATCGTTTCAGCAGCTACAGACTGCCGTAATGTCCCTTAGAGGCTCTCAACTCCTCGAAAGTGCCGGGGAGGTATATGATTCCAAGTACCACGCTGGGGCCAGTGGAATTGTCAGCACGAGTCGAAACGTGGCTGTTTACGAGTATCGATTCGCCAATACTCGCGTGAACGTGACCCCGATTGCGCTTCGTATCGGCCGAATCTGCTATGTCATCATGCCGGACAGAGTGATTCGGGTCGATAATGGCAAAATGAGTAATCTCTCCTATTCGGAACTCATGACCGCCGTTGACTCCCGCGTTATCATCGAAAACCAAGTGCCTGATGGGGCGAAAGTTGTCAGCACAACTTGGCAATACACGAACAAGGACGGCGGACCAGACAAGCGATTTGCAGTCAATCCCCAACGGTTCAGTATCCTTTACCACACTTTACGCGTGCAAAGTGCCGCCGGACTCGACAGAACGCTCTTGAATGTCCGAGCGCAAAGCATAGAAGCCGTCGCAGCGGCCCTGAAGGCAATGCAGGCAGTCGGCGGGTTGTCAGAGGATTGCGTCCCCTCACCCCCGAAGCCCAAGGCGTCGGAAGTATACTTTGAAGAAAGTGGAATTCGATTTGCTCGCTGGCAGTTGGTATCCGTCTATGTCGCTGGCATTCTCGCATCATTCATTCCACCAATTGGAGTTCCGATATTCGTCGGAGGGGTAGTTTTTCAGTGCATGTTTTCGTATGGGATTTTTTCGGATCCAGAGTCGGAGGCCTATCGAGGGGCGCTCAATGCTCTTGGCTGCATGATGGTCGCAGATAAAGTGGTCGCGCAGGAAGAGAAATTTCAAATCGTCAAGATTCTCACTGAACGATTTGAACTTAAGCCGAAACGCGTCAAGCGAGACCTCAACTCATTCGTCAACGCTGTTGAACAGGAGGGGCCCCATGCAGCGGTTGGGTATACGTCGGCAAAGCTTCGACACCTAGACGATCACGACAAGAAACTGGTCCTAAGATGCTTGAAATTGGTGGCGATGGCGGACGGCAAAGTCTGCAGGGCAGAGAAAGCGATGTTCGCGAGGTTGCGGAAGAGCCTAAAAGACCGCGAGTAACTTCCTATGGAAGTCCCACACGGGCCCCTCGTCTTTCGTGTTGCGGAAAGATAAACAGGGCTACTCCGCGTCGTGACTTTGACTATGGGAAATGATGGTTGCGCGACCGTGTACCAGTTTTTCAGAGGAGTTCATGTTGAATCGTCTTGGGCGACAAATCTCACGTGGAGACGCCGTGCTCAGCGCGTCGGTGGTCACGACCGAGGTCACAGCGGTTGGCCTCACCCACGCACGTTTAACCAGTCTCTCCAAATAATCACGGACACGTCCACCTTGCTCATTGATAGGCACGAAAACACGCTGAGTTCGCGAAGCGTTCTCTCTTAACAGTTCCATGTACAAGAAGAGTCCTGTCGCGACGACTGGTGACAGGATTGGGACTGACTGCAGGCTAGTACAAGGCAACTGGCTTATAGCTACGATCGAAGCGTTAAACGACCGCGTGGCTGAAAACGCCGTTGAATGCCACGGGTCACGTTGCTCCAGTATCGCGTGGTACCGGGGGAGCTATTCCCGCGATGACGTTGCGGCAAATACCGCATGCTGCTTGCTCTGGCTCACTACTCGCAAAATTGCAAACTCCATTTGGCCAGTTGAGATGCGTTCCATGCTCAATGCGCCAAGTTGCAAGAAATTCCCCTCAATCTTTTCACCGCACACTACTGCGTGAACTCCCAGCAGTTCCAATGTGCCGTAGCCAAGAGAACACTGGAAGACGACGTAACGCCCTGAGACTTGTATGACCGTTCCAATCATGAGTGCTCCCGGCTAGAAGTCATCCAAAGCCACCAAGAGATCGGAGAAGGGCATCTTCACTGTGATGCTGCTCCCCGGAATGTGAATCACCGTGAGTTTTCTGTCATCGCGTGACGGTCGAATCTGCAGAATCTGTTCGACGTTTATGGCGACAGGTGAGCCGGTATCTGACTCGAGTTGGAGGAACAAGTGAATTCTTTCAACGAAGTGAATACGCGCGCGACGTATATGCATTTTGCAAGCGCGCACATTGGAGCAGATGCCCGTATAGGAACATCGAAATGAACTTCGAACACCGGAAGACAGCAGTGTGACCTCGAAAGATGCGAACATCCGTGAGAACTTGAATTGAGTCTCGCGTGGATTTGACGCGTCCACAATAGGAGTCTGCCATCGACAATTTAGGCGTTTCCTTGTTCGATCGTGCTTGCCACGGACGAAAACGCTGATCCAATACGTGAATAGCAAATTTGAAATTCGTGGGAATTAGATATGCCGCCGGGACGTTTGCTCGGCGATTTGCACGAATTCCCTTTTCTTCGAGGAGTGAACGGCAACGTTTCTGTTCCCGATGCCTTGGATGTCGAGATTCCCAACACTGAGTCAGTCTTGAGATGCCTATACTTGCTTCATATGCGCCGCAGAAGCTCTAGGACCTCATTCCGAGTACTTTGGCTATACTATAAGGAAGAGAAAGCAACGACGGGACACCGGACATGGAGATATTCCAAAAGCGCAGTGCGCCCTTGCCAAGCTGAGAGAGCGAGGTGATGCGACTCCGATTTCGAGCTTGGCTGCTGTGGATCGCTCACACTGAAGCACATCATAAGTCTGGGGCACTGGTCGTTCCGCTCGTCTCTCGTTCATACCTGTCTTCAAGTTCTACTATGCGTTTGCGGAGCAATGCGGCCTCGTGCTTTGCTTCCGCGGCTTCATGTTCGGCCTTGAGAGTCTGGATGCGGGCTCGCACATGTGCCTTCAGTGCTACGTCCTGGGCCTGAGCCCAGAGAAGCGAACAGGTTCCAAGAAGCATCAGAACAACACATGCCAGAACCGCAATGATGACGTTTCCGACGAGCGATTCTTCCCGGTTCGGTTGCGGCGAATTGTCAGCCACGATGTTAATCATCCAGAGGCAGGTTCGAGTGAGTAAAAAGCGCCGTGGGATGCAACCTTTGTAATCCGCGGCACACTTTCCTTAGCAGTTGCAGCCGCGAGACAATGCCGTTTGACCATCGCTCATGGAATGAGATGCGCGGGAGCGAGCACTCTCCCACGCACTTCTCGCTGCAACTTGCCACGATTAGGTACTGCAGACATTTTCTGCTTGCGGGCCCTTGGGGCCACTACCTATGTCGTAGGAAACGCGTTGCCCTTCCCGAAGATTATCGAAGCCGTCGCCGCTGACCTGGGATGAATGGAAGAACAAGTCTTTGTCACTTCCTGTGTCTATGAAACCGAACCCTTTGTCGGTGATTCGCTTAATCGTGCCTTCTGCCATCTCTCAATTTCGCTTCAATAAGAGCGTGTTCGTTCGGCTGAAACGCTCAGCTTCGTGAACACGCGAATCCAATCGTCTATCTCAGCACGCTACTTCAAACCGCCATTCACGTTTTCTCGTGTGCGATGCCGTCTTTGCCGCGAACGATTGGAAGCTGGCTTCACTGCAGCTGTCTGATCGTCGTTCGTTTCGCGCCGGCGTGTCTTGTCCGTGGCGGGCTGTGAGCTGTATTCGGGTTGGTCTAGCGTCTGATGAGTGATCTCATTGACTTCAACGGGAAGCTTATGGCCAATCAACCGCTCGATGGCTCTCAGCTCGCCGCTTTCGGACGCAGTGCAAAATGCAATTGCTGTCCCCTTACGCCCTGCTCGACCAGTCCGCCCGATCCGATGTACATAGGATTCGGGCTCGCGGGGAAGGTCATAATTCACAACGTGAGTGATGCCTTCAATGTCAATACCGCGGGAGGCGACATCTGTTGCGACCAGTACCGTGATCTTCGCATCGCGAAAGTCGGCGAGTGCCCGAGGAAGCCTACTCCGGCGACCGCTGCACAACGCGTTTCTCCCTCAACGGAGGAATGAAACGCAGAGTCGGGTCGAATCCTTGTTCCAACAGGTGATAGTCTAGCTTCTCGTTGGGGGTTCCACACTGCCAACTTGCCAAAGTTCGAGTCACAATAGTGTCACTGCTCGTAAGCGATGCGTGAGGAATGACTTATGGCCGAATGTTTTCAGATTGCATCGTCCGTGGGTGAATTGCGCTCCCAGCAAGTCAGGAATCGTGAGGTAAGCACCACACTCTGGCTCTTTGGTGGGATTTTCGGGTGGCCTTCCAGCCGATTTTTGGTAGGCTTCGCCCAGCTGTGTTGAATTCAGCATTGTGTATCGCAGATCTAATGCTTCCGCTGCAAGAATGGTGCGACTGATTCTTGAGTCCCATTCTTGATCTGACGGCCAATAGTTCGTCTTCGATCACTCTGGCCGCACATGCTGCTTCGATCCGGACGCGTCCTTTCTGTGACTTCGCTGCTTCAGTTCGGTGGTACCTGTGCTGTTTTCCACCAGGAATGTGGGCGGCGTTCGTGTTCTGGTCACCGCTAACTTCACACCTGCAGGCGAACAGTGAAGGCTTATGCACTGCTGTTCTGGTCCTTGTCGGGGCCAATTGCGGCATGATGCTTACTGCGGGATCAACACGAACCATGTGCCTCTATTTTATGTGCGGTTCGGCAACATTGACGGTCCTTGTATGAGCGACCGGAGTTCTCGATTTAGTGTCACCTCAATCAAATTCTCACTTGAATGGAGTTCCCTATCGCATCGAATCAGAACACCTATGAAAAGCGAAAACGAGAAATGGACAAGAAGGCCAAAGCTGCGAAGAAACGTCGAGAGCGCGCGGCTCGAAAAGGAAAAACAATCGCTGCGAGTAGCGAAAACGTCAGTTCGGTGCAGTCATAGCATCACGCTGTTCAGGTTGTTTCCGAAATCAACGAGTCGGCAGTGTCGTAATTGCCCAAAGCAGGAGGCTATACATGTTCAAAGTGAAGTTAAGACCAAACGAAAAACTCAGCGACGCCTTGCGACGTTTTCGAAAATTGACGTCCGGTATAAAGTCGCAGTGTCGGCAGATCAACACTTACGAGAAGCCGAGTGACATTCGCAGGAGCGAACGAAAACGGACTGCCACACGCATTCGGAAGTCACAGAAAGAACTCAGTTAGAAGCTCTCGTAGCGCCCGATCGCGGACACTTTTCGACTCGCGCCCCGCGGGCAGGTCTAGTCTCCGAGCTCGATTGCCTTGCTAAAGTCGGTTTTCCTTCAATGGGAAACCGGTACGCACTGCCGGCCTGATGGATTCCATAACAAACGGCAGCAGTTCACCTCTCCGCTCATTGAAACCCTTTGACCATGCACCGACAGCGTTCGGATTGAGGTCGGAATCTTCCGAGGTTGGATAGAGCTTCCCTTTGGTCTTCTGCGCGCCAGTCACCGCCCCACACCTGCTAAAGTGCCCAATGCCTCAGAGGGCCGAGCAGTTTGCGGCAACTTCGACAATCGGAGCCATTATCGTTCATATTCCCGGATTTGGTCTGAGCAAACGTCGATCTGCCTGATAGCTTTCATCCGTTGCCTTCAGAATTCTTGCAACGTGTCCTTCTTCCGCCCCGAGGATCTTCCGCGATTCTCGCTGTGTCGCCTCCAAACTGGGTTTGTAGTGCTTCGCTTGGTTTGAACGCGCGGTGCGTCGATCCTGACGCGTCTCTTGCTCGTGCACTTCGTCGATTGATTCGACAAAGCTTCCGTAGCGACCAGACCTGCTGCAGCTGACACATCACTAACCTGAGAGGAAGAAACAAAGTGACAAGTATTTACGTAGGAAATCTTTCGTATCAGACCACATCAGACGACCTCCAAGAGGCATTCAGCCAGTTTGGCCAGGTGGCAAAAGCGAACGTGATAACCGACAGAGACTCCGGCCAGTCGAAGGGCTTCGGCTTCGTGGAAATGTCGGATTCGACTGAAGCTCAATCAGCGATTGAAGCTCTAAATGAGCGCCCGCTGGGCGGCCGCAACATAAAAGTGAACGAAGCACGCCCGAAAAGCGAACGCCCTAAACGCTGGTAGTTGTCGGAACTTAATTTAGTGCAGATCAGGTGAATCCTTTACGGGTCATTCACCTGGGTGGTGACGCCAGTCGGGCTCGATGCCGGGCTGGCGTTTCTTCAACTCTGAAACAAAGGTATGCTCATGTCTCCGGAAGACGAACGAGAAATATTTAGCCGATTGGTCGAAGCACAAGATGCCGGGAGATCTGTCACAGATTCGCGGGACTATGTGGCCGGTGCTCATGCAATCAGCGTTGAGGCCATCGTTAGCATTGAGAGGCGCGGGATTTCGGAGAAATGGCCACCGTTAGATGTCACCTTCCCCACTCCCGAATTCGATGAGCCTGCAGAGTAAACGACGAAGGCGGCAAATTGTCTGCGTAGGGTGGTGGCCTCCACTCCCGCCCCTCGATCCCCCTTCAGCAACAGGACGGGGCAACCTGTGTCAAGCGTCGTGGCGACATGTCGCGTTTTTTCTTGCGCACAGAGAAGCTTCAGCCGAAGTGTGGGTCCTTCCATTTCATTGGCTGCAAGCGATGTTCACCAAGGCAACACGATCAGTTTGCGGCCAATAGGGGGCTCCACTAACGGAACTGATGTGAGCAGTAGGACCGTCAGATAACACCCGAAGAATGAGCTTAGACTTGTCGTGAGTGTCTTCTCTACGGTGTTTCAGATTGGTCGGGGTGCAGCGAAATCTCGGTGGGAGCTGTTGTCAGAACGCCGGCCCACGCCCCTTTTGCCGGCCAGATGCGACGTTTCCAATCTTTCGAGTAGGCCGTTCCGTTTGCCGTATGCAAATGCCATGTGACGCGGGCAGCCATGGGCTCTGCTGTAACGTGTGTCACGGCAATCGCCCCGTGCTCCGGCAACACGTAGGACGGGGCCGTCTTCGTTTTTGGTAGGTGAAAGCAAAGACTTGATTTCGTAGCGAGTTCGAAGATCGCCCCTGATCTCAGGAGGATGTTCTGTAGTGTCGGTTTGGGACGAAATTGACCAGGATAGGATTCGTATCCGCCCATAATACGAAATGCAATGGGATCAACCCAAGGCCTTACTGTCTCCAACACATTGCCATTGGTATCAACCGCTGTGGCGTAGTCGTATCCGGCGAGGTCGCTGACGGCGAATCGGATATCGTGATCACTCACATTGCGAATGAATAGGCGAACATTGGATGGCACATCGGGAATCAGCCGATCGGGCATCAATGCAGCCGCCTGAAGTCCGGCGTTGGCAGGTCCCCAGGCTTCATCTTCGAGTCCTTGGGGGACCTGCGTGTCGGCAATGATTTCGAACAGCGATTCGTCCGGCATAGGGGCAGCGTCAGCTGAGAGAACCTCCAAAGCACGTTCCATTGGCAGGCCTAGGCCCAAACGTTCCAATTCAACGCGCCGGTCACGTATAGCCCTGACCAGGAGATCATCTGGAGGTACAGTTAGTTCTGGTCCCGGAAGTTTCATGCTCGGGATAAACTGCAGCCCCATTTCAGCGAGGGGCTGGCCGCTCTCGACAAGAGCTCTGATCCGCAGGCTCATGTAACGATTGTGATGCTTGGCAGGCCAGTATTCTTTGCTGAGTTTGCCTTCATGGGGGATCTCTTTCATTAATGGGAACGCTTGTCTGCGAAGACGTTCCAGTAGCTTCAGATCCTTAAGCCTTGAGCTCGGGATCGGCCCCCATGAGATTGAACGACTGTATGTTCCATAGTCCACCAGCCAATGAGCGTCCTGAGAGGAATCGATCGCGATTTTCAGACCTTCGCCCATTTCGATCCACGCGGTGTGCTCTCGACTTATTGACGGCGGTCGTCCAGCCACATAGCTCAATCCATGATCCGACGGCAGACACTTGGGGGGCGTAATATGGAACGGGACTTTCTCACCGAGCACCTGGATCGGTTGTCGCGGCATTGTGAGCATACCGGTCCATTCATCCTTGCGCGGAGAAATTTTGCGAATCGTGCCATCGACGCCAGTGACCGGCCAGTAGTCGTTGGCGTTTACGGTGGCAACATATGCATACAGACTGTGAGGTCCGGGAGTCACCCTCGTGAACGCACGGATTCGACCAATATCGCCTGCTGCAATCACCTGAATAGGGGGCAATGGAATGGCAATCTGATGCCCAGGCTTCAATTCCCAGTGGCCGATCTGACCACGAGGCGTTCTCGGAGTCGATGCTCCCGTAAAGCCTAGCACCTCGATATGCCGTGGGTGCGTCAGGCGAATCGTCCGACCGCTGACGTTTCTTATAACAACGTAACCCATAGCGACCTCATTCAGTCTAATGGTCGACGGAACGGTCAGTGCAGCCTGTAGTCCATTGAGAGGTTTGCCCCATGCGTCATCAGGTATCTCTGGGATACCTCCTGGAATCTCTTCAATCCATAAATAGCCTTGTTCATACTGACGTGGGTCACCCTCATCTTCCGACATGCCTGCGTCTGCCGGCAGTATCCAAAGGCAGGCGGCGAACGCTGAGATGATACGTAGATGATTCTGCGCGAAGGGTACTATGCGTGGCTGATAGCAGAACATATTTGAGTCCAGAATGGCTCTTTGCGATCTTGGTTGTACCGTAGTGCGCAGAGTCGTTGGCAAGTCAATGTGCAGATAATCCGAAACAAACCGCCCCTGCCTGATCAGCGACCAGCACTCGGCCGTAGCCTAGCAAACTCTACGTGCAAGCCGGGTCTGTGCTGAGGCACATTCATTCAGTCCAATTAAAGCGGTGCCGTTCATTCTCGCTTCACTGCACAGCTGCTCCTCACGCGAAATCGCACAATCTCAAACGGCGTGGTCAGACCGTCGAACCCCGCAAATGCATCGACGGTCCACTCCGTGCAGTTGATTCCTCGTACGTTAATGTCAAACCTGGAAGCATGTTCAGGCATCGAAAGCCTGACTCATCTGGCACTTGACACTTGCCGAGAACCTGGCAAGATAAAAATCAGCGAGACCGAGAGATCGCACCTCCCGGCCTCGCCTAACCAACGCCCAACCTCAGAGAGAAGGACGGTGGCTGCGATGCAGTCTACGCACGCATTCTATTGCTCGCAATTCCACGCTCGGCCAATTGCTTCGGCTAGCGAGTGTTCCCCGCAAAGACCCCACTCGTGGGAGAGGTCTGCGCACCAATACAACACGGGTTCATCCTTCCGAGGGTGTTGGTTGCCGGCTGCAGGGGGCGACGTTGCCCCCTGGCCGGTTTCATTTCATGGTGCGACACGGAACGTCGACAATAATGAAAGCCAACGAAATAACCCACCAGGACACCCCAACAAGCGAACGCCCCACCAACAGCATCGAGGTTCGCCTCAAGGTGTTCACAGAGCACAGAGGAGTCGTCAAGCACCTTGCTCGTTGCCATGGATGGCCGTCAATCTTTGACGACCTTGTTCAGGTCGGTGACCTCGCTCTATGGGACGCCACCAAGAACTTCGACACGTCACGCGGGGTCAAGCTTGAGAGTTACTGCTGGAAACTGATCGTCTGGAGGATGCTTTCGGAGATTAAGCGGCAGCGGAAGCAGACTCAGCCGGTTCAGTTTGCAATTCGAGAAGAGGCGAGGGCCAATGGGACATTGGCTGAAGAGGATATTGCTTCCGGTGAGAGACCGATTCCAGATGACATTGAGGAGCCTGACAGTGTCCTTCGATTCAGGAAGGCATTGAAAGAGCTCGATGGGCTTAACCGCCAGATTCTTGAAGCGTATTGTCAGGGAAAGACTGAGGATGAGATTGCAGTGCTGACTTCGCGATCCTCAACCAACGTTGGGGTCAGAAAAAGGAAGGCCTTGGTCACGGTTCGAAATCACATGATTCGTGAGCTTTGGGAGCATTTCTACACGGATGAGCAGATTGCTGAGGAACTCGGAATACCTGAGCATCACGTGAACCTCGTCTGCTATCGGCTTCGTGTGGCTTAGCGTTTCGGCAGGGAGGAGGACACTGACTCTGTGTTGGTGTCTTCTTCGGTTCAGTGAAATCACTGTGGAATTGTAGCAATGCGTCTTCGACGTGATGACACTAGGTCTCTGGTCACAGGTGAATAGGTCATTGCAGGCTTGCAGACGATGATCTCGGAGAGTCCTGAGATTGCTGAAGTTTACCGATTTCACTCTGCTGTCCTGGAAGTAGCTGTCGCCAGCAGTAACTCGACGTGAGCTGCAAGGTCGGGCAGGGTTCGATTAGTACAGCATCATGGCGGGAAACTCCGACCACAATATCTGGTGCCTCCGCGACTGCCTAAACAGAAAAACAGGGGTGAGTGGTTGTGGCGTTGTGAAAGACAAAGGAGAGGAGTATCGTCGAAGATCCGTGATTGAATCGCGGACCTTCGTTCAGGTGTAGAAAACACCGCTGTCTCGGCTGGGAAGCCATAAATCAGACGACTGATTTGTCGCGAGCTTCTATGTTGATTGACTTCATTCTCGGTACTTCTGCCGACCATGCGAGCCTTGCCTTCGCTCGCTGCACCAACGGACTTCACTTGTCGGGCATTGTACCTGCATAGCGTTGAGCCGTGACGGACTAGATCACATGCTCGGAACTCCGAGCGTTCTTTTGCACGCGCATGCGCGGTTTTGTGCCTTCACGCACCGGGCTAGGTCGACGGACCGAAGCGTCAGGTTTTCCCCATCGCCTGACTGCCCGTGTGCTTTCTTTCTGATGGGGAAGGTGGGGGAAGCTTATGAGTGAAGAGAGTGAAGACGATCCGAACGCAGACCTGACACCGAATGAGGTTGTTACGAAGTACGTGCCATTTGCAAGAAACGTTGCCCGGCACTACTGCATCCAAAACCGAATCGACACCGAATCACAGCTGTTCGAAGAAGTCGAAAGTGATGCATTTTGGGGGCTTGTACAGTCAGTCTTGGGTGACCCTGATTCCAATCGGGCAACACTGGAAGCGACGTCGCCCTTCTTCGAACAGCAGCTCTGGAAGTCCATTGAAAACGCAATCAACGACGGCATGCGTTGGCGAAGCCCAGCGATCGACTCCCTGAAAATCCGATTCACGCCTGAGATCTCCGATGACCAACTGATCTCAATGGATGAGTGCCCGGGAGATGGTGACGCTGAAGTGATACTCCGTGAACTCGAGAGGATCTGTCGAGGGCATCTCGTGGACAGCCGAGCAATCGAAGTTGCCAAGCTGGTCTATCAGAACGACCTGCACTTAGGTGATGCGAAGGATCGACGACGGATAGCGGATGCACTGGGGATCAAGAGAGACTTCAAGAAGACGCTGCTGCAAATCATGAGGTCTGCCGGGAGAGTGCTGATCGAAAAATGGGGGGCTGATTCTGTCGTGCACATGCTTCAGTCGCATACGGAAACACGGCGTTTTGTGATGCAGCATCAAGCGTTAACAAGATCGAGCAAGTCTTCTCAGGAGATGGCAGTATGAGCAAGAGAGCGAATGGAGAGGGAACGATCTTTCAGCGAAAGGATGGCGTTTGGGTGGGAAGAATCAGTCTTGGAAACGACTCTGAAGGGAAGCGGCGTCAACGAACTGTTTACGGTCAGCGTCAGGCCGATGTGGCTGCAAAGCTGGAAGTGCTCCGTCAGCAAGCTCGAAAGGGGCAAGATGCGGTAGCTTCGAACGATTCACTGGAGTCGTATCTGAGCCGCTGGCTCGCTGATGACGTTGCAGTCAACAAGGCGGCGAAAACTTATGAAGAATACGAATCGGTCACTCGATTACACGTCGTTCCATTCATTGGTCACTTGAAAATGTCGCAGTTAAACGGGGAGCATCTTCAGCGATGGCAGGCCGACCAGAAACGAAAGGGATACAGCGACAATCAAAGAGCAAAGTCGATTCGCATTCTCCGGAACGCTCTCAACAAGGCCATAAAACTCAATCTGATATCGCACAATCCAACTGCCGCCATTGATAAGCCAAGAGTTCAACGACGGGAGGTCCGTCCACTCGAACTTGACGAGTGCCGAAGCCTGATGCGACTTTGCAGTGAGAACAGGCTTGGTGGAGTGATCATTCTTGGCATAACTACCGGACTGCGTTTACGTGAGATTTTCGCGCTTGAATGGTCTGCCGTCGATTTCGGAAGGAGAGAACTGATCGTGCGAAAGTCGCTTGAAGAGCTTACCAAAAAGACGATGAAAGCCACGGGGACGAAATCAAGCAACAATGAGAAAGCTCCAAAGACCCGGCAGAGCTACCGGGTTGTTACTCTGGATGATCTCACTCTGAAGACGCTTGTGAAGCGACGAGAGGCGGCCGTTTCTGAAGGCATGAGCCCTGAGAACTGCCCCCTTGTCTATCCAGACACGATTGGTGGGCGACTGCGTGGCTCAAATTTCAATCGAATGTGCTGGAACCCTATCAGGGACGAGCTTGGAATACGGGATTCGGTCCGATTCCATGACCTGCGTCACACACAAGCAAGTCTTCTGCTGGCTCAGGGGGTCGACATGAAGGTCATCCAAGCCCGCCTTGGTCACGCAGACTTTAGCACCACTGCCAACATGTATGTCCACCTCATGCAAGGTGCTCAGGCTGCCGCCTCTGACAAGCTCTCAGATCTTTTTGGCGGCGAATTGGAGCAGTGAGCCGGTGCACGAGAAAGCTGGTGAGTACAAACGGTGAGTACAAAAAAAATCCCACGTCGGTTTGACGTGGGAAAAAGCAGTACACCTGGGAGGGTTCGAACCTCCAACCTCCGGTTTCGTAGACCGGTGCTCTATCCAGTTGAGCTACAGGTGCGGATCTTGTGGTCGACGCTGATCTCTGATTCAAGATCGGGCGGCGGCCGAGGGGGAACCTTAACGATTCCTGCCACTGTTCGCACATCAATCGGGTGTCTGGAGGCGAAAATTTAAGGGAAACCTGCAATTTTGCTGGCCAGACTGACGTTCGATCGAAGCAAACAGGACACGCGGGCCATCGATCTGGTTCAAAACGGGTCCGTTGAAAAGGAGGTCAGGCAGATAGGGCGGAACAGACTCCGCACCAAAGAACGGCCGGTGAGAAGAAGCCTCGATCCGTCCACGGCGGGGGAGCCGTCCGGGCAGTGGTCGGGGGCGACTGGTCTGACGGTGCGACTTCTGGATTCCGCGGCAGGCTGCCAGAGGGATGCTTGTGAGGCCGCGGCCTAGCTTGTGGATCCGACTACGTACGTGCGTGGGAACTCGCACGTACGGGTGCGCTGCGGGCTATGGCGCTCAGGGCGGGCCTTAGGGAACATTCCACCGGGGAGCTGTCCCAATCTGCAGAATTACAAGGCGATACACAACACGCTGCACATTTGAAACCGATTTCTCGATGCTTGAACCATCCTGCGAGGGTGTCCTCACCGGATGCACGTCATCTTTCGAGGTCGCGCCGGCCGAGTGCTGTTCGGCCGGTGTTTTTCCCCTAGGGGTGTGGTGAATGACAAAAAGGTACAATTGACTGAATTACTGATGTCAGTCTGTGTGCCAAAATGGGAATGAAGACTTGCCATATGGCCAGGACCAAAATCGGTGCGACTGCTTAAATAGCAACGGCGTCGAATGTTCCTCTCCAGGTCATTAGGAAGCGCTGATTTGACACCATGAATTGCAACAGCTTCCTTTTTTGGTTTTCTCCTTGCTGACTGAAACGACTCCACACCGGCCTCGGGCTTGTCCCGGAGCCGGTGTTTTTTTGCGTTGACACTGTTCATCGCGAAGTCATTCCGTCCATCGTCCCGAAATTTCTGATCTGTTGGGCCTGCCTCTGTGGAAATCAGGGGGTGGTATTGGCGTTGCCGCTCTGACTTCGGCGAAGAAAGTCTGTCAGCGGCTGCAGAGCGTCCGGATGTCGCAGACTGGTGTTGTGCTGGCCGCCCGGCAGTTTGAGAAACTGCTTCGGCTCGCTGGCGGCTTCAAACAGGGCGCGTCCCTGGGTCCAGGGAATCACGCGATCCGCATCTCCATGCATAATGAACAGCGGGCCCGTGTAACTGGAGATGACATCCGCTGAATTCCACAGCTTGCGGCTGACCATCCAGGCGAGGTTGGGGCTGATGTGCGCCGCTTCGTCTCGCAGGCTGGAGAAGGTGCTGTCCAGGATGAGGGCCTGGGGGGCCAGCTCCTGCGTCAGTTGAATGGCAATGGCACCACCCATGGAGTGGCCCCAGAGTATCACCCGCTCGGGCGGCACGCCCGCCGTTTTCGCAAGAAACGCACGGGCCGCGGAAGCATCGGCCACAACGCCTTCCAGCGTTGGTTGCCCCTGGCTTCGGCCATAGCCGCGGTAGTCGAACGCAAGGCAGGTGGCCTGAAAGCGTTCGCTGATGACTCGCAGGATGCCGCCGCAATAGGCCACATTGCCGCCGTTGCCATGAGTAAACAGGATGACGTGTCGCGGCTGCCGCACGCGCGTCAGCCATCCGTGCAGTCGGGTACCATCGGCCGATGAGAATCGGACGTCCTCGGTATTGGGGGGCAGCGTCCAGGTGCCGTGTTCTGCCGAACGTCGAGGGCCAAACAGGATATTGTCGATGAGTGGGCGGGCGACGTACCGTGGCTTTGCGGCGGGCCCGCCGGTGGTGCTTTCGTCCGCGGTGCTGGTCTGTGCTGCTGTGCGGCCCGCCTGAGGGGAGAAAGAGGCAAACCGTGCCGGGATCTTCACTGAAAGCTGGGAGACGTCGGCCAGTGTCGGCAGAGGACTCGCGGAACCGCCGGACAAACATCCCACGGAGGCAAACAGCAGGCTCAGTGACCCACTCACCCAGGCGTAATGTAAGATCCGTGCCATTGATCGGGGTGCACTGGCTGTCATGGCGGCCCTCATGACGGGAAGACAGCGAGGCTGTCAGGAAACGGGTCTGGCCGGTGCTTTGCCTTTCCAGAACAGTTGGACAACAAAGCGCGCCAGCCGATAAGACATGCTTTTTTCAGCGACGGCCGCGTACTTCCAGCGAAACAGCCAGCACTGAGTGACAAACAGTATCTGATCAATCAGGTACGCGACAATGGGAATCGTGAGGATGATGATGACCGTGTATTCGGTCAGCGAACGCCGGCGGGCGATGTTCAGCAGAAAACCCAGTCCCCCGGCCCCCTCGCCCTCGTGCATGAACTCAACCAGCATGATGTAGCCAAACGCCAGGCCAAACAGCACTCGCAGCGAATTGAAGACCATCGGCATGGCCAGGGGCACAAGGACTTTAAAGACGATCTGCAGTCGGGCAGCGCCCAGCGTCATGGCGGTTTCGACATAACGCTGAGCCACTTCGCTGACAGCATCAATGGTGTCTGCGATAATAAACGACACGCAGGCCACGAAGATGAACATATACTTCTGGGTTTCGTCTGTCCCAAACAGGGCCAGCACCAGCGGGATCAGCGCGGCGATGGGAATGTTGCGTCCAAACAGAACCAGCGGCGCAAAGAAGTTGCGGATGATGGGGAAGCAGCCGGCCGCCACACCCACCGGTATGCCGATGGCCACGGCGAGAGCAAAGCCGATGATCACGCGTTTGAGCGAAACGAGCGTGTTGTCCCAGATGTGACGCTCCGGGCTGTCGCTGTCGAGCACTTCGGGCAGGCGTTCCAGAGTTTCCGGAATCGACGGCAGCTGATTGTGTCCCAGCCAGCGATCCTCTCCGGCCCCCGTGGTCGCCACAAACCACGCCACGCCGCACAGCACCATACACAGGCAGCCGGCCAGAATGCCCAGCCAGCGGGGCGGTTCGTGCCGCAGTTGAAACAGTGAGCCTGCCGCAGCACTGGTCTGGGGGGAGGCTGCGTTCGCAGCGTCTGGTGCCTGTGGCTCTGCGTTTGCAGAGCCTGGTGCCTGTGGCTCTGCGTTTGCAGAATTGGGGCCTGACGGCTGGTTGGGTTCGGTTTCCGACATAGAGACTTGTTCTGAGAGTGAGCGGTCCCTGAAGAAACGTCGACGATCGGCCGACGGATGAAACTATTTTCCCACCGCCGAATTGGAGTGGATTGCGGGCAGCATTCCAAGTGGCTGGCTGGCCGAGGGGCGAGGAATCCCGTGGGAATGTGTTCCGGGCAGGCGTTGAGTTGTTTTGCACGAGGGTCGCAGTATATTTTTGCGGGTCCGGCTGGCGGGGCCAGAAGATCGCGGCTGGGCGGAAAATCATTTACGCAGATTCAAAAGTCGATCGGCCATCGATCGCAGGGAAAGGAACCGCAGTGACGGACACAACCAACGGGGCACTCAATCGCAAACTCAAGATGGCGCTGGTCGGAGGCGGTCAGGGATCCTTCATCGGCCGCGTTCATGCGACGGCTGCCGTGCTGGACAACCGAGCTGCGCTGGTGGCCGGAGCCCTGTCGTCCAACCCGGAGCGGGCGAAGGCTTCGGCTCCCGCCTACGACATTGCCGAGTCCCGCGCTTACACGTCCTATGGCGAAATGCTGGAGAAAGAAGCCGCTCTGCCGGAAGGCGAACGCATTGATTTTGTCAGTGTGGCTACGCCCAATCACACGCACTTTGACATTGCCAAAGCGGCCGTGGAAGCCGGTTTTAACGTGATCTGCGACAAGCCGATGACGTTCGACCTGGCGCAGGCGGAAGAACTCGTCAAAGCGGTGGAAGGCAGCGACGTGGTCTTCGCTGTGTCTCACAATTACACGGGCTACCCGCTGGTGCGTCAGGCGCGGGAAATGATCCTTAGCGGTGAACTGGGTGAGATCAATGCGATTCGCTCCAACTACATTCAGGGCTGGCTGCGAACCCGTCTGGAGTCTGAAGATCAGAAGCAGGCCGCGTGGCGAACGGACCCGTCGAAATCAGGAGCCGCCGGCGCGTTTGGAGACATCGGCACGCACGCCTACAACCTGGGGCGCTATATGACGGGCCTGATTCCCGAAGAGATCAGCTGCAACCTGAAGATTTTTGCCGACGGACGGGCGCTGGATGACTACGGCCATGCCGTGGTTCGTTACAGCAATGGTGCCCTGGGAACGGTCACCGCCAGCCAGATTTCCCACGGACGTGAGAACGATCTGTTCATCGAAGTGGACGGCACAAAAGGCGCACTGCAGTGGCGTCAGGAAGAGCCCAACGTGATGATCGTTCGTAAGAATGGCTCACCGCATCAGATGTACACTCGCGACCCGAACGCTCCGTTCATGAATGAGATGGGCGCGTCGGCCTGCCGCCTGCCGTCAGGTCACCCGGAAGCTTTCTTTGAAGCCTTCGCCAACGTGTACCGCTTTGCTTACGACGCGATGGTGGCACGTGCCTCCGGAGAGTCGTTTGAGAAGAAAGACACCATCTACCCGAACGTCTATGACGGTGCCGAAGGCATGTACTTCATTCAGCAGTGTGTGGCCAGTAGTGCCGAAAACGGCGCGTGGCTGCCCATGAAATATTCCGGGGCCCGCTCCTAGCAGGAAGTTGCTGTCGCACGAACAAGCACAAAGGCCTCATCCGTCTGCGGGTGAGGCCTTTCTGTGCGCGGTGTGACCTTGTTCCCGATCCGTCAGCGATTGGCCGGCAGGCGGGCGTTGAGCGTTATGCCGAGCATCTTCAGTCGGTTGCGCAGCATCAGTCGGTGTGCGGTCAGCGTCTTTTTGTGCACGGGGTTGGTCACCAGATTGGTGAACTGCTCCGGATCGACCGTCATGTCATACAGTTCTTCAGTACTGTCTTTGTAGCGTGTATAGGCGAAGCCGTCGGTTCGCAGGCCGTAGCCGTTGTTAAAGGACAGTGTGCTGTCCTTAACTTTCGCGGTGGGATCTTTCAGCAGTGGCACCAGGCTGCGGCCGTCCAGACCGACGGGAGCCGGCAGGCCGGAAAGCTCGGCCAGAGTGGGGAAGATGTCCACCAGTTCCACCAGAGAGCGACTGCGGCCAGGTGTCATGCCGGGGACGGACATCATCAGCGGGACCCGGGTGACTTCGTCGTGCAGGTTGGACTTCTGCCAGAAGCCGTGTTCGCCCAGGTGATAGCCGTGATCGCTGCAGAACACGATGGCGGTGGTGTCGCGAAGCCTCAGGCGTTCCAGTTCGTCCAGTATTCGGCCCACCTGCTGATCCATGAAGGAGACAGACGCGTAGTAGGCAGACCACATCCGCTTTTGATTGTCCGGATACTTGCCGATGTCATTCCTTGTATTGTTGGTTCGCGCGATGCCCAGTTTGGGAATGTCTTCCAGGTCATTGTCGACCGTGGCCGGCAGCGGCATGTCGTGCCACGGATAGGGATCAAAGAACTGTCGGGGGGCCACCATCGGATAGTGTGGACGAATCAGGCCCACCGCGAGGAAGAAGGGATTCTTGTGATGCTGCTGCAGCAGTTCGATGGCTTTGGTGGCCGATTTGTGGTCCGGCTGATCAGCGCCGCTGCCGTCGTACTGCACAGAGACAAACATGCGATGCGGCATGGCGGTCGACTGACGATTCTCTTCATCGGTTGTGAAGATGTTGAGATTCAGGCACGCGTAATCGCCGGGCGTATGGGCCTCACGACCTGGGGAGTTGAACTTCTCGGTCCATGAAGACGGCTCGTCCTGCCCGTCGGTACCCGCGATAATATCCCCGGGGACTTTCATGTGATAGATCTTGCCAACCCGCGCCGAGTAGTGGCCGTGCTCACGAAAGTACTGGCCCATGTTGACCGCCCCTTTGCCCTGATAGCGGCTGAACATCAGGCTCTTGCGAGACGGCGCGCAGACCACACCCTGACAGTAGGCTCGATCGAACACGACGGATTCGGCCGCGAGTCGATCGATGTTCGGGGTGTTGCAGATTTTGTCTCCGTAGCATCCCAGCACGCTGGCCTTCAGGTCGTCAGAGATGATGAACACGAAGTTTGTGATGGGCTTGATTTGTTCGGCCGCAGATTGAGGGCCCCCCGATTGAGGGGCCGCAGATTGAGGGACCCCCGATGGGGCGATGGCCGTTTGAGCGCACAGCGATGAAGCAGGGCCAGTCAGAACCAGTAAAACAGGCAGGAAACGAAGCATGCAGTAACTCTCCAGGTGAGAAGGAGAACGGGGGGCGACGGTCCGATCACAGGCGGATCACGAGACGGCAGTCATCAGATCATCTTGCTTCCAGGGACGCAACTGTGCAACAATTTGCTGCCACGAAGGCGTTTCCGGTCCCGGTGCTGATGACTCAATGGAGTGAGTATGTCTGTCCGTTCGCTGTTGAAATTACTTAAGCGTTCGCTGGTTGCCGCTGTCGCGGGGACCTTGAATGGGACGGTCATTGGTACGGCCATATATCGTCGTGACCGGCGCAGGGGCCGACATGGCGTTACGTTTTGTCGCGGCGTGGACGCTTTGGAAGTCCGCCAGTTGCTGGTGGCCACCAGTCTGGTGCCGCTGCCCGACGTGCACGTGCCAACCAGTGGAGAGACGTCCCGCCTGACGCTGAGCCACTTTTTTGATGATCCGGAGGTGACCGGGTCCACCGTGCAGCTCGATACGGTGCTGGGCAACATTATCATCGAAACCTACGACGAGATCACGCCGGTTACGGCACAGAACTTTGTCGATCTGACCAATGCCGGCAGCTACGACAACATGTTTTTGCACCGCAGTGATCCTGTCGATCCGCTGGCCATCATTCAGGGCGGCGGGTTTCGCTGGCCGGACGGCAGCAGTGTGGAAGCTGTGCCCAACAACGGTACGGTGGTGAATGAATTTGATCGCTGGTTTGACCCGGAAATCGGCGGACTGGAAGCGGGCACACCGCTGAACGTGCGAGGCACGGTGGCCATGGCCAAGGTGGCCAACAATCCCGACAGTGCCACGTCTCAGTGGTTCATCAACATGAGCGACAATGCGTCGATTCTGGATCCGCAAAACGGCGGCTTCACCGTGTTTGGTCGGGTGCTGTTTGACGGCATGACGGTGGTGGACGCGATTGGGGATCTGGAAATCGTCAATGCGCAGGGCGTTTTTGCAGAGCTGCCCATTCAGGGCGAGGTTGAGAACGATGTGCTGCGTGAGAATCTGATCTTCATGGACACGCATGTGGTTTCAGAACTGACGTACGCTGTCACCGGCAACAGCAATCCTGAGCTGGTCACACCTTCGATTGTCGATGGACAGCTTCAACTGGTCACAAATCAGGGCGTCGCGGGGACCACATACCTGACCGTCACGGCCACCGACCTGCAGGGCAACGTGGTCACCGAACAAATTGAAGTGGCCGTGGAGGCACCGCTGTCTTCGTCCATCACGGCGCCTGGGGATGGGGTGGAACGGCGCCCCGTGTTTACCTTTACGGAAAGCACGGGTGCGACTCACTATGAACTGTGGGTGAATCGCACGGGAGGGCCGGCTGCCATTATTCGCGAGCAGACTCTGACGAGCACTTCGTTTACGCCTGGCGAAGATCTGCCGACCGGCGATTACGTGGTCTGGGTGCGGGCCTACAACGGACAGGCGTCAGCCGTGTGGAGTGCGGCCAGCTCGTTTTCCATCGGGCTTGAGGCCGCCACGATTACCACCAGCGGCGGCGAGACCTCTGACAACACGCCCACCATTGAGTGGACGGCCTCAAACGGCGCCACGGAATACGACGTGTGGGTGAATCACATCGGTGTCGAGAATCAGGTGATCCGCACGCGGGTGTCAGGGACATCATTTACGCCGACCGAGCCATTGCTGGACGGCGAGTACCGCATCTGGGTGCAGGCAGAAGATGACAACGTGCAGGCGGCCTGGAGTAACGGTTTGACGTTTGAAGTTGTGTCGACCGGTCGGCTGATCGCCCCGGTGGGAACGCAGTCCACCGCCCGTCCGGAAATTCAGTGGAAGGGGCCGGCAGGCACCTATGAGCTGTGGGTCAATCAGGTCGGTGGGGCGGCACGCGTGGTGCATGAAACGGCGATTGAAGGCTTCGCTCACACACCGTCTGTCGATTTGGGAGATGGTGAATATCGCGGCTGGGTGCGGCTGCGCAATCCGGGGCAGACACCCGGTGCCTGGAGTGCGGCGTTCAGCTTTGTGGTGGCTTCGTCCGGCGTGCCCGGACGCGGTGAAATCACAAGTGTGTCCGACAACACGAGCCCCCTCTTTACCTGGAACGCGATTGAAAACGCAGTCCGCTATGAGCTGTGGGTCAATCAAAACGGGGGGACCCCGCGGGTGATCCATCTGACCGATCTGACGGCCCTGACGTATACCGCCACAGAAGTTCTGGCAGCTGGCGGATACCGCGCGTGGCTGCGGGGATTCTCTGAAAGCGGCACGGCGGGTGACTGGAGCGCAGCGTTTGCATTCACAGTCAGCTAGTGGGCGGCCGAGGCGGCTGATGCGGCTCAGCTGAGGCAGGGCCGCAGGTCTGGGAGCGCGACCGCCGAGGGCCGCAAATCCGCACAGGCACGTGGTAATCAACAGAATTGGTGGCGTCTGTCGGAACGGATGTGGTAAGCTTCAGGTCCCTGCCTGAGCCTCCCACCTTCCATCCGGCAACCGATATGTCGATTTCCCATCGATACCCGCTGCTTTTCGCGTGCGCCCTGCTGGCGTTGTCGGGGCGATCTGTGCGTGCGGCAGGCGTTGCAGGCGAGGGCCGTGTCACAGAGGACGAGACGACGGCTGCGGCGCAGAAGGATGTCGCCAACGAACCGTCTGGCATCGATTTTGACAACGACCTGCAGCCAATTTTTACGCGTTTCGGCTGTACGTCTGGCCCGTGTCACGGCAAGGCCCGCGGTCAGGGGGGATTTCAACTGTCTCTGCTGGGCTTTGATTCCGATTTCGACTACGACGCCATCGTCAAAGAGGGCCGGGGGCGGCGCTTGTTTCCCGCCGTGCCTCGGCGCAGCCTGCTGCTGACGAAACCATCCGGTCTGGTGCCTCACGGGGGCGGCCGTCGTTTTGCTCCGGACGGACCTGAGTTTCAGACAATTCTGAACTGGATTCGTTCGGGCGCCCCGCGGCGTATCGACGGCACGCCGAAGCTGACGGGCATCTCCGTTTCGCCGCCGAGTGTTGTGCTTAAGCCCAGGGCCGAGCAGCGGTTGATCGTGACGGCCCGGTACAGTGACGGCTCTAAAAAAGACGTGACGCGGCTGGCTGCCTTCCAGTCTAACGAAGCGCCTATCGCCGCGGTCACGGAAGCCGGACAGGTGACGGCTGGCTCCATCACGGGTGAGGCGGCCATCATGGCGCGGTTCATGGGGCAGATTGCCGTTTGTGAAGTCACGATTCCGCGGCAGCAGACGGTCGAGGGTGCTGTGTACGCCGCACTGCCACGGCAGAACTTCGTTGACGAACTGGTCTGGGATAAGCTGCAGCGACTGAATATTACGCCATCCGGCGTGTGTGACGACGCGACTTTTCTGCGGCGGGCGACGACAGATATCTGCGGGCGTTTGCCGCATGCCGACGAGGTGCGGAAGTTTCTGGCCGATGAGTCAGACGACAAACGCTCGCGGCTGGTCGATCGTCTCGTCCAGGAGCCCGACTTTGCGGACCACTGGGCAAACAAGTGGATGGATCTGCTGCGGCCCAACCCCTATCGCGTGGGCATCAAGACGGTGCTCAACTATGACCAGTGGATTCGCCAGCGATTTCATCAGCGGATGCCGTGGGATCAGTTTGTAACTGAACTGGTCACGGCTCGTGGTGGAACATGGCGCAATGGAGCGGTGACGTTGTTTCGGGACCGTCGCACTCCAGATGAAGTGACGACGCTGGTCAGTCAGCTGTTTCTGGGCATCCGGCTGGATTGCGCCAAGTGCCATCATCATCCGTTTGAAAAATGGGGGCAGGACGACTTTTACAGCTTTGCCGCGTACTTTGCGAAGATCGGTCGCAAGGGGCGGGGCGTTTCGCCTCCCATCTCCGGTTCTGAAGAATTTGTCTACGCGGGAACCAAAGGCAGCGTGACCCATCCGGCCACCGGTGAAGTCATGACGCCCCGTCCGCTGTACGGTGAGGCCCCCGTCACGTCGGATGACACGGATCCTCGCGACGTGCTCGCGAAGTGGATGACCTCCGGCGACAACACTTACTTTGCCCAGGTGATGGCCAACCGCGTCTGGGCTGATCTGATGTCCCGCGGACTGGTGGAGCCGGTCGACGATTTGCGGGCCACCAATCCGCCGTCCAATGCGGCGCTGCTGGCGGCACTCGGAGAACACTTTGCAGAGCACGACTACTCGCTGACTGAGCTGGTCAGGGTGATTGCCAAATCTCACGTTTATCAACTCAGCTCACTGCCGAATGACACCAATACGGCCGACACCCGCAACTACTCGCGACACTATCGCCATCGACTGCGGGCGGAAGTCCTCCGGGACGGCTTCACCTACGTCTCCGGCGTGGAGCCGGCGTTCGATGCGATGCCGCCGGGCACCTCGGCAAGGCAGATCTGGACGCATCGCACGCAGTCGTACTTTCTGGATGCGTTTGGGCGGCCGGATCCCAATCAGGATCCTCCCTGCGAACGCACGCGGGATTCCACTGTTGTGCAGTCGCTGCATTTGATGAATTCGCAGCAGCTGCACAGCGAACTGTTAAGCAAAGACGGCCGCGTGTCGCAGCTGGTGTCGCATTTTAAGGATGCCGGACAGCTGGCCGATGAGGTCTATCATTTGGTCTACGCCCGGCCGCCGTCGGCCGAAGAACGGGTGCTGGTGAGGTCTGTGGTGGAGGAGAATCCACAGCAGTTGTCGGAAGCCGTGCAGGATTTGGTGTGGGCGATGGTGAATTCTCCCGAGTTTGTCTTTCAAAACTAATACAGCGAACGCCATGGCAAATTTCAGAAACTGTGAAGGCATCACTCGTCGTAACGCCGTGCAACTGGGTGTGGGGGCATTGCTGGGAACGGGCCTTGTGAACAGTCTTCGCGCTGTGGGCGAATCTCAGCACAGCGGCACAGGGCCGGTTCCCACCGCAAAGCGATGTATCCTCATCTGGATGGATGGCGGGCCTTCGCACTTTGAAACGTTCGATCCCAAGCCCGATGCTCCGGCAGAATTTAAAGGCGAGTTCGGCAGCATCCCCACGTCGGTGGCGGGCGTGCACTATTCAGAACACATGACGCAGCTGGCCGGGATGCTGGATGACTGCGCGATGATTCGTTCGATTCGGCACAACCAGGGCAATCACGGCGCCGGCAATCATTACATGATGACGGGCGCTCCACCCCGCATTCCGGTCGGCTGCGGGGCCTTCGTCAGTTTCCACCCCAGCATCGGGTCGGTCGCCGCACGGCAACTGGGCAAAGACAACGGGCTGCCACCGTATTTCAGTATGCCACGAATGTCCCGCTCCGGTGGGCCCAACTTTCTGGGCGCTCGCTACGCTCCGTTTGTGGTGGCCGATGACCCCAATCGCTCGGCCTTTCAGGTGCGGGACGTAGCGCTGCCTAAAGGATTGTCGGAGGATCGCTTTGGTGTGCGAACGGGCCTGCGACAGCAGGTTGACCGCATGGTGCGTCTGAACGATGAGGCGGCCGCCGATCCGGTGGCTGCCTTCGATCAGTACTTCGAACAGGGGTACAATCTGGTCACCTCGCCGGAAGCTCAGGCGGCGTTTGACATTGAACAGGAATCGGGCGCCACACGCACACGTTACGGTCGCAATCCGTTTGGTCAGCGATGTCTGCTGGCAAGGCGACTGGTGGAAGCGGGCGTGCCGTTTGTGACTGTCTACGACGGCGGCTGGGATCACCATCGGGATATCTTTGGGCTGCTGCGAAAACGTCTGCCTGGCTGGGACAGCTCCGTCGCCGCCCTGATCGGCGACTTGAAGGACCGCGGGATGCTGGACGATACGCTGGTGGTCGCTCTTGGCGAATTTGGCCGCACGCCCAAACTGAGCGTGCTGTCCGATGCCACCAAAGCGGGACGTGACCACTGGGCCAACGCCATGAGCGTGCTAATGGCTGGCGGCGGGACGCCCGGTGGAACGGTGGTGGGGGCGACAGATCGCAAGGGCTATTCGGCCGTGGATCGGGTGCTGTCGCCGGAGAATTTTGTCTCGACCATTTATCACAAACTGGGCATCGATCCCGGCCAGATTCTTTACACACCGCAGGGGCGACCTACGCATCTGGTGAGCGACCCAACACCCATTCGGGAGTTGATCTGAACGTGCGAACGGCAGTCACAGCATTCGTGCTCACGTTGCTGCTGCTGGGCAGCAGGCGTGTTGCGGCCGATGAGAACGGGGCGACCGCGGAACACAAGCCTCCGACCATCTCCCGCGTGTTTCCGCCCGGAGGACAGCGGGGCACTCGGGTGGATGTCCGTCTGACCGGAAGCCCCGGGACACCCGCCGGTGTATTCTGGACGGATCGCGGGCAGCTGTCGCTGACGCTCGCCGAGGATGGCAAGTCGGCAGTGGTGCACATTCCGCCAGACGCCAGTGGCGGACTGCACTGGCTGCGGTGCCACAATCGTGCTGGTGCCGGCCCCCGTGTTCCGTTTGTGGTGGGCGTCATTGAGGAGGTGTCTGAAACGGAACCCAACGATCGGGTGGCGTCCGCGATGAAACTGGATAATTCCGCGACCACCGTCAACGGAACACTTGGCAAATCGGGAGATGTGGATGTGTACGGCCTGTCTTTGACTGCCGGACAGACGGTCGTGTGTTCGCTGACGGCCAGCCAGGTCCTGAATTCTCCCGTGGATGCGGTGCTGCAGATTGTCGATGCCTCGGGGACTGTGCTGTCCCACAATGATGACGACCATCAGCTCGATCCCGAACTGGTGTTTACCGCTGCAACGACCGGGGAATACTTCGTGCGTGTGTTTGGTTTTCCGTCCAGCCCCAATAGCACGATTCGTCTGGCCGGGGCGAGCACTTATGTCTATCGACTGACGACGACGACAGAGGCGTTCGTCGATCATGTACGTCCTCCCGCGGTGGATGGCAGCGTGGAGTCGAGAGTTCGGCTGTCGGGCTGGAACATCCCGGAACATCTGCAGACAGTGGTCGTCAGTCCGCTGCGGCCAAAGTCGTTTGCCATCGAGGATGTGACAGTGCCTGTGGAGATTGGACGGTCATCACTGCCCAGCTTTGCCGAAGCCGAAATTGACGACGCTCCAGGTCCGTTGAGCGTGCCGCTGTCCGTTTCCGGCGTGATCTCGCAAAGTGGCGAAGAAGACGAGTTTTCTTTTCGAGCGCAAAAGGGCGACAAACTGGAGTTTCTCGTGGCGGCATTTGCGCAGCATTCGTCGCTGGACGCCGTGCTGACGCTGTTGAATGAAAGCGGCAAAGTCTTAAAGACGGCCGATGACATCGCCCGCGATAACTTTGATGCCCGGCTGGCTGTGACCATTTCAGAGGATGGGACTTACCGCGTCCGCATTGCGGACCGCTACCAGGCAGGCAGTGCACGACACTTTTATCGACTGACGATACGGCCGTTGTTGCCTTCAGTGACCGCCACGGTGGCTGCGGACGCTTTTGTGCTGCCGCGTGACAAGCCGCTGGAGATTCCCGTCACCATGACTCGCAGCAACGGGCATGCGTCGCCTGTCACGATGGCTGTCGTCGGTCTGCCGAAGGGCGTGCTCTGTGAGCCGGTGGTGAGTGAGCCGAAAGGGGACTCGGCAAAGAAGGTGGTGCTGAAACTGTCGGTGGCTGCTGACGAGCTGGCGGGCGGATTTCAGGGTGTGGTGCAGATTACGGCCCCACAGCAGGACGTGAAAGCCACCGTCACACTTCCCGCCGGCAACGGCAGAACCGGCGATCTGTGGCTGACGGTGCCTGCCCGCTGAGGTCATGGGACTTTCCGGTCCGCCCGGCCCACTGGTCGCTAAGCCAGAATGTCTTGTACCACTTCGCCGTGGACGTCCGTCAGGCGGAAGTCTCGTCCCGAGTAGCGGTAGGTCAGTTTGGTGTGGTCGACGCCCAGCTGATGCAGAATTGTGGCGTGAAGATCGTGCACGTGCACGCGATTTTCCACAGCGTGCATGCCAAATTCGTCCGTGTTGCCGTACATCGTCCCCCCCTTCACGCCGCCGCCGGCCATAAACATGGAAAAGCCGGTTGCGTGGTGGTCGCGGCCTGCATTGGCCATGTTGCCGCTTTTGTCTTTTTGAGCAAACGGCGTGCGACCAAACTCTCCTCCCCAGACGACGAGCGTGTCATCCAGCAGGCCGGCGTTCTTCAGGTCGGTGAGCAGTGCCGCCGACGCACGGTCACTGTCTGCGCACAGGGTGCGGTGCCGGGCGTTGTTTTTGTTGTGCGTGTCCCACGGCTGCTTGCCCTTTTTGTCCACATAGTAGACCTGCACAAACCGCACGCCGCGTTCGCACAGTCTTCGAGCCAGCAGGCAGCTTTGTCCAAAGACAGTTTCGCCGTAGGAGTCGCGAACGTGCTTTGGTTCTTTTGACACATCGAACGCTTCTTCCGCTTCGCTTTGCATGCGGAACGCCATCTCCATGGCTTTGATGTGAGCGTCAAACGTGTCTTCGTTCTGTCGCTGTGCGGCGTGCCGTCGGTTGAGCATCTGCAGCAAATCAATCTGGTCGCGCTGTTTGCTGCGGCCCATGCTGGGGTGGCGAATGTTGGCCACCAGTTTGTCAACTTCCAGATGGTTGGTGTCGACGGCCGTACCCTGATGGACGGCCGGCAGAAAACCGCTGGACCACAGCTGTGGCCCCACCACGGGGCGCCCGGGGCACAGGGCGACAAACGCGGGCAGGTTTTCGTTCTCGCTGCCCAGTCCGTATGACGCCCACGATCCCAGACTCGGTCGCACCGGCTGCGGGTGACCGGAATGCATGATCAACAGTCCCGGCTCATGATTGGGCTCGTTGGTGTGCATCGAGCGAATGACACACAGGTCGTCCGCGTGTCGGCCCAGATGGGGCAGCAGTTCGCTCATCACGACCCCACTTTCTCCGTGCGGGCGAAAGCGAAACGGCGATGGCATGTAGCCACTGGCCTTTGAAGAACGCTCGACTTTTTCGGAGGGCGACTGCCCCGCATATCTGGCGAGTGCCGGTTTGGGATCAAACGTGTCCACATGCGATGGCGCGCCATTCATAAACAGAAAGATGACGCGTTTGGCTTTGGCGGGGAAATGCAGCCCCCGTGGTACGGCTGACGTTGGGCTGACGGCCGGACCAGTGGCGGACGCAGTGGAGGGGATCGCGGCCTGAGTCAGCCCGCGGGCGGCCAGCCAGCCGAAGCCAGCTCCGGCGGACTGCAGCATCGAACGCCGCGAGGCGTAGTATGGAATCGTCATGAAAATCCCCGTGGCAGGATGTGGAGGGATTGGCAGGTGGGATATCCGTATTATCGGGGGCGTGTTTGCCCGGCGTCGAGCCTAACGGAACGAATGTGTGCGGAAAACAGCCGACCTGAGTGCGAAATCGCTCCAGGCAGGCGGAAGGCCGCCCTTTTGGCCCTCGGTTTGCCGTCGGTTTGGCCTGAAAGACTCCGCCTCCCACGTGCGCAAAAAATGAGCGAGGCCCGCCGGGATGGCGGGCCTCGCTCATTCGCGGAGACCGTGAAACAGGGCCGCTCGGCGGCTTCGCGGCTTAGTTGGCCACTTCAATAACGGCCTTGATGACGCCTGTTTCCGGTTTGGTGAGGGTTTCAAACTCGTCCACAACGGCGTCGAAACTGGTGCGATGCGTGATCCACGTGTCCGTGTTGATGGTGCCGTCTTCGATCAGCCCGATGATGCGTGTGAAGTCCGCCGGCAGAGCGTTACGTGACGCCTTGAGTGTGATTTCCGGCTTGTGCAGGATGGGATGCAGGAAACTGACTTCCTGTGTCGTGATGCCCACGTAAACCAGCGAACCGGTGTGTGCGACGTACTGAAAGGCGGTGGACATCGACTTATTACTACCCGTGGCGTCCGTCACGACGGCGTACCTGTCTCCGCCGGTGATGTCCATGACCTGCTGCATTTCGCTGCCGTCACCTTTGAACAGAATCGTGTTTTCGATGCCGTAGTTGCGACGGCAGAAATCCAGCCGGTCCTGATTCATGTCCATGACAGTGATGGTGGCGCCCGTGAGTCGGGCAAATTCCAGCGTGGCCAGACCAATGGGACCGGCACCAATGATCAGCGCGTGATCTCCGGTGGTGGGGTTGCCGCGATCGTTGGCGTGGCAGCCTATGGCGAGTGTCTCAACGAGCGCAAGCTGCTCCATGCTGAGCTTCTCGGAGGGGTGAAGTTTTTCTGCGCGAATGGCAAAGCGTTCACACAGGCCTCCGTCGGACATCACACCGATGACCTTGAGGTTCTCACAGCAGTTGGGACTGCCCGTGCGACAGGCGTAGCACTGTCCGCAATTCATGTAGGGTTCGACACTGCAGCGATCGCCCACTTTGACATTTGTGACACCTTCCCCCACAGCCACCACTTCGACACCCAGTTCGTGGCCGGGCACGCGGGGGTAGCTGAAAAACGGCATCTTACCCAGGTAACCGCTGATATCTGTGCCGCAGATGCCCATACGATGGGTCCGCACAACTGCCAATCCCGCGCCCGGATCTTCCGGCTCGGGAATGTCGACATGTTCGAAGCGTCCGGGTTCCTGAAGTTGAATGGCTTTCATGGGTCTGCCTGTTGAGTGCCTGAAGTCAAAGTGCCGGATGGCACGGCTGCTGCTCGCGGTTATGATGTTAGCGTCGTCGACGAACGTATAGTCGGCATCTGTCGGTTTTTGTTAACAATCGGCCATACTGCTGTGCGAAAATCGCGTTCTCCTTCTGCCATCTGTTCCTGTGATCGGCGAGCTTTGTCACCCGCGGCGTGGCTGTGCCTGATGTGTGCGGTGACTGCCCCCTGGGCCGTCTTTTTGCCTGCGGTCGCTGCGGGCGACGAATTGTCGGCGATGACGGGAGGCACCGGGACGGGATCACCTCGCGACGACGACGGTCCTCCGCATATCGAGCTGGACGTCCCGCTGGCGGACGGCACGCAGCAGGTCCTGCGAGGCCAGTTGCTTGCCGAAATGAGCGACGACCAGCTGATGGTGGAAGAATCCACCGGCGCGATTTACATCATTCCCGGAGTGCGGCCCGATAACCGCCGGGCGGTTGAAGAGCCATTCCAATACCTGACCGACGAGCAGATGGCCGCCTTCCTGAAGCAGCAGATGGGAGAGTCGTTTCGCGTCGTCCAGACGGAGCATTATGTGCTGTGCTCGCAGGCCGGCGATCTGTTTACAGAATACTGTGGCAAACTGCTCGAACGCGTCCACGAGGAGTTTTACGAGTTTTTTGAAGATCGCGGTCTGACGCTGCAGCCCCTGCGAAACAAACTGCCCGTGATCGTGATGCGTGACGCGGCCTCGCTGCAGGCTTTCGCCAGCCGGCAGCATCCGGAAACCGACTTTGCCGATACGCCCGGTTACTATTCGGTGCGTCACAATCAAATGCTGATCAGCGGGGCGGCGGCTGCCGGGTCGTTTCGACGGGTCACGGATGTTGCGCGGGAAATGCGTGAGCATGTTCGCCAGGTGGAGACCATTGTGCATGAGGCCGTCCATCAACTGTCCTACAATTCGGGGCTGCAGGTCCGCTACGCCGACAACCCGGTCTGGCTTTCGGAAGGGCTGGCCGTGTTTTTCGAATCAACCAGCGGACGCGCCAGCCTCGGCTGGGGGCGTCCGGGAGAGGTCAGTCGTCTGCATTTGCCCACGCTGAAGTCACTGCGGGTGGTCGCCGGGACGCCCGTCTTTCTGGAGTCCCTCGCGGTTTCTCCCGAGGCGTTTCTGGACGAACGTCAGGCCGCCCGGGCCTACGCGGAAAGCTGGGCGACCTTTCATTACCTCGCATCGCGGCAAAAACAGGCGCTGATGCGACTGCTCAAGGCCTATCAGCAGGCCAAACCGGGCGTCGGCCTGGGCGCAGAGCGACACACCGAACTGCTGGAAGACGCGCTCGGTGAGAGCCTGGCCGACGGCGAATCGACTGTCCTCAGGTATGTGAAGCGTCTCCGCAGCCCCCGGTGAGATACCCCGTAGAACCTGTAAATCCGGCCAGTCCGTTGTGAGCCGAACAGCCGCCAGGGGCCAGTTTTTCAGTGATTTCGCTGGAATCGGTGCAGGCAGAGCAAAAAAAGTCACCGCAAACGACGTGAAACTACGTAAATTGTGATTATGACAGTGGTTTCGCTGCGCATGCGGGTTCCACCCGAGAAGCCAACAGAGAAGATTTGCATCATCCGTGTTTGGCAGCGACACTGTTTTTAAGCGGCCGAACGTTGTGTTTTGCGGTCTCCACCGACCTGTCCGCCGGCGGCAGACACTTCATAAAATACTCAGCTCCATGTCCTCTTCTTTTCAATCCTGTCCGGGATGTGACTCATTCATCCTGTCAGATACTGCCTCCTGCCCTGAGTGCGGGCACGTATTTGATAAGGCTCGCGCGGCCGCCATCTCTTCGGCAGACGATTCTCGCGATCTGAAATCACAGCAGATTTACAACACGTGTCGCAGCTGTGGAGAACAGGTGCGGGACGGTCTGGTGCGGTGCTGGAAGTGTAATGCTTTCATGCGCACCGACGTTGAGAACAAATACAAAGAGCTGCAGTCCACACCGAAGCCCATTATCTTCAGTGAGACCGACAGTCGCAGCGAATACCTGACGCCCGAAGAACGTCAGCGCCTCGCCAATCGCGTGAGTGTGTTCGATGCGATGGACGACAGCGAGTTCACGCTGCGCGCCTCGGTTGGGCAGGCCTCCTCGACGAGTGCTGTCGCCGATGATGACGGATTTGAGCTGAGCGACTCAGTGGGCGCTTCGTCTCCAGTGGCTCAGACGGCCGCTCCACAAACTCCCGCCGCTGTGCCGGCCGAAGCGACTCCGGCCGAAGCGACTCCGGCCCCCGCCGCGGAAACTGCAGCTCAGACGGCCGCGGCTCAGACGGCCGCGGCTCAGACGGCCCCCCCGACCGGCGAAGCGGCCGGCAGTGAAAAAGCCAACAGTGAAAAAGCCAACGGGGAGTCCCGCAAATCCGGCAATGGCAATGCCAAACCGGGGGATCTCGACGATGACGATTTTGTCGGCATCGCCATGCAGGACGAGCGGGAAAGCCGACGCCGCAAACGCAGCAAACTGGAAGAGGCCCGCAAACGCCGCATCCTGCTGCCCTGTAATTCGTGTGGCTCGTGGATTCGCGTGCGGCAGGATCAGGGTGGTCGTACAGTCCGCTGCCGACAGTGCAAAGCGCCCATGGTGGTTCCCACCATGAAGGCCAAAAAGAAGAAGAAGAAGTCCGCTGGCGGCGGTTCTGCCGTGAAGCTGGACTGGCTGGAAGACATTCGTCTGAATATGGTCTCGCCGACGGACGTGACGCTGAAGCCAGGCAGCCTGGAAAAAACGGCCGAGACGGTGGACTTGTGCTTTCACGAGTCCGGCCTGCACCTGATCAGGTACGCTGCACCCAAAAAGAGCCTGTTCGGCAAGGCCAGTGATGGTCCACCGGACGTGGCGGAGCAGAAGAAGCTGATCCGTGAGCACATCAACAAGTCGGGCAAAATTGCCGACCTGCCTCACGTGGAACTGATGTCTGTACCCACAGAGGCAGTCGCCAGTCTGCGGTTGGTGCAACCGGTGGCGGAAGCTCACGAAAGCATGTTTGCCGGCGTCCCGGTGTTTGGCGAAGGTCGGATTGCCGTCTATCTGCCGCTCACTTTGCCCGACAGTAAGCAGGCTTTTCTTGCCATGACGCTGTCCAACTATCGTCGGGTCTCGCGGCATCTGCAAAGCTACTTCGAACGGGAGCTGGGGGCTGAAGCCAACGGAGTTCCGGAGAAAGAAACCTTCGACATCAACATGTGCCACCTGAGTGAAGTGAAGGTGGAAGGACTGCAGAACGTTGTCTATTACGAGAACGATCCGGAGTTCGAACTGGAGATCTCGGGTTTTCTGTGTGCCACCTGCGGCATCGTCATCACGGAAGAGGCCCGCGCTCGCAAAAAGCTGGGGGGAGCCGCCGGCAAAGGAATTGCCAAAGCCAAGTGCCCGAAATGTGCCAGCAAAATGGGCGACCAGAAGATGTGGAAAATCACCAGTTCGCCGCAGGAGCAGAACGAGAAGGAAGAGGAAGACGCTTCTTCTGTAATGACGATGGATCTAAAAGCGGCCGCAGCGAAGACTCCGGAAAAACCCGCGACGGCTGCGGATGCCGGTGAGCAGCCTGCCACCGAAAGCACGGCGGCGGGGACCGAGTCTTAAAAGTCGTCATCATTGAAATGGCAGCGCAGCTCACAAAAGGCGGACTGGCTGGTCGTCTCTGCTGTCTTTTCCACCCACCAGTGAGCGATTTCTTCGCCGCAGCGGTTCCCGTGGTTGCCAGGCACGCGGGCGTCTGACATCCTTCGCCCGTGGCGCTGGCCACGGCTTATGGGACTGTACCTGGAAAGACGAACGTGCCTGCTGTCGATTCTGCCCTGGATCTGCTGGACCGGATCTATTCTTCGGAAGACTTTGACCGCATGTCTGCGATTTGGCAGCAGGCGATGGGGCACCATTTTCAACAGGTGCTCGCTGGCGACACCCGCGTTCTGAACTGGACCGAGCCAGCAGATGCGGTCGCGCTGGCAGAGTCGTTGATGGCTGGCGGGACTGCGACGGCGGATCGAGGCGAGCGGTTTGAAAGTCTGCTCACGCAGATGCTGCGGTCCGGCCACAACCTGCATCACAGCGGATACATCGGACACCAGGTTCCGGCTAACGCGCCCATCGCGGGGCTGTTCGATGCGGTCGGATCGATGACCAATCAGCCGATGGCCGTTTACGAAATGGGGCCGTGGGCAACCGCCGTGGAGCACGCCATAGTGCGGGCGATGTGCCGGAAGGTTGGCTGGGATCCGGAACAGTCGACCGGCGTTTTGACACACGGCGGATCTCTGGCCAATTTGACGGCGCTGTTGACCGCTCGCAATGTGGTGTTTCCGGACAGCTGGCGAAACGGTACGCCGGACAACGCCGTGTTGATTTCACAGTCGGACGCGCATTACTGCGTGGCCCGCTCGGCCGGTATTCTGGGGCTGGGCACCAAACGCATTTTGGCGGTTGACGTGGATGACCAGCGACGGATGTGTCCGGAAAGACTGGAGCGCGTGCTGCAGCAGGCCCGGGACGACGGGCAGCAGCCGCTGGCTGTGGTGGCGTGCGCCTGTGCCACGCCGATCGGAGCGTTCGACCCTCTCGATCGCATCGCGGACGTGTGTGAGCAATACCAGGTCTGGCTGCACGTGGATGCCGCTCATGGGGGAGCCGCGCTGATGAGTCGGCAGCATCGTGGTTTGCTTCGCGGTGTGGAGCGGGCGGACAGCGTGGTGTGGGATGCCCACAAGATGATGTTTGTGCCGGCGTTGTGCGCGGCTGTGCTGCTGAAGAATCGCGAGCACCGCTTTCATACGTTTGAGCAGGACGCTCCGTATCTGTTTGATCCGGATAATCCAGGAATGGCAGAGTACGATAACGGCGTACGAACGGTGGAATGCACCAAGCGATCGCTGGGTTTTGGACTGTGGGGCATGTGGAGTCTGTACGGAGACGAGGTGTTTGAACGACTGGTCGACCGGGTGTTTGACCGCTGCCGATTTGCCTGGCAGACGGTTTGCGATGACGAACGCTTCGAGTCGCTGCACGAGCCGGACTGCAATATTCTTGTGTTCCGCTATCTGCCCGAGTCCCTGCGGGCCGCAGCGCCTGATCTGGTGAATGCTGTGCAGCGGAAGATTCGCGCCGCGTTGATCCGCTCGGGCGATTTTTACATCGTGCAGACGACAATCGCCGGACAGGTGTGCCTGCGGATGTGTTTTATGAATCCCGCCACGACCGAGCAGAAGGTGGCCAGCGCGCTGCAGAATATTGCCGAACTGGGCGAGCAGTTTGCTGCAGAGGCGATGGACGCGGACTGACGAATCTGGCGGTGTGTTGCGGTTTGGCATCGTTGCGGCCAGGCGGCCGACCGGCCGTCGGGAGTGCACGCCGTGGCTTTGTCACATCCGGACCAGATGCCACAAAAAGCGGGGCAAATCGGCGTCCGGCCGGGCGTGACTCTGGTCATCTGCCGGGATGCAGATCAGAATGACGCCCTCGGAAAACCTGCCTGACATGAAGAGGAAACCACGTGGCAAGCGACGTTGAAGATGACGAAGATTTCGAGGAAGAATTCGAGCAGGTCCTGTTTCAGGGGCCGATGTTTGGCCGAGACGCCGATCTGAAGCAGAATCCTCGTTTGGTGAAAGCGGCACTGGTCCCCGTCAAGACGATGATTTCCGATGCGCTGTCGCGGCGTGCCCACACCATTCTCATTGAACCAGCCAACGGTCGCGTGGCGATTCGCTTTGTGGTGGATGGTATCCCTTATCCGGCCGGTGCCCTGCCCGGGCAGCGCGGCATGGCCATGCTGCAGATGGTGAAGGTGCTGGCAGGCCTGAATCCCCAGGAACGCAGTCAGGTGCAGTCGGGGGGAATCCGGCTGGAGCACGAAGAAGTCAAATACGAACTGCATGTCACCGCCGTGCCGATCAAGCCCGGTGTGGAGCGGATGAAGATCAAGGTCTCCAACCCCAAGGTGACCTTCCTGACGGCCAAAACCGCGGGGATGCCGGACGATCTGTCGGAACAGCTGCGGGGGTTCACTGAAGACAGCACGGGCATCATTCTGGCCTGCGGCGGGCCGGACAGCGGACGCACGTCACTGGCAGTGACCACACTGCACTGTGTGGATCCCTATCTGTACTCTGTGTTCTCGATGGCGGAAACCGAAGGCATCGAGCTGATCAACGTCACCGATTTTGAGCCGGAAGAAGGCCACGACCTGGAACTGAGTTTTGATCGCATGATTCGTCGTGAGGCGGACCTTGTGTTTATGGATCCGCTGACGGATCCGGCCGTCGTCCAGACGATGTTCCAGTTCGCGGATCGCATCTGCTTTGTGGCCGAGATTCCCGCCGCCAACCCGTTTGAAGCCATCGCGCAGCTGATTGCGTGGGTTGGCAAAGATCAGGTGGCTCAGCGGGTGAAGGGCATCATTGGACAAAAACTGGTCCGCACCCTGTGCGACGACTGCAAGCAGGCGTTCCGCCCGAACCCACAGCTACTCAAAAAACTGCGCCTGCCGCCCGAGACATCCGTGCTGTATCGTGCTCCGCCGCCCCCCGATCCGGAAGATCCGGATGCGCTCACGATTGAAGAACTGTGCGAAGACTGTGACGGTGTGCCATACCACGGGCGAGCGCCCGTGTACGAACTGCTGGAATTGTCCGAAGGGATGCAGTCTGTGGTGATGGAAAGCGCTGATCCGGCCGCCATGCGGGCCCAAATGGTGAAGGAGCGGATGCGGATGCTGCAGACTGACGCCATTCGGCTGGTTGCCGAAGGCAAGACGTCCCTCGAAGAGGTGCAGCGTTCCTTTCGGCCGCCCGGTCAGCCCAAAAGACGTCCCAAACGTCGACCGCGTCCGTCATAGGTCGCAAAGTGAGCGACGCGTCCGGAAGAAGGGTTTGACGCTGGCAGACGGGCGCGTGCCAAAATCATCAAAAGGAAACGGCGTGCGGCCACGGGACGGACCTCCTGTTTGCCGACTTGCCATCGATGGAAAACGCTGCATTGGCGGCCAGGACAGTGTTTAAGACCGTGTGACAGCGTGACGAGCTGGCGGTCGCCGTATGGAGAGAGGCCTTTTTTTGTCTTCCGTTGAAATCGCATCTCAGCCCGGTCCCGGTGCTGATCAGTCTGAAGCGGCCCGCGAGTATCGGCTGCGGCTTGAATCCTTCAAGAAACGTTCGACGGATCTGGCATCCACGGATCGGTTGTTCTCGCGAATTCGCGTGGGCATGTTCCTGCTGCTGGTGGCGATCGCCACTGTTTGTGTGGGCGATGCGGACGTGTCTTTGTGGTGGGTTCTGGTGCCGCTGGCACTGTTTGCTCTGGTGCTGAGACTGCACGCCCCCATCGTCAGTCGTCTGCAGCGAGCGGTGGCCGCCCGCGATTTTTACATCACCAGTCTGTGTCGCCTGGCGGGCGACTGGAGGACCACCGGAGAAACGGGCGCCGAGTTTGAACCGCCTGGACACGCCTGGTGCAGTGACCTGGACGTGCTGGGGGCGGGGTCACTGTTTCAGCGAATCAACCTGTGCCGCACGCTGCCCGGACGTCGCAAGCTGGCGTCCTGGCTGACCAGCCTCGCGACGGTGGAGGAAATCGAGCAGCGTCAGACGCAGACGGAGTCTTTGCGTGATCAGCTGGATCTGCGGGAAGCGATGGCCATCGTGGACGGCGAGGTGGACTGGTCCAAAGCGGAATCCACCATCACGCGGTGGCTGGCCGAACCGGTCAAGCCGTTTCCCACCTGGGCTCTGTGGGGTTCCCGCATCCTGGGACTGGTGTCGTTTGTGATCCTGTTTTTGGTGTTTGGTGGCGGGCTGACGGGGTCCACCATTTTGCTCATGATGGTGCTGCAGGCACCGTTTATCTACGCCAATCGCCGTCGGATTCGCGTGGTCATGGATCATGTGGATTCGGTTGATAAGCCGCTGCGGCAACTGGCGGACGTCACCCGCGTGTGCGAAGAGTTTCCCTTTCGCGACAAATCGCTGCAGATGCTGCAGCAGCGGCTGACGGCCGATGGAGAAATTGCGTCCGAGCGAATCGCCGCACTGAGTCGGCAGATTCAGTGGCTCAATAACTCTTTGCGGAATCAGTTCTTTCTGCCTCTCGCCTGGATGCTGGGGCTGTTCATTCATTTGCCGCACCGCATTCAGCGCTGGCGCGTCTGCTACGGCGATCGTGTGAACGACTGGATTGACGCGGTGTCCACGCTGGAGGTGCTCAACAGCCTGGCCGCATTCAACTATGAGCAGCCCGATTATGTGATGCCTGAGATCTCCGAGGATCAGGTGGAACTGGTGGCCGAGGACGTGGGGCACCCGTTGATCGACGCGGAAGACTGTGTCTGCAATCCGGTGCTGCTGACTGCCGACCAGCCGCTGCTGCTGATCAGCGGTTCCAATATGTCCGGTAAAAGCACGTATCTGCGTTCAGTGGGCGTCAATCTGGTGCTGGCGGCCTGCGGGGCCCGCGTGCACGCCCGGTCATTTCGCGCCTATCCGTTTCAAATCGCGACCGCGATGCGAATCAGTGATTCACTGCAGGAAGGGCGATCCTATTTTTATTCGGTCGTACAGCGTCTGAAATCCGTTGTCGATTTCACAAGAGCCGACCGGCCGGTCCTGTTTCTGCTGGACGAGATTCTCAGTGGCACCAACTCCCACGACCGTCGTCGCGGAGCCGAGGCCGTGATACGCAACCTCGTGGAAGCCGGTGGGCTGGGCATCGTCACCACGCACGATTTGTCACTGACCGAGATCGTGGACACGATGGATGGCCGTGCGGTTAACCGGCACTTTGAAGACCACGTCGACAACGGCCGGATGTCGTTTGACTACCGACTGCGGGAAGGCGTGGTTCGCAAGAGCAACGCCATTGAACTCATGCGGATGATGGGGCTGGACGTGTGACGTTCGCGGCAGGATGATGGCGTCCGTTTGTCGGGTTGGTGATGACCGTCGACGCCGTCGGCACTGCTCAGTCCGTTTGTCCTCCCGGTGTGGAGGGAGCATCCATCAATGGTACGCCGCTATCAGTACGTGGGACCGGCTTCTCTTCGTGAGGCCGCCCGCACCCAGCCCGCCGGGGCCGTGATGCACTCGCAGCATGATCTGGCTGACTGGCTGCGGACCTGCCCGACAGAGCAGACGGTCGACGGAGAATGGGTGGCGACGTTCGTCATTGACCAACAACAGCAGCTGCTTTTGGCGCCGCGACGTTCCGAACACGTGGCGTGCGCACAGGGCGGCCCGGTATTGTCCGCCGGGGAAATGACGTTTGCTGCCGGCCCGGCCGTGGTGGCAGTCTCCAATCAGTCCACAGGGTTCTGCCCGGAGCCAGATTCGTGGCCCGCGGTTGAGGGGGCTCTGGACGCGATCGGCGTACGCCACCCGGGGCGCTTCACCACAGAGGTCGTGTTTCGCCTGTGCGAGGACTGCAGTCAGATCAGCATCGTGAAGGACGACTGGTATGTCTGCGTGGTCTGCGACGCGGAACTGCCGAGGGCGTGGAATTTTTCCCGGCGCAAAGACGGCCGTTGAAAAGACGGCCGTTACCGGAATGGCGACAGAAAGCCGCGGAACCATTCTGGCAATCAGATCTGCCGATGGCGAATAATTTCACCGTTGATCAGGTACACGACATCTTCAGCAATGTTGGTCGCGTGGTCTGCCACGCGTTCGATGTGACGAATGGCGGAGAAGATATGCATGCCAGGATCCACATGGGCCGGATCGCCGGCCATGGTCACACGCAGTTCATTGAGCAGTTCCACGTTCAGTTCGTCGACCACGTCATCATGCACAATGACACTGCGCGCTTTGTCCGCGTCGAGTTCCACATAGGAATCGATGCTGTCGTGCAGCATGGTGAGCGATTCGCGGGAAATTTCGCTCAGTCGCATCGGCAAAGGAAAGCTGGGGTGCACGGCAATGGCGGCCGAGCGTTCTGCGATGCTGACCGCCAGATCGCCCACGCGCTCCAGTTCACCGATGATCTTCAGTACCGAGCACACGCGTCGCAGATCATTGGCCACCGGATTGTAGAGTGCGAGGATCTTCAGGCACTCTTCTTCAATACGGACATCCAGATCGTTGACTTCGCGGTCGCGGATCTTGAGTTCTTCGGCCAGTCCGGAACTGCGATTTTTCAGCCCGTTCACAGCTTCGTTGATGTTCTCTTCAACAGAGGAACACATCGCCAGAATGTTGCGATGCAGGTGTTCCATTTCCTTATGGAAGTGCTGGCTCATGGAATTGCTCCGTCAATCGTCGTAAACCGGCGGCAGTTATAAGCGGCCGCAGCGACATTGGGAAGCGACAAACGCACGGCTGGCCCGGTCCGCATCGGAACAGGGCTCGCCGGACAGGCTTACGAACCGTTGTCGCGGCTAAGGGCCATGTAGGCCGCGATACCGCCACCGGCCAGCAGGACCAGGCCGTATTTGGCGTCAGAACTCAGGTGGCTCGTGTGGGGGCCGGCCGGCCTCCGTCGGAATCTGTCGAACAGATTTCCGCGAGTGACCTGGGAATCGTCGTTAACCAGCGCGATGGACGTCAGGGCGCCTTTGGGGGCCGTGGTCCGTTTCCAGACGCGGCAGCCGTAGTAGCGGTCGCCCATCTTCAGAATACACGTGCGACAGGCGCTCACCTGAAAGCGGAATCGTCCGTCACTGTCAGTGATGGCAGCGTAGGTGCGATGACCGTCCGTCATCTGGACGCTGGCAGCCGAGACGGGAGCGCCGGTAGGCTCGACGACCTGGCCTTCCAGGAAGCCCTGCTCATTGAGCTGAATGTTGGCATATTGCAGTGCCGCTGTGCCTTCGCCGCCCACGGCCAGTGTCTGCATCGCCAGCGAAGCAATCAGTGCGGTGATGATAAAGGGATTTCTCATGCCCGTCCGTCCGTTCCTTGTGCGCAGGCTAACTGTTCGATCCGTCGAAAAGGCGGTTGCGGATCGCTTCCACCTGGGGGAACTATCGGGAGCTTCGGCAGGACCGTAAAAATCAGACGTCGCAGAACCGCGCACTATTCTCTGAGCCGATTTCTCAGGGTGTTTTGAATTACCCTGTCTGCCTGACCGGAAGGAGACATGTGTACAGTTTTCTGCGGATGGGATGCAGTGGCGAGAGGTCCCGAGGATGGCGTTTCCCGTCTAACTTCTGATTTGCCAGGGACTTTGGTAACGTCGATGGTGACGAATTGGCCTGTCCGGGGCCCAATTTCCGGGTCGGGCAGGCAACCGTGGAAGGGGCAGTGATCCAACGGATGCGGGATGGATCTGAGAGGCGACAACGGCAGCGCGACAAAGGTGTCATGGCGGCGACAGTACAGAAACTAAAACGGATCAAGGCGCGGCTTTCCGGTGACACAGAGCCGACCGTGGAGATTCCCTTCGAACTCGGCTGCGAATGCAATGCGCGGGTTGTGGGAGTTCGCCGCAGTTCGCCCATTCAGGTGGACTGCGAAGTGTGCGGCTCGGTCCTGTACGTGCTGCCTGTCAACGTGTATCCGTCCACTCCGTCGGTGCCCAGCGAGGTGATCGGCGGTTCCTTTTCGTATCGGCTGCGGACCGTGGTGGGCGAACTGGTGTTCGGCGGCCGTCGGGAAGCGGCCAGTAAACAGGCGGCCAGTAAACAGGCGGCCACCGCATCGGAAACGAAGGCGGGCCGCGGGGGCGACGCTGCAGCGGACAGCGCCGCAGCGGACAGCGCCGAGGAGGCGGACGTTCAGGCGGGCGGGCTCGTTGCCAGGCTCAAAGCCATCCGTCCCCCACAGATTGATGTGCGGCGAATCGCGCGGGCGACGTTCACTCCTTTTCGCCTGGTCATGGTGGCGATGATCTGCGTGGTGGGCTCGACGGGCTACTTTCTAAGTCAGCAGCAGTCACGGGAAGCCGCTCGCCAGACCTGGCTGGACTCAGCAGACCGCATCTCGCAACTGCTGGGTGAAGGTGATCTGGTGGCGCTGCAGGCCTGTCTGGAGGAGGCGGTGGCCGCTGGCGAGACGCTCGGCAAAAGTGACAGAGAGTGGCGTTACGTCCAGAATCTGCTGCGTGAATCGGAGGCCGCCAACACACTGGCGGCCGTGGATCTGCTGACGGCCTTTCAGGAGGCGTACAATGAGGAAGGGCAGTTGACCTCAGGGGCCGCGGGGCTGCTGGAGTATGCCGCCGGCAGCGGCGTTTACGTCTTTGATTCGTGGATCCTGCCCGACTATATCAGTCCGGGGGCGTTTCGCTGTGAGTTGCCTGCCGCACCGGGCCGACATCTGGTGGACGCCGTCCTGCCGGTACCTGCACTCAGCGAGTTTCTGGGAGATCGTAAAGAGACGCGGTGTCTGTTTGCCGCATCAATCCGTCGCGTACAGCAGCCATCGGCGGCAACCGGCGATGCGTGGCGGCTGGAACTGGATCCGCGCACCTTTGTGCTGATTTCCACTGCGGAGGTTGCCGCTGCCGTTGGGTTCGACAGCGAGCGGGATGAGCGCCTGCAGCAGTTGCTCAGTGAGCAGGATGAGTTTGTGAGAACGTCGGAAGCATGGTCGGATCGGCAGGCGATGTCTGCGGATGCGCAATCAGCGTCTTCCCCCGAGGAGAATCCATGACAGGGCAGATCGCAAAACCTCGGCTCGTCACGCCACCAGGGGCTCGAATCTTTGGCCGCCTGCTTCTGATGCTCATCCTGTGCGGGACGGCCAGCGGGCAGTCCACGACAGTGCGGCAGATATCGGAACAGCCGGACCTGCTGCAGGAGTGGGCAAAGTCCGGCAGGGCGGTGACGATTACCGGTTGCTATGAAGGACGATTTTCCCGCCAGTTCCGACTGCTCAAACTGCCTGTGACGCTCAAGCCCGGACGCAGTGTCGTGCTGCCGGCGGATGTGTCGTCCGGACAGCGGATTGTGGTGACCGGCACGATCCGGCAGGCGGGGGCGCGTTTTGAGATGGCGGTCGAGCGGATTGCCGTCGGCGCCTCGGATGCGGACCGCGTCAGGGCCGCCAAACGTCGCCTGCCGGCTGATCGACCGGGTGCCGGATTCGATCTGGCGAAGCAGTACCAGGAGATTTCTGATTTCTATGGTGACGAAGAACTGGAGGCAGAACTGCGGCTGTTGCGGGAAGATTCTTTCGCCGCCGCTCGCGTGCAGTGGAAAGACAGTTTTGACGATTTGAATCGCCTGGCCAGGATTGCTGAGTCACTCAAACTGGACGATCGCCAGACACAGGCCGTACGGTTTGAGGCGGTCGTTGCGCTGCGAAAGGATCCACAGGCCACCCCTCAACAGCAACTGACCGCCGTTAAGGAACTGCGCGGCTGGGATGTCAGCAACGCGTTTGCTGATGCCGCGCGGGAACGCGCCTTTCTGGCGGACCCGGTGAGAGAGTACAACAAAGCCACGGCAGAAAATCGCCGCCGCATGCATCGCCGGATTTATCGCCTGGTGCGTTTGCCGCTGTTAGAGGGGCGGCTGAAAGAGGACGGCAGCAACGGCGATGTGGTGGCGGCCGTGATTGGTCAGGAACTGCCGGAAGAAACGCGGGCGATTGCCAAAATGCAAAGTCGCTATGTGGATTACCGGCTGCAGCGAATTCCTTTGCTGGGGCAGTCCGGAATGACGAGCCTGGTGGATTTGCTGAACAGTACGGGGCGCAAGCAGCAGGTGCGGCCCACCGTCGATGCGTGGCTCCAGGCGCAGCAGCAGCGTCTGGACGTTTCGAAACTGGAAGAGCAGATCGCTCTGGCCGACGCGTTTCTGTTTGCCGCCGATCGCTGGGATCTGCCGGGGCATGAGGACAAGGGCGTGGAAATGCTGAAGACAGCGTGGGTGAAAGTCAGGGACGTGGCCCCGGACGAAGCGGCCCGAATCTATGATCGCCTGCGGCGGTTCGGCTGGCAGCGGGTGGGGGATCGCTGGCTGACGAAAGAGCAAATGGCGCGACTGCCTCAGAACGACCCGGCACTGGCGTTACTGGAGCGGCGGGTGGTGAAAGGCATGAAGGCCTCGGAAGTGGCCACGATTGTTGGCGGCGACCCGTCACGCATCATTCGTGTGGCGTCCGCGCAGTCTGTGCACGAAATCTGGGTGTTCGGAGAACGCGGCAGCGAATCACTGATCGTCCATGTCACGCGAATGCGGTTCAATGACAGTGACGAAGGTCAGGTGACGTTTGTCGGCAAACCGTGACACGCTGAACGACGGCTGAGCCGTGCGTTCTGTGCGGCGCGGCAGTCCGTAAGCATGCTGAGCGAATGAGCGCAGCAGAGACCCGCCGCGAGCGTGCCCTCCTGGGAACCTGTCGCGCTGGGCGGGGGCGGAACGCAGAATCAAAGCGAAACTCGAAACGCACGAGCGCTTGATGCTCTCGACATTTCAGACAATCGGGTGACAGGACTGGCACGTCAGGACGCGCAGTCCGCTGGGAAGCATTCCGCGTCGCGCAAACAGCGCAACGGGGAACACTCCCCTCCAGCATCAGGCGGACAGCGGCTGACCTGCACGCGTCTATTTTTTCTTTTTGCGCGTGCCGGATGACACGGGTGAGAGCTTCAGCGTGTAGCCGAGTCGGTTCGCCATCGCGGAGACCACTTTGATCGAGATCGGGTAACCGCGATCTTCAAACTTGATCAACGTCGCGGGGGCGACCTCCAGATCTTTGGCCAGCTTGCTGACGCTGATCTTCTGGTCTTCACGGATCTTCTTGAGTTCGATGCCCAGTTGACTGAATGTTTCCTCAGTCTCCAGTTTACGACGTCCCAGTTTGGCCCAGGTGGCACCCGGAGTCGCAGAGCGTCCGCCCACTTTCGGGGGGCGGGATGCTTCCGTGCGTTTGGGGAGTTTGGACGTCGCTTTCTTACTCGAACCCTTCTTTGCGGATTTCTTTTTCACGTTCACACAGTCCTTCGATTCAATGCCCGGCTAGAGCCCTGATTTCAGGGACGCATAGAAAATCAAAGGTGTGGATCGTGTGGTGGGAAACTATGCTGGAACACGAATGATGCCTGTTCAGCTGTTTTCGTGCAACAATTCGGCCAAAAGTGTTTCCAATAAAACGTTCTCGAGGCGGGCCAGGCCTTCAGCCGCGAGGGCTCCGTCAAAGAGACGATGGTCATAGCCGACCGTCACCCGGCACGTTCCGCTTTCTGAGATAGGACCGTACGTGAGGCAGGTGGTTTGAATCGACGGCGGCAGTTGGATCTCCGCTCCCTTGCCGGAAAGCGTGGACAGAAAGAACGTGCCCAGACGTTCCGGACGCCGTTTGTGGGCCACACCCAGATTCCACGACCAGCACAGACGCCGCAAAAACGTTGCCAGGGACGCCAGTCGGACTTGATTGCGGAACACCCGTTTAGGAGGGTCGTTCACCGCCTGATTGATGGATTTTTGTATCTCCAGCAAGGGCAACTGGTCGGGCGCTTTTATCAGCTTCCAGAACAGCCAGGTCGCATCGCGGTATTCGCGGCTGACAGTCAGCACGCCCACACTGACGGGGTGTTGATAGATGTGTGCGACGGGCCAGCGATACCAGATCTGGCGAAACTCGGGTATTTCGGCGGCCACCAGCGCCCAGGCTTTCATGAACAGCGCCGGCCACGAAACGCGGTTGGCACATTCCGATCGCACCCTGGCCAGGTCAGAAAGATCCATTTGCCGATCATGAGCGCACAGTGGCACGCGATGGTTGTAGTGCAGCAGATCCCAACTGAGCCGGCGATGTCGGGGAACTGCAAAGCTGTGACCGTCTCGATTCAAGGTGGCGTCCTGGTTTCAAAAAGAACGAACGCCCGTCGTTGTATCAGAATGCCGCGAATTGCGGGATGTCAGCCGCCTGGCCTCAGTGACCGCGCCGTGGCTCGGCAGCGGAACGCGGCGTCTCTCACGGTGGCCGTGTTTATGGCAAAACGGGATATCTGTGGCGGACTGCGGCTTGTTGGCGTGTTTCGGCGAGCCTAAACTTTGCCTAACTGGAAAAAACGGCTGCAAATTACCTGTCTGCGCCTCGCGATGGTCATTTCCGCAGCAGGCGATGGCGACGACTGAATCAGTCCTAATTCAGAACGTGAAAGAAAATTCACGGTGACCCGATTTTTCCTGCAGACCTCGTTCACGACTTCGCACCTTATGACGATTCAACAACAGGCAGTAGACGCTTTGCCGATCTGCGGTCGATGCAGCCCCGATTTTCAGGCGAATCGAGCGGCGCACAATGAGATCGACACACCGCCCGTGCGGGACAACGGTACAGACGCCGAAGAAGGATTACGGACTTGAGAGCCCTGATTAGCGACATACACGGCAACCTCGAAGCGCTGGAGGCGGTGCTGGCGGACATCGAGTCGAAGGGTATCAAAGAGATTTTTTGTCTTGGAGATATCGTGGGCTACGGTCCCAACCCCTGCGAATGCATTGATCTGGTCATGGGACTGGACATGTGTCTGCTGGGCAACCACGACCAGGCCGCTTTGTTTGATCCGGAAGGATTCAACGCCGGTGCCGAACGAGCCATCTTCTGGACACGTTCGGTGCTGGAGCGAGCGTCCGGACCGAAAGCGGAAAACCGCTGGGAGTTTCTGGGCGAACTGAACCGGCGTCACCTGAGCGATGATGAGAAGACGATGTACGTTCACGGTTCGGCCCGCAACCCGCTGAACGAATACGTCTTCCCGGATGACATCTACAATCAGGTGAAGATGGAAAAGATCTTCGCCCTGGTGCCACAATATTGCTTTCAGGGGCACACGCACATTCCTGGCGTGTTCACTGAAGGGCTCGAATTTCTCGACCCCAAAGAAATTGATGCACGCTACAAGCTGTGCGAAACCAAGGTCATGATCAACGTGGGTTCAGTGGGCCAGCCCCGCAACAATGATCCGCGGTCCTCCTACGTCACCGTCGACGGCGATGAGGTTCAGTTCCACCAGGTGGACTACGACATCAATAAGACGGCGGAAAAGATCTACAACATTCCGGATCTGGACAACTTCCTCGGGGATCGTCTGCGGGAAGGTCGCTAGGTGGCAGCGGCGTCTGCCCCCTCGGATCACCAATGCCGCAGTCGGTGCCGTCGCCCGCGTGCACCGGCCATCTTCCGGGCGGTCGTCTTCGGCCGGCTGCCTGCCTGTCGGTGAGCGGGCCTCTTACGTCTGCTCCCTGATCGACTGGCTCACCTCAGTGACGTGATCTGAATGGAGACAGCGGGAGCGACGGCTGCCTGCCGCGGTAAATCGCCCGCTTCCGCACAGAAAAGCGGGGCATTCCGCGTCGAGGAAAGGGTGAGCGAGCATTTGGCCAGCGTGGAAATCGCAGAATCTGGCCGCCAAACCGGTCGATCCGCCAGAAACGACCCACTTTTCCCGTCCGTTATGAGAACATTCTGACCTGGAATTGTGATTCCATTCATCGGAACGGCTCCACTGGTCGTTCTCAATGGGGTCGCCCGCCGGTATTCTTCGCGGCCTGTCCCGGTGTTTTTCGCCAGGATCCGGGCCTTCACCGCGAATCTTCCGGTGAGCTCTTTGCTCGCCAACAGATCACCTCCAATGGGGAACACGACCAGAGTCGTGTCAGCACGCCATGGACCATCGTCGTTTTATTACATTTCTCGTCTGCTTCTTTTCGTTCTCCTTCCTGTACACCAATTTCGTAGCGCCGCGATTTTTCCCGCAGCCAGAAATTCCCGTCGAGACGGCAGGTCAGGACGAGCAGGACGGTGACGCTTCTGCGGAAGACGCGGCGGCCAGTGACCAGGAAATCAGCCCGCCGGGTGAGGAGGGGGCGCCGGCCGAAGTGGTCGTGGAACTGGAGCAGAATCCTTCCCTGCAGTTGACGATTGGCTCCCAGGATTATGCTTCGGGATATTTTCTGGAAGTGCGCCTGACCACAAAAGGGGCCGCCATTGAGTCCGTCGTGCTGGCAGATCCGAAATTCAAAGACCTGGAGGATCAGCAGCGACAGGTGCAGGTCGTTGGTAACAACGCTACTGAAGATCGCTCGTTCTCCACGGCGGTCTCGGCGATCGACGCGCAGCTGTCGGAGTATGATCAGACGCTGGAGACGACCGACTGGCGTGTCGTGTCTTCCGATACTGCGGAAGCGGTTTTCGATTACACGTCCCCCGACGGGCAGCTGAAGGTGACCAAAGCCTATCGGCTGAAACAGGTTGAGGTAACTGAAGCGAACAGCCAGCAGGAACTGCGAAGCAACGCCGGCGCTTACACAATTGAAGTGGAACTGACAGTGGCCAATCTCGGCCAAAGCGCCACGGAAGTGACGTATGAAATCCAGGGGCCTGTCGGCGTGGTCATGGAAAACAAAGATCACACACGCAAGTACCGCGATATTAAGCTGGAATTTCTCGGCGATGATGACGCCGTCACCATGCCTGCCAAGAAGGTGATCGGTCTGTACGGCGATGCCACAGGGCCTGATGACCTCAAGCGGCAGCAGGTGCAGCAGGAAGAAGCGTGGACAGCCGCGTTCCGTTATGTGGGCGTGGATGTGCAGTTTTTTGCGGCCCTGACTACGCCGCTGGATGAGCGTCCCGTGGAAGAGCAGACGGCCAGCCCGTGGATTGAGCGGGCGTACCCGGTGCTGATCTCCGAAGACGACGCGATGCCCAACGCCAGTGACATCAGTTTTCGTATGCAGTCGACCACACTGGCGCTGAAGGGCCATTCTTCAGTCACCCATAAGTTTGGTTTCTTTGTGGGGCCCAAACGCAGTTCCCTGCTGGACCCACCACCTCTGGAAGCCGAACAGGTGCTGGACTATGGCTCGTGGTTTGGCTTTATCGCCCGGTTCATGCACACGCTCCTGGACACGCTGCACGGCTTCGGACTGCCCTATGTGTTTGCCATTATTGGGCTGACGGTCATCGTGCGTGGCTGCATGTTCCCGCTGTCACGCAAACAGGCGATCAGCGCAGCGCGGATGAAAGAGCTGCAGCCCAAAATCAACGAACTCAAGGCGCGCTACGGCGACGACAAAGAGAAGTTTGCCAAAGCGCAAATGGAGCTGTGGCGCAAGCATAAGATCAATCCGTTTGGCGGGTGTCTGCCGCTGCTGTTTCAGTTTCCCGTGTTTGTTGCGCTGTACAGCTGTCTGAATACGGCCGTCGATCTGCGACTGTCACGATTCCTGTGGATCGACAACCTTGCTGCACCCGATGCCCTGTTTCAGATGCCGTTCTCACTGCCGTTTCTGGGCAGTGACTTCAACCTGCTGCCCTGCGTCACGGTCGTACTGTTTCTGATTCAGCAGAAGCTGTTCATGCCGCCTCCCGCCGACGAACAGGCGGAGATTCAGCAGAAAATGATGAACTTCATGACCATCTTCATGGGCGTGATGTTCTGGCATGTGCCGGCCGGGCTCTGCATTTACTTTACCGCATCCAGCCTGTGGGGAATCGCTGAACGCAAGCTCCTGGGCACTGGAGCACTGACGCCTGACACCGCGCTCGAAGATGCGGACTCCGATGTGGCAGAGCAGCCGAGCGTCAAAGTCAAAAGCAAAGGCAAAGCGACGGCTGAGCCGAAGAAGAAGGGCTTCTTTGAACGCCTCGCCGACAAGGCGGAAGAACTGCAAAAGCAAATGGAAGAACAGCAGAAGCAGCAGGCGGGAAAAGGCAGGGGCGCCAAAGGCAAAGGAAAAGGCAAGGGCAAACGCTGATCCGCGGTTGCCCGGAACCGCGCCGATCGTTCACCCTGTTGTGACGTCTGGTCATTTCTGAGATGGAAGGCCGCCCCGACAGTTTCTGTCCACCGTGGTACGTCTGATGGCTCCCACAGACCTGGAACAAACCATCGCCGCCATCGCGTCTGCACCCGGCTCCTCAGCCCGGGGCATTATTCGCATCTCGGGTGCGGACAGCGTTTCGGTGGTGGCAAAGTGCTTTCAGCCCTCCGCCGATCAGCCGTCGCTGCCGGAGCTCAGGCGACCCCAGCGTCTGGACGGGCACGTCACCGGAGCGGACGTTGGCACACCCATTCCAGCGGCCGCCATGATCTGGCCCACCCGTCGCAGTTACACGGGGCAGCCCATGGTTGAGCTGCACCTGGTGGGTTCGCCGCCGCTGCTGGATGCCGTTCTGGAGTCCCTGTTTGCCGCCGGCGCACGGGGTGCCGGACGCGGCGAATTTACACTGCGGGCGTTTCTGGCTGGCCGCATGGATCTGGTGCAGGCGGAAGCCGTGCTGGGCGTGATTGATGCGGCCGACCACGAGGAGCTGTCCACGGCCCTTACGCAGCTTGGAGGCGGCATCACTCATCAGCTGGCCAGCGTGCGGCGGGATGTCATCGGGCTACTGGGTGACCTGGAAGCCGGTCTGGACTTTGTGGAAGAAGATATTGAGTTCATTACGGCCGATCAAATCCATCAGCGGCTCACAGCCTGTCGGGAAACCGTGTCCGCTTTGCTGGGGCAGTCGGTGGCCAGACTGCCTTCCGGCCGGCGTCCACGAGTGGTGCTGGCGGGCCTGCCCAATGCCGGCAAAAGTACGCTGTTCAATCGACTGATCGGCGACACCAAAGCAATCGTGTCGCCAGTGGCCGGGACCACCCGCGATTACCTCACGGCTGACGTGCCGATCGGAGGTGTGGACGTCCAACTGGTGGACACAGCTGGGTGGGAGACGGCCTCGGATGTCGTGATGCAGCAGGCCCAGCAGTTGCGGAACGAACAGACGCTGGGCGGAGATTTGATCGTCTGGTGCGAGTCCTGTGTGCTGACGCCCGAACTGCAGCAGGAAAACGAAGAGTGCCTGCAGGCTCTGCCCGAAGCGCACGTGCTGCGGGTGCGAACGCAGGTCGATCGACTGCCTGACAAAAACCATGCTGCTGGCGGCGGTGCGGATCGGCCGTCGCTGTGTGCGCAGGATGGACGAGGGCTCGATGGCTTTGCAGCGGCCGTGGCTGCTTTCTTTCAGCGGGAATCCTCGGAGCGGTCGGAGCTGCTGGCGTCCACAACAGCGCGATGCCGTGAAAGTCTGAACGCGACAATTCAGGCGATTGATGCTGCCATTGCCGCTGTTGCCGGACAGTTTGGTGATGAAATTATTGCCATCGAACTGCGGGCCGCTCTGGAGCATCTGGGCATCATTCTGGGTGAGGTCTACACCGACGATATTCTGGATCACATTTTCAGCAGCTTCTGCATTGGCAAATAGTGGCCTGAATTGGGAGATGGGCAGACACGCTCGTCCATCTGCTTAATCTCCGTTATTGGCGCAGACACTGGCGGGTCTTTCTGGCAGTTACCCGCTAGGCTGCGTCCGGTCACGAAGGCTGAATTAGAAACCGTGTTTGGGAATTTGCGTTATGAAAATCACAAATGCTCTTTGGTTGATGGTGCTGCTGTGTGGTGTGGTCTCAGCAGACGAAGCGAGCGACGCCGGTGATGCGGCCAAAGCCGAGTCCGCTGCGCTGACTGTCTCAGGCGTGTTTGAAGCCGTTGAGTCGGTGGAGCTGAAAGCCGGCACGGAAGAGCTGACTTCGCTGAAGATCAAAAAGATGGTTCCCCACGGCACAATGGTCAAAAGCGGTCAGACCGTGGTCGCGTTTGATGCCGAGCGGGTGGATGAGAAGCTGGAAGAGGCCGAGCAGTCACTGAAGTCAGCCATCATCACGTTCACTTCCGAAGAGTTCGCCATGGAGCAATTCGTGGAAACGCAGAAGCTGGACCGGGAGGCGGCGGATCGTGCCTGGGCATCTGCGCAGCAAAGCTTTGACAACTTTCAGCAGACCGATCGCGATCGGCTGATTAAATCGGCTGAGTTCAGCCTCAAGTCTTCTGAAGCGTCACTCGCTAATGCCATGGAAGAGTTGAAGCAGCTGGAGCAGATGTACAAAGAAGATGAACTGACCGAAGAGTCGGAAGAGATCGTGCTGAAGCGGGCGAAGCAGTCCGTGGACAGCGCGTTGTTTCGCCTGGAAGGCACAAAGATCAGCACGCAGCGGACGATCGAGCAGACGATCCCTGTGCGCGTGGCCGAAGAGCAGAGCAAGCTGCGTCGCGCAGAGCTGACTCACCAGCGAGCCATGCACGATCTGGATGCCGCTGCGGAAAAGAAGGAACTGGAAATGGCTGGGAAGGTCAAAGCCTTCAACAAGAAGAAGGAGTCGTTTGAGACGCTTCGCAGGGAACGCCGTGAACTGACAATCGCTGCTCCATTTGATGGGATCGTGTATTACGGTGCTCTCACTCGCGGTCGGATGAGCGATAAACCCAGCACACTGAAGGCCGACAGCACAGTCACCGCAGAACAGGTTATTGCGACCGTTCTGAATCCCGGTCAGCTGCAGATTCGTACGACGCTGACTGAAGCTCAGGTGAGTCTGGTGAAGGTCGGACAGACGGCCAAAGTCACGGCTGCTGTGTCCGGCGATAAAGAATTGACGGCGACTGTCAAAAGCGTGTCACGTATTCCGTATGCCAACAACAAGTTTGACTGCGTCCTGAGTCTGGAGGGGGCTGCCGGAGTTGTGCCGGCCACCGCTTGTCAGATCAAAATCACTCTGCCTTAGTTCTGCCGCACGGACTGTAGCGAGAGGCCCGGAAGCGGGCATCCGGTCTTACCATTCAGGAGCGCAACCATGCTGAAGTGGACGAAGGTATGTCGCTGGTGCTGTTTGCTGGCTGTTGTGTCAGCAGCGGTGGCAGAAGACAACAAGCTGTTTGATGTCACACGTCCGCCCGTGCTGCCGAAAATCGACGCGCCGGCGGAAGCCGAGATTCGCTCGTCGATCGACCGTGGTGTCGCCTTTCTGATTGGCAAGCAGAACAAAAACGGGTCCTGGGGATCACCAACGCGGACCAAGAGTCTGAACATCTACGCGCCCGTTCCCGGCGCTCATCATGCATTTCGCGCAGCCTGCACGTCGCTGTGCATTTCGGCTCTTTTGGAAACGGCGGGAAGCAGTGCGGATGGCATGGCGGCCGTGGACCGGGCCGAGGCCTGGCTGTTCGAGAAGCTGCCGGAGTTAAAACGGGCCCAGGGAGACGCGATCTACAACGTCTGGGGGCACGCTTACAGCATTCAGGCGCTGGCGCGGCTGCACGCTCATCGGGACGGGGACGCGGAAAAACAGGAACGCATCAAAGAGTTGATTCGTCTGCAGTTTGATCGGCTGACGCGGTACGAGTCGGTCGATGGTGGCTGGGGCTATTACGATTTTCGGTACGAAGCGCAGCGTCCCACGGCCAGCTCCATCAGTTTTGTCAATGGCACCGTGCTGGTGGCGTTTGCGGAAGCACGCGATCTGGGACTGGAGCCACCTCAGCGCGTCGTGGACCGGGCGATTGCGGCCATCAACCGTCAGCGCAAGCCGGATTTCAGCTATCTGTACGGGGAGTATCTGAACAAGACGCCGATGCGGGGCATCAATCGTCCCGGCGGCAGTCTGGGACGAACGCAGTGCTGCAACTGCGCTTTGCGGATGTGGGGCGATGATACGATCACGGACAACGTCATCAAGAGCTGGCTGTTCCGACTGTACGTTCGCAACGGCTGGCTGGACATTGGCCGCAAGCGCCCCGTACCACATGAATCATGGATGCAGGTTGCCGGATACTTCTATTACTACGGACACTACTACGCCGGGCTTTCACTGGCGCAGCTGCCGCAGGACGAACAGCAGGAATTCAAACCCATGCTGGCGAAGCTGATGATTGATCGTCAGGAGAAGAACGGTTCGTGGTGGGATTATCCGCTGTACGACTATCACGAGCCGTACGGAACGGCCTTTGCGCTGATGACGCTGCATCGCTGTACCGAGGAGTGACCGACGCCGGGCGTTCGTTCAGCCGTCTTTCAGGTCGGCCCACGCAATGTCAAACCGCTGCAGATATTTGCGCAGACGGTCCGAATCGTTGGAGGAAGATCGGGCCGCGCGGGAGACGGCAAACAGCTCACGCCCAGCGGCCGCCAGACTGGTGTGTCGGCGGCAGCAGCGAATCACGGCTGCCAGCTGCGCTGCGTCAAACAGGTCAAGTCGCGCGGCGGCGCCTTCGCCCAGGAGGCGTTCAATGGTGCTCACATCGTCGCCGGAAGCGGCCGAGGGCCACTGCGTCGCGAGGTGCTGAATCTCTTCCCGCACGCAGTCTTCGGAGATGCGGCCGGAATCGCTGAGTGTGGCCATGCGGGTCACGCAGGCAGACAGGTCGCGAAAATTGCCCGGCCATCCGGCGTGCGGGGATTCGGCCCACTGCAGGAATTCGCTCCTGGCTTCGGCCGTCATGCGGACACGGCGTTCCAGACTGTCACTGGCGCGGTCCAGTTCGAAGTCGAGGTTGGGGGCGATGTCTTCACGCCGTTCGGCCAGGCCGGGCAGGCGGAAGGACCACAGGTTGATGCGGGCCAGCAGGTCTTCACGGAAGGTGCCCGCCGCGACGTCGTCTGCCAGATTGCGATTGGTCCCGGCGATCAGCTGAAACTCGACCTCGACCTCCTCATCGCTGCCGACCGGGAGGAAACGCTGTTCCTCGATGGCCCGCAGCAGCAGTGCCTGCTCATCGCTGCCCAGTTCTCCAATTTCATCCAGAAACAGCAGCCCGCCATGCGCTCGCTTCAGGAGGCCGGATCTCGCAGAAGCCGCTCCAGTAAACGCGCCTTTGCTGTGTCCAAACAGAGCGGACATCGCCTGGTCGCCTCGCAGTGTCGCGCAGTTGACCTCAACCAGCGGGCCGGTGAACTGCTCCCGGCGACGCTTGAGTTCGTAAATCTGTCGCGCCAGCTGGGTCTTGCCGGCGCCCGTGGGGCCGGTGATCAGCAGCGGCGCTTTACTGGCCAGTGCCACGCGTTCGATGCGTTCGATCAGTTGGTTGAAGGCGTGATTGCGAGTCTCTATGCCGCACTTGAGCACCTGCTGGGCTTCTCGCTGTTCCGAGGCAAACCGATTGGCAAGGGCGTCGTATCGGGCCAGGTTCAGATCGATGGTGGAAAGGGTGCCCGCGTCATGAGTTTGGGTTTTGCCGCGCGGCGGGCTCGTCTGCAGCAGGACGCCAGGCAGGTGGCGGGATTCGGTGAGCAGAAACAGGCAGATCTGCTGCACGTGCGAGCCGGTGGTCACATGGATGAAATAGTCGTTCTGTTCTGTGTCAAAGGGATAGCGGCGGGTGAAGTCGTGCAGCGTGCCAAACACTTCTTCAAAGTCCCACGGGTCGTCAAAGTCGACCGGGTGCAGGATCACGTTCGTTTCCGGTGAGCAGCTGTGAATGTCCTGCTGAAGAGCTTTGGCAAGTGTGGTGTGGCTGGACGGATACAGCAGTTCGAAGCGATCGACCAGAAAGTCCTCCTGCCGACACACGGCCACGGTCGGACGCCAGCGGTCCCAGCGGCTGCGGCGGGGCGACTGGTCGATCCGTGTGCCCACCAATCCAATTACAACGTTCTGTCGTGCCATTGCCTGCCTGCACATTCATAGAGCGGGTTATATGCACCTATACTACAATATACGTCTGTCGGGGCGGCCACGGACACAAGAAATGTGCCCATCTGGCGTGGTGTTGCTGTAAGTGGTTTCTGGAAAACGGCTTGTGGTCGATTAGTTAATCGCGTTTCTGGTTGGCACGGCCGCTGCTTTACGTGTTGGCAACTTCAAACGAACGAAAGAAAGGAAGTCAACATGGTACACGAAATGATCGAAACCGGAGCAGCGACAGCCATCCTGCCAACGCCGCAGTCCGCCACGAAGCCAATTACAGTGATCGGAACCGAGGCCATCCGGCACACGTTTGATGACATGTGTCTGACGCAGGCCATCAATTCTCGCATGGCGCCGGGAGTGAGTGATCTGGTGCTGAACCCGGATGCTCATTGCGGGTACGGAGCTCCAGTCGGATGCGTGATGGCCTCGCCCACGCACATCTATCCGGGACCGGTGGGCGTCGACATCAAGTGTTCGATGAGTCTGCTGCAGCTGGATCTGCCGGCTGATGCGGTTGTGGATCGACGGACCCGACGCGCGATCATCGATGCGATCTGCGAACGCACGCCGACTGGAGCCGGACGTGGCCAGCGACACGCTCCGCTCTCGCGGTATGTGGGATCCGGATTGGGGCGGCAGTTGCTCGTGGAGGGAGCTTCTCGAGACGTGTGTCGTCAGCTGGGGATTCCGTTCGACTGGACGTATCGCTGCGAAGACTCGTTGCATGTGGGGCACGATGACACCTCGGATGCGCTGCGGGAGCGACTGGATCGTCACTTTGCGGATAAGTTCTTTCGGGATCGATTCAGTGACAAAATGCAGCAGCTCGGATCATACGGAGGCGGAAACCACTTTGGAGAGTGCGAAGTGGTGGAAGTGGCCAAAGACGAACGGGCGGTGAAGGCGGCTGAGCGGTTTGGGCTGGTGGACAACCACGTGGCATTTCTGTCTCACTGCGGATCGCGGGGGATCGGACACAATCTGGCGTCCGGGCAGTTTCGCACCCTGCAGCAGCAGTTTGAGACGTGGAATATCCCACTGCCAGGCAATGATCGTCAGCTGGTTTACGCGCCGCTGGGAACATCGGCGGCGAATGACTATCTGGACGACATGGCTTTGGGAGCCAACTTTGCCACCGTGAATCACCTGTTGATTAACGCGCTGGTACTGGAGGCCTTTCAGTCTGTCATCCCGGGGGTGACGGGGAAGCTGGTGTACTTCATCAGCCACAACATCGCCCGCAAAGAAGTCGTGGACAACCAGGTAAGCTGGGTGCATCGCAAAGGTGCGACGCGCGCCTTTCCCGCTGGGCATCACGAACTGAAAGGCACGATGTACGAGGCCACCGGACATCCGATTCTCCTGCCGGGAAATCCACAGGCAGGATCGGCCGTGATGGTGGCTGATGAAGGGGCGGCCCGCAGCTGCTTCAGCGTGAACCACGGAGCCGGACGGGCGCTGGGACGAAAGCACGCCATTCGAACGCTCGATCAGAAACAGGTCGATCAGTCGTTTGATGATGCCGACATCCTGAGCAACTGCCGACGCTATCCACGGGATGAAGCGCCAGCCGCGTATAAAGACTTTGACGAAGTGCTCAAGTCTGTGAAGACGGCCGGCCTGGCCAGTGAGGTGGCCCGCCTGAAGGCCCGGTTTGTCATCAAGGATGGTGGCAGGGCGGACGACTAGCGGACGACCAGCGGACTGGTGGAGTGATGAGGTCGACCGTTTCGGACTGCGTGATTGAGCCGCCGGAACGCAATGACAACAGCGGCGCTGCGAGAGAGATCGCAGCGCCGCTGTTTGTTCTTCATAGTGCCATGATGGCATCGCTGTAATCACACCACGGACAACATGCGCAGAACAAAGCCGTCGACCGCCACGCGATCGACGGCTCAGGTTGTCCGCCGGGGCACTACTTGTGACAGCCTGTGCGGCTGGACGGGCAGTGTGACGACTGTCGCACGGTCGTGGTCGCCGCGGCACGGTGGCGTGTGGTCGTGGCATTTGTGTCGTTGGGGGTCTGGCTTCGGACCGACGTGAGTCGGGCAGGGGGCGTCGTCTGGGCGGCGATCGTCACGGTGACGGAGCGGAGGAAGCGATCGGCCGACGCGGAGCGAACGTCGTCCTCCGTGCCTTCGATGATCACGCTGTACCACCGCTGTCCAATGATAAAGCTCTTTGATCGAAACCAGCCGTTGCTGTGCTGCAGCACGTACTCGATGCCCTGTCGGGTTGGGTCACCGGGCACTCGAATTGTCTTTTTGCTCTTCAGCTCTGCGCCTGTGCGCTCCTGAAACGAACGCAGCAGAATGTTGGTTGCTTTGAGCGGCCCCCCGGGAATGGAGAAGTCAATTTCCGGAAAGTCCTGATGGGCCAGCAGATAGCGACCTTCACCGGGGACATCGCTGATGTATTTGGTGATCTCCGCGGCGCCGTCTTTCTCTTCGGTGTGACGAAACTTATCGGGGAACTGCACGGCCAGATCGTGACCGGCGCCGTGAATGGTCAGTCGTGAGGGGCTGTCGGCGGCCTGCACGGAGACAGCCGTCACACGGCAGAACAGAACCAGAACAATCAGCAGGCGAGTGGGGGATGTGAGTTTCATCAGAGAGCTCCAGGCGAAGAAGGGTTGGTTGTCTGCTGTATCAAACGCACGGGGGCCGGCCGGCGGACACAATCTGGCTCGTGAACGACACAAAAGCGGGGGTGTTTCTGTCCTGGGAGGGCACGACACCGGTCCGGCCCCGCGTTTTTCCGCTCCAAACTGCGAGACGACCAGTTTTCTGTCGCTGCAAAAACCCTGAAATCGTGCGGGCGGCCATGAACCCATTCTCCGATGTAGCTATCGTGTGGCGGTCGCCAGACGGCCGGACAGGGAACCTGACCTATTTTTGATTACGACGAACAATGACTGACATTCACGATCTGACACGAAAACTGCAGCGCCAAAGCGACTCCAAAATCATCATGTACGTGGGTGATGGACTGGGCGGACTGCCGCTGGAGCCAGGTGGCAAAACCGAGCTGGAGACTGCCAGCACGCCTCACCTGGACGAACTGGCCAAACGCTCGTCGCTGGGGCGCAGCATTCCCGTGCTGCCGGGAATCGCGCCGGGCAGTGGGCCAGGTCATCTGGGGCTGTTCGGATACGACCCGCTGAAGTACGACATCGGCCGTGGTGTGCTGGAAGCTCTGGGGATTGACTTTGACCTTGGTCCCAACGACGTGGCGATTCGCGGCAACTTCTGCACCATCGACGGTGACGGAAACATCAGCGACCGTCGTGCCGGGCGCATTGGCAGTGACATTGGCGCGAAGCTGTGCGAAAAACTGGACACCATCGAGATTCCCGGCGTGGAGGTCTTCGTCCATCATGTGAAGGAATATCGCCTGGTCATTGTCTTCCGTCAGGAAGGCCTGGGCGGTGATGTGGATGACACCGATCCTCAGCGAACCGGCGTTCCGCCTCTGGCACCACACGGTAACGACGAGGCGTCAGCGAAAACGGCTGAAGTGTGTGCCGAGTTTCTGCGGCAGGCGGCTGAGGTCCTCAAAGATGACGCGCCGGCCAATCTGCTGACCATGCGGGGTATCGCCAAGATGCCGCCGATTCCACGATTCGAAGAGGTGTACGGCACCAAAGCTGCCGCCATTGCCGTGTATCCGATGTATCGCGGTCTGGCTCGGCTGGTGGGCATGGACATTCTGGATGCCGGCCAGACGCTGGACGACCAGATGGCCTGTCTGGAGAAGCACTGGAACGACTACGACTTCTTCTTTGTGCACTTCAAGTACACAGACAGCACGGGAGAAGACGGAAACTTCGATGCGAAGGTGCAGCGCACCGAGGAACTGGATTCTGCGATTCCCAAAATGAATGCACTCAAGCCCGACGTGCTGATTGTGACGGGGGACCACAGCACACCGGCCAAAATGAAAGCTCACAGTGGTCACGCGGTGCCCACACTGCTCGCGTCCGATATTTGTCGCTTCGACGGCTCTCAGACATTCGGTGAGTCGGCCTGCCGTGTTGGTGAACTGGGGCAGTTCGAAGCGAAGTATCTGATGCTGTACGCCCTGGCTCACGCAGGCCGACTGGAAAAATACGGCGCCTGACCGACGGCCGCCCGAGTGCTCATCAGACCGCTCGGGAACGGTGTCCTGGTCGCTGGCACAATCGGGCCATGCGTCTGAAGTCTGAAGGGTGTGAAAACGAACAGGATGTGAAAACGAACAAAGCCCGGGGTGTATGCCCCGGGCTTTGCTGTTTGGACTGGTTGCCGCCATTGGCACAACGGCACTCACATCAACGGATTCACGCCGATCAGTTAAGCGCCTGGGCTGTCAACAGCCGGTGCTTTGACGCGTTTTCGAACGTCTGTTTCCAGAACGCCGAAGGCCTGCTCGTGACGCTGCAGAGCCATGGACAGTGCGCTCCAGAGTCGCTTGGCGGTGAAGTGATTCAGGATGATTCGCTGATTGACCTTTACGTCAACTTTGCCAGTTGCGTAAGGGGTGGGGTTCAATCCGAGGTCCAGAATGAGTTCTTCCGGTGTGCTGGAAACGCGACAGAAGTTGGCATAGCCAGCGTTGGCGCCGCTGTCATCCACTACGACTTCCTGAGTCTGGGCAGCATCCTGAGGGGCGCTGGCGGGTGCTTCTGCTGGTGTGTCTTCAGTCTTTTCGTCGCTCACGTTTTTTCTCCTAACCTTTTTTATTGCCATTGGCTGGGTCCTGATTGATCCAGGTCGGCCCACACGCTGTTAAGGACGTGGAGGCCATCGGCTTATAACATGGAAAATTCTTACTCGCAACGTGCTGGTTGCTGCAGAATGCGACAGACGGGCAGAGAGATGAGGTAGAAGTCCTATATCCTGCTCTGTCCGAGGGGACGGCGTTAAGTGTGGCAGCTGGGGTGGTTAGGGGCACTTTCGCAGTCTGGCGTTGCTGTGCTAAACGTGCTGATTTCAGCTGTCAGGGCCGCGGGCGATCATGTCGCAGCGCCGAGGCGACAAGCCCGCAAATCTGCTCGCGGGTGAATGGCTTGGGCAGCACAGCATCAAAGCCAAATTGCTGCGGCCGTGACATCACCTGACGATCGCTGTAGCCACTCATGGCCACACAGTGCGTGTTGGGGGAGTGCTGTTTCAAACGCTGGACAATTTCCAGTCCACCCAGCCCGCCGCGAACTGTCAGGTCGAGCAGGGCCAGTTGCACGGGGGAGGAAGATCCTTCTGCCAGAGCCAGGGCCTGCTCGCCGTTGGCGGCGGCAAGGACCGTATGATCATCCAGTTCCAGCATCATACTGACGCTCTGCCGCACGACATCCTCGTCATCGAGCAGCAAAATGGTGGCAGGCTGCGGAGCCATGGCAGGCTGCCTGACCGCGTCGTCCGCCGCGGTGGCTGTGGTCACGGGCAGCCAGATGGAAATCTCCGCGCCGCCGGAATCGACGTTGGTGGCTTCAATCCGCCCGCCGTGGCTGTCCACCACAAAGTAACAGGTGGTGAGCCCCAGTCCGTGCCCGTCGCTGCGGGTGGAGTAATACGGTTCGAAGACACGCGAGAGCTGTTGTCGATCAAACCCCGGACCATCGTCGGCGATGGTGAGCCGCACTCCCGGGGGGCCATCGCCCGTGGCGTCGCTGGTCACGTGCGCGCTGATGAAGACTGAGCCGCCATCGGGCAT
>JANSXP010000028.1 GCA_024742875.1 Planctomycetaceae bacterium | reverse complement strand
GGATTTGAAAACGGCCCAGAAGGGCTGGAAGGCGGCCGCCGTGAACGCGGCCCCGGCGGTGACCGTGCCAATCAGGACGGCGGGCAGCGAGGCGACACGGGCCCCGGTCGTGAAGGCGATCGCGGTGGACGCGACGGCATCGGTGGACGTGAAGACGATCGCGGTGGACGCGTTGGCTTCGGTGGACGTGAGGGCGACCGTGGTGGACGCGGGGGCTTTGGTGGACGTGGGGGCGATCGTGGTGGACGCGGGGGCTTCGGTGGGCGCGACGGGAATCGCGGTGGACGCGGGGGCTTTGGTGGACGTCGTGGCGGTCCGGGCGGAGGTCCAGGCGGTGGACCGGGCCACGGCGGCGTGGATCTGGATCCGCTGGTGTCTGTCGACAATCCGCGGATGCCACTGCGAAGTCGACTGCTGGCCGTTCCCAGCCTGCGGGCTCGTTACCTGCAGTACATGCAGGAGATCGCAGAAAAGTCGCTCGACTGGGATCGCATCGGTCCGCAGGTCGGCCAGTCAGCGGAGTTGATTGCCGAAGTCGTGGCCGCCGACACAAAGAAGATGACAACCACGGAAGCCTTCGAGCAGGCGACGTCTGACAAAGCCGATGCGGAAGCGTCTTTGCGAAGTTTCTTTGATCAGCGACGCAAATTCCTGCTGGAGTACAAACCGGCCCCGCTCAATGAGGCGGCCGAGGAATAGAAGCCTCGCAAAGTCACTCCTGTGGTCTCGAACGTCCGTTCGAGACCACTACGACTGCGCGAAGCCAACTGGCTGCGCGAAGCCAACAATCAACACCCAGTCTGCAGCGCACGAGACACTCCTGTCTCGTGCGTTTTTTCGTGTCTGCAGCAACAGGCCACCATTTTCCGCGGCGGAAGATCAGCCGGGACCACCGGCTTCCGGCACCACCGCCACAGCCTCAATTTCCACCAGCGCACCGGGCACGGCGAGGCCTGAGACAAACGCGACCGTAATGGCGGGAGGATTGGGTCTGTCGCCCCAGACCGTGTCAAAGGCACGTAAACCGTCCGTCGCATTTTGCCCCTGTACCATCAGCACGGTCCACTTCACGACGTCCTGCAGTGTTGCCCTGGCGTCCTGCAAAACGGCCTCAAGGTTCTGGAGTGTCTTCACCGTTTGAGCGAACAGATCTCCGGCTCCTGCCAATTGTGCCGTGGCATCAATGGCATTCTGTCCCCCGACATAGACAGTCCGCGCGGTGGCTGGCACGGAAACACCGTGACTGAAAGCCGGGCTGCGGTGAAGCGTGGTCGGGTTGTGGTACTGGCGTGCTGACATGGACGGAGGGCCTGTGACAGTGACGAATGGGCTGAGAATATGACACCAGATCTACGGCACGTTTTTCAGGTCGTCGCCTTTGAGCAGGGTCGTTGCCAGCTGGCGGGCGTAGTTCAGAGCCACCCAGACGGTAATCGGACGCGAAGACGTATGCTGGACAAAGTAGGTTCTCTGTCGGTGGACAAAGATAAAGCCACTGAGCATGAGCGTCTTTGTTTCGTCCTCGTCGAGTTCACTGGTGTGAACAAACTGCAGAACGGGCAGCGGGCAGGCCTGGCCATCACCCGGCTTCAGCTGCCAGACGAATTCATCCGTGCAGCCCGGAGAAGACACGAACAGATCGCCCTTTTCGGCCACCCACGGATGACCGGAGGCCGCAAACTCATACGAACGATCAACCAGATCGGCTGAGCCCACCGACAACTCGGCTCGCAAACAGGCCACCGTCAGCAGGTCGCCGTTTTTCTCGTGGGTATACGTCCGCCACGCCCAGTGATCGCCGCCGCGCGAAGTCTGCCGCGTTGTGTCAATCTGCCGCCATGACGACGGGTCCGGTTTGTCCGCAAAGTCCAGGTCATCGGCCGCAGCCCTGTCGACTGACGTCAACACACAGCTGAGGAGAATCATAGTTTGCGTTTTCATGGTCGCACCTGCATGTTTTCAAAGAGGATTCGCGGTCGCAGCGAAACAGTCGTCCAGTCATCGTGCCCCGTATTTTCATCGTTCTCCACCTCAACGGCAATGAAGGCATCCAGCGATGGCAGATACTGAACGAAGTGAATGTTCGGATAGGCGTAGCCGGCGTTCACCCCCGACTGACACTCCTGTTGCGCGATCACCTGTCCGGAAGGAATGTTCCAGATTCTGATCCAGCCGCCCGTGTTACTGAACAACGAAGTATCGTCAATAAACGCGAGGCCTCGCTGTAAAGACAGCTGCAGTTTGCCTCCGGGCAGGCGTGAGTTATCCGCAATGCAGTGCAGCGTTTTTCCCGAATCGGCATCACCGACAACAATGGCCAGTTGCCGAGGCGAATACAGAGCGAACCGTGTTCCGTCGTCGGAAAAGCAGATCGCCGGTCGATAGCCACTCACCCAGTTTTCAGTACGCGTTTCTTCAAACTGCCGCACCAGCTGTGATGTCTCAAGGTTCCACAGCTGAATCCGGTCGTCACGCGCCGCCACCAGCAGTCGGCTGCCATCAGCGGAAAACCTGACCGACAGCACCCGCGACAGTTCCGTCTCGAGTGTTGTGAGGGGCTTTGCCGTGGCAGTCTCCCAGATCACCACACGGCCGTCTTCGCAGCCGGCGGCGATTCTCGATCCATCCGCGTTGAAGGCGGCACACGTCAATCCGAATCCATCACGAGGCACGAATCCTGTGGACGCAAATCTCCAGATGCTGGGATCCCGCCACTGATTCCACGCATCGTCCGGTAACGTCGGCGACTGCGCATCCGCAGCAAACGGACTGGCGAATTCTCGGACCAGCCTGCCGGATTTTCTATCCCAAAGCCGTGCGGACGTTGTCCTTCCGGCGGCGACTGTCAGCAGTTGATGACCGCTCCGGGGCTCTGCCAGATCAATGACGATGCCAGGAGATTCCAGCAGCAGGCGACGTTTGCCGTCCGCCAGATCCCAGACACTCACACCATCGCGGTCGCTGCAGATCAGGCCATCTCCTTTTGAAGTTGGCTGAAACGCGAACACATTCGTCTTCAGCAGCAACGGACTGGCAGGATGCACGCCCTGCAGTTGATCGAGCGTTACTGCCGGCGTGGCCCGCAGGTGAGTCTGTTGCTTCCGGGAGTCCTGCCGGGACGACGCCGCGCGATCACATCCGGAGAGAAACAAAAGCACCAGCACCAGGAGGAATTGTGCGGCATTCATGGAAAGTCTCCTCAGTCCCGGCGACGCGGCAACAGCAGTCTCGACCATTCCTCCCATGGTTTCACCCGACAGGTCGTTGGTCAATGGCCGTTGTGCAAACAAGGCTCAATCGATCCACGACCAGCAACCACGACTGACAGTCTGTCAGGCATCATCCGTGCGTGTGCCAGTAACTCCAGCCTCCAGCATTACGACGGCCAGTTCGCAGTCCTGAGAGTTCTGTGATGCTGTTAACGCGCGATACACTCCCGCAACGTCTTCCGCTGAGCGATTCTGCCCCAGTTTGAATTTGCCTTCGATTCGCGTGACGTCAATCTCAAAGGCGACGATTGAGTCAATCAGCTGATCACGAAGTTCTTTCGGCAGCGTACCGGGCCACGGCTCGTCGAATGAGGCCTCGTAAAAGCGAACGGTCTCCTCCAGCAGGGAAACGACATCTGCGTGATCGCTGAACACACGGGGAATGCCGTAAACGTGTGCGGTCGTGTAATTCCACGTTGGCACAGCAATTTCGCTGGCATACCAGGAGGGGGAGATATAAGCGTGCGGCCCCTGAAAGATGGTGAGCACTTCGGTGTCTTCATCAAAGTGCCGCCACTGCGGATTTGCCCGCGCCATGTGTGACACCAGTTTTGTGCAAACGCCATCCTGGCAAAACTGACGTACGGGCAGATGGGTGGCCTGCGGCACACCCTCATCGCTGGTAACCAGGGTGGCAAAACTGTGCCTGTCCATGAAGGCAGACAGCGTGGCGGGATCATCGATTCGGAATGACGGCGGAATGTACATGGAGCGCTGAGAACCTGTTGCCGGGGATGCCAATACGCGGACTGTAACGCGGGGACGGCCAACTTTCGAGGTGATCGTCAGGCCCGTTCCCGTCGGGCAGACACCACTGTCTGGCGCGGGTTCACGGCGACAGCCCGCCGCACCGCCAACAGCACAACAAGAGCCCCTCCGTCCGCAGACGAAGGGGCAAAGTTCGCCGCAACGGGGCACAACGGGGCGCAGCCTGACGGCATCGTTCAGGAACGGTACTCATCCAATTCAAAATTGAAGACGTTATCCGCGTCCTGAATTTCCACAGTACCCGGCACTTTCACAATGATGGCGGGCGCCTGCATGGGTGGAGCAACCGTATCTTCGCCGCCTTCCTGTGGCTGTGCCTGCCCGGGCGTGATCTGCACACGACACATGCCCACAACAGCGCCGAGTTCGTCGCTGTATTTCAGCTCAAAGGCGCCGGTGTCGTCCGTGCGGCCCACCGACGTGCGTCCGGCTTTGGGAAAGAATTCGACAATCGCATTGGCAACCGGCTGACCGCCCTGTGTGACCTGACCGGTCACAGGCGCCAGCTGCACGGTTTCTTCACCCGATCCGCAGCCCGGTGAGCAGAGCAGCAGACCGGTAATCAGTGCCAGCGGAAACATCATTCGAGAGTATCGCATTGTCATCGTTTAAGACTCCTAAAGAAAAGGGGGCGAACTACAGCGCCAGCGCCGGGAACGCCACACGATGCGGCCGCGCCGCACCACAGTTCGCCGGAAAGAAATCGCCACACCGGTCCACCGACACGCGAACGTGGTACGGCGCAGCAAAGTGACGGTCAGGGGATCAGTACTGGCCGATCACCGTGCGGTCCTGGCCGTTGCACAGCGCCATCAGAAGGTTGAAGTCCAGATTCTCACTTAAGAAGCGGACAGAGCCGTCGGCCAGCATCATTTGCGCGCCGCCGGTATGCTCAGAGCGAATGCCCGTGTGACCACCGTAAGGAATTTCATGTCCGTAACCAGGACCGTTGTAGTTGATTCCATAACGTGGCACCGTGACGTTGAGGCTCCAGCCCAGCCAGGCGTGCGTTCCCGGTCCATTGCCCCAGGCGCCGCCGGACCAGTTACTGGAACGGGCATCCACCAGAGCGCCGTCGCTGTCACGAATCGTGTAACTGGAGTGCTCCGCCACAGCCATCGTGTTGGACGTGCCGTCAATGAGCCGTGCAATTTTGCGGGGATTGACGCCGCCGGACAGATTCACCATCACACCCACCTGATGATCCCAGCCGTAACCCGTCCACGCGCCACCGGGTGGCACCGTGGTGGTGTTGGGCAGCCAGTAGCCTCCGGCAATGCCGGAGTAGTCGGCCACCTGATAAGTCAGCCGGTCGGGGGCCCCCAGATCACGGGTGGCCGTGTTGGTCGTCTGCGTGCGAGTGTTGGGCAGCACACTGGACGGACAGTTCAGCCCCGGCACACGCAGTTGCTGCAGCACCTCCCAGTTGAGATTGGGGGCCGAATTCTGATTGGAAAAGTTGGTCCCGCTGAATTCCATCAGCTGATAAGCGGGCGCCTGCTCGAGATAGGGCAGAATCAGCGTGTACCACGACGTATTTCGAAATCCGCCAGGCGTCTCCACGATGTTGCCCGGAAACATCAGATGGACGTCATGGTAGTTGTGGAGTGCCAGGCCCAGCTGTTTCAGATTGTTCTTGCACTGTGTTCGTCGGGCGGCCTCACGTGCCTGCTGAACGGCGGGCAGCAGCAGGGCAATGAGAATGGCGATGATGGCAATAACGACGAGTAATTCGATCAGGGTAAATCCGCGCAGGCGGAAGCGGTTGACGCGCATGGAATCTCCTTGGCTGTCAGAAAAAAAGGAAATGACATGCAGGACGCAACCGGTAACAGGTGCGTAAAAGTGAGGAAAGACGAGCGAGATGAGGGCAGGAGGAAGGCGGACGGTAAAGAGAAGAGTATCCCGACTCTCTCACAGCGGCAGACAACCGAAAGCTGATCTGCCATCACCGTCGGATCCGCAAAGTCAGTGCCAGTGAAGACTAATCGCCGCGTTTTGGCTGTTGATGCGCGTCTCCCGGAATTGACGCACCTGCAGGCAGGTTTCGCGCAGCCTTACGATGAGCTGACTGCTGACGCCTTCATCAGACTGCCAGCTGCGTGAGCACATTGACATGATCGCCATAACGGGGGTCATAGCTGACCGCCGGACGTTCATGGTCTCTGCGGCGACAAGCCCGCCGCTAAATCCCCAAGGACGTGACCACCGTGCCCAGAACCATCAACACAAAACCCGCGGCCCCCAGCAGAAACTCGATCGCTTCGCTCTTCTGTTCCTGCGGCCACGTGCAGCGGGCGTAAAGCCAGCTTTGCACCGCACAGGCCACCCCGAGCGGCAGCAGCAAGAACGCGACCAGGTGAACGACGCCTTCGAAAACAGCAAAGGCCGCCCGTTCGTGCAGTCGTTGGGACAGCACGTGTGACAGGAGAATCGGCCCACCTCGCAGCCATATCTTGAAGAAAGTGGCTGCAACAAGTGCGGCCACAAGGTGACGAGTCTCTGGGGGACGACAAGATGGAGGTGCCATGCATGAAGGACCGTCAGTCCTTGCTGGCGCTAACCGATCGCCATCAGCAGAGAAACGCGGCCAGCCGGTTCTGACTTCACCCGGTAGGTATCGCCAGAAAGAACGGCTAGCATTCGACCTGAGACTTCGACCAGGAGAAATGATCAGGATCGAAATGATGAACCACCGCGGAACACACGGCCGACGACAAAAAGAGCATGCGGGCTTACTGCAGCTGCGTTTTGTTAGAGTGATGGCACTTTTTGCCCTCACGCCACTGATGCCACAGAGCGCTGTGGCCACCTCTGACATGAAGCCTGATGCGGGCGCACGGCCTAACGTCATCCTGATTATGACCGACGATCAGGGGTACGGGGACCTGGCGTGTCATGGCAATCCCTGGCTAAAGACGCCACATCTGGACAGACTGCATGCCGAGTCTGTGCGCATGACAGACTTTCATGTCAGTGCGTTCTGCACGCCGACACGTGCCGCTTTGATGACCGGACGCTATCCCGGACGCACGGGCGCATTTCGGACCAGTTCCGGCAGGACGATGATGCACACAGACGAACGCACGATCGCGCACGTCTTTCGGGATGCCGGTTACGTCACGGGCATGGTGGGCAAGTGGCACCTGGGCGACAACGCGCCCCATCGCCCGCAGGATCGCGGCTTTGACGATGTGGTCTGGCATCGCTGCGGCGGTGTCGGCCAGGCATCCGATTTCTGGGGCAATGATTATTTTGATGACACCTACGAGCGCAACGGCACCTTCGAAAAATTCGCTGGTTACTGCACAGACGTGTGGTTCGATGAGTCGCTGCGATTTATCCAGGCCAACAAAGATCGGCCCTTCTTTTTGTATCTGGCGACCAACGCCCCGCATGGTCCTTACCGAGTCGATCCCCAATGGGCCGCGCCCTATCAGGAGACGGCCACATGGGGGTCGGCAGCCAACTTTTACGGCATGATCGCCAACATTGACCACAACATGGGCCGTCTGCGGCAGCGTTTGGACGACCTCAAGCTTACCGAGAACACTCTCCTGGTGTTTATGACGGACAACGGCACTTCAGCCGGCGGGAAGTTTCCCGGACTAACGGCAGAACCCGTGGCTGGCTACAACGCCGGCATGCGCGGTCGCAAGTCATGCATCTACGAAGGCGGACATCGTGTCCCCTGTTTTGTGTACTGGCCAGCTGGCGGTATCGGCGGTGGGCGTGATGTCGACGCCCTCACCGCCCACATTGACATCCTGCCCACTCTCGCAGAACTTTGCGGCATCGCTGTCCCCCCGGCTCACCACCCGGACGGGCTGTCGTTTGCGAACCTGCTGGAGTCCGCGGACGCCCGGCCACAACGCGATCACCTGATTGTGCAGTACCACGGCGGAGCGGGTGCCGGCGCGCCGCTGGAACCATGGGTCGAAACCTGCGTACTCAAAGACAAGTGGCGACTCATCAACGGCGAGGCGCTGTACAATGTCAGCGCCGACCCTGCCCAGCGAAACGACATTTCCGCCGCACATCCTGACGTCGTTCAACAGCTAAAGGCCTTTTATCCGCCGTTCTGGGAGTCCGTTTCACCGCGGCTGTCAGCGGTCAGCATCGACATCGGGAATCCGGCCGACAATCCCACCACACTGTGCAGTCAGGACTGGTACATGCCCCGCGGCAATCCCCCGTGGAATTTCGGCTCCATTAGAAAACGGCCCAAAGTGACGGGTCCGTGGAACATCCACATCCGCACCGCCGGCACCTACCGTTTGACTCTCCGACAACTGCCCCAAGAAGCCAACCAGCCCGTCAAGGCATCCACAGCATCGGTCTCGGTGGCCGGCATCACCGCCCAACAGCCCGTCAAGCCAAACAGCAGCGGCGTCGTCTTCGAACTGCCACTGCCCGCCGGCAAAACGCAGCTGAAAACCCAACTCACCGACCAGGCCGGCAGATCCGGCGGTGCGTATTTTGTGGATGTGGAGTTGCTGCCCTGAAGGATCAGGGCAGGTTGCCCGCCGGTCAAGGATGAAGGACTCGCACCTTATCATTGTAGTCGTGCGCCGCCTGCTCGAAGATCCTCCGTTTCTCCTCCACGACGCGTTTCGATTCGTGGAGTTTTGATTCTCTGGCCGTTCGCTGAGCGGCCGTCAGACTTGTCTGCTCAAGCTTTTTCAGCATCAGAATCTGGAAAGGTTTTTCGTGCTCAAACGCTTTTAGATAGTTGACGTGGGCGGCGACTACGATTTTGAGTTCATCATCCAGCCACTTCAGGATCGGCTCCAGTTCATCACGTTCTTTCGGCGAGTTCCCGATTCTTTTGCGCGCACTCACCAGAGTAGACAGAAAGTCTGCAGATACTTTCAGCGTAGCGCCGGACGGATCGACGGTTTTGCCGGCCGGTGACTGATGTATGGAGACGATACCCGACAATCGTAACGAATGAATCTCCTGCCTGACGGCATACAACACCTCATCCTTCACCATGGAAATCATGCTGGCGGGCGACGCCTGCACGTCACCAGCCGCGGTTGCTCTCTGCCACGGCAAGTCAGTCTTGATTGTCACATCCATCGGTGTTTTTTTGGGCTTCACCAGTTTTACCTGCCACTCGTGGTGCTCGCGATAGGCAAGCGCGTCCTGCGTGAGGGATGCCCGGGTTGCATTGAGATCTTTGCGCGTGACCTGAATCTCGCCCACAGTGCCCACCTGAGCGGGTGTCTTCAGGAACGCCGCGCGCTCTTTCTTTCCGGAAACACTCTGCTTCTTAGCCATTCCCGGATCATCGGTGGCCTGCCACGTCACATCAAAAAATCTTTCGAAACGGTCTGGCCATGCAGTCAGTTGCGCCTTCCTGATTGCTGCCACTGGCTTTGCTGCAAGTTTAATGTCGTCCAGGTCCACCTCGATGGTCTGCGTGACGGCGACGGGCTCTCGAAAAGTGAAATCCGCCGTGGTTCCAGGTGGCATTGCCAATGCTCCCTGCAGCGAACGGACTGATGATTCGTCTTTGGGAAATCCGTATCCAATCACCGGCGCCGCCCGCCAATCCACCAGCGTTTGGTTGCTGATTCGCACTGTACTGTCGACATCTGCATCTGCTCCCGACGTGACGTCTGGAAGAACGACAACGTACTGCGGAACAGCACTGACCCTTTCAGTAGCAAACAACATCCTGACAATCGCCGGCGGCTTCACTTTGGCAGGAATGCTCACACTCACAATGGCTGGCACGCGTTTCTTCGTTGCCGTTCCCAGTTGCAGTGTGAACGACGGCACCACGCCAGGGTCTCGCACAAATTTTCCTTTCACCATCGCGCCGCCACTCACCTTGAGAGATTGTTGCAGCAGTTCCAGCTCACTTTCCCACACGAGAAAATGGAATTGGACCGGTGCACTGATTGGCTTTTGGAATGCCACAATCGCTCGGTTAGCGGATTCAAATTTGACCTCGGTCACAGCCGCTGGAACAGGCGGTGCGGGAGGCTGCCCGGCTGCACTGCAGGCGCAGAACATCGGCAGCAACACAAGCCAGTACCACAGCGAAGTCGAACCGGCGGGCTGACGCAAAACTTTGCCGGTTAGGTAATTGGTAGGTCGCATGCGGGCTGAACGGTTTGTTGTCATTCTTCCACGAATTCCTGTTTGGTGCGGGAGGGTGATTCTTACCCTTAGTCACTACTAAGACGATAGTACCAGCATAGTTGCCGCTAAGGACGGCAGGCAACAAGAAAATTGCGTACCGGGTTCAAGCCGGAGCCCACAGGGAGGAAAAAACGATGTTTCGGACTGGGGTGGTGTACACAACCGCATTGTTGCTGGTTTTTGGGCCGTGTGCACAGGCGGACGAACGCTTTAGCTTTTCTCGCTTTTTTCGGCACAAACCAGCCGAAGAAACGGCCGTGGTTCAGCTGGCGAAGACTCTCGATAAGCTGGAAAAAAAGCTAAACCGTGATGGCACGGTCGTCGTGAAGGCGCCCGACATCTGGGGAGAAGCCCGTCTAACGAAACACCGTCAGGAATTCGAACGGGAAATGGCCAAAGAGATCGATCAGTTCGAATTCAAACTGAATGCTTCTGTTTCGCGCAGCGATCAGGCCTATCTGGCGTCAGCACTGGCACTGTCTGCTTTTGGGTCTGGCCCCTCTGACCGCAACGCCGCCGGGGCAGAAAACGACCTGAACTTCAATCAGATCAGCACACTGCTGCCTGGCCTGGAACGCCAGGGCTCACAGGCCGAGTCAGAGGACGCCACCTCTTCGTCGGCCGGGACGTCCACCAACAACTCTGTCATCTATCAGTCTCCACCCGCTGGGCTAAACATTTCCCGCTTCGGAGCCGCAAAACAGATCGACCTGGAACCTACGATCCTGCTGGATCAGAAGGCCCGGTTTCTCAACCATCTGCATGAAATACGTCGCCTGAACGAAGGTGATGACACAGCCGACTCCCCCGGCTACGCACTGAATCTGGTGCGTATTCCCGTCTCCCTGATGCCCGGAGCCGCCACTCGGATGGGGCACGGGGCGGAAGTCACAATAACGGCGACACCGCACGTTACGGAACAACTGCTGCCATCAACATTTCGCCAGCTCGTGATCAACGATCTTTTGGACCAACTCGGGCCAATTGTCCGTGGGCTGGCTGAGAAACTGCCTCCTCCCGGAGATTTAAACACCTTTGATGCGACATCGGTTCCAGACGAACTGCTTCAGAAAATGCAGCAGATTTCCGCAGCGGGATCACTTCCTGTCACAAAAACGTCGGTGCCTGGCGCTGCTGTTGCTCCGATCCTCATGCAGCGTCTTCCTGCGCTGCTCACACGTTTCTACGGTCACAACGGAATTGCAGCCAATCTACTGGGGCTGCCGTCAAGTCAGTTTGAATCACCAAATCAGCCGATCGACGCTGCCACAATCACGGGACTGGCAAATGCTTACATCGCAAATCCAGTGCAGCTAAAGCAGGACATCTTCGCCGTGACTCAGATACTGACCAGTTTCGTCGACAAGAGCCTGGGTTCAAATTTTGGGTCGACCTCCAGAAGGTCAAGGCAGCCGCTCGGCCAGACGCAGTTGCCGTTGACTTTTGGTGCCTACGAGTTGGCATCGATCGCAATTGACCTGCGAGCCAGAGTTGGTGAAGGAAAGCCAATTCATCTTTCGGATGCCCGATCATTCCTGCAGGACGAACTCGAAGCAGCGTATGACACACTGTCACAGCGAGGTTCGCGTGCGAATGCGCTATTGAGCGATCCGGGCCAGTTGCTGACCTCATCTTACAACGGACTCTCCATTGTGGAGTTGATTCGCAACCAGACCTATGAAAATGCTTACGAGCTGTTTCAGCGTCGTTACCCAATCACCAATGAATTTTCTCGCGTCGTCAAGGTGCAGGTCCCCGGACCGGGCGGCAAGACAACGGAGTACGACGCTCACCTGCCTTCTGTGACATCATCGCTGGTTTGGGCGATCATCGTCGAATCGGCTCTACTCAATGCTCAGCTGAATAGAGACATCGTACGCGTCAGCATGGATCCGGGATGTTCCTGCAATTGCGCTGGAGAAATGATCTTTTGCGGAGCTGATCCCAGCATGCAGGCCCGTCAGGCATTTGCAGAATACGTGAAGTGCCGCTGGCCGGTGCACGTGTTCGCCCTGGATCCGCAGTCACAGGAGCAAAACGTTGCAGACAAATACAGCATGCGAAGAGAAATGCAGTTAGCACTGGCTTTGGCGTTCTCTCAGGGCAACGTAAGTGCTCAGAAGATGACACGTTACGTCCGCCGACTGGAACTGGACATGGAGACGATCGCCCTGAACCGCACGGTCGCCGCCTTTGGTCACGGTGAAGATGTCTTTGGCTGGCGATTCTACCCCCGCGTGCAGTCACCGCCGTTTGAAAGCAGTGCCACGACCGTGTTTCGTGACCTGATCGGCGGGGGACCGAGTAAGGACGACCTGCGACGCTCCTGGGAAATTGAACCGGGTATGCGTGAGTGTGTGGCGATCGTGCTGATGCCGTCGTTCATTACTCACATGACGTTTGATGTTCGTGGAAACTACTTCCCGCTGGGTCGGCACAAATTCCGCGACCCGTCGGACACTCGCACGTCCATCGAAGACAACATGGAAATGAGTCATCAGATTCGCCTGATGGAAAATGCAACCTGCAGTATTGCGGCCGAAGCCAACTGCTACCGGGACGGTGAAGTGCAGCGACTGATGCGACGGGCCGACCAGATTGGCAAAAAACTGCCTTTGCAGACCGTGCACTCCCGTGTACCAAATGAAAATCATTTGGGCGGGTTTGAAATGTTCTCTTCTGGCCAGACCGATTTGGCGCCGGAGCTGCTGGACTTCTACGGCATGCCGGCCATTGATACGGCGAAAGACACGGTTCTGTTTCTGGTGGGCAACAATTTTAGCGTGCACGACACACACGTCGTGGCGGGTAATCGGGACGTCAAATACGACTTGATCAGTCGGCAGGTGATGCGTGTTGTGATTCCTGCAGGCGTGCAGACAATTGACAATACCAAATGCAGAACCGGCACTTTGCGATGTGAGGAACCTCGACGTGTTGTCGATGTCCACATTGCCACTCCCTACGGCGTGACTCAACATCTGCACGTGCCTGTGAAAGATGATGCCGGAACTCAACCGGCGGGATACAGGTGGAATAAGGAAAACTTCTTCACAGCGTATGATATTGCCAAAACCACGGCGACCAAAGAAGAGGATCGACTGCTGGACAAAGCCAAAGCCCGCATCCGCATGGCGCCACCTTTTACGATGGACGTGCAGGTTCCGGCGGCCAGTACGCCCTACCCCGGCGCAGCAGAACTGCAGATCGTCGTGACGTCTCCGCAGCTGGGCCTGTCTGTTGAGGTTGAGCAGGACGCGAGCTTCAATGCTGCATTCGTCCCCTCGTCGTCTTCCTACCATCTGGCGCCACAGCAGTTTGTCGCGCTGCATAAAAAAGTGCAGGAGGCGTTTATCGAGATGTACAACGAGTACTACGCGGGGAAGGTCAAGCAGTCCGGCAAATTCGAGATCAAGGTTGAAACTCTGATCAAGCCAGGCGGATTCCCGCAGTTCATCAAACTGGGGAACGATTTGACCATCGACTGTAATCTGACGGTGAATTAACTCCTGAGTTCTCGCTGCACTTTGCGGCCGCATGAGTTCCCGACTCGTGCGGCCGTTTTCATGCGCCGCCGTGCTGCGGTCCCTGAGCCAGCCAGCGAAGTGTTTGCAGTGACGGCAACATCAGGTAGGCCGATCCGCGGACACGGATAAACTGCGGCAACCCTCGAAGCTGCGTTCGTGTGGGCGCCTGCGGAATTCTGAAGTTTGCGTAATCGTCATCGGCCGGCACACCCGCGATCGGATCCACGCCGTTTTCAAGGTCGCCAAACTTCGGACTGTTCAGCCAGCTGTTCTGAATCAGCTCAAACTGTTTGCTCAAATCTGCGTTCAAACACAGAAAATTCAAGCCGCGACGTTCATCGCTGGCCCAGTCGAGTGCGCACGGAAGCATTTGCGCCGCGATCGACTCAGGATAGCCCACCTTGGTCACACTGCCATACGGAAAGCCACGGCGTATGATGCGGTGACGGTTCACAAAACTGTTGCTGGATTGCCGCGCCCCAGAAAATGCGTCTTTAATGCGAGTCCACAGTCCGCGCCCGGATGCCCCAAACAGGCTGTCCCGGGGATTGGCCCGACGCACGTGAGAGCCGATGGGAACGAGGCGACCGTCCCGGTCATGGGCGTAGCGAAAACCTCCGTCCGCACGAGGCTGCTGCCGTGTGTCCGCCGCAGATATTCCGTCCATCGACAGGCCCAGCATCTTCTCGGCCAGCTGTCGAGCGGAGAGCCCTGTCTGCCCCGCAACAGATTCCAGCCAGGACCAGAACAGTGGGACGTCCTGCTCCAACTGACGAAAGACCAGAAAACTGCCGTTTACCGTACTGCAGGAGTCCCGGGCAGAACGCGAGAGCAGTGGCGTAAGTGCCAGGTCGCCGTCCTGGTTACGATGCCCAAACAGAAATTCACCCACCGCCACATGATTGGGAGAACGCGGGTGAATAGCAGAAAACGGCTGGAGTCGCGGCTGATTAATGCCGTCACGAAAGCCAAAGTGCTCTCGGTCATCTGCCAGACGGCAGGAGCGAATCGAATGCGCCACAGAGAATCCGCTGGAGGTGCCCAGCCTCAATGACTTCTGAAATCCTGTCAGGGTCGGCACGTCTTTTCCATACGTCAGCAGCACGGCATCCACGGCAGACTGCCTGGCACTGCCCCAATGCCAGTGCTCGGGCGCGTTTTCGCCGATATCTCCTACACGTGACTGCTGATTGCTGCAGTGCGTCCCGCGGACAAAGATGGGCGGCAGCTGACCGTCTGCAGTATCCACTCCCAGCTGCGACAGGCCACTGGACGAAAACGCCAGCTGGCAGGCTGACGAAAGCTCATCGGCCGCCGGAACAGCAGCACTGGTGACCTGTGGCAGAACCTCGTTCATCCACTGCCGGAACGCCGATTGATCCACAATTGTCAGCATGTGGAACTGCGCCACTTTGCAGGCAGGAAAGGCAGAAAAAACGAGCGCCTGCACATCGTGTAATGGGACATCATCGGCAGACAAGGAAATCTCCGGATTCAGGTCAGCGACAGGTGGCCAGAAATGAGGACACGGCTGGCACGTCGTCAATATCAATGGCAGTGTTCAGTCGGCCGCGAGCCAGCACGTTGCGGACAGACAGACTGGGGTAAGCACTCACAGCATGCGTCAGCACACTGTTGCCCGCAATGTAACCAGGCAACTGCTGCGCAAACGAATCCCCCGGCCTGAAGAACCAGCGCGTGGGCGGACAGCCCGCGGTATGCAGCAAAATGGGAATAATGGCCAGACGCCCGACCGAAACAAATTCGGCCAGATAATGATCAATAGCTCCATCGTAGTCACTGAGAAAAACCAGCCTGCGGCCTCGGTCAATGAGAAAGAATCTCGCAAAGTGAATCGAATTCACCTGATTAAGTCGACCGTCTGAAAACCAGTATGTCAGCAGAACCTGCGTCAGCCTGAGATACAACCTGAGTGACAGCCGGCACAGTGGGTTGTCACGCACGGGAAGAACAAGAGTCACAGCGTTCTGCCGCCAGTGAGTCGGCGTTCGATAATTCAGATCGGCTGCGTCAAACGAGGTGCGAACTGTGTCCCGATTGAACCAGTGGACAATCAGCCCCCAGACGTTCCGGATCAGTAGAAACAGCACAATTGGCCAGCCAATGCCCACAGCAGCAAAGGAAGCCAACCGTCCCGGGATCGACGGGTGTGCGTTCAGCAGCCAAAGCAACGCCGGCGTGACCGGCAGGTAGATCATCAAGAGCAGGCCAATGAAATCTGCTCGTCGACGAACCTGCTGTCTTTTTGAGAGTCCCGATGGGAAGCGGACGGCTGAAGTGGCTTCCCGTACCTCGTTAATCAACTGAGGAATCTGTCCATAAGCTGCATGTCCACGGGGACGGTCGATCGCGTCCTGCAGACAGTCAAAGCGGGCATCACCGCTGCGAATCGATCTAACCGTTTCTCCCACCGCCGCCACAAACAGGCTGCGATTTTCGATGCGATGGGCGTTCAGCCATTCGAACAGCGACTGCTGCGGGGCCAGCGCTGCGTGGCAAATCTCGAGCGGTCTGCGAAGGGCATCCGGCATTTGCGAAATGGCCCGTTCATCGTCCACGATCAGAGAGCACAGCAGTCTTCCTGATTGATCGGGCTGTGGCGGGAGGATCGCAAACCGGGCGAAGTGAATCAGCTGATTGCCGGCTTTCGCACTCAGCGAATCCACAAGATCAGGCAGAAACGGATCCTTATCCAGACAGGCCTCCACCTGACGCTGAACAGCCTCGGTCATTGGCACCAGGATGGTGAAATCAGTTCTCGGCTGAAACACGGCAATAGACCCTACAGGCAGAGCAATCACAGAACCAGGTGAGATAATATCGCACGCCCTCAGAGGATTCGACTCTCGCGCGTGGGCTGTCGTGTGAACCAACGATTTTTCGAAGACATGGAGATTCGTACAGCATCAATCCTCCAAAACTTCCTGCAGATGACAACGGTCGCTGGACCTGGCACACCTTTCACGTAAGGGTTACACACATACACACCCAGTGCGTATTCCATGAATTACCCGTCCCATCGAAGAAAGGGCAGACAGATGACAGCAGGACAGTCTCGAAAACAGGCGGCTTTGGAGGTTCGTTTGAATGCTGCACAGCTGGCGGCCTCCCGAGTTCAGCCCGTTCATCGAGCCAACGGGGATGAAACTCGGTTTCGTCGAGCTGACGGGGCAGCGAGCTATCTGATGAGCTTCACCAAGGGCATGCCTCACTGCCCTGACACTGGACTGCTGATTGACCCGTTGAACTTTGAAAAGTTTGTCAGTGCCATCGACAGCGGTGATCCCCGCGATTTTCAGGACGTGGAACTGGGACCCACCGACTGCGTCGAGGGGGACTGCAGGTGGCTGTCCACAAAAGCCAGGCAGGCGCAGAAAAACAGGGGCAGCGAACCGAACGTCCGCGCCTGGGAAAGCCAGGGCGCCGGCAATACGTTTGATCTGGAAGGCCCCGACGCACAGGCAGTCACGATGCCGCCGGCCCCGGCACTGGGCAGTGATGAATTAACGGCGGAGATGGGCGAGGTGTATGTGCAGGCCCTGCTGCGTGACACGCCATTTGCTGCGATGAGCTTTGGCACATCGACGGCTCACGCGTCCGGCAACCATCGCAAGGCGGTGACCCGGCAGGTCGATTCTCTGAATGCTCTGGCCTGGTTCAGCGACCATGACAACCGAACAGCAGAAGAACAATCTCGGCAAAGGGGGACCTTCACCCCGGAAACCGCCTTCCGTGGCATCACGCGCGGTGACAACACAGGCCCTTACATTTCTCAGTTCCTGCTGGCAGGCAACACAGGACTGGCCGGCCAGACGGACCGCAATCGCAGCGCGGGACTGATCAGCTATGGCTCCATCCGCATTGATCAGAAAGTCCGCACCGCAACCGCTACGGACTACATGACCACATGGAAACAATGGCTGGACGTTCAAAACGGCGCTAATCTGGGCGGACTGGAGCAGTACGAAGGCAATGAGTATCGCTTCATCACCACGCCGCGTGATCTGGCGACCTACGTGCACTATGACGCGCTGTACGAGGCCTATCTGAACGCCTGTTTGATCATGCTCGGCGAGGGCATACCGTTTGATCGGGGCATTCCGTTTCAGGATGCCGACTTCCGCGACAAGCAGCAGGGCTTCGCGCATTTTGGCGGGCCACACATTCTGTCGCTGGTGACAGAAGTTGCCACCCGCGCTTTGAAGGCTGTGCGTTTTCAGAAATTCAACATCCATCGTCGCTGCCGACCGGAAGTGCTGGCGGCGCGGCTGCATCGGGTGGATGTGCTCGAATCCGGCGCACCACAACTACGCACGATGGCAAACGATCTGAAGCCCATCATTGACGCGGTGCGCAAACACAATGCCAGCGATGGCAGGAAGGGGACCGCCCTGCTGCCGATGGCATTCTGCGAAGGTTCACCGATGCATCCCGCGTACGGAGCCGGACATGCCACTGTCGCGGGCGCCTGTGTGACGATTCTGAAGGCCTTCTTTGACCACGATCATCCGCTGGCGCTGGCGGCCGACGACAATGCGTCCATTGCCTTTGTGCCCACCAAAGACGGCCGCAAGCTGGACTGCGTGGATGTGTTTGAGCCCGCCCCGGGGACAAAGTCCGGTAAAACCAAAGCCAGCCTCACGGTGGAAGGCGAATTGAACAAACTGGCGTCCAATATTTCGATCGGCCGCGACTGGGCGGGCGTGCATTACTTCACGGATTACATCGAATCCATCCGGATGGGCGAGCAGATCGCCATCGGCATTCTGGAAGAACAAAAGCTCACCTACGGTGAGAACTTCTCCATGACCGTACCGCTGTTTGATGGGGGCACGGTCCGGATCTGAACGAAACTGCCGGACAACCGGCCCTCCTCTGCTGGGGAAGGACCGTTTCCCACTCGTCCTGTGCAGCCGCTGTGAGAGCCAGTGCCTGACTCACGCATACTGGCCCAAAATCACGACGTGCTGGTTTGGCCCGGCAGCGCGGCGATGCGCGACCTGCGTGAACCATTCGTCAACTCACCAGGGCGGATTTGACATCCGCTCTCAACCACGACACGATTTTCTGCAGTTCGGCGGGCCAGCGAAGCGCGATCGACCTGCAACCGCCCTTCACCAGTGGTCGCCAGTTGAGGCCGCCGCGCCACACAGGAAAGCTGTGCCATGGAGTGTGTTGTCTTTGCCCCCGGGATCATGGGATCCGCGCTCGCCGGATCGTCGGGAGAAGTCTGGCCACCGACGCAGTGGGAATATGTGTTCGGCTATGGTCGCATCAACGAGTTGATGGCGTCTGATGTTGCCGCCACCGACATCATCGAAGGCGTGTTTCCGGCGTCCGTTTATCGCTCTGTGCTGGATGACATCGCTCAGTGTGGCTACAGCAGTGGCAGCGACGATCGGCGTTACATCGCGTTCCCCTACGACTGGCGAAAATCGAATGCCGTGTCAGCCGCAAAGCTGGCTGACAAACTCGACAGTCATTTTGATGAAGATTCCCAGGTGCGAATCACGCTGCTGGCACACTCCATGGGGGGCCTTGTCTGCCGGTATCTTTTGGAGTCCGGCGAATACGCAGACCGTCCGTGGTTTGCGAAAATCAAGCGGCTGATCACGATGGGGACGCCCCATTTCGGCAGTCCATACGCTCTGAATCGACTGTTCACACAGGAACAGATGCTGGGCGTTGACGCTGATGACATCCGGCGACTGGCGCACCATTCCGACTATCCGTCGCTGTACGAACTGATTCCGCCCGCTCACACAGCCCTGACCACCAACATCCCGCTCTTTGGTGAACTGCCTCGCAGCGTCGACCCCTTCCACGATGTCGGCAGCGCGGCACTTTCGCTCAATCCGCAAAACGTACAGGCAGCAGAAAGATTCTGGGGCCAGCTCGATCTGAGTCGTCGTCCCCAACACGTGGAGTACTTCTGCTTTGCCGGGACGTCGCACGAGACCATTATTCGCAATGAGTTGTCCAGCGCTTCGGCCCCCGGCTCCATCAGTCGACCGGAAGGGGGCGACGGCACAGTGCCATGCTACAGCGCCGCGGTTGCCGAACTGCCGCACGATTTCTCCACCAAAGAGCATGGTAAAATCTTTGAGGATCGGACGCTGCGACGGTTGCTGTATCAGTTTCTGGATGCCCCTCCGACAGTCACGCCACAGGCGGCCGCCGCCGGTGTCGAGGACGCGGATGTGAGGGTGGGCGTCAGCCTGTCTCGACAGATCTACACGGCCGATGACGTTCTCGAGATCAGCCTGTCGTACGATCAGGCGGTGAATGACCTGGCAGAGGTGCTGACGCTCACTTATCTGGACCGCGAATCCGGTGAGCCAGACCCCGAGGTTCCCGCCGAACACATCAACGTTTCACTGACGGGGGCTCAGGTGCACCGTGTCAGTTTCTCCGCAGCGACACCGCGACGCCCCGGTTTTTATCGCCTGACCACAGCCACTGCTGCCGATGACCCGCTGCCCACCATTTTGATCATCCGAGGTTCCGCTGATGACGCTTGACGATATTCGCGGTGCCGTGCTGCTGTGGGGACAGTCCGCCGGCATTTTGACCGACAGTCTGCAGTTGCACGTGCAGCCGGATGCCGACATCAGTCTGGTGCCGTTTGCCGACGACGCCACAGACTATTTTCGACGACGTCGAATTGCCCGCATTGTCGCCGACGAAAATGCGAATCGCCTGATCATCTTCACCACATTGAAAATTGGCGAACCGAAAATCAAGGCGCTGCGTCAGTCGTTCGCCGAACGATACCTGGCCCACGATTTTCAACTGGACGTCGAGATCGCCAGTCGGGTGAAAGTCGACGGCCGGCTGGCGACTCGCGGGCGTTTTGAGCCCGTGCGGCGTGTCAACGGCGCGACCGGTGCGATCTGCTGCGGATCCTCCATCGGAATTGGCAATCATCGCAACGCCGGCACCCTGACCGCGCTGGCCAGCAAGAACGGTCAGCTGGTGGGACTGTCCTGCAATCATGTGACGGGGGGCTGCAGTACGGCGCTTCCCGGCACGCCCGTGGTGTCGCCCGGCATTCAGGATGTCAGTCGCGACCATGCGGAGATTACCGTGATTGGAAAACACGCGGGAGCGGCCAACATGGCTCAGGGGCTCCCGGAGGTCATTGACATCGAAAACAACCGGGACCTCGCATGGTTCAGCGTGGAACAGCCGGAACTGCTGTCGTCCCGGCAGGGGACCGGCGATGAGTCATATGACACGCCCTCCCGATTTGCCTCACCACAGTCCATCAGGAAGGGACTGCCCGTCAAAAAATGGGGCCGATCCACGAAGCTGACGACCGGCATTGTCCAGAGCGTCGTGCGCGATGGCGAATCACTGGACTACAACATCACGAGCTATTTTGGCCCCACGGCCAGTCAAAACTTCAATGGCACCGTCTACTACGGAGAAGTCATTGTGATCCGCAGCACGTCGGGCGAGTTTTCTCTTGGTGGTGACTCCGGCGCCCTGGTCGTCACCAATGTGGCGGGCAAAACGCCCAAAGTGGTTGGCATTCTGATTGGCGGAGACGCGAGGGCCAGTTTTGTGCTGCCCCTGCAGCAGGCCTGCAAAGATCACCAGCTGAAGCTGATCAGTGGTCATAACGACTGAACCCGCCCCGACTCTTCGCTCGACGGCCCCCGTTCAGGACTGTGTCCGAAAGGCGGTGGGTGTGATTCCTGTGGCATTGCGGAAGGCGCGAGTGAAGGCGCTGTGGTCATAAAAACCACAAGCCAGGGCGATGTCGGCGATGGAGCGTGAGGAGTCACGCAGCATGCGGGAAGCGGCCGCAATGCGGATGCGGGCGATCAACTGCGTGGGCGTTAAATCAAAGACGCGTCTGGTGAACCGCGTCAACTGCTGTGGCGTCAGGCTGGACTGCTCCGCCAGCCACGATGGTGTGACGTCGTCCGCCAGAGTCTGCTCGAAGTTTTTCAGCGCCGTGGCAAACTCATGAGGAATGTCGTCCTGCTGCACGGGCACACGCACGTCCCGCGAAAATCCCACAATGCCGGTGACCTGCCCGGCGTCATCCACAATCGGCATTTTGGTCGTCAGGCACCAGACTGGTTCACCAGCCGCATTCCACTGCATCTCCAGATGATCGGTCAGTGGCTGCCCGGTCGACAGCACACGCTGGTCCTGCTCGGAAGGCGCCTGTCCAAATTCTCCCTGACAAATTTCGCTGGGGCGTTTGCCAATCACATCATCCCGGGACTCCAGCCCGTGTCGTCGCACCAGAGAATCATTCACCGCCACGTAACGACCGGCAGCGTCCTTCACAAAAAAGGCAACGTCCGGCGCACAGTCAAACAGTTTCGACAGTGTGGTCACTTCGATGGCTGTGACGGTGGTGTTTGTTGTGCGCGGTTTCATGAGGGAATGAGCGAATCTTCCAAGACCCCACCAGGGTAATCGGCTACGCTGGAAAACTTCAAGGGTTTGTGTTGTCCGGTTGGAAAGAGAACGAATGAAGATCGCACGCGTCAAAGCGTATCGTGTGGAACTGCCGCTGAAGGAGGGTTCCTACAAATGGTCGGGCGGCAAGTCGGTGAGCGTATTTGACAGTACGATCGTGGCTGTGGAAACCGAATGCGGACTGACTGGCTTCAGCGAAGTCTGTCCACTGGGACCATTTTATCTGCCAGCGTATGCCGACGGTGTTCGCGCCGGGCTGAAAGAACTGGTGCCCCATCTGATTGGTTACGACCCCCGTGAGCTCGGCGTGCTGAATCACCGCATGGATGCCGCCATGCGGGGCCACGCCTACGTCAAAACGGGCATCGATGTGGCCTGCTGGGATCTGCTGGGCAAAGCGACCGGACTGCCCGTGTGCCAGCTGATGGGTGGTCGATTTGGAGACTCCATTCGCCTGTACCGCGCCATTTCTCAGGTGCCGCCTGACGAAATGGCCCACAATGTGGCCGGCTACAGTGCAGAAGGCTACACGCGTTTTCAGCTGAAAGTTGGCGGTGATCCGGATACCGACATCGAACGTATCCGTGCCGCCAGGGAAATCCTCAAGCCCTCTGATCGCCTGGTGGCCGACGCCAACACGGGCTGGACGCAGCACGAAGCCATGCGCGTCGTGCGGGCCGTCAAAGACCTGGATGTTTACATCGAGCAGCCGTGCGAAAGCTACGAAGAATGTCTGGCCGTGCGCCGCAACACGGACCATCCGTTTGTGCTGGACGAAAACGTGAACAGCCTCGGCATGCTGCTGAAGGCCAAAAGCGATCTGGCCATGGACGTGGTCAATCTGAAGATCAGCAAACTCGGCGGGCTGACCAAAACCAAACAGGCCAGAGACCTGTGCGTGTCGATGGGCATCGCCATGACGCTGGAAGACAGCTGGGGCGGAGATATCACCACAGCCGCCATTTCTCATCTGGCACACAGCACGCCCGAAGAATTCCGCTTCACCTCCACCGACTTCAACAGCTACGTGACGGTCAGCAATGCGACGGGCGCTCCGCAGCGGGAAAACGGCTTCATGAAGGCCAGCACGGCTCCCGGACTGGGCATCGAACCGCGCATGGACGTGCTCGGTGAACCAGTGGTCGAGATCAGTTAGTGCACTGCCCGTTTGCCTTCTTTCTCACTTCCCACCGGAACGGCCCCATGCGTTTGCCTAATTCCTTCATTCTGTGCCTGTTCTGCCTGAGCGGGCAGACAACCCTTGCGCAATCCGACGACACCTGGCAGCAGGAAGCCAGCGAACGACTGAAAGACATTTACGAACGCGGCGTGTTTCGGGCTCCCGGCGTGAGTGCGTCATGGAACGCGGACAGCCAGGCGTATCGTGTGCGCGAACGGGATCCGCAGTCAGGCCGAATGGTGACGGCCGAATACCGTGTTGACAGCGGCGAACGCACGGTGGTGGAGCCGCAGCCGGGCGTCAATAACCGTGTGTCTCCCGATGGATCGCACCGTCTTGAAGTGCGACGCGGCAGCGTGTTTCTGGTGGGTGCAGACGATCAACGGCAAAAGCTCACCGATGCGGCCGATCGGGACATTTTTGTGAAAGACATCCACTGGAACGACAGTGGAGAATTCGTCTGTTTCGTCCAGGTGGATCGCACTGACGTGAAGCTGCGGTCGGTTCTGGTGCCCGGTGACCCCAGCTATCCGGGGGTCGCGGAAAACCGCTTTGCCCGCGTCGGTGGCAAACTGGAAACACTGCGTGTCGGCATCGCCTCAGCTGACGGCCGTTCGTTTCATTTTGCCGACCTGCCGCAGCCGGATGAAGGCATGTATCTTGGGCAGGTGGACTGGGTGCCTGGATCCAGCGAACTGCTGGTGGAGACGCTGAGTCGGTTTCGTGACACACGAGACTTCTATCTGGTTTCCTCCGATGGCAGCGCCACCCGCATCTACACAGAAACCAACGAAGCGTGGGCCATTGGCAGCCAGTACATCAACTCCGGCGCCCACTGGATTCAGGACGGCAAAGCGTTCATCTATATCACCGAGCAAGACGGCTGGCGGCAGGCGTGGGTGTGCTCCCGCGACGGCAATGTCGAATACAAAATCACGCCAGGTGAATATGACATCATTGACCGAGCCTTCGTGGACGAGGCCAATCGCTCGTATTACTTCTATGCTTCGCCGGAAAACGGCACGCAGAAGTATCTGCATCGCGTGGGTCTGGGTGGTGAAGGCAAACTTGAACGCATCACACCGGCCGACCAGCCCGGGACGCACGATTATGTGATCTCGCCCGATGGTCAGTATGCCGTGCACACGTATTCCACGCTGAACGATCCTCCGGTAATTGACCTGGTGGAACTGCCGTCCCACAAAGTGATCCGCAGCATCGATGACCGCAGCGAGCTGCGAAAGAAGTTTCGCCAGGTGGTGCCGCAGCGGACCGAGTTCGTGACCATCGATATCGGCAACGACATTCAAATGGACGCGTGCGTCACCAAACCGCGCGACTTCAATCCTGAGAAGAAGTATCCCGTCTTTGTTTACGTTTACGGCGAACCGTATTCCCAAACCGTGCTCGATCGCTGGGGCGCCGGTCAGACGGACTTTCACCGTGTGGTGGCGGACACCGGCTATGTGGTCGTATCCATTGACAATCGCGGCACACACTGCCCGAAAGGGGCCGCGTGGCGGCGTTCGATCTTTGGCAGTCTGGGGCCGCTGTCCACCGAAGAACAGGCCGCCGCGCTGCAAAAGCTGGCAGAAATGAAACCGTACCTTGATCTGTCCCGTGTGGGCATCTGGGGCTGGAGTGGCGGCGGATCCAACACACTCAACGCCCTGTTCCGCAAACCGGACGTCTATCACGTGGGAATCGCCGTTGTGCCCAAACCGCAGCCGCACCTTTACAACGCGTGGTTCCAGGAAATCTACATGAGAACGCCCGAGGTCAATCCCGACGGCTATCAGAAATCGGCCCCCATCAACTTCGCAGAGGGCCTGAAGGGTAAGCTGCTGATTGTGACCGGCTCCGGAGAGACCAACACGCACATTCAGATCATCGAAGGTCTCGTGGACAAACTGATCGAACTGGGCAAGCCGTTTGATTACATGGTCTATCCCAATCGTGATCATGGACTGCGGGAGGGCCGGGGAACGGTCGTGCATGTGCGGATGCTGATCCTGCGATACCTGATTGAACACCTGCCCCGCGGCCCGCGCTAAATCAACGGCCCACGGAACAGCCTTCGCACGCAAAACAGCTCTCACACCTGCCTGGAATCACGTCATGATACGCCCACTTGTCTGCCTGCTGCCCCTGCTGCTGTGGGAAACGGTCATCGCGCAGCAGCCGACACTGACCGAACAGCTTGGTCGCGAAGTGTCCGACAAACTGGTGCTCGAAGCGCAGGAACGCGGCGACATTGTCCGTGGCGCCATTCTGTTTCATCAGGGAAATATCGCCTGCGCCAAGTGTCACCGGCCGCAGGATGAGAAAGATCGCATTGGGCCGGACCTCAGTCGACTGGGCGATGACGTCACAGCAAAGTCCATTGTCGACTCCATCCTGTACCCGTCAAAGGTGATCAAAAAGGAGTACCGCACGTCGGTCGTCGTGCTGCAAAGTGGACGCGTGCACACGGGAGTGATCGTTGAGCAGACCGATGCGACCCTGGTACTGCGTGACGCAGGTAACGTGACTTCGCTGATCACCATCGCCCGCAGCGACATCGAAGAAGTGGCGGTCGGCGATACGTCCATCATGCCCGCCAAACTGGCCGACGAACTCAAGAGTCGACAGCAGTTTCTGGACCTGCTGCGTTACGTGCTGGATCTGAAGCAGCGCGGTCCGGCCACCATGGTCCGCAGGTCGGCCGAACGGCGCGAACTGTCGCCCGAATTGCAGGGACGAGTCCTGCTTTCTCAGTACAACTGCACGGCCTGCCACGAAGATTCCCAGGGACTGGCGGCCGTTCAGAAAACGTCCGCCCCCAATCTGCGCTGGTCGGCCAAACATCTGAACCCTGACTATCTGGCTCAGATGATCGCTGACCCTCACGCCGCAAAACCCGGTTCCTATATGCCGCAAATGATGTCGCAGACCGCTCCCGATGCGCGGCGCGAAGTGGCCGGACTCATTGTTGACTTTCTGACCTCACTGGACGGCAGCATCTATCCGGAGCCATCCGAACCGGTCGACACTTCCGCCGCGCAACGGGGACACGAAGTGTTTCAAAGTGTTGGCTGTGTGGCCTGCCATGCGCCCCGCGATAAACGGGCGGTCGAACAGTCACTGGCGAACTCGGTGCCACTTGGTGACCTCAGCGGCAAGTACTCGCAAACAGCCCTGGTGGCTCTGCTGGAAGATCCGCAGCGAGCCCGGCCACACGGTCGGATGCCCAACCTGCAGCTGACCCATCGCGAGGCTCTCGACACGGCCGCTTTCCTGCTGCAGGGCGCCTCCCCCGCGCATTCGCGGCCGGCAGCATCGCCCGAACGAATCGCCCAGGGCCAGTCCCTGTTCCATTCCCTGAAATGCTCGGCCTGCCACCGCATCGACGATCAGGCCGTCACACCCGCAACGCCATTGACGGACGTGGACAGCACGCTGGGTTGTCTGGCAGACCGCCCTAACCCGCGAACGCCCCACTTTGCCTTCCGCGAAGAGCAGAAATCAGCCTTGCGTGCGGCGCTGTCTGCGCCTGCGAAACAGCTGACAGACGCTCAGAAGATTGACACGCAGCTGACACACTTTCACTGCACAGCCTGTCATCAGCGGGACAGCCTGGGAGGCGTCGCCGATGTCCGCCGAGCCCACTTTCAAACCACCAATCTCAACCTGGGAGAGCAGGGACGCATCCCGCCCACATTAACGGGAGTGGGCGCCAAGCTGAAAGCGAAATGGATGCGGGATGTGCTCGTGAACGGCCGCTCGATTCGCCCGTACATGAAGACGCGGATGCCCGGATTTGTGGAAGCAGATATCACCGACCTGATGACACGTCTGCAGGCTGCTGACAGCCTGTCCCCCACACCACCGGTCGCCATAAAGGACCAGAAAGCCGCGCGGCAGCAGGGCGTGGAACTGGCCGGCAACAAAGGGCTCAACTGCGTGGCGTGTCACACGTACCAGTACAAAATTGCGGACACCATGCCGGCGGTCGACCTCACAGAGATGGCCGAGCGACTGCAGAAAGACTGGTTCCATCAGTACATGCTGTCACCACAAACATTCAGTCCCAACACCGTGATGCCTTCCTTCTGGCCGGGCGGCAATGCCATTCGCAGTGATCTGGCCGGCACCCCGGCCGAGCAGGTGGAGGCGCTGTGGCAGTACCTGCTGGACGGCCGCCAGGCCCGCGCTCCTCGCGGTGTCCTGCGTGAGCCACTGGAAATTGTGGTCACCAACGAAGCCCGCATGCTGCGGCGTGGCTATCCAGGAATGGGCAAGCGGGGCATTGGAGTGGGTTATCCAGGCGGCGTGAACATTGCCTTTGACGCAGAACAGCTGCGACTGGCGACGCTGTGGAAGGGACAGTTCGTCGACCCCGGCGGCGTCTGGTACGGACAGGGGCATGGCCGTGTGCGACCGATGGGACGCACCGTCACGCTGCCCGCCGGTCCGGATGTGGACTGGCAGAATAACGCGTGGGTCGTGGACGATGGACGCCCCACACAGCACCGTTTTCTGGGATACGATCTTGACCGACAGCGACAACCCACGTTTCGCTACGCCATCGGCAGCGTCAACGTGTCCGACTTCTACTGCCCCGAAACGGTCGACGGGAAAGTGCAGTTGGGACGTCAGATCACACTCACGTCTGACAACCCGTCGGAACCTCTCCGCCTGCGACTGCTGTCCGGTCCGTTCAGACTTTCGGCCGATGGCAAGGCGATGGCGTCAGAGCGTCTGCGGATTCGCGTGCTGTCCGATCATACGGTGCAGACGGGCGCCGGCAACACGGCCGAGATTCGCCTGACACCTGAAGCCGGCCAGGCGACGAAAGTCGTGCTGCAGTATCAGTGGGAATGATGATGTGACGCTGTGCCGAATTGTTCTGTCTGTTCTTCCATGTGCCTGTTCTGGTTGCCCTCATGTCCATCACACTGCCACTGATCACGCTGACTTTGACCTGCCTGCCACAGCAGGAGCCGCTGGGCGAATACTGGGGCACCGGGGAAGCCGAGTCCGAGTACTACCAGCTGGTCGATGTGCCACTGCCGGAAAAACTGGCCGTGGAAGCGGGCAGCTTTGAAGTGCTGCCGGATGGCAAACGTCTGGCGATTGCCACGCGGCGAGGAGACATTCTGATTGCCGATGGTGTCTTTCAGAAATATCCGGAACCCACGTTTCAAAAGTTTGCCGAGGGACTGGATGAGATCTTCGGTATGGCCTATCGGGAGGGATCCTTCCTGATCAATCAGCAGACCGAAGTCACCCGCATCACCGATGTGGACGGCGACGGACGCGGCGATCGCTTTGAGACACTCAGCGATATCTGGGGGTTTCGCAACTACCATGAGTTCGCCTTCGCCTCCAAGCCGGACGAAGAAGGCAACATCTGGATCACGCTGTGTCTGTCAGAGTCTTATAACTCCAAAGTGCCGTTTCGCGGCTGGTGCCTGAAGATCACGCCGGATGGCAAAACAATCCCCGTCTGCAGCGGGATTCGCAGCCCGTGTGGCATTGGCCCCAACGAACACGGAGTGATGTTCTATGCCGAAAGTCAGGGGCCGTGGAACGGCTCCTGCAGCCTGAAGGTGCTGCAGGAGGGTGGTTTTATGGGGCACCCCATCAGCTACAACTGGTACGAACTGGCGCCCGAAATGGGACCGGCCCCCGTGCAGCCCAGCACACCGTCACGGCTGGAAACCGAACGCCAGCGCGTGAAAGAACTGGTGCCCTATGCCGTCGTCTTTCCGTACAAACGGATGGGGCGGTCGATCTCCGGCTTTATGGTGGATCGAACGGGTGGAAAGTTTGGCCCGTTTGAGAATCAAATCTTTATTGGCGATTTCAGCCTGGGCGTGATCATGCGGGCCACGACCGAACAGGTCAACGGGGTCTGGCAGGGCGCCTGCTATCCGTTCCGTGAGGGATTTGACACGGGCCTGCTGGCCGTGCAGTTCACACCCAATGGCAACCTCATTGCCGGCGGCACCAATCGCGGCTGGCCGGTGCGAGGCCCCAAAGCTTACGCCATTCAGCGGCTGGACTGGACGGGCAAAGTGCCGTTTGAAATCAAACAAATCACGGCTCGCCCGGACGGCTTTCGACTGACGTTTACCAAACCCGTTGATCGGACTGTTGCCGCAGACGCCGCCACGTATCAGCTCAAGACGTTTACGCACATCTACCGGCAGGGTTACGGCAGTCCGGAAGTCGATCAGACGACGCCTGTGACAACCGCGGCGACTGTGTCCGGCGATGGGTTGAGTGTGGACATCACCGTGCAGGGACTCGTGCAGGGACACGTTCACGATTTTCACCTGCCCGATATGAAATCGGAGGGCGGAGAGTCGCTGCTGCACACCAGCGCCTACTACACGCTGAATGAGATTCCGGCGGCGAACCCCGTCGTCACCAAACTGACAGCGTCCGTCACACCGACATCGGCGGACGAGGAAAACGCGGCAAAAGCGCGGGCGACTGAGGAAGCATCCACCGATCATCCTGTCCCCCAGGATCCTCGCTGGCTGACGTATGCCGGCAGTCCGGGGCCTGGCAAAAACAAACACGTCGTGCTGATCGCTGCAGAGCAGGAATACCGCAGCGAACAGGCTTTGCCCATGCTGGCCCGCGTGCTGTCAAAGCATCACGGCTTCGACTGCACTGTACTGTTTTCGGTCAATGAAAACGGCGACGTTGATCCCACCCTGCCGGCGCCCTTTAAAGACAAATCGCGACGGCACAATATTCCCGGTCTGAAGTACCTGGCAGACGCCGACTGCGTGATCTGGATGTCACGCTTTATGCACCTGCCCGATGACCAGATGCAGCACTTCCACGATTACTTTGACTCCGGCAAACCGCTGATCGCCCTGCGAACGGCCAATCACGGCTTCATGGGTGGCAAACGCTACACCGTCGACGGACGGCCTATTGGTTTAAGGCAGATGCTGGGTGGCACATTCATGGGGCATCACGGTGGCTGGCATCGAGAATCCACACGCGGCATCGCTGTGGCTGAGCAAAAATCTCATCCGATTCTCACCGGCGTGACCGACATCTGGGGCACGTCTGACGTCTACCGCTGCCACAACGAACGCTTCCCGTTCCCGAAGGACTGCACGGCCCTTGTTCTGGGACAGCCACTGGTCAATCTGGAGCCGACAGCAGAGCCCAACACCAGCAAGGAACCGCTGCCGGTGGCCTGGACCAAAACATGGACAGGCAACGGTGGGAAGCCGTCACGCGTTTTTCATTTCACGATGGGCTCCGGTGAAGACTTTGCCAATGCAGGCGTTCGCCGCATGACGGTCAATGCCGTGTACTGGGGGCTAGCGATGGAATCTGCGATCGCTGCAGACAGCAGCGTGGACATCATCGGTGATTATCAGCCGCTCAAGCCGGGCTTCAATTATGAGAAACTGGGCGTGAAGCCACATCCTCCCGCTTATTACCGCTAGTTCGCGTTTGCTCTGAGGGGAATTCGAAACATGGTTTGCACTTCGCTGCGTCTTTGCTGTCCGTCACTGCTGGCGGCCATCTGTCTGTTCTCCATCACACCAGCCAGCGCAACGGCCGAACGTCCCAATATCATCATCATCTATGCGGATGATCTGGGGTACGGAGATCTGTCATGTTACAACGACAGGTGTGCCTACCAGACTCCCCGGCTGGATCGCATGGCGGCCGAAGGCATCCGGTTCACCGATGCCCACAGTCCCTCCACCATCTGTTCGCCCTCGCGGTACGGTCTGTTTTCCGGTCAGCAGATTTATCGTTCCACCGGCCGCGGCGGCGGAGCGTTTGAAGGGCCAGGCGGCCCCAGCTATTTGAAACCCGGCACGCTGACGCTCGGTCAGATGCTGCAGCAACAGGGCTATCGCACGGGTGTGTTTGGCAAATGGCACGTCGGACTCACCTGGTTTGACAAAGACGGCAAACGCCTGGGTGGCGGTTTCAAAAACAGCCTGCTGATCGACTACGAAAAAAGCACGCCCTTGATTGATGGTCCGAACAAACGGGGATTCGATGAATCGTTTGTGACGCCCAACTGCCCCAACACCGACCCGCTGTATGTGTACATTGAAAACGGCATGGTGCCGGTGCCCGCCAGCGAACGTCACAAACGCGACACACTGCCCAACCCCGGAGGTAAATGGCGGTGGGACAACGACGAGGGCTGGAAGTCACCAGGCTACGATTTCCTCAACGCCGATCTGCTGTTCTACAAAAAGACAGAAGCCTTCATTCGCGAGCATCGCAAAACGTCACCTGAACGGCCGTTCTTTGCCGTGCTGTCCACACAGATTGCCCACGCGCCCGTCCTGCCAGCCGAACCGTTCAACGGCAAAACGAAAGCGGGCCCCCGCGGTGATTTCGTGTTTGAACTGGATGCCATCTGCGGACAGGTGCTGGATCTGGTGACGGAACTGGGTATCGATGATGACACGCTCATTCTGTTCAACGCAGACAACGGCGCGGAAACGCTGCACGTCGGCTGGATGCGGGAAGATCATCAGCACGACGCCTCCGGCGGCTGGCGGGGCATGAAGCGGGACGCCTGGGAGGGAGGCCATCGCGTGCCGTTCATCGCCCGCTGGCCGGGCACCATTCCCGCCGGGCAGGTGTCCGCCCAGCTGACCAACACCACGGACATCTTTGCCACGCTCGCTTCGATCACGGGCTTCACACTTCCGGATGATCAGGCCACTGACAGCTTTGATATGCTGCCCGTGATGCTCGGACACCAGGACGAATCGAAGTCAGTGCGACCTCATCTGCTGACACAGAGCTTTCGCGGCGAGTTTCAGATTCGTACGGGACACTGGAAGTATCTGGATCACAAAGGCTCCGGCGGCAACGGCTACAGCAAAGGCTTTCTGCAAAAATACGCGCTGCCGAACTCTGCTCCGGACGCCCCGGGCCAGTTGTACAACCTGCAGGCGGATCCTGGCGAGACAGAAAACCTGTACTTCAGGGAAGCCGCCAGGCGTGAGCAGCTGCAGGCTCTGCTGGAGCGATTGAAATCCTCCGGCCGCAGCGCGCCCACGGGAAGAAAGCCACTGATGAGGCGGTCGGCGCAGCCATGACGCAGGCGGCCTGCGTCATGGCTGGCGTGAGACGGTTTGCTATTTCCATGGACCCTGCTACTGTCAGTGGTGCATTCTCACGCGTCCTGGAAATGGCGGCCGATGTCTTCCGATGTGACTCAGATCCTGCTCGATGTGACCAAGGGGAACCGGGAACGCGTCGATGAACTGTTGAAGATTCTGCACAGCGACCTGAAAGCGGCGGCCTCCAGCGCGCTGCGAGGCGAACGTGCAGGTCACACGCTGCATCCTACCGCTTTGTTAAACGAAGTTTACCTGCAGTTTATCAACCAGACGCGGGTCGACTGGAAGAATCGCTCGCACTTTTGCGCCGTGGCGTCCACCCTCATGCGAAGAATTCTGGTGGATCATGCGCGAGAAAAGAACGCTCAGAAACGTGGTGGCGGCGCCGTCATTCAACCACTGCTCAGCGATCCGATTGCCGAAGATCCGACGGACGAGCTTGATCTGGTGGCCCTTGATGGCCTGCTGACCGAACTGGCGGAACTGAACGACCGACATGCTCGTGTGATCGAATTGCGTTTTTTTGGCGGAATGTCCATAGAAGAGACCGCCCATGTGCTCGACGTTTCCGCGTGGACTGTCAAGAACGACTGGCGGACGGCCCGTGCGTGGCTGCTGGCTCAACTGGACGGCGATCAGCAATGACCCCGGAAGACTACAGAAAAACCACGGAACAGTTCCTGCGGCTGTGTGATCTGTCGGTCGCCGCCCGGGACGAGGCTTTGCAACAGCTCCAGCGGGACCACCCTGCTGTGCACAAAGCCGTGCAGGGCATGCTGCAGCGTGATCAGCCGCAGGAAACCCGTTTCCGCGTGTCGCCCCACAAGACGGTGCTGTCCGATGAGGACGGTCAAAACGTGGCTGACGAATCGTCTGCGGAACAGGCTGGCACTGTTCTGGTCTCTGCCATCGAACGTGGTCATGACGATCAGGCCCGCTATCAGCTGACGAAGCTGCACGCCACCGGCGGAATGGGGCGAATCTGGCTGGCGCGGGACAACGCCATCGGCCGCAATGTCGCTTTGAAGGAATTACGCCCCGAAACCCCCTCCGCCACCGGTATCTGGCAGCGTTTCCTGAATGAAGCCAAAGTGACTGGTCAGCTGGAGCACCCGGGGATCGTGCCCGTCTATGAAGTGGACGCAGCCGATGAAGACCGCCCCTTCTACACGATGCGATTTGTCAAAGGCCAGACGCTGCATGAAGCCACCCGGGAATTCACCAGGCTGCGACAGGACGGCAAACCGCATGAACTGCCGCTGCGTGAGCTGATTACCGCATTGACTGGTGTGGCGAATGCCATCGGCTACGCGCACTCGCGAGGCGTGCTGCATCGCGACCTGAAAGGTCATAACGTGGTGCTGGGGGACTATGGCGAAGTCATCGTGCTCGACTGGGGACTGGCCTGCATCGTGGGGGCCGACGGGGAAGCCGGAGAAGACGAGCTGCCGATTTCCGGTTCCGGCGTCTCGGATCAGACCAACGCTGGTCAGATTATCGGGACCCCCGCTTATATGTCTCCCGAACAGGCAATGGGCCGCCGCAGCGATATGAACACCCGCACCGACGTGTTTGGTTTGGGCGGCATCCTGTATGAAATTCTGACCGGTCGCGCACCGTATCGCGGTGACACACCCACGGAAACACTGGAGGCCGCCCGCCAGGGCGCTCCTGTGTCACCGACAGACATCTGGCCGGATGCTCCGCCGGCGCTGGTTGCCATCTGCCGTCGGGCAATGTCGGTCCGTCAGTTTTCCCGCTATGAGTCAGCCGTGGCCTTTGCGGACGAGCTGCGCCGCTGGCAGGCAGACGAACCCGTCGCCGCCTATCCCGATCCTCTGCTCACGCGGCTGCATCGATGGGTCCGCCGACATCAGACACTGGCCGCCTCACTGAGTGCACTAATGCTGTCGGCTGTCATTGGCCTCGCCGTCAGCACCGTGCTGATCTCCAGCGAACAACAGCGCACGGAAGTGGCCCGAGCGCGAGCCGAGGCCAATCTGTCCAAGGCTCGGGAAGCCGTGCGGACCATGCTGACGGAAGTGGGCGATCGACAGCTGGAAGACGTCCCGCAAATGGGCCCACTGCGTCAGCGGCTGCTGCAAAAAGCGCTGGAATTCAATCAGGGCTTTCTGAAGGAATCCAATGACCCCGAGGTGCGACTGGAAGCCGGCATGGCCTATGGCGATGTGGCAAAGACACAGGACCTGCTGGGCCGTCCGGATGAAGCCATGCAGGCCTGGCAGAATGGCACACAGATTCTGCAGGCACTGCACGAAGAGTTTCCGCAGAACGACGTCTACACGCGGGAATTCGCCGACCATCTGCTGGGGGCTGCGTTAAGCAGTCAAAAGATGGAGCGTCTGGAAGGCGCCGGCCGCCTGGCAGAAACAGCGCTGGCGCTGTTTCTGCAGCTGCGACAGCGAAAAGCGGCATCCGCCGATCAACTGGCCACCCAGATTGGGCAGTGCTACAGCGTGGCGGCCATCAATGACTACGAAAGGGGAGACTTTGCCGCAGCGATCACGGGGTTTGAATTCGCGCTGCAGGCCTTTGCAGATGGCAGCACACAGGCGTCCCCCCAGGTCACGGGCAACCGCGCGAGTGTCATGCAGCAGCTGAGTGTCGTGCTGATGGCGGCCGGACGCCCGAAACAGGCGCGGGAGCGACTGGAAGAGCTGGATGGCCTGACGGCTTCTCTGGTGGCCGCCTCACCGCTGTCTCGCGAGTGTCGGGATTTGCGCAGCGCGTGTCTGGACACGCTCGCCGACTGCTGCCGCGTACTGGGTGACCGACCGGCGGGACACGCATACGCGGTGGAAGCACTGGGAGTGCGTCGTCAGCTGGCGGCCGATTTTCCCTATGTGGCCGGCTATCGGTCGACCGCGATCAGCAGCGCGGTGAGTGTTGCCATTCTGTTTGCAGAAGCAGGCGATATGCCGCAGGCCGAAAAGTACTTTCTGGAAGGTGAAGCGCTGGCCCGCGCTTTGGCCGATGAATTTCCCCACATTCCCGATTACCAGTTCAATGCGGCCGCCGTCATTCGCTCTGTGGGAGCGTTTCACTTCAACACCCGCCAGCAGGAAAAATGTGAGGCCGCACTGCGCGACTGCATCAGCCGCCTGGACCCACTTATTGAGCAGTTTCCCGACAATCCCCATTACCAGCTGGAAAAGGCGGTCGCCCTGCATCCGCTGGCGCGAACCCTGCGACATCAGGGGGACACGGAGGAAGCCGTTGCGACCTGCCGAATAGCAATTCAGATCAATGAAGGGCTGCTGGAATCCAAACTCGACATCGTACGGGTTCGCCACAAGCTGGCACAGGACTACCGTCTGATGGGAGAGCTGCTGGCAGAGCAGTCTGAAGACGACCAGGCCGAGTCGTTTCTGCGCAAAGCGCTGTCTTTGCATCGCCAGACGTTCGCTGAGTACGAAGATGTGTCGGAACATCATCGCTGGGTGGCCGTCAGCCTGGACAAGCTGGCGGAATTCCTCGTGCAGCGCAATCCCGAAGAGGCTCTCGTGGCCATCGAAGAGTCCATCGCCATTCGTCGGCAGCTGGCTTCCGAGATTCCCGACTGGCTGCCGATTCTCTGCGAACGCCCCGGTTCCGTGATGACGAAAGGCCGCATTTACGAGGCGATGCACGACGACACCACGGCGGCCGAAAGCTTCCAGCAGGCGACCATTTTGCTGACCGGACTGATTGAGCAGTTTCCGGGAGAATCCAACCTCCGCGCAGAACACGCGACCGCCCTGGAGTCGCTCGCGGGCGTGCAGCAGCGCACCGGGCAGCTCAGCGAGGCGCTGTCCAGCGTGCAGCAGGCCCATCAGATTCTCGTGCAGTTTGCCGCCGATTTCCCGACTCAGTCGCGAACACAGCAATTGCTGATCGACAATCTGCACTACCTGGCTGACATTCACGAGGCCGTGGGCGACACGACGGCCGCCCAGGCAGCCAGGGCCAAAGCCGACGACCTGGCATCCACGCCTTTCAGCCGACCCGGTGAGACTTCGCCCAGGTAAGCCGGCCGCCTGTGGAGCAGGCGACGCTGTGAGCTACTCGTGCTGAAACCGGTTCCGTGAGCCAGCCCGCAATCCACCATAACTCCAGCAGTTCTCCCCAATTCTCAACATTTACCGCCGCTTTGGTGGCCGCCTGCGATTTTCCCAAAGGGATGAAGCCTCCAGTGAGGCAACCTGCTTTCAAAGCCGCCACACCGGCAGGTTCGCCGATTGCGCGTTCGATTTTCCGCCGTCGAGTGTTAAACTCCAGCCAGGGCGAGCACGCTTTCACTTCCGCTACGTTTTCAGGGCCCGGGCCACCCGTGAGCGATTCGACCACAACCGATGTCTCCCGCATACTCCGGGCTGCTGAATCCGGCGCCGCGGTGTCCGATGAGCTGCTGCCCCTTGTGTACGAAGAGCTGCGTCGTCTGGCGGCCGCCCATATGGCGCGGGAGAAGCCGGGACAGACGCTGCAGCCCACGGCGCTGGTGCACGAAGCCTATATGCGGCTGATTGGCAACCAGGACATGCGCTGGGACAGCCGAGGACACTTTTTTGCCGCCGCCGCTCGATCCATGCGCCAGATCCTGATTAATCGAGCCAACCGTAAGAAGGCGGAAAAGCACGGCGGCAAACTTGTCCGACGTGAGCTCGATGACCAGTTCTTTGTTGATGAACCTCCGCCCGAACGCCTGATCGCACTGGATGCGGCACTCGACAAACTGGAAGCCATCGATCCCCGCAAAGGTCAGATTGTGATGCTCCGGTATTTTGCCGGGCTAAGCATCGAAGAGACGGCCCAGTCACTCGATCTGTCCCCGGCTTCCGTCAAACGCGACTGGCAGTTCGCCCGCACGTGGCTGCACCGCGAAATGAGCCGCGTCGAAGACTGACCGATCGTTACAGGCAGAATCGACAGGGTCCCACCGCACGGCCGGCCCTTACTTGCGCATCTGCACGGCCGCTTCGAGTAAACCGGCCGAGACGTCGCGCGCCATACCGGAAAAATCCGGCCCCGGTTCGCTCAGCCGCTGCTGCATGGCCGTCAGTCGAGCGGGCGACGCGTCAGAACTAATCAGATCACGCGTCTGCAGGAGCAGCCGCAGATCGGCCTCACGTTCGTCTGACAGTCCGGCAAACTGCGGCATCTGCAGCGGGCCAAAACGAAGGGCGAATTCGCTGAGCAGTTCGTCAGCCCCCGCCTCCTGCCGCAGCAGATCCTGCATGGCGTGCATCTGGGATTCCATATCTGCGGTATCGTAGGTTTCTCCGTCCACGAGTTCGGCCAGCGGACCGGACACCGGAGGCGCCGCGGCAAACAGACCACCGGCCCACAGTCCGATGCCAACACCTGTCAGCAGCATGCTCACCAGCCCGATGCGCATGGCATGTTTGCGCACCAGTTTTCGCAGTCGGTAGCCCGATTGATGTGTGCGGGCAGTGACGGACTCGCCGGCGAGGTAACGTCTCAGTTCGGCCCCCAGTGCGGCGGCGTCCGGATAACGCAGCGACGGCCTGTCACTGAGCCCCTTGTGCACGATAGCGGCAATATCCGCATCCACACCCTCGACACGCCCGTACAGCGGGTGATGGTCGCACGCCTGAATGGTCAGCAGTTTGCGAGCCACATTGCCCTCCAGCGTCACGGGCAGCTGACCGGCCAGCTGCTCATACAGCATGACACACAAAGCAAACACGTCTGTGGCCGGACAAACCTCGCCCCCCATAGCACCGGCCTGCTCGGGGCTCATGTACGCCAGCGTCCCCATCACCTGCCCGGTCAGTGACAGCTTCTCTTCTTCACCGGCATTCGACTTCGCCAGTCCAAAATCCAGCACGCGAGCTTCGCCATCAGCGGTCACCATCACGTTGGACGGTTTCAGATCGCGATGCACGATCCCCTGTTCGTGCGCGGCGCCCACCGCCTCGCAGATATCAGCGAAGAGTGCGACTTTCTCTTTCAGGTCCAGGGCAGACTGTGAGCAGTACTGCTGCAGCTGCTGACCGTCGACATATTCCATCACAAAGTAAGGCTGACCGGCCGTCACCCCACTATCAAACACAGGCACGATACCCGGGTGCCGCAGGCGACCGACCAGCAGCACTTCGCGCTGAAATCGCCGCCGCGCAGAGTCTGAGGCAAACGGGCCGGACAGCATGAACTTGATGGCCACCCGCCGCTGCGTGCCCAGCTGCAGAGCGCTGTAGACAACCCCCTGTCCGCCGCGATGCAGCTGCTCGAAGATTTCATAGCCGTCGACCGAGTGCTGCGGTTCCACATCATCGACATGCTCCATCACCAGATTCAGCGGCGTTTCGAACTCGTCAATCGCCGTGTCGAATTCCTCAACCAGGGTGGCCACTTCGTGGTAGAGAAGTTCGTCATCTCCGCAGCTGGCCCGCACAAACGGCAGGCGTTCCTCGGCCGACAGCTCAACCGCTGCGGCAAAGATCTTCTGAATCTGACTCCAGTCGTGTTGTTGTGGTTCTGACATTGCGAACCGGCCCGTCAGGTTGCCGTCCATCGGTCTGGCCCTGCTGCGGGCCGAAGCGCCCCGCCCCAGGCGATCCAGACAGGGACGCGTCTCATGCTTGTTGCTGACTCCCGCCTGTGTTCAACGCCCGGCAACCTGTCGTCGTGAACGGTTGACACGCTGGAGCACTGCCCGCAGTTCGGCGGCAGTTGCCCCAATTTTATCAGCGGGCGACCGATGCCGCACGCCGGACCATGCAGGAATTCGGCCGCCAGCGGCTCAAACTTTCAGGGCAAAATTCGCAGGTGCGCTCAAATTGACATGATGGCGACGCGTCCGGCCGCCCTCGATTTCCCCGCGAAAGTCGCAAAAACCGACGGCTGCGCTGTTCCCGGCAGTCGGCAGGAAACGAAAGAACCGTGTCGGTCGCTGCTGTCAAAATGCCAGATCCAGCAGGTCTTCAAATGCTTCGTCAATCAAATCGTTGGAAACATCCTCAAACAGGGCAAAGTTGGGGGGCGAAGCGTAGCTGCTGGAACTGTCATCCATCAGCACATCATCCGCAGCTGCCCCGCCCACAAACTGCCCTGGCCCATTGTCAAACGTGTTGTTGCGGACACGCAGCGCCAGATTTCCACCGGCGGCCTGCACGGATGTGGCGCCCGTGACCTGGATACCATCCAGATCGACCACCTTGTTACCGACAGCTCCGGAAACATAGGCCGTGTCATCGAAGACGGAACCACGCAGCCGCACCGCATCATCGCCTGTGCCAGTGCGGACAGTGGCTGCCGCCCTTGCCGTCACGCCGTCCAGGTCTGCAACATCGTCGTCTTCGCCGAGGTTGACGTAGAGTGTCGAACCAACCTCCACCTTTGACGTTTCCAGGCGATCGTCTCCGGCTCCGGTCTGAACATAAAGCGTCGACCCAAACACCGAGTCAACAAGCCGCACAAAGTCACTGCCGCTTCCCGGTGACACGGCGACTCCCTGGGAAACAGACACGGCCGTGGCAAACGTCTGATTGTCTCCGTCACCAGCACTGGCGTTCAGCACGCCGCCGACAGAAACGCGGGTCAGCGAGTAAAGATCATCTTCACTGTCTCCAAACAGCAGCGTGTGCACAGTGGAGTCCGCGTGTTCCACACTGGCCTGCATGCCTCCCGTGCCACGAAGCACCAGATTGCCACCAACCGAAACCCCGGAAACCAGCACAGCATCCTCACCGCTGGCGGCGATCACATTCAGCTGCCCCGTGACGACCACATCACCGACGGAAATCAGGTCGATGCCGTCCAGTCCGTTGATTGTCAGATTGCCCGGCAGGACACCGTCGACACCCGAAAAGGCGGTAAACGACTCACCGCCATTGATTGTTGTGCCCAGGCGACCGGAGACAACAACGTCCCCCGATTCGGTCGACGTAAGCACGATGCTGTCGTCCCCGCTGCTGCCGACGATCACCAGATGATCGCCGGAGACAAACGCCGAGACATCACCGGCCGTGCGACCAAAAGCAGACGCCACGGCGTGCCGATTGTCGACCAGCACCCGGCCGCTGGAACGTTCCACCAGCGTGGCAAACGAAGCGTTCAGCAGGTTATTGCTGGTGTCTTCAAAACGGGCGATGTTCATGCCGTGGGAAAATGCGTTTTCGCCGTCATCAATGAGCGTGTCCTGGTCCGACGTGCCGCCGACAATCAGCGCCTGATCGGCAAACTGACTGCGTCGCAGTCGAGCGGTCAGTGTGCCCGCGGTCGTGGTTGCAAAGACGGGACCATCAAACTGATTGTCCTGCAGATCAATGACATGGTGACCGTCCGTCATTGGCACGTTGGTCACTCCACTCACCTGCGAATGCAGCAGGCGAACGACGTTGTCACCGTCGCCAACAAGCAGGCTGCCGGCACCGCCCACCCGGGAACGATAGATGTCGACCGTGTCCGCGTCGTCCCCGGTCGAGGCGTACAGTGTGCCGGACACGTCGGTCCCGGTAACCAGCACAGTGTCTTCACCGCCCTGCGTGGTGAAGTAGGCATTGCCGCCGACAGTCGAATTATCGACGGTGAACTGATCCACCTGACCGCCACCCACCAGTTGCAGACTGCCGGACGTCACTTCATCAAACACAATCGTGTTGCTGCCGTCGCCGGCAGCCACATTGGACACGCCGGCGATTTCGGTGCGTTCAAAGCGGATTTCCTCATCGCCCGCTCCGCCTCGCATCGTCACATGGCGATCGATGGTGCTGTCCAGAACGTCGAGGCGGGTGCCGTCTCCCCGTGTCAGCACAAGCAGGTCACGACCGATGGAAACTTCTCGCAGCACGACCGTGTCGAGCCCTCCGGTGGATACAAACTGCACGCTGGCAACGGTCTCCAGATCGGCGATGTGGACAAAGTCGCCACCTGCACCGCCGCGAATCTCGATGCTTGACGGCGTCACGCCACCGACACCGGTGAACGCCACAAACTCCGGCAGACCGTTGATGGTCGAGCCGTCGTGTCCGACAATCACAACGGCACCATCCGCCCGGGCCGTCACACTCAGACTGTTATCTGCATCATCTGTGACCAGCAGCAGGCGGTCTCCGGAGATCACAGCAGACGTATCCCCTGGCACTCGGGAATCATCTGACAGCACACCGTGTCGATCGATCACAAGGTCATACGACTGACTGCTGCCAGGTTCCAGCTGGCTCAGCGGCGAGCCGGTCAGGGACTGAATATCGGTGTCCGCATCCAGGGCCAGCCCCAGCGTTCCGTAACCGCTGACCCCCGTGACGGTAACCAGCCAGGTGGCCGCATCCGTGTCGCCACCGTCGGTCACCACCACGCCGGAACTGCGGACAGATCCCGTGGCGACCGGTGCAAAGTCGGTCAGGTCCACATTGGTGACGTCATTGTTAAACGTCACCAGGAACGCGGCATCGCCACCGGCAATCGGCCCGGCCTGGGTGGTGTGAATGGAGTCCACCGCGAGGCTGGTGTCCACAATAAACTCGTCGCTGGCGTCAATCGCCAGAGCATTGCCCGCGACGTCGGTTACTTCGGAACCAGCTGCGGTGACTCTCAGCACATAACGACCGTTGTCCGCGGTGAAGTTCGTCAGGTCAACCGTATACTCCTGAGCAGATACGGAGGCGAAAGCGGCCGCACTGATGTCGACGGCGATGTCGTCGCGCGTCAGCACCAGATCGCTCAAATCAAACCCACTGACATCCTCACTGAACCGGATGCTCACCAGACCGACCGGCGCTGTACGGGGATCCGGCGTCACGTCGACCACATCGGCCGTCGGCGCGATTTCATCCACGTCCGTAACGGTGACCGTCACAGACTCCGTAAACACATTGCCGGCGGAATCTTCAATGAGAATCTCCAGCTGGTAGAGATTGTCCATGCCGGTATCCGCAGGCGTTTCATAGTCAGCGGGCGCGACAAACGACAGTTCGTCGCCCTGCAGCTGAAACAGTCCTGCGTCATCACCGCCGGCAATGGTGAAGTCAAATCCGGTGATCGCGGGGTCAGTGCTGGTGCCGCTCAGAGTGGCCACAACCGTTTCATTTTCCGCCACACGGAAGCTGGTGGATGACAGCCGCGGCACGCTGTCTTCGGTGAGATTCACATAGAGAATGCGGGAGTCCGTCAGTCCGCCCACATCGGTGACGGTCACCGTCAGCTCAAACTGCGGTGTGACGTCGTTGTCCAGGGCCGCACTGTCAGCCACCGTGATGACTCCGGTGTCCGGATCGATGGCAAAGGCCGTGTCGGGCTCCAGTGAGAACGTCAGATCGTCTTCAATGTCGCGGTCGTCCGCTGAAGCTGTGGTCACAAACGTGTCGTTCGGGCTGAATTCCGCGATTTCCACAACGCCGGAATCAAGGCTCAGCACGGGCGTGAATTCGTTGACGTTGTCGATTTCAATCGTGACCGACGCGGTGTCCAGTACGCCCCAGAAATCTGTGACCGTCACCAGATAGGTGTAAGACTGACGCGATTCTGCATCAAGGCCATCCGCGGCCACGGTGATTTCTCCTGTGTCCGGATCAATGGCGAACTCGGCAGGAGGCACCAGCCCGGGGATCGCCGCTGTCTGTGTGCTTTCGAAGCCCAGCAGGTCTCCGCCGGTGAGCGACACGTGCTTCAGCGTGTCGTCCACTGCACCGAAGGAAATCCGATCGCCGATGTCGTTGCCATTGGCGTCTGTGCCGGTGGCCGCCACCAGCAGACTGTCCAGATCGGCCGCCGCAAGTCTCACATTCAGATCAGCCACCAGATCGGCCACCGTCGTGTTGTTGGCACGATCGGCATCTGTCGTCAGCAGCTCAATGGTGTGCGTGCTCTGCGACGGCGTTGCCCCGCCGATCTTCAGATCAAACACAAGGATCACGTCCTGCGTCCACAGACCGTCAGCGGGGGCGTCGGAGGTGCCCGTGAGTGCCAGCAGCTGGGGGAAGCCCGTCAAAGCGTAATGCAGGGCTCCGTCATCGCTTGCCGCAACGGTGCCCACAACAGTGCCGATCGCAGACGCTTCCGCCACAGACAGCGTTTGATCGTCAACGGCTGGAGCCGTGTTGGAAAAATCGCCGATCAGGGCCCGTGCGGTCGCCGCTTCCGAAACCCCCGTGTCGTCGTCATGGATCTCCACGGTGATGTCATAGATGCCATCAGCCGCATAGGAGTGAGTGGTCGTCACCGTCCCGATGCCCGTCGCGGCATCCCAGGTTCCCGAAGCGGTTGACGAATTTCCGTCGCCCCAGTTGATGGACGCCGTATAGACGTCGAGCGCACCGGCCGGATCGAGGAACGTTGTGGTCAGCGTCACGGGTTGACCGATCGCCCCGGTGCTGTTGATTGTCGACACGTCAGTATCGGCAATCACAATCGTGGGGGCCACGTTCAGCACGTCCACGGTCTGCGAGGAGTGACTCGTGCTGCCCGCATCGGCCAGGTCGGTCACGGTGACCGTCACGGTGAATTCATCAGAGGCTGTCGCCGTCGGATTGTCGTCACCGTAGATGTAGGTGGTTGAGAACGCTCGGCCCACGACCGGAACGTTCTCAACCGTTCCGTCGCCCCACGCAACGGAAACACTATGTAAGTCTTTTGCTCCGGCATCTGTGATGCTGCCGGACAGTGTCAGCTGGCCGCCCTCCTGAACTTCTGCCGCTGACAGACTGTAGCTGGCAATCGGCACGGCATTGGAGACCACGACGCTGGTGGTCTGCTCCACAAATGCCCCATCGTCGTCAAACAGCGTGGCGGTAATCGTATAGGTGCCATCCTGTCCATACGGATGCACCACATCGAAGCTATCGGAACCGGCGTCGAACTTAAATTCTTCGTCATCCGATCCATCGCCCCAGTCGACCACCAGACGGAAGCTGTCCAGCCGGCCGTCATCAAACAGATCACCTGTCAGTGACACCGTATCACCTTCGATGACAAGGCCCGCTCCGGAGGCATTCGCTGCCGCCAGGTTCGTAAGCTCCGGCGCTACATTGCCGACGGTGATGTCTTTGGTTACCGGCAGATAGGTGCCTTTTGCGTCTGTGGCAACCACAGAAATCCCTGTCAGTCCCGCCTGATTGTCAGCGAACACATGCGGCACAGACGCTGGGCTCACCTGACTGGCCGGCGTGAAGCTTTCCGGCGTACTGCCGTCTCCCCAGTCAATGGTGAAGCGAATCGGACCATCGCCGGTGCCCACATCACTGAACGCCAGCGTCAGCTCATAGGGCTGGCCTTCTGTTGCCGCGTCGCTTCCACTCAGTTCCACCACAGGCGCCACATCGTTGATCACAAATGTGGTGGTGTATTCACTGAAGCCGCCGTCCGGATCACTCACGCGGCCGCGGACCGTCACCGGGCCGTCCTGGGAGATCTGACCGTTGCTCCAGGTGGCCGGAATCAAAGCGGACGCAGAAGCCGAATTCTCGACTTCAAAATCGCCGTCATCACCAAAGTCAAAGCTGTACGTCAGCACATCTCCGGAGGCCGGATCGGCAGCCGATGTAAACAGCACGCTGTAGATATCGGCGGCCGTCGCGCCCTCATTAAAGCCGATCGCCGGTGCATCGGTTGTGAACATACCTTCCGGTGACACATTCACCACGCTGAGCGAGCCTTCCCGCTGCACACTGTCGCCGTTGGCCCAGGTCGCCCGCAGCACCGGACGGATTTCGCTGTGTGAGCTGCCGTCGATGCCCAGATTCTTCAGCTGCACGTCCCAGTCCAGCACGGCATTCAAAGTGGTCGCATCACCAAAGATGCCATCGCCGTTGATATCCCACGAAACCGACGTGGGCGTGCCGTCAACACTGCCGTTCAGTTCCAGTGCCTGCCCCTCGACAATCGTATAGTTGCCTGGCGTCACGTGCAGCGAGTCCACCGTCACTGCCAGCGGATGCGTCTGGAAGGCGGCGTCGTCCGTGCCGGACTCCTCATCCTGCAGCCGCACTTTGACCACATAATCGTTCGGGGTCAGATACATGTGTTTGGCACTGCCGACGCCTGAACCGTAGACCTGTGAGGTTCCATCGCCCCATTCCACGATCCAGCGTTTGATGGCGTCGGCTCCCGGATCGGTCGCACTGAAGAAGATCTCAAACTCGCCTCCAACTCGCACGGTATCGTCCGCAAGCAAACTGATGGTCGGTGGCGTATCCAGCACCTGCAGGCTGATCCTGCGGGTGGTGGTAATCGTCTCGCCCCCTTCGATTCGCGAAGCAGACACCAGAATGGTGTAGGTCTGCGGACCGTTCAGAACGCTGTAGACAGCCAGACTGTCCCAGGACAACGACAGCAAGGTACTGGTGACGTTCGCCACGTCAGTGCCTTCGATATTCCAGGTGACGTCCGTCACACCGGAATTCTGGGGCACACTGGGCAGGGAAACAGAGACATTCAGCTCATCGCCTTCACTGATGGTGACCGTGTCGCTGGCGATATCGATCAGTGGACCGGACTCAATGACCACGTCCTCGATATCCACAAAGTCGACATCGCTGTAAGCCGCATCACTCAGCCCCACACTGCCACTGGGTGGCCCGTCCGCCGGATTCACATCGGCATCCGGATCGCCCGGATTGAACAGCAGGCGGTCGCCATCGCTGGCAGACTGGTCGATGGGATTGCCGCCATCCACATTTGTCTGTGTCCCCGCGATCAGCTGGTCACCGGCAATGATAAACAGGTCGTCGTCACCGTCGCCGTTAAGGCTGGTGGTGGCGCTGGCACCGACAGTGACCAGATGGAATTGATCTTCTCCGGCCCCGCCGTTGACCGTCAGCGACTGGGCGGCCGCACCGTCAAAGGCAATCGTGATGTCGTCGCTGCCGCCACCGGTTGTGACTGTCGTCGTGGGACTGACGCCGTAAATCTGCACGATGTCATCCAGATCCCCCGTGTCGACCTGAAACGTCTGGACATCCGGACCGGGAGCAGACGCGATCTTCAGTCGGTCCAGACCGCCGGCCGTATTCACGGACACACTGTCAAAATTCAGGAACTGGGCCCGCACCGCGTCTGCGGTTTCATTCACGTCGAAGGACACCTGCATCGAATACGTGCGGGCCACTGTGCTCGAATTGCTGAAGATACCATCACACCCGGCCAGATCGTTGTAGCAGTCGTCGATGGCGGATCCCGTAGCGACATCCAGCCGCAGTGTGGTGCCCACGCCGTCGCTGTAGTCCACTGTCGATCGAGGATTGCCGGACGGCGATCGACTCATTTCGTACCAGCCGAAATAGCGGTTGGTTGTCGTGGTGCTGCCGTGCTGCAGCTCAAAGTCGAACACCTGTGCTTCGCCGCGTCCGGCGTCAATGCGACGGCGTTCTCCAATGCCGGTGATCGTCCACTCATCGGTGGTCTCGTTTCGTTCCAGAATCACAGGGAAGATGTCCGTTGGCCATGCGTCCTGGAAAGACCCCTGCTGCGGCTGGAAACGCCACTGACCGATGGTCGACTCGGTGTCACCAAACGGCTCCGGCAGCACAAAGAAGGCCGTGTCGGTCCTGCCCAGCGAGCCATCGCGACTCACCGGTGCGTTGCCAAGTTCGGAAACTCCCGTGAAGGAGACGAACTGCCCAAACGTGGTGTCACTGCCCTGCGTGGCCACGACAGTGGCGCCGCTGGCCGCGCCACCGGTGATGGAAACGGGGCCTTCCAGTCCCATCAGACCATTGGAGTTATTGCTCAAACGCTGCGCCATCGCGCCACGGCCGTCCAGATGCACAATCACCACTGAATCCGCATCGCGGCCTGTGATGTACGCAAAGCTGCCATCAATGGATTCTGTCAGATCCGTCGGCGCAACCATGCCCGTCACGCCACGAGCCCCATTGGCAACCTTCTGCAAATAGTTGACGGTGCGTCCGCTGAGCTGGAAGCTGACCACAAAATTGTCCGTCGAGCTGAGCAGATGCACAAAGTCATCTGAGGCCACCAGTCTGTCGGCTCCGATGAAACCGAAGCTGCCATCATCAACGGCCCCTGCCAGGTCACCGGAAAAACCGTCGACTGCTGCCAGCCAGCCGGCGAAACGGGCGCTGTCGTCGCTGCCGAACAGCACGATAATGAATCCTCCAGCCCAGGTCAGATCGACAATCGACTCACCGTCTTTGGCCGTCAGTTCGCCTTCATGAACCAGACTGCCACTGTCCTGGTTGGGCACTGCCGTCAGTTCACCGGTATCCCGATCCACAGTAAACAGTTTGATGAGCGTGTTGGTGTCATCGTAGGTGCCAAAGATCGCGGCCGTGTGATTGATGTCATCAAAGACGACTTTGTGGAACACGTTGTCGGACGACGACTGGAAGTTATCCAGTTCCACCCGCTGATACCGCAGATACGTCAGCACGCCCGTGGTGGTGTTACGGCGGAATGTGACAATGGCATCGTCGCCGGACTGCACGCGTACGAATTCGCCGGCGTCCGGTCCTTCCACACTGACGGACAGCCCCTTGATGCTGTCCAGACTGTGCACGCCGTCCAGATCGTTTTCAATAATCTGCACAATGCGATTGGTGGCTCCGTCAAGCACGACGATCGCGTCCCGATTGGCCGAGATGGCGTACAGTTCACCGTCGACTCCGACTGTCAGTTCAGAATATTCGGTCAGCGTCTGCTCCGCGGTGGCAAAGCTGACCGAATCGGCCGCTGGCTCACCGGCCGTGATGTAGACCGCCTGATCGGAACCATTGGTGCCCAGACGCGCGGACACCAGATTGACCAGACTGCCAACCTGCGTACCGCCGGCGTCCACATAGTCATCTCCGGCCACCGAGGCATTGACACGAACCGTCTGTGTCGCGCGGGCGTTCGGAATCAGGGTCACCCACACCTGCCCGGCGTTGAGTGCAGTCAGTGTGACGGGTCCGCTGCTGGCGGGATCAATGTCATCAAAGGCCAGCGACGTCTGTGTGGTGGCTGTAGTGGTCGACGTGGAATGCAGGCCGATACTCAGCTGTGGCCGTGGCAGGTTCTGGTCGGTCAGATTGGCCACCAGCACCCAGTCGAAGCCACTGAAGTTCACCGCCGACGGATGATCGCCCAGGCCGATATCGGCCAGACCACCGGGCAGTCGCAGCACGCCCAGCACGCCGTCGCTGTCAGCGGCGACCTTCGTGGCTGACTGCGGATTGAAGTTGATATCGTCCGCAGAAATTCCGTCGAGGAAGCCATAGACCTGCGCTCCCCCCACAAGATTGGGGATGTACGGTGTGGCCACTCCAGAGCCCAGATCACCGTGCAGAAACGGATTGACGTCCCGTGGCCCGATGATGCTCGTCACTTCCGACGTGCTGACGTCCGGGTCCACGCGGCTGATTTCACTGATCGTGTCGTTGTCGCCCAGCAGAATGCGGCCATCGGCACTTTCGTCTTCAGTGTGATCATTGCCTCGATCGGATCCGCTGCCGCCAGCGACAAAAAGATCCACGGCAGACGTCGATCCAGTGACGTCCAGAACCAGCGACGAGCCCACCAGTTTGATCGTTCCGCCCGCTCCACCGCCGCCGGCACCCGACTCACCGCCGACCGCCCCGCGACCGCCGTTGCCGCCGTCGGCTCCGTCAGCGCCATCACCACCGTCGCCGCCTCGGTTGTCTTCTGACGCCCCGCCGTCACCCCCAATACCGCCCGATCCGCCTGAGACTCCCGTGCCACGTCCACCACCGCGACCATCGAAGTCACCGCGGCGATCTGTGCCGTCAGAACCGACACCGGTGGCCGCCTCCGCAGACGTGACGGGCTCATCCCCGTTTTCACCGCCGGTCGAGGAATTGGCGCCCACGATACCCGCAATGCCAAATGCACCATCGTCACCCGCTGCACCGCCACCGACACCGCCAAGGCCGGCAGCACCGCCTTCTCCGGCGTGAGCGTCGCCGCCGCTGGCATCAAAGTCAGCGCGGCCGATCTGCAGCACGCCTTTCACAAAGATCTCAAAGGCACCACCGCCGCCGCCGCCGGCACCGCCATCGGCCCCTTCTCCACCGCCGCCGGCAGAAATCACCGTGCCGGTTCCTTCATTGGTGCCGCCGTAGCCAATGCCACCTTCCCCCCCCATTTCACCGTTACTGCCGTTGCGGGTCGGATCACCTGTGGTGCCAGGCTCACCATGGTCAGGATTGGCCGGGCCGTCACCCGGATCGCCACCTTCGCCGCCGTCGCCACCATCGGTCGACTGACGAGATCCACTTTCCCCGCCGATACCGAAACCCGTGTCTTCATCCGTCTTACCCGCCTGCCCCCCCAGGCCACCATTGAATCCATTGGTACCAGCCGTGCCATCGGTGCCGGATTCGGCCTGTGCCAGTTCCACATAGAACCCACCACCACCGCCGCCAGTGCCATCGTCACCTTCAAACGCCACCAGCCGACCACTGTCAAATGCCGCTCCACCGTCGCCGCCGTCTCCGCCATCGCCGCCGCTGACACCACGTCCGCCGTCTGTTCCCGCACCGCCCACACCCCCATCGCCGCCGTCACCGCCACCCGCGCGACCCACACCCGCATGCAGGACGCGATCCACTTCGATGGAGTCGATGCTGACCTGCGGAGCCAGAGACAGAGTCACCGCCACAGCATCGTGCAGGTCCTCAAACACGACCGTGGCCGTGGATTGAGAAGCATCACACGGCTGGGTCTCAGAAACCTCAGTGCCGTCTGCGAGGGTCGCGATGGCGGTGATCGACTGGTTGCCGGAGCGTGAGTCGCTGAGCGAAAGTTCAAACAGATCAAGCGTACTGCCATCAACATAGCTATAGACAACATCGCTGGTTCCTGACGCCGATCGCAGCGTGCCAGCCGCCCCATTGAACAGGGCCTGACCGCCGACCGATGTCACCGTGTAACCATCTTCCGAGTAGTGGGATCGATTGCCGTCACCCAGTTCATCGAATCGCAGGAGTGTGGACCCGCCGAGGTTGAGCAGATCCAGTTCGACGTCCGTCGCCACGTCGATGGCGACCGACACAACTCCCGAGATGCCGGAGAAATTCACTGTCTGTGTGGCCCCCGTGGCCGTGTAGTTGGCCGTGTGGGTGACCGTTGAACCGTCCGCCCTGGTCCCCGTGGCTGTGATGCTCTGGCTGCCCGAACGGGAATCGACCAGCGTGATACGCTGCAACCCCGTGTTGCCACCCGCTTCCCGCTGATAGCTGATGGCCGTGCCGGTCGTTCCCACAGCCAGCCGGTCGCCATTGCCGTAGAAGTAGCCCGTCGTAAACTGGACTTCACCTTCCTGGTACAGATTGGTGGCCGTGTTGGCCAAACCGTCAAACTCGACGATCACATCCCGCACTTCCGCCGCCGATCCGGACATGTCGAACGTCACGCTGTCGCCGATCGTGGCGTTGTTCTCCACATGCAGCGACAGGGCGTGGCTGCCATCGGCCGTGATCGAACTGCCATCGGGAATCACCAGATCCCCGTGAAACGTGAATCGCACGATGTACTGCTCACCGGCAACGGGAGTGACGGGCGTTTCTGTGGCATCCAGATACTCCACAGAAAAGCTGGTGCCGTTGAGCGCCGTCACCGCGTTTCCGTCGACCGTAATGACGGGCACATCATTGCTGCTGTCGGCATCATTCAGATTGCTGGTGTGGAAGACAATGTCCTGAGACGCCAAAGTGGCGATGTCGACCGGCTCCGGCAGCGCTGTGGGCATCACAGATGCAGGAGCGGCGGACAGCAGCCCCTGACTGGCCACAATGTTGTCAAAACCAAAGTCAAACGTGGCAAAGCGATTGAAGAATGTGACTGTCTGCACATCCACCAGCGATTGAAACTCGTACGTCTGCAGTCCGGAGTTGGACAGAAACTGCGCTTCTTCCGTGAAGACATTGCCAGCCGCATCTGTGGCTTCAAACGTGATTCCGACCGTCTCTGTCAGAATGCTGTCGAGCTGGAAATCGATTGACTCCAGCGTAAACGGACGACCATCCACAGACGTGATGTAGTTGTTGCTGAACTGCGAGGACTGAGCCACGCCGCCTGAGGTGAACAGGGAACGGGACGTCTGATACTGAATGCCGCCTTCCACCTGAGTGTTACCGTCACCCGTGGTGAACGTCAGCACCGAAGCCACACGCCCCACGGCCACAATTTTGTCGACACTGATGTTGGTATCGGCCGTCCATTCGACGGAACGAACGAGCGATCCCAGGCCAATAAACGGAGACGAGAACGTCTGCCACTGCCCGTCCGCCGGCACGGACAGTGGAATGGTCGTCTGCGTGCCATTGATGAGATGGACCGTCAGCGAGACCGTCTCGTCCACGGCCGAAGTATTTCGAAGCTGCATTTCGTAAAGCGCGAACGCGCCACCGCCACTGGCCGCCAGGGTAATGGTCGTGTCATCGCTCAGCCCCCGCAGCGCTGTCGTGCTGCTGCTGTCAATGAACAGTTCCTTATCGCCGGACAGCGTGAAGCTGTCTTCGGTGTAGGTGAACGCATCTGTCAGTTCCCGCGTGAAGTCCACCGTTGTCTGCGGCTGACTGAGCGTTGTGGCGGCCCCCGGTTCCAGCACGATGGAACCAAACGTCAGATCCACCCGACCATTGCCACTGAGCACCGTGGACATCACCACGTCATCCAGAATCTGGGCGGCATCCAGCGTCAGGCGGATGTCGCTCACGTCATCCAGATCGCCAAAACTCAGATCAACGGCGGCTCCCGTGGCCACATAGGCGACCGTCTCGCTGATGGTGCCGCCGGTCACCGTGGACGTGCCGGTGACGGTCAGTGACATCGCCCCACTGCGGCTGTCGACAATGGTCAGTCGGTTCAGATCAAACACGCTGCCGTCGGCCGCCTCAACATCGACGGTGGTGGCGTCCGCTGAGACCAGCAGACCACCAGAAGACGGGCCAAAACTGCCGCTGGTGGTAAACTCGTAGCCATTCTCGGTGTAGGAAGACACGGTTCCCGCCAGCGCATTGAATGCGATCACACTGCGACGCACAATCGTGCCGTCATCATCCACTTCCCCAACCACATCGTTGATGGTTTCTGTGCCCACGGTCAGTGAGTTGCTGCCCGAGCCGGGGAAGAAGTTCATGCGATCAATCTGCAGGATGTCATCGATGACGGTGACAGGATCACCACCGGTGGCCGCATTGGCAGCGGTCAGCGAAGCATCCTGAAACGCCCACGTGGTATCAAACGGGCTGTCTTCGTTCTGAATGGCCAGCGTCTCAACGGTGAGCCCAAGGTTGGTGAACTGATCAGCGGTCGGCAGTCCGGCGATAAACAGATTGACTGTGTCTTCGTCGTCACCACCAACGATGGCCGTGGTATCGCTCAAAGTCACCACATCAATCACGTCATCGCTCACTCCGCCGTCGATCAGCAGATTGGTGCCGACCAGTCCCAGACCGGCATCAATCAGAAACTGGTCATTGCCGCTGCCCAGCAGCAGGTTGAACTGCGCGAAGTTGTCGAACGTCACATTGCCACCAGTCACGCCGCTGAGGACGCCGCTGGCCGAATCATCCAGTCGACCGCGGGTCACCGGATCAGTGGTCGCCGTGCGGTCCACAATCAGTGTATCGATTCCCTCGGTGTCGCCCGTCACTGTCAGGTCGGTGTCGGTGCCGGTGATGGTCATCACATCAGGGTCGGCGTCATCACCCAGATTCACGGTGGATGCGACGGAGAAATTATTGGCCGTCACAGTGTCGGCCCCGCCGCCCGTGTTGAGCGTCAGCCTGGCACCCACATCATTGATGACCACCTGGTCGGCCCCATTGCTGAGGCTGGCCACAATGCCGGACACCTGCTGATAAAAGATGCTGCCGATGGCCCCCTGACTGGACAGCTCATCGGCATCCAGCGTAAAGACGGCCGCTGCAGGAAAAGCGAGCGACAGAATGTCGTTGTCACTGCTGGCGGATGTATCTCCCAGGGTCGTGCCGGAGAATGTGAGGTCCCGCCGGAAATCGGCAAAGCTGCCGTCCACTTCCAGCGTGTCGTCGCCGCCCCCCAGTTCAATGCTGACAGGTGTCAGTGTCCCGGAAACATCCAGCGCGTCATTGCCGCTGCCCAGACTCAGCAGCACGCTGTCAAATCCGCTGAAGCCCACGCCCCCACTGACACCATCCGCCATGCCAAAGCCCGTCAGATTGGTGGCCGACAGACGACCGGATCCGCCAGCACTGTCAGCCGTGTTATTGATCGTGAGTGAACTGGTGCCTTCGTTTCCACTGGGCGCTGTCAGGTTCAGTTTGCCGGCCAGCCCGCTGAGTGTCCGCCCAACCACAACACTGCTTTCTACCACATCCTGCCCAACGAACGCCGTGTTGTCGCCTTCGCCCACAGCAATCGTCAGCTCGGTGTCAGCCACGGTCAAGCCGACGTCCACCGTGTCGTTGCCGGCCCCCAGAGCCAGATTGACAAGTTCGGCATTGGCATAGTTGAGCGTCTGACTGCCAATCACCAGTGCGGCGTCCATCCCCGAAATCGACGTGGAGGCTGACGTCACCGTTTGCGGCGAAGCGGCGCCCCGCGATGTGTCGTCCAGAGCAATCACGTCCTGCACCAGCAGATCGGCGGCCGCATCCGTTTCTTCTCCGGCGTCCACCGTAAAGGTGCCCCGCAGTGATGTCAGCAGCCCGTCCAGGCTGCCGATGTTGATGGTGTCCTGTCCGGCTGCCGTGGAGATGCTGACAGCAGTGGTGGTCGAGTCCAGACGACGGAAGTTGACTGCGTCCGGATCGCTGCCGGTGACGATGTCAATGGACGTGCCGGCTCTCAATTCGCCCAGCAGGTCAATCACCGCTCCGGTGCCCACATCCAGTCCGGCCTGATCGGCATTGATGAAGATCGAAGTGCCCGCCTGCATAACGCCCTGGGAATCCAGGTTGTCGCCCACATTCAGACGGATCGATCCCGCCGTGGCAATCAGAGACGACGCGGTGGGCAGCAGCAGATCCTGCCCGACTTCATCCGTGTCGGCAATCGTCAGCTGAATATCGCCCAGCGTGGACAGCAGTGATTGCGGCGTGAAGCTGCCGGCCTGGCCGCTGAAGGCAATGTGCCCGCCGGCCGTGGCACTGAAGGTCGATGTGGTGGCAATCTCCAGCGGGTTGGTGAGCGTGCCGATGGTGCGATCGGCGGCCGTGGCATCACTGGCAGTCGACGTCACAGACTCCAGTTTGAGCACATCAGCCACAAAATCGATCGCTCCGTTGTCGCCATCCACGATTGAACCGACAGACATCAGATCCAGCGTGCCCCCGGCCTGCATACCGCCGACCACTGTCTGGCCGCCAAACACTTCCAGATAGGTACTGTCGATGGAGTTCGTATTCAGCAGCACCTGATTGTCTGAAGTCACCGAAACATCGCTGCCTTCGCCGGCAATGATCTGCAGCGGGAAGAACGTCACCCCAATCTGACCGCCGGCGCTGAGGGTGACTTCACTGGAATCAATCACCCACGGCGTGCGGTTGTTCACGCCGCGGAACACGGCGATGCTGGCCCCCAGGCTTCCCAGTTCGAACTCGTTGGAAGCCGTCTTCACGAGCCAGCGACTTCCCGCTTCAATGGTGGAAATCGTCGTTTCGCTGGCCGTCACTCCGATGATGTCCAGCACGTCCTGTGTCACAGTGCCGGCATCCAGATCGGCGGCATTTGTGGCATAGGAGACTCCTCCCATCGATGCCGTCAGAATGTCACCGGTTTCTGATGTAATCGATGTGCTGCCCAGCGGATTGTCGAGCAGCCCGGCCAGTCCAAACTGCCCCGTCGTCTCGATCACCACCTGCGTCCCGGTGGCATCCGCCTCACTTTGCGGATCCAGCTCGTTGATGCTGGGGGTCACGGGAATGTTGATCAGATCGCTGGCCGTGGCCCCTTCATTGCCGACATCAATGCCCAGCAGAATCAGTTCCTTATCCAGCTCATTGATGATGGTCACCTCATCATAGGCTGTCTGGAAGACCACTTCCGGCGTGCCTTTGATGACACGCGGGTCAGTCATTTCACCATCACGCCCGGTGGTGTTGACGGTCAGATTAATTTCACCGCCGTGACTGCCTTCATTCACCAGACGGTCGACCGTGATTCGGGTGTCCGTCTCCGTGTAGGTGATGGCCTCCTGCTGCACGGTGCCATCCGCTTCCAGAATCAGAAACGGATCCGCGGCCACCAGCAGGGTGATGGTGGAGTTCAGGTCAATCAGCCGATCGGCCTGCAGGTTTTCAGATTCCCGAGGGCCGGAGCCGAAGTTGACGCCCACGTGCTGAGCGTAGGCATCCACGTCGGACAGCCCCGCATCGGTGAGGGCTGAGACATTCAGCTGCTGTGTTTTGATGTTCGATCCAGCCGTTCCCGTCACCGCGGCGGCCGTGTCCATGTTGATGTTGGCTTCCGCATCGGGATCGCCGGCCAGTGAACCACGATCGTCGGTTTTGGTGGACCCGCGGGCATCCACATCCATGGCGACCGACGTGAGATCGGCCGTCAAATGCACGTCGTCTGCTCCATCCAGCAGCGCACCCGACTCAATCACCACGCTGGCATCCAGATCCAGATTGACGGTGGCCGTCGCATCCGAATCCGCAAATGCAGCGGACGCTTCGGAGTTGGCATTCGCCGTGACGTCAATGTCGCTGGCGGTGGCATCCACCACCACAGTCGGAGCCTGCAGCGTGCCGCTGACCGTAGTCTTGATCGTCGTGTTGTCTTCAGAAATCCCCCGAAAATCGATTGTCGCCCGGGACGTGGGAATGGCGAAGGCCGAATTGCTGATGGCATCGGCATTAATGTTCTGCGTGGTCTGGTAGTCGGTGGCCACTCTCACCGTGCCACCGGCTGCCAGCGTTCCGGCGACGTTGGCTGTGGTTTCTGTACGAACGTCAATGTCGGAAAACGCTTCTGACACACCCACCAGTCCGCCACTGCCGGAGCGCACGCGGGTTGAGCCCACATCTTCCGAAGCTGCCCGCACCGTCACGTCACCAGACGTCGAAACCAGACTAGCGCCGGAAGCCACCGACAAACTGTTGTTGGTGGTAATCTCAACATCACCGCGCTGAATCCCCACGCCGATAATGCTGAAGCTGTCGCCCAGTGCTTCAGAACGTCCGGCGTTCCGACTGTCCGTACTGATCAGGATGTCGCCGCCATTCACTTCCAGCGATGCACTGCCCACGGTGTTGGTCACACGCCCTTTGGGTTCGGCCGTGGCCCAGCTGCCCTGCACGCCCAGCAGCACCGAGCCGCCGGAGGACGTGGCTTTGGCGGTCGCCAGCCCGGTGGCCGCCGTTCCGTCTGCCTTCACCACGTTGTGCTGCGCCTGCACGGCGATATTGTCTCCCACAAGAATGGCGCCATCGCCAATAATCGTATCCACTGTGGGATCAATCACGGCCGTGCCGCCCGACAAACCAATCGTCACACCGCCGGCTCCGTTCTGGCCAACGGCTTCCGCTTCGGCGTCGTGGTCGGTGGTGGCCGTCACGTTGATATCGCCGGTCGCATAAACTTCTGCCGATCCCACAATCCGGGCATCCACATCGGTATCAATGGTCGCGTTGGCCAGCGAGCCGGCAAACGCGATCCCCACGCCACCAGCCAGCGCGGGCGCCTTGGCGCGGGCTTCCGTCACGGTACTGCTGGCCGTTACATCCAGACTGCCGATCGTCGCCAGTACATTGCCGTCGTCATCGGCTGTCCCCATGTCCGCATTGACCACCTGGGCGCGAACATCCCCGCCCAGATCGACCGTCGCGCCGGACAGCCCCACCGCCACGCCACCCGCCAGGTTGGCCGCGTTGCCGATCACTTCCACATCACGCACATGACTGGCAGAGACGCCCACAGCCGTAGAGCCGGTGATCAGCACGTCGTCGCCGATGGAAGCAATCTGATCGCTGTCGATCGTGGCTTCTGAATACTGTGCCCCCAGTGAGAATGTGAGCGCACCGGCGGCCGCCACCGCATCACTGGTCACGGTTTCGTCGGCAGAAGCCGATACGTCAATGGTGCCGTCAACGATCAAAACCGCATCGTCGTCGACATAGGCTTCCGTCACTGTGCCCACCGTCAGCAGACTCACGGACGCGCCAAATCCATTGCTGCCGGCCACAGCCACAGATCCCGCCGCGCTGGTGTAGTCCACCGTCTCCGTTGCCGTGACGGACAGATCGCCGCCCGCTGTGATTTCCGCGAACGCTCCAATGAAGGCGGCCACATCTTCGGTGCTGCGATCGACCGTGCCCGGGCGGGCGAGTGACGTTTCATTGGCCTCCAGCTCATCGGCCACTTTGCTCGGCGCGGGTCCCCCCATCATGCCGTCTGTGTCATTGGCAGAACTGGCCGCACTGTTGACGGCATCCATGACGTCGTCATCCACGGCATCCGTGATCCCGCCGGAGCTTGTGCCCGAACCAATCGTCGACACCACGAACGTCCCGGCAAATCCGACACCGGTGCCGTACGCCAGACCACCGGCCAGAGCAGACAAAATCTTTGTGGATGACGCATCCACGCTCACATCCCCTCCGGCGGCCACTCTTGCTGAGCTGCCGATGTGCGCGTCGACCGTATTCTGTACGTCAAAGAAGGCCAGATTTCCGGCCACACCGGCGGGGCCGCCGCCACCTGCAAGGCCGCCTTCCAGCAGCAGACTGTCCACGTAGTCGGTCGCCTGCACGGTGACCGACTGACTGTCATCAGAGAAGTTCAGATCCTGATTGATCTGTGCCTGACGATTGCCGCCTTCAATCACCGCCCGCGTTTCACCGCGGGACACATAAAAGACGAACACGCCGTTGAAGGCCCCCGAGACACCCACAGCGCCGGACAGGGCAAACGCGTCCGAACCCACAAAGCTGTCGGCCCGCACCAGCGTTGCGCCCGACGCGTTTGCCTGCGTGTCCGACATGATGGCTTCGTTGACGTTGTCATTGAAAATCAGAATAAACGTGCCGCCGCCGCTGGCCGTACCCACGGCGGCCGAACCGGTGAAGCGCGTCATATTGAGACGATCCACGGCCTCCAGTGTGAGATCACCGGTGGCATTGATGTCCACGTCGGAGATCTTCGCCCGGTTGACGTTATTGAGCGTCACCACATCCACAGAACCAGCGCCCGACAGCTTGGCCGAACCGCTGATGCCCACCACACCCGTGTCAAACTCTGAGCGGGCAAAGCTGGCGACTTCCACGTTGCCGTCGGCGTACACGGACTGCCGGCCGTTGCCCGTCACTTCGTCGGTGTCAGTGTCCGACAGCCACGCCTGGGTCTCGTTGCTGACAAACAGACCTCCTGCCGCCACGCCCACGGAGGCTTTGGAAATCCCCGCGCTGCCTGCCCCCAGGAATACGAAAAAGTCACTGTCCTGATGGGCCCGGACAATCACGTCACTGCCAAACTCATCGGCCGCGTTGACGTCCGTATCTTCGATGTAGGCATGCGTGGTGTTGTTCAGGATGGTGGGCGCCAGATTGATGGCCGCCGCCCCTGTTTTGCCCAGTCCGGCTGTCACCGAGATCAGATCCAGATCTTCCGTATTGCTGGCGATGACGGCCAGACCGCTGATGAATTCCGTGGACTCGTCCACGTTGTCATCCCAGTTTTTCACCGCCAGCGTGTTGCCGCCATTGCCTTTGGCGACGACCGTTGACTGATCGATATACGCTTCCGTCGTATTGTCAATCACACTGATTGACAGACTGGCCCCCACACCCACGCCCTGCTTGCCAAAACCGATGGCTCCCGCGTACGTGCGGACAATGCCGGCTGAATCGGCATGCACCAGCATGTTGTGCTCGGCCGTGACCGTCGAACTGGTGATGGCGGCCCGCGTGGCGTTGGTCAGTACAACCGTAGAAATGCTGCCGCCGACACCCAGCTGACGACCGGCAGCCGCTCCGGCCGTGATGGTTTCGATCGTAGCGGACGAGGTTGCTTCGACCTGCACGTCACCGGCCGAGATAATGGTGGACTGATCCACCAGTGCTTCGGTGGTGTTATTGGTGATGTCAAACGACAGCGCCGCCCCCACCCCCGTGCCACCGTTGCCCATAAATGACAGTGCGGCGGCTCCCGTGAGTGCGAAAATATCAGACTCATCATCGGCCGTGACGACAAGATCGCCCGATGTGGTGACGGTGGCACCGGAGACGGTGGCCGTCACATTCTGCTCGATGTAGTTGAAAGCCAGCTGACCGGCGAAGGCAATGTCCTCCGCACCGGAAAAGCCCAGCGCCAGCGCTCGAACGGTGCCGCTGCCGGCGGCTGTGACGTCGAGGTTGTCCGTCGTGAGGGACAAGTCGGCCAGTTCGGCCGTGACGTCGGTATTGATCACGTTGAAGGTCAGGCCGGCACCGACAGCCGTCGAGCTTTCGGCGGCCCCGCCGCTGAAGCTGACGGAGATCGGGAAGTTGTACGACATCGTCAGCGAAGTGTCGTCCGCGCTGATCGTGACATCGCCGTCCACTTCGCCGTCGGTGTCATCTTTGGTGCCCTTCACTGAGGCTCGGGTGCGTGTGCTGATCACATTCAGCCCCAGACCAATGGCCACACTGGTGCTGATGCCCGTGCGTTCAGCATTGAAGGCCATCGCGACCACCACAGCGATGGTGCTGCTGTTGGCCAGCGCCACCACGTCCAGATCACTGCCGACGTCAATGGCCGTATCTTCCACAAACGCCAGCGTGCCGCCGTCTCGCAGGTCGTTGCTGATGACGTTGATGGCCACCGCAAAGCCAATGGCCGTGGTGCCGTCGGGGTTGGCGTTTTGTGACTGTGCGACTGTGGCGAAAGCACCCGCGACCGCCACAGTATCCACGTTGTTGTCAGATCTCACGTCCAGTGCACCGGGCGTGACAATGAAGGAGTCCGAAATCCGGGCGATGGTGTTCATGGACACCACATTGATCACGAACGAACCGCCGGCAGCCAGCGATCCGGTGGAGCCCGCTCCGCTGAGTGCGATGGCCACAATGTTGCCGCGGGAATCGGCATCCACAATGACATCTCCCGAACGCACAACCGATGATTCGTCAATGTAGGCTTCGGTGCGTGTGGCAATGACGTTCAGCCCCAGCGCGCCCGCCATGGCGCCCGAACCACCACCGCGCTGACTGTCGACCGAAGCAAAGGTGACCGCTCCGGCCCCCATGTAAATTTCGGCCTCGTTAACAGCCGTGACCCGCAGTCCACCGGAACCGAAAAACTCAGTGTCCTGCACCCACGCGAGTGTGCGATCCACCTGAATATTGATCGCCGCCGTGCCGGAAATGTTTCGCCCCCCGTCATACGACTGGGCGTCACTCCACGTGTTCGATTTGGCACTCCAGCCGGCACCCGTATATGCGTTGGTTTTCGCGGGGGTCGCCACTGTCGCGGCCGCCGTCACGGCGATGATGGATCCCGTATTGGCCGAAGCAACCGCCACGTCGTTTTCTGTGGTCACGCTGACGGTGCCGGCCACCACAACATCGCTGAACGTGTGTCCGCCGCCACTGATCCGGGGCGCTGCCAAAGACAGCGGCGTAGTGCCGTCTTCGGACAGCTGAATCACGCGCGGGTCATTTGTGGTCAGCACATAATAGGTGCCGCCGTCATCCAGGCCGACAATGCGGTTGCCGTCACCGGCCGTGTAGGTGACCTGATCGCCGTTGCTGAATCCATGAACCCGGGTGAAGCGAATCGTATCCGACGGCGCATCAAGCGTGGGAATCGGTCGCAGCCGCGCGGCCACCGCGTGAGTGGTTCCGGTGGTCTGATCAATGTTGAACTCGACCACTTCGGGATCCGTGGCGTCTTCGGTCGCCTGCAGCAGGGTTTCGGCCAGCTGAATTTTTGTCGTACTGCCGGAAACCAGCCGCACAAAGTACACCTGGCCCTCGTTCAGACCAATGATGGGCGCCCCCTCGCCGGACGTGTAGGTCACTTCCTGCCCGGCCGAATAGTTGTGGGCATATCCCAGATCAATGGTGTCGTACACATCATTGCCATCGGCGTCCGTCAGTGCCGTTGACGGGTCAAACGTGGGAGCAAAGCCGTGCAGAGTCTCCAGCGTGGTCAGAGGATCAACGGCCAGCTGGAACGAATACACGTCGAATCCCAGCCCCGGCTGACTGATGGCCACGCGGGCATCGTTATACAGATAAATTGCGTCCGTGGCCGATCCGCCGGTCAGGGCCGTGCGGGCAGACAGGTTGACCAGCGAAGCGTAGACATTGTCAGTGCCCGCAATGGTGCTCATTTCCACCAGGGCGCCCGTGCTGTCGAGCAGCTGCAGCTTGGTTTCCGGCAGATCGAGCGACGTGGTGTCCGGATCCAGCAACCGCACCGTGTACGTCTCGCCGTCGGTCAGGCCCACATCCAGACTGCTGCCCTGCAGGTACAGGACCGTATCTCCGTCCTGAAAACCATGCTCGGCATAAACGTCGATGGTGTCTGCTTTGCCGTCCGCCGCATCGCCATTGTCCAGCAGTGCAGTCGACAGGAAAAACTGCGTTCGACCGGATTCGGCGAGAGCTTCGGTTTCCGCCAGGGCGATTTGCGTATCGGTGAGCACAATCGCGTAGTAGCGCTGGTCGTCCGTCAGTCCCAGAGACGACGCTCCGGTCAGCCGCACGGAATCACCGGTCTGCAGATCGTGGGCGTATCCCAGGTCAATGGTGCCGGTCAGCAGGTCGTCCGCTGTGACATCCACATCCACCTGCTGGAAGGCGGGCTGCAGTGTGTGCCCGGCGCCCCGCGCCAGCGACGGATCCATCGTCACCACGCTGCCGGTGTCGGGGTCTCGCAGCCTGATGGCCAGCGGTTCATCAGAGTCGAGTACGATGGTGTAGGTTTTGCCGTCTTCCAGACCTCCGACCGCCGCGCCGCCACCTGACCGATACAGTACCTGCTGCCCGGCCGGCAGACCGTGTTCGTATCCCAGATAGATGAAGTCGCCGTCGACGGAAGTTGCAGGAGTGAACTGATAGCGATACTGCTCCGCCACATCTTCCAGCAGTTCGGCCAGCTGAATTTTGCGGCCATCCACAGCAATCACGTAATACACCTGGCCGTCCGTCAGCCCGCCGATGTCGTCCCGCAGGGCCGGTTTTTCGTTGGTGTATCGTACGGCATCGCCGCTTTGGAATTTGTGTTCATACCCCAGATTGATCGTCCAGGTCGTTCCGTCAATGGCCGCAGACCCAACCGCGTTGCTGCGTTCGGCGGCCGTACGCCCAATGCGAAACTCCTGATCATCCGAGGACGTGACCACATAAAGACCGCGGTCCCGCAGTCCGTCAATCGGATAGTCGCCGCCGGCCGTGTAGATCAGCTCGTCGCCGGCGGAAAAGCCGTGCGCATAATCGAGCGTGACCAGGCCCGAACTGTCCACGCCCAGTTCGGGCGTGAAATCGTCTTCGTCAAGCACACGATCCTCGGAACCAATCAGTGCCTCCGTCCGGCGATTAATGACGTTCACATTGATGGCCGCTCCACTGGCGTTGCTCAGCGTTTTGGTCAGAACACCGCTGCCGTTGAACAGATTGGTCTGATCGTTGGCCAGCACCATCAGATTGGTGTCGGTCTGCACATTCAGCGTACCGCCAGCGGCGATGAAGGAGTTCACTCCCGTCACATTGTCATCACTGGCGTTGACCAGCCCGTCCTGATTGGTGTCCAGCACGCGGGGCAGTTCCGGGTCTTCAATTTTCTCATACGCCGTCGGCCGCAGCGCGTGTCCGCGGCCTGTTGCTCCGGCCGCAAATGTGATCAGATTTGACGTATCCCCCGTCACCTCAGCTTCGATGGCGTCAGCAGCCGTATGGGCCAGACGGTAGGTATTGGCTCCGGTCACCGACACGTAATAGATTTGACCAGGCGTCAGGTTGCCGATCGGCGCTTCGCCGTCGGTGTCGTACAGCACGGGAATGCCGCTAACCAGATTGTGCTGGTTGCCCAGATCGATGGTGCTGCTGCCGAGCAGCACGCGGGAGGGATCCGTGGGGTCAAAGCCCTGATACAGCGAGTGGTACTGATCGAACACACCGTCCAGATCATCCAGATCCAGATCAATGGCGTTGCCGTCAATGGCATCCTGATAGGTCAGTGCCAGCTTCAGAATATGTGGCTCATCTTCGCCGTTGACGATGGCGTAGTAAATCTGTCCGCTGTTCAGTCCCCCAATGTCTGTGCCGCCGTCATTGTCATAAATCAGCGGAGAGCCGGTCACCGAATAGTGATCAAACGGCAGGGTGATGGTGTTGGTGTCCGCGTTGACACGTCGCAGGGAATTGTCGTCCGCGTCATACAGGCCGTTGGGATTGAACTCGGCCACTGTGGTGGTAACGCTGCGTTCATTTTGACGCAGTTCTTCAAACGGAACGGGCACTTCCACCAGCCCATCGAGCAGGTTCAGTTCGGCTGAAGGACTGACTTTGGCAATCGTGCGATTATCCACAAATGTGGATGTGAAGACCCCGTTGAAGCCGCCGGAGCCCTGCTCAAAAACATTGCCGCCTTCCTGCCCATCGGAAAGTCCGCCCTGAATTCCCAGTGAGATGTTCTTGCCCCGATTGTTGGCAAACACCAGCGCACTGTCGGCCGTAACTTTCGCCAGCGGGTTGATGCTCGCTTCAATGTCGTTGATGTAGCCGGTGGCCATCAGCGCCGCACCAATGCCACGACCTCCGGTGGCATTAAAGGGCAGCAGTGGCGAGCCCACAAAGTTGATGGTATCGATGGCGGAATCCGCACTGACGATCAGGTCTCCCCCGACGATCACCTCGGCACCGTCGCCGATGCAGGCGTAGGTCTGCGAGTTGCCCAGCAGAATATTGACCATCACGCCGATGGCTTTGGACTGCGCGCCGGCAATCGCCTCCGCCCATGAGCTGAAGAACCCGTTCTGGATTCCCAGGTTGTAATTGAACTTATCCGTCAGCGTCGACAGTCGCGCCGGTTCAAAGCTGTCCGTGCGTACGTCCCAGATGTACTGCGGGTCATACGGAATACTGGATTCGGACAGGATGGAAAAATCGCCGCCCACCACCACGCGGGCACCGGCTCCCACGTACACATCCACATTGTTCTGGAAGTAGCCACCAGTGACCGCGCCCGCCAGACCGGTTTCCCGCTGACTGTAGGTGCCCCTTGGCGCATCGGGCAAAAAGGAGTTGGAGCTGTTCAGAAAGCTGATGGCGCTGGTTTCGGGAAACTCTTCCACGTGGCCCCGCAGCACCAGATCTCCGCCCACATCCACGCTGGCATTGGGGCCGATCCGTACGTCAATTTCATTGAAACTCAGGCCCGCATTGATGGCACCGGACAGGTCAAATTTATTGGGCGTGCCCTGCTGTTCGTCCGGCAGGTCCACCCCCTGCGGTTTGGCGGCATTCAGCAGACGGCCCCACTCGCCGCCCACTCGACCACCACCGCCTCCGGTGGGAAAAAAGAAGTTAAAGCCTTTGGTGAACGACCGCAGGATGCCCCCCGCGCGACCACTTTGCAGTCGCCCGCCCAGTTCGCCCGTGCCGACGGTACTGGTGGCGTTGTAATCGTTTTTGAGGGTCTCCAGTTCCGCATTGACCGTCATATCACCGCCGGTGACCACACTGCCGTCGATCAGTGACTCCAGTGTGGAGTTGTGAACGGTGATGTTCAGGGCGATCGCCAGCGTGCCGTCGTTGTAAGCGGCCGCGTTGGACTGCGTGTTGTGCTCTCGCGTGCCCCCCACATCCACCGTGAAGTCGGTACCGACATTCAGCGACGAGTCACTGCTGAGATTGGCTTTGGAAACCAGATTGGAATAGGCGCCCACCGCGGTGACGTTGTACTTCTCTGTGGTGGTGCTGGTGCCGATCAGGTTCTGCGTGGCGACGATATTCATGTCGCTGTCGGCAAATGTGGTGATGTCCAGAGTGCCGGTGGTTGTAATGGACGAGCCGTTTTTGATGTCCACAATGGCCTGCGGTTCTGACTGGCCGTAGGCATAGGCCGCGAATGTCGTCAGCACGGTGGCCTCGGCGTCGGTGTCTGCCTGGGCTTCCAGAGAAATGTCGTCGCCGTAGATTGTGGCTCCGTCAATCTGCAGTTCGGCGGTCGCCTGTGAGACAGCCACGCCCACGCCTGCGGACAGGCTGCCAAAAAATTCGGCCACCGGCTCCCCCATGCCGCCGGGCGTGTCTTCGTCGTCAAACAGATCCGACGCATCCGACTCCACATAAACTGAGATGTCCCGTCCACGCACCGTCACGCCGGTCAGATCGACAGAAGCGCGCGTAATCGTCAGGTCCGGCAGCACGGGAATCGGGGCCGAGACCACGCCGCTGGTGATGTCGTCCAGGTTGCCCACGGCTGTGATGCTGATGTCGCCCGCGGTATTGGTGACATTCGCCACGCCGACATGCGAGAAGACTTCGCCCGCCAAAATGACTTTGGGCGCATCAAAACTCAGATCGCCCGAATCGCCCGTTGAGGCTCCCGTCTCGGCATCAGCGCCGGCTCCCGTGGTGCGGGTACTGATGGTGTAGGTGTCTGCCTGATTGATCTCCAGCGCGGAGAAATCCAGATCAACATTCGGGGCAGTAATGTCTCGCAGAAACAGCCTGGAGACCGAGTCGCCATCAAACAGATTCCGGTACAGGTCTGCCAGGTCATCGTCACCATTCGGATCAAACGTGACCGAGACATCCAGTGTGGTCAGCGAGCCGTCCGTCAGGTTGTACGTTTCACCACCGGACTGGGTGATCTCCGTGAATGTTGTGCCATCCGTCGAGTACGCCAGATTTCCGCTGACGTTCGTCTGCAGATAAATATCCTCCAAAGACGTAATCTGCTGGTTGGAGGGATAGCTGAGCTGAAACTCGATGCTGTTGGCCGCCAGATTCAGGTCGACCGTCAGCAGTTCACGATCTTCCAGACTTTCCGCCCGGCGGTACTGCGAAGAGTGTGAAGCGTGAGAAATCCGGGATTTGCGATGGCGGCGGGCCTGGCGCGCACGATCGGTGCGGAACAACTGCAGTAGACGCGATAGCATGGAATTCACCGTTCTGTGGGGCGACTAACAAAATCGGCGTCCCATCGGTGAGGGGGTCATGCTGAAAAGACGGGGCGCTGCCTGCAATGCAGATCCCCGTCGCAAAACGGCTCACGGATTTCTGTATTTTTGAACAGTTCCCCACAGCGGAAAGCCCATTCGTCCCCCCCCCAAACGCGAGGAGAATTGCGCGTGTGGCGCGCGGATCGATTGCAACCCACCTACGCTGTTGACGGACCGCACCCACCCTCAGGCGTCGCACCCCCGGACTGGCCTAATCCGCCTGCGGGACCTGCCCGTTGGAGGCCTGATCCCGATAGCCCCGCCGAGCATCCCAGAAGCAGATGCGACTGTCGCGCGAGACCGAAACGAGTTGTCGTCCATCCGGACTCCAGGCAACCGCATTGACCTCCTGCGCGTGGCCTTTCAGAATCAGGACCTGCGTGCGAGTACTCACGTTCCAGATGCGAACGGTCGTATCAGCGCTGGCAGACGCGAGGCGGTCTTCCGTTGGATGCCAGGCGAGACCCCGGGCGGGCCCGGTATGGTCTTTCAGGCTGCCGACAGACCCTCCTGTGGCACAGTCACAAATCGAGATCAGACCGCTGTCGCTGCCAACCGCCACCAACCGGCCCTCATGGTGAAAACGAATCGTCACTTGCTGTCCGTCGCCCACATCCAGGGGCATCACTTTGCCCGATGGCACGTGCAGGATGAGTGCGGCAGTCCCCGTCGCGATGGCCAGGCGCTCTCCGTCAGGATGCCAGTCCGTGGAGTAATGGATGGCGCCAAAGCGAAAGATCTGCACCACCTCGCCGGTTTGCACATTGCGAATGATCGTTTTGTGATCGTGACAGGGCACTGCCACCAGCCGTCCGTCCGGACTGAATGACGGATCAAGCGACGACAGCGCGTCGTTGTCAAATCTTCGCGGTGAATCCAAGTGGTCCGGATCAAACAACACCAGTTCGCTTTCTCGCCCCATGGCCAGCAGGTCGCCACGATGATTCCAGCGGACTTTTCCCGTCTGCGAATCTGACGGGATCTGCGATTCCAGCGCGCCCGTGTTTCCGTTCAACAAAAACACTTTCCAGGCAAGACTGCCCACAGCAACCAGTGGTTTGGTGGGATGCCAGGAGACGGACTTGAGCGGCGGCCGTTTGACCGGCTGGACAACAGTCACACGATCGGACATCCCGGCGCCCACAGGCCAGGTACGGACCGTCTGGTCGAAGGCCGCCGAAACCAGCGACTGTCCGTCCGAACTCCAGTTTAGCGACCAGACGGCACCAGCGTGCCCGTCGAGACGGCTGACCAGATCTCCCTGCCGCACATCTCGCACCCGGATCAGTCGATCAGCCCCGCCAGTCGCCAACCGCTTTCCATCGGCGCTCCAGTCCAGGCACCAGACCGGCCGCCCCGACTGGCGGGACCATTGCTGAGCCCACTTGTCCCAACTGTCTTTCCTTTTCCAGACGGTCACGGTGCCGAAGGTGTCGCACACGGCAAGGCGGGAATCATCGGGTGAAAACCGGGCGCAAAACACGGCGTGCTCATGGCGGACTCGGGACTCTTCCACCAGTTTTTCGTCATTCCAGCGACACACCTGAACCCAGTTGCGATGAGTGCCCAAAGCCAGCCTGCGTCCATCTGACGACCAGTCCAGCGTCTGCACGCCTCCATCCGCTTCAAACTCCAGCAGTCTGCGATTCTCCGAGATATCCCAGATACGAACGACGCCGCCCACCGAAGCGGCCGCGAGTATGGGCCGCAGCGGATGCCAGGCCACCGCAAGGACGTGGTCGTCAAACTCAAATTCTGCCACCCGCTGTTCAGTCACCGGATCGGTCACTTTGACCCGACGGTCCGGCGAAGATGTAGCCACCCATTTGCCGTCGCTGCTCCAGTCGAGTCCGCGAATGTGGGCCCGATGATGACCGGCAATCCGATACGAAGACAGATCGTGCGCCCTGCGGATAATCAGCTGCCCCATGCCGTCACCTGTGGCAATCCACTGGCCGTCCGGGCTGAACGCACAGACATAGACTGGTTCGGCATGATCGAATCGGTCCTGTTCGAGGTAGCAGCGGGACTGCAGATAGTACCACTCCCAGCAGCGACGATCGACTTCCCCTGCGGCCGGCATCCAGTCCTCGGTGAGCTCTCGGATCCGCTCAATCCCGCCGGATTCGGCAAGACCGTTTCCCGCCAGATTCATCTGCGCGTTGTACAGCTGACCGTCGGCCCGTTGCCGCAGTCTTTCTGCTTCGTCCCGCTGGGCTTCGAACTTGGAAGACGCCACACTGGCTTTTGCCCGCGCACGTTCGGCCCGCAGATAAAGCGACCAGCCGGCAATTGACGAAGAAAACACGAGCAGCAAAAACACAATCGCCACACAGGCCGCGACCGAATGCCGCCGCAGAACTTTACGAAGCACGTACAGCGTGCTGTCACGTTTTGCTTCAATGGGATCTCCGACAAGGTATCGCTCAATGTCGTCTGCAAAGGCGCCGGCCGTGTGATACCGGCGATCCTTCTCCTCCGAGATGCCCTTCATCACAATCGTGCCCGCCTCGCCATCAATGGAAGCGTCAAGAGAGCGTACCGGACGGGGGTCAATCCTGTCGACTGGCTGACCGGCCGTGATCGTGGACTCGGTCTGATAGGGCAGCGATCCGGTCAGGATTTCAAACAGCACCACGCCCAGGGAATACACGTCGCTGCGAATGTCGACGTCGTCGGCCCGCCCTGATCTCTGTTCCGGGCTCATATAGTGGGGCGTGCCCATGATCTGACCGGTGACGGAAATGACGATCGTCTTTCTGGACTTGTCGACGCCCGATTTGGCCAGGCCAAAGTCCACAATCCGCGGCTGGTTCAGTTCGTCAATAAGAATGTTGGATGGCTTCAGGTCTCGATGAATCACACGGTTCTGATGCGCATAGTCCACCGCCCGGCAGATTTTGACAAACAGCCGCAGCTTGTCCCGCAGCCCCGGATCCTGTGATCGGATAAAATCGTTCAGACGCTGACCGTTCACAAACTCCATCGCGAAATAGGGCTTATCGTGCGCCATCCCGCTGTCGAAGACCGGGACAATTCCAGGATGCTTCAGACGGCCAATCAGTTCAATCTCGCGTTCAAAACGACGGCGATTGGCCGGCCCGGCAAACGGCCCGCCCAGCATGACTTTCAGCGCCACAACCCGTTTGGTACTCAACTGAACGGCCTTGTACACCACCCCCTGACCACCTCGGTTCAGCTCACTCTCGATTTGATATCCAGTGATGGCATCCACCGGCAGCGTGGCGGTGCTGTCCTGCGACATCGCAGCGGCCACCGGACTTTCTTCCAGTTCGTCCTTTCCGTCGGTGTAAGACGCCAGCAGTTCACTGACCTCCCGCAGCAGTTCGGGCGCATGGTCGCACTCTTTTTCAAGGAAAGACGCACGCTCTGCGGCGGGCAGTTCCACGACCTGTTCAAACAGATCCTGCAATCGCTGCCAGTGCTGTTGCTCGGATGCGGAAATCTGATTGCTCCTGAAAAGACGAGACCGTGAGACAGATCGCTATTGCTGGCGGACCGGGTAAGAGGACCGATCCACAGCGCGTCAGACCAGCCCCGTTAGCCCCGTCAGGGCCGTTCGACTCGCACGTTCTGACAGCGTCGCCAGTCGATGAGTCGCCGGCCTGCGGGTCGCAGGCCCGCCAGACAAACCGTATTGCCTGACATCACCTTGCCTCATCAGCGGCATCTGTGCAAGCTTCTGATCGCCCGAATCGTCCACCCTGCCACCGGGAAGATGCGGTTCTGTCAGCCAGAAGCGCCTGCACGTGATGCGGCTTGCCCAGCAAAAGCCTGACGATTTGCCGGCGGACCGACACCCGGTCAGGTGCGGCACGAGGCAAATCTTTTGCACCCCGAAACCGCGAAACAATCGACGTCTGGCCAAAATCGAAACAGCAGACTGGTCGAATGCTCACAGACGTGAATAATCTGACGATCACGCGATCAGAAACGAGGTCTCCTATGAAACATTTCTCCGCCATCATCTGCCAGTTCGCTATTGCGAGCCTGCTGCTGGGCTGCAACCTGCAGCCAGTCGACTCTGACATGGCCGCAGCGCCCACTCCACCGTCGGCCCCCAGCGGCGAGCCGGCAGCGGACAGCACTCCTGATACCGAACCGGCGACGACCGATTCAGCGGCCGACCAGACGGCCAGTACCGACTCACAGAAAGCAGACAAACCAATGACTGAAAAAGCGATTCTTGCAGGGGGCTGTTTTTGGGGCATGCAGGAACTCATTCGCAAGCTGCCAGGCGTAACGGCCACCCGTGTGGGCTACACGGGCGGTGACGTCCCCAACGCCACCTACCGCAATCATGGCACACACGCGGAAGGCATCGAGATCATTTTCGACCCAACAAAAACAGACTACCGAGCGCTGCTGGAATTCTTCTTCCAGATTCACGATCCCACCACCAAAAATCGTCAGGGCAACGACATCGGCATGGCCTACCGATCGGCCATCTACTTCACCAGCGACGAACAAAAACAAATCGCCCTGGACACCATCGCTGACGTGGATGCCTCCGGCCTGTGGCCCGGCAAAGTGGTCACCGAAGTGGAACCTGCGGGCGACTTCTGGGAAGCCGAACCCGAACATCAGGATTATCTGCAACGGATCCCCAACGGCTACACGTGCCACTTCCCCCGCAAAGGCTGGGTGCTGCCCAAACGGGAAGCAACGGCAAAAGAGTAATCGGCAGGTCAGTCAACGAAGACAAACTCGTTGCAGTTAAACAGTGACAAACACAGGTGGGTCAGGCGTTCTTCGTCTGACCCACTGCTGTTTTGGATAAAGCGTTCCGCGTCATTCCGTTCATCCGCGTTTGGCTCGCGCGCTAAACAGTGACGGAAGGCAGCGGCAATCTGCTGTGGCCGCTCTTCCTGCTCCGCCACCAAACGTTTGGCAAGGGACTCGGCCATCTGCAGCGAGAAGCGGGAATTGAGCAGGTGCAGCGACTGCGGCGCCGTGGTTGATCTTCCCCGCACCGCACAGCTGGCGTTGGCGCTGGGACGATCAAACACCTCGAAAATCGGATAGCGCAGGTTTCTGCGGGCGAACACATAGATGCTGCGACGATCGTGCTGCTGCCGATCTTCCGTGACCTTCCACTGATTGCGCAGCAAAGTCTTAATCAGCTCATCCGGCAGCGGAGGCCGCACGCCCGGTCCTTTGGCCTGCCGATTGATGCGTCCGGACGCCAGCAGCATGGCGTCACGAATCGCCTCGCCATCCAGCCGGCGGCGCGGAAACCGCGACAGCCCATACGCATTCGGGTCCCTCTGCAAAGATCGCTTCCATGCGGCGCGCTGTTCTTCACTGGCCAGAGTCGCAAGCCGACTTCGCTGCCGATAAACGGCCGAAAGCACGATGCGGCGATGCAGTCGCTTCAGACTCCAGCCGTCGCTGATCAGTGACCGCGCTAACCAGTCCAGCAGTTGTGGGTGGGAGGGTTCTGATCCCATCAGCCCAAACTCACTGGGCGTGTCCACCAGACCGGTTCCAAAATGCGACTGCCAGACGCGATTGACAATCACTCGCGCGGTCAGCGGGTTGTGCTTTGACGTCAGCCACTTTGCCAGCGCGGTTCGCAGCCCGGCGGTGGAATCCGAACGAACGGGAGCAAACGGGTTGGAGACTGCCGACACCACGCGCGGCACATCCGGCGTCACCTCAGGGCCTGGCCGGCGAAAGTCGCCTCGCAGCATCAGGTGAGCAGGTTCGGCAGAGGGGAAGGACTCATGGAGTGTGGTAAGCGACCGGTTTTTCTGCAGCGATACGGCCGGCGCAAAGACGGCCCGCAGCCGATAAAAGTCGGCCTGAGACACGGGATCGTACTTATGATCGTGACACTGGGCACAGCCGATCTGCAGTCCCAGAAAGACCTCGCCCACGGTCGAAGTCAGTTCGTTCAGCACGGAATGCCGCCGCTCGGACAGCAGATTGATATCCGGCATGTCGGGCCCCGACAGGCAGAACCCTGTCGCTGTGCGGGCCGAGTCGTCCCCGGGAAACGCTTCGTCGCCGGCCAGTTGCCGCAGCACAAATTCGTCATACGGCATGTCCGCGTTGAACGCGTCGATGACCCAGTCGCGATAACGCCAGGCGTCGCTGCGAACCTTGTCATGTTCGAAGCCGTCGGTTTCCGCAAAGCGGGCCAGATCCAGCCAGTGCTGCGCCTGCCGTTCACCAAAGTGGGGCGACGCCAGAAGGCGATCCACCAGCCGTGTCCAGGCATCGGAACGCGAGTCCTGCACGAATTCGCTGATTTGGTGCGGCGTGGGAGGCAGGCCAGTCAAATCAAAGCTCAGCCGCCGAATCAGGGTCTGACGATCAGCGGCAGTTTGCGGTGACAGACCATCGACAGCAAGGCTGTGTTCCACAAAATGATCAATGGGCGTGCGAGACCACCCGGAGTCCACGGCGGGAACTTCGACGTCGGCAACCGGCTGGAACGCCCAGTGATCAGCGTCGTGCGGATCCAGCGGCGTCTCTGTGTAGCCGCTGTGCCCTTCATCGTCTGCGGCCAGCGCTGGCGTGGCACAGATCAGAATCCACAGCGTAAGCAGCATGATCCGTCGCGGGCGGGCGGTCCTCATGTCAGCAGCCCCTCAACAATGTGCGCTTCGTCGGGGCCGGTGAGACGTTTGTCCAGACCGTTGTGAAAGTGGGTCAGTTCGTTGTGATCAATGCCCAGCAGATGGAGCAGCGTGGCATGAAAGTCATTTACCGACACTTTGTCTTCCACGGCCCGCAGTCCAATTTCGTCCGTCGCACCATACGCCCGACCACCCCGCAGTCCGGCACCAGCCAGACACACACTGTAGCCCCAGGGGTTGTGATCACGGCCCGTGCCCTGCTCACTCATGGGCATGCGGCCAAACTCTCCGCCCCAGATCACCAGCGTGTCGTCCAGCAAACCCCGCTGTTTTAAATCCGTCAGCAGTCCGGCCACCGGCAGATCCGTCCGCTGACAATACTGCGTGTGATTCTTATCCACATCACTGTGGGCGTCCCAGCCGTTGGTATCACCGGAATACAGCTGCACAAATCGCACGCCGTTTTCAATCATCCGCCTGGCCAGCAGACATCGCTCGCCAAACTCCCGCGTTTGTTTGTCATCAATGCCGTACAGCCGGCGGGTGGCGGGCGTCTCTTTGCTGATATCCACCAGTTCGGGCGCTTCCGCCTGCATGCGGAAGGCGAGTTCATAGGCCGAAACCCGCGCGGCCAGTTGATCGTCAAAATCGCGAGCCTGCAGGTGACGGCGATTGAGCCGATCAATCAGTGATAGATCCCGCTGCTGCTGGGCGGAGGAAACACCGGGCTGCGGTCGCAGATCCAGAATGGGCGAAGCGCCCGGCCGCATGGTGACGCCCTGGAAAGATCCGGGCAGATAGCCGCTGCCCCAGGCAGGCGGCCCGCCCTTCAGCCCACCACCCGGATCGGGCAGCACCACAAAGGCGGGCATATTCTGATTTTCGGTTCCCAGTCCGTAAGCCACCCAGCTGCCGACGCTGGGGCTGCCCATCAGGATGCTGCCGGTGTTCATCTGATAAACCGACTGCGGATGGTTGACGCTGTCGCCGTGCATCGAACGAATCACACACAGATCATCAGCGTGCTGTGCGATGTGTGGCAGGAAGTCGCTGATCGGCAGGCCCGATGCTCCCCGCGGTCGAAACCGGCGCACAGGGGCCAGCAGCGGATTGCGTTTCACATTCCGCCGCGTCATCACGTTGCCAAAACTGTCCGGCAGTGGCTGGCCGCTGTATCTGGTCAGCGCTGGCTTGGGATCAAACAGATCCACATGACTGGGCCCGCCGTGCATGAACAGCCAGATGACACGTTTGGCTCGGGCGGCAAAGTGCGAGAGTTCGGCAGCCGCTCTCTGTGACGAAGCCACCGTGCTGGCCGCCATGTTATTGGCAACCATGGCATTGGCCGCCATGGTGGTGCCTCCCTGCGACTGATGCAAAGCCGCACAGGCCAGCATCCCCATGCCGCCACCGGCTGTCGCCAGAAACCGTCGACGTGATGCCCCGTCACTGTCACTCATGAGCAGGCTCGCCTCGCAGACCAGGAACGTCAAAACCGAACGCCCGATGGTAACCAAATCAGCGACCGTCCGAAAATGACAATCTGCCCGATCAGGCGATGGTTTCGCTGTCTGCGGAACACCCCTGTGGTGATTGCTGCCGCGAACAGTCCTGCTGGCGAGCCGTCATCTGCATGGCGGCCAGAGACAGGACCAGCGCCACGCTGGAGCAAACAAGGGCAGCATCGGTGGGAGTCAGGATATCGGCTCCCAGACCCAGCCCCGCCAAAAACAGGAATCCGGCCGCGATACCCGACAGCACGGACACGGCAGTCACCTCGTTTTTCGTGGTCATCGTCATTCTCCTTTGCAGTTTTTCGGCCCTGACAGGTGAACGATCATGACGCTCACCTGGATCAAAAAAGGCTGGTCATGCGCACTGAACTTCGCTGCGGCGGGCCCGTTTTTGATTATTTCCAAAAAGCGTGTCAGAATGCGGCCGCCACTGAGTTTGGGCGGCTGGAGGCACCAATGACACTATTTCCTGAGACTCGCGGTTCACTGCTGGTCGCGCTGAAATCCGACGACGACCGTGCGGCATGGCACCAGTTTGTGTGCCTGTATCGCCCCGTGTTTTACCGGATGGCCCGTCGTCGCGGACTGCAGGACGCAGACGCGTCGGATCTGGTGCAGCAGGTGTTGATGAAGATTTCCAGAGCGATGGCAGACTTCGAACATCGTCCGGAAGTGCGATTTCGTCACTGGCTGCGGCGCATCGCCAACAACGCCATTGCCACCACGCTGACACGCACGTTTCCCGACGCCGCTGTCGGCGGTTCGCAGTCCGATCTGCCCTGTGACAGAGCAGTCTCGGCGGAGATCTCGCAGGAGATCGAAGCGGAGTACGAGCGAGAGCTGTACCTGACGGCGGCCGCTGCGGTCAGAACGGAAGTTTGTTCCGAGACGTGGCAGGCGTTTGAACTGACGATGATTGACGACCTGACCTGTGAGGCAGCAGCAACGCGACTGAACAAGTCCGTTGGCACCATCTACGCAGCCCGCAGTCGCATTGTGCGTCGCCTCCGATCACACATCGAACAGTTGCAGAAAAACGAGGAGTAGGTGATGAACGTCCCATCAGCATCCGACCGGCAGCGCGCCGTCGACTTTCTGGAATCCGACGCTCGCAGTCTGGATGACACCAACCTGTCGCGCGATCTGGAGGCCTCCCCGCCGCTGCGGCAGTTCCTTGAGCAGACCGCCGCCTCTCCCGATGAGTGGAGCAGAATCCGTCAGCACCTGAAGCCCACAGAATTTGATCGGGCCAGCCGAGTCGACGATTCGGCGGCTTCGGTCACGCCGACAACAGCCGGGCAGCCTCTGGCCATGGCCATGGCCCAGGTCCTGCAGGCACTGTCGCCGACAGATGACCCGCACCGGCTCGGAAGACTGGGCACTTACGAGATCACAGGAGTGGTCGGCGCCGGCGGCATGGGCGTGGTACTCAAAGCCGTCGATCCCTCGCTCGATCGGGTTGTGGCCGTCAAAGTGATGGCCCCCAGTCTGGCGAACAACACCAAAGCACGCCGTCGTTTTTCCCGGGAAGCCAAAGCGGCGGCCGCCGTGCTGCATCCCAATGTGGTGCCGATCCACAGCGTGTCCAGCGATGAGACCATGCCGTATCTGGTCATGGCCTATATCCGCGGAGGCTCGCTGCAGAAACGCATTGAAGCACAGGGTCCGCTGCCGGTCGTGGAGATTCTGCGGATCGGTGCGCAGATTGCCGCAGGACTCGCCGCCGCCCACGAACAGGGGCTCGTCCACCGTGACATCAAACCGGAAAACATCCTGCTGGAAGAAGGTGTCGAACGCGTCACGATCACCGACTTTGGCCTGGCGCGCGCTGTCGATGACAACACGGTCACACAAAACGGGGCCATTGCCGGCACACCCATGTATATGTCGCCCGAACAGGCGGCCGGGCAGCCGGTGGACCAGCAGAGCGATCTGTTCAGCCTGGGCAGTGTGCTGTATTCCCTGTGCACCGGACAGGCACCATACAGCGCGGACTCCTCCTGGGGAGTGATGCGGCAGATCATTGACGAAACGCCGCGACCAGTGTCCGAAGCGAACCCCGACATCCCCGTCTGGCTGTCAGACATCGTGCAACGACTGATGGCCCGTGACAAGAGCGAACGCTTTGCCAGCGCGGCCGAAGTTCGTGATCTGCTGGAATCGTGTCTGGGCCACGTGCAGCAGCCGGACACGACCGCTTTACCCGCGATCACGCCGCTGACAGGTCCCCCAACTCACAGCGCTGTTTTGGCGCCCCGGCCTCGCGCTCGTCGTTCACGTTACGGCTGGCTGCTGAGCCTGGCGGCCGTCGCTGCCGTTATTTGCGCAGCGGTCGTCTGGAGTCAGCGTCAGCAGTCACTGAAAACCGCGTACAAAAAACTGCACACCTATCTGCAGACGGGCGAATTCGCCGAACATCCGCTCAATCACATTGACACTCTGCTGGCAGGCGGCCGCGCTGGCCACGAATTTCTGAGTCAACTGGACGCACAGCACGATCGCATCGTGTTTGCGACGGGCGAATTTCTCAATGGCGAACGCACGGTCGCAGGCATCGTGACAACGGACAGGGGCCGGCCACAACTGAAGTTCCGGTTCGTAAGCCCGCACGAACAGGGCGGCTCCTCCAGCACGTTCCCCGGCGAAGTCCGTGTCCGCAGCATCACCATCGAAGACGGCCCCAACTATCGCCGCAATGTCTGCTACACCGTGACAGTTACAGATCAGCAACCGGTGGGACTTGTGGATGCCTACAAACTGCAGCCGGGCGCGACCTACACGTTAAAGGTCCCGCTGACCGATCGGCTTGACTCTCAAATTGACTGGGCGAACGTGTGGCAGACAGCCGCCCAGACGCAGGAGCCTGCTGGCAGCGTGCCGCCAACTGCACAGTCCCCTGGTCCGGAGGATGCTCAGACTGTCCCGGCCAGGTTTCCCCCGGTGCTCGGATCTGCGGTGATCGCCATGGACGACGATCAGCCGATACTGCAACTGACACTGCCACTGGACACCTGGAAGGCCGTGCTGCCGCAACTGGACGGCGAATGGCCCGCACTGCAAAAAGTTTCCCGCGAGGATTCGGTGGAACAGGAGGGACGCATGAGCCTGCCACTGACCGGTCGGTCGGACCAGCCGTTCTGGATCGTGGATCGCACGGGCGTGCCCTTCTCACCTGGGGCCCTGCGAGAGAAACTGGCAGACAGCACGCCCGCTTTGGTATCGGTTGACGGGCGCCTGCCGCATCCTCGCCTTCGCAACCTGCCATCACCCGCAGAAGTCATTGTCATGCTGGGCCCGTGCGATCACGGGCACCACGAGAATTTCCCGGACCCAATAGAAACACGGCCAGCGCCCGAACTCACGGTGTCTGCAGCGGAGTCCCAGGCCTATTACTTCCTGCTGCTGCAAAAGGCCCAGTCTTTTCAGCTGAAATCTGACGAGGAAGCTGCCGCCTATATCGAAGGCATCTGGCGACTCGACCGCAAAGCCCACTTTGGCGGCGGCGGACACTATGTGCGTTCCGACCGTGGTGACAATGCACGGGCCATCATCACATCACAGTGGCTGGTGAAATCCCTGTTCAACGATCAGAAACCCGAGCAGGTGTCTGAGGACGTCGTCGCTGTGGAATCCATCAAACGTGGTGAGCAGGGTCTGGTCATTAACGACCGCCATCGATTTATGGCGATTGATAAAAATCATATGGCGATCATCGACTACGACTTCCTGGCAGTGATGGAACGAGTGGCAGGGGCTGAGGCAGAATCAGCAGCAGGCGCAGAGCCGATCAGCGAGCTGCCGGATGCCGACGACGAGGGTGTCAAGCCTCTGATGGAATCTGTCGACCGCCTGGTAGCCAATGATCAGCCGGAACCCCGGGATGAACAGTTCAGGGAGCCACCGAATAAGCGGGGGCTGTTCAAAGTGACGGTCAACGGTCGTGATGGCTTTATCAACTCGGATGGTGAAATTGTGCTGCCACCGGCGTTTGAGAAGGCCTATCCGTTCACCGAAGGACTGGCGGCCGTGCAGTTGGGTGGCCGCTGGGGATTTATCACGCCCGCAGGAAGAATGGCCATTGAGCCGCGATTTGTTTCTGTGGGACCGTTTGCCTCTGGTCGCGCAGTAGTACAGCTGGACAGCTTTGAGGACCAGTTTGGCTATATCGACACCAAAGGGCGGGTGGTCATCAAACCGCAGTTCGATCGTGCCGAGCCGTTCGTCAACGGCATCGCCAAAGTCGGCAACGCCACGACCGCCGGAAAGTTTCTGAGCCGTCTTGCCGATGTGGGGGTCGAGACCGACGAACGCTACATCGATGTCACCGGACGCGAAGTGGCCAGACCGGCTCCTCAGTATGCGGGCACCGGGGCGCCCAATGAGCTGATTCCCTTTTCCGCGGATGACAAAATGGGATACGTGAACGCAGACGGGAAAACGGTGATTGCCCCGCGGTTTCACTCCTGTGGGCCGTTTGTGGATGGTCTGGCCCTGGCCTGCGAGGACACACAGTTTGGCTACATTGACCGCACGGGCAGATTTGTGATTCCGCCGCGTTTTCAGTATGCCAATGATTTTGCGGACGGCCTGGCGGGCGTGCAGCTGACCGAAGGCAAATGGGGGTTCATCGATCGCCGGGGCAACACGGTGATTGAGCCGAAATTCGACTGGATCTACGGCGGATTCCGGGAAGGCATCGCCCAGGTGACCGTTGCCGGACGACTGGGTTACGTCAACAAACGGGGCGAATGGGTGTGGTAGACTTCGGGCCGCTGGCCATCATTCCCAGCGGCGAATGGATTCTTTGATCCGTATTGGCTGTGTTCACGTTATCCTCTTTGGACCCAAATCCGCTTCTCTCTGCCGTCTTTTCACCACCTGACCAAGGACAATCACTTGAGAACACACTCCCGCCGCAACGTCGCACTGTATGTCACCGCCACCAGCCTGCTGGCTGTACTGGCCTTCACCTGTCTGCCGCTGCTAAATACCGCCGCGGCCGCCCCGACGCCAGCCCCTGCCAGCCAGAGCAGCCATCCTCCGGCGCGCAATGTGATTCTGAGCTACTCTTACGAAACTTCGCCCAACAGCTCTGCCGGCAACGACAGTCTGAAAGTGGACAGCATCTACTTTTACCCCAACTATGTGGTCGTGCGGGCGGCCAATGGCAACACCACACTGCTGGCTGTCGATCGGCTGAAGCATTTTGACTATCGGCCGGCCACCCGTTAGGCGAGTTTCCCATCGCGAAAAACTCTCAGTCGACACGCACCAATCCGGGCCTCAGGCCCGGATTTCCTTTTGCGCCAGCAAAGGGCCGTTTAGCGACCGCCACTGCCGCCACCAATGGGACTGCCTGGCGGCGGTGTCTGCGACTTTGGCGGGGTGGCCGTTTTGTGGGGACGATTTTTGAAGCGTTCGATTTCGCCCAGCAGCAGTTGATAGTGGGGCAGCTGATCGGACTCCCGATTACGCGAGAAGGCTCTGGGCAGCCGATCCAGTATCCTCCATGTTCCCACGCGAACCGCGTGACTCGTGCTGTCATCACCGGCCAGCGCGATCAGCTGCCGCACCAGCGTGTGCTCCACAATCCGGTTGATATGCCGATTGGTGTGCTTCACAAAAATGCGACCCACCAGCTGTTCCAGCATGACATCAAAGTTCCATTGGTCATCGCCATAAGCGGCCAGCCGCGCCGCCCGCTGAGGATGCAGAATCTGTGACAGCGTCATCTCGGCGGCCGTGCGGACAGCAGCATCCGGGTCAAAAATCATGGCGGTGCGACCTTCAAAGCGTTCTCGATCCACGGCCGAAGAATTGGGTTTGGGCGGCAGTTGGGCGAGCAGTTCCGCAGAGATTTCCAGTTGCTGTGGCTGCAGTGTGTTGAGCAGTTCCTGCAGCGCAGCCTGCTGGCGTTCGGCGGCAACGGCCTGCAGCGGAAGACGTTTTTCCCCCGCCACGGCATAGTCATAGTCGAAGCCGCCGATCATTTTGGCAACCGCCTCCACCTGATAGCGGTGGTACAGGTAAATGGGCACCAGCACCGTTTCCAGATCCGACAGATTCTGACCGGGCAGTAAGTCGCCCTCACTCAGTTTGTCCAGCGCGACGCGGCGAACCTTCATCAGATGCTCCAGTTCGGCCACGGGGTCCGTGCCGTTGTCCCACAGGCTGGCTCGGGGATTCGCAGCGCCCGCCGGACGTGCGTCGGCGTCCGACAGGTACAAGAGACCTCGCTGTTCAGCTTCAGAAATCAGCGCCGCCAGACCTTCCGCTTCTGACTGCCGGCCAAACTCTTCATAGGCATATCGCACCATGAATTTGTCCCACTCGCCGACGCCCACGCCATAGGCGTCTGACAGATCCAGCGAGCCGTCCTCCTGCAGAATGACACGGGGGGCGGGATAGTCCATGACGGAAGCGCGGTCTCCATAGGTACTGGCAGCAAAGTTGTGAGAAAAGCCAATCGTGTGTCCGACCTCGTGGGCCGACAACTGCCGCAGTCGGGCCAGGCTCACGTCAATTGGTGACAGCACTTCATCAAACACGGCCAGCGCGCGATCGACGCCGGTGCCCATCGAAGCCGCACCACAGGCGACGGGGCCGGTGCGATTCGGCACGTTTGTCAGACCATCAATGATCGTGCGGTCCTGACGAACCCGCAGCGAACCGAGCAGAACGTGCCCTTTGATAATCTCTCCGGTCCGCGGATCCATAATCGACTGACCGTAACTCCAGCCGCGTGTCCGCCGGTGCACCCATTGAATTACGTTGTACCGCACGTCCATCGGATCCACGTCATCGGGCAGCATGCGCACCTGGAAAGCGTCGATAAAGCCGGCCTGTTCAAACGCTTCGTTCCACCACCGCGCTCCCTCCAGCAGCGCGGTGCGGACGGGCTCCGGCGTGCCCGGATCAAGGTAGTAGATGATGGGCTTCACAGCCGCACTTTTTTCAGCCGCGGGATTGGCCTTTTGCAGTCGATGCCGGGCGATGTAGCGCTGCTGCAGCGTCTGATTAAGTGGTGCTGAGTAGTCCGCAAACGACACGGCAAACGAAGCCACGCGAGGGTCCGCTTTGCGAGGGCGATAGCCGGGCGGCGGCAGTTCGATAAACGAATGATGCAAACGGACAGAAAACGAATTTCCGTCAGCGGCCGTCTGCTGCACCAGAGAACCACCCCGCGATGAGGTGAACGTGACCATCGCGTTCAATTCGCTGTTTTGGGGAAACGCTTTGCAGCGATCGAGTTCCACATAACTCAGCGAGGCATCAAATTTGTAATCGCCCTGATCGGTCTGGCGCAGCCTGGAGACCACCTGATGCGCGTCGCGAACCAGCAGACTGTCCAGGTTAATCAGCACGCGATCATCTGTAATCGCCAGGACGTCGGTTGCCCAGAAAATCGAATCCGCAAACGAGTCCGCCACGGCCTGGCGTTCGGCCGCATTGTTACTGCTGGCACGAAAGGCCGTGTTCTGCTCAATCAAAAAGACGCGTTGGCCGACGCGTTTAAAGACACACAGTCGCGTCTGCCCCCACTGCCCCCGGTCGAGTCCCACAGGATTGGAGCCCAGACCACTGCTGAGCCCGCTCGCATACAAAAACGGCTCCCCGTCCGTCGAGACTTCCGCCAGCACGGATCCGTTGACCTGGTCTTTATAGAACGAAAAAAAACCCGAATGACGCGACATGCCGTTTGTTCGATTGGCAATGGCGGGCAGTGTATCGCTGGCATCATCGGCGGCAATAATATTGACGGTCGTCAGCAACAGCACAGCAGCAAAGACACGCATGAGGTTTTCCTGATCACAGAGGGAACACGAACGGCCGCCGATTGTTCCACACGGGTGCATGGGTTGCCAGCCAGGCCGGATCGACGCGACCATTGTTTCACAGCAGAGAATCAATGGGCCTTGCTCGAATTGTGAAGCTCGAAACATTAGCCTGCCGGACTCACAGGCGGGCCGCACTTTTTTGGCACTTAGGCAACACGCACCTCATGACCACCGACCACTCCTCAACTGAGAATTCTGACTACCCCGAAAAAACGTGCACAATCGACCGCCTGGTCACGCACGACAAACTGGTGGCAGCCGCACTGAACGGCTCCAAGACACAGCAGCGTCGCGCAGGTGTGTATGGCTATCCGGGCGAGCGTTTCACGCTGCAGGACACGGAGTTTGAAATCACAGGCCTGCGAACAGAACGCTGGGGCGACATCACCGAAGAAGACGCCCAGCGCGAGGGCTACCCCAACCTGCAGATGTATCACGCTCTGATTGAGCGCATGCATCAGGGCATGGACTGGGATCAGGATCAGCCCGTCTGGGTGCACGACTTCGCCAAAACAGAAGCCTGAAGCAGCGGATCGCTCGGCTGATTTCGAAACCCGCAGGTGTGTGTGTCCTGCCCTTCGTGATCACACCAGCGATCACGCGCGATCGGACGTCCTCATTGGCAGAATAGAAGTTATGGGGACTAGCTGTTGCACCCTGGTGGTGTCACGGTAGAGTTCGAGCCTGCGTTGGATTTTTACGACGTGACGCCTGTCTGCGTGACGCCCGGTCACGCCATCGCCGTTTCAAGCCGGAACCCTCCACATGCTGATTCGCCGCCTGCTGGCTGCTGTTGAACGCCACCTGTCCCGTCCTGTTTCGCGTCGCAGTCATCAGCGCATCGCTTTGCCCGCCGCGGCACAGGTTCTCGAGTCAAGAACACTGCTGTCCGCTGTGCGGCTGCGGGTGAGTGTTGCGAGCATGGAGGAAGGGGCCTCCGCTTTTCTGAGCATATACGCCAGTGATCCCGTCCAGGGCGATCAGACGATCCCCATCAATGTGCCTCAGGATCTGCTTGACGAATATGAATTGTCCGCGCCACTGGACAGTCTGGTCATTGCCGACGGCCAATCGTCGGTGTCACAGCAGTTTACGATCATTGACAATGACTTTGCCCAGCCCGATGCAACGTTCGAATGGACGCTGGGAACGCTTCCGCCGGGGCTCACGCTGCATGCCGATCCGTCCGATGAGGTGACGATTCTCGATAACGATCCTGTGGCCATCGAAGTGTCCGATGTGGCGACCGTCGAAGGCCGTCCGGCGCGAGTCACCGTCACACTTTCCCGCCCCGCCAATCGCGATATCGAAGCGACGTTCAGCACAGTAGACGCCACGGCCACGTCAGCAGAATACCAGGCGGGCGACTACCGCGTGATTTTTCCAGCCGGAGCCACCACCGCAGCTTTTGATGTCCCGGTCTTTGACAACGCCGCCTCCCAGCCGCAACGCGACTTCCGTCTGGAGTTGACCCGCCTGGCGACCGGCGGCGTCGATGTGAGTGCGACGCTGTCACCGGTGACAACGCGGACAACCGGTATCACGGAGCTTTCGAATATTGCCTTCTCGCCCGACGGACAGTCGGTCGTTTACCACCGCCATACCGGCGTGCAACGGGAGATGGTCAGCGTGTCCGCCACCGGCGGGCAAACAAATGTCATTGGCTCCGCGCGTGATTTTGTGAT
>JANSXP010000051.1 GCA_024742875.1 Planctomycetaceae bacterium | reverse complement strand
GGCTTCGACAAAGCTCTCCAGATCGTGCAGATAGGCGGCCAGTTTTGTCAGGCCCACCGTGCCGGAGGCACCCTTGAGCGTGTGCAGCTGCCGGCAGAAGTTTCGCAGACCTTCCGTGACATCGCTGCCACTTTCAATCCCCAGCACACTGGCCTCCATTTCGGCCAGGCACAGCTGTGCGTCATCTCCGTAGGCGGCCACCATTTCCGGATCGTCAATCGTCTCCGGTTCCAGCCCGCCGGCTGGCAATGACGGGGCCGTGGCGGCACGGGACGCGGGGCTGTGCTCCGGGGACGCCGGAGCGGCCGACGTCAAAGCGGCAACAGCCGCCTGCACGTCCATCACCGGAGTTGCAGAAGCTTCATCAGACGCGCGCACGGACGGCGACGACTCGCCATCCGCTTCCTCCGGTGCCCCCTGCAGCGCCGTAAGAATTCCGCCGATGTCGAACGCCGACAGCGGCATGTCAGGTTCCGGCGGCTGCTGGCCACTGATCTCGTCCGCCGCCCATTCATCAGTGACTGTGGGGCGAAATTTCTCGGTGGGCTCCAGCAGATCCAGACATTCTCCCCAGGTGATTTCGACCTCCCGCTGCACGTCTGCAGCGGGGAGGCCGGGGCCCGTCGGTATCAAAGCCGGCAGCGCCGTGTTCTCTACAAACTCCAGAATCTCCAGAGCGCGGGAGCTGGCTGGATCTTCGTCGCAAAACACGCCGGCGACGGACAGCAGATCAACCAGCGTGGAGGACGCTTCTGTCAGATCCGGATCATGTATTTCGACAGATCGCTCAGAGAACTCCACGCAGCGAGCACGCAGCGCGAGAATCTCATCCAGCTGATTTGGGTTGGCAGCGTCGCTCATCAGGCAAACTCTCCTTCGGCGACGGCGTGATAGAGTTCTTCGCCAGGACGCTCTGACACTTCGCGGCGTTCCGCAGCAGGCTGACTGTCTCCGTAGTGGAACATGGGCGAAAGACCGGTCTCCAGTCCCTGAGCGGTTTCAACCAGGTCGGTCGTCTTGTGCCGAATCGAATCGCTGCGAACACCAATCCGCTCGGCGATGCTCGAGACCTGCTGCATCGCATTGACCACTTCCTGAGTGTGGGTCAGCTGCTGAGCGGCAAAGTCGGTGACCTGTCGTGACCGATCGGCGGCCAGCGCACTGCATTCAGCAATCTGTTCGAACGCTGAGAGAGTTTCCGCCGCACGATGCAGTTCCTCCTGCATCTGATGGCGTTCTTCCCGCATCACAGACACTGTATCGCTGGCTTCACTCTGGATTGCGTCGACCAGCGCGGCGATCTCGCGAGAGGCCGATGCCGTGCTTTCTGCCAGCCTGCGGACCTCTTCGGCCACAACGGCAAAACCGCGACCTTCCTGTCCGGCTCGCACAGCTTCAATAGAAGCGTTCAGCGCCAGCATATCGGTGCGGGCGGAAATGGCGCCCATCGTTTCGACGATAGAACTGATCTGCTCGGACTGCTGTCCCAGCGAGGCGATCTTCTTAGTGCTGTAATCGACATTGGTACGAACGCCTTCGATCCCCCGCACCAGCTGCTGGATCAGATCCAGACCGGCCTGAGCTCGCAGGGCCGCTTCTTCAACGGCTGCTCCGGTCGCCTCCGAACTTTCACTGATGCCGCTGATGCGGGTCGACAGCTGTTCGACCGACGTGATGGCATTTTCCACGGTGCGCGACTGTTCCTGAGCGCCCGAATGCACATCGTGGGCCCCGCGGGCAATGTCGTCACCAACGGACATTACACTGCTGATGTCGCGTGCCGCTGCACGGGACAACTGACCCAGTGCATCGGTGAGCAGTTCCGTGTTTTCTCCCGCTCGTCGAAAACGACGTCCGGCACGCTCTCGCCCCAGACGGCCGATAAAGTCCTGTACGTCGTGCTCCAGCCCGCGTTGACGCTCGAACGCCTGCCGCAGTGTGTCGCCCACTTCGTCCAGCTCAGCCAGACCGGTCGACGTGCGTTCCAAAGACACGTCCAGCAGGGATTTCTCCAGGCTCTTCAGCCCGCGAGACAGCCACCAGGCGGCCAGTGCATTGGGCACCACCACACTGGCGCCAAACAGAACCATAAACGCCAGCTTGCTGAAACCCTGCACCTGCTGTCCGTACCACACACAGTAGCCAGCCACCAGAGCGGTCGCGATGTGACTGAGAAAAAGTCGAATGCGATATGTCATACCATGCCTCGCTGTTCACTGAGTCCTGCTGATGCCGGCACAGGTCCCCCCGTCCGACCTGGGGCCGTTGCGTCTTCCCACAGCGTGGCCAGTTCCCGCTCGGCCAGCATTCTGATTCCCGCCTGGTCAAGCACCTGCACCACCGTGTCGTTGACTGTTGCCCAGCCGGTGACGACCGAGGCAGACTGCTCCGGAGCGTCGGAAATCTCGAGCGTCTGCAGTGAAGAAACCTCATCCACCAGCAGTGCCCACGGGCCGTCGCTGTCATCGAGGATCAGCATGATCGGATCACTGTGATCACTGCTTTGCCCTGGAATCATGTCCAGACTGAGTACAGGGATGAATTCGCTGCGGACATGACAAAGACCGACAAACATGGCCGAGCTGCCAGGCACAAAGACGGTCTGTGGCCGCGGCAGCACTTCACGCACGGCCACAGCCGGCAGCGCGAGCCAGGACGAGCCGCGGCGAAAGACGCAGTGGGACGGCGATTCCACAGAGTGATTCAGATTGTGTTCGGTGGTAACGGGCACGCTTAAAACTCACCACAGTTGTTGTTTTGCATTCGCAGCTCAATCGACTGGGCCAGCTGGGCGAGTCGATCGTCCGGTCGCTGCGATATTGTCGGGCTGGCATCAGATGCATCAGCAGACCCCTGCGGCGAACATTCGTTCCCGGCGGTGTCGGCTTCAGCTCCCCAACCCTGTTCTTCCAGTTCAAGCACCATTTGTCGCAACTGCGACCACTCGTCACGGAAGAAGGTCTCCACCGAATGTTTCCACTGCTTCACAGCCGCACTCGACAGATCCGAATTGCCAGTCATGAGCCTTCTCCTTCCGGGGAATGAAGACTCTCGCCGGCTCCACCGCTGGATGTCGGTTCCAGGCGACCTCCACTGAGGAATCCATCCGCATCAAAATTGCGAGTCCACATCAGGACCAGTCGCGACTCGGCCGGCAGCTCTTCGCTGTCAGACAGCACTTCGCAACGGATGGGAACTCCCAGCGGCAGCACTTCGCTGTGATACAGGCCGACGCCAATGGCGGCCTGCGGTCTGTCCACGTCGATCGAAGCATCGCGAATCATGGCCAGTGTGCTGCCGGTGTCGCTGTGCAGCCGCACTTCCACCGGCATCACCACACGTGGCACCCGACGACGACACAGCATCGACAAATCAGTTTCGTCTTCGTGAGGTTGCATCATGTTGACATTCTCCCGCCCCGCGGCCCTCGACCTGCCGGCCGTTCCTGAACGACTTGAACATAGGTCGGCTTTCCGAGGGGGTGATCCGCCATTACGACATTTTCCGCCCCAGGCCGAACGCATGATGCCAGCGTTCATCAAAGCGGCGTTTTTTGTTGCCAAAAGGCAACACGCGGTGTTGCGTAAAGTTGCATCCGCATCGCAACCGCGACAAACGTCCCGAAAACGTGCCGCGGCAGGCGGGAAAAATGCCTCGGTGCACTGGCTGTCCCCTCACCTGCCAGAGACAGCAAAACGGCTTGCAAAACGGCTTGCGAAACGGCCGTGCCGCACCTTCGGCGGCAAACCGCCAGAGACGGTCGTCAGGCAAATTTTCGCGTCACAATGCCGTCACGCGCGTGTCAGAGCGTCATTGGGGCCAGCGCCCAGTGCGGTCAGGTGCGGTCAGATGCGGGCTATTTGAGCAGTTGCCTGACAACGACAAACTCTGCCGCCGAGCCAGTAAACTGCAGCCGAAATTCGGTACGCCGAATATCACCGGCAGTGCGCTGTCGATACTCGTACTCGAGCGTTTGCAGCCGCGATTCTGTTTCCGGGGAAAAGAAGTGGACCAGCCGGGCCGAAGCGAAACTGGTCACGCCGGCCTTTCGAAACAGTTCGCGGTCGCCGCGCGCGCGTTCCGAGGACACATCCCAGACCATGAACAGTCGCCCTTCTTCCGGGCCGACTCGGCCGATGCGTGTCTGTGGCTCGTCGGCCAGTCCCGTGAGATAGATGATGCGACCGTCGGGGAAGATACACGCCGGCTCAATGTCAAACTCCGACAGAGCCCGCGCGTAAGTCGACAGGTCACCTGCAGGATACTCCATCCGCCATCGCTGTGCCGTGTTGGTGCCGACCGCAGACCAGCCTGCAGGCCTTCCCGTTGCGCCGATGCCCGCTCCTTCGGCAAGACGGGAGCGGTCGCCCTCGCCGTCGGTGTCACCACTGTCCAGGTGAACGGGCAGAGGATGGGGCCCCTGCAGCGATGTGACCGAGTTGATCATCTGCTGCAGATCCTGCTCGGAATTCGGCGGGGCAACCTCGTCCGACGTGTCCGGCACGCGGATCTCCGTCGAAGGCAGAGCCGACGCCACCTCCCGCTGCACGGCTGTCGACTCTGGCGATAAACGGCTGACTTCCTGTGGCACACGCCGGCTGTACCACAAAGCGATCAGCCAAACGCAGGTCGCGGCGAGAGTCAGGCCAGCGGCCAGCAATCCAGCGCTCAACCGATCATGCGCAGATTCCGACATGTGCGGAATGCGCCCAGTGACACGTCGACTTGCCTGATCCGGAATCGTGACCATCTTCAACCTCGTGGAAAAACACTGTGACATCTCGTCATAACTTCGCAGCCAACTGAGGTATACCAAAAAACGCTGTGTCGGCTGACGGCCGCGATGTGATGACAGCTGTGCAGTTTCAATCTGTGAATTACTGCGAATCCTGGGCGTCCCCCGATAGACGGAACAATCAGTGACTGCGAGCATTCAGCGGACTGTCCAGCGATTTTTCTTATCACACGCCGATGCCCAGCCCTGACGACCCGGATTCGACCGAAATCATGAAACCCTGCCTGGAGTGTCGCAGGCGACTGGAACGCCTGGCGGCCGAGCAGCGCACCGGTTTCCGCGTGGGCCATTACGTGCAGGGGCGTTGCGACCGCTGTGCCGCCCGCGATCCATCCCCGGAGTGTCCGCCCGACGCATCACCGGATCGCCCGGCCTGAGCAGGGGCCTCAATCAGACTGCGGGCATCCGCGGCCGGCCCACGGGAGGAAAATGAACAGGTCGGACGGTCTGCCACCTTCTTTGGGCTATGGCTTACCGCTGTTGTTTGCCGGCACATCGTGGTCGGCCTGCACGACATCCTTCAGTAGCTTGTTCAGCTGGCGCACGTCGGCCCGGGGCAGCTGCTGCAGGAACTGTCTGGCATCGCCAAAGCGAACATCAAGCACGCGTTTTATCAGCGTCAAACCGCGGCGACTGAGCCTGACGTGACGCACGCGACGGTCGGCCTGGTCAATCCGTCGACTGATCATGCCCGCTTTTTCCAGACGATTCAGACACGTGGTCATGGCTCCCGATGTGATCATGACCGACCGCAGGAGCTGTGCGGGAGTCTGTTCGTGCGGTTTGCCAACCTGATGCAAAGTGCCAAGCACGTCCAGATCTGTGTAATTGAGTCCAAACGGCTTGAGTACCCGCCCGGCCCGCTGCTCCATTTTGCGGCCCGCGTAAATGAGTCGACAAACCGTCTCCACAGCCAGCGCATCCAGATGCGGAGCCTCTCGCCGCAGATCCGTCACCACTTCATCAACCAGCGTCAGATCATCCACAATGCTGCGTGCCTCCAACTGACTGCTCCACCACTCCAGAGAGTGGCCTCATTTATCTTTAAATAAAGATTCTTGACTTAAAGATATTTTCCCAGAGAATGCGGCGGCCTGCAAGAGCGACCAGGCCTTCGCCATTTTGCACCATCAGGTGACTTTCATGCACGCCCGTTCCAGGACATCGGCAACTGAAGTCGGCAAGGACACACACACCAGCCAGAGTTCACGCACTTCCATGCTGCGAATGTGGGCTCTGGTGACGCTGTTTTTCGTCCAGCTGCCTGGAACCGTGCGCTGTGCGGATGAAGTGCTCACCGCACCTTCACCTCGCGCGGCAGATATCGACTGGACACGGTGCGTCTACCCGCTGATCATCGAGGACAACCGCATCAATGGCCCGGGAGCGGACTGGATTCAGGGGCGTGCCGCCGAGTGTCAGTTTCTGCTGTTTGGCGAGCAGCACGGTGTTGCCGGTCTGCCGGATGTGGTGGGGGCCACCTATCGCGTTGTCCAGCCGCAGGGTTACCAATATCTCGTGACGGAGCGCGGGCCATGGATTTCCCGGAGGCTGTCCCGAGACTCAGTCGACACGACGCTGCAGCGGTTTCCACACGCCGTGGCATTTGATTACGACGGTGAAGTCAGGCTGCTGAAACTCGTGGAATCTCAGTTTGCCGGGCGGGGCGATGCATTTTGGGGGGTGGATCAGTCGCTCACGGCCATTCACGGATTGCAGCGTCTGGCAGAAATCCTGCCCAGCCACAACTCCCGCCGCGCCGCTCAGGGACTGTTCCTCAAAGACGCCCTGCAGGGCGGCCGATTCCTCAGTCGGGATAATTCGGCCGATCTGGAAACGCTGCGAACACTGGCGGGAGCAGACCTTGATGACGAGGCGATTCTCATTCTGGATGCCCTCGCCAAAAGCCAGACCATTTTCGTCGCGTATCACAACAATGAACGCGATGAGCGACGGATTGGCGTCAGTGACATCGTGCGGGAACAATACATGATCGACCAGTTCGACGATTACCTGCAGGCGGCCAACACGCAGGGCAGTGATCCGCCCAAAGCCATTGTCAAGATGGGCGGAGCGCACATCATGGAGGGCACAGGCCCCAACGGCGTGCGGACACTGGGCGATCACATTCAACAGGTGGCCGAGTCACAGGGCAGCGACGCGCTGCATATCGCCATTCGCGGCTATGCCGACGACTCCGCGTGGCCCGGCGACGTTTTTCAGGGGCGTACGATGGTGGTGATCGACACCCACCCACTCCGTGAGAACGTGGACGAGATCACCGCAGATGCCGCAACGGACGCCGCCGTCGCGGGCATTCGCAGGGACATACTTCAATACGATGCGGTTCTGCTGATCGATCAGGCCGGTCGGGACACATCCCGCGAACTGAAGGGGTTTGAGAATGCATTCAGGCGTGGGATGCTGCAGCAGGTCGGACTGATCGTTCTGCCGCTGCTGATCATCTTCAGCCTGGTGATCCCCGTGGGTCGCCGACTGTGGTCCCTGACGCGTTCGTCTCAGGCCACGCAGCAACGTGTGCTGACGCCTTTCGCCCCCTGGACTGTGATCAGTCTGCTGTCGGTGGTGATCCTGTCAGTGATTGTGCTGCAGATACTCAGGATTCGTGACTGGTCAGTGCCGAAGAGCTCGGCTCTGGCTCAGAATCCGGCGATGACAGTGCTGGAACTGCTGTGCCTGATGGCGCCCATCTTCCTGTGCATGATGATGAACCGCCGCTCATGGTGGTCGCGGGCCGCGCGTCTGCACTTTGTGCTGGTGAGCCTGGGGCTGATGGCGATGTCGCTGTTTTCACACTGGTGGAACCTGGGCCGCATGCTGGGCTAGCCCGTCCGACAGGTGTTCCGTGACAGATCGTCCCGCAGGTGTGCGTTTTCGCTCACAGTGTGACAGTTCGCACTGACACAGGTCACGACGGCACCGTTTTCCCTCTGTTTGCCATCACTGCAGACCTGGCACCGCCTTTGCAATCTGAAGTCGACGGCCGGGACTGGCCCGGCATTCATCTCAGAAGACGGAAACACACGATGATCTGCAGCAAACTTCGAACACTCAACCGTGCGACTCCCCAGACCATCAGCCGACAGGACCTTCTCCGAGTCGTCTGTTGTCACTGTCACGAGACCGACTCCTGCCCATCTCTTTCGTGGGACCACTACGACCTGATGAGGCGGCCGCAGCCATCGACAGACGTCCGGACTATCCCCCACGAAGCCCCTGTATCCAGGCCGCAATAATGTCAGCCACAACTTTGTACGAACGAATTGGCGGCGCGACGACTGTCGATCGTCTGGTCGATGCCTTCTACCAGAAAGTCCTGGCCGACGAGAAACTCAGGCCGTTCTTTGAGGGTGTTGCCGTTGAACGACTCGTCGCCATGCAGAAAGAGTTCTTCGCGGCCGCCCTGGATGGCCCCGTGCAAACGTCCCCGTTTGATCTGGCCAGTATCCACCACAACATGGGCATCACGCGGGACCACCTGACCCGTTTCGTCAACTGCCTGGTGGACGTTCTCAACAGCGAAACTGGCATCGCCCAGTCGGACGCCGTCGACATCACATTTCGAATCGCCACCTACTCAGATGAAGTGCTGGGCGGTGCCGGCGGAACGGACGGCTAGGTGGACCGCCAAATGATAAACCACCGAACTTCCGGAAGCGGGCGGGTTCGAGTGCCCCGAAACTCGTGCGCAGGGTCAGGGACGGTGTCGTCCCTGGCCCTTTGCTATTGCGCTGCAAAGCTGAACGGAACACGGCACATGGCAGTGCGGTGTGAATCACGTGCGGCAGCCGCTCAGACGCCCTGGAGCGACTAACGGGACCGCAGCACCAGAGTGGGGCACGTAGCGTAGCGCGTCACCTGCTCGGCCACCGACCCCATCACCACCCGCGTCAGCCCGGTCCTGCCGTGAGAGGGAATCACGATCAGGTCCACCTCCTGAGTTTCGGCCAGCTGGACAATTTTCGTGGCCTCGCTGCCCACGGCAATGTCCGCGTGCACGCCTGCGTACTCGTGACTGTGCAGCCACGTGGTCAGATACTCTTTCGCCTTATCGACCAATCGCTGCTGCACATCGCCTTCTCCCCAGACGGCAACCGGACTCACAGGATTCAGTTCCGGAATGACGTGCACGACATGCACATCAGAGGGAGCACTGGCCAGTTCCAGCGCCACCCGGACGGCGGGCGCGGAGCAGTCAGAGAAATCCACGGGGACCAGAATTTTTCGACGTGGCAAAAATGACATGACGTTTCCTTTCGGGTTCTCAGGTGAGTACGGGAATGAGTTTAGCATTCTGCCGCTGTGACGGCTGTGTCGGCCACCACCGGGCGCCCTTCAGGATGTACAGTCAGAACAGGGCAGGGCGATTTGCGGACAACATGTTCCGCCACACTACCCATGACCCAGCGGGCCAGCCCCGTGCGCCCATGAGTGCTCAGCACGATGACGTCGGCCGCCTGCTCACTGGCAAACCGGCAGATGCCTTCTGACGGCCCCGCAATCATCGTGTGCCGCGAGGCTCTGCCCGAGACGTCCCCGGGAAGTGCGATTTTTTCCAGACGCTCGGCGGCACGCTTTTCCGCCTCCAGCAGGTCATATCCTCCGTCACTGTAGGCCCCCATTTCCATCTCCATCGCGTGCACACCAATGTCATCCACGACATGCAGCAACAGCAACTGGGCATCAAACTGACGCGCCAGCTCGACGGCCGTTTCCAGAGCCGGGGTGGAATTTTCACTGAAGTCGGTGGGGGCAAGAATCTTCCGCATGCAGATCATGGCGTGCTCCTAAGAGGTGAATTTCCACAATCTGCTATGCATTCAACGTGCCAGCCGCGCCGCATCCGTGACCGCTGTGCACGAATACCGCTGCCAGTTCGCACAGGGCCCTGACGCAGCGTCTTTCCCGGACAGGCCGACGTGTGACAAAGCAGCACACAGTGGGCCATCCCGCTCACTGGTGTGCGTCCGCGCCGCAGCGAGACTGTGATTTTGTCGCGATCCGAAACATTCCGATCTCGGCACGCGGATTGCCTTTGCTGCTGATAAACACTCACAGTCAGGGAGATCCTTTTATGTCAGCAACGATTCCTGCCCGTCTGTCGGGACTTCCGTCCGGCAACCTGTCCGCTCCAAAGACCGCGATGGCAGGCTCGCCCCACCGGCACAGCCAGGCCGCCAAAACGGAGTCGGCTCCACACGATGGTCCGTTCTCGCCTTCCGAACTGGAGCAATTTCGTGCCGACGACGCGGCTGCCGGTCGCACGATCTGCACCATCCTGACCACGCTGTTCACAGTGTGTGTGCTGCTGGCCACCGGTGTCATCACCTGGACATTCCTGTATGCGATTTCGCCTGCATAGCCTTTCAAGCAAGGAACCCCACATGAAACCTGCACTCACTGTCCTGCTGCTGCTGGGAATGATGGCCGCGGTATCACGGACCCAGCCCCCCATTCACCGACAGCCACAGACTTCCCCGGCGAAACCTGCGGCCCCGTCACTCAGCGATGAAGAAAAAGTGCCTCCGTCTCCGCTGGCTCGCTTCATGAGAAAGAAACTGGGGGCGTCCAATCTGATTCTTGAAGGCCTGTGCGTGGACAACATGGCGAAGATTGAAAAGGGAGTGGGCCAACTGCTCGACATGAGCGACGAAGAACGCTGGCGGGTCTCCAATGATGTGCTCTATCTGAATCACAGTCGCGAGTTTCGCCGTGCAGTACTCAACCTGAAAGAGAAAGCGGCCGCATCCAGCAGTGATGGCGTCGCCCTGGCGTGGATTGATGTGACCATGAACTGCATCCGCTGCCACTCCTGGGTGCGTGACACCATCATCGTTGGACAGGACGAACGCCCCTTACCGCCGCTGTCTGCAGAAAGGCTGCAACCATGAACTTTCAGACCATCGTCACGGGCACCGATCTGAGCCCGGCCAGCATGTCAGCCGTCCGCCATGCCTGTCAGCTTGCGAAGCAGTTTGACGCCCAGCTGCACATCGTCCACGTGGCCATGCTGCCCTTTGTTGAATACATGGAGCAGGTTCAGACTGACTTCAGCCAGTCCATCGATGATTGCGAACGCCAGCATGTGGACGCCTCCCGCAGACAGCTGCAGAGTCTGGACACCGCGCCCATGCCTCCGGACCGAGTCACGCGTGAGGTGCTGCAGGGGATCCCGGTGGAGCAGCTGCTGAAGTACGCCACATCTCACTCGGCCGACCTGCTTGTCCTGGGAACTCACGGCTACAGCGGGCTGCGACACGCCCTGCTTGGCAGTACGGCAGAGCGGCTGGTCCGCGAGGCCCGCTGCCCGGTTCTCACGATTCGACACGAAGACAGCACAACCGAACAGGCGGCCTGACTGTCCACTCAACTGTTTTGACCGAGCATCACTATGTCACACTTTCACCGACGACCAATTGTGGTTCCCGTTGACTTCTCTGACTCCTCACTGCATTCGGCACGCGTCGCCCGATCCATTGCCGAAGATGACAGGGACGTCACGCTGGTCTATGTGACCGCAGGCATGGACGCGATCACCACACCGTACGGCTGGGCGGCCCCCGAAACGGCCCCCGTCACCCTCGAACGCTGTCAGCAGAAGCTTCAGACGTGGATCAAAGCACATGACCTGGGCGGCGTGAACTATGTTGCCAGAATGGGCAATGCCGGTATGGAAGTCTGCGACCTGGCTCGCGAGATGAACAGTACGCTGATTGTGGTGGCCTCGCATGGTCGCAGCGGACTGGAACGCGTGCTGCTCGGTTCTGTCGCGGAACGGATCATCCGCCATTGCCACTGTTCCGTGCTCGTTCTGCGTCGCGGACAGGACCATCGCGCAGATCTGTCTGCGACCGGTAGCTGGTGTCCGCGCAAACGCGTTGTGGTCCCCATCGATTTTTCCGCCTCGACAGACGACACCCTGCAAGTCGCCAAAGAACTGGTGGACGGCCGCGAACAGATTGACGTGATTAACGTGATGCCGCACGTGGAAGACGTACTGATCGGTGACACGATTCTGGATGAGCAGACCCGGCGGGAGAATCGCCAGGAGTCGCTGGAACGCTATCTGGCAGAACATGACTTTGATGGCATGAGGGCCCACGCAGTCACGGGCGATCCCGGAACGACCATCTGCCAGTACGCCAGTCAGGTCGACGCGGATACCGTCGTGATTGCCTCGCACGGGTACCACGGTCTGCACCGACTGGTGCTCGGCTCCACCGCCGAACGTGTCGTGCGACAAAGCAGCGCTCCCGTGCTGGTCCTGCGTCGCCATGACGCAGAATAGTCTTTTCCGGTCCTGCTGAGGATTGCTCGATGAAGATTTCCACCGTGCTCGTGCCGACCGACTTTTCTGAATCCTCGTTCCATGCGGTCCGATACGGACTCGCTGTTGCGCGGCGTTTTCAGGCTCGACTGCACGTGCTGCATGTCACCCGGGAAATGTTTTTTTATATGCCGGCGTTCGGCGGCTACAGCCCCTCCCAGGACGAATACGCGGCCGCAGCCACAGCGTTCCTTGAGGCCACCATCGACGGCCTCCAGACGCAGGGCGTGGAAGTTACAACGGAGCACCGCTTCGGTCGACCAGGGGAGGTGATTGTGCAGTCGGCGCAGCAGATGACGTCCCCGCTGATCATTCTTGACGGGCACGACGCCGGTCTGCTGGCACGTACACTCTCGCCCAGCGTGACCTCATTCGTGGTTGCACATGCCAACTGTCCCGTAATGACAATCCCGGACGCCTTGCTGTGCTCCCCGCCAGCCACTAACGCGGCGGTGCGGTGACCTCAAAGGAATCGCCCTGCCGCAGGGTTGAGACCGAAAAAGGCTGCAGTGAATCGCCCGCACGAATCACCACCACAAAGGATTCGCCCATCACACGACACTGGCCAGCCTGGAACACCACCGCGGTGCCTTCATCAATTCCCACACCCATTCTGTTCGGATGCTGTCTCACGGCAGCCAGCAGTCGATTGAAGCGGTTGCGTCTGAGAAAATGCTGATCGATGATGGCATCAGGCAGCAGATCGAACCCCTCGCTGATCTGAGGTTTCGGGTTGCCGGAAGCAATCATCACGCGCGACATGATGGCGGCTCCCGCAGACGTTCCTCCCAGCACGCCGCCGGCGTGCACAAACTCGCGGAGCCGACGCTCCGTTGCCGTCCCCTGGTAAACGCTCGCCAGGCGTGATTGCTGACCGCCTCCGATCCAGACCGCCGTGGCGTCATCAAGGACGGCGCTAAATGCCGACGTGTCGGCTGCGTTCCGCTCCGTCGTATGCAGAATGGACACACGCCCCAGACCGCGGTCGCGCCACAGTGACTGCAGTGACTTTAGCTCTGTGGAAGACGTGCGGGTACTGGCAGTGGGAATCACCACAAGGTGCCCTGATTCACCTCCCGCCCGCTGCACAAATTCGGAAGTCACTGAAACTGGCAGACGTCCTCCGCCACAGATCATCAGACAACCTGTGTTTGCGATCTGGACACGTTCGTCAACGATGCCGCCCTGTGCGAGCAAACAGAAGAGCGACCAACAGCAGATATTCACAGTGCCAACCTTCCAGAGAGCCAGACTTCGTCCCCGAAAAACGATAACGAGCGCATCGACTGATCGAAAGCGGACCACCAACCAGACAAATTCTCCTGAGCCAGCCACAATCAGGTGCCCAGCGTGTCCCCGTTTTCGTGGTGAGGCGTGAGGAAGACAGTCAGGAAACAGGCCTGACTCGGACGTGAACTGGACAAATGCGAAACCCAGATTGGGGCCAGATTGGGGCCAGATTGGGGCCAAATTGGGGCCAAATTGGGGCCAGATCGGGGCCAGATCGGGGCCAGATCGGGGCCAGATCGGGGGCAAAACGGGGGCAAAACGGGGGCAAAACGGGGGCAAAACGGCCAATTCCCCGGCATTTGAGTAATTCTGAAAAATCCGCGTCCGACTTTCCACCGGGAAAACGATTGACCCAAGCGCTACGAAACACGTATCGAAGGTCTGATCTTGAGAGTCTATCTGAAACCCAGAAGCACTGAGCCCTCTGACTCGCTGCTTGCCGACTGCGAAATGCTGTCCGCCTTCATCTGCCGCACACTGCATGCCAGCGAAGACCTCACACCAGCGGACGCCATGCGGCAGGTCCAGGCGCAGACAGAACGCGTGTTTCATTTTGACTGGGAGCAGGTCTGGCTGGTTGTGGAAGAAAGCTGTGAGCCGCCAGCAGACGGCCCGCCCCCGAGTGATCCGCCATCAGGCGTGTATTCGTCGGCCGACCGTCCAGACGGCCACGACCGCCGCGTTGAGTGACCGACCGCCGCCTATTGCGGAAAGTCACGAATATAGTCATGACAGGCGATGCAGGTGGCTGTCAGATTCTGTTGTACCCAGGCAGTGGCCTCCGGTTCCCGTCTCCGCGCCTGACGTTCCAGCTGCCCTGCCAGTCGAGCAAATTCCAGGCGAAAGTGCTCGTACACCTGCTCATCCGATTTGTCGCCCGCTGAGCTGAGTTTCGGCGGGGGTGACAAACTGATCCGCTTGAGGATGCTGGCTGCTTCCTCGATGGCCTCGAAGTCACGGCGTACGAGGCCTTCCATGACACGCTGAGACTGCAGCAGCTTGGAGTGCATCGTCGTGCGCGTTTGCGGAGACTCATCCTGCTGCTCAACCGTCGTGGGAATCTGACTGACCTGTCCCCATCCGGATCCGGCAGCACATGCCAGCAGCGATGCGGCGCCACACAAGATGGCTGTTCCTGTCTTTGACATTGTCACTTTTCCTGAAAAAACGTCCCTGTATGACGTGCCACCCGGCACGCTCTGCTGAGCGCCACCCGGCACGCACGATTGTGTCTGGCAAACGCGATGCCAACCACACTCCGTGTCGGCAATGCCGCTGGTCCCGCTATTGAAGTCGTCCACGCACAGAACGCACGTGCGGTGGCGCACACCGTGTGCTGATCTGCACGTTTGAACTGTTCCCCGTTCACGCGAACAGAAGATTCCTGCAGCCAGGACAACTGCAGAACCTCCTCCACTGACGCCGGCAGACAGCTCAGCAACGGGCGGACAGGCGCGACAGAGCACGAAAATCCACTGCAGAACGCCGCGGAACAATGGCGTACTGCGACCGCAGCGTCATCCCTTCGCCATTGGCACGACCGTTGCTTTGCGGACTGCCAAACCGTTTTCGCAACGGGCAGACCAGCTGCCTGATGTCTCCCTGAAAGCAGGACTCATGCTCCAGAACACTCGCTCTTCGCAATCCCTTCGACGCGTCATCTGTGCACGCCGCCTGACTGCCATGACAGCACTGTCTGTTCTGGCCTGCCTGATGACTGGCTGCGGTGATTCGGCCGAGACGAAACCCGCCCCGGCCACAGCACCAGACACGGACTCGTCGGCACCAGACACATCCGACACCGCGTCCCGGCAGGAGCCGTCCGAAAACAGCAACGCAGCAGCGACCACCGAATCTTCGGAAACAGCGGCCACTGACAGCAGAGTTGGCACGGACATCCCGGAATCAAACGCGAAAGACAACGCGAAACCTGCCCAACCCGCGGCAACTACGGGCAGCTTCTCGGGCCGAGTCATCCTGAAGGGCACGCCCCCTGATCTGCCGGTACTGGCCCGCGCGGATGACGAAAACCTGAAAGACAAAGAGGTGTGCGGCATGGCGGACGTGCCCGATGACAGCCTGCTCGTCGGCGCAGACAGCGGCATTGCCAGCGTGTTCCTGTATCTGCGTCGGGCCCCCAAAGGGTTTAAGCAGGAAACGCCCACCGAGCCAGTCGTGCTCGACCAAAAAGGCTGCGTCTTCACGCCGCATACCGCCCTGATTCAGACGGGCCAGCCAGTGATGGTCAAAAGCAGTGATGCGGTGCAGCACAACGTCCACACGTTCCCCGCACGCAATCAGGGCGTGAACATTCTGATTAAGCCCAACGACCAGGCAGGCATACCGCTGGAATACGCTCGAGCTGAAAGTGAGCCGATTCAGGTCAAGTGTGACATTCATGCGTGGATGGCCTCTTATCACCTCGTTCTCGATCACCCCTTCATGGCCGTCACTGACGAAGCGGGCGCCTTTCGCATCGAAGGACTGCCAGTGGGCGATTACGAATTCCGCGTGTGGCACGAACGAGCGGGGCTTCTGGAGCGGGAACTGGCCGTATCCGTCACAGGCAGCGACACCCCCGTCGAACTGACCTACGCCGTGGATCAGTTCACGAAATAACTCACCAGGACGTTCTCCTGCCGCTCCGTTTGTCGCACGCGAGACACGGCAGGACACGTCACCCAACGCCGCACCACCCACCACACCCTTCAGCCCCGGGACGACAGGATTAATGACTGGCAACGAAAAAACGGCTGGGTTGCTCATGTGTGCCTGCATGCTGATGAGCAGCCTGACTCTCACCGGCTGTGAGCGCAGTGAACCAGCCCGCTGGACGCCCAGTGAGCTGGTTACCGAGCTGCCGGATCCGGCGCTGCAGGACGAACTGAACAAACTGGTTACAGAAAACAGCGGCACTGCCAGTACGCCTCAACTGGTCACGCAGCCAAACCCCACGTTCAAACAGCAACTGCACCTGAAACACGGACAGGCCGTCTACAGGAAACGCTGTGTGCAGTGCCATGGTGAGAATGGTGACGGCAACGGGGAAGCGGCCGATCACCTGTACCCCAGACCCCGAGACTACACACGCGGGATTTTCAAATTTACATCCACCCCCTACGGCGCCCGACCTCGACGGGAAGACCTGATCCGCGTGGTTCACACTGGCGTGACGGGTACCTCCATGCCGCGTTTCAATCGACTGCCGGAGAAGGACATCAAAGCGGTGGTCGATTACGTCATGGTGCTGTCGCAGCGAGGTGAACTGCAGTTTCAACTGGCGATGGAGGCCGATGCGGCCGAAGAGCTCGACCCCGAATACGTGCCGGAGTTCATCGAGGATGTCGTCAATCGGTGGCAGCAGGCCGGCTCATCGCTCACACAGCCGCTGACTCCACAGCCGGAACTGACCGCACAGCGGGCCGCGCTGGGCCGCGAAGCGTTCCTGAGCAAAGGCTGCAGCAAGTGTCATGGAGACGACGGCCGCGGGCACACCAAAGACAATATCGGCAGTGACTCCTGGGGCTATCCGACCCGGGCGGCCGACCTCACGTCCGGCATGCTGCGGGGCGGACAGCAGCCAATCGACGTTTACCGCCGCATCATGAACGGCATCAACGGCACGCCGATGCCGGGTTTCAAAGCGGCCTTTGCCAGTGAGCCAGACACCATCTGGAACCTCGTCGCCTTCGTCCTGCAAACCTCCAATCGGCGGCGCTATCAGGAAGAGATTCCGGCCGGACTGATGAAACCTTACGACACGCTTGCCAATACAGCACGGGCGCAGAAAGCAAACGCCGGCAGCGAGGGCGGTGCAGCCCCCGAAGGATGACAGACAGGCAGGCATCCCCGCCACCGCCAGAGGGGCTGCCAACAGCCGCCGCCAGGCGGAGTCGTTCTTCCCGGATCCTACCAACGAGTGATTTGAAATGACGTCCGAATTCGATGAACAAAAGCTGGAACTGGCCACGCTCAAACAGAAAGTGGCCACGCTGGAATCAGAGATGTCGCGGGCCACTGAGGCTGATCAGTGGAACCTCGACAATTTCTACGGTACCTGGTACGGCACCGTAGGATTTGTGTTTGGCGGCATCGCAGCGATGGCCAGTCTGCTGTTCAACATTGTGGGCGCCACCCTGGCCGGCAAACATCCGCTCGAAATCATCCGCGTGTATCTCACTTTTCCGCTGGGAGAAAAAGCGCTCGCGCTGTCGACAGCGGAAGGTACCGGTTTCGTGATTGACGACGGCATGATCCTGTCACTGGGATGCTGCCTGTATATCGGCACCGGCATGGTGCTGGGCGTACTGTTCCACTGGGTCATTGGTCGCTTCGCCCTTGAGACGTCGGTCGCCACGCGTCTGCTCTGGGCGTCCGCTCTGGCCACGGCCGTCTGGATCATCAATTTCTACGGCATCCTTGCCTGGCTGCAGCCCGCGCTGTTTGGCGGACGCTGGATCACCAGCGGCGAACACATGCCGTGGTGGGTCGCACTGGCCACTCACCTGGTCTTTGGCTGGACGATGGCCCTGATGGCACCGCTGGGTGCGTTTCAGCTGTACCGACGGCCCACGGAAGCGACCTCCTGACACCAGCGCAGACGCACCGCCTGATGTATCACGTCTCAAACTCCTGTTGGAAAAGTCCATCGACTCATGTCTGAAGCCATCGTTTCTTCTGAACCGCCTGCACCGCCCGCTCAGACGGCCATCCTGCCGCTGCACGAACTGGTCGACCTGAAGCTGGTGAAGCTGTACTTCGTCACGGCGCTGACGTTTCTGCTGATCTCGATGCTCGCCGGCATCCTGATGGCACTGCAGCTGATTGACCACAATCCCATGCGCGGCATCGAGCTGTTTTCGCCGGGCCGCTGGCGAATGCTCCACACCAATGCCATTGCCTACGGCTTTCTGGCCAACGGATTTCTGGGCGCGCTGCACTGGATTGTCCCGCGTCTGACACTCAATCCCGTTTTGGACAAGCGGCTGTCGTGGGTCATCTATATTGCCTGGCAGGGCGTCGTTCTGGCCACCGCCATCGGCCTGCTGCTGGGAGAAGCGCAGGGACTGGAATGGGGCGAGACGCCCGTCTGGATCGACCCCATCGCTCAGCTGGGACTGCTGCTGCTGGCGGTCAACTTCATGCCTCCGATTGCCCGAATGAAGGGGCCGATCTATGTCACGCTGTGGTACTTCATGGCCATGTTTGTCTGGACATTCCTGACGTATGCGATGGGCAACTTTGTGCCGGAGTATTTTGTCACAGGCACCAGCGCTGGTGCTGTGGGGGGCCTGTTTATCCATGACCTGGTCGGCCTGTTTGTGACGCCGCTCGGCTGGGGAATGATGTACTACTTTGTGCCCATCATCCTGAAAAAACCGATCTGGAGTCACGGACTGTCGCTCGTCGGATTCTGGGGGCTGGCCTTCTTTTATCCGCTGCAGGGCATCCACCATTTTCTGTATACGCCGATTCCCATGTTTCTGCAGTACGGAGCCATCGTGTCCACCATCGCCGTGGAACTTGTTGTCACGACGGTGGTTGTCAACTTCTTTGGCACGATCTGGGGGGACGGTCAGGCAGTGAAAACAAACCTGCCCATCCGCTGGTTCTACACGGGCATGATCTTCTACTTCCTCACGTGCCTGCAGTGCTCGTTTCAGGTGACGCTGACGTTCCAGAAGATCATTCACTTTACGGACTGGGTGGTGGGACATGCGCACATGGTCATGTTTGGGGTGTTCACCGTGTGGATCATGGGCGCGATGACCTATCTGTTCCCACGGCTTCTGAATCGTCCCTGGTACAGCCTGAAGGCCTGTGAATGGCACTACTGGCTCTCAACGGTGGGCATTGCCGTGATGGCGGCCGACCTGATTTTGCTGGGGCTGTTTCAGGGCTGGTCGTGGGCCGCACTCGAACCCTGGGATGCCTCCGTGGAAATTTCCCATCCGTTCTGGGTCATTCGCGTCATCGCCGGCCTGAGCATGTTTGGCGGTCTGCTCGCCTTCATCTGGAACATTTACAAGACGTGGACCTGTGTGCCGGAACAGCCAGAGGCTGCAGCGGCGGGCCCCTCTCCGACAACAGCCTGATGCAGCACCTGCTGTCGCACATTCTCAAATCTTTCTCAGTAAAGCTGTGCCCCAATGTTTGAAAGCAAAGCAGGAATTCTCTGGATCGCCGGCATCGGTTTTTTCGCGCTGGCCTTCGTTTCCAACGCTGTCGTGCCTGCCCTGATGTACGACGATCTGCCCGAACAGACGGTGGAAGAACTGGTCAACGCCAACCTGCGGTTTCAGTTTGAGGATCTGGCCAGACGGTATCCGGACTCGTTCAACTCGGCGTACGGAGAACCGCCCGGGGGAACGGCCGAAGACGACGCATGGTGGAACGAGACCACCGCCACGGCGCTGCGGGAAGGCCACAAAATCTATGTCGGCGAAGGCTGCTGGCACTGCCACAGTCAGTTCGTCCGACCGGTGTCCAACGAAGAACAGCGATGGGGACCGGTCGCCGAGTCATGGGAATACCAGAACGAACTGAACCGCCCGGTGATGTTTGGCACTCGTCGGGTGGGCCCGGACCTGAGCCGGGAAGGCGGACGTCGCAGCAACGACTGGCACGCCGTGCACTTTTTCCGCCCCAAGACACTCTCGCAGGACTCCCCCATGCCCGAATACCCGTGGTTTTTTGAAGGATCGCCCGATCAGCCAAACCGCCGCGGACTGGCCATCATCACATACGTGCAGTGGCTCGGCTCATGGCAGGAAAGTTATCCGTGGTATGAACAGTACGAACCTTCCTTCGCACCTGCGCAGAAAAGCGAAGTCGACCGTCAGGAGTCACAGCCATGAGCGAGCCCCTTCGTGATCCTTCAGAGTCCGCCGCAAACCCCGCGGCCCACGCCCACGCCCACGCATCCGCCCCGCCGCCGCGATCACCGCAGCAAATCCGGCAGCGCAGCGTGGCATGGATCGTCACTATCGTGTTTGGCGTGGTCATTCTGATCCCCAGCATGGCTGGTTTTGTCATGAAGTTTCTGGAGCTCATTCACCTCACACAGGGAGACCCTGACGGTGGCTTCGCCATCACGCCGGTCGTGAACTATCTGTTCGCCAGTCTCGGATTTTTCTTTCTCCTGCTGTGGGCTGCTGTCAACGGCATGTTTGCCGACCTCGAACTCCCCAAACACACGATGCTGGAAAACGAAGCAGCGCTCGACGAGCTGTGCGGTAAAGGAAAGTCATGATTGAAGTCACCAATGAAGACTCTGTGGAGCAGCCATCTCCGGAAACAGAGCACCACTTTCACCATTATCGCGGCAATGTGATCCCGTGGTACATCCGCCTGATCTGGATCGGCTTCTGGATATTCACGGTTTACTACATCATCACGTACTTCTTCCCCGCAATGCAGATTGAGTTGATTTCCCCTCCCTGAACACGTGGCCTGAGGCCCGCTGTGATTCATACTTCGAGTTGAAAGATTATGGACAGCCCACACAGCTCTCAGGCACGCTGCCTGTACTGCGACCTGCCGGTGACCGCAAGTGATCAGGCAGAAGCGTATTGCTGCTACGGCTGCCGGTTTGCGCATGCCGTTGTCCGCGAGCGGCACGACGACGGTGGCGTACAGTGGACTGTGATTCGCCTGGGGCTGGCCGTCTTCTTCACGATGAACCTGATGGCGTTCACCATGACGATGTGGTCACTGGACGTCTACGATGTCAATCCTGACCCATTTCAGCTGACGCTGTACGCCGTCTTCCGCTGGCTGAGCTTGCTGCTGGCAATACCCGTGCTGCTGCTTCTCGGAACGCCGCTTGTGCAGAACTGCGCCGACAGCATTCGGCAGCGGCGGTTTTCGACCGACGCCCTGATTCTGCTGGCCGTGGCCGCCGCATTTGTCACGTCCACCGTCAGTCTGCTGGCCGACGCCGGCCCGATCTATTTTGAAGTCGGCGCTATGGTGCTGGTGATGATGACTCTGGGCCGATGGATCGAAGCGGCCGGACGTCAGCAGGCCACGCGTGCTCTGGATCAGCTGGACGATCTGCTGCCGACCGAAGCGATAAGACTGACGGCGAATGGCAATCACACGATAGAACAAACCATTTCCTCGCAGCACATCCAAAACGGTGATCTGCTGCGGGTTCGTGCTGGTGCACGCCTGCCGGTCGATGGAATTCTGCTGGGTGGCCGCACGTGTGTGGACGAGCAGGTTTTTACCGGAGAGAGTGTGCCGTGCGAAAAACAGCCGGGCGATCGCCTGCTGGCCGGCACCGTCAATATTGAAGGCGACATTCAGCTTCGTGCGACGGCAAAGTATCGGGAAGGCACATTTGGTAAGTTGCTGCAGACACTGCAGGATGCCCGCGATTCCCAGGGGCACTACCAGCGACTGACCGAACGCATCACGCGCTGGTTTCTGCCGCTGGTGGCCGCCATTTCGATCCTGACGTTCCTGATCCACCTGTCCGGCGGACTGCCGAACGCCATTCACGCCGCTTTGGCGGTATTGCTAATCGCCTGCCCGTGCGCTTTGGGACTGGCGACACCTCTGGCCGTCTGGACGTCACTGTCCACGGCGGCGCGACACCAGGTGCTGTTTCGCAGCGCAGAGGCCATCGAAAAGCTGGCCGACGCAGGCGCTGTGTGCTTTGACAAGACAGGCACACTGACCACTGGCTCTCCCCAAATCCTGCAACTGGCCACGTTTGACGAACTGTCCGAAACAGATCTGGCCACGATCCATCTGCTGGCGGATTCTTCCAGCCACCCATTCTCCCGAGCCATCGTCGCCTACTTCGACGAGGTTGAGTTTGAAGCGTCCCACGCGACCACCGTGGAGACCAGTGTCCGACCGGCGACCGTCGCCGGAGGGGGCATTGAGCTCAACCACGGCGAAAAAACGTTTCGCCTGGGCAGTCTGGCGTTTGCCTGCTGCAGTCAGAATGCCGCGAGTGAGTGCCGGGAACCGAACCTGTGTGTGCACTGTCCCACGCGTGCAGCGAATGGCCCGGCATCGCAGAACAGCACACACGTTCCGCTGTCGACACGCGTGCCGCTGGATCGGCTGCGGATGGCGGCCGATGAGCAGGCGGCGAGCATTGTTCTGTACTCTGTGAATGGCCGACCGCTGTGCGGCTTTCTGGTGTCTGAGACACTGCGACCCGAAGCGGCTGACGCCATCGCCCAGACCGAATCTCTGGTCGGTCACGTCCGGATTCTCACGGGAGATCGCGAGGCGCGCGGCCAATTCCTGCGTGAGCAGCTGCCACGGACAGGCACCGTCATACACAGCCAGCTGTCACCGCAACAGAAGGTGGAACACGTCCGTCGGCTGCAGGCACAGGGGCTCAGGACTGTCATGGTGGGAGATGGCATTAACGATGCGCCTGCGCTGGCCACCAGCCACGTGGGTATCGCACCAGGTTGTGGTGCGGACATCTCGCGTGACGCCGCGCAGGTGTGCATCCTCAGTGACAACCTGACTCACATCCCCTGGGCCATTCGGCATGCCAGACGGACGCGTCACATCATCCGACAGAATCTGTGGTGGGCCTTTTCCTACAATGCGGCGGGAATCGTCGCCGCCGCCAGCGGGTCGCTGAATCCCGCGTTTGCCGCCGCTTTGATGATCTTCAGTAGTCTGGTGGTGATCTCCAACTCCCTGCGACTGCTGCGGGATGAGTGGCCTGCGTATGCATCCGGCCAGTCGATCTCACAACAAACGCCACCGACAGAACAGACAATGTTGAAGGCACAGCCCCGGGAGTGTCTGTCATGATGAATGGCTACGAGCTGCCACTTGTGTTTGTCAGCGGCGTGCTGGGATCCGCACACTGCATCGGCATGTGTGGAGCAATCTCTGCCACGATGAACCTGGGCACCAGTCGGCTGCGTTCTGCCTGCGCGCGACAGCTGATCTGGAGCACGGGTCGCACATTTACCTATGCGTTTCTGGGGATGCTGGCGGCCTTCGCTGGCGAGCGGCTGTCGGAGTCCGCGTTTGCCCGTTCGCAGGCCGAGGTGGTCAGCATCCAGGCCGTTTTCGCCATTGTGGCCGGGCTGGCGCTGATCATTCAGGGACTGATTTCGGCCGGAGTGTTCCGACGTTCCGTCAGGCCACAGCAGGGCTGTCTGACGGCCAGCGTTCTGGGACGATTTGTGCAGGGTGGTTCGGCCACAGGCACATTCATCGCCGGCATCGCCACGGGCTTTCTGCCCTGCGGTCTGGTCTACACGTTTCTGGCGCTGGCCGCCGCATCAGGGAGCGTGTGGCAGGGCCCTCTGATCATGACCACATTCGGCCTGGGAACAATGCCCGTCATGCTGCTGACGGGCGCCGGTTTTTCCCTGGCTTCGCTGTCGCTGCGTCAGCGGCTGATGAGGGTGGCCGCGGTTTGTGTTGTGATCACAGGATTGCTGACCGCCGGCCGTGGCATCGCATTTGCATTTCCTGATCGCACCGACGGACAGTCTGTTCAGGACAGCTGTCCGTTTTGCTCCACCTCTGCTGAAACAACTGAGACAGCGCCATGATTGCCGCAGGCTCCGCCGACAGGTCAGGACACGAAGACCCGCACGCCGACAACTCCCGGGTGGCCCTGCCGCATCCGCCGGATCGCGCAGACGAGCTTTCCGTCGCCCGCCCATCGTCCCGTTCCGGCACTGTCCGCAAACGCGTCTCACGAACGCTGATCAACTTCTGGCTGGACGCTGTCCTGGGCATACTGTTTGTTCTGCTGTGCCTGACGGCCGTCATAGTGCAGTTTGTCTTTCCGCCGGGGGTTGCAGCCCGCGGCGTGACACTTTGGGGCGGAAGCTACGGGCATTGGTGCAGTCTGCAGTTCACGCTGATTGCTATACTGGGCCTGGGCGTTCTGGTCCACGTGATGCTCCACTGGTCATGGGTGTGCAGCGTGCTCACGCGACGCATTCTGCGAACAGACGCGGTACTGGATGATGGCCTGCGTACGATTTACGGGGTGGGGCTTCTGATCGGATTGCTGCTCGGCGGAGCGACCGTGATTGGCATCGCACAATGGATGATCGTACTGCCATGAGTACGCGACTGACCGACCCCGCAGTGGTTCGTGATGGCACAAATGTGTCGCCGCCGCACACACACGAATCCGGACCGCCCGAACCGCCGGCTGATTCAGGTACCGCACACCCTAACGCCGATCAGCGGTGGTGGAGCGTCGAGTGGCTGGGCTTAACGTGCGGACTGCTGTTCTTCGTGGGCCTGTTCTTCGCCTATCGCACCTATGCCTGGGGCCTCGTGACGCAGGCAGAATTTGACACACTGCAACCAGGCCTCACACTGGCACAGGTCAACGATCGACTCGGATTCGCCGGACGACGCACCAGCGCGGCAGAATGGCAGCAGCCAGCGCACCGGTCGCAGCCATTGCCATCGGATCGCGCCCCTGCAGTGGACGTCTATCGCTGGGAAAACAGCACTCAGTCGTGGGTCGAATGCCATTTTCTGGGCGGTCAACTGCAGTCGCGGCGGTGCTGCCGCCTGCCGTAAGCTGCCCGCGCCGTGGGCGCAGGCTGTGTGCCTTTGTGGGAATAACGAAAAAAAGACGATTTCCCGCGAGCAATATCCGGGCGTTCGTACGTTTACGCCTGAAACCAGTATTGCTCAGGGAAAGTTCTATGAACCGCATGACGGCCGCCATCGGCCTGTTGACCATCGTGGTTGCTGGCAGCAGCCACAGTTTTGCCCAGCGGGGTCGCGGACGATTCAACGATCCGGCTCTCGCCGCCAACGGCTGGAAGACCAGCTACGACGACGCGCTGGACGAGGCCGCCCGCACCCGTAAACCCCTGATGCTCGTGTTTCGCTGCGTCCCCTGAACAGACTGTCGAGAATTTGACGAGCAGGTTGTTCGTCTCGAAGCCATCAAAGACATCGCTGATCAGTTTGTCCGCGTCCGACTGCCACAAATCGAAGACTCGGATCTGAACAAATTCCAGTTTGACTACGACCTCACATTCATGGTCTTCTTTCTGGACAGTCAGGAGCAGATCTACGCGCGGTACGGCGGACGCGACGCGGAAAGTCCGGACACGCGCCAGAGTACGGCCGGGCTGCGTTACACCATGCAGTCTGTCTTAAAACAGCACGCGGCAGCACAGCCCGAGTTTGCCCCTGCGGAAACGAAGTCTCCGTTTTACATTCGGGAAATCGGCACCGCTCGTGGCCGCTGCATTCACTGTCATCAGGCGCGGGAGATTCTCAACAGAGAACTGGAGGATCTGGGCATCTGGGACACGTCGATGGCGTTTCGCTACCCCCTGCCGGAGAACCTCGGCTTTCGCCTGGAAGTGGACCGTGGCAACGTGGTGGAAACGGTCGAGCCGGATTCTGCAGCCGCCAAAGCCGGATTGCAGGCCGGCGATATCCTGCAGCGGCTGAATGAAATTCCGATGCACTCGTTTGGCGACGCCCAGTTTGCCCTGGACAAGGCGCGACAAAAGGGCACAGTGACCGTGGGCTGGAAACGCGACAGCCGAGTGATGTCGTCCCGCATCGAATTGCAGGACGGCTGGAAACGCGGTGACATCAGCTGGCGGGCGTCAATGCAGCACATGAGGGCGTCGTCCCGCCTGAGTGGTGATGATCTCTCAGCGGGCGAGAAAAAAGGACTCGGATTGAAGCGCGACCAGCTGGCGTTTCGTCAGGGTGAGTCGGTCTCACGTCAGGCAACTGCAGCCGGCATTCAGGCGGGCGACATCATTCTCGGGATTCCGGGAGTTGACCTGGAAACCGATTCGCTGGGCCTGCATTACTACGTCGAATCTCACTATGTCCGCTCTGAGACCGTACCGATCGACATCATTCGCAGCGGCAGACGTCTGCAGATCGACATGCAGCTGCAGTAAAGCAAAGTCGTGTCGGTTCGGGACAGAAAAAAGGCCGCGGGCAAAAAGCCCGCGGCCATCCGGATCGCATCGGGAGTTGAAACACGATCAAACGTTTTCTGTTATTGCCCCACACAAGAACATGGCGATGAACGCATTTCGCCTCCTGATATCGTCCGGCCAGCGAATGCAGAAATGACAGAGTCATCCTGAATTCCGGCGGCCGATCATCACCGGTCGAGGAGGTGACGTCTGGCCGCCAACAGGACATGCAGCAATCGGCACCGGAATGGCTCAGCAATCGCGGCAACTTTTTCAGAATTCGCCAGATGCCGTCCGGGGAGCGGGGGACCGGACATAACCCCGCCAGTGCCGGGCCGCTGATCACGGACCGGAAACTGATCTGGGAGTCAGCCGCCAATTGCCATAGCGTTCGTTTTCCCGCCACATCATGCAGGAACGCCGAGATGCCCGATGCACCGATCGAATTGATTCTTAGTGTCGCCTCCTTCTGTGTGACGTGCTATTTCTGGTTTATTCAGGCCAGAAGAGAACGCGCTGATCTGCGAATTTACCAGATCGCCCCGTTTCGCGCGGTCACCAGACGGCATCCCGATTTAGACGAATCACTGCGGCTGGGCGTGCAGCAGATTGACAGTTCGGGAGTCCTGGTCGCCAATAACAGCAGTCGGCAAAACTCGATTGTGATTTTTGAGTGCCAGCTGCAGTTACCGGATGGCACCACCATTAACGGGGACTGGGGGACCGTGGGAGACGATCGTCCGCCATGGAACATTGGCCCGGATTCCACCATCGCCATGGGGCTGGCGTGCTTTTTTGACGTTCCCAAAGACTTTGAAGTGCCGGACGATTTTCACGTGCTGGTGCATTTCATCTCCGCCTCCGGACAGAGATTCCCTCACCGTTTTTCGCGTCAGTGTCCGGTGATCGCCGCCCACGCAGGAGAGTGATCCGCAGCAGGCATTCCCGTCAGGCAGACTGGGTAACCTGTGAGCATGCGGTGGGATCCAGGCAAGTGCACGCGCACAACTGATCGATCTAGCAGAACAGGGCTGGTCCCATTCTTCGAAAGCACTGATCGAACCCGCAGTTTTTGCCTGACACAACGGACGACGTGATCTCATGGACGGTGCGCGGCCGCTGGCAGGTGATCGATTTCCTATGCTGCACCGGCTGTGCTGCTGCCTGATCGTACTCACCGTGGCCGGCTGCGCAACAACCGGAGCGCGGCCCGCGTTTTCGCCCCATTCTTTGCCCGATTTTTCACAAAGTGGCAGTGCCATTGTCCCCGATCGCTGGTGGCAGGAATTTGAAGATCCTGCGCTCAACCTGCAGGTGGAACGCGCGCTGGGAGGGAACTTCGATTTGGCGGCTGCCGTCCAGCGATTGCGGGCCGCACGGGCAGTCACGCGACGCGAGGCATCCGATCTGTTTCCCGACCTGAATGGCTTTGCCGACCTGGGTCACACGTTTCGGCCGCAGACCAATCGAACCCGATCCAACTGGGGGCTGAATGCCTCGTATCAGGTCGATCTGTGGGGCCGCATCCAGTCTCGCATTGATGCGGAACGCCTGCGGGCGGACGCCACACAGAATGACTATCAGACAATCGCGCTGACGGTGGCCGCTGAAGTCGCACGCACATGGTACGCGCTGGTGGAATCCCGAGCGCAGCGGCGGCTGCTGGACGATCAGCTGGCCACGAACCAGGAAGGCCTCGAAGTGGTGCGGCAGCGGTTTGCCAAAGGGCAGGGGGGCAGCCCGGACGTCCTGCGTCAGGAGCAACTGGTCGAATCCACGCGGGAACAGATCACCGTGGTCGAGGCCGACATCGAAGTCCTGGAACACCAGCTGGCCATTCTCACCGGACAGCCTCCGCAGGACGCGCAGTACAGAACGGGAACACGTTTTCCCGGGCTGCCTGAGGCCCCCTTTGTTGGCCTGCCGTCGGATCTGCTGTCGCGTCGTCCGGATGTCCGCGCCGACTATCTGGCATTTGCCGCCTCTGATCGTGATGTGGAAGTGGCCGTGACGGATCAGTATCCGCGGCTGGATTTGACCGCTTCGCTGATCAACTCGGCCGAAAACCCGGAAGCCGTGTTTCGTGACTGGTTCCTGTCGATCGGCGGACAATTGATCGGTCCGTTGCTGGACGGCGGACAGCGACGCGCTGAGGTGGAACGCACGAAAGCGGTCCGCTGCCAGCGGTTTAGCGAGTACCGGCAGACGGTGCTCATCGCTCTGCAGGAAGTCGAGGACGGACTGGCCCTGGAATACTGGCAGCAGCAGCGAATCGCTCGGCTGGAAGACCAGCAGCGGCTGGCAGCCGATGCCTCCAGCCAGCTGGCACAGCGGTACATCACCGGTGAAGCCAGTTATCTGGATATTCTGAGCGCCAATCAGTCGGAGCAGCGGCTGCAGCGAAGCCTGCTGGCAGCACGTCTCGATCAGATTCTGATTCGCATCGGGCTGTATCTGGCTTTGGCGGGAGATTTTGATACGCGTCCGGAGATTCCGCTGGAACTCCCGGAGGATCTGCCCGTGATCCCCGTCCGCGGCGACTCCACGCGGCCTGGCGAAGCGGCAAAACCTTTGGAGGCCCTGCCGGAGCCGCGCGCTCCGCAGGTCGAAACCGTGCCACTGCAGCTACAGTCCGCATTTGGTGAGATCTCTCTGATCCGTCCGGTAAAATTTCAGGAAGACGATTGCCGATCGGCCATCCGACTCTGTAATGATGAGATCCCTGCCGATCCCTCCTTCCTGACGGAAACTGACTGGCCCCATGAGTGACGCCGGTTCACCTCCCAACCGCTGGCTGAGCGCCCTGATTAACGTCGTGGGCTGCGCTGCTGTTATCGCTGGCACCTACGCCGGAATTCGCTGGATCTACGACAGTCAGCCCACTGCCCAGCAGCAGAATTTCAAACGAAAATCAGCCGCACTGGTGGAGACCATTCGCGCCGAACGTCGCACATGGTCACCACGTCTGACTGTTTTGGGAACGGTGCGACCGGCACAGGACATTGTCCTCAGCTCACGTGTGCGTGGACAGGTGCTGGAGCTGACAGACTCCTTCGCCCCGGGGCAGATTGTCACGCCCAGCGAATTGCTGCTGCGGATTGACCCTGCCGACTTTGAGAATGTGGTTTCCATTCGGCAAAGTGAACTGAAGCAGGTGGAGGCCTCGCTGCAAATCGAGAAAGGCCGGGAGAAACTGGCGGAACAGGAACTGGCACTGCTGAGCAAAACGATTGCCAACGTCGATGTGGACCTGGTTCTTCGCAAGCCTCAGGCGAACTCCCTGAAGTCGCAGTTGTCCGCCGCCCAGGCAGCCGTCGAGCGGGCGCAACTGGATCTGGCCCGGACGGAAATCGTCGCCCCGTTTCACGCTCAGGTGCTGCGTCGCAACGTCAATGTTGGCTCTCAGGTGCAGTCCGGCGATGACCTGGCCCAACTGGTTGGCGTGGAAGAATACTGGGTGATGGCGGCCGTCCCCGCTCGCAATCTGCGGCGGATTGAGTTTGAACAGGACGGTCAGTCCGGATCGGAAGTCACCCTGCATGACCCCGAAAGCTGGGGTCCGGACGTCTCACGCACGGCCCGTGTCAGTCGCATGCTGGGGTCACTTGACGAGCAGACGCGGCTGGCCCGCGTACTGGTGACCGTGCCGGACCCGCTGGGATTGAAATCAAGACAGGCCCCGCTGATTCTCAACAGCATCATCGAAGTGCGTATCAAAGGCAGCCCCATCCCCGACGTGGTCCGCATTCCGCGCGAGTATGTGCATGATCGCGACACCGTTTGGGTGATGGCGGACGGAAAGCTGGATATTCGAGAGACCGAAATCGCTTTTCGTGATGCCGAGTATGCCTACATCGAAAGTGGGGTGGAGGACGGCGATGAAGTCGTCACCACCACACTGGCCACCGTTGCCAACGGAGTCCTGCTGCGAAAAATCGCGCCGGAACAGCCGGCACAGCCGACAGACGTCCGCGAGGATGATCCCGCCGACGACGCTGACACGACGGACAGCGACAGGTCGGAAGTTTTGCCGTCCGGCGACCGCTCAGGATCTGAGTCGTCTTCACCGGCGATCGTTGTGCCGGAGACGACTCCATGAGTGCCGGCGATCAACAGACACCGCAAGCCGGACCAGTGGCGTGGATGGCCCGCAATGCGGTGGCCGCCAACCTGCTGATGTTCCTGCTGCTGGGCGGTGGTGTGTGGTCGGCCGTCACCATGCAGAAAGAAGTGTTTCCGCCGTCTCAGCTGGACATTGTGGAAATCTTTGTGGGCTACCCAGGCGCGTCACCGGCTGAGGTGGAACAGGGCATTCTCCGTCCGATTGAAGGGGCCGTACGCGGGGTCAACGGCATCCTCAGGATCGACAGCGAAGCGCGGGAAGGCCGGGGTTATGTGCAGATCGAACTGGTCGCCGGTCAGGATCGCATGAAGGCCTTTCAGGATGTTGATCAGGCCGTCAGCCGCATTCGCACGTTTCCCGATCAGATTGAACAGCCGGAAGTCAGCCTGCAGACAGAACAGCGTGAGGTGATGGAGGTCGTCCTGTACGGTCCCATCGATGTCTGGGCACTGCGGCAACTGGCCGAGCAACTGCGGGACACACTGCTGTCAAAAGAAGAAATCACGCAGGTCGAGCTCAGTCGCGCGCCGCAGTACGTCACTCATATCGAAATCCCCCGTCAAAAGCTGCGAGAATACGGTCTGACACTGCCGGAAGTGGCCGGCATTATTCGCAATTCCAGTCAGGATGTGGCGGCCGGAAGCGTACAGACCAGTGCGGGCGAGATACTGCTGCGGGTCAAAAACAGAAAACAGTGGGCCGATGAGTTCGCCAGCATTGAAATCGTCGCCAGTGATGACGGTCCGGTGGTGACACTGGGAGACATCGCCACCATTCGCGACGGCTTTGAAGACGCCGGCTTTCACTCGCAGTTCAGTCAAACGCCATCTGTTGAACTGGACATTTATCGCGTCGGGAAACAGTCGCCCATTGAAATCGCCAGCGTGGTCGAGCAAACCATGTCGGATTTCGAATCCGTTCTGCCACCTGGCGTGACCTGGCGGATTGACCGCAACAACGCCGAGGAGTTTCGCAGCAGACTGCAGCTGGTCAGCGAAAACGCCGTCATGGCTGTCATCATTGTGCTGGTGATTCTCGCCCTGTTTCTGGAATTCCGACTGGCCTTCTGGGTCATGATGGGCATGGTCGTTTCGTTTGTCGGCGGCCTGCTGTTTCTGCCTCTGGTCGGAATCAGCATCAATATGATTTCCCTGTTTGGCTTCCTTGTCGTTCTGGGCATCGTGGTTGACGACGCCGTTGTGGTGGGAGAGAACGTCTACGAGAAACGACAGTCCGAACAGAACTTCGAAAACGCGGCCATCAGCGGCACTCGGGAAGTATCCTCGCCGGTGGTCTTCAGCATTTTGACCAATATCGTGGCCTTCATCCCGCTGATGTTTATCCCGGGAGAAATGGGCAAGTTCTGGGGACCACTGCCGGTTGTTGTGATCGTGGTGCTGTCACTGTCGCTGATTGAATCGCTGTTTATCCTGCCGTCTCACCTGGCACACGCCCCAAAGCGGCCAGGGCGTTTGTGGATCACGCGATTTCTGCATGCCGCGCAGCAGACGTTTGGCAGGAGCTTCAACCGCCTGGTTGAATTGCTGTACTCCCCCGTTCTGCGTGTCTGCCTGCGGTATCGGTATGTGACCGCCTGTGCGGCGCTGTCCATCTTTTTGCTCGTGGGTGTCTACGCCACGAGTACCCACATGGGCATGATTCTGATGCCCGAAGTTTCGGCAGACGAAATTGAAGCGGGTGTACGCATGCCGGTCGGCACCACGGCGGATCAATCGGCGGAAATCGCCCGCGTGGTCACCGAAGCCAGCATCCGCATGTTCGAAGAACACAACCTTTACGAAGTGGCCGAAGGCATCAAGACCAACGTCCGCGGCCAGAGCTTCGTTGATGTGGAAATTGTGATGCGTCCTCCGGACGAGCGCGACATGTCGGCCAACGAAGTCATCGAACTCTGGCGGGACTCCATCGGTGATTTGCCGGGCGTCGATCAAGTCACCTTTGAGGCCGAACGCGGTCCCGGCGGCTATCGCCGGGACATCAGCATCGCCTTAAGTCATACGGACATTGGCACGCTGGAGATGGCCGCCCAGTCTTTCATCGAAAAAGCCAGTCAATACGCCAATGTGCGGGATATCAGCGACAACTACAACAAGGGCAAGGCTCAGTACGATTTCGAACTGAAGCCGGAAGGACGCGTGCTGGGACTGACGGGCACTTCGCTGGGCAATCAGCTGCGGGGCGCGTTTTTTGGTTCGCTGGCGCTGCGTCTGCTTCGCGGCACCAATGAGGTGGAAGTGCGAGTGAAGCTCCCGGAAGATCAGAGGGAAGACATCCACCATCTGGAGGATCTGGTCATCCAGACGCCGGATGGCACGCAGGTTCCTCTGCTCGAAGTTGCCGAGCTGAAAAAGGACGTCTCCTTCTCGCGCATCAATCGACGCGACGGTCGCCGCGCGATTCGCGTTTCCATGGACATCGAGCCCAAGCGAGCCATCACACAGGTGATCTCGGCGATTAAGGCAGAGGCGCTGCCGGAACTCCGCCAGGACTTTCCCGGCATCACGTGGCGTTTTGAGGGCAGCGATGCAGAAATGCGCAAAGCCACCAGCGCCCTCTGGGGCTACTTTCTGCTGGCACTGGCCGTCATTTATTCACTGCTGGCGGTCGCATTTCGCGGCTACGTACAGCCCATCATTGTCCTGGTGGCCATTCCGTTCGGCATTGTGGGCGCAGCGCTGGGACACATCTGGCTGGGTTATGACATTTCCATCGTCAGCGTGATGGGTGTTGTGGCGCTGTCAGGCGTTGTGATCAACGACTCATTGATCATGATTGACTATGCCAATCGCCGCCGCGAGGCGGGAGCCAGTGCGTTTGAAGCCATCTCGCAGGCCGGAGTACGACGCTTCCGCCCCATTCTGCTGACCACCCTGACGACGTTTGGTGGACTGATGCCACTGATCTTTGAGAAATCACTGCAGGCGCAGTACATCATCCCCATGGCCATCTCTCTGGGCTTCGGAATCCTGTTCTCCACAGCCATCATCCTGGTACTCGTCCCCTGCCTGTATCTCATGCTGGAAGACAGCATCAGACTGTTCAAATCCCCAGTCGCAAAAGTACCACAGTCAGGTGTCTGATCGCCTGAAACCAAAGATGCAGCGTGCCGTCGTCTGACGGTGTGCTATCCTCATCAGGTGACGGAAATCGGCTTCACGCAGGCCCCGCTACAGGCAGCCCCACATACGAAGAGCAGGGAAAACGGACTTTGGAGAAAGAGAACGAAAGTCCGGGAAAGCATCGCTGGGTGCTGCGTGCCGTCAGCTTCGCCCTGCTTTTGCTATTGCTGGTCGTCTGGTGCAACGTCGAACAAGCCCCCACAGTTGCGTATCCGCATTGGCTGCAGGAGAACTTCTCCCAGCCAGCGAGTCGCTGCCGATGGCAGATCACACGCGACTGGAGGACCCGCGGGATCTCCCTCGAAACATCGGGAGAACGACCAGGTATCCATGTGCGTGCACGGACCACGTCGTCGTGTCAGTCTCCGAACGACTTTGCCGTAGCCGACTGGCCGGTCGATGATCGCTCCTTCAATCTCAAATTTGACGTCACTGTAAAGACGGAGCTTCAAAAATACTTCGAAGCGGGGCTGGCCGTTGCCCTTTGCAGTCAACCTCCTTCGCTGATGGAGGCTGATGATCTGTGTGTCGTCGTGCAGGTCAGCTACGCGGGGATTGGGATGGCCGTTTGGCGAGGGTGGTTCCTCTCGCCGGAAGCGACTCAGATATCGCAAACGACACACGACGTTGATGGTCTTGAGTCCGTGCCGTGGCACATGCAGTTTATTAGCGACCCCAGGTTGAGCTTCAACATAGCGCGCGACAACGATGTGATTCGCTTTGATGTTTCAAGCAGCAGTCTCCCTGAACTTTCGCTCTGGCACTCAGAACAGTACCAGCTCAGCAGTGACGAGAATCTCCACGTCAGGCATATCGTTGTCCAGCGTGTGCCAGTCAAACAGAAGCATGTGGGCTATCCGAACTTCAATTTTGACGGCAGGGTCACCGGGTTTGAAGGCTACTGCAAAGACTCTCCACCTCCGAGAATCACAGACGTCAGGAGCAGAGATCACTCATCAATACAAATTGCCGGCAGTGGGCTGCAGATGCTGGACCACATTCGCCACGGCACTGACACTCCGGTGATCAGATCATCATCACCAACATCGATAGAGGCGCAACTGACTGATTCAGACTCACCGCTGATGCTCCGCTTTGCCTCCGACAACATGACCTGGACAGAGCAGCTACCGTCCCCATCAGCGGTTCGAATTGGCTCTTTGACCCCGCGTGAAATCAGTCGCCATGGGGAGCTCGTCCGGCTTAAGGGAAGTCAGCTCCACAAAGTCAACATAGTCACGATCGGTGGCAGCCGTGTAGCAATTGTCTCCCGTGACGAGCAAGCAATCACCTTCAGGGCTCCGAAGCTCAAACCGGGGCGTCATGCCGTCACACTGACCACCGATAACGGTGCGACTGTGCGTGGCCTCGACCTGCTCGTCGGAAGACACCCGAGGCTGTTCTGGACAGATACCAGTCTGATCGATCGCAGGCGTCGACTGCAGTCTGCTGAGTTTGATGGCTACAGGGCGGCTATCTACAAAGAAGCTCGTGGTGGCAACCTGCTTGCACAGACGGTTTTGACGGCTGTACAGCAGGATGAAGGATTTCGGAAGACGCTTCTCGCCAGCGTGCGCTCCATCTGCCGACAGCGCAAAGCAATAGAATTTGATGCCATCACATGGGGCATGGTCGCTGCTGTCTATGACTGCCTGTTTGATTCTCTGTCAGCAGAAGATCGCGATCTTTTACTTGGGTACCTCGAATTCACTTTGGAGTGTTATCGCAGGACCGACGCAGACTGGTTCTTTAACACCCAGGGCAATCCCAGCAATACAGTCGCCATTTCGAACTCCGGGGGCGGACTGGTGGCCCTTGTTCTTCTCGACACGCACCCGCAGGCAAGGCGACTTGCCGAACGGGCACGACGCAAACTTCGCGAATTTGCTCAGGCGACAATCCGTCCGGACGGTGGATACATCGAAGGAACGTTGTACTGGAATTTCGCCATGGCAGAATACGTCCGGTTCATGCTTGCCTGGGAGAACTCGAGACTGCCATCGACGTCTCCCGTCGTCCCCGCGCTGAGAAGTATGCCCGATTACGTGAATGCCGTGTTCGACAATGACGGATATGTCCTCGCATTCAACGACTCGCAACCCCTGAAAACCGGCTTGCCGGTGGTCGCCTATCTCAGCAGGCGATACGGACACCGGCGGATGGGTCGCCTGGCCGATCATTATATCAATCAGGGCTATCCGAATTCCGCGCTGACGTTTCTTGTCAGGGATTCGAGCCCGGTCAACAACAACCTCCCCGAAGCACCGGGCGTGATCCTGCTTCCCCAAACCCAGCTGGCAACATTCCGCTCCCAGACGCCCGCGCAACCGCAGAGCACCCTCGCAATCTATGGTGGGTCCGCTCCGATGTCTCACCATCGACAGCAGGACCAGGGAAGCGTCTTCTATTCGGTGAACGGTGACTGGTTACTCATTGACCCGGGTTATTTTCTCCCGGAGGCGAAGCACCATTCCATCCCGCTGATCAACGGGGCAGGCCCAACGGCAGGAATTAGTAGTCGCTTCACGGCCTTTGCATCACACGACAACTGCAGTTTTCTCAGAATGGACCTTTCCGACGCCTACGCCGCCCACCCCACATCGCAGGATGTGCAGTCGGTTGTTCGACATATTCTGTTTCATTCCGGCGAGTTTGTGATCGTTGATGAAGTTGTCACCGAATCAGGTTCATTTGACCTGCAGCAGCAGTTTCAGTTCGCGTGTCCCGTCGAGTATTCCCGAAACAGCAACAGTGTGGATCTCTCGGTTCCTCAGCGAAAAGGCGTGCCGGCAACCCTCAGTGTCGCTGGCCGACAATGGAGCGTGACCATCGACGGACCACGCGACTTCGACGGCTCCTGGGAGTTCAGGAAGTTTGCAGAAGCAGGAACATTATCGTGGCATTCCGTAAAACTTTCTCGACGCCAGCCCAGTGGCTCCCCTTCGGTCTGGACGCTCAGTCTTGCTGAAGCGCCCCTAAAGATCGAAGTTGGGAATGATAAAATCGCAGGAGTGTTTTCCGACGGACTTCGATTCACGATCAGGAAAGACTCTGAAGGCTGGATCTGGGACGATGCGGCTCCACGAGGATGACAACATCTTCGGCTGCCATACCAATCCTGAGACTGGTACAATGGGTCAGTACGATCGCGTCGTGTTCGAGAGGCCAGGCTGAAATGCAGTATCCCCCACAGGTTCAGACACTCATTGATGCTGTCAACGCGCTGCCTGGCATCGCCGGCTGCTTTTGCGGCCCGAAGCCACTGGAAAACGTGGAAGTCGATCAGCTGTCACTGCCTGGTGAATTTGGCGACCTGCCACAGGCAATCATCCGGCGGACCGATGGCGGTCGTAAAGACGAAGTCATGATTCAGGTCGAAGTGATTTTCGATCGATCAGCAGAAGCCTGGCTTTCACTGGAGTTTCTCGCCTGGTGGGTCCGGGACTGGGGCCGCAGCGGGCACGATATTCAGATGCGACCGATGTCTCTGCCGCCAAAAGCCGGTGTCATCCAGCTGGGGCGCATGCTCAAGTTTTTCATCGAGTACTTTCTGATTGATGATGGCGACAGCTACGAGAAGACGCTGGGCGTCGCGGCTGAGATGGGCGAATCGATCGCCGACAGTCACCGGATGTATGCAGAGTGCTTTGCCAACCCGGTCGAGTTCACCGGTGATGTTGAGAACATGTAGGGTTGATCGCAGTTTCCGACCTTCGCCGCACGACCACAGAAAGGACGCCCGTTGGCCAGATTTCCTCACCTGTCGCTGAACGATGATCCGGAAGACAGTCCACGATATTGCCTGACATCCGATGATTTCGATGAATACGCGGCCGTCTTTGAGTCATGTGGACGGGATGGCGGTGGCTACGACTGGGAGACAGTTGCCGAGCACCTGATGCAAAGTCAGGCCAAACGACAGGCAAAGCAGGTCTCCTTTGACAGTGAAGCGAGCATGTTCTGTGCGTGGAGCGACCGGAAAGCTGCACTGGAAAAACTGCAGACGCTGTTGTGTCACACGTTTCGCAGCAGAACACGCCTGCGGGCCGCCGTTCGTCTTTCCGCATCGGCCGAGGACTCGGAGCCCACGACAAAAACCGCACAGCGTTTCGTGCTGATGATCCTTTTTCGCAAGTACATTTACGACGAACCGTTTGTGAAACTGCTGGAGGAATCGCTATCGCAGGAGCATCAGTTGGTCTACCACCCACGCGGAGCGGGCGAGGACGTGTTTTACTTTCGCACAGACCACGTCGATGACGCGGTCGCCAGCATCAAGCCGCTGCTGCGAAAAGTGGGTCTGCTGAAAGAGGCAGTGATCGGCTGGGCACCCCGGGATGAGGATGAGTACACCGTGCTGCATCCACGGCCCCGCAAGACGCCCGTGCGCCCGCGGCTCGAGCTTTGCCCCACCATCCCCTGACGTGATGCCGCCAGATCGCCGCGTCCGCACATGGCGGATTCATTCACGAATTTCGATGACGCCCTTTGCACAGAGCGTGGCAAATCGAATAATGACGACAGACGCAGATCTCCCGCTGAATGTTCTTACGAGAAGCCAGATGCACGTGTCCCGCCCGACCTCAGCGCTGCGAATGACGTTCTTTGTGGTCAGCCTTCTGTTGTGCGCCGCTCCAGTGTGCACTGCTGGTGATCCGCCGGATACTCAGACTTACAACGAGCGCGTGCGTCCTTTCCTGAACACATACTGTGTGAAATGTCATTCAGGCGAACAGCCCAAAGCTGGCATTGGCCTGCAGATGATCGACCCCGACATCGTGACCGGGGCCGACTTTGACCTCTGGGAAGACATTCGTGAAGCCTTCAACAGCGGAGAAATGCCACCCGAAGACGAACCCCAGCCCACCGAAGCCGAACGAAACCTGATGACCGACTGGCTGGACGCGGAGTTTCGCAAAGCGTTACAACACGGCGCGACAAAAGAACGTGGCCGAGTCCGACGCCTGACTCGCTACGAGTTGCAGTACGCTCTGGAAGACCTGCTGCAGTCGTCCGTCAAAGAACACGTGAACGCATTGCCGGAAGAAGCGACCAGCATCGAAACGGGCCTGAAGAACAACGCCCAGCTGCTGATGATCAGCGGACCACACCTTGAGTCGTATTTGAATGTCATTCTGTCCGTGATCGACGAATTGAAACAGGTGACAACGTGGACGCCTCAACGGGTCGTCGCCGACATCGAACACCTCGACGTTCATCCGCCGCAGACATTTGCCGACAAGGGCAGGCCCAACAAACCACCAGTCGCAAAGGCCGAACGATCTGGCAAAACCATACGCCTGCAGCCGGGCGGTTATATTGACCTGCAAATCCCCGGCATTTCCCGCTACGCCTTTGACACGACGGTCCGCGTGAAGGCCGAAGGCGAGGCGGCCGTTCGCCTGTCGATTGGGTTCCAGCGATCGGACGTGGATCCCCGCCAGGTCGTGCACACGCTGGCCACGGTTCCGCTCGCTCCGTCACCGGACTTTGCCACCCACACGATTCAGTCGTGGCCCGCCGAACTGCCAACAGAAATGTCCCGTGCCATCGATCGCCGATTTTTCATTCGTGTGGCCAATGCCTCCAAGCGGCCTGTGGTCGTGGAGGCCTTCGAGTATCTGAGCAACAACAACATCGCCCTGACCTCATCGCTGTTGCCGGAAACAATCCCGCCCGCTGACATCCCTGCTCACGCAAAAAACAGGATTGCCGAATTTCTTCGTCGGGCGCTCCGCCGACCTCCAACGCAACGCGAGCTGCACAAGTATACGGCCATCTATCAGCAGCACGCACGTTCCGAGCCGCCGATGTCCGCACTGCTGAGCACATATCAGGCCATCCTTTGTTCCCCCGGTTTTTTCTATCTGGGCCTGCCGGCCGAGCAACCGGACGACACAGCAACCAGCTTCCGACTCGCCGAACGGCTGGCGTTCTGCCTGTGGTGTTCTGTGCCGGATGAAGAACTGCTGCGACTGGCTGAAGCGGGAACACTCTCCCAGCCTGACGTCCTGTCGGCTCAGGTCGACCGAATGCTGGCCGATGAGAAGGCGCGTCGCTTTGTCGAGCACTTCACGGATCAGTGGCTGCAGACCTCCCTGCTGTTCAATGTGGCGGTCGACCGCACCTACTACCCGCGTTTTCGGGACAGCCTGAAGGAACTGATGCGACGGGAAACGGTAGAGGCCGTAAACGATGTGTTTCGCAACGGAGCGACAGCACTCGACTTTCTGGATTGTGATCATGTCTTTGTGAATCAAACGCTGGCCGGCTTCTATCAGCTCCGGGGAGTGCGAGGCAGCGAATTCCGCAAGGTCTCGGTGACAGACAGAAATCACCGCGGCGGCCTGCTGACTCAGGGCACGTTCCTTGTGGGCAATTCGGACGGCATGAATTCGCATGCGATCCTGCGTGGTGTCTGGCTGACTTCGATTCTGCTGAACGACCCGCCACCGGATCCGCCGGCCAACGTACCGCCCCTCGATGAGACGATCCCGGGCTTTGAGAAGATGACGCTGAATGAGAAGCTGTTTGCCCATAGGAACAATGCCGCCTGCAACAGCTGTCATCGCCGGATTGATCCCTGGGGCATCGCGTTTGAAAACTATGATGCCAGTGGCGCATGGCGAGAGCAGGTGCTGGTGGTCTCCAAAATCACAGGGAAGCGGCCCAAAGTGAAGGGGAAGAAGCGCGCCCCAGCGTTCGAAAAGTCATTCCTCCCGGTCGCACGTGAAGCCACACTGCCAGATGGCGTGGCGGTCGACGGCATCGACAGTCTGAAAACCCACCTGATGACCGCTCGGCGAGACGATTTTGCCAGAGGGCTGACGGAACGCCTGCTGGCATCTGCCCTGTCACGCGACCTGGAATATCACGATACTCAGCTGGTCGACCAGCTCGCCGAACACTTCAAAAACAGCAACTATCGAGTGCCCGATCTGATGCGGGCGATCGTCAGCAGCGAACAGTTTCAGAGAGGATATTGATCGATGGCATTAAAATCCTGGCACTTACCACGCAAGACGTTTCTTCGAGGCACCGGCGTATCACTGGCACTGCCATTTCTTAACGCTATGGCGGTCGGCCGCGAAGAGCAGGCATTGAAATCACTGCCGAAACGCTCCGCGTTTATCTTCTTCCCCAACGGGGTCAGCCTGCCGCCGGAAAGAGATCCTCAGTTTGAAGACTGGCACTGGTTCCCCAAAGGCGAAGGGCGGGATTACGAGTTCCGCACCAGTCAACAGGCGTTGAATCCCTTTCGAGAGGACATCTCTGTGGTTTCCGGGCTGTCGCATCCGCTCAATCGCAACAGCGGTGATGCGCACGTGAACCCGACCGGATTCCTGACGTCAAAAGAAATGATCAAGGGCAAAACGACGTCCAATTCCATTTCCATTGACCAGCTCATCAGCAATGCTCATCGTGGTCAGACGCAGCTGGCGTCGATGCCGCTGTCGACGGTGGGAGGCGTTGGCAATATCAGCCGCACGTACACACTGTCGTTTGACAAAGACGGCAAGGGCATTCCGGCGTGGTCCAGTCTGAAACAGATTTATGAACAGATGTACGGCGCCAGCAGCCCGGCCGCCCGCGCGCGTCTCAAAGAGAAACAAAACCTGCTGAACGAAATCCACGCTGACGCGCGGGACTTCAGCCGCCGCCTGGGAAAAGAAGATCGGGCCACGCTGGATGAATATCTGTCGGCCATTTCCGATCTGGAGAAGAAGATCGAAAACGACCGTCTCTGGGCAGAGCAGGGAGCTGTCGCCGCCCCTCCGGAAATGAATCTGGAGATTGAATTCACGGACGTCGAAAACTACATCCGCTCTATGTATGACCTGATGTATCTGGCATTCAAGGCGGACATCACCCGCGTGGCCACCTACCAGATCGCCTCGGAAGGCGGCACAGCGCCAACCAACAATCTGTCCAAACGCCTCGGCATGAGCAAAGATCTGCATCAGCTGAGCCACTCTGCAGCCAAAACAGACGATGGCTTTAAAGACTGGGGCTTGTGGGACCAGTTCGTTGCTCGCCAGCTGGCCTATTTTATTGGCCGGCTCAAAGACACCAAAGAGGGTGACGGCACGATGCTGGATCGCAGCCTGGTGTTTCAGGGGGCGGCGACCTCTCGCGTTCACGACAATACGAACTTCCCACTGATTTTGGCCGGTGGAAAACAGATCGGTCACAAAGCGGGACAGTTCATCAAATACGATGAACAGAACAACAATCTGGCCAACCTGTTTGTGCGGATGGCCAACGCTATGGACGTCCCGATTGAGTCCTTTGGGGACAGTACGGGGGTTTCCATGAGCGAACTGTTTACGTGATCCCATGCTCTTTGCGTGCTGATAGCGCGAATGGATGACGATATGAAACCATGGTCGCTGACGCTGATCGGCGTGTTCCTGTGCTGTGTCTCCCTCTCTGACGCGGCCGCTGCAAACGTGCTGTGGACGCAATACTGCCAGCACAAAGGCACCATGAAGCTGTTGGTGCATGTCGACACAGACCCGACTGCCGAATCAGATCCCGGTCAGGTGGAACTGTGGCTGCGCGACCGCCCGGAAGACTCGTGGACACCTGCCGGGACTGCCCGAATCGACAGGCTTACGGCCACTGCGCTGTTCAGACTGAAAAACTGGCCTGCCGATCAACGGAAACAGTTCAGAGTCACCTGCGGCACGTCAAACTGGGAGGGCGTTTTTCGGGCAGAGCCTCGCGGTCGGCTGAAAATGGCGGCGTTATCCTGCCACAAAGACATCGGCTGGCCGTGGCAGGAAGCCATCGCAGAAGTCATCTCCCACGATCCGGACCTGGTGTTTTTCTCCGGCGACCAGATCTACGAAAACGACTACGGCAGTCCCATGTTTCGGGCACAAACCCAGGCAGAAGTTCCGCAGGGCATGCAGAACTACCTGGCCAAATACCGCAAGTTTGGAGAGGCCTTTCGTGAGCTGATGCGCGATCGCCCCACGATCATGATCACCGATGATCACGACGTGTTCGCCAACGATCTGTGGGGACGTGGCGGTGCCCGCATGAAGGGCAAACGCACCACGGGCGGCTATCCCACTCATCCGGACTGGGTCAACGCGGCCGAGTTCACACAAACGGGCAGCCTGCCCGACCCGGTTGATCCCGGACCGCACGGCGCCGGCGTTCGCGCCTACTACACGCAGCTGGAATACGGCGGTGTTCACTTTGCCATTCTGGAAGATCGCAAATTCAAAAGTGCGCCGTCTGAGGTCATTGACCGTCTGATTGCTCCTCCCGGGTTCACGTTCCCCAAAGAACGCAAAACTGACTTTGAAATTGAGGTGGTCCTCGACCCCGATTTTGACTGCACCAAACTGGATCGCCCGGACCTGCAGCTACTGGGGCAGCGGCAGGAAGCATTTCTTAAGAGTTGGTCAGACTCCCTCAAACAGTCCGGCTCCATCGGGGCGGTGCTGTCCCAAAGTCCGTGGGCGCACGTCGCCATGTATTCACCCACGTCGGCGGATACGGACTCCAACGCCTGGCCGCAGTCCGGTCGCAATCGGGCCCTGTCTGCCATCGGAGATGCTCCCGTGGTGTTGCTGCACGGCGATGTCCATCTGGGCACGCTGTGCCGCCACGGAGTACAGCGGTTCAATGACGGTCCCGTGGCCTATTCCATTCCCTCGTTCTCGTCCCGCGCAAGTCGCCGCTGGGAACCGCTGGAAGACGGCGGCAACCGGAAACCAAACGCACCCAAAAACACGGGCGAGTTTCATGATCGCTTTGGCAACAAGGTGACCATGTATGGCGCCGGGAACGGGCTGAATGGCTACGGCATTGTGGAATTTGACACCATCAAACGTGAGACGCGGCTGGAATTTCATCCGATGAACGAAGCCCGCCGTCCCATCAGGGTGCCGGTTCCCGGCTGGCCGCATACGGTGCAGTTCTGATTATCCCTGTGGCCCCTCAGCGCAGGCTAAGATCAACAGTGACTTGTTGGCCCCTCGACAGCCGCCGAATCCCTGTTGCCAGGCAAGTTGATCGTCAGGACAAAGGCCGCTTTCGCCCCCGTCCTGACTTTGCATTGCCGCCTGTCACGGCGACCAGGTGTAGCTTTGCTGGCGCCGGAATCCAGTGAGGGCAATGGTCCCGTCCGCTTCAATTTTCAGCAAAGAACATCCACTGCTTTCCAGTCCGGAACCCTCCACCATCGCCACCGCCGTGCAATAGTGAATCCCGTTGATCGTCTGCAGATCGTTTTTATGACTGTGTCCCTGAAACACGGCCACAACACGTCCGGACTGCTCCAGGATGGCACGAACACTCGCGTTGTTGCGAACGCCATGATTACCGCTGGGATCCAGCCGCTGGTGGGCAAACACCACGACCGGATGGGAGGTTGCCTCGAGATCGGCCTTTAGCCACTCCAGTTCCTGCAGAGGGATATTGGCGTCTGTCCATTGGAAATTCTTCCGTTCGTACGGCGTCCCGTCAGAGCGAAAGCAGGCATCAAGCACCACAAAATGTATTCCGCCCTGATCAAACGAGTAATACGATTTCGGCTGCTCGACAACATCCAGAAACTCACGTTTCTTCAGCGTGTCCACGCAGTGGTTGCCGAGCACATAATGCCGGTTGGGACAAAGCTGAGCAAACTGTTTGTTGATGCTCTTCAAATACCGCAGCTCCGTATTGACAGATGATGCCGCATCAATGAAGTCGCCCAGTTCCACCAGGAAGTCAGGGCGTTCCTGCTCCAGAAAACGTCCGGCCTCTTCCAGCTTCTGTGGCGTCTCACGGTAGTGGCGACTGCCGGCCGCTGGCTTATCGGCGTAGTGCATATCGGTCATGAGGCCCAGCGTCACTGCGGGCTTTTTTTTAATGACGGCCATAGCTGGCTGGCCGATGGCCGCAGGCAATGGTCGAGCCAGCGATGAAGCCAGAATCAACGTGCCATTTTTCAGGAACAGACGACGTGAATTCTGCTGCTGCTGCTGCTCTGGCGAATGCATCTGACTGTCCCCTCGCAAAACGAAACACTGGCTCGTGAAACGCAAATGTAACGCCCAGCCGGAACAGACACCAACGAGCCACAGATACCTTGTGGTTCACCACGAACAAATGGAATGCCGCAGGCGGTTAATCGCCACAGCACTTTTGCCAGTTCGATCTATACGCCCAACGCCCAACCACAGAACAAAACACGTTGTCCATTCGCGATCACTTCGGCGCAGCCACCACCTCGCCACGGATGACGAATTCCTGCTGACTGGATGAATATCCTTCACAGTAGAGCCAGGCACCCTGCAGAAACCCGGGGTTCGCAGCCCGGCCCGCGCCCCACCGAATAGAGACGTCCACAGACTCGCCCGGGGCCAGTACGTTGCTGGACAATGTCACCCGAGTCACCATCATTGTTGCCCCTGAATGCAGTATCGCTGCGGCCTGCCCAGTGTTTGTCACCACAAATGTGTGCTCACCCGTCTCGCCGACCGTCATTTGACCAAAGTCAAACTCACAGGCTGCGCAGGTCAACTCGGGAATGGGCACTGGCCCATCCTGCCCGGGCGCAGACGCCAGTTTCGGGTCGTCTTCTGGATGAAGATAGATCGGGGACTTCATTTTTACTGCCCCCCGATCCTTTGCCACTGGTTGGTGACCTCCACAGCCGGAAAATGACAGAACGACGACAAGCGAAAGCAGTTGCACGGTTCCGGTGTTCATTCCAGCATTCGGCACGACAACTTCCTACTGCGTGAAACGGTCTCAACGGCTCTTCAACATACGCCATCGGTGGGGTAATCGTTGGCCCCCCCCCTTCCTCGTGCCGTCCGCGGACGGCGATACGGTATGCGGCAGGCAACTGCTGCACACTATTGCAGTCTCGAAAGCTTTATTGACATGTAAACGGCTGCACCAATCAAATAGACAACCAGTACAGCGCTGGCCCACGGAGGGATTACGCCAACAGAAAACAGCCCAGCAAACTTCATTGCCGTACTGCTGCCAACAGCAGGGCTCCAACAAGCAACAAATTGCGGTTCTTCCTTAGCTGGGCAATCTCATTCTGTGCGTCGGACATAAGCACCTTCCTGTCAGTTGATAGATCTGGACCAGGCGCAGAACGGACTGTTTTGACAACACCGCCCTGAACTACCGAAATCGTAACAGCCATGGTCCGCTGACACACAGCCCGGATGTGCCGAGGCCTGGCGCAGAAACCTGGTTCGGCCACCAGCAGACTACGAGACGTACGAGATCTGAGCAGCCACGGACAAATTCACGTAAACGCCGACGCCAGCAAAGAGGATGCGAGCGAAACAGACGGCCCACCGAGACTGGGACGCTGAACGCATCGTGACAAAGACATCGGCAACCATATACACAAGTCAGAGCATCATCGCCGGCGGGCAGAACCGTGGACGATCGCCAACTCAGACACCGCGATCGGGAAGATCTGCAACAGCCTGCGCCGCCCAATGTATTTCGTGGATCCCTCGCCCGTGTCGCACGTGGCCGTCCATTCGACGATTGGCCACGGCGGCAACAAAGGCCGCCGAAACTGCTACCGGTGTGCTGATCACGATTCGCCGCTGGCCGATCAGGTCCCGCCGCCAAAAACGCTGTTCAATCTGGGCGATGGTCCCCGGCAGACCGGACGGTCGCTCTTTGACGCGGCCCGGGCCCGGTGGCACCGTCTGGGCTACAGCCTGTCCATGACATGCTCCCAGGAGCTATGGGAGGCCATAGAGGCCGAGGTCCGTCCGGACGACGTGACGGTCGAGTTCGGCTGCGGCGTGTCCACGTCGGCCTTTCAGGCGGCCACAAGGCACTATGCGGTGGAGTCCGACAAACGCCAGGCCGCCCGGTTCCGATCGGGCGTCTATCGGCCTGTGCGGGACGGTTGGTACGACTTTCCCATCGACCGGCAGTTCCGCGTGATGCTGATTGATGGTCCCTACGGCTCTCCGCGTTCTCGTGGGCTCGATTGGGTTTGCGACCATGCGTCACACGACGCAGTGATTTTCGTTGACGACGTGGACCGAAGGGACGAACTGCAACTCGCAACGGCAGTCGCCGATCGCCTCGAGAAGCAGCTTGTGATCTTTGGAGATGGCCGTCAGTTCGCAGTTATTCGAAACAAGGCAAGTTAAGGATTGGATGCCATGTATGTCTTCGGCTCAATCACATGCGGTCTCACGCTCGCTTACGTCGTCAGCTCCGAGCAGCTTGACTCGTGGGGCGATATGAGCGCGATCGCGATCCTCGGTGCGCTGTGTGTTGGCTTTGGCGTGCTCCACTGGAAGGTGATCTCCGCAATGTCACAGGCTCACGAACAGATGGGCGAGACGATCGCGGAGGAAATTCGAAAGCAGAACACGGCAATGAACCAGCTTTTGGGTAAACTTATCAATCGAGAATGAGCGAGTGAGATACGAAATGCGTGACGAGCTATTACCGAAGATGTACGCTGATCGAAACAAAGTAGACTTCTACGAGGGTGCCGCAAAGGTATATCACATCCCAATCGACCCATCGAATTATCGAGTCAAGGCAGCAACCTTCCCAACCTACGACTCCGCTATTGATGAGTGGCTTCTGCGCCATGTTCGAAAATGTGCGACGCTGGATCGCGATAAATTGCTTGCGGAAGTGAAGCGGATAGCCGCTGTCGAGTCGCTCAGAGGAAAAAAGCCCGAATCAATTGTGGGCATAGACCCACTGCAGTGCAGTTTTCAGAGCGAAAAGGAGAGTGGCACTGATGAGCATACTCAGTAGCTACCGGCTCCGCAAGTGGGCAACGGCCTGTCGACTGCGGGACGGGTGTTGCTTCCCGGGGACGAATGCCGGAGGTACTGTGGGCACCACTACACATAACCGTGTTGCACTTTAGGATCGTATCTCCAACCCGTCTCTTCGTAGTTCGTCAGAATTCCATTCAAACTCTTCGGGCGCCAATGAACTTTTGAACTCTTCAACAACTTCGTCCCGAAGGCTCTTAGAAAAAAAACCATGCAGCAGCTCATTGAATCCACTGAAACGCAGAACCGAGTCAGTTTGCGAGTCATGCATGTACAACCGAGAAGCCATATCGGTGCAAATCAGAATATCTACTCCGCAAAACGTTGCAACAGGGCACAATACAGAACCAACAGCATATGAAGCGGCATACAGTACGTTACTGGGAGACGCTGCATTCAAGATGCTGGCGGAAGTAAACGAAATGCACCGAGTCAGCTGGTGTTTCTTAAAGCTTGGGCTTCCCAAAGTCCACCGCTCCCAAAAACTGGGTTGCGGCGGCCGGTATCCGTGATTGATCCGTTCGTCTTCCAGCGTAAGTCCTCCAAATTCCGATAGAATCCGACGTGAAAACGGACAGCATGCGTATCCGTGACTGATGATTGCATCAAAGTCAAAATGATCTCCCACACTACGTGTTTCCGCCCAACCAAACTCACGAAGCGAATCCACCAAATTGGGGAACGCGAGGGAGTCTATAATCGTCGACATGTTGTGCATTCTCCTGCCGCAGATGAACCTCTGGGGCGGCTTGGCGATCCGTCTCTATGCGGTCTAGTACGGCGTCCTGCCGCCTGCGCGACGGGAACACGTGCCAGATGTGCGGCCGGGTTGGCGGGCCGATTGAAGTCCACCACGTTTAGGTCTGTCACTGTGAGTGGCTCTTGCTTGCCAAGCGATCGAAGACAAAGTCTGGGAACCTGAGAAATGCGAGCGTTCTGTTTCGACCAAGTTGTGTGGCCAGCGTTGAGATTCGGATATCCGAACTATGCACTGACACTAATCGCTTCTTCATATCAGCTAACACTGCAAACTCGGAAGATCTTCAAGGCCCATTGTCTGCTTGAGTTCTTGATTTTAGTGGACAGCGAAGGGCGACGTTTTGACCTTGCTAACCCAACGATGCAACGTCCGGCGACTTTGTCGTCAGCGATTGTTGATCGTTTCCGCCCAAGAATGCATCCCGTCAATTGGGAATGTATGAGTTCGTCTTCACTAAAACTTGAAGAGCTAAAGTGCCTGATCTCCACGGATATGGAACTGTATCCAGAATTGTGGGGCGACGAGGAAAGCAATCCAGAGTTGTTCATGGCCAAAGACATTGTAAGCGTGTTCAAAATGTTTGTTGTCTTAAAGGGCAGTTGATGACACTGCAACGCGCCGGATAATTCGAAGCCTAGGCGTTCACCGTTCTGATTAGTATTCGCAATGAGAGTTTGGTCTGCATTCGAACCCTCGGCAGACATCGGTCTGGCTGAGTACAGCGTTCGAAAAATCTTCAACGAAGAAGGTCGCCCTTTCGACTTCCTCGCGTTTCCACACATGGTAGCGTGCGGAGGCCCGATGGACTCCTTTGACAGCCTCTACATTCGTGAGATGTCATGCAGTGGGCCTCGCGACTCGGGAAGACCTTCGTTTACCCGAAATCGCTCTACCCGAAAAAAGCGTATGAGCTACGGAACGGTGTGAGCCTTTGCTTCACCTGCCACAAGGGTGTTGTGCATTCAGGCGACACGTTCCGGCTGGGGAACTGGCAGTTCTTTGTGGCTGCGTTTCGACAGATGATGAAGCTGAAGAAGAACCGGGAGTTCAACGAACGCTATCAGAATCGCGTCTGAACGACCTGAAACGACTCGCCAAGCACGCGGAGCTTCGATCGCTTCTCTCCGGTTTCCCGATCCTCCCACTAATCGAGCTGCGGGTGGCCCTCATCAAGGGCCTGTGCCGAAGGCCTCAGCGTAAAAACCAAGTTGTCCGACGACGAAGCGAGTTAAGACGTTGATTCACCCAAAGACCCCACAGGCCAGCGTGCCAACGTGTGGGAGATTGCGTCACGGATTTGTTTGAAGGTTGGTGGATCGCATTCGAAGTCCTCGCCGAAGGATTTCGCCAGTTCGGTGATTCCAGCTTCATCGAGCGCTGCGAGCATTGCCGGAGTCACGCCCTCGCCAACCACGTGCCAAACAACTTCGCAGCATTCGTGCGCGGACGCATCCTCTAACGGCACAGGTGGCGAGACGAATTCGCCAAAGGTCTCGCCAAGAGCCTGCTCAAAGTCGGGACGCCAGTCAGTTGCCATTGGTTTGATCTTGTCCGCAGACCGGAAGGTTTTTACGAAACCGCCCTAAACGAAGCGGACGGTGTTTGAGCTACGCCTAATTGTACCAAGGCCAGCGAGCGTTGACATCCATCAGAGCAACACCTGCCAGATGTGACTCAGGATTGGGCCGATCTAGGTGCAAGACGCATCAGGATCGAGCGGAACACCAAGAGCGAGTGAAATCGATCGCCATTCGTTGAGTGTAAATGCAAGAGCATCTTCATCCGTCGCGTCGGGATTGTCGTGTTTGAATCGCGAAAACAGCCCGCTCGTAGCTTGGTGCCGTGACAGAATGTCGCAGCGGAGTCTCTGAAATTCTCTCTCGGATTCATGGACAATCCCCCACGCCCAGTGAAAGTCCCAGAGCGTGCATTCGATATTGGCTGGGCGCGAGTACATTGAGGGACGTCTGTAAATGTTCCGAATCGTCTCAGCGAGTTCAACTGCGATTTGGTCTGACGTACGAATAGCTCGCTCCAACACTGGAAGGTTTTCACAACACCGCCTTGAATGAAGCGGACGATATTTGAACCATGCGAAATTGTACCACAGCCGGCCTAAGTTGAGGTCCTCCCCATCAGGGCACGCGGTTGTAATTCGCCATCGAATCCCCCTGGAAAGATGTGCTAAGAGTCTTCGCCGCTGCCCGTTCGTTTTCTGCGGCGGTCAATCCCCCAGAGCTGCGCGTTGAGCACAAGCAGAGGTGACCAGATATCCGTGGTCGATGAACACACGGTGTTCGATTGGTACGAAGTAGGCGAGCCTGGGGATCGGTTTATCAAAACCAGGTGCGAGAATCCTAAAGAACGCGACATCTGAACAATCACGGGGGCTACTCAACAGCCCACCCCTCAGGCGTGGAGTACGCAGCGAAATACGACCACCACGCAACGACGTATTGAAACTGGCAGAGGACCGTCATCGCAATGGCAGTTACCAACGCCGACCGGGCAGCCAGTTTGCAGAGAAACCAAATCACAGCCGTCAATTCCATCCCAGGAAAGTCGTATTCCCTATGCCCGCGATTCCAGGTTTGCCGTGCATAGAGTCGACCCATTTGCCGTGTCATCTGTTATGAGTTTCGGTTACGGTCCCAGCGGAGGCTCCACCATGCTCAACCGAGTGTCACTGACCGAAGCAAGGCGCGTTACGTTTAGGATCATACGACCGTTTGCAACACTTGCATGTCTCTGTGTCCTCGGGGTAACTCTTTATGCGGCCACGCTGAACGGCAAGATGTTCGATTTGAAGTTGTTCTGCCAATGGGGGATGGCCCGTTTTAGTTCGGACAGAACGATTGTCCATTTCGGCTTTGACCCCGAGGTGGTTAGAGTGCCGTTCGACGTTGACGTCGTGATTGCCCCTTTCCGCGGTCCGTACAATCGAGACACCGGGGCATATGCACAGTCTTCGCTCGACCGGTACTGGTACAGCGTGCAACACGTCTCGCCGAAGTCTGAGGTGTGGTACTCCGGGCCATTCACCCTCTACTTGCCCGGTGGAAGATGGTACGTGGCCATCGAATTCTGGTTTGCGTCGGCAGCACTCTCCTCCTGCCTGTTGATTCTCATCGCCGGCCGACCACTGCGTCGCTGTTTGCAGAGGAGCCACTGAGTCGCCGCCAGGCTAGGGGCCGTTTTTATCCTGTAGCGAACATGGCGTGGCACAGGACTAAGGATGTGCTACCCGATGATCCTGCCGAGCGCAGACGACATACGATCTCCCCTATGCAGTTCCCCATGCCGAAGGCCTAGTGTAAACATCATGTTTTGCGACTGATCGGGTCAGATCGGAATATCCGGATACCCAGAACCGGGTTGGATACTATGTCCCGATAGCATCGTGGAAAACGTCTCCTCGATCATGCGACGTTTGTGGGCCTTGTAGTTGCTGAGACCTGCTACTGTGACGACTGTACGGACACGATGCGAGCGACGTAGAGCAGCAGCATGGAGCCACAGAACATCCAGATAATTCGGCGTTGATGCGAACGGAACTCCGGGCTTGGTGGATTAGTCGAAAACAGCACGCTAAAGGACGTATGCAGCGGGTCTTTGGGACCAGAGTCGGTGTGGTCGTACATCTCTTTGAGGCCGCCGAGCGACTTGATTGCTGCCGCGAAAAGGAGCACGGCCAGAAATGTAATTATTGCCGAAATCACAGTTAAGTAGTGTCCTACAACAGAAGGTGCTACGACACCGCCCTGAACGAAGCGAGCGATGGCTGAACTGCAGGAAATGATACCAGGGCGAACCGACGTTGACACCTGCCCATTACGGTCACGCGATTGCAATTCACCATTCAATCCCCCCATCAAAAAACACGTGTTCAGCATGACGGCGGTTCTACGTTCGCAGTGCGTCAAGTTGAGCCACTTCTGTAGTGAACAGGACCACCGCCGCGTGTGAAAACCACTGCTGCAAGAAGCGGGTGTGCGTGACCGCAATGCCCACCAGACGCGGCACACAGCGATCGTTCACATGCTGGCTGCTTGGGTTTTGCAGATCGCTACCGATGTGCGGACCGTCGTTCAGATGTCAGGGCTCTTGTCCACAGCGCCTTCAATGAGGTCCTATTCGAGCTATCCTCCTTAGCACCGAAGAAGCCGTGTCGTAAGTCCTTACGTGCATTGAATGTCACATCGAGCCAGTCCGTACCGTTCGCGTCATGCGTCGGAATGTCAGCCAGTGGCGTCTGGTTAACCCAGCTCACTACTTACTGAATGCGGGCTTCCGCTTGGGTCCACCGGATGACGTCACGGCCAGTGACTGCGTGGCCTGGCTTCGAGCAACAGCCCCCATACCCAGATCGGTCAGGCACTTGTTGTACGGCGGCATTGTCATGCGGCTTTCTTTGAGCGCGTTCATCGTTTCTTTGTCGTCAGTGAAAAAGCCGTTAAGCGTTTCACGACGACGTGTGATGACGTCACCCAGATCCCTGATGCGTGCATGCAGGGTGCAGGCGGATGCGAGCAGGTGCAGCTCGCTGCGGGTCAGCTTCTTTTCGCGTACCAGCTCATTACCCAGAGCTGACCAGTGTTCAACGGCATATTCGCAAAAATAATCGGGTGCCGGTGGCAGCTCTGTGACGAGATCAATAGCTCGTGCGGTGACTGGTGAACCGTGCCGATCTTTTCGGAACGTGCCATTAGCAACATGTTGTGCGTTGCTTTTTCGGGGGTTACCCATGGCGATCTCCTTTGGCCACAGGCTAACGCGCCGCTGTCACGCGCGCAAGGGGTCAGTTTTGTGACCAGTCCAAATCGACAACACCCCGCCAAACAGACAAGCATGTGCGACGACCCTTGCTTCGGCGCTCGAAGACAATGCTGACTGACATGTAAGCAACCTGCGGCTTATCCTCAAAGAAACGATCAAAAACGTTATCTGGCTGCCAATCCATCGCCGCCCAAAGCCTGCCACAACAAAAGTCGCCGTTAATCCATTCAGGCTGGTTATGCCCAGCGCTGTAACAGTGTTTCTTATTTAGAAATGCCCATTCCGCCATGACGTCGATGCTCATTTCAAAGTCACCGAACTGCTTACATTTTTCGCCCATCAGATCGCTGCACCATAATTCAAAATCGATGTCGTTCGATCGATACATGTGGACGACAGGACGGTCGTCACTGGTTGCGTCCACGTCGTTAATATGGCATTGATCCGCCCGGCCGGGAAGCAGAAAATACGGTTCCCTTAAATCGTCGAATGCATTCGGATCGACCGACGAAAAACGCATGTACAAATATTCGTATTCCCATGCGTACCAGATACGGCCGACACTACCGATGCTGATGATTGCGATTCCCAGACAATGATCCAGTTGCGTTTACGTGACGTCACTGCTTGCTGCCTTCCTCACCGGGAATTGCCAACTCGTCTCCAAAACCGGGGAGATTGTGCTTTAATCGCTTCACGTCCCGATCGTTTTCCCATGACATGCTGCTCGCTTGCATTGCCGAAGAACGCCGATATTGCTCGTCAACGAATTGCTGCCATTCGTTTTCCTGCTTCGGCCGCATCCGCTGCTCACTGACGTCTGAATAGTCATTAAACGACATCGTCTCGTCGTCCGACAGCACCACCTGCTGTCGGGCAACAATTGGATCGTCTGGCTGTTCCAATCACGGCCGACTGTCCGGCATGTTCTGCTGCACAGCTATGAGTGACGTCACCGCAAAGATTGCCCACAGAATTGACTTTCGTTTCATCACATACTGCTCCGTTTGGGTTAGGGTTGCCAACTGATTTGTGACGTCAGTGGCGGGTGCGGAGTTCCGGCAAAGCGCATAAAAAAAGGATCAGGCCCGGCTAATCCTGATCCCCTGCCGGATGCGTGAGGTCGTGTTACTCTGGCAGCACGAACTGTTCAGTAAAGTCCCACGTTTGACGATTCAGCAATTGCGGTACGCCATCGTCTTCAACACTCCACATTTCTTTCAGCCAGCACACGCCACCATTCCATTCATACGTGGCGATACCAGCAACTCCAGCGTTGGCGAATACTTCGTAGGCGGGCTGCCCTTCGTAATCGACAACCTTTGTCACCCTGATTTCCCAGACAGCATTGGATGGGATGTCAATTCGCTTGTCGTCCATGACAAACTGCTCACGCTCAATGTGAACAGCTTCGATCGCATCCAGCTCTGTTGTCATGTCACCAAACTGATCAACCAAATCCTGAGATACGCCAATTTTGTCGGCCGCGCCCCATGATTGCTTTTCCTCTGGGATGGCAAAGGTGTATCTGACATCATCGGAGGGAGGCTGCAACACGATTCCTCCAGGTACGACCGTACCTGGAGCAACCACGCCGTTTGCGTCGGCGTCCGCAAAAATTTGTTCGACCGCTGCCGTTTCCTCAGCTGTCAATTCGTACTCACCTGAATCCTCGCCACAACACCCCGGTTCATCGTTCTGTGGCGGCTGTGATTGCCACGCAATTGCCGCCGCTCCCACACTCAACAATGCCAAAAAACCGAACGCTGTAATCGCTTTCATTGAAACACGTCCTCCTCAAAAAGTTCCCAGTTGAGACGTTTGGTGCCATCATCGGCAATACGAACAACCAGCTTAAAGATGCCGAAGTAATCAATCTGATCCTTTTCGTTGGACCAGCACTTTGCCGTTCGCACATGGTAAATGTGATGCTTTTTGGCAATCACATCACCGTCACTCATGGTCTGCAAAAGGTCATACTGATTTTGTGGCAGGCTTGTCCAGTTTGTATCGACAAGCCGCCCAAGTGCGTTGTACCAAAACCACGATATGTGACCATTTGTCAACTGCGTTGGTTGATACGGCTGTCCGGGTGGTCTGCCATTGTTGAATTGGTCCAGCAGTTATGAGAGTCTCGGAGCCGAGATAGGCAAGGAGATTCGATGTCAACGAAACGACGAAAGCGTCATTCAGCGGAGCAGATTGTGAAGAAGCTTCGCGATGCGGAGACCAT
>JANSXP010000066.1 GCA_024742875.1 Planctomycetaceae bacterium | reverse complement strand
GTGTGTGTATGTGTTTGTCTGTGTGTCGGGGTGCGCCTGTGTTTGCCTGGGCGTGCCAATGTGCGTCTGTGTTCCTGCCGTCATCCCGAGCCTCGCCTGCGGTTGTTTTTTGTCACTGGACACCAGGAGTCTGGCAGACGACCGTCCGGTAGGGACGCGGTTCAAACGCCTGCGGTCGGATGTCCTGAACGCCGATTGCCGCAGCCAGCCTCGCGTGCGGGCTGCGTTCCGGAGTCTCGCGTCCCTGTGCGGAAAATCAAGGCGCCCGACCGACGGCCTGCCGGGCAAACGCCGCTGGCGGACCGGGCAACACTTCGATTTTGGCTTTTCATCCGCCACACGGCGTCCTTATGCTGCGGCGATGCGGAGGACACTATGATTCGGGTCTTACTGGCTGACGACCATCAGATCATGCGACACGGCGTGGAAGCGCTGCTGGCCGGGCATGACGACATTCACGTCAGCGGAACGGTTCGCAGCGGTTTTGAAGTCATGCGCTTCTTCGGACAGGCCGACGTGGATGTGGCCATTGTCGACATCACCATGCCGGGTCCGGAACCTGCCGAACTTTTGGCCGCCTGTCGACAGGCGGGAACCACGGCTCCGTTTGTGGCCCTGACCATGCACGCCGATCCCATCCTGGCCCAGCGTGTGGTGCGCGCCGGCTACGCCGGCTTCGTCCACAAGGACGATGCCGTCACCGATTTGCTGCAGGCTGTGCGCCGGGCACATATCGGCCGGACGTTTGTCAGTCCGCGTGTGGCCGATCCGCTGGCGTCAATGCCGGAACAGCCGGACATCAGCGAACGCGAGCAGCAGGTACTCCACTTCGTGGCTGAGGGGCTAACCAATCGCCGGATTGCCGCGCAGCTGCAAGTCAGCATCAAGACTGTGGAGACCTACCGCGGACGACTGATGAAGAAGCTGAACGTGCATTCCGCGCCGGAACTCATTCGGGTGGCCACGCGCCAGGGATGGCTGTGATGTCCGCCTTTCGTCTCATTGCTCTTTTCGCTGCGGCGTTTCCGATGATCGCCTCCACGACTGCGGCCGAGCTGCGTCTGTCGGGGCGGCACCCTTTTGTGGCGGCCGATCGCCCCGAGTATTTCCAGGTGACCTTTGATGACTCTCAGTGGCAGCAGGTCGAAGTACCCGCCAGCTGGGATTCTCTGGGACTGCCCGACTCAGTGACGCGTGGCTGGTACCGGATCCATTTTAACTGGGCACAGGAAAACAGGCCTGCCGCCCCACTGGCGGTGCTGCTGGGCAGTGTGTCTGACGCGGATGAAGTCTGGCTGAATGGACGACTGATCGGAAAAACGGGGACCATCGGGGAGCACTACGAAACCACAGGGCGGATGGTGCGACTTTACGACATCCCCGACGGTGTGCTGCGGAAAACAGACAACCTACTGGCCATTCGCATTCAGCGGGTTTACTACGCGGGCGGACTTCTGCGATCGCAGCATCTGGCCCCGATGATTGATTCCCGACAGGCACTGCGTCTGCGGGTCATGAGGGCCGAACGACACGCGACTCTCGCAGAGACCGTCGTGTTCACTATCTGGATATTCGCCATTCTGCTCGGAATGCTGCTGTTTCGAACGTCCGTTCTGCGGCCCGCGTTTTCCACGCTGGCAGTGCTCATGGCAGGCTATGTGGTCAGTTACTGTTTCGAGCTGCCGTTTTGCGTCACCGCGGTCTGGCACACGCCGTGGCTGGAGACCTGTCACAATCTGGCTTTGGCCGCCGTTCCCTTTCTGTTTGTGCGTCTGGCTCACCAGATGTTCGATTTGCCCGCAGGCCGCTGGTCGCGTCCGCTCACGGTCACAGCATCCATCGGCATCGCCCTGGCCGCACTGCTGCCGGCAGCGCAGCGTGTCACCATGCTGACCCTGTGTCTGGCGGCCACTGTCCTGGTTGGCGGCGTACTCACCAGCGTGTGCGTGCGGGCTATTCGACGCAGACGCCTCGGAGCGAAGACCTTTTCCGCCAGCCTGGCGTGCCTGTTCCTGCCCACGGTGACGTACAGCATCCCCGGAACACTGTTGCTGCTGGAGAACATTCCGCTGGATGTTTATGCCGCCGCTCTATTCGCCGTTGGCTGCTTCGCCGTGTTGATGTCGCGATACCAGCAACTCCACCGTCAGATGGCCGCAACCAGCCAGGCACTGCTGGCCGCCGAGCAGCAGGAACGCAGCCGCATCAGTCGCGATCTTCACGACGGCATCGGACAATCCCTCGCCGCTTTAAGAATCGGGCTGCAGCTGGAACACGGACGACTTGCGGCCGACGACTCTGAGGCAATCGCTGCGGGCAGCGCAAACGATAACGGACTGCCGCGTCTGATTCAGGACACAGAGTCGGTCAGCGCTGAACTGCGACGAGTCGTCATGGCGCTGGAACCGGCGGCCGTAGAAGGCCAGTCGCTGGCTGCCGCACTTCGCCAGCATGCTCAGAGCATTCAGCAAAGGACCGGATTACAGTTTAACCTGCAGCTGGATGACACGGCAGCCCCCTCCCGGTTTGTCAAAGAACAGCTGTATCGCATCTTTCAGGAGCTGATTCAAAATACGCTAAAACACTCAGAAGCGGAGACCGCGACCGCACTGCTGGAGGCCCGTGAAAACGACATTCGCCTGCGGTACACGGACCAGATGACAGTCAATCCTGAGGCGTTATCGACCGCCCCCGTGCAGACTCCCGACGGCCAGAGCAACAACCGGGGGACCGTCAGGTCGGCCAGTGATCTGCGGACGATTTCCGACCGCGTGCGGATGATCAACGGACACGTCCGGCTGCTGCCCCAACTGGAGTCTGGCTTTGCCGTGGAGATTGAAGCGCCGGATGGACGGGATAGGGAATCGGCGGGGCGGGACGGGACAGCGATGGCCCACGATTCCTGACCCCTCTGTCCGGTGATCACCTGACAGCAACCCGAAGCAGCGTGGGTAAAGTGTGGCCAAACTGTCTCCTCCTTACAGGTCACCGCCATGCTTACCCGTTCCTCGTTCGTGTCTTTCGCTTTCCTGGGCCTGCAGACTGCCTGCCTGCTGTGCTGGTCTTCCGTCTCTGCCGATGTGATCAGCAGCACGTTTGATGCCAGCGCAGAGGGCTGGACCATCTCCAGCAATGGCGCTTCGACGACTCCCGTGTTTATGGCCACCGGCGGCAATCCGGGCGGAATGATCCAGGACACCGACGCGCAAAGCGGTGTGGCGTGGTTCTTTGACGCCCCCGCCGCCTTTCTTGGCGATCAGTCGCGACACTTCAATCATTCGTTGTCGTACGACATCCGCCACACGGGCAGTGGCAGCCTGTTTGACGCCACGGACATCCGTCTGATTGGGGGAGGACTGACTTTGCTGCAGAATTTCCCCACGCTGCCCAACCCTGGCGACTGGACGACCTTCTCTACGTTCCTGAATGACTCGTCCGGCTGGCAGGTGTCCGGCGGCGGAGCGGCCACCAATGCTGACCTGCAGACGGCTTTGGCCAACGTCACAGCGCTGCAGATTCGCGGTGAATATCTGTCGGGCGCCATTGGCGGCGACACCGGGCGACTGGACAACGTGATTCTGGGAGCCAACACGGCCGCCGTCCCTGAACCGGGCACTTTCGCCGTGGCGGGCCTGATGGGCGGGTTCCTGTTGTGGAGAAAACGCAGACGCGCGGTGGCGACAGAATTGATGTCAGAATCGATCTGACTCGTCTTCGGCATCCGGCGCATCGGTCTGGTCGTGTTTGCCGAGCTCATCGTGCTTGTCAAGCTCGTGGTGCTCGCCGCCATCGCCAACGTTTTCGTGTGACGCAGCTGACGACGGATCAGCGTCGGAATCGGACAGAAAGTCAAAGGCCTTCGACTTGCCGCCAACGGTAACGTCCTCGACATCCCATTGCTGGGGCGATGTCGGGGGCGGCTGGCGTTTGGGAATTTCGCGGATCTGCGATTCCAGCTTATGCAGTTGGTCGAGTGTCTCCTGCTGATTGAGCGTGAGAGCGCCAATCAGAATGCCGGACAGGGCAAAGATCGTTGTGCCCAGGTCCAGCGAAAACGCGGCAATGAGCAACGCCAGAGCAGACAAAACCATGGTGATGAAGGCAAAGATTTTCAGCATAAGCCCAACCGCTGTGAGTGTTTCGCAAAACGTTCATCCTACCAGTTCGTCGCGCAAACGAAATGGGATGCCAGCGCGTACACCTGCCCGCGCGGGAAAGCCAGGGGCCAGCGTTGAACGCATGTTTCCGAACACTTACTGCTGATCGGCGGGCCAGCTTTGAAATTGTGTCCAGTTGGCATCTGTCGTATCGACCAGTCGTGCCAGGACCACGCCCCGATACTTCGCTTCGGCAATCACGGCGGCTCCTTTGGGAACGCCCCGCAGTCCCGGCGGCAGATCGGCAAGGCGGTGCAGTTGCAGCAGCAACCCCCGCTGCCTGGTGGCGTCATACAGAAACGGCTGCAGGTTGATGTTCCGCTGCTGCACGATGGGCACCAGCTGCTGCACGTCAGTCAGCTGAAACTGATGGCTGACCGGCGTCACGTAGACGGTGGAATCCTCTGGAACCTGCTCCCAGAAATCCGCGTTCAGCCCTTCGGCCCAGTAGCTGGCCTCCAGACCGAGTTTCTCCACCGCCACACGCGTGCCGCCCACGGTGAGTGAATATTCTTCCAGGCAGAACGGCTGCCCGCCCGAAAATCTCTGCACACTGACGATGATCGCGATTACGTAAACAACGATCGCCAGCGAACGCCGCCTGCGAGACAAGGGGGCTACCGCCGTGTTGTCAGCTGACGGTGCGACGCCGGAGACTTCCTCGGGCAGCGTCTGCCACACGGAAACCAGCCCTCGGGCGGAAAGAAAGGCCAGCAGCGGTGTCACCACCAGAAATAATCGCGCAGAGTCGTAAACCGGAGTTCCGGGCAGAGCGAACACGCACAATGGAAACACGACGGTCGCCAGAGAGAGCACTTCCACACGATCCAGTTTTCGCTGAACCAAACGCCAGCCGAATCCCAGCACCACCGCCAGTGGCGTAGTGGCCAGCAACATGACAAACGGATAGTGAAACGGCACCTGTTGATCGGCATACCGGCGGCCCAGATACCACACGTACAGCGTGGGGCGTTCTTTGGTTTTGACGATGTATTGCAGCAGATGCTCCACGGGATCCAGCCACAGCCAGGGCCACAGCACAAAGAACACCACAAAGCCCGTGACTCCCCAGACAGCCAGGGGGACGATGGCACGATGGCGATGCCGCACAAGACTAAAGACCAGCAGCACCGGCGGCACAAACACGGCCTGAATTTTGGCCGCCATGAGCAGCCCAAACAACACACCGGACACCAAAGTCTGCCGCAGCGTGGGGGGCCTGTCTTTGGTCCACCACGTCAGCAACGGCACGATGGCGGCCAGCCAGAAGAAAGTCGTCGTGGTTTCCTGCGCCGCAATTCTCGCATGACCAATGACTCGCGGCATCAGCAGAAAACAAACCGCGGAGAGCACGGCCGTGGCCAGCCCGTAACGTCGACGGACAAACTCGACCAGCACCAACACGGTCATCGCCAAAAAGACACAGCTGCCCAGACGAGCGGCCGGAACATTGAACAGTCCCAGCTCGGCCCCGGGAATCACCCAGGCGGTCAGCTGATGCGCGGCGCCAAGCATGAAACGAGCCAGCGGCGGATGATCGGGCAGATAGCCCTCGGCGCCAAAAACATCCTCTGCTCCCGAAGGAGTGAACAGCAGCGGCCCGTGGTCCAGAAAGGACTCAAACAGATACACGCCCTGACCGATGTTGAAAGACTCATCGAGCGTCAGGCCAGGTCCCGAGGGCAGATCTGAATCCACCAGCCCAGGGTTGATCCGCGCTGCCGCCAGAAAAAAGGCGGCCGCAGCCAGCACGACAGAGATTCCGGCAGACTTCATGGTCCGTGTTTCATTGGGTCAGCGACTGTGAAGGCAGTGGAGATCACGAATCAGCGACGCGCGTCTCTCATTCAACTACGCTGCTGTGACCGCACCGTGTTGGCGATTGTTACGGCCTCCGACGCGCGACGGGTGATTTCTGCCCAGTCGCCCGCAGCAACGGCCGATCGGGGTGTCAGCCAGGAACCGCCGACCGCAAACACGGCCGGACTGGCCAGCCAGTCGCTCATGTTCTCTGCGTTGACGCCTCCCAGTGGTATAAACCGGACTCCCAAATGAGCAAACGGTGCTCGAATGCTGTTCACCATGGGCAGCCCGCCGGAGGGCATCGCGGGGAAGAACTTCAGTTCACGGCACCCCAATTCGACGGCCCGCTCCACATCCGAGGGCGTCATCACACCCGGCGCAAATGGCAGCCCCGCTTCCGCTGCCCGCTGGACAACGCGGGGATTCAGGCCGGGAGCCACAGCAAAGTGGGCACCGGCTGCTGCCACCTCGTCCACCTGCTCGGGCGTGAGTACGGTCCCGATGCCCGCCGTCATCTCAGGCACCTCTTCACGAATGCGTTTCAGCGATTCCACAGCAGCATCTGTGCGAAGCGTCAGTTCCATGACATTGACACCGCCAGCCAGCAACGCCTTCGCCAGTGGCACCGCGTGATCAACATCATCAATGATCAGCACAGACACAACGCCTGTGACTTCAATCTGCTGCAGCAGGGATGGGGGAAACAGAGATTGCACGGTGGACCTGGCCTCAAGACAAGTGGACTGGCGGAGTCTATGCTGCCAGCGTGCGTTTGAGAACCTGTGGTGTTTGCTCAGGCATTCTCCGGCGGTTCTCCGGGGTTCCGTGGGAGAAGCCCGCAGCCGTGACACTCACGACACTCAGGCTTCGAGCGAATCCAGATAGTCCTGAATGATACGGCCCATGCCGGCAGAGAATTGTCCGCGACTGATCACCTGTCCCACACCCGCCTCGCGGGCGAGTTGCAGCAACTGCGTATGCACGTGCGGCCCAAAGGCGACAGCACGCGCCAAAGCAGCCTTTGGAAAGTTTTTCGCCCAGTTTGAAATCTCTTCCCGCGCGTATCCCACGTCAATCAGCAGCAGCGTCTGGGGATGCTCCGACACGGTCGCGGCCGCGGCAACCGCGTCACCACTGCGAAATTCCGCGCCGGCCACTCGCGCGGCGCCTCCCACACTGCTGCACATCATCAGATCAGTGGCGGCCAGAAAGACAAGTGGGTTGGCAGAAGCGTCAGTCATGAAATCAGGCCTGTAAATTTCGCGTCAGGTGCCAGGGTTCAGAATGCTGGCCCGTGCACGTCGTCAGAAGGTGGGGTATGATAGGCCATCGTTTGAGAATTTCCTCATGCCCACGTCAATTGAATCTCCCACCGGCTCCGGACTGACTTCCCCGGAACCATTGCCCAATACTGTCGCCGTCATTGCCGCTGTGCTGACAGGGATCTCTGTTGCGCTGTGCGGACTGTTGTTCTATTGGGTCGCACTCCTGCCGGCCGGCATTGAGGATGTGGCCCAGCTGGAATCCGATTCTCCCGATCAACTGCGGATCCTCATTCTGGGAGGCTCCACGGCCGTACTCACTTTGGTGGCCTGGGTGTTGTGTGTCGTCGGACTCATCATGCCCCGCCGCACCCGATTCCTCGCCGCAGTCAGTGGCGTGATCGCCAGTGGTCTGCTGTTCGGCCTGTTCGGCGTCGTGATTCTGGGGGCGATGCTCAATCCCACCCTGCCGCCCCCCACCGTCGATTCGCCGCCCGAGACCGTCTCTGCAGACGAACAGACGCCCGGCTGATTGCCGTCGGTGCCGCATCACCTGGAAGTGAATTGCTGGGGAAAGAATCGTTGAAGAACGGTTGCCACATACCCCCGCAAGGCAGCCCCACCGCTCCCGCACCCCGCGCCGCTGACTACTCTTTCTCGAACGGACTTCTAGAATCCCTGCACGCGCCCGCGACACACGGTTCGGCGGGTTCTCACTGGGAACACTTCTCGGCAAAACAGATGAAGAACGATCAAATTGGTGCGGTATTCGGGCAGCTGGCGGACCTGCTGGAAATTCAGGAGGCCAATCCGTTTCGAGTTCGCGCCTATCGCAATGCCAGCCGGACCATCAGTTCCACGGCCGAGTCTTTCGCCACACTGGTGGCCGAAGGCGGAGATCTGACCGCCTTCAAAGGCATTGGCAAAGACCTGGCGAAGCAGATTGAGCAGATTGTCACCACCGGAGATCACGAACAGCTGGCAGAGCTGAAGGAGGAAATTCCCCCCGGCGTGGTCAGCATGCTTCGCATCCCCGGAGTGGGGCCCAAAAAAGTGGCCACTTTTTTTAACACGCTGGGACTCACCACGCTGGATGAATTGAAGGCCGCCGCAGAAGCGGGAGAGCTGGCTGCTCTTAAAGGATTTGGAAAGAAGACCGAGCAGGGCATTCTGGACAACATCGACCAGGCCGCCGCCGCAGCGGAGCGCATCTCCATTGCCGACGCTCGGCAGGCAGCGGAAGCTGTTGTGGAAGATCTGCTGCAACTGGACTCAGTCACTCAGGCAGCTGTGGCCGGCAGTTGTCGGCGGCGCAGGGAAACCTGCGGTGACCTGGACGTGCTGGCGACCTCCAGCGATGCCGATGCGGCCATGGATTGCCTCGCGCAGCACTCTCTCGTACAGGAAGTGCTGCAGCGGGGCTCCACCAAGCAGCGGGTCAGGCTCAAGTCCGGTGTGGAAATGGACCTGCGAGTGGTGCCTGACGAAAGTTATGGTGCCGCCATGCAGTACTTCACCGGCTCCAAAGAACACAACGTGGTCGTCCGCCAGCGGGCCAAAGATCTGGGACTGAAGGTCAATGAGTACGGCGTTTTTCGGGGCGAAGAGCAAATCGCTGGCGCCACAGAAGAAGACGTCTATGAAGTGCTGGAGCTGCCGTGGATTCCCCCGGAACTGCGCGAGAATCGACTGGAGTTTTCACTGGCAGAAGCGGGCGATTTGCCAGCCCTGGTAGAGTTGAAGGACATCAAGGGTGATCTGCACATGCACACCACCGCCTCGGACGGTGCCGCCACCATTCTGGAGATGGCAGAAGCCGCCAAAGCGCGGGGTCTGAAGTACATCGCGATCACTGATCACAGCAAACGCGTGTCGATGGCCAATGGACTCGACGCAGAGCGGCTGCGTGTCCACTGGGAAGAAATCCGTGAAGTTCGCGAACAGATCAAGGGGATCGAAGTCCTGTGCGGCATCGAGTGCGACATTCTGGAAGACGCCACCATGGATTTGCCCGACGACGTGCTGGAAGAAGCCGACTGGGTCGTGGCCGTGCTGCACTACGGCCTGCAGCAGCCCCGCGAGCAAATCATGAAACGGCTGCTGACAGCCATTAAGAATCCCCACGTCAACATCATCGGACATCCCACGGGCCGCATGGTGGGCAAACGCGAGGGGGCCGATATCGACATGACCGAAATGCTGAAAGCGGCGGCCGACTACGGCGTGATGATGGAAATCAACGCGCACTACAAGCGACTGGATCTGGACGATATCCATGCGGCGGCCGCCAAAGATCTGGGCATTCCGATTGTCATCAGCACCGATGCCCACAGCGTAAACGGCTACGACGTGCTGACCTACGGCGTGGATCAGGCGCGACGTGCGGGCCTGACCAAAGCGGATGTCGCCAACACAAAGACGTGGGCCCAGTTTCGCAAACTGCTGAACAAATGATTCGACAACGACGGCCAGCGTGACGTCTCGAACGCCCGCATCGGCCGACGCCCCTCGTGAGCAGCCCTTCTCAATTGCCCGCGGATCTGGCATACTGGCCGGATGTCCACAGAACTGCAGCCTACCCCCCAGACCGATCCTCCTGCGGAACCCCCACGATACGTGGTGCGATATGGGTCGATGCGGCATCTGGGAGAATTCAGCGGACGCCGCAATCAGCCATTGCGGCGCGGCGATGACGTGATCGTGCGTTCAGATCGCGGAGTAGAATTTGGCCGCGTTTTGTGTGATGCCAACGAGAAAACCAACAGCTACATGGGTGATCGGGTCCGCACGGGTCGGATCCTGCGAGAGGCGTCCGACGAGGATCGCCGCTCTCTGGACGAACTTTCGGATCGCGAACGTACGTATTTCGCCAGCGGCGAAGGCATGATTGCCGAACGCAAGCTCCAGATGCAGCTGGTGGATGTTGAGCAGGTGTTTGGCGGTGAACGAATTGTCTTTTACTACCTCGCCGAAAAACGGGTGGATTTCCGCGAGCTGGTCAAACAGATGGCTCGCGAATTCAACACACGCATTGAAATGCGGCAGATTGGCGTGCGTGATGAAGCGCGTCTGCTGGCGGACTATGGCGACTGCGGCAAGCCTGTGTGCTGCAACACGCATCTTAAGGAGATGCCACCGGTCTCCATGAAGATGGCCAAACTGCAGAAAGCCACACTCGACCCCAACAAAATCAGCGGCCGCTGCGGGCGTCTGAAATGCTGCCTGCGTTACGAATACGATACGTACGAAGCCCACCGTAAGGAGCTTCCATCAGTGGGAACAACGGTGATCACCAAAGAAGGCAGCGGGCGCGTTATTGCGCAGGAGTTGCTTGTCCGCAAGCTGCTGGTCAGCTTCGAGGGAGGTCGACGGATGATGATCGACGAGTCGGCGATCGTAACGGTCGTTTCTGGCAGAAATCGCGGCAGGAATGCCGACGGGAAGACCGAAGGAAACCAAAATACGGAATAGGGGCTTCTGTCCTGCCGCCTCTCGTTGTAATATCTCCGCGTTCGATAACTTTCCGCCTCCTCTCCTTACAGGCAGAAAAAGACCCGCATGACGACTCTTCGCCAGACTGTTCAAAAGCGTAAATACCACAAAAACGCTTATCAATTTGTCTTTGCCGCACTGCGGCACGTTCAGGAACAGTTGGGACGAGACCGCAGCGACCAGAACACCGGACACGTGTCCGGCCGCGAACTTCTCGAAGGCGTGCGAGACCTCGGCAAGCTGCATTTCGGGCTGATGACGATGCCTGTGTTCGCCCGGTGGGGTGTCCACGGCACGGAAGACTTCGGCAAGATCGTCTTCGAACTGATCGATGCCGGTGAGATGCGAAAAACGGACGACGATGTGCTGGAAGATTTCGTCGACGTTTACGATTTCCGCACCGCATTCGTGGACGACTACCAGGTCGATACCGACCGGGCTTTCTCGCGCAATTAGCTCCCGCCCTGCTGTCGGCTCGGAGAGCAGCCGCGGCGAAGCACGATCGTCATTCGAAGTCGGGTATTAGTCGGCGCCGTGTCACGTTCGTCTGCAGCGATCGATTGCGTGCATCCGCCACAGACCCGGAGTAACGGCTGAAACTTTCCGCGTCAGGTGGTGACGCCAGTTTGCCGCTTCCAATTTGCTGATTCTAACTTGCCGGTTGACGCCTCATTCACGTCTTGAGGATGTTCGTCCGACACGGAACTCCGCCCGGTGCGAAGCTCCGCTCGGTGCGAAGCTCCGCTCGGTGCGAAGCTCCTCCCGGTGCGAAGCTCCGCCGGTGGATAACCGACCGATGGACGGCCCCTGCAGGCGGAAGCACGCTGGCTCAGACGTTCACGGCGCCGCGAAAGGCGGCCACCGTGAATCGAAAATCTGCGAGGCAAAAAGACCATCCTTCCCACTCCTCACAGGGGAAGAATGGAGTGGCGATTACGCGAACATTTCGTACTCGTCTTCGTCCAGCAGGCCCTCGCTCAGGGAGCCGATTCCCGGGACGTCGAACATCGTCACGGGCTCCCCAAATGCGACCTGGCCGTAGTATTGATTGGCCACGACAAATTCGTAGTCACGCGTGCCGTCCGCTTCGCCGATGCCAACACTGAACGAGCCGCCCGGATCGACACTACTCGCAGGCCTCCAGTCGATATCACCCAGTTCGCGGTACATGACCATCAACGTTCCCACCGCGCCCTCGACGGCTGTTCCGATAACGCCGTAAACTTCTCCAGGTGCCGATTCAATCGCCGCGAAATCCAGTTCGGCCATCTGCAGGCCCTGGGCCGTCACGTCGTACGTTCTGCTCAGCGCGGTGCCGCCTCCCGTCAGGGGACTCTCCGTGATGACGATCGTGACGACGGCCGAAGTATTTGGCGGAATTTTGTCGGCCACCGACCACACGTGCGAGGCTCCTTCGTAGGAAGTCCATGTTTCGGTATCGCCAGAGTCGTCAAACGACAGGGTGATCGTAATGGCGCCACCGCTGCCGTCGTCGGTCACATCCGCTGAGATTTCGCCATTGACGGCAACAATGTCTGTCAGCGAAGGGGCTGCGTTGGTCAGCAGTCTTCTGACTTCCAGAACCTCGGCAGACGAGGGAGCAGAACAAACTCGGCGGCGAGCGCTGCGACGTGCGGAATATCCAAAACGGGAGAAAAGTGACATTTGCCTGGCCCTTGCAAAATGGGGGGTGTGGGGGACTCGGATGAGTGAATCGCAACCACCAAGCAAAGGCGGACCCGCTATCTCAGCAGAACCAAGGGTTTTCCTGCACGCCTCCCGATCAGTCACATAAACAGAGGCTCTGAAAGAACTTACGCCCCGGCCACTTTTCCTGGCGGGTGAACCAACGACTAGGTCGGCACCCGCATGCTGTCCAGCGAGGACAGGACACTGAACATTTTGACAGTAAACATTAACTTCCGATTGTGTGGCCCGGGTGCGTCTGCGGAACGTTGGACGAACGCCCCTGGCTGTCGCTACAAGCGGGCTTCCAAACCAACACATCACACCGGGAACCACGGGAGGTCTTATGGCGCGCGTGTCTCAAATCTCATTGCTGTGCGGCGCGATCATTGGGTCGGCGGCGGCCTCAGCCGGAGAGATCATTCGCTATCACGGATACACGGAGGCGGTGCGGCTGGAGAACTCCACCACACGAGTCGTGCTCTGTCCGCAGGTGGGCGGCCGCGTGCTTGAGTATTCGCGACATGGTGTCAACGCGCTCTATCTTTCCGAAGCCGAAAAGAACTGGCAGCCCGGTGACCGACCTCAATCGTCGGCCGGTCGATTTGACATCGGCCCGGAATACATCATTCCCAAACGCTCCGCACTATGGTCCGGTCCGTGGACGGCCGAACTCACGGGCCCGCGTGCGGCAACGCTGACCAGCCAGAAGGACGCGGCCACTGGTGTGCAGTTGATCCGTCATTTCGAACTGGCCGAGGATTCGAGCCATCTTGTCTGCAGACAAACGATTCGAAATGTGTCCAGGACCACTCGCGAGTGGTGTCACTGGAGCCGCACATTTGCTGCGGGAAAAGGGATCTGCGTCATTCCGCTGACAGATGCGGATGGGCCCCTAAGCCGCTTTCCCAATGACTATGTCATGTACACAGGCCGGGGCCTGATCAATGTGGAACCCTCGGATCCGGCCATTCGACGAGTTGGCAACAGCCTGCAGATTTTTCCCACACCGGCCCATCCCAAACTGGGATTCGACAGTTATGCGGGAGAGATTCTCTATCTGGCGCCCAGTGACCTGCTGTTTGTGAAGAGGTTTCGCACCCATCCGGATCGTGTTTACAACGAGGCGGCCGGCCTGACGATTTCCGTCTGGTACCCGGATCGGGAGATGGTGGAACTGGAGCCGATCGGACCGCGGGAACGCCTCGCACCGGGCGAATCTGCGTCATTCACCGAACACTGGTATCTGGGTGACTATCCGTTTCCCGGCACCAGCGTCGATGTCAACATGCCACAGCTGCGGCGCGCGGCAGACGCGCTGCAGTAAACTTAGCGCAGAAGCTGCGAGAAGAAATCAGCGCAAAAAAAAAAACCACAGGTCATTTCCTGTGGGGTCTGTTTTTCCAGGATCGTGGACTCACTACTTTTTGGGTACGCCAGCCTGCTGCAGCGCCTTGACGATATCTTCTCCGTGACTGGCGGACTTCACCTTCTTGTCGATGGCCTTGATCGTGCCGTCCATCCCGATGATGTACGTCCAGCGGTTGGGCCGGCCTCGCGGCGACAGGACGCCAAATTCGCGGGCCGTATTCTTTGCCGGGTCACTGAGAATCGGGTAATCCAGTTCGAGCTTTTTTGCAAAGGCCGTGTTGTCTTCAACCGTGTCACAACTGGCCGTGAAATAGGCAACATTGAACTCCCGAATCGCTTCGCCATTCGCACGGAATGACAGACACTCTTTGGTTCAGCCACCGGTGAACGCTTTGGGATACCAGGCAATCACCACTGCCTTTTTGCCCTTCAGTTCTGACATGCGATAGATTTTTCCATCGCTGCCTTTCAGTTCAAAGTTAGGCGCGTCATCGCCCACTTTCAGTTCGGCTTCGGCACTGGCCGACATGCCGACGGCAATCGCCAGACCGGCGATTGCGACATTCCAGAAGTGTTTCATCAGTCATCTCCTGACGTTTTGCGGTCGGACCGCTGGTTGAAGCAGAGGGTGACTCGCCGTGACGAGTCCGGCCCCCGTGACCCTTCCATCCTAACGTCGTGCGATGAAATTCGGGCGAACGCTTCCCGGCCCGGCTGACAAAACGTTCAATTTTCGCGGCCGTCCCCGTCAGGTCGTGTCCGGAGCGCACCAGACGCCCGGGATTCCGCCCGCTGCCAGAATCCGCGTATCTGACAGAAACCGGCCCGCAGGCCACACAAATCCCGGCACTCGTTTGTGGCGAGGTTCCCCGGCATCGGATAAACTTCAGCCGACCGCACCGCCTGAATTTTTCCGACACCCTGCAGTTGGGCGAAGCTATGAAATCCATCGACGCGTCACACATTCGTCTCGTCTCAGCCTTCGGGATGACGATCGCCGTGCTTTTTCTGGCTGGCTGCGGTGGGAGTACTTCCTCGGAAGGTCCGGCGGCCAGCCCTGGTGTCGCCCAGACAGACGGCGCACCCGCGACGCAGCCGGGCCAGAAGCCCGCTGCCGCCGCAGCTGCATCAGCCGGCCCTCAGCGGCGTCAAAACGAACGCTGGACGGATGCCAACGGCGTTGAGTATCTGGGCGACGTGCCGCTGGATGTGTTCTTTGACCGACCGCTCGAAGTGGCGGCCAATGCCACGGTCCTGCAGGGCGCCCCGGCAGCAGCTCCCGCCATGATGGCCGCCAGTACGCCGGCGGCCCCCACAGAAGCTCCGGAAGAAACGGCGGAGCCGGCGGCCGGAGCTGTGGCGTGGGACGAACTGATCTCTGTTGAGGATCTGACGGGAGAAGTGAAAGATGCCCGCAACTTCCTCAACCGCTCACTGCAGCGGTATGGAGACTTCAAGAAAGCCAACCTGATGATTCCTGGCAAAGCGGCGTCCATTGCCGTATTTGCCAGCGTGGCCATGCAGCATCCGGGCGAAGTCAGCTGGAAAGAAGACGCCGCCTACATTCGAGATCTGGCGAAGAAGATCAACGAAGACACAATTCGGCCGGACAAGAAGACCCATGAAAAAGTGCTGCTGCTGTTTGAGAACATCGCCAGCACACTGGACCGCTCACGTCCGGCCGACCTGGAAGAACCACCGGCCGACGACACGCTCGCGGATGTGGCCAGCATGGACCTGGTGATGGTTCGCCTTGACGAAGCGGAAAAACGGCTGAAGACCGAGGCTGGTTCTCAATCGGCTTTCGATTCCAAAAAGGAAATGATCCGTCGAGAAGCGTCCGTGCTGGGCGCCATGTCCCACGCCATCACCATGGAGAGCTATGGCTACAACGACGACGAGGAATTCACTGGCTACGCCAATCAGATTGTGACGGCCGCGCAGAACATCAAAAACGCGCTCGACGCCAGCGACTTTGATTCGTACGAACTGGCACTGAGTAAGGTGTCCACTTCCTGCACTGACTGTCATTCGGCCTACCGCAACAACTAGTAACTCACATCAAACGGGCCAGCGGCCCCGTCCCCTGCTGCACTCGGCGAGACGCGTGCTCACGATCATCCCCTGAACTGCCCTAACACTGATACTGCCAACATGAATCTCAACATCCGCCGTTTCCTTCCTGTCCTCTCCGCGGGCCCCCTGTTGATTCTCGTCCTGAGTGCTTCGGCCACAGCCGACACGATCGTGCTGAAGTCGGGCCAGAAGATCGAAGGCCAGGTGCTGAAGGTCCAGGAAGATGTGATCTTCGTGGACATTGGTATCGACGTCATCAAAGTGCCGGTCGACAGCATCGACAAGCGAATGGAGGACGACGCCAAAGAGGAAGCCACAGATACGGCCACCAAAACCAGCGCCGGTCTGCTGAAGATGGCCAAACTGCCGGTCAAGACCGTCAAGGACCTTGTGAAGCGATACGCCGAAGGCGTTGTGCTGATTCAAAATCCAGGCGGACTGGGATCAGGCTTTATTGTCAGCGAAGAAGGCCACTGTGTGACCAACTACCACGTCGTGGAAGGCCAGACGCGTCTGGCGGTCACCATTTTCCACCGTAAGGAAAACGGAGAATTTGAACGCGTGGCCGTGCGGGACGTGAAGATCCTGTCACTCAATCCCCACTTTGACCTGGCCCTGCTGCAGATTCCCAAACAGGACGGCATCGACTTCCGCCCCGTGTTCGTGGCCGAAGACGATTCACACCGCGAAGGTGACAAGGTCTTTGCCATCGGAAGCCCGCTGGGACTGGAACGTTCGGTTTCCGAAGGGATCGTGAGCACCCGAAACCGCAACATGGACGGCATCGTTTACATTCAAACGACCGCTCAGATCAACCCGGGCAACAGCGGCGGACCGCTGTTCAACAACAAGGGCGAAGTGGTGGGAGTGATCAACATGAAGCTGACGCTGGGCGAAGGATTGGGTTTCGCCATTCCGGTCGCCTACCTGCGTCACTTCATCAGCAATCGGGATGCGTTCGCCTTTGACCGCACCAATCCCAACACCGGCTACCACTATCTGGAACCACCTGGTCGCACCAATCCGAAGCAGCCTTACGAAACCGAGAAGTAAGGCTCTGCCATGGCGGGCGGCGCGGCTGCAATTGATCCAGGGACGACGGTCATGACCACGCTTGTCCGCCTGCTGTTTATTTGCCTGACGCCCACGGTCTGCGACGAACAAAACGCGTCAGCGCAGCCAGACAGGCCGATCACTGCTGAGACTGCTGAGACGGCTGCCAAAGTCTCGGCGGATCTGATTACACGCACTGACAAAGTGTTCCGCGGGGACCCCCGCAGGTTCCTGTTCGGATTCGCAGGGAACGCAGCCGACCGATTTGAGGACGCCTGGTACAGCGACCGTGACAAGGCGGGGATCCATATCGATGTGCTCAGCAGTCACCCGCGTGTGCTGCGAGACATCGGCATCATCGCAGAAGGTGACCAGAAGAAGCGATTGACGTTTGCCCTGCAGCAGGACGGTCGAGAGTCGTTTTTTGAGAGCACTCGCTGGATCGTAAAAATCTGGAGCGTTGAACAAACGGCCGATGGCCCGGTCTATGTGGTGACCGCGCTACTGGGCGAAGGCTCGGAACTGGGCTATCAGTCCAGCAACATTGTCTGTCACGATTTCATCACGTCAGAAAAATGGCAAATTTCCGACGGCGATCAACCGCCCAAACTGCTGAGTCGGGAGAAGCAGTTCAGCCTGAAAGAGCACGCAGCCCCGTTTGAACCGCTGCCCCGCACAAGAACCCAGCTGGCCGCGGTCATCGCGCGAGCGAAATCGCTTCCCAGACTCCCCGGGATGCAGGAGTCTCCGCTGGAACATTTCCAGCGAATGTGCGGCGGCTATCTTAACGACGATCTGAGTGTGATTCCGGTGGGCCATGCCCGCAATGCCGATGTGGATGACGCCTTGCGGGTTCAGGTAATGCGCGAAGCCTCTGACACGTGGCAACGACAGATTGACCAGTTGAAGTCCTGCACGATCATCATTCGCCGGGAAACAACTCAGTGGCAGCTTCAGAAGACGACGTCCGTGAGCGATTACCGCGTCGTGCATGACCTGGGCAATAACAGCAGTCTCGTGGAGACTGGTGACGCCCCCGAGTTTCTGATCATCAGCAATAACAAGTACTGGTTCAGTGTGACCCGCCCGGACGGTTCTCAGAACAATCAGAGAGTCACAGATGCCCGTCCCAGAAAATCGGACGCGGAGCGTTCCCTGTTTGGCTCGTCGATGACGCCGGCCATCGAGCCCTATCTGACCTTCGGCAAGCCCCTGCCCGACGTGCTTAACGATCCGCAGTCCTACTTGTGGTACCGCTGCCGCAGGAATGCCGAGGGGCTGATCGAAGTCGTGCTGCACGCGACAGCGACTGGCAAACGCTGGCCTATGACGCTGCATTTCGACCCTGACCGAAAATTCGCGCTGGTCAAATGGGAACACGCCAAAGTTTTTGGAGACGGCGACCGGGGGATCGTCCACCGGACATCCAATGTCCTGGATGAGAACGGTCTGATTGTCGCGCGGCGCAAAGTGCTGGAACGGCAGGGACAGCCGCAGCATCTGATCGAAGACAGCTTTCGTATCACGCCGTCCCGATCGGATGCGGATCTGTTTCGCCTGCCGACCTACGGCTGCCCGGAATGGCCAGCGCTGTGGCCCGATGGCAAACGTCCTGAATATCTGCGGCCCGACCAGATTGTTGACAGCAGTCCGTTTTAAATCAGTCTCTTCTTACCGACGTTGCCTTGATCGCAGCCTTTTTCCTGTTTCATTGTAGTTCGCGGCGGGTCGCCTTCAGAACGTTTACATCATGTCCGCCCCGCAGCAACTTGGCGAAATTCTTCGGCGTGTTTCCGTGTCTGATCAGGATCGGCAGCATCGCCTGTTTGCCATCACAGAGCAAATCCTCACATCGTCACCGCAACTGCAGTCGGCCGACTTCACCCGGGTGAAACCAGACGACCTGCAGCTGATTTACGAACTGTACGACGACCAGTTCTTCGGAGGCTTGATTCAGCGATCGTTCGATCAGCAGCGAATGTCGTTTCGCGTGTCCAGCCGCATGACGCGCGCCGGCGGCAAGACGACCCGCTGGGGAGATCCGCGGCGTCCTGAACGGCTCAGGTACGAAATTGCCATTTCCTCGACCCTGCTGTTTCAGTCGTTTCAGGATCCGGAACACGCCGTCACCGTCACCGGCATCGAATGCGTGAACCGGCTGGAGGGCCTGTTGCGGGTGATGGAACACGAGCTGGTGCACCTGGCGGAAATGCTGGTGTGGTCAGATTCCAACTGCACACTGCACCGTTTTCAGGGCATCGCTCAGCGTCAGTTCGGGCACCTGCAGCATACCCACAGTCTGCTGACTCCCCGAGAACTGGCCCATCGCGAATACAATATCCGCACAGGCAGCCAGGTGGCTTTTGTCCTGGACGGCCGTCGTTACGAAGGCATCGTCAATCGCATCACTCGTCGCGCCACAGTCCTGGTTCCCGATGCATCCGGCGAACCGTTTTCCGACGGAAGACGGTATCTGCGTTTCTACGTGCCCATCGCCCAGCTGGAACGACTGGATGAGTAGGCAACGGCCCGGCACTCACCACCAGACACATCGGGCGCCTGGTTTGTCGGCCGTGCTGCAGAAGCAATCGCCAGACATCACAGGCAAATACGGTCAGTCGACAAAGCCGGCGGGTTCTGCCATGGCCCCTCGCAACTTCCCGGAAGCCAGATAGACGGCCCGGCGAAGCCGATTGATCCCGCCCAGCGGTCGATGTGCCTGAAGCCCATGCCAGGGAGTGAAAAACAGCTTCTCGCACAGATCATCGGCCACCGGTTCCTGGGGTTCGATTACGAGGGTGGCGACCTGCGTAAACTCATCGTCCCATTCGGTGGACGCATCTTCAATGTCAACGGCAGAGATCACATCCTGCACGGACCGCACCTGCAGTTCGAACGCAAAGACGATCTTTTCTCCCCGTAACCGCTCCTGCATGGCCTTGCGCAGATAGTCGGGGTCGGCGACATCCGGCCGTTCCAGCGAACGCGACAAAGGGCGAACACGAAACTTCATCACCTGATCCGGGCCAAGCAGAAAAGGGGCCGCGCTGAAGTAGGAGTTATCTACAGGACTGGCTGGCGGCTGTTCGAATGCTCCACGATCTCCGTCGACCGCTGGCGACGCGATTCGCCCCGCGATCGTGGCAGTCCGCATTGCCCGTTGTTTCGCCGCCGGGTCATCCATTGCGGCCAGTCGTCTCACAAATTCGGCCGCTTTGTCTTTCACATCGGGGTCCAGCAGCAACTGACTGATGATCTGATAGTCGTGGACGTTGGCAAAGGCGAAGGCTGGCTGATTGACCATCACAAAGTCCTGAGTCAACGGGCCCTGTTCCGGCAGGAGCGAATCGCCCGCCACTCCCATCAGCTTAATTGCCATGCCCCGACTGCCGTGTGCCACCTTCCCATCGGCATCCGCGGACGAGTCTGCTCCGGGAACGACACTGGCGTTGGAGAATCGCACATAGGCTTCGTACGCCGCACCCGGCTGAAACACGCCAACGGCATGGTCTTCGCCGATTTCCGGCAGCACCTGAAAAGTGGCCTTCACGCAACCATGATCTTTGGGGTGCACTCCCCGTCGCAGGCCACCCTCAGCGTACATCGCCCGCATTCTCCTGGCTGTCAGATCGACCACGCTGTCGATGGCCGCCTGCTCGCCGTCGGGAATCTCTTCCACGGTCGCCGGCGGGGCGGACGTTCCGGGACCGGGCAGCCACTTCATGTACTCAATGAGCGCAAAGATCTCGTCTTCCGTGAAGTCCCGCCATTCACCGTTGTCCAGCGTCTGCGTGAATCCGTGTTCCGCCGTATGTCCTTCGTGGCCCGCGTTACTGTTGCCCGTCACGGCCTTTCCGGCTTCATCAAACACTTGGAAGACAGACCCCCGACCATTGGCCTCGGTGACGAATCCGACTTTGACCGGATCAAACTCTCGCGTCCCTACGAAAAACGTCTTCGATCGTTTTGCTGAAGGCAGCAGGGTTTCGTAAAGACTGGGCACGGAACCGTTGTGGAAAAAGGGTGCCGTGGCCCAGATCCCTTCCAGCGGACGCTGAATATAGCCGGGGCCCGGCGGATTGGGATCTTCCGGATTGGGCAGATACTTCGCGAGGTCCACGTGTTCTTTCGCCGCCCGATTCCTGAGGATCTGCGCCACCACAAGGCTCAGCAAATCTGTCCGCGGCACCTGCTCCTTTCCGTCCAGCAGTTCCGAAAGTGGACCGGTGTGGGCCATGTGCTGCGGGCTGAGGTTGGCCAGTTGCTGGCTGTCTGTTCCGATGACCTGCGGCGGTGTGGTGCTTACCGGGATGCGGCCATATTCGTTCAGCGCAAATTTCCCGTTCTCTCCACGAACCGGATGACAGGCCACGCAGTTCTGCTTAAACAGTTTGCGTCCCGCCTCCACTTTCTGCTCATCCAGTTTCCCGAACAGATCTTCGGGCCATTGGGGGGCCTGCAGCTTCGTCAGCAGATCATGCTCGATGGTGATGAGGTTGCGCAGCCGAATGGTTGAGGAGAACTGTTCCTTTCCCGGCTGCAGGCTGTAATGACCGAACACGCCCAGCACTTCTCCCGTGTTACGGCTCTCGGCCCACTGCGAGTTGGCAATCCACTGAACAAAACCCAGCGCGGGGACGTTCCACAGGGCGGGGTAGCTAACCGGGGCGTTTGATGTCAGGTGATTGCGCGGCTCATCCAGCGCCGTCTCACACACCGCATTGAGAATCGCACCAAAGGCATCGAGCCGAGCGAACCCGTACGGACTGTCGGCCCGGTTTCGTTCCACCAGGCGATTGACGGCGTCGGCGATCAGCATGACTTCCTGCTTCAGATCGTCAATGGCTCCACTGCGACCGACACGCTGCGCAAAACGTTCCAGCTTTTTCGGGCTTTTGTGAGTTGCTGCCAGCGCCAGGCCAAGATCTTTGAGAAAGGACTCCAGGTCGGCCTGTGTGGATCCGCCATCGATGCGAATCGTGTGTCCGTCGAATTCCATCTCCTGGGTATGACAGGCGGCGCACGTCAGACCAAACCACGCACTGCTTTCTCGCCGGGGATAACGCTTGCGGTCGAATTCCGCCCCCAGGAACGCCGACTTGATTCGGTATCGGCGGGCGTCACGGGCCAGCGACTGGATCGCCTTCTTTGCCTCGTCCGCTTTGTTCGCGCCGGTGAATTCCCCCTGAAAACTTCTGAGGTCGGGGCTGTCCGGATCGACGGTCCCCTTCACAAAACCCACCGGCAGGCCGTCCGGATTCAAGTCAGATACGGGCGCTGGCAGAATCTCGTAGCGGCGCATGTTGTCGGCCGAACGAAACAGAGCATCGCTGCCGGCCTGTTCCAGAGCAAGAAACCAACTGTAGGGAATCAGATGGGACCCCTGTGGCGTGAAATAGAACTGCTCGCGCTGGTCCGCATTCCATCCCTGATCGAGAAAGATCATGTCGTCGGCAGGCGCACGGGGCACACAGACGATCGCGGCAGTCAGTATCACGATTCCGGGAATGTGGTTCATCGCTGTCTCCGATTCACAAAGGATACAAATTCAAAGCAGGGACCTGTGCGTGACGCTCACACGCGGCGGTCAGACAGAGTGGATCCATTGAAGCAGCCACCGGGGACCCCCGGAGCACATCCAAACAACACTTACGCCACGCACACCCTACGTACTACCTTTAAGGATGAGGCTCAAGTGTACAGCCACGACGGAACATCTTTTTTGCCCCAGAATGCCGATGGCACTGCCTTAGTCTGCGGGCGAGGCGGCAGGAGACTTCGGCATGCTTTCCCGGGCGGACACGAGCAATTATGATGAATTTCATCGCTGCTGTGACCAGTCGCTCTTTGCCGCGCCAGCCATTGCGGCCCGCATCATGCCATCCTGTGAGAATTCTGTTTTGACGGAAGTTAACGCCGTGCGACCACCCCACATTCACCACTTCACCCGCGTGCTGTGTACCGCCGCAGCGTTGCTTTCTGTCACGCCCCGGACAATGGCGAACGCCACACTACCGGCCGACCGCCCCAATATCGTTGTCATTCTGGCGGATGACATGGGCTACGGAGACGTGCGCACGCTCAACGCGGCCTCCTCCATCCCCACGCCTGCTCTCGACAAAATGGCGGCCGATGGGCTGACGTTTATGGATGCTCATTCCCCCTCAGCCGTGTGCACACCCACCCGCTACGCACTGCTGACGGGACGCTACTGCTGGCGTTCCCGGCTCAAAAAGGGTGTGCTGGGCGGCTACAGTGAGCCCCTGCTGGAGCCTGGCCGCTCCACTGTGGCCAGCGTGCTCAGCGCGGCCGGCTACCGGACGGGCGCCGTTGGGAAGTGGCATCTCGGCATGCAGCTGCCCAAAGTCAAAGACACGGTCAACACCAAAGCCTGGGATGGTGATCCGGGCATTGACTTTGCCGGCGTGATCACGGACAGCCCCATCCATCATGGATTCGATTCCTATTTTGGCGTCAGCGCATCGCTGGACATGGCGCCCTATGTTTATATCCGCGACGATCACTTTGTGAAGCAGCCGACGCTGCAGCAGAAGGCCATCAAATTCCCGCGATTCGTGCGCAAAGGACCACGTTCGGACGATTTTGAAATCGACGGGGTGCTGGATCGACTGACCGAGGAAGCGTCAAACTTCATTACGGCGGCGGCCAGATCTGACCAGCCGTATTTCCTCTATGTACCGCTGACCGGCCCGCACAAGCCCGCCTGGCCCCATCCCCGCTTTGAGGGCAGCACCAGCCTGAAAGCGTACGGGGACTTTGTGCATCAGGTTGACTGGACCGTGGGCGAGATCATTAAGTCCATCGACGCCACCGGTGAAGGTGACAACACGCTGGTGATCTTCACGTCTGACAACGGCAGCTACATGTATCGCTATGACGATGCAGGAACGAAAGACCATATCGACGATGTCACCATTCAGGGATTCCGACCGGAACATCATACGGCCAATGGCGTGTTACGGGGGACAAAAGCGGACATCTGGGAAGCCGGACATCGTGTGCCGTTTTTTGTCCGCTGGCCGGCCGTTGTTGCGGCAGGTGGCAGACAGTCGACGACCATCTGTCACACCGACATTTTCGCCACATGTGTGGAGATCTGCAGCGGCCAAACGCCCGCTGGTCAGGCAGAAGACAGCCACTCGTTTCTGGCCGCTTTGCTGGGAGAAACCTTCCAGCGCGGTGCCCCGGTTATCAATCACTCAGCGGCCGGGATGTTTGCACTGCGGGACGGCCGCTGGAAACTGGTGTTTGGCAATGGATCCGGAGGACGGCAGCAGCCACGCGGCAAACCGTTTGAAAAGCCTTTTCAGCTGTTTGACCTCGAATCCGATCTGGCAGAGACGACGAATGTCGCGAGCGATCATCCCGAAATCGTAGAGCGTATGACGAAGATGCTGGAAGACGTCCGCGGGGAGAAATAGATCCACTCCAGTGTTTGCAGTCGGTGGAAGGCAACCCGCCCGGATGGCGGCTTCGCAGTTTTCGGCCCGTTCCGACCCGAATGGAATTGTGATGACGGCGCGCAATCGCTTTGCTCAACTGGCACGCAACAACGGAGGCTGGGGCATGGCCCGCCTGCTGGCGATGCTGGGGCTGACCGTCTGGTGGCTGTTGTTCGATGTGCCCGACGACAGGCGACCGCTGGCGTTACTCCTCTATACCGCCGCGTTTCTCATGCCAGCGTTCTTTCGCGACTGGCTTGTCAATCACATCTCCAGCGTGAACAGGCTGACAAGCATCACTTTGATCACGGCCCTCATGGCGGCTTACGTTATTCCGGGACATGACGCCATCGACCCGATCTCCGCTCAGATGGGCCTGCTCACCGCCGCATCGCTGGCCGCTGGCTGCACATTCTGGATGACATCTGACAGCAGGGTCGTCCCGGAACACGAGGATCCATGAATCGTCCTTCGCCCTTTGATGCTCCCGGGCAGCCAAATCCCGACCTCCGGCCAATCCGCTGGCGAATTATCCCCGCCGCGCTGCTGACTGCTCTTGGGCTGGTGGTCATCGCAGGCGGCGGACTCATCGTTGTGTCCTCCATCCTTATGAAGCTGCCGCCCACGCAGCACCGCACGATTCTTCAACTCACTGGAACGCTGTGGATTGGAGTGGGATCGCTGGCTGTCGGGTCCGGTCGAATGGTGTGGCGAGGGCAATGGCTGACGGCCGTACTGCTGGCCCTGATCGCGTGGGCACTTGGGGCGGTCACGACCCTCGCCATTCAGCCCTGATGCTCCAGCAGCAGTCAACCCGGACAGGCAGCAGGGGCAGGCAGCAGGGGCAACAGTAAAGCAGGTCTAAGACGGCTGCAGCTGCGCACGGCCGAGGCGTTTTGCGACCCACAACGCCATCGCTGCGGTGAAAAACAGCAACAGCCAGTGTCGGATGCCGATACCCCACCGTCGCCCACCACGAAACAGCTGACTGCTGTCTTCCGACAGCAGCCGCAGACCGGGCACGGCCACAGACCAGCGGCCCGTCCGATCGAACTGGTCGAGTACCGGCTGCCGCCGCTGACGGCTAATCGTGCCATCCGGCAGCCGGTCCGCCCGCTCCATGGCTTCAAAATATGTGCGAATGCCGCGTTCGGGGCCCACGACGTCGGGTCGGCGAAGATCAAAGAACCAGCCCCCGGCATCGGCATGCACATAAAGCTGCACACGCGCCGCATCAGCCAGCAGACCAAAGCAATTCCACTGGCACGCCACCCACGAGACAATCACACCGCTCACACAGAGCGCCAGAAGAATTCGAAAAACCAGCAGCGTCAGAGGTTTCATAAATCGTCTACCGCCAGGCTCGCTCGTGCGCAACGACCGGAGACGGCGTTTCCCCGTCGATGATCACCACTACGGCAGAAACGATGCGTTGAAACAGTCCTCGGCCTGCACGGCCCCCGCTTCAATCTTGCCGATTTCTTCCAGTTGACCAATCATCGTCTCCCAGCGTGAGACCTTCATGCCGCAGCCCGTCCCTTCGTCACCAAGCAGTGGCTTCATCGCTTCCACGCCAAATGCCAGCATGTCTGTTCCCATTTCGGGATTGATTGTTGTGATGTATTCATTGGTGGCGACCGGATCTGCCAGGTAGCGACTCCAGCCTTCTACAGAAGTGGCCACCATGGCACGAACCATCTCCGGCTGCGAGGCAATCATCTCTTCCGTGGTTACCAGAATGCAGGTGTACGGATCGTAGCCAATGTCGGACAACATGAGCGTCTGCGGATCGCTTTCCTTTTCCCTGGCAGAAAACGGTTCACTAAATGTATATGCCTGCTGGGCAAATTTGTCCTTCAGCACAAACTCGCCCACACCGCCGGAAAAGGGAACAAACGTGACGTCCGTTAAAGGCACCTTGTGTTTGAGCCACATCGCAAAGCCCCGCTGGTCGCTGATGGCCAGTTCCACGCCCGACAGGTCTTCCAGCCTTTCAAACCCGGCCGCTTCATGAACCATGATGCACCGTGGCGAGTGCTGCAGTGGTGCCGCCAGCGCCACAATCGGAGCACCCGCAGCGCGGGCTTCGATCACCAGATCGGCACTGGAAATGGCAAACTGAATGCGGCCCACGGTGAGCTCCTTAATGACGGTCTCAGCCGCTTTACCGCCGCCGTTGCGAACCTCCACGTCCAGACCGGCCGCTTTGTAAAGACCCAGATGGCTGGCGGCCAGGTAGCCACCATGTTCCGCCTCCGGAAACCAGTTCAGGGCCAGTACGATCTGAGGATTTTCGCTGTCCTCCCCCGGGCCATTGTCCGTTGCCCCACAACCGATACTGATAAGACTCGCCAGGAGAACACTGACAAGTGCAGACAGTGGCCGGCGACCGGACGCATCAGCAGGCGGTGTCCTGCCATCTTGTCGTTGACACACAGAGCAATTCATATCGTCATCTCAGTCCAGTGAAGAACGTGAAATCAAATCGGAGGCAGCCCGCTTCGCAGCTGCCGTTTTCACACGCGACCACACCACCTCAATCATAGTGCCGCCGCTGGAGGTACGATCACGGTCATCTGCCGGGAAGTCAACCCCCGCCTGCTGTTCCCCACTTCGGAACGGAGAGAATGCTGCCCGCACTGGCTGCACGGGTCTGGCAAATCGACGGCCAGCCATTAGACTTCGCCGGTAGCGGCTCGCCGGGGTCGTCAAAATCGTCAGCACAGCGGGCCAAAGAGGCGGGAATCTGTCCGCAGTCAGACGCCGTCGCAGGAAAATGGAACCGAATGCAGAAGCTTGTCTTTGACGAACCCTATGAGTTTGTTCCGCCGTATCGTGGGAAGTTCTGGTCGTGGATCGTCGGCAAGTACCTTCCGCGGCTGGTCCGTAGTCGCTTTGGAATCGTCCGCTGGACAACGCACGGCCTGGATTACCTTCGCGAATCTCTGAACGCCAGCCACGGCATTGTCCTGTGCCCCAACCACTGTCGCCCATCCGACCCGGTGATGATTGGCGCTCTGACAACGGGCACACCATGCCATGCCTACGCGATGGCCAGCTGGCATGTGTTCAAACAAAGCTGGCTGGAGACGTTCGTCTGTCGTCGTATCGGCGGCTTCAGCGTTTATCGAGAGGGACTCGACCGACAGGCCCTCAACCTGGCCATTGAAATTGTGCAGACAGCCGAGCGGCCACTGGTGATCTTTCCCGAAGGCGTCATCTCTGCTGCCAATGATCGCCTGATGCCACTGATGGACGGCACCGCGTTTATAGCGCGTTCGGCCGCCAAAAAGCGGCTCAAAGAAAATCCGGACGCCAAAACTGTCATCCACCCTGTGGCCTTCCGCTACACACACGAAGGCGATGCCGACGAAAAACTGGGGCCCGTGCTGGATCAACTCGAGGACCGCCTGTTCTGGCAGAAGCAGACCCCGCTGCCGCTGCTGGAACGCATCCGCCGGGTGCGGCTGGCCGCGCAAAGCGCACGGGAGATTCAGTTTCTGGGCCACAATCTCACGGGAACGGCCGAAGAACGCATCGGGCAGCTGGTGCAGCGCATTCTGGCCACTCACGAACAGGAATGGCTGTCTGGTCCGCGCACCGGTGATGTCATCAGTCGCGTGAAAGACCTGCGAATCGCCATTCTCACCGACATGGTCAAAAATAGTGTGACGGACCAGGAAAGAAAACGACGCTGGAGACATCTGACGGACGTCTATTACGCTCAGTGTTTCTCACTTCATCCGCCCGGGTACCTTGATGAAAGCCTGCCGGCCGATCGACTGAAACTGCACATGTTCGAAACGGTGGAACGGCTGGAGGAAGAGCTCACCGATTCTGTCACCAACCACATGGATCTTGCTGTGGAAGTTCATGTCGACGCGCCCATCGATGTCGACCCGTCGGTACGCAAAGCCAAAGGCGGGGCTGACCCGCTGATGACGGAACTCAGACAGCGGATGCTGAAACTGCTGCAAACAGAAGAGCACTGGCCCCCGGAACCTGTAAAAGATCTGGAACCATCGCACACGAAAGAATGACCATGCGACGTTTTCTCACTGCCGCTGCTGTGCTGACTGCACTGACCACCACTGTGCCTGTGACAACGGCGGGCGACTGGACGCGATTTCGGGGCAATGACGGCAGTGGCGTGGTGCCTGATGCCAAACTGCCGGACACTTTTGACCTGAACACCAATCTCTTGTGGAAGACAGAAGTGCCCACCGGCACGTCGTCGCCCATCATCGCGGGAGATCGCGTGTTTCTGACGTGGTTTGCCGGCCAGGCCCGCACCATTCAGTGCCTGGACGTCACCACAGGCAGGGAACTCTGGCAGCAGTCGGTCGACAAAGCGCACGACGAGCCCGCCACTCCACCAGCCGACCCCACAACCCCCACCCCTGTCTGCGATGGAAAGCGTGTTTATGCGTTCTTTCCGGACGCGGGCGTGTTTGCCTGGGACCTGGAAGGACATGCGGTCTGGAATCGCCCGGCCAGTGTGTCCACCACCATGCATGGGCTGTCCAGTTCGCTGGTGGCGGTCGACGGTCTGATTGTGCAGGTGGTGGATCAGCTGAATAACTCCTTCATCACGGCGTACGACGCGGCGACCGGCAAGACGGTGTGGAAGAATGAACGCGTTTCCGGCCTGACGGGCGCTTACTCCACTCCCGTCGTCTATCGCCCCGAAGACGGTGCCACGCAGATCATCACCACCGGCGCGCTGGAAGTGGTGGGCTACGATGCGGCCACTGGCAGGCGGCTATGGTGGGTGATGGGTAAGTGCAACGCCCCCGTGAGTTCGCCCGTATTGATCGGCGATCGCCTGTTCTTCTGCGAGCCCGTCGGCGAAGGTATTCCTTTCAGCATGGTGGCCGCGATGGATGCCAACAAAGACGGCAAACTGCAGGCCGAAGAAGGCAAAATCAGTGAACCCATCTTTCGCCTGATCGGACGCATTGACTCTGCCTGGGGAGATGGCGACAACGCGGTTGACGAGCAGGAGTGGGACAAAGCCTTTGGCAGCCTGAAGGGCAAAGGCGGCCTGGTGGCGATCAAAGTGGGCGGCGAAGGCGACATGACCAAAGACAACTTCCTCTGGAGTTTTCGCAAGTCCATGCCCTACATCCCCAGCATCATCACAGACGACAAACTGGTCCTCGCGGTCAATGATGGAGGTCTCGTGACGGCGATTGACGCACAGACAGGCGAACAACTCAATAAAGGACGCCTCAAAAAGGGGACCAACAAATACTACGCGTCTCCTGTTGGCACGTCTGACCGGGTTGTGTTTGCCGATACGCAGGGAGTTGTCAACATGGTCACTCGCTCCGAAAAATGGGAGACGCTGCAGACAGTGGAACTGGGAGACCCCGTCTATGCCACGCCAGCCATTGCCGGCGATCGGCTCTATATCCGCACCACCACGGCTTTGTTCTGCTTCGGTCGCAAATAAAACATACGACCCGTGACTGAAACCGGTCAGTGACGAATCGCAGGCGTCAGCCAGAATTCCGCCAGGGCCTGCTCCAGTTCACTGCGTGATGTCAGTCGGCGTTCGCGGCGCTGCCACCACCTGGGTGATTGCGGCGTGCTGATGCCAATTTGAAACGCGCCGTCATCCAGCGTCGAGGTTAAGGCGGCCACCAGTGACAGCTGGTACCGATCCTCCGGATACAGGGGAGCGCCTGTGTGCGCGTTCACCCACCGATCCAGACGGACCGTGCACCTGTCGCTTAGCGGCTGAGGTTCGCCAACAAACGGCTGCAGCGACAGGGGAAGTTGTTTCCGCTGAGATTCGGCAACACTCAGCCAGACACGATCGGGTCGAGGTGAATACACCTGCCAGCCGAGCCAGTTGTCTGCCCCCCCCGTCAAAGCGCTGGCGGGAATCAGCAGCAGCAGGCCCGTCAGGCAGACGACCCGTCCGGTCCACAAACCCCCGTCTGTCGCCGCCCGTGTTTGCTTTGTCGTGAGAAACAACAGCGGAACGCTGCACAATAAAACGGCGTTCCACAGCAGCACACCCCACGAATGTCCCAGGGCCCACGGCCCGAGCGCGACAAGCAGCGAAGTGTGAATCATCACGGCCAGCAGAACACCGCCGCGGCGGCAGCGCGGCACCAGCAGGCAAACTCCGGCGAGCAGTTCCACGCCACTTTGCGCGACGATCAGCAGGCGGGACGTGCCCGGGTCCCGCAGCACATGTTCCAGATCGATCATCCCCAGCAGGGCGCGAAGAATGCTGCTCGACATTCCGCCATCGGCCGGCAGCTGCGGGTCGAATCGCGACAGGGCGGCGAACAGATAGATCGAGGCAACTGCCACTCGGTGAACACCCAGCAGCGATCGCCCGTGGCACAAAGAAAGTGGCAGCAGTAGTAACATCAGTAACCAGTGCCAGGGCTGCAGCCGGGCTGTGCTCAGCCCGGCCAGAACCGCAGCAAGGATCAGCAGGCCCACGGTCAGCAGTTTCATCCGTGCAGGCGAAATTGTCTGACAGCAAACCAGCGTCAGACAGCCGGCGATCAACAGGCCACTCAGCAGGCTGTCAACGAGAAGCGGCAGGCCAAAGTCGGGCAGCAGGCTGATTGTCGGCACATCACTGCCACCAAACCACAACGGCCACGTCACGGCCATCAGGCCCACCTGCCCGGCACAGATCAGACGAAAAAAGGTCCGGTGTGCCGAATCTGCAAACAGCGGCGAGGAGTCATGACTGGCGGGAATCGCGTCGTTCGGCGGGTGGTGTGACATAACGCGTGCATGTTGACGGCGTCCACGGCCTGCTGACAAGCCTGACTCGGGTGGGATGTTTGGTTCCGCCAAATCGGCAACGGCCACGCCGGTCAAACGCCACGTTGTGAAGCGTCCTTGAGGCACCACCCTGCCGGAAACAGCCCTTCGTGGCAGCGGCCCGCGTGCTGGCCCGCGTGCTGGCCCGCGTGCTGGCCCGCGTGCTGGCCCGCGTGCTGCACGACTACTGGCCCGAGAACACGCCGATTTCCTGACCGTTGACCGGGTTGAGCCGGGCGTAATCAGTCAGCACCCACTGGTCTGCCTGTTTGATCCAGACTGTTCGCCAGTAGTTGGGCAAATGGTAAGTCGTACCGCCGCCTTTTCGCAAAGACACACTCCCGTTGGCACGCACCATGGCGGTCGCCTTTGTTTCCGAATCCATCGTGACTTCGACGCTGTTGACGTGAAAGTCCGGAGACAGATCGACCATATCCAGCCCCTGTTTGGCCACCCCAGCGATTTCCGGCTTCGCGGAATCGATGGCCGCGATGATGGCGTCCACATCGCGCTGTTTGAAGTCGTCCAGCATTTCGGAGACGGTCATCTCCACCTCTTCCCCCGGGGAGATCAGTTGCTGCTCCAGCAGATACACGGCAGCGGCAAGCAGCAGGGCCACGCCGGCCGTCGCTCGTCCTTTTGAGCCGCCAATCAGAAACGCCACGATGGAGGTGGCGGCGAACGCCAGCACGAGAGGCCAGGGGTTGTCGGCCAGATAGTACATTGACTGCATAGGTGCCTCCAGTGTGGCACGCTTCACGCAGAAAGACGGGACAACGTAAAACGGCCAGCAGTGAACATCAACGAGCAAGAGTTGGGGCACCCTACGTTTGCAGACGCCGCAGATGCCGCGTATTGTCTCACAAATTCGCAAAAAAACGGGTGATTCCAGCGAACACTGCGGCGATACGATTTGTTGAATCAAAGGGACTTCCGTCGGCTCCGCCTTTCGCCGACAATGGGCGCAGCGATGGTCAGGCGGGCCATCCAGACCTGACGGCGCCGGCGACCGGTCAGCACCGTCGTCCCCGTTCTCCGGTCAGCGTACCGGGGGTTTTGTGGAAGCAATCGTCATGATCCGACACATCCTTCTTGCCAGCCTCTGCCTGTCGCTGCTGACCCTGGCTGCCCCCGGTTCGCAGGCCGACGACGTGGACGAGACCGTCTACAAAGCGCTGCGTTACCTGGCCGCTCAGCAAAAGCGTCAGGGCTACTGGGAAGCAGAACGAGGTTCGTATCGAGTGGCCATGACGGCGCTGGTTGGTACCGCCATGCTGGCCGAAGGCTCCACCACCACGACCGGAGAATTTGCCGAGCCCATCCGCAAGGCGGTGGACTACATCCTCGCGATGAGTCGCAACAACGGCCTGATCGGCTTTCCCGGTGACGGCCACTACACGTACGGACACGGATTTTCCATGCTGTTCCTCAGTCAGGTCTACGGCGAAGAAGAAGACGTGGCCCGACGGGAAGAAATTCGCACTGCACTCACCAAAGCCGTGCAGTTCTGTGCGGATGCTCAGACATCACGCGGCGGCTGGGGCTATGTGAGCGCCAAAGAGGGCAATGACTTTGACGAGGGCTCCACCTGCATCACCCAGGTGCAGGGACTGCGGGCCTGTCGCAATGCCGGCATTCCGGTCTCCAAAGAGATCATCGATCGAGCGATCACCTACATTGACAACTGCACGACATCCAAAGGAGGCGTGCAGTACAGCATCAAAGGCGGTGGGGAGCGGGCCCCCATTACGGCGGCCGCTTTGGCCGCTCTGTTCAACGCGGGCGAGTACGACACCGAACTGACCAAACGCATGCGTGCGTTTTGCGACGATCGGATCTGGCCGGGCAAACCACTGACGTCCACATCTGGCCACTGGCATTACATGCACTTTTATTATGCCCAGGTCATTTATCGTCAGGGCGGGACCCGCTGGAACAAGTACCGCTCAGAGATTGAAGCCAAACTGGTCAAGGAAGCCAACGCCAGCGGGGGCTGGTCCGACCGCCAGATCGGCACTGTCTATACGACCGCCATCAGCTGCATCATCCTGCAGCTGAAAAAAGGTTACCTGCCAATTTACCAACGATAAGTCGGCGTGCTGTGTAAGCTGCTGCCGCCATTCCTCAACGCTGAAACACAACATCATGATTCGAGTTTTTCTTATCACTGGCCTGGCCGTCCTGCTGTCCGGATGCAGTGAGGACGAAAGCTCAGCAACCACCGCTCCGGAACCTGCAGAGCAGATCGTCAGTCAGTCCGAGCAGCCGGCAACGGCCCCCGCTAACAGTGAGCCGGCCCCGGCTGAAGACGACGAATTCCAGCCGCTGAGTCTGGGCCCGATTCCTGGCAGCCAGCCCACTGCTCCCGCAGCGGCCGACTCTGCGGCCGCCCAGGCCGACAGTGTGATCGAAGCGCTGAAGCCGCTGCAGATTATGCTGGGCCAGTGGCGTGGGACCACGCGTCGCGATTTTGAAGGCTTCAAGGCGGTCGACAGGCACGAGTGGATCTGGGATCTACAGACCGACGCCAGCAAGCCCGCGCTGGTGGTGGCCTCGGACAAGAGTCCGTATCTGAAAACAGCTCGACTGACCTTTGATGTCTCGCGGGAGCTGTTCGAACTGACGGCCACCGACAAGGACGGCACCCAGCGGTCGTTTGAGGGCACCTACAGCGAACCGGTGCGTGAGATTGTGGGCCCCGACGACAAGCTGCATCGCGTCTACAAGCTGCTGCTGACGCAAACGGACGAATCCCGCACAGCAGCGGGTGGCGAGCAGTGGCAGCTGGCATTCGCCCAGCAGGAAAACAACCGGTACCTGCTGGAAGTCGATCGACGCCGCGGCAAAGCGAGCTTCAAACGACACGACACCGTCTCCACCCAGCGAGACGGCACCTCTTTTGCGCTGAGCGACTCTGACTACGGCGAAAAGACGTGCATCATTTCCCAGGGACTGGGCACCATCGCCGTCAGCTACAAGGGTAAGTCGTACTGGGTCTGCTGCTCCGGCTGCAAAGCGGCATTTGAAGATGATCCCGAAACGTGGATCGCGCGTGCCGACAAAATGGCCAAAGAGAATCAGTAACGGTCGGCTGCCCCGCATCTTCGCTGGCGGCTCAGCCGCTGCGCAGTTCCGCTGCCGGACGCTGCTGCAGCCGCCCGGCAGATCTGTTTAACGGCGACCTCACCCCGTCAGCCAGTCCATCAACCGGTCCCCGATCGTCCCATCGACAGGATGTCTTCTGAAATGCTCAATGCCAATCTGACCGAATACGGCTCTTTGACGTGTCGCGTCATCGATGCACTGCCCGCCGAAAAGGCGCCTGAAAAGCTGGTCGTGCTGTGCCACGGTTTTGGAGCACCGGGCGATGACCTTGTCACGTTTGGCCCTCATCTGATCAGCGAGAGCACGGACATCGCCGAAAGCTGTCGGTTTATGTTTCCCGAAGCGCCGATCGACCTGGGCCCAATGGGACTGCCCGGCGGCCGTGCATGGTGGCCGATCAACATGGCCCAACTGGCGGCAATCAACGAGACGCAGGACTTTGAGCAATTGTGTGCGGTGACTCCCGACGGCATGCGTGAGGCGTCCAGCGAACTTCACACGGCGATTGAGCAGGCGGTCGCAGACTGCCCCGGCACCCCGTCGCTGGTCGTGGGCGGATTCTCACAAGGCGCCATGGTCACGACCGATGTGGTACTGCATCATCGACTGGAACCGGCGCAGATGATTCTGTTTTCCGGGACTTTGCTGTGCCGCGAACAATGGGCCGCCCAGGCGGCCGCTCATCCGGGCTGCCCTGTTTTTCAAAGTCACGGCCGACAGGACGCCATCCTGCCTTTTCAACCGGCCGGCTGGCTCCGAGATCTACTCTCAGACAACGGGTTTGACGTGGAGTTCCAGGAATTCCAGGGCGAACACGCCATCCCCATGCCCGTGCTGCAGCGCTGCATGCAGATTCTCTCCAGATCGATGGGCCCTTAGCACTGGGCCCGGAGCGCTGGGCCCTCACCAAAGAAACGTCATGTCTCAGGCGAAAACCCATGCGGCCGCAGTGCGAGCCCTGAAAAAGCGAGATCCCGTGCTGGCCGAAGTCATCACGCAAATTGGCCCGTGTCAGCTGAAACGCCGTGGTGGCACGTTTGAGCTGATCGCCCGATCTATTCTGTCTCAGCAGATTTCCGTGGCCGCCGCTCGCACCATCCGCCGCCGCCTGGAAGATCTGTTGCCCGGACGCAGGATCACGCCCGCCGGATATGCGGCGCTCACGGAAGAGCAACTGGCCGCAATTGGTGTTTCCCGACAAAAACGCGGCTATCTGGGCGACCTGTGCCAAAAGGTGCTCAGCGGCGAAGTCAATTTTCGCAGACTCGCGCGTCTCAAAGACGAACATGTCATTGAAGAGCTCACACAGGTCAAAGGCATTGGAGTGTGGACGGCGCAGATGTTCCTGCTGGCCGGTCTGGGCAGGCCGGACGTATTTGCTCCGGATGACCTGGGACTACAGAACGCCATCAAACGGCTGTATGGCGATCATCTCACCACGCGCGATGATTTTCTGGAACAGGCCTCTGTCTGGCACCCCCATCGCAGTGTCGCCTGCTGGTACCTCTGGCAGTGGCTGGACTCGTAGCCTGCGGTGCCGCCTACCACTGACCGCCGGAGACGCCTGGCTGCCACTGCGGCAACGAACCACTCTGACCGGCACGCACACCGGAGACCGGCTGCACGCGTGATGGCGTGTTGGCGTTGCCGCTCCAGGTGGAACCGCTGGCTGTCTGTACGGCCGATCGTCGGGTTGTTGACATTCCGGCTGACTGAGACTGTCGCTGCGGAGACTGACCGCCGGACAGCACAGCCACACCGCCAGTCTGACTGGCCTGCAGCGACTGCTGTCCCTGCGATGCCCGGCCCGCACTGTGATCCGCTTTCAGGCTGGCCACTGCTTCAAAACCGCTCTGATCGGGCGACTCAGTATAACTGGTGAACCTTGTCCGCTCGCGATTGATTGCCGGCTGGCGAGTCTCTGCCAGCATGGTCCCGTCTGTTCTTTGCTGCAGCAGCGCGAGCTCTTTCGTGGCACGATCTTTGGTGAGCTCATCCGGCCGGGAAGCCAGCGCCCGCTGCAGCCAGGACTCTGCTTCACTCAGACGACCGTCCTCTTTCAGCAGGTAACCGATATTGTAGCTGGCGGCCGACTCTCCGCTGGCGGTTGTCAGGTACTCGTGGGCTTCCTCAAACTGATCATCCATCGCCAGGCTAACCCCCAGTTCGTAGTTGGCCATCTGATCTTCGGGCGTCAGTTTCACACTGCGGCGGAAACTCACAATCGACTTTTCCAGATTCTCCTCGCTGCGATGCAGTCGCCCCAGCTCCATCCAGGCGGGCTGCGAGTCGGGGAACTTTCTCACGGTGGCTTCGAGAATCTTCAGCGCCTGAGCTTTGCGTCCGGTCTTCTGCTCAACGCGTGCGATGCCCAAACGAGCTTCGATGTTTTTGGCATCGTCTGCCAGCACGTCCTGATAGCGACGAATGGCGCCCTCATAGTCCCCCTGCTCTTCACGCCAGAGGGCGTAGGCAAGTTGCGCTTTCGCAGGCTTATTCAGGTACTTTTTGGTCAGCTTGAATTCCGGACTGGATTCAAAAGACCGCTCCAGCGGATCCTCTTCAACCGTGTCCCTGGATCCCTGGGCCGTCAGCGATTTGAAGCTGTTGCAGCCGGACACAAACACACAAATGACGAAACACAGCAATTGGGCGTGACGGACGTTCATTGCACCGACTCCGAAGATACTGGCTGACCGTTGCGGTATCACCGCGTATCACAAAGATCGGCCACCCGAACCGGCACACTCGACACAATCCCCCAAATCCTCACAGACTCCGCTCAGGGCAGTTCCCCGCGGCACGCGCAACAACCGGCAGCTTACGCCGAAACGCTTTCGCCAAGTGGGAACACGGGTTGCGCGGCGATGGCGTCAAACGACGTCTCACCGATGAACAGACATCCGGCATTGGTGTGCTGCTGCAACCGCTCCGGCTCCATTCCCTCAACGGCCGAGGTCAGCAGAAGTCGATAACGACCGTCATGGAAGATCAGCTGCGGACACGTGACGCGGGGAGACAGAGGACACGTCCAGACGTGCTCCACGTCGCCCGTTGCAATGCGGTACTGCCTGGCGACTCCGAAGTCCGGGTCACCCGGATCGTAAAATGCGACAATCACGCTCTGTCCGTCGGGCGTAAGAATCAGACCGTCGGGAAAGATGTCTTCTGACGTGACATCGACGATCACTCGAGAATCGCCCAGCGTGCCGGCCGCCTGATCAATGGGCGTCATCGTCACGGTTTTGGTGGGAGAATCGATGTCGATCAGCTGGGCAGCGCCATCCAGTGTGACCAGGGCTTTGCCGTTGGAACACAGTTGGTCGTTCTTCAGGGCAATCAGCTCGCCCGTTGTGCCGCGATACAGGTACAGGCCCGCCTTTTTTGTCGCGAACTCCAGGTCTTTGCAGCCAAAGATCAGATCGCTGCCGGCCACCAGACCGTCGTTAATGATCGTGTTGTCAACAGCTGCGTCGACGCCATCGGCGAGAACCGTCCAGCTGCCGTCCTCGGTGCTGAACAGACCCAGCTGACGTTCCACGCCGCAGACAAACACGCCCGGCAGTGACGTGGGAAAGGCAAACCCCGGACGTCCGGGCAGGTCATAGCTTGTGTTACTACCGCTGTCTGACAGGAGATTGAGCGAGCCGGTCACCGCATCAGCCCCGTGTTGAATGCCCACCCAGCTGACGCCACCAGCCGGATTGGTGTAAGGGCCTTCCGGGAGAAAACGCAGGGCGTCGGACTCGGGGCGGAACAGGACTTCACAGACAGTTTGGCTGGACATAATCAACTCGGCATGGATTCACAGGACGTCTGCGGCGGAGCATAGTGCGTCTGCCGCAAAAGACCAGTGTGGCCGTGTCGATGGTGCCTGGTGGTGATGCTCAAACCTGCTCAGGTCGTTCCAGACCGGCAATCTGATAGCCGGTGCCCGGCCCCACTTCACCGCCAATCAGGAAGCCGCCATTCTGCTCGATCTGCCACAGAATCCGGCCGTGAACGATGTGTTTGGTATCACCGGCGATCCAGCGGAAGGAGAAGACGTCGTCAATTTCGCCACTGATCTCGCTGCGCACCGCCAGCCCCTCGTAGCTGTAGTTGACCATCACGGCTTCGCACTCCGGACGTCCGCCACCTGGCGTCAGTTTGCCAGGAAAACGGACACGGTAGCGTTCGGTCCGTCGCCGCAGGTCCTGCATGGCCGTGACCATGTATTCGGGCAGTGGTTCCTGCAAAAACAGGCCCACTTCGTGTCGCGTTTGTCGCATTTCTGACCAGTGAACAACGCCCTGAACCCGACACTGTCCGCCGTCGGTCATCTGCAGATCCACCGTCACGAGTTCTCCCCGCTGCGGATTGGCGTCCATTTCCAGACGCAGATCCACAAGACTGCAGGCGACGACGAAGGCGGGAATCTGAAGCCCGGAAGATGTGGTGACGGTTGCCGTGTCGACATCCGCGGCGGAGTGGAATGTGCTCATGCGTGGTCGTCTGAGTGAGTGCCGAGTAGTGCGAGCTAACCTCATGGTTTGTTCCTGCAACTGAATTTTCGCTGGTGCTGGCGGACGAACGTCCGGACACCGACCGTCGCGTCATCGCTGATTGCGAGCCCAGCTTGCCTGTTCAGCGGCAGTTTCCGACCGGCTTGGGGGTGATGCCCACTGTCGCCCCACAAATTCACGTTCTGACGTTTGGTGCGAACATGCCGTGTTCGCGACACGACGGCGAACAGCGCCAGCCGATTCAACTTGCACAGGCTACGAAAGCCGGCGGGGTTCCGGTCATTTTCCGTCAGAATCAGTCACCGCATGGTTGCCTTGCTGTCGTCTGTCATTATATTCAATCACACAAAGACACTTTTTGACTGCACACGATGCTTTCTGACCAAAGACGAGCCAGAATCATTCAGATGGCCGAATCCCACGGGTTCGTGACATTGCAGCAGCTGGTCGCCGAACTGAACACAAGCGAATCCACCGTCCGTCGGGACCTGGAATACCTCGATTCGACCGGACAACTGCATCGCACACGCGGAGGTGCGGCCATGGCGGCTGTGTCCCGTGAGGGCGCTGACTTCGATGCCCGACTGGATCAGGCGTCCATTGAAAAACGTCGCATCGCGCGACGGGCGGCAGAACTCATCCCCGACGGAGAAACGGTCCTGCTGGATGGAGGCACGACGACCCTCGAGGTAGCCCGCTGTTTAACCGGCCGATCTCTGCAGGTCGTTACAAACAGTCTGCCCATTGCAACCCTGCTGATGAACCAGACGGAGATTGAAGTCATCCTCATTGGAGGGTTTGTCTACCCCAGAACGGGGGTGGCGTTGGGTGAGCAGGCCGTTGCAGCCATTAAAAACATCAATGTCGCGCGACTCGTCATGGGCGCTGGAGGAGTTACCGAACAGGGATTGTTCAACAGCAACGCTCTGCTGGTCGAAACAGAACGACAGATGATTCAGGCGGCGGAGCACGTCACGCTTGTGGCCGACAGCGGCAAGTTTGACCAGCGGGCACTCACCCACCTGTGTCCTCTGGAGGCCGTCCATGAAGTGGTGACGGACTCCCGGGTGCCGGAGAAGTGGGAACACATTTTCGACACTTCCGACATCACGATGCAGGTCGTTCCAGCCGGTAAGCCAGACGGTAAGCCAGACGGTAAGCCAGACGG
>JANSXP010000131.1 GCA_024742875.1 Planctomycetaceae bacterium | reverse complement strand
GGGACGCCCCGGCGGGCGATGGCGTGGGAATGTCGATGAAAATGGAACGCCGATGCGCCGAGTCGCTTCGCGTTGCTCCGCTAGCGACAATCGAGCTGGCACCGCGCCGGGACGCCCCGGCGGGCGATGGCGTGGGAGAGTCGGTCAAAATGGAACGCCACTGCGCCGAGTCGCTTCGCGTTGCTCCGCTAGCGACAAACCAACTGGCACCGCGCCTGGCCGCGGCCGGGACGCCCCGGCGGGCGATGGCGTGGTTGGTCGATCAAAAGGGAACGTCGCTGCGCCGAGTCGCTTCGCGTTGCTCCGCTGTCGACAATCGAGCTGGCACCGCGCGGGGCCGGGAGTTGCGGCGGACTATGGCGTGGCCCGGACGCCCCGGCAGACGATGGCGAAGCCGCGGGTCGTGGCGGACCGCGGAACGACTATTTGTCGAGTACGATGACTTCGGGCAGGTCTTCGCCTTCGGGAACAAACGTCATGGAGACGGAGTTCACGCAGTGCCGTGTCTGCTTGGCAGTAAAGCCTTCATTGAGAAAGACGTGTCCCAGATGGCCTTTGCAGTTGGTGCAGATGATCTCAGTGCGTCCGGTACCGTCGGTTTCCGGACGGTGAGTGACGGCGCCTTCAATTTCGTCATCAAACGCCGGCCAGCCGCAGTTGCTGTGGAACTTGTGGTCCGATTTGTACAGCCGAGCATTGCACTGACGGCAGATATAAGTGCCCGGATCCTCGGTGTCCGTGTATTCACCGACGAATGCTCGTTCAGTGCCCTTATTGAGCAGGACGTACTGCTCAAATTCCGAGAGCGTGTTGTAGGTTTTGGGCTTGGTGGTTTCTTCCGTCACGACGGGCTCCGAGTCTGGTGTGGTTTCCGGTTCTGAAGGCGCGTCTTCGGTCACCGTGGGAGTGGGCGGAGTCGTTCCGCTGCCGGCACCGCCCGCATCGGCCAGAGAATCAGTCACTGGTTCCGCGCAGCCAAAGGTGACCAGGCAGGCCAGGCAGATCAGATTGAAGGCAGGGGGGGAAAGGCAGAATTGTTTCACGGTGATAACTCCTGAAGGCGGCTTCTCAAACGAAAACCGCGCTGACAACGGACGCCCACCATTTTAGCGGCAATCCATTTTCTGGACAGGGCTTTGTGCGTACCAGAAGTCAGTTCTGTGGACTGTCACACATCATCCGCTGTTCGCAGGGGCAGGCTACTCGGAATCAACCGACGTCGATTCGCCGATCTCTGCTTCCTCGACTTCTTCCAGCTCTGATAATTCGTCCAGCCCGAGCCCCTCAAACAACTGCAGATAATGAGCCACCATGTAGCTGCCAAACGTCTGACCGATTTCTGACTGCAGCGTAATCCCCTTGCCGGATGCGTCCAGTGCCACCTGAATGTCAGTGCGACCGCCCAAATCGATCACTCGCTGCAGCAGGTCACGTTTCGCGCCCGACTCCAGTTCTTCATCCAGCGTCTGCGCCATGAGAGTGTCCATCACGCGTGGCAGCGTATTGAGCCCAGTGGGGTCATCACTGGGGTAGCTGAGCCACTTTTGCAGGTCAAGGCTGGCGGTGAACACACGTGTCGTGGTCCGCAGGCCGGCCGCTTCGCAGGCGGTAATGGACTGCTCCAGAATCTGGCAGGAGTTCTCGCCCCCCGCACAGTACCACAGACATGAGTTGGCGTGCGTGATGTACAGATGCGACAAACGCACGGGGCTGTCTTCGAAGCCTTCGGACGGAATATGAAAGCGAATCATTTCGCGACCTCCGATGCTGACGATCTCAAAGCGTTCGACGATGTCGGCAGACGCGGTTTCGGGAGTCAGCAGCGTGAGCACGCTCTGCAGCAGCTCGGGATTGTCGCCCACACTCATGCCGCCGTAAATGGCAGCGCCGGAAGCTTCGGTCCAGCCCAGTTTGGAGAACAGCTCAATGTTGGTCTGGTCGGCAATTTGCCCAAGCGTCTGAGCGATTTCCGCACCACTGATTACCATATCGACGTCTGCACCGGACGTGGCAATCAGCTGATCCTTCAGGTACTCACCGCCTGTCCGCAGCACGTCCAGACTTTCCTCCGGCAGTCGGGCCGACAGATGCAGGGTGACGGCCGCGTTGTCCCGCAGCAACGGGGCAAAGCGGCTCTGGCCGGAAGACAGATCCGCCAGACGAGTCGACAGGTTGCTGCCTTTGGCCGCTTCTATGGCCAGTCGGGTTTCGATCGGGCGATCAACCGAGGCAAACTGCATCGAAGCGCTCAGGTGCTTCGAATCGAACAACCCCGCTTTGGCAATGGCCAGTGCCAGTTTGCCGCTGGCGCTGCGGAAGTTGTAATCGACCTCCGGTTCGCCATCCCGCTGCTGCATTTCTGTGCTCAGCGTGCCAAACAGAAAGCTCCAGCCCATTGACTTCAGGCCCATGGGAATGCGGTCCAGATACACTTCCGCACCGTAGTCCACGCTGTCGGTGGCATCCGCCAGCACGCCCTCACGACCAGGCAGAGTCATGTTCCACACCTGCTCGCCATCGCCCGAGTACATCAAATTGTCCAGATAGCGGTAGTACCGGGAGTCTTCGAACGAGTAACTGATTTCGTCTTCGTCCCCGAGCGACTTGTACTCCACATCCGGGCCCTGGGTGCCAAAATTGATTTTGATCGCGTGTTTGGGTTTCTCCTCTTCAGCATCCTCAGCACCGTCGCTGCTGCTGGTTTCGTCTGACTCCGTCGACTCGCCCACACCCAGACGCTTCTCAATGCGCTTGCTGGAATACACACGATGCAGTTTGAATTTGTCGTCGCTGCCTTCCAGCGTGGAACCGTCGTCTTTGCCTTCGCTGTGGTACCGCCGCAGGATCTTTTGAAACTCTTCCTGGCTGCTGACTTCTTCAAAGTCCACACTGGCCACAGATGGCACGAGGGCTTTCTGCAGATAAACCAGGTTGCCCGACATCGGCCGCTTGATGATCCGGGTGTCGTCCTCAGCCGCTTTGGAAATCAGGCCGATCGTTTTTTCACCCACATTCAGCCGCTCTGACAGCGACTTCAGATAGGCCATGCCGTCTTCGGCTGTCACGCGGCTGATGATCACGGCAAAGGGCTTGTCCTGATATTTGACTTCCGCGTCCTGAGCCATCAGTGACGGCCCGGACAGAAGGAAGAGACCAACGGTCAGCAGCAGAACGGACGGGCGGCGGAGCAGGTGCATGGCGGGGCTTTGAAAACAGTCTGGTTGGCGGCATTCAGCGGGTGGTTCGTCCCAGCGATCGGAATGTCAGGATTTTCTTTCAGAATACCGGGAGACTGCAATGGCGATTGGCGGGTATCGGCCGCAACAATCCCCGTTCGCACGGGCTGCGGCCCCATTTTTCCTCGAAAAAGACTGACTGCTCCACGGACATGGCCGTACTTCTGCAAATTCTGGATGGTGTCAAAAGCTATGGTGATCAGGCGTTGCTGGATGGTGCCAGCGCGACAATTCACGATGGCATGAAGGTGGGGTTCGTTGGCCGCAACGGCGCCGGCAAATCCACGCTGCTGAGAATCCTGCTGGGAGAAGAAGAACTCGACAGCGGCGAGGTGATTCGCGGCGGACACCTGAAAGTCGGCTACCTGCGACAGCATGATCCCTTTGAGCCGGGGGAATCAGCGCTCGATTTTCTGATGCGTGACAGCGGTCAGCCGGACTGGAAGTGCGGCGAAGTGGCCGGCCAGTTTGAGCTGAAAGGTGACTATCTGCATGGTCCGGTGAAAGACCTGTCCGGCGGCTGGCAGACCCGCGTCAAACTGGCCGCCCTGCTGCTGCATGATCCCAACCTGCTGATGCTGGACGAGCCGACCAACTTTCTGGACCTGCGGACCCAGATTCTGCTGGAGCACTTCCTGCAGAACTTTACGGCCTCCTGTCTGATCGTCTCGCATGATCGCGCGTTTCTCACAGCCACCTGTGATCAAACGCTCGATCTGTCGCGGGGCAAGCTGACGCTGTATCCGGGCAAAATTGGTCCCTATCTGGAAAAGATCGAAGAAGACCGCGTGCGGGATGAACGCACCAACGCGTCGGTGGTGGCCAAGCAAAAGCAACTGCAGCGATTCATCGAAAAAAATAAGGCGCGGGCCACGTCCGCCAGTCAGGCGCGGTCCAAGCAAAAGCAACTGGACCGGCTGCAGACCAAAGACATTGAATCGGACCTGCCGACCGCCAGCATGAAAGCGCCCGTGGTCGAGCCCCGACAGGGGCCAGCCGTGCAGTGTCTGGAACTGTCGATCGGCTATGACGGTCAGGCAGTCGCCAGTGACATTGGCCTGGAAGTGGAGCATCAGCAGCGTGCCGCCATCGTGGGCGACAACGGCCAGGGCAAAACCACGCTGCTGCGAACGCTGGTCAAGTCTCTGCCGCCCGTGGATGGCGGCATCAAATGGGGCTACGGCTGCAAAATCGGCACCTACGCTCAGCACGTCTACACCACGCTGCCCGAAGACCAGACGGTGATCGAGTATCTGGAATACAACGCCATGCCGGGCAACACCACGCAGGACTGCCTGAATGTGGCTGGCTCGCTGCTGTTTCGCGGCGGGCACGTGAACAAGCCCATCCGCGTACTGTCCGGAGGTGAGCGAGCAAGACTGTGCATGGCCAGTCTGCTGCTGGGCGATTACAACATTCTGGTGCTCGACGAACCGGGCAACCATCTGGATGTGGAAACGGTTGAAGCACTGGCCAACGCGCTGCTGGATGACAAAGGCACGGTACTGTTCACCAGCCACGACCGGCACTTTGTAAAGCGCATCGCCACCAATGTGATCGAGGTGCGGGACGGACGAGCCCGCAACTACAACGGCGACTACGACGCCTATCTGTATTCGGTCAACAACGAAATTGAAGAAGGCGAACGAGCGCGTGCCGGCAATAAGATGGCGGCCCCGCCAGTGTCCAAAACATCATCCGGCAAGTCTTCACTGACGGGCAAGCAGACGCACACCGCCCGCAAGCAGCTGCGGAATCTGGAAAAGACGATCGCCCGGCTGGACGGCCAGAAGAAAGAGCTCAACAAAGAAATGCTCAACACGTCTGATGCAGATCGAGCTTTGGAACTGCACAACGAAATCGAAGGCATCCAGGCGGAGCTGTCCGAGGCGGAAGAGAAGTGGTGCGAACTGTCCGAAGAACTGGGCGAGTGGTAGGCCGGTCTTAACGCAGCACCGTACGGCAGCAACGCCTGACGTTGGCGATGTACAGGACGCCGCCCCGGGGCGTTGTCGAGGCGACGGGCGGCAAGGACAGCACAGCACAAACAAAGCCAACGTCGCGCCTCGATAATCACCCAGCCAGGTGGACCAGCCGCCAGTGGCACGTTCAGGCTACTGGGCGGCTTCGGCCTGCTCCACGTCGCTGATGCGTTTCTGCAGTGAGGCCGCCTCAACGGCCACTTTGGCGTCGCCGCTGCCGGCCGCGGACTCCACCAGCGGCTTCAGTTTGTCACGCTGTTCAGCGGACATTTGAGGGTACACGCCGCCGATCGCACGGAAGCAGTTTCGCAGCACGTTTTCGCGTTCCAGAATGCGGTTGCTCATCTCCTTTTTCAGCTCCGCACCTTCAAGATCGGCGATGTCTTCCACCGTGACTTCGTCGATGAATTCCTCCACAAGTTCGACCAGTGCATCTCCGCCGCTGATATCGCCATTTCGGGCCAGACCAACGGCCGCGTTGGCTCTTGTGAAAGAATCTCCATCCAGCAGCATCAGCTTGAGCATCCGCATGGAGTCCGGACCGCTGACGCGACTGAATGCAAAGGCGGCCAGCTGCCGGATGTTGGGCTCTTCGTCCCGCATCGCCTCTTTCAGCTGAGCAAAGATTCCTTCGGAATCAATGGTGGGCGTTTCAAACGGGGCGGCAAGATTGATCACCACATCGTTGTTGCCAGCCACCGTCTGCTCTTTGACGCCCGCCGCTTTGGCCTGTTCCTGGAAGGCGCGTTCGGCAATGTAGTTCAGGGCCATCAGTCCGCTCTTGCGAACATCAGGGTCGCGGTCGGCCGACAGTGTTTTTTCCAGCGTCGGCAGGACAATCTCATTGCACTGCAGCGTGCCCAGTGTGCGAGCAAGGAATTTGCGGTGTTCCACATCTTCGGGCAGCGTGGAGGGAGACTGCAGTGTCTCTTCCAGCAGGTCGCACAGTGCCTGTGCCACTTCGGGCTTTTGGGCAAGGACCTCTCCGTCTGTTACCGCGGCAATCTGCTGGTTGTTGAGCACCTGCGCCAGGCCGTTCGCCGCCCGCCACCGACGGTGCTCGTTGCCGCTGCTCAATTCGGCCACCAGCTGCGCCCAGTCGGTCTCGGAGTCGGCCATCTTGCCGAACAAGGCCCACACGCCGATCACTGCCGCCACAATCAGTGCCGGCACGAAAAACAGCTGCACGATAAAGCCGGCCGACGGTGGTTCGACGGGGGGAAGTTCCTCCGGACGGGCGTCAGAGGCCACCTGCGGAACCGGGCTGTCAGAAGGAGGCTGTTCGTTTTCTGCCATGATGTGACCGTTTTTCATCGGGATCGGGATTGCCGAATTCTAAGATCCGCACCTGTGGTTTTTAGCCCGAACTTGTGCGGGAGCCAGGAATTCCCACGCATGGTGAACGTCAAAGGCACCGTTCTTCGGCAAGTACGGATGTGGCTGGCACGCCCAAAACAGCCTTTGCCTGAGCCGACCGAATTTCAGTTGGGCGACGTTTCGTCAGCCGATTACTCTTCGGCCGCCACTTCCGATTCCACCATCACCAGCGGAGCGATGCGTCCGGATCGCAGCACCCGCCCGTAAACCGTTTCGCTGGACGTGTTGTAACCCAGAACGGCCCGCAATGTCTGGCCGACACGCAGACTGCGATACACCAGCAGTTGCAAACGTCCCATGCGGACACGAAATCCGGCGGCCGCGTGACCTGTCAGTCGCTCCCGGTCTTCGGTCACCGTCAGCCGAGTCCAGTCCGCTTCTGCCGTGGATCGCACCTGGCTCCAGTCCAGCAACAGCGGCAGCGTGACGCCCCCGGCTCCGGATTCGGTCATTGTCAATACTCCGTCGTCGCAGCGAAATTCGCCGCTGCCACTGTGCACGCGATCGTCGGGCAGCCACAAGGGAACCGCCCGCAAATCGGCAAACTCCTGATTGCCCCGCAGTTCGCGCGTGACCGTGTTGGTCTGCAAAGACAGCTGTGGATTGGCGAAGGCGGGCAGGCGGCTGGAGAAGTCTACTTCCGCGTCACGGTCGGCGGTGGTGACTGTGTCGGTCAGCAAAGCGAGGCTGGCGTTGTGAACCAGAACGGCCTGCCGCACGTGTCGCAGGCCGTCCGAGGAGCCGCGTTCCAGTTCCACAAACGCCACATCGTTGTCTTCAAACCAGCACGTGCACACCCAGCTGCCGGCCGGCACAGACGCTTTGCCATTGACGCTGATCGCATAATCCCAGGCTCCCGTCAGCAATCGCTGCCCCAAACAGGAGACCCCCAGACGCACCTGGTCCTGCGGCCACATGACGGAAATCGCGTTACCGGAAACATCGATGCGGTCCCGCAGCAGAGCGACTTCCGCCCAGTCCGACTGCGTGCTGTCGGCCGGCTTGAGGGATTTGGTTTTGGGGCGACCGGAACTCGGTGTGGACTTCTGCAGACCTTTGAGCAGCTTCACAATCTCGCTGTCCTCGTCCAGCAGACGCGCGGCGGTGCGGAGCACACGCAGCAGCGGAAACGCCGCATCGGTTCCGGCTGGACCGGCTGTCTCTTCCAGCGGCACGAGTGCCGGGCCTCGGTGATCACATTGCTGGGCAATCAGACGCAGCGTCTTCTGCCACCGCCCCGTGGTACGGGCGGTGGCCCAGGGTTCATCAAAGCTGTCCGCAACAATGGCGCACAGCGCCAGATTACCGGCCAGCCAGTGGGCCACCGGCTGGAGATTGCCATGCAGCAGACCATCGGTGTCTGTTGCTTCATCCAGCATGGCGGCCAGGTTGGCCATCGCCGTACGGCAGATGTCCCGGGCGGGTTTCAGATCCGCCAGCGCGTAGGCCGTCCACAGGGGCGCCAAACCGAACAGCAGGATGTCCGTGCTGAGCCGACTGGCGGCAACCGAAGTCAGGTCCACCGGCTGCCAGTCCGGCGGATCAATACTGGCCACCAGCCGGGTGTAGATCAGGGCAAACTGCTCCGCAGCCAGTTCCCCGGTCTGCTGTGTGAGCAATTCAGCGGCCGCCAGCGACTGCAGCGGCCCATAAGTGAGCCAGTCGGCAGCGGTCAGCCATTCCAGGGCTTCTGCCTGAGAATCGGCTGTGAGAAAGTCGACATCGCCTTCCGACAGATCGGCCGGCGGCTGTGTGTGCGAAAACTGTGACAGGCTGTGCGGCCAGATCGCCTCGGGCAGTCGCTTTTGCAGAGACTTACGGGCTTTGGCAACCGACTTCCCAAACGCTTTGCGAAACCCGGCGGCATCATCGGCCAAAGCCGCTTTGCGGACCGCTTTGTCCGCACTGCGTCGCAAGGGAAGATCGGACAGACGTTCGGGCAGTGGCGAAAGATCAGACACGCGGGACATCACACAAACAGGCAGACAAACGGCAGCACTCCATGACCGTTCGTTATACCGCGGCACGGTGAGCACACGTCTGACGACACCGCGAGAAACCACAAGAATTGCCACAACCAGCGCTGCTTTCGACAGGCTACCCCAGACTCACGCGTTCTTCGGGATAGTCGTAGCGGGCTCCGCCGTCTTCAGCCGCCATGGCCAGCAGCAAAGTGATTGGGCCCACGCGCCCCAGAAACATCACCAGACAAATCAGCATCTGCGAAGGCAGCGTGAGGCCCCCCGTGATCCCGGCTGAGACACCGGCGGTTCCAAAGGCACTGGTGGCTTCAAACAGATGATCCAGAAAGCGGTCAGAATTCTGTTCGAAAATCACTAACAGGCCGGTGGTCAGCAGAATGATGAGAATGCCCACCGCGATCATCGCCAGAGAACGGGCCACCTGAGCGGCCGGGATACGGCGGCCAAACACTTCGACCCTGTTGCGACCGCGAATCACCGACCACACATTGAGCATCGTCACGGCAAAGACCAGCGTCTTCACGCCGCCCCCCGTGGAGCCGGGCGCCGCACCGATGAACATCAAAAAGATGGCCAGCAATTTGGTGGCGGGCTGCATCATCTGGTGATCAACCGTATTGAAACCCGCCGTGCGAAACGTCACCGACTGAAACCACGCATCAGCCACCCGACGGTACGCCGACGAATTGGGCTCCGCATTCAAAGTCTCCAGGACAAACCAGCCGGCCGCCCCGAACACCAGCAGCACAACGGTGGTGATCAGCACCAGTCGCGAGTGGACGGTCAGCCGCGGCGACGGCGTGCCACAGTGAAATTTCGGATTACGACGACGGGCAAACAGCGCGCGGAATTTGTTGGTGACATCGTTGACCACAGGAAAGCCCAGTCCGCCGAGAATGATCAGAACAGTGAGCGGCCCCCAGACCTGCCAGTGAACCCCCATATTCAGAAAGCCATCGTCGTTCAGAGAAAACCCGGCGTTGCAAAAAGCGCTGACCGAATGAAACACGGCGTGCCAGATCTGCTGCCGCAGCGGCAGGTGGCCGTACAGTCCCATCAGACTGATCGCCCCAATGGCCTCAATGGCAATCGTGAACGTCAAAATCGTGAGCAGAATGCGGCGGACATTATTCACGCTTTCGGAGTCGAGCATTTCGCTGAGGGTGCCCGCCTCGCGAAACTGCAGCCCCTTGCGGCCGGTGAGCACGGCAATGAAGGCTCCAAACGTCAGGATGCCCAGCCCGCCAATTTGAAACAGGCTGAAAATCACCGCGTGGCCCAAAGGACTCCAGTAGCTGCCCGTTGGCTCCACAATCAGCCCCGTGACACAGGTGGCGCTGGTGGCCGTAAACAAAGCCACATTCCATGACGCCGACTGCCGCGTCCCGTCTTCCAGTGGCGGACGGCAGGCGGGCAGCATCAGCAGCAGCGTGCCCAGCGTAATAATAACGGCGAACGACCCAATCAGCAGCACGGCCGAATTGCGCGTGGTGGCGGCCAGACGTCGACACATCAGTAGCACACCCACCAAAGCGGTGATGGACACGACAATGTCCGACCAGCCCACAAAGTAACGATCTTTGATGGCAAATACGTTCAGCTGCCACAGTACCAGCATGCCCACAAACCACAGCAGTGGCAAAATCATCTGTGCTTCGAGCAGACGGCCAAACAGGGAGCGGCGGGTGGTCAGCTTGAAGAATCGCCACGTGCGACTGGCGGCAATCAGGAACATGGCCCCAAAGACCAGCCAGTTCAGTTCAGCCTGTCGCACTGCCGAAGACGACAAGAATCCGGCATGAGCGGCAGCGACAAACACGCCCACCACCGTCGCAATACTCTCAGCGACAATCAGCTTCTGCAAAGTGGCCGAGTCTTTTTGAAAAAGACGTTCGGGGGCCGGTTGGGTTTCCATCATGATGTCAGTCAACAAAGCCGTGCAGCCGTCGTCCGGCCACCTGACGCTGGGGCGGCGCTGGACGCGTCACCCGTCTTCTTTCTTTGCGCTGCCGCTTGTCTGCGGCCGTTTGGTTGTCGAACGTTTGGTTGTCGAACGTTTGGTTGTCGAACGTTTGG
>JANSXP010000106.1 GCA_024742875.1 Planctomycetaceae bacterium | reverse complement strand
CGCAGGCCGGAACGCCGCGGCGGGCGGGGGCGTGGGGGAGACGATGAAAATGGTGAGTCGCTGCGCCGGCTCGCTCCGCGTTGCTGCGCTATCGACAATCGGGGTTGCTCCGCGCTTGTTACAGGTTGGGCCGGCCGGGATGCGCCGGAACGAACGGCCAGCTATCGCGGCGCTGAGGCCTGCAGCAGCAGGACCAGCGTGGTGAACATACCGACGAAAAACGAAACGCACAGGCCGATATAGGCCAGCACTTTGGGTCGGCCGTGAATCGCACCGTACAAAGACAGGAACAGCGCAATCGCGGTGGTCAGCATCCCGACAATGACAAGGCCGCTAATCACATACAGTTGCCAGGCGCCTTCCGGCAGTTCGGCCTGTCCGCTGGCAGACAGCGCGGCAACCATGCCCATCCAGATGCCGTGAAACAAAATGGCCAGCAGACTCAGGCCACAGCCAATCGTGCCAAATCGATTGGCCGTCAGCTGCGTCCAGAAACTGCGAAACGAGCGGTCTTCGGTCGGTGAGATGGCCGCAAAATGGTCGGCCGCGGATTTCTTCGCCGCCCGTTGATGCTCATCAACCCGCTGCTGGGCCGCCTTTTGCTCCGCCCGGTTTTCCGCGCGCTGTTTCTCGGCCGCTTTGCGATCCGCCGCCTTCTTGGTCTTACTGCGGGACCTGGACTTTGCCATGTGCAAATGTTCTGGTAGCTGACGAGTCGACGTACGCCAGGCGGTACCGTGCGCCTAGCTGAGAATATCGTGGACGACGCGGGCCGGTTCCACGCCGGTGAGCTTCATGTCCAGCCCCTGATGACGCACCGTAAATCGCTGATGGTCGATCCCCATCATGTGCAGCATCGTGGCGTGCAAATCACGGACATGCACCACATTCTCCACCGAATTGTAGCCCAGTTCGTCCGTGTTTCCGTACGTTGTGCCCGCTTTTACTCCACCACCCGCCATCCACATGGAAAATCCTTTGATGTGATGGTCGCGTCCAGCACCGCCTTTGCCCTGGAACATCGGTGTGCGACCAAACTCGCCTCCCCAAATGACCAGCGTGTCTTCCAGCATGCCTCGCTGTTTCAAATCCTGCACCAGGGCCCAGGCCGGTCGGTCCGTCAATCCGCCGCAAATGTTCATGTAATGCACCAGGCCGCCATGGTGATCCCAGCCGCGATGATACAGGTGAATAAAGCGAACTCCGCGTTCCGCCAGCCGTCTGGCCAGAAGGCAGTTGGATGCAAATGAGCCGTCACCCGGTTTGGCTCCGTACATGTCCAGGACGTGCTTTGGTTCGTCAGACATGTCCACCAGTTCCGGCACAGACATCTGCATCCGAAACGCCATCTCGTAAGCCGCAATGCGGGTGTCCGTCTCCGGATTACGGCGCGTCGTGTTGCGATGGCGATTGAGCGCCTGCAGCGTGTCAATCACCTTACGCTGCTGCGGCGTCGAAACTCCCGGCGGAGAATCCAGATAATGAACGGGCGATCCCGTCGAACTGAATTCCACTCCCTGATACCGACTGGGAAGAAAACCGGCACCCCACTGCCGCGAAGCAATCGGCTGCGGATTGCGTCCCCCCACACTGGTCATCACCACAAATCCCGGCAGGTCGTCACATTCACTGCCCAGACCGTAGTTGATCCATGAGCCCATCGATGGACGGCCGCTGATATTGCTGCCGGTGTTCATGAACGTGTGGGCCGGGTCGTGATTGATCTGCTCGGTGACCAGCGACTTGATCACGCACAAATCATCGGCCATCGAACGCTGATAAGGCAGAAAGTCGCTGATCATCGTGCCACACTGACCGCCGGGGCGAAACTTTGCCAGCGGCCCCTGGCAGATCAGCTTCTTCCCCTGCAACTGCGCAATCGGCTGTCCCGAAGTGTACGACTCCGGCATCGGTTTGCCGTCCATCGCCACCAGTTCCGGCTTGTAGTCAAACGTCTCCAGATGAGACGGTCCACCTGCCATGCACAGAAAAATGACGCGTTTCACCCGCGGCGGAAGATTGGGAAAACCAGACAGTCCGCCACTGAGATCCTGCGGTTCGGCCCCGATCGTGTCACGTGCCAGCATCGACGTCAGCGCCGCGCCACCCACGTTCAGTCCGGCTCGCTTTAAAAACGTACGACGCTGCAGATCAGCGTGATGTGAATGGGCCATGCGACTTCCCCAGCGACGACAAACGCTCTGCCAGCTAAATGTCAGCGAGCAGCACATCGCTCCCCGCCGACTCCCGACAGCACCTTACTCGAATGTGGATCCCGGATAGCCGGCCGATTCCAGAGCCGCCAGGGCCGCCGCACCATCCACATCCGCCTCAAACGTGATGGTCACGCGACGGTCGTCAACCTGCACTTCGTCCTGCTGCTCAACCAGTTCCACAGCCGCCACCCCCTCCACGCCTTCCAGCGTGCGTTTGACTTTGGGGTAACACGCGAGCTGGCAGTTCATTTCCGGAACTGCCAGCGTGGCCACATCACCGGAAACAAACGAAACCGGCATCGTTTCCAATGCCGCCACGCCCGATCCCGCCTCACCGGCTTCCGCTGGCTCAGTCGCCGGATCCGGCTCCGGAGCGTTCTCAGCACAGCCCATCAGCAACACGGCCGGCAGCAGCAACCAAAACTTCTTCATCACAATTCTCCTGAATCAACAACTAACGTTTATAGGTAATGGCACAGCCAAACTGACGCGTGACAGGCTCAGGAACCGGACGACCGGCCAGCAAAGCATTCAACGCATCCGTGACATAGTGTTTCTTCACACTCGCTTCACTGCGATTATCATCGAAAGCCCCCGCATAAACAATCTTGCGGTCCTCATCCAGAATAAAGCAATGCGGCGTCGACGTCGCATGAAACCCCCGCCCCGTATGCTGGCTGGGGTCACGCAAATAATCAAAATTGTACCTGCCCGCCTTCGCCCGACGCGTCATCTCGTCCATCGTTTCCAATGGTCCGGTACTGCAGTTGATGCCCACAAATCGGACACCCTGACTACCATACACCTGTTTGATGCGATTAAACCGCGTCTCGTACCCCTTCACGCACGGGCACTTGTTGCACATAAACGCCACGACCACAAACTTCGAATCTTTGTAATCCTTCAAACTGTGCAGCCGATTGTCCGTCCCCTGCAGATACTGCCACGGGTAAGCCAGCGAACCAATCTCTGCACGAGCGCTTGTGACCAGCATCACAGCAAACGCCAGGACGAGAAACACAAAACGGCAACAGGCAGATGGACAGAAAAATCGAAAGGGAGAGCGAGGGAAAGATCGCATTGCCGAGGCTGATGAGGACGGAATGGGCATGGTCACGACAGGTGGGCTCGGGGGTATGTTTCACGCCGGCCCCGCATTCTACACATCCCCTCCGGTCAGTACACCAGCATCCCCCCAATTCCCATTCTTCGGCCAGCCCGCCCCGAAAAGCGGTGGCGTGCCCAGGTCGCAGAAAATGGGGGGCGTTAATGCAATTCAGCCGTGTGGCGGCAAGCGGCTGTCGGCAGGCCGGACTTTAGCGCGGCGCACTGGGGCAACCGTCAGCCAGAGGCGGCCTGCCACTGCACTCTCAACAGTTGACGCGATTCCAGCAGTCGACGCGTTTCCAACAGGCGGCGCAAGCGAACAGTCGCCCTCCAGGCATCACCCGGCGATCATCCGGCCGCTGATCCATCCCGCCGCAGATGCGCTCGAAACGCGCCATCGACCGGATCACCGGGCAACTGCATTGTCTGCTCCACGCAGTTCAGGGCGGCAATGGCGGACGTCACACTGGCAATCAGGCCCGTGGTCTCTTCCGGCTCAATGCTGCACGTCGAATAGATAATGCGTCCCCCGGGGCGGACCAGATCAAATGCATTCAACAGCAGTCTCGTCTGCAACTGCACGAGTTCTTCCAGGTCCGCTTCCCGAAATCGCCAGCGGGCTTCCGGCCGTCGGGCCAGCACGCCCGTGTTGGAGCAGGGCACGTCCACCAGAACCGCATCAAACGGCCCGGCGGGCAGATCGCTGCCGTCCCGCTCAATCAACACCGGCTCCACGGATGCCAGGCCCAGCCGCTCGCTGTTCTGCGTGACACGCCGCAGCCTCACCTCGGAAACATCACAGGCGATAATCGTGGCCGCATCGCCCGAAAGCTCTGCCAGATGGGCCGACTTGCCACCGGGGGCCGCACACAAATCGAGAATCCGTTCACCGGGCTGTGGGGCCAGAAGTTCGGCCGCGCCCATCGCAGATTCATCCTGCACAGACCACCAGCCTTCCTCGTAGCCTGGCCACTGACGCAGCCCGCCACCACCGCCGGTCACCCGCAGCGACCAGTCATTCACGCCGGGAGTCGTGGCCATGCCGCGTTCTTCCAGCGCAGACACCACCTGACCCACGGTCGCCTTGAGGCGATTGATCCGCAGCACGGTGGCCGGAGGTTCGTTGCTGTAAAAGCACGCCCTCTGCAACTCAAACGGCGACATCCGCGATGACCACCGTCTGGCAATCGCTCGGGGAAGCGACCACGCGCGGCCCGTGTACTCCACCGTGTCCTCGCCGGGCACTGGAAACGCATCTTCGGTCAGCACGCGATATTGACCGGCCTGAATGGGAATGCTGCTGGACGAGGGCTGATCTGTGGTTTCTTCGGTCAACAGCCGGGACACGCTGCGGAGAATGCCATTCACAAATCCGCACCAGCGATCCTGCCCGGCCGTCCGGGCCAGTTCCACAATCGAGTCCACGGCCGCATGATCAGGCGTGCGGGCGAACACCAGTTGCCACGTGCCCATTTGCAGCAGTGTCCACAACTCCGTCTCCACATTGCCGCGCGGCCGCGTCACCAAACGTTCAATCAGTGTGTCCAGCGACCGCCGGTGACGCACCACGCCCGCCGACAGATCCACCGCCTGAGCACGCTCCTGCGGTGACAGGTCATGCCGGCGATCCACGTCGTTGAGGACGTCTGACAGGAACTTGCCTGTCTGATCGAACTGCTGGATGGCATACCACGCCAGCATCCGTCCATTGCAGAAGTTGTCCAGCACCACCGGTTGCGGGGGAGCCTGTGGCTTGCGACGACGGGACGATCGGGGACGTGGCATATGCGGTCAGAATTTCGGGTGAGGTGACATTCAGAGCGTGCGGGGATTGTGGTGTCGCGAGGACGAAACTCAAGCACAAACACGGCAGATCGGAAACGTCCGATCGGAAAGCGAGCAGTCGTCCGCCTGCGCGGCGTCACTCACCTGGCCCACAGATCCATCGGACAACAGCCGAGCCGTTCAGGTGGCTTCGATCACGTAGTCTTCGCCCAGATAGGTGACCGTATCTCCGTTCCGCAGCTTGCGGCCGCGACGCGTTTCCACCTCGTTGTTGACGAAAACCTCACCACCCTGAATCAGCATTTTGGCTTCGCCCCCCGTGCTGACCAGATTGGCCAGTTTCAGAAACTGATCCAGTTTGATCGTTTCTTCCGACGCCGGAGGCGCGTTCTCCGCATCCGCGCCTGATCCGCCAGTCTCCGGATCGGGAGGCGGCAACGGGGTCTCAGAATTGTCAACTGATTCGGGCATCTTGATCACTATGGTCAGCCGGGCAAAAATCGCAGGCGGCATGCTAAGGTGCGCCCGCATCAGCGTCCACATCGGCCGCCCCGCGGTTCCAAATTGGCTCAGGATGCCCGACATTCCACCACTTTGGACGTGGGGACGCCGGCTCGCCGCTGGCCGCAGACCGCAAATTCCGGGAAAATAGCGGCCCGCAGGGACACAGACCTGGCAACAGTCACGCAGCCTGTTCGCTGCAAAGAGACTTTTTCTCAAAATCACTGAAAGGTCCGGCGACAGGCGCGGTGTAACAGGATGGCACCGCCCTGTACGGCACACAGGCCAGACATCTGTCAGGAACGACAGAACGGCGGATTCGCCGCCACATGACTCGGAGAGCCCATGCGACACGCCCCCAAAACGCGAGCCAGCCTGATTCTCAGACTGAGAAATCGGGACGACCTGGATGCCTGGCAGCAGTTTGCGGAGATCTATCAGCCACTCGTTTTTCGGCTGGCCCGCCGCAAGGGGTTTCAGGACAGCGATGCGGCCGATGTGGCTCAGGAAGTTCTGCTGCGTGTGGCCGGGGCCGTGGAGCGGTTTGATCCGGACAATGCCAAAGGCAGCTTTCGCGGCTGGCTGTTTCAGATTGCCCGCAACCTGATGATCACTTTTCTGCACAAAGACCAAAAACGTCCCATTGCCGGCGGTCCCGAAAAACTGGTCGAGCTGGTGGAAAACCAGACAGACCCCAACAGCATGGAATCCCGTCTGTTCGACGACGAATACGAACGCCAGGTGTTTGCCTGGGCCACGGGGCGCATTCGCGTGCTGTTTCAGCCGGCCTCCTGGGAGGCCTTCCGCCGCACGGCCATCGAACAGGAGCCACCTGGCGATGTGGCGGCCGATCTGGAAATGACTGTGGGCGCCGTTTACATCGCTCGCAGCCGCGTGATGAAACGACTGCGGGAAGAAGTCCAGCTGATCCTGAAAGATCACGACCAGGAGACCAATCATGAAAGCTGAACTGTGTGGCGATGATGCCCTCGAACTGATCCTGAAAGATCAGCAGCAGCATCCGGATTTCGACAGTGCGGTCGCCCATCTGAGTGCATGCACCCGCTGTCAGCAGAGACTGGACGATCTGTCCGCCCATCCGGTCTGGTGGCGAAACGTGCGTCGTCATCTGGTCAACGTGGAAGAGACCATCATTCCCGAACTTCCGGATGCCACCAGCCTGGTCACCGCGCAGGTGGACGACACAGGTCTGATGCCCAGCGTGCCGGTCGACAGTTTTCTGGATCCGGCCTCGCACCCAGAGATGCTCGGACGCATCGGCAAATACGACATCGAACGCGAGATTGGTCGCGGGGGCATGGGCATCGTCCTGAAAGGTTTTGACAGTGAACTGAATCGGCCCGTGGCCATCAAACTGCTGTCTCCCCATCTGGCATCCAGTGGCATCGCCCGGCAGCGGTTTATCCGCGAAGCCCGCGCGGCTGCCGCTGTGGTCCACGAAAACGTGGTCGCCATTCACGGCATTGAAACGCAGGGCACCCTGCCGTCCATCGTGATGCCCTTTGTCAGCGGACAATCGCTGCAGCAGCACATCGACGCACATGGCCCACTGGAAACCGTCGATGTGGTTCGCATTGGCGTGCAGGTGGCCTCCGGGCTGGCAGCCGCCCACGAGCAGGGGCTCGTGCATCGCGATATCAAGCCCGCCAACATCATGCTGGAAAACTCCATCAACCGCGTGCAGATCACCGACTTTGGGCTGGCTCGCGCCGCCCACGATGCCAACCTCACCCGCAGCGGCATCATTGCCGGCACGCCGTCCTTCATGGCGCCCGAGCAGGCCCTCAGCGAATCGGTCGATCACCGGGCCGATCTGTTCAGCCTGGGTTCCGTCCTGTATTTCGCCGCCACCGGCGTGCTGCCCTTCCGGGCGTCCACTCCCATCGGCGTGATGCAGCAGGTGTGCGAGGCCAGGCCTCAGCGGGTTCGCAGCCTCAATCCCCAGGTGCCGGAAGTTCTGGAAACAGTGATCGAAAAACTGCAGGCGTCGTCTGCCGAGGATCGCTTTCAGTCGGCTCAGGAACTGCAAAAGTACCTCAGCGACTATCTGGGTCATCTGCAGCAGCCCACATCCCGCAAGCCACCTCGCAAACTCTACAGCCCGGCCGCCCGCAAACGCCGGCAAAAAGTCGTCCGAATCACTGCGGGCACCTGCCTAACGGCGGCCGTCGCACTGCTGCTGGCTGTGGCCGTTTTCCGCCCCGGCTGGGTGGGCAAAGGCTGGTGGAATGTGGCACCGGCGGTCGCACCAGCTACTGTCGCCGTCATACCGCTGTCTCAGCTGGACGACGAGATCGATCGGCTGGAGCACGACATCTCCCAATTGGAACAGCAGTCGATCACGCCCTCCGGTTCCACCCGCTGGTTGCCCCAGCAGCAATCACAGGAACTGTCCGGTGTCCACTCCGACGTGGGACGACTGGAAACGAATCTCGCCCCCCAGTCTGCCGACGCCATGGACGCATGGATGGATCACGAAATCGAGTCTCTGGCTCGAGCGATCCGGCAGCTGCGTGAGTCGTCCGCGACAACTTCCTACTAATCAACGCTTAACCCAGTCCGGATGCCGTCACAGCAAAGGCTCAACAAAGCGAGTCGGCTTCAGGACGCCTGAAAACCCGTCACCCTGTTTAAAAGGAACCCGTCACATGAAATCGCTTATCGCCCTCACTGTTGGCACCTGTCTGGCTGGTGCTGTCGTGGCCCAGCAGGCTCCCGTCAGCACGTCTCGTTTGTCTCGGTTTGTGGCTTCCCAGCCGCAGGCTACCACTTTGGCACAGCCGCCAGCCAACGTTCGCCCGGCTCTGCCACCCGTTGCTCCCCAGGCTCCGTCCGCCCTGGGAATCGCCAGACGACCTGGTGAAACGACGTGGGTGGGCGTTCCTTTGCAGAGTCAACAAAACGTCTTCTTTTCTGCCAACGGTCGCTTCAACAAAGAACTGGCCTCTGCCGAACGCAACGTCAGCGACGCCACCAAAGCCCTCGCAGCCGCCAAAGGCGATGACATCGCCGAAGCAGAAACCGCACTGGAAGACGCGCTGTCAGAACTGTTCGATCAGAAAACGGCCGTTCGCGAAGCGAAGATTGAAAAGCTGGAAAAAGAACTGGCCGAACTGCGCGATCAACTGGATCAGCGAATCGATCAGAAGAACCGCATCGTACGTCTGAAACTGCAGACCGTGGTCAACGAAGCCAAAGGCCTGACATTTTGATTCACGATCCGAACGCCAGGCCGGTTCGCCATAAGAAACCCGCATTGGCACCGGCCTCGCCAGCCCCCGCGAGTCCGGCGTTTGGAATGACTCTCTCGTCCCTATCACGATTCCCACTCTCCCATCGGAGTTCCCATCATGAAACTTCCCGCTCTGCTGACACTGCTGGCGATTCCCGCCGTTCTGTTTGCCCAGTCTTCACGACAGTCCACACAGCCTGCCACCACCTTCGACTTTTCGTTCCCCGTACAAACGACGACAAGTCCCGCAGCCAATCCCTTCACCCCGGCAACACCCGGCCAGGCGGCCAATGTCCCGCAGGCCCGCATCGGCTACCCCCTGCCCTCCTCCGCTTCCAGCTTTTACGGCAACCTGCGGGGACGCGTGAGCAAAGAGGAGCACGCGCTCAACCAGAAAATCGCTGCCGCCACAAAAGGCCTGCGTTCCTCTGATGCAGACGAGCAAACGGAGGCCGAAGCGAGCCTGCAAAATGCACTGGAGGAGCTGTTCGACGTTCGCACGGGTTCTCGCGAAAAAGAAATCAAAGACCTCGAAGTTCGCCTGCAGCGACTGCGGGATCAGCTGGAAGCTCGCCAAGAAAAGAAGCGTGAAATCGTCAAACTGCGACTGCAGACCATCGTGAATGAAGCCAACGGCCTGTCACTGTAAGGCCGGCCCCCCAGACGGCCGCTCAATCACCACACGGTGGACTGAGTCACACGCGTTTTGTCCCGGAATTGCCGTCAACTCAGAAGCAGGACCAGACCCCCACGGGGTTGCCGCGTACAATGCGTACATGGCAACCCCGTTTCTCATTATCGATGGCTACAACCTGATGCATGCAGCCGGTATTGCACGACGGCAGTATGCGCAGGGCGATATGCAGAAATGCCGCAACGAACTGGAACTGCGGATGGCCGGTCTGCTGGCCGAACCTGCCCTCAAACGCACCACCATTGTGTACGATGCGTTCAATTCACCGGGCAACGACCAGCGGATCTTTCATCGCAAAGGCCTCAAAGTCGTGTTTGCTCCCGCTGGACAGGACGCAGACGGAGAAATCGAACGCCTGCTCAGCGCGCACAGCGCTCCCAAACAGGTCATCGTGGTCTCCAGCGATCATCGCCTGCATAAAGCCGCCCGCCGGCGTAAGGCCCGGTGCATTGACAGCGGCGAATTCCTCACACAGATCGAAAAAGAACCCCGCCCCACCTCACGCCGTCACGGTTCCGGCCGCGGTCCGGACATCAACGAGACCGCCGCGGAACTGCGGGAATGGGAACAGGTCTTTGAAGGGCAGTCCCCTCCGCCCCCGCAAAAACCGCACGGATTCGACGCCGACTATCTGGCCGACCTCGAAGACGACCTCCGGAACAACAATCTCTGATTGATCGTCTGAGAGTAGATGGTCATGCAGGTTCAGTGAAGACCATCACCTCGTCGCGAACCGCCTGCCACTTCATCCGGCCAGCCGTCGCTCAGAATCCGTTTCATGGCGTCCAGTGTCTCGCGACTGACATGGTGCTCGATGCCTTCGCTGTCGATCACAGCGGTGGCCGGACTGACACCAATCTTCAGCAGGAAGGCTTCCACCGTTTCGTGTCGCTTGCGGCAGGCCGTGGCCAGGCGACGTCCCCGGGCCGTCAGAGCAATCGGCTGATACGGGGCCGTTGTCACAAACCCGTCACGCTCCAGGCGCGCAATCGTGTTGTTGACTGTGGCGTGAGTCACATTGAAATGGCGGACCAGATCTCCCGATCGACAGACATCTTTGTCGGCGATGAAATCGGCGATCGCTTCCACATAGTCTTCGGCGATTTCACTCGCGTGATCCGATCGCGTTCGCTGGTGCTGCTTACTCATGATTACGCCCGCTGCCCGCCTTGCTGCTCCTATGGTCCGAGTGCACTGGAGCAAATTCTACCACGAAAATTCATCGAAAAAAGGCGATTCACTCCCGGCAGCCAACAAAGCACGACTCTCCTGGGCGGGAATCCCGGCAAATTCACCAGCCTCCCCTTGCATCCTTCTTAGCTTCGGCTAACATTCGAATTGTTAGCACTGACTAACATTGAGGCGGGCACCTCGTTTCCCAGTCTGTTGTATTGAATCTGACCATGAAAACTGATCATCCCCGGAGCCTGGCGAAGCCCTGTCTGCCGGACTCGCCCCGTGTCCTCCGGAAGCTGCGAACGCGCGGCTTTACACTCATTGAACTGCTGGTTGTGATTGCCATTATCGCAATCCTCATCGCGCTGCTGCTGCCGGCCGTGCAGCAGGCCCGAGAGGCGGCGCGTCGCACGCAGTGCAAAAACAACCTGAAGCAACTGGGACTGGCTTTGCACAACTACCACGATGTGCACAACCGATTTCCTGCCGGATACTTCAGCTATCCCACGTCCACCGGCAACGCGCCGGCCTGGGCTCGACTCGACCCCGATACCTGGGATGGCGCGCCCGGCTGGTCCTGGGCCGCCATGCTGCTGCCGTTTCTGGAGCAGGGCAACATCACCAACAACCTCAACGTCGATCAGCCGCTGTGGGCCCCGGCACACAGGGATGTGATCCAGACGAAGCTGTCCGTCTTTTTGTGCCCGACCGCATCCGGCGGCGATGAAGCCTTCAACGTGGTCGATGCCAGCGGTGCGGACATGATCATCGATGGCAGCCCCTTGCGTCTGGGACGATCGCACTATGTGGCCAGTCACGGTCAGGAGTCCTGCTGGGGCGAATGTGGAGCTGCGACGACCGGCATCATCTTTACCAACATCTACACGTCCGCCACCACCACCGTGCAGATCAACGGCGACGCCGGTCGCGTGGCTGACGGGCCGTTTTATCGCAACTCCGGCACACGGTTTCGCGATGTGGCAGACGGTCTGACCAACACAATTTTTCTGGGCGAACATTCGTCTCGCCTGAGTGACAAGACATGGGTGGGCGTGGTCCCCGGAGCATCCACACCACCTCGCTTCACCAGCCCGGAGAATGGCCCGGACGCGGCGGCCACGATGGTACTCGTTCACGGCGGCCCATCTGGTGGAGAACTGGATATCACCGGCTCTCCCATCATCCACCCTGTCAACTTCCCCACCTTCCATGTGGGACAGATGTACTCGGAGCACACCGGCGGCGGAAACATTGTTCTGGGAGACGGCTCCGTCCGCTTCATCTCCGAATACGTGGACCTGCTGCTGTGGGCCGAGTTGTCCAGCATGAACGAAGGCGAAGTGATCGGAGAATTTTAAGTGACTCGTCCCTCTCGATCCGCAGCCGTGGCCGTCATTGTGGTCATGCTGGCCGCACTGCTGATGCCCGGCTGCAGCAGCTACGGCGAAGTGAACCAGAAGACCTACGAAATTGCCAAAGCCCTGTACTCGACGTGCAACCGCAAAGATGAGTCGGGGCTGGCGGAACTGTCCGAGATGATTGCCACTGCCGAACAGGCGGGCGAAATCAGCGCCAAAGAAGCCGGCTGGCTCAACGACATCGTGGCCCAGGGGCAATCCGGCCAGTGGGTGGAAGCCCAGAAAATGGCGCGACAGCTGATGAGTGATCAGTCCGACCTGTAGACGCTGGGACAAGAAAAGCTCGCTGGGTCATCAGCATTGCTGATCGTCAGTCCCGACAGTAAACCTGCCGCGGCTGCAGCACACCCTCTGGCTGCAGCTGCCCCAGTGCCAGCAGTGTCTGTCCGTCACTGCTGAGTAGTGCCACTTCGTCACCGACAGCCACGCCGCCGTCCGCAGACAACAGCTCAGTCACCATCGCAATCGTCTTGCCGTTGTGCAGCAGTGCCACATCATCCGCACGACAGCGATACTGTGGCAGATGGCCGATCACCTGCACCGGATTGGTGATCAACGCCGGCAGCGAATCCACGGTGATGTCGTCCGGCTCCACGGCCGAGAGCACATCAAACTGGCCGATACGCGTCCGCTGGAGCGCACTCATCAGCCCCCCGCAGCCCAATAATTCTCCCAGGTCCCGAGCGATCGAACGAATATAAGTTCCCGAACCGCATTCGATCGACAGCGACAGCCGCGGCCATTCGTAATAAAGAATGTCGATGCGGTACACCTGCACCGTTTTGGCCCGCAACTGCATTCGTTCGCCCTGCCGCGCTTTGGCATACGCCCGACGACCGTCCACTTTCACCGCGGAAAACTGCGGCGGCACCTGCTGGATGGTCCCCACAAAAGACTGCAGGGCCGCTTCGATCCTTGCGCGAGCAATTTCCCCAGAGGACGAGGCAGATTCCTGAACCTCACCTGTGGAGTCATCCGTATTCGACGTCTGCCCCAGTGTGAATTCGGCCACGTAGGTTTTGGGGGAGGCCTGCAGGATAGAAATCAGTCGCGTCGCTTTGCCCAGGCAGACCAGCAACACACCAGTCGCCATCGGATCCAGCGTACCCGCGTGTCCCAGCTTGAGCGGCTTGACAATCTGCCGCGTGATCCGCTGCACACTGTTGACCACATCCCGCGACGTCACGCCTTCCGGCTTGTGGACGTTGAGAACACCAAACACGATTTTGCCTTCTGCTGCCCGTTGGCAACGAGCCGTCTGTCTGAGCCGTTTGTCTAAGCCGTCTCTACAAACCGGACAGCGACTTAGAGCAGTCCCTGAATGGACTCAAAGTCGGACTTCAAAGAACCGTACAGATTTTGATAGACCGGGTAAGCCGCGTTGTAGACCTTCTTTGCCGCCGCTTTGGCCGCGGTTTTGGTCACCACGGAAATTGTGGCCTTGCAGGCTTCCACCACATCCCGATAAGCGCCGGTGCCGGCAGCGGCCAGCAGGGCCACACCGTAAGCCGGTCCTTCTTCTGCGTTGATCGTAACGACCGGCTGGCCGTAAATATCCGCCTGCATCTGCCGCCAGAATTCGCTGCGGGCACCGCCGCCGGACAGACGAATCTCCTTCACGGGAATATCCATTGCTTTGGCAATCTCCAGTGAGTCCCGCATGGCATACGTGGCGCCTTCCATAACCGATCGCGCCATATGGCCCTTGCCATGACGCAGACTTAGGCCCACCCAACTGCCGCGGGCATTCGGATCAGCATGTGGCGTGCGTTCGCCCGACAGATACGGCAAAAAGAACAGTCCCTCCGAACCGGCCGGTGCCGCGGCCGCCTGTTCTGTAATTAACTCATAAGGGTCCACTTTCTTCTTTTTGGCCGCCGCGATTTCTGCCTGACACAGTTCATTGCGGAACCACTGCAAACTGCCGCCCGCCGACAGCACGCAGCCCATCACGTGCCACTTGCCGCGCACCGCATGGCAGAACGTGTGCAGCCGTCCTTCCGGATCCACCTGCACCTCGTCGCTATGCGCAAACACCACGCCGCTGGTTCCCATGGTGGCACTGACCACACCTTTGCGAACAATTCCATTGCCGATCGCGCTGGCCGCCTGGTCGCCGCCGCCGCCCACCACCGGTGTGCCCGCCTGCAGCCCCATCGCCTTTGCTGCAGACGCCGTCAACACGCCGGTCACATCCTCTGACTCATACATCTGTGGAAACAAAGACGCATCCAGATCCAGTTTATTCAGCAGCGGTTTGGACCACTTGCGTTTCACCACATCCAGCAGCAGTGTGCCCGATGCGTCGCTCACTTCTGTGGCAAAATCACCCGTCAGGCAAAACCGCACGTAGTCCTTGGGCAGCAGCACCTGCACCGTCTTATCGAAGTTGCGTTTCTCGTTGTTACGCAGCCACAAAATCTTGGGCGCCGTAAAGCCGGTCAGCGCGGGATTGGCCACCATTTTGATCAGCCGTTTGCGGCCACCGGCCAGCCGTTCGATCTCGGCACACTCCGCCGCCGTGCGCTGGTCATTCCACAGCAGCGCTTTGCGAATCACGTCCCCTTTTTTGTCCACAAACACGCTGCCGTGCATCTGTCCGCTCAGGCCCAGTCCACCAACATCCGCCGCCTTCAGTTTGGCGGCCTTCATGACCTTCTTCACGCTCTTGACCGTGGCATCCCACCAGTCAGCCGGATCCTGCTCCGACCAGCCTGGTTTGGGGCTGTACAACGGATACTCCACCGTGGCGTTGGCGAGAATCTGTCCGTCTTCCCGCATGGCCAGAGTTTTGGTGCCGCTGGTGCCAATGTCGATGCCAAGAAATACCGTCATGTTGAATTCCGTACGTAACCGTCTTTGTGTGCGTCGGCTTCGGGCCGAGGAATGTTGCCCAGTGATTGGGGGCGGCGAGCATAGCAACTCACCTCGACGGTGTCTCAGTCCGCGTCCATTTTCGCGCTACGAAATCCCCCACGGTCGTCACTCAACTGGTCTCCAGTGCCGTTTTCAGGAATCGCCCCGTGTGTGACTTGCGGGTTTTCGCGATTTTCTCCGGCGGCCCCTCCGCCAGAATCTGCCCGCCCTTGTGACCGCCCTCCGGCCCCAGATCAATCACATGATCGGCCGTCTTGATGACATCCAGATTGTGCTCAATCACGAGCACAGAATGGCCACTGTCCACCAGCCGATTCAAACACTCCAGCAGCCGCTGAATGTCCGCAAAGTGCAGTCCGGTCGTCGGCTCGTCCAGCACATACAGATTGTGTTTGCCACGCTTGAGCTTGCCCAGTTCGGCCGCCAGCTTCACTCGCTGCGCCTCACCACCAGACAGCAGCGTCGACGCATGCCCCACCGTGATGTAGCCCAGGCCCAGTTCATACAGCACCTGAATTTTGCGATGAATCGTTTTGTCGTCCTCAAAAAAGACGACCGCATCCTCCACCGACAAATCCAGCACCTCGGCAATATTGCGACCGTTGTACAGCACCTCCAGCGTTTCTTCGTTGTACCGCGCCCCCTTGCACGACGGACACGTCACTTCCACATCCGGCATAAACGACAGGCTGGTCGTAATCGTGCCCTCCCCACTGCACTCCTCGCACCGCCCGCCTTTGACATTAAAACTGAATCGCGACGCCGTATACCCCCGCTGCTGCGACTGCTCCGTCCCCGCAAACAGCTTGCGAATGTTGTCGTAAAAGCCGATGTACGTGGCCGGATTCGAACGGCTGTTGCGTCCAATGGGCGACTGATCAATATTGATCACATCATCAATCAAATCCTCCCCCGTCAGTTCATCATGGTCCCCCGCCAGAATGCGACTGTCATACAATCGGGAACACAACTGTTTGCAAATCACCTCGTGCACCAGCGAACTCTTGCCTGATCCCGAAGCGCCCGTCACCGCCACCAGCATCCCCAGCGGAATCTCCGCATCCACACTCCGCAGATTGTTGTGCCGCGCCCCCTTTACGCAAATCGACGCCCCACTGCCTGGCCGTCGCTGCTCCGGTATTTCAATCCGTCGCCTTCCACTCAAAAACGCGCCCGTCGCCGACGTCTTATGGGCTTCGATTTTTTCCACCGCGCCAGACACCACCACCTTCCCGCCATGCACGCCGGGACCAGGGCCAATCTCCACCACATGATCGGCCGCACGAATCGTGTCCTCGTCGTGCTCCACCACCACCACAGAATTGCCAATGTCCCGCAACCGCCGCAGCGTGCGGATCATCTTCTCGTTGTCCTTCGGGTGCAGACCAATGCTGGGTTCATCCAGCACATACAGCATCCCCATCAGCCCCGAACCAATTTGCGAAGACAGTCGAATTCGCTGTGACTCTCCCCCCGACAGGGTGCCCGAACGGCGATTCAGATTCAGATAATCGAGCCCAATATCAATCAGCAGTTCCAGTCGCGTCGTGATCTCCCGTGTGATCAGCTTCGTCACTTCCTTATGCACGGCCGGCGGCTTGATCTTCTTCATGAACGCCAGCAGGCTCACCAGGTCCATCTCCCCCGTTTCATGAATGTTCGATCCGGAAATTGTCACCAGCCGCCGCGACAACTTCAGCCGCGCCCCTTCACAGTCCGGGCAGGGATGCTCCACCATCACCTTCTGCAGATAATCTTCCATGCCCGAATTGGACTGCCCCTGCTTGCGATACCAGCGATACCGCTGCTCAATCCAGTTCACCACGCCCGGAAAACGCACCTCTTTGCCTTCATGATGCTGCCCCTGACGCACGCCCTCCGGCAGCACAATCGGAAACTTCTCGTCGGAGCCATAAAACACCAGATCCGTCACCTTCTTTGGCAGGTCCAGCCACGGCACATCCAGACGAAATTTGTACTTCACCGCCAGGCTGTTCAAAATCCGCCCGCCCCACGTGTTCTTATCGTGGTTGAACGCCTCCTTAATAATGGCTCCTTTGCCCAGCGACCGGGTCGGATCCGGCACCAGCAGCGATGTGTGCACCCGCTTACTCGTCCCCAGCCCGGCGCACGTAGCGCACGCTCCGGTCACGTCATTAAACGTGAAGTCCGCATGGCTGAGATCCATCGCCACATAACCGTGCTTCTTACAGCCGAAGCCCTTTTGAAACTTGTCCTTCTTCGCCTTCGACAGCTTTGACAGCACGTGAAAACTCAGAAAACCATCTCCCAGTGTGGCCCCGTGCTGCAACGTGGCCATGACCTGCTTATCAATCCCCTTTTGCACCACAAAGCTGTCGATCACGGCTTCGATCTGATGCGTCCTGCCGTCGTCCAGATCCACATCGCCGCCCAGATCCATCAGCTTCCCATCCACCCGCGCATGCCGAGAGCCATTGGTCCGCACCTGATCAATCATGTACTCATAATCTTCGCCGTACACATGAAACAAGGGCGCACGAATCTCCACCTCCGTCCCTTCCGGCAGCGACAGCATCCGCTCCAGCATCTGCGCGGCGGTAAACGTCTCCACCGGCTCACCACACAACGGACAGTGCGGCTGCCCAATCGTGGCGAACAGCATCCGCAGGTAGTCCCAAATATCCGTCATCGTGCCCACCGTCGACCGCGGATTGTTGCCCACCGTCTTCTGATCAATGGACACCACCGGCGACAGCCCATTCACAAAATCCACGTCCGGCTTTTTCATCTGCGACACAAAACGCCGCGCATACGTCGACATCGATGACATCAACCGCCGCTGCCCCTCCGCATACAGCGTATCAAACGCCAGCGACGACTTGCCCGAGCCACTCACCCCCGTCACCACCACCAACGCCTCACGCGGAATCTCCACCGTGACATTCTGCAGGTTATTCTCCCGCGCCCCACGCACCTCAATCGTCTTTCGCATCACCACCTCGCCTTCGAACAAACAGCAAACATCCCTCATACCCACAAACACGCCCCCACGCCATCGTCCGCCGGCCGGGACGCCCCGGCGGGCGGTCGCGTGCGGTAGTCGAAGCTGCGTGGAACGTCTCGGCGCCGATTCGCTGCGCGTTGCTTCGCTACCGACAATCGGCGTGGGGGCCGCGCCTGGCGCAAGCAGGCCGGGATGCCCCGACGGGCAATGGCGGCCGGGACGCCCCGGCGGGCGGTGGCGTGGGATAGTCGAAGCTGCGTGGAACGTCTCGGCGCCGAGTCGCTCCGCGTTGCTTCGCTACCGACAATCGGCGTGGGGTCCGCGCCTGGCGCAAGCAGGCCGGGATGCCCCGACGGGCAATGGCGGCCGGGACGCCCCGACGGGCGATGGCGTGGGGTAGTCGAAGCTCCGTGGAACGTCTCGGCGCCGAGTCGCTGCGCGTTGCTTCGCTACCGACAATCGGCGTGGGGGCCGCGCCTGGCGCAAGCAGCCCCTTTGAGCCGCCGGGCGCTAGGCCACGGTTCCTCGCTGTTTCGCGACATCATGTCATCTGGCTGCCGAGAAAACCGGGACGAGCGCCCATCGGCTGACATTATTCCGCCCTGCCTGATGGCCATCGCCCCTCCGGGGTTCGCTGCTGACAGCCCCGGCTAACTGCCCAAGCGCGGCCCCACCTCATTTGTCGCTAGCGAAGCAACGCGGAGCGACTCGACGCAGAGACGTCCCATGCAGATTCGTCTACCGGCCGCCACCGCTCGCCGGGGCGTCCCGGCTTACTTGCCCAGGCGCGGACCCCACGCCAATTGTCGACAGCGAAGCAACGCGCAGCGACTCGGCGCAGAGACGTCCCATGCAGATTCGTCTACCGGCCGCCACTGCCCGCCGGGGCGTCCCGGCCGTCGCGGCCGCCGCGGCGGAGGCTGATGCGGCGGCGTTGTTCGT
>JANSXP010000098.1 GCA_024742875.1 Planctomycetaceae bacterium | reverse complement strand
GAGTGCCTCAAACCCCCGCATCCTGCAGTTCTTTCGCGAGTACTTTGGTTACTACAAGGCCCAAGAGGTGTTCAAGGACACCGACCGCTTTGTCGGGCAGGACGATCGGGCATTGCCTGCGCTGCATTGAGCACGATGTTGCTGAAGACCTGAGTCATTTGTCCCGGGTCCACGTCGACAAGCGGCAGGTTGTCGTCCACCCTGCGCTCCACCCGGATGGAGCTGCCGGATGTTGCCAGATCCACGGCCAGGTCCAGGATCTCAGTCAGAACTGTCGGGCGTCGCACGGGCTTGCCGCCTTTGGCATACGTCATCAGCTGCTTGGTCAGCTGAGCGGCCGCCGCGCTGGCCTGTGCGGCGACCTCGAGTGCTTTCTCCTGCGGGGAACCAGACTGAGTGGGAATGCAGGCCAGCGACGCGTCGATCGCTGCCAGGTTGTTGTTGAAGTCGTGCGCGATGCCACCGGCCAGCACGCCCAGCGACTGCATGCGGTCCAGTTGCTGCGTCTGCCGCGTGAGGTACTTGTAGTCCGTTACGTCGCTCAGAACGATGACGCACTCTTCGGCGCCCATGGCCCCCACGTTCCAGCGGATGTCGCGTATGCGTCCCGAGCCAAGCTGCAGCACACCGTCTTCCGTATGGTCGCTTTGCTGCAGTCGTCGAATTTCCGCGGGCAGGTCTTTGATGCCGTCTATGTGCAGCACGTGGCCGATGTGAGTGCCCAGCGCCTGTTGCTGATCCACTTCCAGCAGCGCAGATGCGGACGGGCTGATCAGGTCAATCCGCTGTTCGTCGTTGAGCACAATCAGGCCGTTCTGGATGGAATGCAGGACAGTCCGCAGGCGGTCCCGCTGTTTTTCTGACGCATCCCGCGCGGCAACCAGCTGGGCGGTTCGCTGCTGAACGCGTTCCTCCAGCTGACTGTTGAGTGTCTGCAGTTCCTGGCGGACCTGCTCGTTGGTCTGCTCCACAATCGCCGATGCGATGCGGGGCGCGCAGACATTGGCCATCGCCTGCAGAATTTCCAGATGCTGGGGGGTGTACGCTCCCACCTGTTCGTGCTCCGAGTCGAGCACCGCGATGACGCGATCCTGATAGACGACAGGCACGCTGATTTCTGCCCGACCCGCGTACTCGTCCCGGATGTAGCGTGGGTCATCGGTGGTGTCGTAGATCAGTTCGGCCACGCCGGTCGCCGCCACATGCCCCACGATGCCCTGTCCCAGCGGGATGATCAGAGGGTTGACGATATGCCGCTGCGGTGTGGCCTTCAGGCCGTACGCTGCGGTCTGTACCAGATGACCATCCTCCAGCAGGTACACGACCGAATCTTCAAAACCCGGCAGGGAGCCAATTGTTGTGGCAATCTCCCAGCACAAATCGTGCAGCGTATTGCGCCGCAGCAGGCTGATGGCCAGCTGGCGAATCACGTCAAACTTTGGCTGACCCAGAAAGTTGTCTGCCTGAGTCGTGCGCGGAGTGTCTCCGGATGGAACAACGGTCACGAAATACTGCCCGGCTTGTCAGTGTGTTTTCGCTGGGCCGCAACGGGCCCCCTGACGTCAGAGTGTAAAGACTTGTCAGGCTGTGCCGAGTGAATATCGAGGATTTGAAATCAGCGCATGAAAAAAGGGCGACATCGCAATGCCGCCCTCAATCATTCTGTTTGCTCTGCGGAGACTACAGAACCTTGAAACTGCCGGGCATAGGAATTTCGTAGGTCATGTCGTCGTTTGGCAGTACGGGTGGAGTGTCGTCCATGCTGGTGAATTTGTCGATTGGTGAAACGACAACTTCCGACGCCAGGGCGTCTTCCATGGAGATCTCCTTGCCGCTGTAGGTGGCCATTCGTCCGAGGATGGAAGTCATCGTACTCATGGCACCGTAGACGGCTTCGTTCGGACGCTTGCCTTTGCGCAGGTCCGCGAACAGGTCGTGGTGTTCCTGCTGGTGACCGCCACGGCCGCCGCGACCATAGGCCCACGTTTCATTGCCGTCCTTGTCGAAGATCTTTGCGCCACCGAGGTGGCAGGAGCCATTGGTGCCCGCACAGAATTCGTCGACTTTGTTCCAGCAGCCGCGAATGTGGCGACACTGGCTGAGCATGGTGACATTGTTGCCCCACTGCGTGTCGCCGTAAGTGAATTCCACGAAGTGATGATCGTAGATTTCACCGTGCTCTTTGCTGGTTCGCACCTGACGACCGCCCTGGCCCTGAGCCTTGACGGGAGGTCCGCCCATCAGCCAGTTGATGACGTCCAGGTTGTGAATGTGCTGCTCCACAATGTGGTCGCCGCACAGCCAGTTGAAGTAGTACCAGTTGCGCATCTGGTATTCCATCTCTGTCTGACCAGGCTGACGGTTACGTGTCCACACGCCGCCGCCATTCCAGTAGGCGCGAGCCGCGACGATGTCGCCAATGGCACCATCGTGCAGACGCTTCATGGTTTCCATGTAAGCGCGTTCGTGACGACGCTGCAGGCCAATCTGGACCAGCAGGTCTTTCTTCTTGGATTCTTCCGCAGCCTTCAGGAAGCGACGAATGCCGGCCGCGTCCACAGCCACAGGCTTTTCGGCGAACACGTGCTTGCCGGCGGCCACGGCCGCTTCAAAATGCACCGGACGAAAACCGGGAGGTGTGGCGATCAGGACCAGGTCGATGTCGCTTTCGAGCAGCTTCTTGTAGCCGTCAAAACCAACAAACTGTCTTTCGGCCGGTACGTCCACTTTGTCTTTGTGCTTACGTTGCAGCGTCTTCAGGCTGCCCTGCAGGCGATCATCAAAGGCATCGCACATCGCCACCAGTTTGGTGGGACCTTCGGTGTTCATCGCCTGGTCAGCGGCACCCGTACAGCGACCACCGCAGCCGATCATTCCCAGCCGGACGGTTTCATCGTAAGAGGTGTGCGCGGCCTGCACGGCGTTCAGGCTGCTCAGCACAGAGCCAGCGGCAGCAGCGGCGGTCGATGTCTTCAGGAAGTCTCGGCGGGACGAATCGTTTTTCTGACTTGCCATAGGGTGAGTTCTCCGGATTGGAATTGAAGGTCAGGGTGGGTTCACAGGCGTTTTGGGTGCCGCATCGCAGCCCACAGACGATGAGACCGCCATTGTTGGTGTATTGATCCACCGTCAAGGCGGACCGGAAATTCTACGGAGCCGCAATGGTGATCGCAAACGCCGCGCCCGTTCCTGGCAACCGTGACCATGCGTTCTGCCGGAATTTTTGCATTCCGGCAGACGTGTGGCCGCCTCAGTTCGGTCACTTCTGTGGCCCGGACTGTGTTCGAAAGACGATCAGCCCGTGAGGAGAATTTCTTGAGGGTGTCTGCACGAATCGCCAAAACCACAACGTTTTGCGGTCTATTCCTGCTGTTGTGCTGGATGGGCATGCAGATCGTTCACGAATTCGGTCATGTGGCTGGCGGTCTGATGACGGGTGGCCGGGTGGCGGCCGTGGTGCTGGATCCGCTTACGATTTCTCGTAGTGATTTTGCCGTCAATCCTCAGCCGCACATCACGGTCTGGTGCGGTCCGGTGCTTGGCGTCCTGCTGCCGCTGCTGTTCTGGGGGCTGTGTGTCAGCGGCACCACCGCTGGTCGCCCGCCCTGGGCGCAGAAAAAAGTCGGACGGATGGCCGCGTTTTTCAGCGGTTTCTGTCTGGTGGGCAACGGAGGCTATTTGCTGTTCGGCGGCCTCGACGGTGTGGGCGATTGCGGAGTGATGCGGCAGTGCGGTACGCCCCTGTGGTTGATCATGGGGGCCGGCAGCATCGGGATGGTGGCCGGATTTGGCGTGTGGCACCGCCTTGGAAGTCTCAAGGGCCTGCTGCAGGAGGATGCGGTCTCTTGGCGGGACGTGCTGTGTGCTGGAAGCGGGCTGCTGTTGATTGCCGGCAGCTGTCGCTGGTGGTTTCCGCAGGTGTGAGCCCGGTCACGCGAATTCGGTGGAGGCTCAGATCCGGCTGGAATTTCACGGTCGGCCGACAAAAATGCGAGTATTGGACGCTCGCGTTTGAAAGTCGGTGGGATTTTCCGGGAACCGTCGGGATAATCAAGGGCGACCTGCGGCCCTGTGCGGCGGTGTCTTTTGACGACAGCAATCAGGAAATCGAATGTACACGCTCAAGATGGCAAAACGAGTTCTGCTGGAGACCAACAAGCGGCTCCTGTGGAAACTGGTCTGGAATATGGGCGTGAAGGGCACCCGGTCTGTGCTGAAGCACAAATCCCGCATGAAGAAGGGGCAGTTCTTTCCGCCGTTTCTGTATGTGTCCATCATCAACAGCTGCAACCTCCGCTGTCAGGGCTGCTGGGTGGATGTCGCCCACAAGCAGCAGACCATCGACGTGCCGGCGATGAACAAACTCATCACCGAAGCCAAAGCGGCCGGCAATGTGTTTTTTGGCATTGTGGGCGGCGAGCCGTTTATGCACCCGGAGATCTTCGAGATTCTCGAAGGCCATCCGGACTGCTACTTTCAGGTGTTTACAAACGGCCAGTTCATCACGCCCGAAAAAGCCCAGCGGCTGTTTCGCATGGGCAATGTGACGCCGCTGATCAGCGTGGAAGGCAACGAGATCATCAGCGACCAGCGACGTGGTCGTGACGGCGTGTTCAACAAGACGCTGGAAGGCATTCAAAACTGTCTGGACGCCAACGTGATGACGGGCGTGTGCACCAGCCTGGCCAAAAGCAACATTGATCATCTGCTGACCGAACAGTGGGTGGACCGCCTGATCGAAATGGGCGTGCTGTACACCTGGTTCCACATCTACCGCCCGATGGGCCCGGACGCCACGCCGGAGCTGTGCCTGTCTCCCGAAGAGCAGCGGCGGGCGCGGCAGTTTGTGGTCGATATGCGGGCCAAAAAGCCGATCGTGATTGTCGATGCGTATTACGACGGCGAAGGGCAGGCCCTGTGCCCGGCGGCCAACGGCATCAGCCACCACATCAATCCGTGGGGCGACATCGAGCCGTGTCCGATTGTGCAGTTTTCCAAAGAATCCATTCACAGCAGCGAAGACGACCAGCGAACTTTGTTCGAGAAATTTACGCAGTCGGAGTATCTCAGAGACTTCCGGGAAGTCGCTCAGGAGACCACGCGTGGCTGCATCGTTCTGGAGCGACCTGAACTGCTGCAGCAGGTGGTGGAGAAACACTCGGCCAAAGACTCAACGGCTCGCGGAACCGCTATGCAGGAACTGCAGGCGATGAATCCGCGGACATCGCAGTATCATCCGGGGGACGAGATTCCCGAGAAGAATCTGTACTACCGACTGGCCAAGAAGTTCCTGTTCAACGACTTTGGCGTTTACAACGGGCACGATCATTCCAAGACGGCCGCGCCATATATTGTCAAAGAGTCGGTCAACACGGGCACTGTCACGCTGCCGCAGGTGAGCACCGGCTGTGGCAGTGGAGAGTCGGCCTGCTGCAGCGAACCGGATGTGGTGACGCTGAACGTGGACGCGCCCGTGATTGAGGACAGCCAGCTTTAGTGACTTATTTGCGGCGGCCGGCAAGCCGAGGGCCATTACACGCACGGCCATCATTCCGGGTGGGGTGACGCCTTCACCTGGTCTGCGACGCACTCGGCCACCAGCTCATCGAGCCGTTCGGCGGGGGGCATATCAGGCAGCCGATCTTCCGCCACGCAGATACGCACCCGTTTGACGCAGTCGTCAAAGGCCGTGTTGGACATTGAGGCCACAATGGGGGACACATCCCGCAGTGGGCGAAATTCGTTGTCGTCGGAGTAGAAGATGTCCACCTTGAATTCCACTTCTCGATGCACGGGCGGCGCGTCGATCAGCACGTCAACCGGCTGCAGCTCGCTCCCGCCGTGTTCTGCCAGTCGCGCGGCCAGTCGATTGGAACAGGCGACCAGATCCGGATACGACATCTGCCGCAGGCGGCGGTACATGCCTTCATTCTGAAACACACTGTACTCCCGCAGCCGTTTGTGCAGACGTCGGCTGGCTCCAAACAGACCACTGGTGAGTGAGTGTGCGGGTGTGTCGGCGGCCGCCTCACACATGGTGGCAATCATTTCCGGCTCGGTCATGCGGAACATATCCCGCAGGTCAACGGCAGCGTGGATCTCGAAAAACGCACGGGCGAACATCGTCGTGGCAGCACGGACCGTGTGATGCCAGTAGACCTCGCTGAACATGATGTAGCGGGCGAAGACCATCATCTCCGCAGCCGTGCGGCCTTTGCTGGTCAGCGCCAGGCCGTCCTGCTGTTCATTGAGAATCAGGGAACTGATCAGTCGACTGCGATCGAAGTTGCGGCCGTACGGTACGCCGCAGTGCTGACTGTCTCGGTTGAGATAGTCCATCTTGTCGATGTCGATCGGGCCGGACAGTATCGACTGTCGCAGACAGAGGCTCGGGTCGGACGATTGGCCAGTCAGAACTTCCAGAATTTCGTGCGGTGCGATGCCCCAGTCTTCGTCGAGAACCGCCGTCAGCTGGCTGTTGGGGCCCAGAAATTCGGCCGCGTAAGTTTCGTGCGGCGGCATCCCTGGCAGTGCCAGATCTTCGATGGGATGGCAGAATGGCCAGTGGCCGATGTCATGCAGCAGTGCGGCGACAATCAGCACCTGGGCGTCGTGTGGTGAAACGATGGCGGCAAATCGCGGGTCGCTGCCAAGCTGCCACAGGTAGCGGAGCGCATTGTGGTAGACACCGAGCGCGTGCTCAAATCGCGAATGCACGGCGCCAGGGTACACGCGGGACGCCAGGGCCAGTTGCGTGATCTGCCTCAGCCGCTGGAACTCGGCCGTATCCACCAGCCGCCGGACGCGGGCAGTGAACGGAATGTCCTGCTCCACCGGTACGCGAATCACGCCGGGCTGGCTGCTGTCGGTGGAGAGTTCGGGGATTTCGGCGTAGGGATGAGGGCTCATGCGCTCGGAGATGTGGACAACGGTGAGACGGGCAACAGGGCATGCACGAAGGGGCCTGGCGGAATGGTCGGCTGGCGCCTGACAGCTGTCTTCGCCCGTCATTCTCAGCCATTCGTCCCGGGCCCGTTTTCAGGCTCACGAGCCGGGGAACGCAGGCATGGCCTGGCGAATTGTGCAGAAGCTGAGAATTTCGTGGCAGACCCGTGCTGTAAACCAAAAACCGCCTTGAGTTTCTGGCCGGACAGTGTAACGATTCTGCTGTCGACGAATACCGCGGTGCCGGGCTTCGGCCCGTCAGACCTCAAACTTCCGCGAAAACCCTCGGCGAGCTCTCCCCAAATCCCCCGTGATGTGTGAGTGGTGACTTTCCACGAATACTTCGCTCGCCTTTTTCGAGGTGACAGGATTTCCCGGAACCTCCGCCATTGAATCGTCGACTAAGAAAACGGTGAACCTGCTCTGCACCGTTTTGTCCCTCATCTCGTTTTGGGAGCAGACTTTATTTTCCACCTGTGGGAGCACTGAACTCAGAATGGCGAAAGAAGAAGCAATTCAGGCCGAAGGCAGCGTTGTCGAGGCCCTCGCGAACACGCAGTTTCGCGTTGAGCTGGAGAACGGCCACATTGTGATGGCACACGTTGCCGGCAAAATGCGAAAACACTTTATTCGAATCGTTCCCGGCGACCGGGTCGTTGTGGAAGTTTCCCCATACGACCTGAATCGTGGTCGTATTGTCTATCGAGAGCGTTAATACCACGCCCGGAAACCCGAGCTGGGTCGCCGCGGCAGGCCCCGGCACCAGGCCAGCGCTCGGAAAATACCAAAGCTGACGCGATGTCCTCACCGCCCTCTCTTTCGTTCGTCAAACTCTTCACGGACGGCGCGTGTCGAGGCAACCCCGGACCTGGCGGCTGGGCCTGCATTCTGCGGCACCCCGCCAGCGGTAAAGAAACGGAACTGTCCGGCGGTGATCGCGAAACCACCAACAACCGCATGGAACTGCAGGCTGTGATTGAAGGTCTGCGCAAACTCACCCGCAAAACACGCGTGGAAGTGGTGACCGACAGCAAATACGTTGCGGATGGCAGTCGGACGTGGCGGCACAACTGGAAGAAAAACGGCTGGAAGCGGAAACAGGGCAAGACGCTCAAGCCCGTCTCCAATGTGGAGCTGTGGCAAACGCTAGATCGACTGTTGGACGCGCACGAAGTTTCCTTCACCGTGGTGAAGGGGCACTCCGGTCATCCAGAGAATGAACGCTGCGACGAACTGGCCGTGGCCGCCGCTGAGACGTACCGCTGAGACGTACCGCTGAGATGCACGGCGAAATCGTACCGCAGACGCTGCGGACGTCTTTTTGCTGAGACCCCGTGAAATCCGGCGACATTCAGTCCGATTGTGCTCACGTGTCTCGGGACGAGTTTTCTTCGCCCGGATCGAGTTCGGCCAGCCGCCGTCGAATAACGGCCCGGTCGTGGTCGGCGAACGCCAAACCGAGTGCTCGCTGATAACAGGCCCGTGCTGCGGACGTCTGTCCCAACTGGCCGTGCAGACGCGCTCTGACGCAGAACACAAGGTGATAGTCGGACAGTTCCGGTCGTCCTTCAATCTGTCGCAGCTCTGCAAACGCCGCGTCGGTATCGCCGGCTTCCGCTTTGGCGATGGCGCGGTTGAGTCGGTGGACGGGAGATTCTGTGAGACTTATCAGGCGGTCGTACAGCTGAATGATGGTGGTCCAGTTGGTCTGTTTGATGTCTGTTGCCAGACAGTGCTGCCAGGCAATTCCCGCTTCCAGATGAAATCGCGAAACTGTGTCGCTGCGGGATCGACTCAGCCAGTCTCGCGCCACCTTGATGAGTCGGCCGTCCCACCGACAGCGGTCCTGCTCGTGCAGCAGCAGCAGGTGGCCGGCCGCGTCACGCCGCGCTTCCAGGCGCGCACCATGAAACAGCATCAGCGCCAGCAGGGCGCGCGTGGCAGGAGTGCTGAGTGATTCGTGTTCACACAGAATGTGGCACAGTCGGGCGGCTTCTTCACACAGATCATCGCGAATCGGGTCGTTACCGCCGGAGGTGCTGTAGCCTTCGTTGAACAGCAGGTACAGGGCGTTGTGGATGGCCTCCAGTCGCTCCTGCAGCTGTTGGGGCGAAGGCAGTTCCAATTCGACCCGGTGCTCGGCAAGCAGGCGTCTGCCCCGCTGAATGCGTTTCTTGATGGATTCGGGAGTCTTCATCAGTCCCCGACCGATTTCCGCCAGGCTGAAACCGCACAGCGTCTTGAGGATCAGCGCGATTTGTGTGGACGGGTCGAGCAGAGGATTGGCGCACACAAACATCATGCGCAGCAGGCTGTCGGGCAGGTGCCGTTCGTCCAGCCAGTCGTCCAGCAGCGTTTCCATATCGTCTGACGTCATACCGGCCAGACCGATGGCTCGCTGGTGCACCTGCTCTCGTCGCAGGACATCGTGCAGACGGTTGCGCGCCACGCGGTGAATCCACGCGGCCGGGTTGTCGGGCAGGTTGTCGTGCCTCCAGGACGTCATGGCCTGCACGATGGACGCCTGGACCACATCTTCCACCAGTTCCATGCGGCGCACGCCGTATGCACGTGTGAGCACAGCCACCAGGTGCGCATATTCGTGACGGAAGAAATGCTCAACCAGTTGTGCGGGCGAATCGCCCATGCGTTTGCTTTCTGTGGTCGTCCGCCCGGTCCCGCCGTGATGGCGGCGGGACCCAGGCGTGTCAGTGTCGACAGGAAGGTTGCTGACGACACCAGACGTATGACGACTATTCGCCGATTTCCGCCAACTGACGCACTTCGACGGTGCCACCGGCGGCCGGCATCGGACATGTTTTGGCAACTTCCACGGCCGCTTCCAGCGAGTCGCACTGCACGATGGAGTAGCCGCCGACCAGTTCCTTGGACTCCGCAAACGGGCCGTCGGTGACCGACAGGTCCGGATGAACCACCTGCCCGGTGGGAATCAGGCCATCGCCGCCATCCACCAGCCAGCCAGCTTCCTGGCCACCTTCAATCCAGTCCATCCACACCTTCATCACCTGCTGCATTTCTTCGGGGGAGGGTTCGTGTGCTGATTCGTGTCCGCCACGGTAGACGAAGAGAAATTTGGCCATCAGTTGTTCCTTTGCGAAAAAAGTTTCAGGTCCCGCACGCGTTGTGCGGCGTGTTTATGTGAGTGACGAACCACCTGGCAGGCAGGGGACAGAAATCAGAAAAAAGAATCTGAATAAATCCAGCCGTCCCCTGGGCAGGCCTTCGGAACACGGCAGCACAGGCCAGCGGAGCACTCCGTGAGCAGGGGAATTCGCTGGCGAGATGCGTAACCTGGCCATAAGAACGGCTATTTGTAACGATGTCAGTGATTGTTACCATGGAGGAGGAGAGTGTCACCCTTCAGGTGTGACCGTTGCCGAGCTGCACCTGCCCAGCGCCGCTGCTTCACCCTCCGTTTTACGCCTCCATCTAACGCCTCCGTTTAACGCTGCATTCGCCGTACCCCTGCTGTATTGCTCCATTTTTTTGCCCCCGACTCTGTATGAAGCTTGTTGCCCCACTTTTTGCAGTTTCTGTCCTGTGTGTCGCCCCGTCCGTGACACGTGGTCAGACGGATCCGTCACTGCCGTCTGTGCGCGAACTGGCCAGTCAGTATTGTGCAGACTGCCATCGGGGAGATGCGGCGGAAGGCGGCTTTCGGCTTCCCGAGCTGACCGCCCCTGCTGCAGACAACTGGGATGCAACCGCCTGGGAGAAGATGGTGAAACGGCTGCGGGCTCGCCAGATGCCGCCTGCCGAAGTCGATCGTCCCACGGAGGAACAGTACGTTGCAGCGCTCCAGGAGCTGGAACAGACACTGGATCGTCATGCTCGGCGGCACCCGCAGCCCGGCCGGGTGGACGCCATTCGTCGTCTGAGCCGCACGGAATACCAGAACGCGATTCGCGACCTTCTGGCCGTAAACATCGATGCGGAAGAACTGCTTCCCGCTGATCAGTCAGGCCATGGGTTTGATAACGTGACACTGGGCGAGCTGCCCCCCATTTTGTTGAACCGCTACATTCGCGCGGCAGAAAAGATTGCCCGACTGGCGGTCGGAGGGCGTGAACGCTCGCCAGGAGGCTCGACCATTCGCCTGCCGGGTGATCGCAGCCAGGAAACCCACGTGAAGGGCCTGCCGCTGGGGACACGCGGCGGCACCGTGTTTGAATATCCGTTTACGCAAACCGGCGAATACGAAATTCAGCTGCGACTGATGCGGGATCGGGATGAAAAGATTGAGGGACTCAATGGCACGCATGAGATTGACGTGCTGCTGGATCGCCGTCGAGTGCATCGGTTCACCGTGGATGCCCCAAAGCAAAAGACCGGCTGGGCCAAAGACTACACACTCGTGGACGCGCACCTGAAGAAACGCTTCCGCGTCTCGGCCGGACCACATCAGGTGGGCGTTACGTTCCCGCAAACGTCCGCCAGTTTGTCGGAGATCTATCGCGAACCCTACAACGCCAGCTTCAATCGTCATCGCCATCCCCGTCAGGCACCTGCGATTTACGAAGTCTCTATTGTTGGCCCGTTCTCTCCGGAAGGGCCAGGCGTGACGCCCTCCCGCCGGCAGATTCTGGGAGACGTTGATCCACAGGTCGCCGACACAGACGATGCCAAACGCATTCTGCAGCGCCTGCTGCGAATCGCCTACCGACGTGACGTGGATGACAGCGACCTGGCCGTGCCGCTGCGTTTTTTTCAGCAGCGAAAAACGGACGGATTTGAGGCGGGGCTGGAAGGCGCCATTGCCGCCATGCTGGTGAATCCACACTTTCTGTTTCGTGTGGAGCAGCCGGACAGCGATCTGCCGAACGGTGCGGCCGTGCGGCTAACGGATTTTGAACTGGCCTCGCGACTGTCGTTCTTCCTGTGGAGCAGTCTGCCGGATGACGAACTACTGACCCTGGCGGCTGCCGGCACACTGCACGAAGACGATGTCCTGCAGCAGCAGGTGCAGCGGATGCTGGCCGATCCCCGGTCGGCGTCACTGGTTTCCAGCTTTGCCTCGCAGTGGCTGTACCTGCGGAATCTGGAGTCCTTTCGGCCGGACATGCGGCTGTTTACAGACTTCGACGACAACCTTCGCACGGCCATGCGGCAGGAAACCGAACACCTGTTTGCCGATATGGTCAGGCACGATCGCAGCGTGCTGACGCTGATCGACACCAACACCACGTTTCTGAATGAACGGCTGGCTCGACATTATGGGATTCCGCATGTGACCGGCAGCCATTTCCGGCCTGTGAAAGTCAGCGCCGGATCGCACCGCGGCGGCATACTGCGACACGCCAGCATTCTGGCGGTCACCAGCTATGCCACGCGGACCTCACCAACGCTGCGAGGCAACTGGATTCTGGGGAACATTCTCGGGACACCACCGCCACCGCCGCCCGCCAATGTGCCGGCGCTGAAAGAAAAGTCACAGCAGCAGGCTCTGACCGTGCGGGAACGACTGGCCGAGCATCGTGCCAATCCGGCGTGTGCCAGTTGTCACAACCTGATGGACCCGGTGGGTTTCGCGCTCGAAAACTACGATGCCGTGGGACGCTGGCGAGTGTTTGACGACGGTCAGTCGATTGATTCTTCAGGAGCGCTGCCGGATGGTCGTGTGATTGACAGTGTGGTGGCGCTGGAGCAGGGCATCATGGACCGCCCTGAGATTTTCGTGGGCACCATGACGGAAAAACTGCTGACGTTTGGACTGGGGCGTGGCATCGAGCCCACCGATGGTCCGGCCGTGCGACAGGTTGTCCGGGATGCAGCTGCGGATAACTATCGCTTTTCCAGACTCATCACGGGTATTGTGCAGAGTGTGCCGTTTCAAATGAAGGTGAACCAATGATCAACACGCGCAAATGCATTGACCGACGAACACTGCTGCGGGGTGCCGGCGTCGCCTTTGGACTCCCCCTGCTGGACGCCATGATTCCTGCCAGCACCGCGCTGGAAAAAACGGCGGCCGCGAAAAGCAATCTGCGGCGGCTGGGCTACATCTACATGCCGATGGGCATGAATCCGGCACAGTGGACGCCGCAGGGTGATTCCCTGGACAACCTGCCCTCGTCCCTGGAGCCGCTCGCGGAAGTCCGTGACAAGGTGGCCGTGATCACCGGCATGGAACTGAAGAACGCCTATCCGGGGTCGCATGCCACGTCGAACTCGGCGTTCCTGAGTGCGGCAACCGCCCGCCGCACGGAAAGTTCGGACTATTATCTGGGCACCACGGTGGATCAGATCGCCGCCCGCCGCATCGGTCAGGCCACCCCACTGCCGTCGCTGGAACTGGCCATGGACCTGCTGGAGAACGTGGGGCAATGCGACAACGGCTATGCGTGTGTTTACCAAAACTATCTGTCGTGGTCATCGCCCACCACGCCGCTGCCGGCCGAAGCTCATCCGCGTATCGTGTTTGAAAGCCTGTTTGGTGAAGGCGGTACGCCTGAGGACCGTCGCGAAGCGCTGCGACGTCGCGCCAGCCTGCTGGATTCGGTGACGTCAGAAATGCAGCGGTTCAAACTGCAACTGGGCAGCGATGACCGAAACAAGGTGGATGATTACTTTGAAAGCATCCGCGAGATCGAACGCCGCATCCAGAAAGCGGAGGCCAGCGTGGACGACAATCCGCTGCCGGATCTGGACCGTCCCACGGGTGTTCCGGCCGCGTATGCAGACCACGCCCGACTGATGTTTGACCTGCAGGTACTGGCCTTCCAGGGAGATATGACGCGTGTGATTTCCTTCCAGCTGGCCCGCGAAGCCAGCACTCGCACGTACCCCGAAATTGGTGTGCCTGAGCCGCATCATCCGGTCACGCATCACGGCAACAATCCGGATAAGCTGGCCAAGATTGCCAAAATCAATCGCTTCCATGTGTCGCTGTTTGCCGAGTTTCTGCAGAAGATGGCCTCCACCAAAGAGGGCAACGGCACGCTGCTGGATCACTCGCTGTACATGTACGGCAGCGGCATGGGCGATTCTGACGCCCACGATCACACGGATCTGCCGATCATCGTGGCCGGTGGTGCGGCGGGACGCATGCAGGGAGGCCGGCACCTCACGTACAAAAAGGGGACTCCTCTTTCGAATCTGCATCTGACGCTGCTGAACAAAGTGGGGATCGAGATGAACTCCTTTGCGGACAGCAACGGCACGGTCGATGAGCTGTTTGAACCGCTTAACGTTTGATTTGCGGGCGGGATCGATCACGTCACGCATTGATTCTGACGCGTCGGGACGATTGTTCCCCGCGTTGCCCTCAACTGGTTTACTGCCTGAGAGACGCATGAAACTGTCGAATGGTCTGGCGACTGCCTGTCGCTTTGTCTGTGTGTTGTCCGCTGTGTCGATGGCCTCGGCAGCGTGTGCTCAGGAAAAGACGCAAGCTGTGTCGGATCTGGCAGACAGTGCGGAACATCAGCAGTGGGCGAAGTTGTGGCAAAGTCATCAATCCGGTGCCGATATCAACGCAGCGCAGCCGGACGGCATGACGCCTCTGCACTGGGCCGCCTTTCATCGGGCAGCCGATCAGGTTCAGCGACTGCTGCAGGCCGGTGCCGCCGTTGACGCCGCCAACGAATACGGAGTGACGCCGCTGCAGATTGCCGTGTCGGCTCCCGATGCTGTGATCACAGAGCATCTGCTCCAGGCTGGCGCGGACGTTCATCGTCGTTCTGCCGGAAAAGTGACACCGCTGATGCAGGCGGCCCGCACGGGTGACGCTGACGTGATTCGTGTGCTGCTTAAATACGACGCCAACGTGGGGGAAACGGAGCGGCGCGGTCAGACGGCCCTGATGTGGGCGGCGGCGGCCGGAAATGCGGCCGCCACAAAGGCTCTGATCGACGCCAGCGCGGACGTGAATGCCGCCAGCAGTCAGGGGTTCACGGCGTTAATGTTCGCCGCCCGCGATGGGCAACCACAAACCGTTCAATTGCTGTGCAAGGCTGGTGCTGAGGTCAACACGGCCATTGAGCCGAAATGGAAGACTGTCCGCGTGCCCCGCAAAGGGTCGACCGCACTGACGCTGGCGGTGGAAAGTGGACATTTTGAGCTGGCCATGCAACTGGTGCACAACGGCGCAGATCCCAATGACCAGCGGGGCGGATTTACGCCGTTGCACATCCTCAGCTGGGTCCGAAAACCCAACCGCGGAGAAGAAGTCGACGGCGACCCGCCACCGCGCGGTTCCGGCAATCTGACGGCTTTGGAGTTTGTTCGTGCCATGGTCGCCGCCGGTGCCGACATCAACACGCGGCTGAAGCGTGGCCGCAGCGGGAAAGCCGTGCTCAATGAAAAAGGGGCCACCGCTTTTCTGTTTGCCGCTCGCACGGCCGACGTGCCGCTGATGAAGGTCCTGCTGGAGCAGGGCGCTGATCCGACCATTCCCAACGCCGATGGCTGTTTGGCCCCGATGGCGTGTGCAGGCATCGGCGTGCGGGCCGTCGGAGAATATGCGGGAACCGAACCGGAGACCATCGCCGCCATCGACTATCTGCTGACGCTCGGTTTGGATATTAACGCCGTGGACGACAACGGCGAGACGGCCATGCACGGAGCGGCTTACCGCAACTATCCGCAGCTGGTGGCCCATCTGGCGCGTCGGGGTGCTGACCCAAAACAGTGGGATCATCGCAACAGGTACGGCTGGACGCCCGTGATGATCGCTCAGGGGAAGCGACCTGGCAGCTTCAAGCCTTCACCGGAAACGGTCGCCGCACTGCGGGCCGTCGGAGCAGGGCAGGGTGAGCGTGACGCATCCAAAGGCGAATGACATGTCCGCTTGCCGGCAACGGCAGCAGAGTCATGATCCGCAGCGCAAAAAGAGACAGACCCCGCCGCAGCGGAGCCTGTTCGTGATCTTTTTGCGGTGAGTTCCGGCCATCAGCCGTTGAGCACCTTGTTGATGGTCTCACGCAGGACACTGCCGCTTTTGACCAGCGCTGTCTGCTCTTTGCTCCACAATTCCACCTCGATGTGACTGCGAACGCCCGTGCGTCCAATGACGGTTGGGACCGACAGGCAAACATCGTGAATGCCATAGGCTCCGTTCTGCAGTGAGCTGACCGGCAGAATGCGGTCGTCGTCCAGGGCGATGCTGTGCACGACGTCCGCAATGGAGACACCGACGGCAAAGCCCGCTCCGCCCTTCTTCTTGATCACTTCCGCCCCACTGCCGCGTGTCTTCTTTTCGACTTCGGCAATCACGGTGGCGTCGACACCGGGAAACTTGTCCAGCGGCAGGTTGGCGATCTGCGCCTGTGACCAGATCGGCACCATGCTGTCGCCGTGTTCGCCAAAGATAGTGACGTTCACCTGAGTGGCGGGGACCTCCAGTCGCAAAGCCAGCATGCTGCGAAGCCGTGTGGTGTCCAGCACGGTTCCCAGGCCAATGACCTGACTGGCGGGCAGGCCAAGATCTTTGACGGCCAGATACGTCAGCACGTCCACCGGATTGGAGACGATGAATACGATGGCGTCCTTGCGGAAGCCGTGAGTTTTGATGTCGGCCAGAATGTTTTTGAACAGCGCGACGTTGCGGTTGATCAGATCCAGTCGACTTTCATCCGGCTTGCGACGCAGACCGGCCGTGATCACGATCACATCGCTGTCTTTGCACTGCTCGGTACCACCGGCCGTGATCTTCTGCGGCGCCATGATGGACGCGCCGTGAATCAGATCCAGCGCCTGACCTTCACACAGTTCCTGATTGACGTCCACCAGGGCAATCTCTTTGACGATGCCGCCCGCCTGCAGGGCAAATCCTGCACAGGAGCCGACCAGGCCGCCTCCACCAATGATGCTGACTTTCATAATTCCAATCCCGGATATTTGCCGATTCCCGGCGGTGTGATGTGGGTGTGCTGTCTGTCGTTATTTGCCCAGTGCCTGCAGAACCTGATCGGTGATCATTTTGACCAGATCGTCGCTCACGGCCGGCTGCGTTTCGCATGCGGTACCGCAGGCTTCCTGCAGGTACCCCGGGTACTCCGGAGCTTTGGGAAACGCACGCTGTACGGGGATGTTCTCTTTGTAGCCTTCGCGGAAGGCACTGTTGCCGCACAGGTCGCAGTCTTCGTTGTGGAAGCGAGGATCATCAAAGCCCAGTCGCTTTTTCAGGTCCAGCAGTTCCCGGTTCTTGTCTTCGCTGAGATACTCCACGTTGCCCAGTTGACGTGACAGCAGCAGGATGCGGCAGTAGGCATCGAGGATTTCTGTCTTCCAGTAGGCTTCCTGCAGGTCTTTGCCAAAGCTGACTGTGCCGTGGTTTTTCAGGATGATGGTGTTGGTGGATTTGAGGAACGGCGTGACTGTCTCCGCAAATCGCTGATCGCCGGGCGTCTCGTAAGGCGCGATGGGCACTTCGCCCATGAATACTTCCACTTCCGGCAGGATACACTGCGGAATGGGCTCACCGGCGACGGCAAACGCGGTCGCGTGCGGCGGATGACAGTGCACAACCGCTTTGACGTCCGGACGGTTACGCATGATTTCCAGATGCAGCAGCACTTCGCTCGTGCGTTTGCGGGTGCCGGCGATCTGGTCGCCATTCATGTCCACAGCACAGATGTCTTCGGGCTTCATGAAGCCTTTGCAGATCATTGTGGGCGAGCACAGCACGGCGTCATCTCCCACACGAATGCTGATGTTGCCATCGTTAGCGGCGGCAAACCCCTTGTTGTACAGCCTGCGTCCGATTTCGCAGATTTCTTCCTTGAGGCCTCGATCATTGATGCCGCTGTTCCATTTGTTTGCCATGACAGTTTCCGTTTCTTAAAGAGCGAGAGAGTGTTTCCAAAGACGAAGGAGCGAAGTGGCTCACAGGTTGATTGAGTCCAGAATCGCCGAGTTGTAAGCATCGAGAGGTTTGGAGTGGGGATGGAAGGGGGCCGAGGCTTCGGCGCTTTCGCTGACGGCAATCAGCATGCCGTTGCCGGCTCCCAGTTCATCAAACACCACAATGGGTTCGGTGCGGCCCTGTGTGCGATCTGCAAGTCCAGCGGCCATGAGTGGCACGGCCAGTTTCCAGGACGCTCCTTCCAGCATTGGGTGCCAGCGGGACAGGGTCACTTTGCCGATGGTTTCCATCATGCGCATGTCAGACTTCCTCCCAGCCGTCAGGCGTGTTCAGGCCAAATCGCGACAGTTGCTTCAGCAGTCGCAGCAGAGCGGTAAACGACCAGCGGGACGACTCCAGCACGAGCACCTGGGGATTCATTTGAGTCAGCAGTTGTTCGGTTGCAGCCGTTGGCTCCAGTACGGCGGCACGCGTGTTGGCACGACGATTCAGCAGGCAGGCCGTGATGGATGGCACGTCGACGCAGCACACAGTTCGCTGAGTGGGGTGAGCGTGGGCGATGCGGGCAGCCTCCCGCTCGCAGCCCACCTGATCCAGCATCCAGCCGGCTGTGGCCGCCGCAGAAACCGCCGCGTGACAGCTGGCAGCGATTACCCGTCCTGTGGTCGCTGCGACCTGATCGGACTGGGAAAAGCCGGCCACAATGACGCTGTTACGACGAATGAAATCGTGGCCGGAAGGTGTCACGATGGCTCCGGTCTGCAGACGGACGGCGCGACCGGCGGCGTTGGCTGTCGCCAGACACTCCTCGGTGACCACCTTGCCACTGATGAGGAGGGCCGTGTCCGAGGCGGCCATGGCGGTGTCGCCGTGAAGTGAACGCCCGCCGGCTGGCGCGTGGTTCGCCGGTGCGCGGCCTTGACGTACGTCGACACCCCGCGTCATCAGTTGTCCGATGACGCGTTGCACGATGGCTTCAATTTGCTGAGTGCTGAAGTTCATTGTTACGAGTCGATAAACCCCTGAACGGCATAGCGGACGGGGCAGTCGTCGCGGCCCACCATGGACCGGATGCTTTTGCCATCGCTGGTGACAAACACCGTGTCGCCTTTGCCGGCGCCCAGGTTGTCGATGGCCAGAAAGGGAAAGCCGTCTGGCTGGTCTTTGATGTCCAGCGGCTGCACGGCCAGCAGTCGCCAGCCATCAAGCGCGGGATGCTTGATGGTGGAGGTGGCGTTTCCGATGACCTGGACAGTTTGCACGGCAGTGTTTCGTGAGTGACAGAGTGTGGCTGATCCAAAGTGTTGACAGGCAGTAGCTGACGATTGGTGGTCGGCCACTAGATGATGCGAAGGTCTTCCACCATGGCACAGCGACGCTGGCGGGTGAATGTCATGGGGCTGGTGACCCCTTCTCCAGTGGGCGTGGCAATGCTGAAGGAAGGAAATCCTTCGCCGCCCAGGCCCAGGCCCGCCATACAGGGGCCGTTTTTCACAAACAGCGTAGTGTTCATGATGCGGCCCATTTTGGAGATGGTGCGGACGTCTCGTGAGTGGATGATGGCCGTGTGGCCGAAGCCGTGTTCGTATTTTTGTGCCAGGTCGATGGCGTGATCTGCACAGTTCGCCCGAACGAAGGGCACAAATGGCATCATCTGTTCTTCAGGCACGAAGGGATTGTGTTCGTCCGTTTCCCCAAACAGAATCTGCGTGTCAGCCGGAGCCTGAACGCCGATTTGTGCGGCCAGCCAGGCGGCGTCTTTACCGATGAAGTCGCGATTGAGCTGATGATGCCCACCGGGCTCTTTGGGAGGAGCAAAGGCTTTGGCTGTGAGGGCGGCGACCTGCTGAGCGTTGAGCAGATATCCGCCGCTGGCAGAAACGGCCGTCATCAGGCGATCGAAGATTTCGTTGACGGCAAAGACCTCTTTCTCGGCGATGCACAGCAGGTTGTTGTCGAAGGCTGCCCCTTCCACGATAGAACGAGCGGCGTTGTTCAGGTCGGCCGTGGCGTCGACGACAACCGGCGGATTCCCCGGTCCGGCGACGATGGCCCGCTTGGGGCTCTTCAATGCGGCACGGGCCACGGCGGGACCACCGGTGACGACCAGCAGTTTCACGCCGCGATGATCAAAAATGGCCTGAGCCGACTCAATCGTGGGTTCGCCGATAATCGTCAGCAGGTTTTGCAGTCCCGTGGCTTCGTAGATGGCTTTGTTGAAACGCCGAACACCTTCGGCGGCAATCTTCTTGCCACTGGGGTGGGGGTTGACGACGACCGTATTGCCAGCGGCCACCATGTTAACGAAATTGGCTGCCAGTGTGGGCAGCGAGTGTGTCACTGGAGTGATGGCGCCAATCACTCCGAACGGAGCGTACTCGGTCACCGTCAGTCCGTGGTCGCCACTGACCGCTTCGCTTTTCATCGCTTCCATGCCGGGCACGGTCTTGATGACACGGAGCTTGCCGATCTTGTGTTCCAGTCGACCGATGCCGGTTTCCTGAAACTCCAGCAGTCCCAGTTCCTCCGCCTGCTCATCGCACATCGTTTTCACGATATCGATGGCCGCAGCGCGATCTGCCATGGAGGCATTCGAGAGCTGCTCAAATCCCTGTTGCGCCGCGGCGACAGCGTCGTCGACACTGTTGAACACGCCCCACGGATTGGCCGCCGAACCGTTCATTCGTGCGCCGTTTGTGCCGCCGCCGGTCGCGGAGGCAGACGTCGTGGAAATCTGGCTCAGAACTTCCTGAACGATCTGTCGTACGGCTGCTTCGGTCGCCTGCATGGTAAATCTTTCGTAAATCGGGAGCCGGTCCCGTCAGGTTTCAATTGTGCGAGTGTTGGGTGTGTGTTGCGTAACTCAGAGGACCGTCATTTCCTGTGTGCGGTCCTGCACCCAGAACTGGAGTTTCGAGGGGGATGGCACGCGGGCCAGCATCAGGCCCATCAGGACGACCACGGCCACCAGATTGCCAACAAATGGTGTGACCATGGTGGCGACCAGATTGAGGAACGCGGCTCCTTCAAGCAGCGCACAGCCCACAATCGTCTGCGTGCGAAATACACCGAGAAGTTCGTCTGTGTAGTCAGGGCTACTGCCGTCGGTCGTCGGCTTCGCGGCGATGGCTTTGACCTGGCTTTTGGCGATTACCGGAGGGATGGCGAGTGAATTGACAATCATCAGGCCGGCAAACCCCAGACCGATCCACGACAGGATGTCCGGATCCGCATCAAAGCTGAAGCCGTTCACGACCAGGCTGATGCCGGCAAACGTCATCACACCCGAAAGCAGGGCGAACGTGATGATCCTCAGCTGTTTTACAGCGTCTGCCGCCGCTTTTGACAGCGGCACATCATTGCTTTGCGAGGGTGAGGAGTAGGGATCAGACATACTGAATCCTTCAGTCCGGATGATGGTCAAAAGGGCAACAGCCGACGCTGGCTGTTTCGTCCATGCGGCCGTGGTTTGGCCCGTTAAACGGGGGATCCTTCAAAGATTGTTTTTTCGTTGACCGTCACCGAATCGATGATGCCGACAATGGCGCAATCGACTGGCAGGGTTTTTGTCTCCGGCGTGAAGCGGGCACTACTGCCCTGCACGCACAGCACGACTTCGCCTTCCCCCGCTCCGACCGTATCCACCGTGACAAATGAACGACCGGTCGGCTGCAGGCAGCTTTGATCCTGTTCGTCCACACGCAGCGGCTCGACGATCAGCAGCTTCTGCCCGACCAGTTCAGACGCTTTGTGTGTCGAAACGACGCTGCCGGTGATGCGTGCCAGAAACATAATGGGTCAGTTCGATTGATGAGTCGTGAGGTTCGTTCAGAAAGTGTCAGTTGCTGATGGCGGCCGCCGTTTGACGGGCCACGACCAGTTCTTCATTCGTGGGGATCACCCAGGCCTGAATGCGGCTGTCGTCTGCATGCAGGCGACATTCCGCGTTGCGAACAACTTCTCCGTTCGCCTGTTCGCAGAGCGTGAGCCCCGCCCACTGCATATCGCCGGCCACGCTGGATCGGATGCGGGTGCTGTTCTCGCCGATGCCGCCGGTGAACACGAGTACGTCCAGTCCGCCCAGCAACGCCATGTAAGCACCGACGTATGAGCGAATGGAGGCTTCAAACAGCCTGAGCGCTTTCTCCGCACGCTCGTGACCGTCTGCCGCCGCCTCTTCCAGGTCGCGGCAGTCTCCGCTCAGACCACTGATTCCCAGCAGGCCACCTTTGGAAGACATCTCTGCCAGCACCTGCTCAAACGTCAGGCCGGTGGCCTTCATGATGACCGGGATGGCATAGGCATCAAAATCGCCGACGCGGTTGTTGTTGGGCAGTCCGCCCTGAGGACTCATGCCCATCGATGCCGCCCGGCTTTCGCCGTTGTGGATGGCACAGATGGAAGCACTTCCACCCAAATGACAGCTGATGATCTTCAGGTCGTCGCGCCCCAGCAGCTCTGCCGTGCGGCCCGCGATAAACCGATGACTGGCTCCATGAAAGCCCCAGCGACGTATTTCATGATCGGTGTACCATTCGTACGGGACCGCGTAGGCGCGGTGCTCAAACGGAATGGTCTCGTGAAATCCGGTCTCCAGCGCGGCGACCAGCGGAATCGCGGGGAACGCCTGCTGCAGTTGTCGCATGGCTTTGACGTAGGGCGGATTGTGTGCCGGAGCGATATCCGACAGCTCTTCCATCT
>JANSXP010000084.1 GCA_024742875.1 Planctomycetaceae bacterium | reverse complement strand
CTCATGCTCTGGGCGACCGGGGTGCCGACGTCTTTGCGGAAGCTCATACGACGCCGCGCACCGCTTCAGGCCCCGAGCAGCGGCCAACCGTGGTGCTTGGGGTTGCCGGCGTCTTTGCGGTCGTCGCCACCAATCGGCCGCACTTTCAATCGTCGCGGGACGTCTTTGCCGGATGCCCAGATGATGCCGTTGAGAAACAGCCGCACAAACGTCCTGTTCTGAAACGTTTTGGGATGCCCCAGCGATGTCATGAACGTCCGTCCGCCCCACTCGTTGGTCCACGTCCAGGCCACCGGCTGCGTCATTTCCGCCTGCAGTTCATGGGTGCCGAAAGGATTGGTGACAGTTCCTGTGCGTTTCGATTTGCCAATGCCACCAAGCAGCACACTGGCCGATTCAGCGGGCGAAGCCAGATACAAACTTCCTGCCGCGGTGACGGGCTCTGTGAGTTTGACGCCGGTGAGAATGGGATGCTGGGCGGCTGGTGCATTGACGACCACGCGTGTGGTCCCCTGCAAATGAATTTTGTACGGCGCTGCCAGCACCTTCGCCCCAAATCCGTTGTTCCATTTGGCATTGGGATGGTTGTCCGGGTACGCAAAAGCGTGTGAGCTGGTGCGAAAGCCCACCACCGGCCGGCCGGACTCCAGAAAATCTGTGATGTACTTAAGCTGCTCATCAGGCAGCGTTAGAAACCGCAGATAAAACACGGCCACATCAGCTGTCTTGAGAACCTCCAGCCCGGGCAGTCCGGCTGGGTTCTTCTCCGGATTCTTCGTGAACGACACCACGCTGGTGCGAAAACCGGCCTGTTCCAGCTGTTTGGCCAGTGATGGCAGCGTGGTTTGTGGACTGTAGTGTGGTGTTCCAATCACAAACACGGCATGCAGTTTTTCGTCCGCGTGGACCGTCGATGCGTCCACAGCGGACAGAACAAGAGACAGGACCAGGCAGCAGCGGATCAATGGGGACATACGTTCGCAGTTCCAGACGGACAGGGCAGGGTGCGTTTCAACCAGCAGGCAGCCGCTAGGTTAGCGGCTTTGGGCTCTAACACCAACAGCCGCGCTTCGGAAGTGGGTGCCGCAGCATCAGGCAGACAGCCGACTGCCAAAAAAGATCAACCCGCCTGAACGTGCACCGCGATCCGCCTGGCTGCGGCGGGCGCACAAAAAAGGGCACCGGCGTGATACCGGTGCCGCGAAGGGACGCATCATGGAACGGGGAGAGGGGGAGTCGAAGGGAAATTCAGAAAGGAATGGGGGAGGGAGAAGGGATTCTGATCCGCCTGCAGAACACAGGCGGAATGTTTCGACCAGCCGCGATGCGTGGGCGGCAGCACCGGCACAGAACTGTACCGGGGAGCATGACGTTAGTTGTTCAGACTCACCGTCGTGTTGGTAGTGCGAGTGCCGGCAGTCTTCACGTCAGAAGACTGACGCGTGGATGCCTGCCAGCCACGTCGAGATGTGGCCGTACGACGATCGGTCCGGGGACGCGCGTCCACGGGCTGAATGCGTGAGTCCTGTGTGCGACGCGTCTGTGGAGGAAAGTCGGGGGCAAACGCGGGAGGATCGTTTTCCAGCGGCGGCGTCAGATCGGCCGGTGGCAAAGTGCGTTCGTAGCCACTACGGCGAAACGCGGGATCATCATCACCGCGACCAAACTCGCGAGGCTCATCCAGATCTTCATCAAACGTGCCGGCGGCGCGGGGCTCTGAATCAAAGGCCGGATCACGCTCGGGGCTGCGAGCCGTTCTTGTGGAATCTTCATCCTCCACATAGGCAATGCTGCCGCCGTAACCATAAGGGCTGTAAGCCAGAGCGCCACCGCCGTAGCCGTAAGCCAGCGTGCTGCCGCCATAGCCGTATGCGGTGGTCGTGCCAATGGGCACCGTCTGATAGGCCACTTGTGGACGCATGACGGTCACTTCTTTTTCACGGAAGGCCAGCTTGCGGACTTCCACACGCTCTGTCTTGCGACGAGCCACCATTTTGGTTTCGTTCACAACCACTTTGCGTGTTCCGCGGACGGCCACCTGACGCTGCACGGGCACGTTGCAGGCCACCATGCGCGGCACGTAGGTGCGTGACGTGCGATAGTTGGGGATGAATGCACTGCGGAAGGAGTATCCTGTGCGATTCAGCCAGCCGATCATGCCGGGGCGTGGATCGACCTGACACGGGGCACATTTCTGAACGGGAGTGTAGTTGGTCTGCCAGCGACCCAGGTCACGCTGCACGGTGCGATTTTCCGTCACCGTCTGATAGCTGACGGTGGGAACTTCGACCGTTCGCTGTGTGGTCACCGGCTCCATGACGGTGACTTCGCGATCTTCGTAGCTGGTCTTGTAGTAGGGCTCTTTGACCGTCTGACGCTCACGACGATAGGTGGTAATTGGCACCGTCTGGTAGCAGGTCTGCTGAACGGGAGCAATCGGCGTGCAGGAAGCCTGCAGGGCGACTGGCGCGGGTGCCGAGCTGGCACAGGACGAGCAGCCGGAATTGTAGAACTGAGCGTGGGCTGGAAACTGGCCCAGAGCGGTGACCACAAAGGCTGCCGCCATTAGTTGTTTCAACAACATGAGTTTCTTCCCTGAGAGGACTTTCAACGGCGCAGACGAATGCGGGTTCGTCATCCTTGCGCTGCAGGTAGTTGAGAAGACGCAGTCACGAATCAGCACGGAGACTTCGACGAATCGAATCCTTCGGGAGGGTTCGCGGGCTACGAAAGAGATTGAGACAGGAGCAGTGATTGAACTCGCCGGATGGCAGAACGCGCACTGCACGTGAGGTAGGTGAAGAGTCACTTCTGACAGGACAGATCGTCGTGCGGCTGAAAATGCCGTCGCGGCGACCCGCTGCGTCCAAGAGTAGTCGAAAGGCAAAAATCCGGTCAATACCTGTTAAAGTTTCGTCGCACTTCTTTTGCCCCCACGTAAGGCGCGTCGACGTAACTTCAGTGATCACGTCAGGCAACGCGCAGTTTCTGCGCGTTTGGCCGCGCCAGTGCGTCGATCCCCTCGGATTAACCCGACGAAAAGAAACGTCGATTCAAGAACGTTGCCGCCCAAACCGGGAGTCGAACGGAGTGTCCAGCCGCGCATCACTGGGGGGTGTCAAACCAGGCACGCCATGCGATTCGCGGCGGCAGCACACGTACCGCCTGATCAACATGGCGATTGCACAGACACGGGACTGCTCACCGACAGCCTGCCTGCAGTGCCACACAACACGCGACGTCCCGGCGGCATGCGGCAGCGGGCCTACTTTTTGCCCATCGCCCGTTTTTCACGGAAGAACTGCTGCAGCAGCGCACGACAGTCATCCTGCATGACTCCGCCAATCACGACCGACTGATGGTTCAGACGAATGTCGGTGGTGATATTGAACAGCGTATCGCACGCACCGCCTTTGGGATCCGGCGTGCCGTAAACAACAAATGGCAAACGAGACTGCACAATCGCCCCGGCACACATGGGACATGGCTCCAGCGTCACATACAGTGTGCAGTCCAGCAGTCGCCAGGATCCCAGTGCTTCGGCCGCCTGAGTGATGGCAATCATTTCCGCATGAGCGGTCGGGTCCCGCAGTGCCTCCCGTTGATTGAAGGCCTCGGCGATGATCCGCTGCTCATGAACCACCACGGCGCCGACAGGCACCTCGTCGTGGTCGTAAGCCAGCAGCGCCTGATCGAGCGCTCGTTTCATCCACACTTCGTGGGGCTGCAGCGGATTGATTTCACTCAGCTCAATAAAATCGTTCATGAAGGTCGGTCAGGGTAAGAGGTCGCCGGACGGGTGCTCACCGGGGAGCGTTCTTTTACCAGCGTATCGCGATGACTCCAGCCCGCCGCAGGAATCGGCTTGTCGAACTGACATCTTTGTAAGAAGTACATCGGGCGGCCGTTGTACTTTTTGCAAATCCCGGTCGGTCGACGCGCGGCACCAGCAGCAGGCCAATTTTTTTTCTTCACGAACAGAACGTCATCACCAGTGTTTTTACTGACCAAACGAACCCCAGAGGGCGATTCAGGGAAAACCTGTGGCAAGGTCCCGAGGTTTTGGCATCGTCCTTGCTTTACTCACGGGGCAGAGAGAGACTGGTTCGGCCTGAGAAACCGAACCTCAAGCTGCCCTGAGAAAGCAGCTCACTGCCACGAGCAGTCGCTAGAGAGAGATGCGGGTTCGCCTGAGAAACGAACCCCCGAGAGAGATGAGAGGCCTGGGCCTGAGAAACCCGGATGCCTCGCCTTTGAAAAAGGCCATCGGATTCTTTGGATTCCGATCGGCCTTTTTTCTTTTGCGCTGTTGAGAGCCACGCGACCTGCTACAAGCGTCTGACGATTGATTCCGCACGTCGCAAAAAAGTAGTGGCATGTCTGACGGCCCGCAAACACCTCGCACACTGACGGTTTCGCAGTTTCTGATTGGCGCCGGCATCTTTGAAGGCGGCATGCTGCTGGTGGCATTCGCCCTTGGCTGGCTGGTCAGTGTGCATCCCACCCAAGAGTTACTGTGGACATGGCAGGGGGCCTGGATGGGAGTGGTGGCCACCGGGCCGCTGCTGCTGTTCCTGGCGGCCGGCTTCCTGTCCAGAAGCGGTGGTCTGCGGCAGATCCGCGAATTCCTGCAGGAAGTGCTCGGCCCCATGCTGCACGGCTGCCGACTGATTGACATCCTGTTTCTGGCCCTGCTCGCCGGCGTGTGCGAAGAGGTCCTGTTTCGCGGCCTTGTTTATCAATGGGCGCGGGACATCAATCCCACGTTCGCCATCATGCTGACCAACATTCTGTTTGGTCTGGCGCACGCCATCACGCCCATGTATGCGTGGCTGGCCGGCATTATGGGCCTTTATCTAACAGCTCTGATGACGCTGCCTCCGGAGCCCAATCTGCTGATCCCCATTGTCGCACACACGCTGTACGACTTTATCGCGTTTCTGATTGTCCGCTGGGATTTTCGCCGCCAGCTGGCCGTCAAACGCGCGGCCCGGGCGGCGGACTCACCCTCTGCGCCATCCCCAGACAGCGACGAGACGGAGCCGACCAGACTGTCGGCCAACAACTCTGCAAACGACGGCCCTGTCGACGGCCAAAGTTCCGACCGCAGCAGCGACTAAAATCAGGTGCCCGTCCGCGCGATGGACGTGCCCGAATCATCGCCCTCGTCGTCGGCCCCCATATCTTCCAGCAGGTCATCCGAATTGGGGTGAAAGACCAGGTTGGCCGGCGCGTCAGTCTGTTCTGCGGTTCCCGCACTGGCCGCATCCATACGTTCGCCCAGTTCCTCAGACCCGACAAACGCGGCCGCTTCGTCTTCCGGTTTGTGCAGATCGTAGGCCACCTTGTGCCCCGGCAGATACAGCGGTTCCACGTCTTTGCGTTTGAACAGCTCGGCCAGATGCTGATGGCAGGTGAAGAACAGAATCTGCTGCCCTTCGCTGGCGACTTCCACCAGGCACTCCACGGCCGCAATGGTGCGTTCTTCGTCGAAGTTAACGAACAGGTCGTCCATCACAACCGGCAGTTCGATGCCGCGACGGGCGAACTCCCGTACAAGGGCAAAACGAATGGCCAGAAACAGCTGCTCACGCGTTCCCCCACTGAGCTGCTCCACTCGGAACGTGCGGCCGTACTCGTCGTCCACGCAGATAAAGTCTTCGCCCAGCGGAGCCCAGATCCGGTGATAGCGGCCGGAGGAAATCCGGTGCAGATAAGACGATGCGGTGTTCAGCGTGCCAGAGATGTTGTCCTTTTCAAACCGTCGCCGCATTTCGCTGACGGCTTCTTCCTCAATCTGCAGCGAGAACCACTCTTCGGCGGAGCGGTAGATGTCGGCCGCCACGTGGGCCTTCTGGAAGTAGCGGATCTGCGATTCGCGACTGGTTTCCAGCAGTTTGATTTCCTGCTTCAGGCTGCCCAGCTCCTCGTGGTGCAGATCCAGCTGAGACTTCACCTGTTTTTGTTCGCGTTCAAGTGAACTGATCGACTCACGCCCGGACACCGGATCGAAGCGGACCAGATCGTCTTCCACGATAGCCAGCTCGGTTTCGGCCAGAGCGATCTCGTTGAGCTGGTCCTGCGTGCTGCCCAGTCGCGTCTCGATTTTGCTCCGCTGCTGCTGCCATTCCACCTGATTGAGCAGTTCGTCCCGCGTCATCACGCCGGCCTGTGCCAGAATGGCGCCCCGCTGAACTTCGGCCGCCTCCACTTTATGCTGAGCCTCCACGGTGCGGCGCTGCAGGTCGTCCACCTCCTTCAGCAGCCTCTCTCTCTCTTTGCGGTCGCGATCGTGGGTTTTCAGCTGCTGGTCCCAGGCCGTCAGAACTTCGAGGGGACGGCTGTAGGCCAGTTTGGCTTTGGGGGCGATCTGCATGCCCAGCTGCTCCACCCGCAGCTTCATGCCGTTGAACATGCGTTTGAGGCCTTCGGCCTCAGGAGCCGCATTTCGCCACTGCGTGTGCAGCTCACGGACTTCCTGAATGTACTGCCACCAGTCAAAGGCAGCCTGCACCTTGACGGTTTCTTCCAGTCCGATGCGATTGAGCAGCAGCACCCATTCCTGGCGGCGTTCATTCACATCCTGCTGCGAGGCGCGAAATTTGTCCCGCAGCCGGTTCAGTCGTTCCCGCCGCTGACGCGCTCGTTCCTGCCGCCGACTGAGTTTTTCCAGTTCCGTAATATGCCGCGAACACTCACCGATGCAGTTGACCAGATCCGCCGTGGTGGAGCCCGGCGCGTCGGCTTTCATCAGATACTGACCGGCAATGCCCTGAGACTGAATCCGCTGAATGCGGTCGTGCACAATTCGCAGGTTCTTTTCGGCCTCCCGCGCTTCGGCATTCAGATCATCCAGCTGAATGCCGGTTCGCTGATCAAAATGATTGCGCAGTCCATTGCGAATGCCCCACCACATCATGCCGGCAAAGCTGATGGCCGCCGCGCACATGGCTCCGCCGAGTGCCCGTCCCGGCTCCGCGTTTACGGTGAACATCCACAGTCCAACAAAAAACAGAGCCGCCGCGACCACCGCCATCGTGGTGATGGCTCGATCGACCCACGGCGGAATGGAATCGTCCGTGTCGACGCGGCCCATCACATTGCGAACCGTCTTGATTTTCAGCGCCATCTGCTCGCGCTGCAGTCGGAGCCGACCCAGATTTTCCAGCTCCGCCAGCCGCGCATTTTCGCGATCGATGGCCTCTTCCACCGACTCGATGCCCATCACGGTCAGATCCGTCTCCAGATCCACCAGTTCCTGCTGACTGCGACGCGACATCGACCGATTCCAGCGTCGCAGTTTGCCGCGTCGCTGCACGGCATCCTGATACCGACGGGCGGCGGACAGGAGGCTGTTGTGGGCTTCTGAAGACGTATCGATGGCTTTCAGACGTTCGACCGTCCAGCCGGGCCCCATGTCGGCCAGACTCTGATCCAGCTGCCGTTTCAAGCCGCTGGAACGTTCGTCGGCCAGCTGTATCTGCTCATCGAGGTTCCGCAGCCAGTCGGCCTGATCGACCACGCCCTGAATGGCATATCGGTCCTTCTCGAAGGCCATGTCCAGCTGCAGCCGATGCGCCTGCTCCTGCAGGGCGGTCGCCTTATCGGCGATTTCATCACGCTTCGCGGCAAACGCGTCAATGTCCCGTTCGCAGGCGTCCAGCTGTTCCAGCACCTGCTCGGGGTTGTGATTGATCACCGGCAGCGCGGCCAGTTCCGCGTGATAATCGCGAATCTTTTTCCACGGAGTGTAGCAGCTGCTGATAAATCGCAGCCCCTTCAGCTCTGCTGTGATGTCGTCGTCCCGCTGCTGCAGTTCCTCCACGGCCGATGTCAGTTCCTGTCGACGACGCACCAGCCGCGCGTGCTGCTCTCGCGCTTCTCCCCTGTTGGTGGGCACCACAGACAGTTCAGCGTAGCGAGAAAACAGATCGGGCAGCTGCCCCTCACTGCCTTCCTCAGAAAAGAGCGCACTGCGGCGACTGCGAATATCGCCCAGTGATTCCAGCAACTGTCGTCCGAGTGGGCCCAGCGACAATCCGTAGATGTATTCGGCCACCTGACTGCTGCCCAGCGTGGACAGCTGCTGCAGCTCACGCACTCCCACGGCAAACACGTCGGTGAAGATCGTTTCGTCTGTGTCCGACAGCAGCAGATCGAGTGCGTCCTGTTTTTCCAGGTCGTCAGGACCGCCGGAAATCCGCAGTGAGCCCCGGTTGGACACATGCGCTTTACGACTGACGCGCCACGTGCGGCCCGCATGATCACAGCGGAGCGAACCGCGCCACGGAATGTTGTCTTCGGGGCGGTGCCACGCGGCTTCTTCCTGGAGCGGCTCGAAACCGTACAGCACCGACCGCACAAAACGCATCAGTGTCGTCTTGCCCGCTTCGTTGGGCCCGTAGATGACGTTCAGGCCGTTCGGATTGAGCTTCAGCAACAGACTTCGCCAGATGCGAAATCGGTCGATGTCGATTTCCGTAATTCTCATTGGAGCGTCCCGGCTCGTAAGAAAACAAGGTGTATTACGTGTGCAGCACCGGCCCGTGCTGCCGTTTAGTCGACGTCGTCTTCGTCGACGTCGTCTTCGTCAGATTCTGCGCCGGACTCCGCGTCCGGCGATCCGTCCCTCTCGACATCGCCCACAATCGCCTCGGCCGTCACGTTGGATTCCTCATCTTCCTGATCTGAATCATCCGTGAGTCCGTATTCTTCGACCTCTTCGTCCTGCAGGATGTCTTCATCGAAGTCATCAAAATCCGGCAGAAGAGAGTCCAATTCGTCGACAAACCACGACGCGCCGTCAACCCGCATGCGTGACAGCACGCGTTCCCGGTCAACCCCCGCCACGAGCGCTTCAAATCTCTGCCGCCAGCCGTCCGACAGCGACTTTTCCCGTCGCACAAAGTTCATCAGTTTGCGGCGTGACACAATGGCATCCGCCGTGATCAAATCCGCGTACTGCTGTGCGAGTGACTCTTTCTCCGGCACTTCCCAGGGATCCGGAAGGGTTCTCACCTGATGCACCAGACGAATGGTCTGACTGTCTCGCTGCAGTTCTTCCAGTTCCACCGCCACTGCCAGTTCAAGGTCTTCCTCGATAAATTCCTGGAGCACCGGCAGCGGGCCCCGCAGTGTCCAGCAGATTGACCAGATGCGATCGGACCGACTGAACGGTTCCTGCAGCAGCAGCGTTTTCATCTGCTGCAGTGAGCCGTTGAGCGTATCGCCGGACTCCACATTCAGGTCAATGTTTTTCCAGTCGACCGCGCTGGTGTTGATTTCTTCAATCGTGGTTTTGCCCGCCTCATCCACGTGCACCAGCGAGCACAGTCCGCAGTCCGCTTCCAGCTGGCTGCGTGGCTGCGTGGTACCGGGGCAGTGCACCTTGCCGGATTCCAGACTGATGGACAGTCGATCCAGATCGCCCATAAAAGCCACGTAATTCAAACGGCCTTCCGCCATCAATCGCTCGATGTAGGCACGAAAACCGGCTTCGTACTCTGCCGTGGTTTCTGTTTCTTCCGGCAGGCCCGGCGCCTGAGGTTCGGTTGACTCGTCGGCCTCCTCCTCCAGGTCGGCGGCGATATTCAGAAAGTCTTCGTCGGTGGAAGCCGTCAGGCTGGCCATACGACGAGACTCGTCATACTTAGTCTGACTGACAATCCCAATGCGAAACGGCTCCAACCCGTCTTCCTCGCGGCCGATGACACGAATACCGAATGAATCGGTATCGCCGTACCACATGGAGGCCGAAACCGTGGCGATCGTGCGACCGTTGCGGACCAGAGCCTGCGGCTCGGGATTGGAGCTGAAACACACCGTCACGTTGTCAGGCAGTTCCGGAATGCTCCGCCAGGCTTCCGCGGGATCCGCGTCACCAGGCAGCACAAACACGGGAATGCCCCGGGATTGCAGTCGACGAAAACCGTTCAGCAGCGTCAGCCGTGCGCGGAGACTGCGATCCGACTCCAGAAACACGTTGCCGGACAACAGCAGGAAGTCGACCTGGCGAGACAGACAGTTATCGATGACCGAATCGAACGACGTTAAGGTCGCGTCTTCCAGATCATGGCGGAGCTCGTCTGTCAGCTGTTCTGAGATATGAACACTGACGGGAACGTCCAGCCGCACATTGGCGGCGTGCATAAACCGCTGCGATTCAAACGGCATGATTTCAGAATCCCTTCTTCTAAACTCCACCCGCTCCGTACGTGCGAAGAATTTCGCCACGAGAGTTCAGACCGTAAGAGGACAGCGGCACATCCTGCCGGTGCGGAGTGCTCCTACGTGTTAGACTTGAGGAATTTAATAAAACCGGGAATCTGGGGAAAGGCCGCATTCGGGCATCGGGCATTTTTTGCCGGTTTGCGATGTCAGCTGACTCACGGTGGGCACTTGACGACCGCCAGTGCGTCAGAGTCGCTGGCGGCGGGATTGACATCCGCATTGCCGCCTGAGGCAGAATTTGCCAGACTACGTGGCATAGGGGTGGCCAGGGAGGTCTGCCTGCCCAATTGGTTCCTTCGGGATCCGGGCGGAAGTCGTAGGAGTCCGCAATCCGGCGGACGTCAGCTTTTGCACAGTCAACACAGTGGCCGGCAAAGCGTCTGCGATTTCTGTTTCGTCTGCCCCACGGTCTGCGGCATCACGTGTTTCAACGGGATCTGCAGTCACCAATGGGCAACTGACCGCACAGCGGTCCACAGTGGCAAGGGAGTGCCAGACATGTACAAAATTCTGCTTTGTCTTCGCTATCTGCGAACACGATACATCGCCCTGGCGAGCATCATCAGCGTGATGCTGGGCGTGGCCACCATGATTGTGGTCAACAGTGTGATGGCCGGTTTCTCCAACGAGATGCGCGATCGGCTGCACGGCTTTCTGGCGGATATCGTGGTCGAAGCCCGCAGCATGGATGGCATCGTCGACGCGCGACGCCAGATGGCACTGGTGGAAGACGCGGCCGGAGAATACATCTACGCCATGACGCCGGTCGTCGAAGTGCCCGGCATGATCACCTACAAAGACCCAATCACGCGGGAAACACTCACGCAGCCGGTCACCCTGGTGGGCATTGATCCGGTCGGCAAAAGCAACGTGGGCCCGCTGCGCAGCTGCCTGGACAGCTACAACCCAGTGCTCGAAGGGGGCGTTGTCGTGCGGGAAGCACTCCGCGGAGCGGACGAGGTGCTGGGTTGGGAACTGACACAAACGGCGGCCGAATACCGCAAATGGCGGGTCGAAGAAGACCGTCAGCTGCTGCGGGAGGAAGGCCTGATTTCTCCGCTGGAGGATCCGGCCGGCACACCGACGACCGCTCCCTCCGAGCAGCCGATTCCCGTGCCGGACTTTGACGACGGCCCCATTGAGGCCCCCACCGAGCTGGTGGAAAGCGGCGCGCCGGGTGTCGACGAGGCTCCCGACCTGAATGACGTCTTCAATGATCGGCCGGCCGCGCAGCGTGATCCGTCGGAGCCGTTTGCCGCCCGCGTTTATCTGGGAGAGCAGATCACCAGTTATCAGACACGTGACCCCAAAACGGGCGCGATCAGCAAAGTGTCGTTCGTACACCCGGGGGATGACATCATTCTCACGACCGTCCAGGCGGCCACACCGCCGCAGCCCATCAGCATCAATGCCACTGTTGTGGACATTTTTCGCAGTGGCATGAGCGAATATGACGGCAACCTTGTGCTGATGAACATCGAACAGCTGCAGGAGCAGCGTGGCATGATTGCCGAAGACGGCGACGCGATCACGTCCATCCAGATCAAGCTGCACGACTACGCGGATGCGGAAATCGTGGAGCAGAAGCTCAAAGCCGCATTTCCTCCCGGTCTGGTTTCGGTCAAAACCTGGGAAGAAAAACAGGGCCTGCTGCTGTCGGCTGTGGAAGTGGAAACAGCAATTCTCAACGTGCTGCTGTTCATGATTATTGCCGTGGCCGGCTTCGGCATTCTGGCCATCTTCTTCATGATCGTCGTGGAGAAAACGCGGGACATCGGCATCCTCAAATCACTGGGGGCCAGCTCTGGCGGCGTGATGTCCATCTTCCTGTCCTACGGGCTGGGACTGGGCATTGTGGGCAGTGCAGCGGGGGTGGGCATTGGCCTGCTGTTTGTCCGCTACATCAATGAGATTGAAGATGTCCTCAGCATGCTGACCGGCCGAAAGGTGTTTGATCAGGAAGTCTATCTGTTCAAAGAAATCCCCACGCAAACCAACATCTCGATGGTCTTCTGGGTGGCACTGGGGGCCATCGCCATCGCCGTGCTGGCCAGCGTGATGCCCGCTCGACGCGCGTCGCGACTGCATCCGGTGCGGGCATTGCGATACGAATAGCGACGGATACACAAACGAGAGCACCGGACGGAAGACCGGGACAGTTTTCGAGCCACCTTCACCACGGCCCGACCTCACATGCGGAATGAGATCCTGACAATGAATACCCCTCTGATTTCTGCCCAGGCGATTGAAAAATCGTACGCGAAAGGGCAGATGAAGGTCCCCGTCCTGCGCGGGGCCGGCCTGACGGCACAGCGAGGAGAACTGGTGTCGGTTATCGGCCAGAGCGGATCCGGCAAGAGCACGCTGCTGCACGTGATGGGTCTGCTGGACTCACCGGACAACGGCGAAGTCATGCTGGATGGTCGTCGTATCGACAACCTCAGCCCCGCCGCCCGCGACCAGCTGCGCAACCACGTGTTTGGGTTCATTTTTCAGTTCTATCATCTGCTGCCGGAACTGACGCTGCTGGAAAACGTGATGGCTCCGCTGATGATCCGACACTCGTTTCTGGGCTTCTGGCGCCAGCGCAAACAGGTGCGCACTCAGGCGCAGGAAATTCTGCAGCAGGTCGGACTGGACCACCGCATGAAGCATCGTCCGTCTGAGTTGTCCGGAGGAGAGATGCAGCGCGGCGCCATCGCACGCGCCCTGATTGCCAAACCGGAGATCCTGCTGGCCGATGAGCCCACCGGCAACCTGGATGCCAGCACGGGCCGCGAAATCATGGACACGCTGATTCGTCTGAACGAAGACAGCAAACTGACCATCGTAATGGTCACTCACGATGAAGCGGTCGCCCAGCAGGCTCATCGGATCGTGCGTCTGGCCGAAGGTCGCATTGCCACGCTGGGTCATGAAGAAGCCGCCTGATGCACCCGGACGGACTTTCCGGCAGCCACGCCGCCTGCTCGACACGACCGTCAGCCGGATGATCCGTCCTGACGTGCCGCCTGTTTTGAATTTCGACATACGCCGTGTCAGGCAACAGGTGCGCAAAAAAATCTGGCCTTCCCGTGTCCACATCGTGCACACGGAAAAGGCCAGATTGCCAGGCTTCGTTGTGTCAGAAGGGCGATGTCCCTATTTCTTTCGCGACCAGAGACGGGACATCATTTTGAAGGGATTTCGTGAAGGCGTGGCAGACTCTCCGCCGGGAGCAGAGTAGCTGACTCCCCTGAAGGGCAGACGGGGTGTCGGAACGACGGGGGTGACCGCGTTTTGCGGCACGATGTTTTGTTGATACTGTCGGCTTGTCGGCATCTGCTGTGCCGGAACCGGATAGTTTTGTGCCGGATCGCCGGGAACTGTCAGATTTTGTGCTCCCATCGTCTGCGGCAGATTCCCACCGACTGGCATTCGGCCACCGGCGACACCGCCGTATGACATCTGCCCGGTCTGTGTCGAACCGTTTTGCGGAGGGCCGTACTGAGTCGCGCCATACTGCCCCGGTCCGGCCGGCGCGGCCGCATACTGCGTCTGCCCAGCAGGCTGAGTGCCATATTGCGTTTGGCCGACGGGAGCCGCCCCGTACTGCACCTGCGCAGGTGGTGGTGTGCTGTACTGCACGCCACCATAGCCGGCCGTGGAAAACGGCGATTGATAGTAGCCGGCCTGCGGCATGGGTGGCAGACTGCCGTCCATCGGTGGAATGGGATTCGCGTTGCCGCCGTTGCCTCCATTGCCATTGGAATTGCCACCGGCGCCGTTGGGTGATCCCTGAGGTCGCGGCGGCAGCATGTCGTCAGGCATCGGCACCAGGCCGCTCCCGGCCCCGGAACCGCCGCCGGATCCGCTGGCCCCGTTTCCAGTCCCGACACCGACGCCACCCGCACCTCCCAGACCACCTGCTGGCAGGGGAGTGGGGGCCATCACGCGTGGCTGCCCGGAACCGGCCGGCACGTTGTTATCCGGGATGGGCAGCATTTCATGTGGCTGAAAGATCTGACTGTCAAACTGACCTGGTGTGGTCAGTGGCTGTGTGCCGCCATTCATGGGCACCGGCACCGCCTGACTGGGGGCAGAAAACACGGGTGCCGTGCCGGAGTGGCCGGCAGGAGGCAGCACGGGGGTGAGCGTGTGACCGGGCTGAGAAGGAATGATCATTCGCTGCAGCGTGGGGTTGGGCACTGCGTGGCCGGGAGCGATCGGCTGCGACATGCTGTTCAGCACGGGAGCGCCAATCGCTGCGCCGGGAGTCGGACAGCCGCCCGTAGCACAATAGCTGCCCTGCATGCCGCCGGAGTAACCGTTGGTGGGAAAACGCCGCCACTGTGTTTCCTGCACGCCCCAGTTTGGTTCGTTGCACGGATTGTACCAGGGACGTTCAGCCTGACCGCACCAGCCACACAGCCATCCGGCTGAGGCCGAACTGCCGGCTGCCAGGGCCAGCGCTCCGGTCAAAGCCGCACGGCGGAAGTTTCGGAAGGCGATTTGCAACATGATGATTATCCCTGAGGAATCCAGGTCGGCAGGCAGGCTGCTCTGATTGATTGTTCGTGGTCGAGCTTCGAAGAATGTGCGTTAATCAGTGGGTTGCAGCTAAAAGCGGGCCGCTCCAAAACCGCGTCCTGCGCCAAACGACACTCCGTGACCGCTGCTGAATCCGGAGCCGTAACTCTGCCCCAAACCGCCACCAAATGACTGCTGACCTGGGCCGAATCCGGCGCCCTGAGACTGCCCGCCGCCGAATCCCGAACTGTCACCACCACCGCCTCCGTCATCTCCCTGTCCACCAGCCCCACCAAACGTCATGAAGCCGACGGGGTGTCCTGTGGGGCTCATCTGAAAACGACGATACGGATTGCGATTCTGCTGAGGTTCATTTGGCTGTCGGGACGCACCAAAGAAACGTCGATTCTGATCGATCCGCTGAGACAGCTGTCGGTCCTGAGAGTAGAACTGCTGCTGGGGCCGCACGCTGCCGTAGTAGTTTAACAGCACATTGCTGCTGTTGTTGCCGCGAAACATATTGATGTATGGGCTGACGGTGGGGCGATTCAAAGGCCGCTGAATGCGATCCTGGCCAAACTGAGCGTTCGCCGTCGACGAGGAAACACTCGCCAGCACCAGCAGTACAGTCGCCGGCAGAGTCTGTCGCACAGTCCGAAGAATCTGATTCACAGCAGTGTCCTTTGCTAAGTCACGTGGTCCCGGCATTCATGCCGTCCGCCGACGCCCGCTAATTGTTGGTGTTGTTGAAGTTGGAGTTGTCGAAGCTGCGTACGGCGCCGGTTCCCAGAATGGTGAAGCCCAGGACGCGTTCAATCGGGGCCGTAAACTTGGACAGGTTGGTATCGAAGCGAATCCACGGATCGGACTGCACATACAGACGGTCGCCGGGAAACAGCTGGTAGTTGGTCGAAACATCGCCGCCCATAGCAATGGCGTCCCAGTCCACGTGCAGCACCTGATCGGCTTTGCAGGGGTCAGATGTTGGCCGTGCCACCCAGATCCGACCGGCGTTGGACACCGTGGGCAGGCCACGAATCTGAGCGATCGCATCGAGTACCGTTTCATTGCCGGTGGACGGCAGCTTGTACACTCGGTTGCCGGCACCACCGCCATCAGCGATGACGTAGTAGGCCTTGCTGTTGTAGCCCAGCACATCCACATTGACTTCCGGATCGTGCATGTGTGGTTTCAGGTGATTCTCAATGGCCGCCCGAGCCTGAGCGAGCGTCATGCCGGCCACATACACACCGCCATAAATACCCAGTCGGACTGTGCCATCGATCGTTACCTGATGGGAGCCGGAGACTGGCTGCTTGGCGCTGGGGTCCGGCAAAGTGACCAGCACTTTGGGATTATCCAGAATGCGATTCAGATGTTTTTCCACGCGATCCTGAATGACGGCCAGTGGCTGCCCCGAACACAGCACCTTGCCGTACTGCGGGCCGAGGTTAATGTAGCCATCCATGCCAATCACATAGGGGCCGTTGATCTGACTGAACTGCTCGGCGACCGGGCCGTCGTCATCCAGCGTGGGGATCGACAGATTGCACTGAATCACCAGCACTTCGCCGGCACCAATCGGATCATTGACGGGTCGCAGATTATTGGCCGCTTCAATCAGCAGCACGTCGGGCGGCTCAATGCGGTATTCGTGCAGGCTGACTTTCTGCAGCTCTCGCGGCACACCGCCGTTTTGTCCACCGGCGCAGATGACGCCGCCGGGCATGCAGCCAGGCGGCATGTGGCCGGGCTGAATCTGGCCTTCCGCGAATTGGCCCGCCTGGTACTGGCCCGCCTGGTACTGGCCATCCATGCCCGTCATCGGATACTGAGCATTGCAGCCTTCCACCGCGCAACCTGCGGGCCCGCAACCCGCGGGGCCGCAACCGTCTCCGCAGGCTCCGGTCGAGCAGCTCTGGGCTGGCACCGGAATGCTTCTGTTGCAGGCACAGCCGCAAAGCAGCTGCGCCGTCATCAAAAGCAGGGTGCAGATGGCAGCTCGATGCACGCTGGCTCTCGCAAGAGTTGATCCCAGCATTTCTCCCTCCCTGGAGACTTCGCGCAAATCAATTGGAATAAACAAATCCGTCAGACGCTCCCGAAGGTGACGCCGGTTTAGTCGAGAGAGAATGTCCCCAGACACATACGGACAGGTTCGGTATCGACCGCCTCTGAGTGTTGTTCCGGTTATTTCTATCAATCACATGCAGAGATGGCTCGCTCTGGTCCGGTTATGACGAATAATCCGATTGCGATGTCTGCCATTCTGCCAGGTTTGATTCAAGTCCGCCCATGAGTGTGACGAAGCACACGGGTCAAAATTGGAACGCAACACGGAGCCCGCCCTATGATTACACGCACTCTCCTGACGGCCCTGCTCGCCTGCTCGGGGCTGTGGGCAATCTCTGAAGACCCCACAGACTCCGCAACCGGCAAGGTCGCCCTGGAACGCTTCAACGGTCTGGTTGGTCAGTGGAAGGGCACCGGCCAGCCACGGCGCGGCAGCAATCGGGGAGCGTGGCGAGAGAAGACTTCGGTCGCCTGGAATTTCAAAGACAAACGGCCCGCCATTCTGATCACGGCCGACGGCAGTAAGCAGTTTGAGTCCCTGCAGCTGACCGTCAAACAGGGACGTCTGGTGGCGCGGCAAAAACAGGGCGATGCGGTGATTGAATACACGGCGCCGCTGTCAGACACGTGGCCGGCCGTCTCACCGACCAAGTGGCCGGCCAAAATCGTGCTGACATCAAAGGTGGATGAAAAGGGAGTGACCTACCGCTGCACGCTGCAGCAGTTAAGCGACATCCGCGCGACCATTCTGCTTGAAAAGCAGTCATCGCCAACGGGCAGTTTTCGCCGTCTGGCAGGAGTCGGCTACACGCGTGAGGGTGAACGGCTGGCACAGGTGGGCGGCACCAGTCGCAAGTGCATTGTGACAGGAGGCCTGGGTACCATCGCTGTCAGCCACAAGGGCAAAACGTATTACGTCTGCTGCCAGGGCTGCGTGCAGGCCTTCAACGACGCCCCCGATGAGATCATCGCTGAATACCAGGCGTCGCTGAAAAAATAGGGCGATGCCGGACAATCAGTCACGTGAACGGCCCTCCAGCGATTCAGCAACGGACTGACCGGCTACCTCGGGAGTGGTCGCGGTTTCGGAGTAATAGACTGTCTCTGCATTGTCGCCGATCCGACAGCAGGAAGCCGTCTGAGTGTGATGCCAGAACCACATAGTCAGCAACTGTCAGATGCACGACCCAAGTTTCGTCGGCCGACAAGACGTCCCAATCGTGTGAGTGGCCGGCCCCGTCCGTGTGCCAGTGAAGAAACGAAGCCGACAGCCGGGAGAATGGCTGGCCAGCGGCGCGTCGTTCAGAATGGTCGTGCGGATATTCGCAGGCTTGACGAAACAGCATTTGCGGATGCTGGGTCTGGTCACGAAGGAGAAAAAGTGCCCACCGACGCAGCTGATCTGTGTCGTGAACTGACGCTCGCCGTTTCGAATGTTGAGACGGACAGTTCGAATGACTCGCGGTCACCGAACAGCGGAACTCCCGTCCAGTCTGACGTCCAGTCCGCCTGAAGCCTGCAGGCAAGACAGAAGCAGATCTCTGTCCAGTCGCCATCACGCGCGACTTCAGTGATTGCCTGCACCTGGGCATGGAACACACGAGCCAGTTCCGACGGCAACGCCTGCTGCACAGAATCCAGCACACAGGATTCCACGGGCGTCAGTGTCTGAAACAAAAGTCGAAGTGCTCTCAGCGTAACCACGGGCGTCAAATGCCCCGCGGTAGCAAGGGAAACGGACCATCGACGGCGCCGGGAAACGTCCTTACCCTAAGCAATTTGGCCACACTCTGTGGTGAAGCGTTCTTTCATTCCACGACGGCTCAGTTCGGCGTTCAAAACGGCGCGGTAGTGATTCAGTCGCACGGCCGCATCGTCCAGGGAACCGCCGAAGGAACGTTCTTCGTCCAGATACACCAATGGGATGGCAAACTCCGATACTCGCCAGTGCAGGTCGGCCGCCTGAATCCACAGTTGCAGTGGCATGGCGTAACCGGTCTCTGTGATTTCCAGATCGGCCAGCGCTGACACGCGGTAGGCTTTGAATCCGCAGAACGAATCCGTGATCTCAAAGCCCAGTTTCTGATTGATGCAGTGGGTGATCTGCATGTTGATGCGGCGGCGATCGGCCGGCGCCACGCTGTTGTCGTGGAAGTCCTGCAGGTAACGACTGCCGGAAACCATGTCGACCGGGTTGGCCGGATCATCGACCAGGGCGGCGATTTCCCTAATGAGCGTGGGTTGGTGCTGGCCGTCACAATCAATGGTAACGAGCACATCGTAGCCGTAGCGCACCGCGTGCTCAAAAGCCGTCCGCAACGCGGCGCCGTAGCCCAGGTTGACCGGATGAGTTTCGATACACACGCGATCTTCAAAGGCACGCAGCGCTTCAGCGGTGCCGTCTGACGATCCGTCGTTGACCACCAGCACATCGTCCGCATGGGCCAGCACCTGCGTGAGGACCTGGGGGATGTGGGCTTCTTCGTTGTAAACAGGCAGTGCTACGAGGGTTCGATCACTCATGGATGCATTCTAGATGGGGGTCTTTGAGAGTCAATTCGTGTCCCCTGCGGGACCCTCACACGATGGAAAACACGCTTCGGAAAGAACGTTTTCCAACGGAATCGGCTCCACACTGATTAAACACAGGACGACCGATGCTGGCTCAGCCTTACAGACAATGGACGATTTCGAGCCCCCCTGCGCGAATCAACCGCTCCGGGGACGACTGACTCGTGTTTTGCCGCCGGATGCAGGCTGGCTGTGAGCGACAACACAACGCCCGGTGTGGAACCGGCTACCGCAACAAACGCGAAATCAAACTGCGGGTGTCGGCTTCGGGCTGCGGCAGATCCCCGTTCCAGGGCACTTGCCCTTTGCGATCAATCAGAAACACGCCCGGTTTGGTGCCGGCGGGTTTGTCGAGCGACGGCGGCGGCACGAGACGCCCCCAGACCGTGTGCACCGAGTTCTTATCTGCCGCGACTGCGTCTGAAAGCAGAGCAAACGGATAGGGCTGCGCACTGTTGTTTCGATTTTCCTGTGGCAGCGCGGTCGAGATGCCTAGCACCACCACACTTTCCGCTTTGAGGGCGGGATGGAACTTTCGCAGTTCCTGCAACACGGGGTCTGCATCCGGCCCCGTCTGCCCGTCGTAGAACACAACCACAATCCGGTGACGCCCCAGATAAGCGTCCAGCTTCAGCAGCTTGGAATTCTGATCATACAGCTGAAAGGCGGGCGCCTGACGCGTCTCCCCGGGCAGGTCCATTTCTGCCTGAGTGGGCGGCGGATTGTTAAGTCTCCAGAGGCAAAGCGTCAGAATGACAAGAGCGGCAGCAGGCAGCACCAGAATGCGTTTGTTCTGCGGCATGAGCGAGGCGTTCCGACAGAGGACGGTGGACAGATGGAGTCAAGAAATCTCTGGAAAAGTCTGAGCAGAATGTCCAGCTTCGTTCCGGCTTCCGTGCGAACATTTAACTGTTAGAGATCCGTTTAGACGGGTCACGGAAGGTTGCAAACGCTGGTCAGACTCAATACGACATGCTTGTTATACGGGTCCGGATTCCTGGTGCGGCCCAAAAACGGGCAGTCTCACGTTTTGAGCGGTTCCTGACGGATTTATCCCGAATTCGGGCGGAAGAACTCGTAAGTTATCGATACCCCAGCGTCGTCAGACTATGCGTGGGCTAGTTCGGGGGCGGACCGGTTCACAACCAATCACAAACCAGAGATGCTCCAGAGACAAGCCAAACACAGACCAATCCAGCGGGAGACTGTGGCCGGCGGACACCATCCGAAGGCCGAAACCGGTTTCCTGCCCAGGCGAGACAAGGGAACGGTCAACCGGTGAAAATCTGAGGCTGATGAAACTGAGGCGATCCAACCGGGGCAGACAAACGCGGGCACGCGACGAAAAATAATCGGATATCAATTCTATGCTTGGAGAGCTCGTACCGTGTGGGGGTGGGGATACCATCCCTCTCACTGAACCAAAGTTGCTGGTGGGCCGACGTTCGCACTGCGACATCTGCCTGCGGTTCAGCAATGTTTCGAGCCACCATTGTGAGTTCGAACTCAAGGGTGCTTACTGGCACGTGCGAGATTTGAACAGCAGCAATGGCACGTTCGTCAACGGCATCCGCATTGACACCCAAAGTCTGCGTCCCGGTGACGAAGTGATGATCGCCAAACATTCGTTCATCGTGCAGTATGACGTGGATCCCAGTGCTCCGGCGCCCGAAGAAGACAACCCGTTTGAAATGAGCCTGATGGAAAAGGCCGGGCTGTCTGTCGAACGTCGTCCCAAACGATCCAGCTCCAGTGCCGGCTCCAATCGCTCTGGTTCCCGAAGTCCGCGCCGCAACGCCAGCAGCGCCAAAGATGACTTCATTATGGAGTGGCTGAGCGAAGAGTAGTCACTGTTGTGCGACAGACTGGCTCATTCGCGAGGCCGGATTGCCGCAAGACACAGAGAAATGCGGCCACCTGTGGCAGGTCCAGGGATCAAAATCTGACCGCATTCCGCTTCGGCAGCCATGCGAGAGCGGCCAGTGCACTGCCGAAGGCGGATTTGCCCCTGGTTTGCAGTACCTCTGCCGCATTCGAAATCGGTTTCACAGACCAATTTTCGATTTCCACGCGGAAATCAATGGTGACCTGTTTCCTCAATCCTGTCTAAAATTCAGGTCCTCGGCTGGTTGTCTGCCGCTTCACGCGATTGCGGGTCACCTGCCAACCGGTTCCTCCCGCCACTTCCCGGAGATGCAAGGATGCGTCGCTCTTTCCTCCTGACTCTTCTGCCTGTCTTGTCCGCCCTTGCGGTCACAGCACAGGTGCAGGCCCAGATCCCGTCTGCTGAGCAGATTCTCAGCCAGTTCAAACCCACCCACTATGTGGAGTACGACACGCCGGCCGCCAATGAGATTGCCGCGTGTAAGGTGGATGTGGAACGCGGGCAGGGAGTCGCCGGATTTGTGGTCTATGGACCAGCCGGCCAGGTGCTGCGTCGCTTTACCGACACCAACGGCGACAACAAGGCGGATCTGTTTCGTTACTACCGGATGGGCCTGGAGGTCTATCGCGACATCGACGCCAACAAGAATGAAAAGCCCGATCAGCATCGCTGGATGAACTGGGGCGGCATGAAGTGGGGCATCGATCGCAACGAAGACGGAGCCATCGACGAATGGCGGGTGCTGTCGGCTCAGGAAGCCGCTCAGATTGCCGTGGAGTCAATGGCCAAAAACGACGTGCGTGGTCTGGCCAGTGTGCTCGTCTCCGCAGAGGATCTGACAGCCGTCAAGGCTTCGCCAGCGATCTCTCAGCAGCTGCTCAAAGCGGTTGGCAATCCGGAAGGTCAGCTGCGACAGATTCTAACATCCACCAAAGCTCTGACCCGACAGACAAAGTGGGTTCGTTTTGATCCCTCGGTACCGGGACTGGTGCCACGGGAAGACGGCAAAGCGGGCGTGGATCTGACGGTTTATGAAAATGCGATGGCCATTGTCGCCAACGGCGAAGCCCACGAGCTGATTTCCGTGGGAGAGATGATTCGCATCGGCGAGGTCTGGAAGTTGTGCGGCATCCCCCGCCCACTGGATGGCGGCAACGCGCAGATTCAGGTGGGCGGCATTTTGATGCAGCCCATGCTGGCCAGCGGCGCTGTGGATGCTCCGCCCGAGATGGCCAAAGAGATGGAAGATCTGCTGGCGAGTCTGCAAACGCTGGATGAAAACAGTCCCTCGGGCAACGTGACGCCTGCGGCACTGGCCAACTACAACAAACAGCGGGCGGACCTCATCGAAAAGATCATTCGCGTGGTGCCCAGTGAGCAGGAACGTGTGCAGTGGATCCAGCAGTTTGCTGATGGCGTCGGTGCTGCCGTGCAGACAGGCCAGTACAACGCCGGGCTGAAACGTCTGGAGGCGCTGCAGGAGCAGGTGAAATCCAACGACGTTCTGCTGGGCTATGTGTGGTATCGCCGCCTGATGGCCGAATACGCCGTGCGACTGCAGGACCCCAAGGAAGAAAATCGTCAGCAGGCTCAGGAATGGTGGCTGAAACAGCTGCAGGTGTTCGCCGAACGCTGGCCCAAAACCAATGATACCAGTGATGCCATCGTGCAGCTGGCCATCAGCCTGGAACTGATGGGGCGTGTGGACGACGCGAAACGCTGGTACACAGAACTGGTCCGCGATTACGCAGCCACCAACCCGGGCATTCGGGCGCGTGGCGCTTTGCGTCGTCTGAGCCTGGCCGGCAAGCCACTGGAACTGGCCGGCCGCTCGCTGACTGGACAGGAAATCAGTTCCAAACAGTACGTCGGCAAAGTCACGCTGGTGGTCTTCTGGGCCACCTGGGCCAAGCCCTACACGGACGAACTGCCACGGCTGGTTGGCATTCACCAGAAGTACCAGCGCAGCGGTTTTGAGATTCTGGGTGTCAATCTGGACGCAGACGCAGCCGGCATCCGTGACTACCTGCAGAAGAACGGCGGCAACTGGCAGAACATTCGAGAAGCGGGTGGTACCGACGGCAAACTGGCTCGCGACTTTGGCATCGTGTCTGTCCCGACGATGTTTCTGGTGGACAAATCGGGCCGCGTGGCCGGAGCTATCACGCCGGAGAATCTGGAAGCGGCCGTCAAGACGCTGCTGCTGGGCCAGCCACTGGAGGCGATTCCGCGTCAGGGGGCCGTGGGAACACTGCCTCGTCGCAATTGATTTTCGAATTTCGAAAAACCCATCAGGCCGCGTTTTCCCGTGAAAACACGGCCTTTTTGCTGCGCCGCGGACCATTCCCCGTCCCGAATTCCATTTTTTCTGCACGGTCGTGTAACACCTTTGACCGGTGAGCAAATGAGGGGTGTGACAAAAACAACTCACCCCCAACTGAAAAGGGACCACGATGAAAACTCTGATCGCCACACTGTTTGTTGCTCTGACCACGTCTTTCGCTCACGCTGGTGACTTCAGCAACGTAACGTCCGGCATGCTGCTGGGCATCTACTCGCAGCCCTGCAGCGGCGGCATGAAAGTGACCTCTCTGATTCCCGGTTACACGGCCGAAGGCCGCATCTTCCCCGGTGACATCATTAAGCGAGCGGCCGTGCCCAACGGCAACGGGGCCATGACCTACCTGCTGCGTTCACACTACGAAATGGAAAAAGCCAAATCGGCCATCGGGGCCAATCGCGACGCCGCTTTGGAAATCTATCGTCCGGGTGTGGGCCTGACCTATGTGTGGGTGCAGTTCACTCCACTGTACGGCCCGGCGGCCGCTGCTTCCGGCGGCACCCACAAAGCTCAGTTCAAGACAGAACGCGAAAAGCCGGGAGCTCGCAATCTGTTTCGCTCCGGCGGCAACATCGGCTTCCCCGGTTCTTCGGGCGGCAGTCAGCGACACGGATCCGGCGGAGCCGCCAAACTGTTCGGTCGCTAAGCACAACACTTCCCCCACTCGCACAGGTTCCCTCTTCAGGGAACCTGTTTGCATTCGCAGCGTTTCCAGCGTGCTTGCACACGGCCGCTCGTCGAGCTACGGTGGGGAAGAAACTTCGCCCCCACCAATTCCCTGTCTCCACCTGCCAAACAACACCGCCATGCAACATTCGCTGATTCTGCTGCTGATCCTGTCCACTACGGCTTTCGGTCAGGAAAGTCGCGTGCTGCTGGACGACAACTTCAACCGCGAAGAATCATCGCCCGAGAAAGAAGAGATTGGCAACGGCTGGAGCACCAACAGCCGCACCCGAGCAAAGGGCCAAAAGCAGGTGGACCTCGCTGACGGTGCCATGCACATCACTCGCGCTGAAGTGGCGGATCACGGCGTCTCCGTCGTGCATGATGTGGACTTTCGTGACGCGACCATCAGCCTGAGATTTCAGCTGGGGCCCAAAGACGATCTGGGCATCAACATTGCGGACATGAAAGAAAAGTCGGTCCACGCGGGCCACATCTGTGTGGCACGGGTCCGCGGCAACGGTGTGGAAATCTCGGACCTGAAGACCGGCAACATGAAGCTGGAACATCGCAACGCGCGCAAAGCGGGCAACGTGCCGCAGGAAATGACCGATCTGCTGAAGACCAAAAAGAAAGTCTTTCCTCACAAATTGAAGCTGAATGAGTGGCACCAGTTAATCGTGCGAATCGCGGGCGACACGATGACCGTTACGATCGACGAAAAACAGATCGGACAGTTTTCTTCGGAAGGAATCGCTCATCCGACCAAGAGCCGACTGCGTCTGTCGGTCAATCGCTCTGCCTGGGTGGATGACGTCAAAATCACGACACCCTGAGCGTCCGCTGAGCCTCCGCAGAGACAACAGCCTGAGACCTCAGCAAATCAACTACGCGACCGGCGGGCTGACAGAACAGAGCAACTGACGCGTCACCACGGCCATCTGCTGCGGCTGCGCCTGACTGCGAGCCACAATGAGCCCGCCCTGCAGCGCGGCGAAAATCATGGACGCCATCTCAGCCGGCTCACCGGCAAACTGCAGCGATCCCTGTTCGCGACCGACCTGCAGCAGTTCACTCAGAAACCGCACATTGTCTGTCAGAAAGCCGTTCACCGCGTCGCAGGCGTGCGGACAAAGACTAAGCACTTCCGCCGCCAGCATGCCACACAAACAGGACTGGTCCTGATCTCCCACCTGCAGCGTCTGTTCAAACAATCGCATATAGGCGATGAGCTGCTCCTGCGCAGTTTCGTGCTGGCACGTTATGCCTTCCAGCGTGACTTCAAACTGCTGCCGGTAGCGCTGCAGCAGTGCGACCACCAGATCATCTTTGCTGGCAAAGTGATGATGAATGCTGGGCTTGCGGATCCCCACGATATCGCTGATATCTTTGAAGCTCATCCCGTTAACGCCCCGCCGCTGAATCAGCTCCTGCGCGGCGTCAAGAATGCGGGTGCGTGTGTCCGGACGATCGTTCATACGGCAAATCTAGCGACCCCGCACGACCAATCAAGGGGTGCTCCCCAAACCGGGTGATCCAACTCACCTGCGGCTTTCACCTCCCTTCCCGATCGTAGCCATCAGCACAGGTCGTGCGCTGCGGGATTCGGCTTCACCACTGAACGCGCCCCGCCGCTGTGGTACGATGGCGGACCAACGACCGATGGTCATCAGCCCGATGGATGGCTGCGTGACGGGAGACTTCGATGCAGGCGCATGAGAATCCTTTCCGCAGTGTGCAGGTGACCACACGCCGCTATCGCTTTGAGAATGGCTCGACGGCTGACGAACTTTGCGAGCAACTGATGGCGGCCAGCTTCCGATCGGCTCTGGTTGGTCCCTGCGGACACGGCAAAACGACGTTGCTGCATCACCTGGCGGAACGGCTTTCACTGCGACATCCTGACGTCCGTCTGCTAACCACACGCACGACCGATACGGTGTCACAGGCAGCGATCGCCCTGCGGCAGTGCGGTGCGGAAACCATCCTGCTGTGGGACTGCGCGGGCTGGCTCAGCACTGGCCGCTGGTGGCGACTCAGGCGGCAGACTCGGTCACTGCACGGTCTGCTGATCACCGCTCACAAGCCGGGAAGACTGCCCACGCTGTTTCAGTGCCGCACAACGCTCACCACGCTGCAGACAGCCGTCCGCGAACTGGCACCCCAGTTTTACGAACAAATGTTGCCCCAACTGGGCCCGCTGTTCGAACGTCATCAGGGAAACATACGCGAATGCCTGCGGGATCTGTACGATCTGGTGGCCGACGACTCGTTTCGCCACGACGTCGTTAACCAGCATGTCGCTAACCACGACGTTATCAACCACGACGTTATCAACCACGACACTCACTCATCGTCGTCGCGTTCATCGTCATCGAGTTCGTCAACTTCCGGCTCTGCATTTTCCAGCCAGTCGGCAAACGTTGATTCCAGCCGCTCCACATCGCCGCCATCAAGGTACAAAATCCAGACCGCGTGCTCGTCCGCGGGATCCAGATACACAACATCGCCGTTGTTGCTGCCAATGGCCAGCCCGGCCGACAGCCGATCAAACGGGTAGCCGTTCTCGTCAGCGTCGGTTGTGCACTCGCCCATCATCTCTCGCAAAGTGCGGGTGAAGCCTCTGAGCTGTTCGATGTACGGATACGTGTGACCATCAATCTCCACGCGCTCGGTCAGCTGGTCGCGGGTCGCCAGCTCCCACGAATCGATGTCATCATAGTCCCACCGCACCTCGCCCGTGTGACTTTCCAGAAATGTCAGATAGGCGGGTGGCAGTTCGGGAAGTGCAAAGCTCATTGGCAGTCTCCTGTGCGGCAAAGTGCGGCGATGACACTCATCGCGGCAGACACAACGTCATTTGGCTTCGATTCTCAGAAGATGGCCGGTCGGATGCCACCGTTCGGCGTCCCAGGCCCCGGCCGCTGCTGCGTACGTTACAATGCACGTGAACTCTGAAGGCCACTGGACCGATCAGTCGACTTGATTTCACTGTCCTGGATTCCAGACGATCAAAAAACCGGGAGGTGCTGCGTGGACGGCATAATCTGGCTGACTCTCAAACTCTGCTCCCGCGCGGCCGTGGGAATCTCTGTGGCGCTGTTTCTGTTCGGGCAGCTGCGAGACCTCCAATGCATGGCCGGGTACGTGGGATTTGTTTCCTGCCCCGCGGGCGTGGGCATTGGCACCATGCCACAACCGGAATGGGTCTTCCGAAGTCAACCGCATGATGACGTCTGGCATCAGCATTGTGAGCAGATCCTCATGGGGAAAACGCTCGATCCGGGTCTGGCGATTCCGGCAGTCGG
>JANSXP010000074.1 GCA_024742875.1 Planctomycetaceae bacterium | reverse complement strand
GGCCATGTTCACCGGGCACGGAATCCGTGCCAATGACAAGTCCTTCGGACACAGACACCAGCCGCCAGGCGGTCCCGCCGGAAGACAGCGATACGCTTCCCCTTCTGGGTTCGACCGCCATAATTCGGGCGGACGTCCACCAGACATATCTCATTCGAGAAAGCTGCACTTATGCGACGGATCCTCGTGATGACCAGCCTGCTGGTCTTTTCAGCCCATGCCACCGGACTTCTCATCCAAGCGGAACCATCGCCCATGGACAAAGCAGCACGTCAGCAGGCGGAAAGTCTGTTCGGCAAACAGAACTTTGCGGAGGCACTGCAGGTGTACCGCAAACTGGTGGTTGCCAAAGACACGTTGTCCAAAGATCGAGTAGCTGACTTTCAGCGCGTGCTGGACTGCCTGAACCGACTGGGACTGCAGGCGCAGTTCGACGAGATCGCCGCGGATGTGGCAGAACAACACGGAGCAGACTGGCGGATCGCCAGCGTGCTGGCGGACACCATTGCCAGACAGCGAATCCAGCTGGACGGCTATCTGATTGGCGGCAAGTTTCAGCGTGGCTCACATCGCGGAGGTGGACAGTACGTCAGCTCCAAGGCGCGTGACCGTGTCTGGGCCATTCAACTGCTGCGACGCGCGGAAGCCAGTCTGAAGCAGGACGCCGATGCCACTCCGATGGAGCGCAGCTCTTACTACAAAACGATGGCCCAGCTTCTCGGTGATGCTCGCTGGTCAGCCTCGTGGATGATGCAGGATCTCACCGACCTGGAACAGCTGCCCGACTACGAAAAGAACGGCAGTCGTCGCGGGCCTGGTTTCCGCGGCGGTCAGGGCATGTTCTCCGTCCCCACGCAGCCTGGCAGAGGATTCGGCGGCGGCCTTGGTGGTGGCGGCATTATGACCACACCCACGGGTGCGCCTGTCAACGAAGACGGCACCCCCGTCTTTTATCAGTTGCCCGACTCTTTTGAGCAGGCCACCAATGATGGCGAACGCTGGCGCTGGGCGCTGGAACAGGCGGCACGCGCCAATCCGAAAGCTCGCAGCACAGTAGACCTTGAGTGGGCCCGTTTTCTGCAACAGGAATTCGGTGTCCACAGTGCCCCGGCGCCGCTGTTTGGCCCGACTAAGACGGACGAGAAGCTCCCCGCCTGGGTCGTGCATGAACTGGAAGACAACGAGACTGTGGCCTGGCTGGCCACCGGCAAAAAGAAAATCCGCCTGCCGGATGAATTCAATCCGATCGTTGTGCTGGCCACCATCATTGAGCGGGAAGACGACTCTCTGAACGTGGCCCTTTCCGAGATGTATCAGGTGCGCATGGGACGTCACCAGTATCCGGCGGCCGCCAAAATCCTGCAGCGTCAGCTGGAGATTTCCAAAGATGCGGACGAACGCAAATACTACGCGGCCGAAAAGAAACAGATCACGGGCAACTGGGTGAGGCTGGAATCCTGCACCGCGAAGGTGGCCGGAGAGCCAGCCACCATCGATATCCGCTATCGCAACGGCAGCGCAGTGGCATTCACCGCCCGGCCAGTCAACATCGATCTGCTGCTGACGGACGTCAAAGCCTATCTCAAATCCAGTCCCCAGCGTCTGGCGGGCGACAAGCTGGAAGTCGAACGCATTGGCTACCGTCTGGTCGTCAATAATGAATCCAAATATCTGGGCGACAGCGTGGCCAGCTGGACCACCGAACTGTCGCCTCCCGACGCTCATTTTGACGCTCAACTGACCGTCAGCACACCGCTGAACAAAGCCGGCGCCTACCTGCTGACCGCCCAGATGCAGGACGGCAACACGGAAAACATCGTCGTGTGGCTGCAGGACACGGCCATCACTCGCAAGTACATCGACGCGGGCACGCTGCTGTTTGTCAGCGACGCAGAAACCGGCGCGGGTATCGCGCGGGCCGACATTGAATTTTTCGGTTACAACACGAAGCGTATTGCCAACACACGCAACTACGCCATCGAAACCTCGCAGCGGGCAGACCGCACAGATGAAAACGGACTGTGCATTCCGGACTATGATCGAGTGAATGCTCAGCGGACGCTGATCATCGCCCGCACCAAAGACGGGCGTCTGGCGTACGATGGATTCGAATCCCTCTGGCGTCCCCGCAGCCGGGACGTGCGGGATCTGGCGGGCACCAAAGTTTATGCCATGACTGACCGGCCGATCTATCGCCCGGGTCACAAGGTGGAGTATCGCTTGTGGGTTCGTCAGCCACGTTTTCAGAGCAGTGAGACGGCGCACGCCAACGAGAAATTCTGGCTGCAGCTGCGGGACAACAAAAACGAAGTCCTGCTGGATCAGGAAGTCACGACGGATCGCTGGGGCGGGGTCGACGGCACGTTTGAGCTGGATGCTGCTGCCGGTCTGGGACGGTACCGGCTGCAGATCGGCAGCAAAGTTCCCACCAGACGCACCCGCAACGTCAACGGCAAACGGGAAACCTACACGGAGATGCGATTTCGACAGATCGGGCAGGGCACCTTTGTGGTTGAGGAATACCGCAAGCCCGAGTACGAAGTCACCATTGATGCCCCTTCTGAGCCGGTCAAACTGGGCGAGCGGATCACCGCGACAGTGAAAGCCGAATACTTCTTCGGAGCGCCGGTCACCGAAGCCACCATCAAGTACAAGGTCAACCGCACGCCGAAAGACTCCCGCTGGTTCCCGGTCGCTCGCTGGGACTGGCTGTACTCGACCGGCTACTGGTGGTTCGCGCCGGACTACGACTGGTATCCCGGCTGGAATCGCTGGGGCTGTTTCGCCCCACGGCCATTCTGGCGAGGCTGGAGCCCCGATCCTCCGGAAACCGTGCTCGAAGGCGAAGCCGAAATCGGCCCCGACGGACGCTACGAACTGACCATTGATACCGCAGCCGCACTGGAGGAACATGGCGACTCCGACCACAACTACTCCATCAGTGTGGAAGTGGTCGACCAGTCGCGGCGGACGATTCTCGGCAACGGCAGCGTGCTGGTCGCCCGCGATCCATTCAAAGTGTTCGTCTGGCCCAATCGCGGTTTCTACAAAGCCGACGACACGATTGACGTCAGCTTTCAGGCGCGGACGCCGGATGGCAAGCCCGTGGCGGCAACCGGCTCGGTGAAGCTGCTGGCCCTCAGCTACCAGGACGGCGAACCGCAGGAAACGGAAGTGGAATCATGGGACATCACCACAGATGCGTCAGGCCAGGGCAAACAGCGCATGGTCATCGGCGATGCCGGGCAGTATCGGGTGTCCGTGACCCTCAAAGACGCCAACGGCAACGAACGTGAAGGCGGCTATGTCCTCTACGTGCGTGGCGATGGCAACGACGGCCGCAACTATCGCTTCAACGACCTGGAACTGATCACTGACAAACGGGAATACGCACCGGGCGAGAGCGTTCAGCTGCAGATCAACACCAATCGCGCCGGCAGCACCGTGCTTCTGTTTGTCCGGCCGATCAACGGGGTATGTCCGCCGCCTCAGGTGATCCGCCTCGACGGAAAATCGACCACGCAGCAGATCGCCGTGGCGAAAGCCGACATGCCGAACTTCTATGTGGAAGCTGTGACCATCAGTGATGGTCGGGTGCACTCGGAGATCCGTGAGATTCTGGTGCCGCCGGAACAGCGCATCACCAACGTGGAACTCGTGCCCGGCCAGGAAACATATCGTCCGGGCGAAGACGCCACATTGAAACTGAAACTGACGGACCTGGACGGAAAGCCGGTAACCGGCAACGTGGTCATCAGCGTCTATGACGCCGCGCTGGAAGCGATCGCTGCCAGCCAGATCCCCGAGATCCGCAGGTTTTTCTGGAGCTACCGTCGACGCCACAACTCCAACTCTCGTTCCACACTGGGACTGACCACCTATTCCATCGTGAAACCCAACCAGAAGGTCATGTCGATCTTCTCTGAAGGAGGCGTCGAGTTTGGCGGCATGGGGGGAGGATTTGGCGGCGGTGGCGGTGGCATCTTTGGAGGTGCGCCCGGCATGGTCATGCCCCGGTCGGCCCCCATGCCGATGGCCCGCGGCATGATGGCGGATTCCGAAGCAGCCCCCATGGAAGCGGCCAAATTTGCGGCCGGTCCCGGAGGCGGAGGTGGTGGTGGTGGTCAGACGGTCGAACCGACGGTTCGCAGCAGCTTTGCCGACACGGCCTTCTGGAAGGCCAGCGTGGTGGCAGACGAAGACGGCATCGTGGAGGTCCGTTTTCCCGTCCCAGACAATCTGACTCGCTGGACGGCCAAAGCCTGGGCCATGGCAGACGGCACGCGTGTGGGTTCCGGCTCCGTGGACATCGTCTCCAGCAAAGATTTGATCATTCGTCCGCAGACACCACGATTCTTCACGGAGACCGATCAGGTCGTGCTGTCGGCCGTCGTTCACAATTATCTGGATTCCGCCAAACAGACGACCGTCACTTTGGAAACCGAAGGCGGTCAGCTGAATATTGCCTCAGACGCCTCGCAGGTCGTCACCATTCCGGCCGACGGAGAAGTCCGCATCGACTGGATGGTGGACGTGGCGGGATCGGGCGATGCCACTGTGCGGATGCTGGCCCTGACCGATGAAGAAAGCGACGCCACCAGCCTGACGGTTCCCTGCCAGGTACACGGCATTCTCAAGACGGACAGTTTTGCCGGCGTGATTCGTCCGGGTCAAGACAGCGCCGCCCTGAAGATCAATGTGCCGACGGCCCGCATCGAAGAGCAGTCGCGGCTGGAGGTTCGCTTCAGCCCGACACTGGCCGGCGCCATGGTTGACGCTCTGCCGTACCTGATTGAATATCCCTATGGCTGCACAGAGCAGACTCTCAACCGCTTTCTGCCGGCCGTGCTGACCCAGAAGACGCTGCAGAAAATGGGCGTCAATCTGGCTGACATCCGTGACAAACGCACCAACCTGAACGCTCAGGAACTGGGAGATCCGGCTGAGCGAGCCAAACAGTGGCAAAAACGCAGTTCCGAAGCCGTGTTTGATGAGCAGCGCCTGCAGGCCATTGTGCAAAAAGGCGTTGATGACCTGACCAACATGCAGCTGTCCGATGGCGGCTGGGGCTGGTTCAGCGGCTACGGCGAGTATCCGTCCGCCCATCTGACCTCGCAGGTCGTGCACGGTCTGACGGTGGCCCGCAGCAACGATGTGCCCATCGTTCCGCAGGTGATCCAGAAGGGCGTCAACTGGCTGAAACAGTACCAACAGAAGGAACTGGCCAGGCTGCGGGAAGGCGACTGGCGCAAAGAGCACCCGGACGAACTGACCGATCGCAAGCGGCCATGGAAATCCTCTGCGGATAACCTGGATGCGTTCGTGGCCTTTGTGCTGTGCGAACACGATCAGTCCGATGTGGCCATGCACGACTATCTTTATCGCGATCGTGGCCAGCTGTCCGTCTACGGCAAAGCACTCACCGGACTGGTCATGGACTTTGCCAAAGACGTAGCTCGACGTGACATGCTGCTGCGAAACATCGAGCAGTTTCTGGAAACCGACGACGAAAACCAGACCGCCTGGCTGCGAATGCCGCAGACTTCCTGGTGGTACTGGTACGGCAGCGAAAACGAAGCCATGGCCCGCTTTCTGCAGTTGCTGCTGCGGGTCCGCCCGGACGACACCACCGCACCGGGACTGGTCAAGTACCTGCTGAACAACCGCAAACATGGCACCTACTGGAACAGCACACGCGACACGGCTTTGGTCATTGAATCCATGGCCGAGTACATTGTGGCGACCGGTGAGGACCAGCCTGACATGACGGTCGAGGTCCTCATCGACGGACGACTGCAGAAAAAAGTGCGGATCACAGGCGAAAATCTGTTCAGCTTTGACAACATCGTGCTGCTGGAAGGTGACACGGTCAAATCCGGAGAGCATCACATTGAGATACGCAAAAGCGGCAGCGGCCCGGTGTATTTCAACGCCTACCTCACCAACTTCACCAAAGAGGAACGCATCGCGTCTGCGGGACTGGAGGTCAAAGTCCAACGACGGTTCTACCGTCTGAACCCGGTCGAAAAGACGAATGTGGTCCGTGGAGATCGCGGGCAGGCCATTACGCAGACCACGATCGACTACGAACGCACCCTGCTCAAAGATCTGTCGCGTGTGAACAGCGGTGATCTGATTGAAGTGGAACTGCTGCTGGACAGCAAAAACGACTACGAGTATCTGTTGCTGGAAGATCGCAAACCCAGCGGTTTTGAAACCGATGATCAGCGCAGCGGTTACTTCAACACGGGCGTTCGCACCTATCGGGAACTGCGTGATGACCGGGTGAGTTTCTTCATCAATCGGCTGGCGCGCGGCGATCACAGCCTGACCTATCGGATTCGAGCAGAAGCCCCGGGTCAGCGGATTTCGGCCCTGCCTGCGAAAATCGAAGGCATGTACGCACCGGAACTGGTGGGCAACAGCGACGAATTCCGCCTGCGTGTGGGCGAAGCGGCCGCACAGGAGTAACGGGCGCCGGCTGATGTGAACGCAACACGGCGCAGCGGCTTTGCCACCGGCGGCAAGGCCGCTGCGTTGTGACTTCGATTCGCGCCAGTCCGCGTCGGTCCGCCCCGACGCTCGCCGGCCTGCACAGCGGCATGTCGCCTTTATGGACGGCGCAATCGTCATAACTGCCACAGTCGCCTGCGGTGATGATGCAGATCGTCAACATGACCGACGCAAAATGAGACACCTGCCCCCGCCCGGGTTCTGTGTCCTAGGCTACCCCTGATATTCCGCAGACTGGCACCTCTCCAGGAAGTTAGGGAAGGCAAGACAGTGACTACAGACACCCACAAGTACCGCCTGATTACGCGTTCGGACTTTGACGGTCTGGTTTGCGCCGCACTGCTGCGCGAACTGCAGATGCTGGATGACATCACGTTTGTCCATCCCAAAGACATGCAGGACGGTCTGATCAGCGTGACGTCGCGAGACATTATCACCAATCTGCCGTACGTCGAAGGCTGCCATCTGTGCTTCGACCATCACTGCAGTGAAGCCATTCGCAACGGCAGCGTGGTGCGTCAGAATCACATTCTGGATCCCGACGCAGACTCAGCCGCGCGCGTCGTTTACAACTATTTTGGAGGCTCCGATCGCTTCACCTCGATCAGCACCGAAATGATGGACGCGGTGGACAAGGCGGACTCGGCTCGGTTTGAGCGGGAAGAAATCCTCAACCCCAAAGACTGGGTGCTGCTGAACTTCATCATGGATCCGCGAACCGGACTGGGACGTTTCCGTGACTTTCGAATCTCCAACTATCAGTTGATGATGGCCCTGGTGGACTTCTGCCGCACACACACCATCCGCGACATTCTGGCCCTGCCGGACGTCCGCGAACGCGTGGAGCTTTACAACTCACAGCGGGAGCAGTTCCTGGAACAGACGGCTCGCTGTTCCGGCGTTTACGGCAACGTGGTCGTGCTGGACTATCGCAAAGAAGACGTGATTTACACGGGCAACCGATTCCTGGTCTACGCCCTGTTCCCGGAGTGCAACGTGTCCATTCACCTGCTTCGCAGTCGCCAGGAAGAAACAACCGTTCTGGCCATGGGCAAATCGATTCTGAATCGCACCAACCCGGTCGATATTGGCAAGCTCTGCCTGCGTCATGGCGGCGGCGGCCACGCGGCGGCCGGCACGTGTCAGATTCCGGCGTCCGAAGCAGATGGCCTGGTGCCATCTATTGTCAATTCGCTGGATCAGTCGATCGAGCTGATCACCGAGAACGTCGGCTGAGGTAAGTCCGGCCGCACGGAATAACGCATCAAAAAAAAGCGGGCGTGATCGCCATGATCACGCCCGCTTTTTGTATGGCCCGGACGCCAACTGCGGCTAGCCGCCCAGTTGCTCAAAAGCGTTCATCAGCAGTTCGGCCGTTTGATCGAAACTGATGCACCCGTCTGTGATGGACACGCCATATTTCAGGGCTGCCGGATCGTCACCGAGAGACTGCTTGCCTTCATTGAGATTGCTTTCGAGCATCAGGCCCACGATGGCGTCATTGCCAGCCGCTCGCTGAGCGATGACGTTGTTCCAGACTTCCGGCTGTCGGGTGTAGTCTTTATTGGAATTGGCGTGGCTGCAGTCGACCACAAATCGCTGTGGCAAACCGGCATCCTTGAGCATCTTCGCCGCCTGGGCGACGCTGTCGGCATCGTAGTTGGGGCCCGTGCGGCCGCCACGCAGGATCATGTGCGCCATGTCGTTGCCACGAGTATGGACAAGACACGTTTTGCCTTCATGATCAATGCCCAGAAATCGGTGCGGCGCGCTGGCCGCCTTCATGGCGTTGATGGCGATTTCAAAACTGCCTTCGGTACTGTTCTTGAAGCCCACCGGCATCGACAGCCCGCTGGCCATCTGCCGATGCGTTTGTGACTCAGTGGTGCGAGCGCCAATGGAACCGATGGTGATCAGATCTGAGATATACTGCGGCGTAATCGGTTCCAGCATTTCTGTGGCAGCCGGAAGCCCGCTGCGTGTGACTTCCAGCAGAATCTCGCGGGCAATTTTCAGCCCGCCCGCCATGTCAAACGTGTCGTTGAGTCCGGGGTCATTGATCAGCCCCTTCCAGCCTGTGGTCGTGCGTGGTTTCTCAAAGTAGACCCGCATCACCACCAGCAGACGTTTGCTGACCGCGCGGGATACTTCGGCCAGTTTGCGGGCATACTCAATCGCGATGTCCGGATTGTGGATGGAACACGGCCCCACAATCGCAATCACACGATCGTCCTGACCGGTGAGAATCTGTTTCACCTGCTCTCGGGCGTCCACCACAAAGCGGGCCTGTTCATCAGACAGTGGCAGAGCCTGCTTCAAAACGGCGGGTGCCACCAGCGGGGTGGTCTCAAGTACATTGACATCCTGTACGGGCAAAGAGGCATTCATCGTTCGGTCTTTCTTTCGCCTGCCAGCACGTCCCTGAAAGAACGTCGGGCATCCTCATCATCAATTCAGCAGGGGAGTATTCAGGAACAATCATTGCGGATCAATGACCGTGCCACAAAACACGGATTTGCACGGCAATTCGCGAATTTGGCTGAGAAACTCAGGCGGATCTGAGAACATGTACAGATCCCGACGAATCCGGCTACAATGCAACCCTGAGGGAAACTGTCCTCAGGTCGATAACCACCTCAGCGTACCAATGGTCCCGATGTTTCGGAGAATTTCGTGTCGGCTGCAAATTCCACCGGTCTGCCTGAGGTTGAACACATTCTGCAGCGGGCAAGACGCCAGATCCTGCTGCACAACGGCATCGCGGGCCTGGCCACCCTGCTGACAACCGGCGTGGCCTACCTCTTGCTGGCCACCGCCAGCGACCTGCTGCTGGGGCTGCCCGGCGGGGTTCGGGCCGTCACTCTGCTGGTGTTTGTCAGCATCATCGGTTTCGTTGTGTGGAAGTCGCTTGTGCGCCCTCTCAAGACGCGGCTTCCCGTTGATCAACTCGGAGCGGCCGTCGACCTGTCCTGCCCCGAAATGCAGGAGGGACTGTCGACGCTGATTTCCGTTCAGCGGGCGGACGCCAGCAGTTCCGAGGCCGGTTCAGAGTTGATGCGGCAGCAGTTGCAGCAACAGGTGCACAGTCGCCTGACGCATGTTGGGGATGCCAGTTTTGTTGACACGCAGCGACTAAAAAAACAGTGTGGGCTGGCAGGTCTGGCTATTGTGGTCGCCCTGACACCACTGCTGCTGTGGCCCTCCGGATCACAGCTGCTGCTGCAGCGATTTGCCCAGCCATTCGCCAACCTGTCCACGGTCAGCAATCTCTACTTTGACGTCGAGAACGGAAGCCGTGTCGTGGCACGGGGCAGTGACGCAGTCATCCGCGCCACACCCAAATGGCGTTCAGAGTCTCCGGGCAGGCGCCCTGATGAGGTCTGGCTGGAGATGGTCTCGCAGGCGGGGGCTTCTGATCGACTGGCGATGAGCTTTGACGAGGTGTCCGGCCAGTTCACCGTCACACTGTCGCAGATCGAAGAGTCGGTTGACTATTCCCTCTCGGGAGGTGGAGTCGACAGCCAGTCGTTTCGCCTGACCGTTGTGGATGCCCCCCAGCTGACGTCAGCTGTGCTCAATGTCACTCCGCCCCCCTATGCGGGCCGGCCGGTGGAGACATTTGAAGGCATGGTGGAAGCGATGAGTGTTTTCGAACGCAGTGAAATGCAGATCCAGCTGCAGTTTAACAAACCCATCACGACGGCGACGCTGGTCTGGACGCGTCGTGACGAACGTCCACTGGATGACATCCAGCTGTTTGATCGGGAGTTTGATCACATCACCGGAGAAGAAGTGCTCGAACTGGACCCTGACGCGCCTCTGGGCCCTGAACTTCCGGAACTGGTGATGCGTTCGCCAGTAACGATCGCTGAGGACGGCCTGTCGGGACAGCTGGATCTGGCCGCTGACGTCGGCGGCGATTTCCATTTTGAACTCACCGATGACGTCGAGCTGACAAATGCCGATTACCTCGACCGCACGCTGACTGTGATCTACGACCAGCCCCCCCTGCTGCAGGTCACTGGTGCGGAAAACCTGGAGCGTTATCGTCAGGACGACATTGTTCCTGTCAATGCCCGAGCGACGGACGACATCGGCATCGGAGAGCTGGAGCTGCACTACTACGTGAATGATCAGGCCGCCATGATTCTGCCGGCGACAACGCTGGAGCCGGGCAGCCCTGAAGTCGCTGAGTCGTTTCGGCTGAGGATGTCCGACCTGCACGTGGAAGATGGAGACGTCGTTCGCATTCGCGTGCGGTGCGCCGATGAGCGACCGGAGCCAGGCCCCCATGAGGTGTGGTCTGAGGAAGTCAACATCGAAATCGATAAGAATGCACCTCCACCGGCGGCCCGCGCCATGGAGCAGGAGACAAAGAAAATCATCGAAGGGCTCCGGGAGCTGGAACGTCAGCTCGAAAAAGATCAGCTGCGGGCCACAGAACTGGAACAGGATGCGCGTGACGGATGGTCGGACGATGGGCAGGAACAGGCACAAAGACTAAGCGAAAAGCAGCAGCAGCAGGGTCGCGTGATGGAATTGATCGCGTCTCAGGTGGCCACGCACCCGCTGATGGAAGAAGCGGCCGGCCAGCTGCGTGAGCTTTCGCCTCGTTTGTCACAGGACATCCCGAACCGACTGGAAACGGCCGCCGCGCAGCAGCGAAACCTGGCAGCCGAATCTCTGCGGCGTGCAGAAACGGAAATCGGAGACGTTCGGCAGCAGCTGGGCGACATCATCAGTGACATTGAACAGCGGGCCGAGCTGGAAAAAGATCTGGCCGAACTGAATCGACTGGCTCTGGAAGCGGAAGATATCGCCAACCGGGCAGACGAGCTAAAGTCCGATCGGGATAGCGATGCCAACAAACCTGACGAAACATCAGAGCAGGACTGGGAACAGCAGCTCGACGAACGAGCCAGGCAGATCAGTGAAGACCAAACTGATTTGACGGGCGACATTGAAGACCTCCTCGACCGTGAACAGGAACTGCTGAAGGCCGCGCAGCAGGCGCAGATGTCGCGGCTGAAAAAAATTCAGCAAGCCGCCGGAGAGATCGCTTCCAGACAGCAGCGCGTCGCAGACGCCGCGGATTCAACAGCGGATCAGGTCGGCCGGGAACAATTTCGGGCGATCGAACAACTGTCCGACCTGCAGCGTCAGGCTGAACAGCTGGAAACGGCGGAGAACGATCCGCAGCAGCCCAAAGCGTCCGAGCAGATCGACGCAGCCGCGCGACAACTGGAACAGGGGAATCTGGATTCGCCGCGACAGACGCTCAATGACGCACAACAAACCCTCGAGTCGACTCGGCAGCGTGCCGCTGACGCGGCCAAACAAGCCACCGGAGATCAGCAGCAGCAGCTTGAACAACGCGCCCGGCAGGCCGCAGAACTGTCTCGTCAGCTGAATGACGCGAAACAACAGATGGAGCAGTCTGAGCAGCAGCGGACGTTTGATGAACAGGCGGCTCAGCAACCGGACTCCCCGCAGCAGCAGGCCGCAGAAAATGCTGAACGACTGCTGGACCGACTGGATCAGCTGACCGACATGGCCGAGTCGCAGTCACAGCAGGTCAGCGAGAAACGCGCCTCGGAAGCCGCAGAGCAATCGAGCCAACGGACGTCCGAACAGGCAAACTCGGCACGGGAATCAGCAGCGGCCAGTCAGTTTCCTGAAGCCGCCCGGCAACTTCGACAGGCCAGCACGTCGGCGGCGGAAACGGCCGGAGAACTGCGGGCAGGCGATGACCCGCAGGCGGCGGACCTGTCGACCGAAGTCGAAAAACTCAAACGCGAACTCACGCGAACTGCCGACATGCTGGACGGCGTTACACCGCAGTCACAGGCGGCCACGCGTCAGTCGGCGCAGAACAACGTCGCCAAACAGACGGCCGAATTGCCCGCGCAACTGTCTGAACTGTCGGAACGGATGCAGCTGGAGGCTTTGCAGATGCCACAGCAGGCACAGGCGCAGGCGAGTGCCGCGGCACAGCAGGCCGAACAGGCCAGCCAGCAGGCCAGTCAGGCAGCCGCCCAGATGCAGAACGCGGAATTCCGTCAGGCGGCGGAGTCCGGTCAGCAGGCTGCCGATCAGCTGCAGCAGATCGCTGGCACTCCGGGCGAATCATCGCAGTCGTCATCGGAATCCTCGATGGTGCCTGAAGACGTCGGAGAAAGCGTGGCCGACGCGCTGCAGAATCTGAAACAGGCGGCGGAAGCCATGCAGCAGGAAGGCGGCCAGCCCCAGCAGGGCGAAGGCGGTGATCAGAACGCGGAGCAGGGAGGTCAGGGCACCCAGCCCGGACAGTCCGGCGAGGGACAGGCCAGCGATGATGGTCAGCCACAGCCAGGCGAGGGTGATCAGACCGGAGGCCAGTCCGGTCAGTCGGGACAGGGCCAACCTTCCGCAGACGCCCTGAACTCCGCCGCAAAGTCCCTTGCTCAGGCTGCCAGCAACGCACTTCCGGGACAATTCAATCCCAATCAGTCACAGGAACAGCAGCAGGCGGGCGCGGACGGCATGGGCAATCCTGCCTCATGGGACGGGCTGCTGCCGGACCGAGGCGGCAGCGATGTCGAAGGCTCTCGCGACTGGGGCCGCATCGTGGACGAGATTGACTCGGAAACACTGGACAACGCCCGCATCACCCGCGACAGCACCTACGAATCTTTGATCCGTATGTACTTTCGCGAACTGGCAAAAGCGGCTGAGAAATAGCCTGCCTGGGTGACCAGTCGCGGACGGATTTCAGGCATCCGTCGGAGCGGCATAGTGTTCCACGATCTTTCTTGCGGCCCGCAGGCCGTCGACGGCAGCGGTGACAATTCCGCCCGCGTAGCCGGCGCCTTCACCGACAGGGTACAGGCCATCGATCTCGGGGATCTGCCAGGAGTCCCGGTCGCGATCGATCCGCACGGGCGAGCTGCCCCGCATCTCAGGTCCAACGAGCACCGCCTCCGGCAGATATTTGCCTTTCCACCTGGCGTCCATTTTGGGCAGACCGTCTTTCATCGCCGCGCAGATCTGTGGGGGCAGCACGGCCGCCAGATTCAATGGATGCGTGCCCCGCTGATACGACGACGAAATGACGGCGTTTTTTGAAGGCGTGCGATCCGCCAGAAAGTCGGTCGCCCGCTGAATGGGCGCGTGGTACGAGCCACCGGTCACCTGAAACGCGAGGGCTTCAAATTTTCGCTGCACCTCCACGCCTGCCAGCGGGTCCCGACTGCCAAAGTGCTCTGGTTCCAGGGTCGCCACCAGACCACTGTTGGCAAACGGAGTGTCGTGCCGGGAATTGCTCATTCCATTCGAGCAAAACATGTTGGGCTCAGACACACTGGGAATCACAATCCCTCCGGCGCACATGCAGAAGGTGAACAGATCGCGCTTACCTTTGGCGACGAGGCTGTAGTCCGCCGCTCCCAGCTGCTGCAGGTATTCAGGGCGACCGTACTTATGATCGTTGATCACCTCCTGTGGATGCTCAATCCGCAGCCCCAGCTGAAACGCTTTGGGCCGCAGTGGCAAACCAGCCTCCACCAGCATGCGATAGGTATCACGGGCACTGTGACCAATCGCCAGCACACAGTGGCTGACCGGCAGCAGGCCGGACGAAGTCTCCAGTCCAATAACCCGCCCGTCACGAAGCTGCACTCCTTCCAGTCGGCAGTTGAAACGATATTCACCGCCCAGTGCCTCAATCTTCCGCCTGTAGTTGCGGCAGATCATCGGCAGTTTGTTGCTGCCCAGGTGCGGGCGATGTTCGTAGGTCAGCGAGGGACGACCTCCGCAGTCGACAAAGCTTTGAAGCACCCAGTCCACGTCCGGACCGGTAATGCGGCACGTCAGCTTGCCGTCGCTGAAACACCCCGCGCCGCCTTCGCCAAACAGGTAGTTGTTCTCGTTGTCATGCTCGCCGCCACGATCAAAACTGCGAATCGCGGGCACACGTTCCTTCACGGGCGCCCCCCGCTCCAGAATGATGGGCCGATATCCCTTCTTCGCCAGATAGTAACCCGCCAGTAATCCCGCAGGGCCGGATCCCACCACCACCGGACGCTGTTCCATGGGCGCGGCCCCGGGGTCGGGGTCAAAAAAGGGCTTTTCCACAAAGGCGTCCACCTGCAGATCGCCCCCGCGGCTGGTGGGAATTTCGTCGTGAGCCCTGCCCACGATGGAGTACACGTACTGCAGCTTGTTCTTCTGTCGCGCGTCGAGGCTTTTTCGCAGCACGCGCGTGGACGCCAGCGACTCCTGCGGAATCTTCAGCCGACGGCAGAGGTGCTCGGCCACCTCAGATTCCGGGACATCAACAGGCAGACGCAGATTGGTAACTCGAAATCGCATGGCTGTTTCGGCAAACGTCAGCGTTTTCGCTGCCAGCCGGGTGCCGGGGGCTGGAGACGTGACATCAGACCACCGGTGGGTCTCTGCGGCAGCAGGACCACAGACAGAGTCCGGCGGTTCTGCGTGAAGCTTACCACATTCTTCTGTTCCGGCTGAACGTCAAACAGAACAGTATTGGTCACTTCCATCCGCCCGGGCGAAGGATTGGCGGCTGCGCCAGGCTGAGACGGCTTCGTAAACAGATCTTCCCATTTCTGCACGCGGGAATCCGACGCCGCTGGAGCGGCTGGCGGCGACGACGACGCGCCGGTCGCTGGTGCAGGCTTCGCCTGACTTACTTCGAAGTACACCCAGGCGTCATGTAGTTCCAGTTCCATGCCCACCCAGTTGAGTTTGGCAAACACGTTCACATCAGAGCGGATCTGAAAGCGATTCTGCAGATAGGCCTGAATCTGCTGCTCGGCGTTGTCCGTACTTTCAATGCGAAACTTCTTTTTGTTCCTGACCGAAATGGCATCTTCCAGGTCGGCGATATGCAGCCGCATGGCCACTTCAAAGACCTGCGATTGCGCATTCCATTCGACCTCTGCGACAGACGTATGAGAACGGTGCGCGAATACAGGGCCCGTCATCATCACGACTGCGATGAATGTCAGAATCTTCTTCATCGAACAATCCTTCTCACTGAACCAGACGGATGAAAATCGCCGAGACGACCAGCGTCTCGGCGATGGTCCTGACAGCATTATGACAGAGGCTTCTTGTCGTCCGCCTTTTTCGCGTCGGCTTTCTTCGCTGCGGCTCCGTCGGATTTCTTCGCTGCGGCAGCGTCAGATTTCTTCGCCGCGGCAGCGTCGGCTTTCTTCGCTGCGGCTCCGTCGGCTTTCTTGTCAGCAGCCGCTTTTTTGGCTGGCTGCTCTCGCCTGGCTGACTTGCCAGGCTCATCCTTCGCAGACTCTTTCGCCTCATCCTTCTTGTCTTCTTCCTTTTTGCCCAGACCTGCACGCTGCATTTGGTTACGTGACTTGCTGTCCTTGTACAGGCGGAAGCGACTTTTGCTGATGGTCGGCGGATACTGGTTGTTCGACAGATCGACGTCGGCCGTTTCCAGATGCGGATCGACGGTGATCGACGTGATCTCTTTTTTGGACATGATCAGCCGCGAGGTTCGCTTCGCATTTTTCACCCAGATCTCGGCTGGCAGGCGAATTTCGCGGGTTGACTTGTCAGCGTGGGTCACTTCCAGAATCACGGGCATCACCAGACCGCCCACGTTTTCCAGATCGACGACATAGAAGTTCATCTTGTTGCCCAGCAGTTCACGCTGCTGCTCGGTCAGTGACTCCAGGTATTTGGGGAAACGCTTCTTCTCGTCTTCCGAGACATCCAGTTCGTCGTACTCGTTGTAGAAGTCTTTCAGCTCCGGAAACTCGTCGACTCGCAGTTTGATGTCTTTGTTTTTCTTTTGAGACAGCGTTTCCGGTTTGTCAGCTCGCTCAGTCTTGCGACGCTTCGAGGTTTCGACCGGGTTACCGCGATCAACCACATGATGCTCGACGCCCGTGATGGCGATGTCGACGTGGTCGGTACTGTAAAACCAGCCACGCCAGAACCAGTCAAGGTCACGACCGGACGCATCTTCCATGGAGCGGAAAAAGTCCGCGGGGTAAGGACGCTTGAACATCCATCGCTGCGAGTACTCCCGGAAGGCAAAATCAAACTGCTCGCGACCAATAACGGTTTCCCGCAGAACGTTCAGTGCGGTGGCCGGCTTGGAGTAAGCGTTGGGGCCAAACTGCAGAATCGACTCTGAGTTGGTCATGATGGGCACCTGATTGGTGCTTCGCATGTAACTGGTAATTTTCTGTGGCTCACCGGCGCGGGACGGATAATCGTCTTCCCACTCGACTTCGGCCAGATACTGCAGGAAGGAGTTCAGCCCTTCGTCCATCCACGTCCACTGACGTTCGTCCGAGTTGACGATCATTGGGAAGTAGTTGTGTCCCACTTCGTGAATGACGACAGAGATCAGACCGTACTTGGTGCGGGCACTGTAAGTGCCGTCTTTTTCCGGACGCGGACCGTTGAAACAGATCATGGGATATTCCATGCCGTAAACCGGGCCATTCACCGAGATCGCCACCGGGTAAGGATACTGAAACGTGTAACGAGAATAGACTTCCAGCGTGTGCACGATGGATTGCGTGGAGTATTTGCTCCACAGTGGTTCCGCTTCATTGGGATAGAAAGACATCGCCAGCACGGGGCTGCCCGCGTTGTCGTGGCCCCACGCGTCCCAGATAAACTTACGAGAACTGGCCCAGGCAAAGTCCCGGACGTTGTCCGCTTTGAAGACCCACGTTTTCGTTTCGTCGGTGCCTTCCTTCTGGTTCTCTGCCGCTTCTTCCGGCGTGACCACAAACACGGGCTTGTCTGCCGTTTTGGCCTTTTCCAGTCGCTCCTGCTGCTCAGCCGTCAGCACATCGCGACCATTCAGCAGCGAGCCGGTCGCCGTCACGATATGGTCGGCCGGTGCCGTAATGCGAACTGTATAGTCACCAAACTCCAGAGCAAATTCGCCGCTGCCCAGAAACTCTTTGTGCTGCCAGCCCGTCGCATCCGAGTAGGCACACAGGCGTGGAAACCACTGAGCGACTTCGTAGATGTTGTTGCCGTCTTCTTCAAAGTGCTCAAAGCCACCGCGCCCCCGAAGGATGGTGGAGTCGGTGATGTTGTAGTTCCAGTCGATACGCAGTCGGAATGACTCGCCGGTTGCCAGCGGCTCCGGCAGATCAACTCGCATGTTAGTGCCCACAATCGCATGCGGCAGTTCGAGTCCTGTGGAAGAATCCTGCACGAGCGTCACGCGATGTCCACCGGGAAATTTGGACGCTCCCAGCATCGCATTGAAGCGACGAAATGACACGCGATCACCCAGCGAAGGCGCCGTCTGGTGTCGGTTGGCCATTGAGTCCGGATGGAAACGATTCGCATCCAGCTGCACCCACAGATACTTCAGCGTATCCGGACTGTTGTTCTGATAAGTGATGGTTTCCGAACCGGTCAGAATCTGTTTGTCATCATCCAGAGAGATGTCAATCTGGTAATCCACCTTCTGCTGCCAGTAGGCGTGACCGGGTGCTCCTGAAGCCGCGCGGTAGGAATTCGGTGTCGGCAGCACTTCTTCCAGCTGCCGAAAAGCGTCCGGATTGGAAACTTTGTTGTTAACGATCTGCGCTGACGCCGAATTCACGACGCCTGCGAAGATTCCGGCCGTGACCAGAATGGATGGCAGGGTGCGGAAATACATGAGGACACCTAATGGTGGGTGAGGAGTGAAGGAGTGACCGTTTTACGCGTATTGCGCAGTTCGCCCTGTCTCAAAATACTGGTTATTTCCCAAAGAGCAAATTTGGCGGCCTGATCCCTGAAAGTTCGAGGGAACTGTGCGCGGCCTCAATCGCGAGCTTTTCTGGACAACGATGATCGACAAAAACGGAATACTTACCGGAGGCGCAAAGCAGCAGGCAGACCAAACGACTGATGTCATTCGATCTGCCTGTGCGATCACCCGCAGCGGAGCCGGAAACAAACGGGGAACACCGGCCCCGCAGTGTCGACTGCCACAGCGTCTGCTTAGTTGGCCAGCTTAGGCTTGCTGATCATCTGAATCGGCACACCGTGACTGCAGCCACGCCCGATCGAAACCGACTCGCTCTGCAACAGCGTGCCTGTCGATTTCTTCAGGTTGGTCAGGCTCAGGCTGTACGTCACTTGCGCCTTCAGGAATTGGTATTCTGCATCACTAAGACGATCCTGAGAGGTCAGCAGATTCTCCAGAGCCAGCGAAGCGGACACATCCTGACCGGGCAGTCTTTCCCACCGCTGCGTCAATTGATTCAGCTGAGTTTCGCGTGCCTGCATGGCCTGCTGTTTGGCAGACAGTTCCTGAAATGAAGTCTGCGTTTCACGGACAGCCACTTCCACCTCGGCGCGGATGTTCTCCAGCACCGTCTGATATTGATTGCGAGCCATCCTCATCTCCTGATGACGACGGATGTGACGGGCACGAGCCGCGCGGTTGCCAATGGGCATTTCATACTGCAGACCAATCGAGTAGCTGGGATTGCCGCGATCGAGCTGACGGCCCATGGCCCCAATGGTGTCGTAGTCTGTATCGATTCCGGCGGCGTACGCTTCGGTCACCAGATTCAACACCGGCAACAGTTCGTTCTCCGACATTTTGGTGCGGATACTGGTGGCACGAATTCTCTTCAGCGACTGTCCCACTTCGGGGCGAAACTGAATCGCCTCCGACACAGCCCCATTCAGGTCCACGGGCACATCGACAAATCGGGGAGCTTCCGTGGGAATCAGTTCGAGTCGGTCGGACTTCATGTCAGGGTCGTTCACCAGGGCGCGAATCCGGGATTCCGCGTTGCGGACGGCAGTGTCTGCTCTCAGCAGTTCCGCACTGCGTGTTTTGAGCTCTGCCTGTGCGCTGGCAATCTGGGTGCCCGAGGCATCGATGGCCTGACGCTGTTCCAGTCGGATGACAATTGCCTTCGCCCGACGAAACGAGTTCATTTTCTGCACAAGGCCCCCGCGTTCCAGATACAGCGCCCAGTAAGCGGTCGTGACTTCCAGCAGATGATTCTGCAGTTGGCGTCGGAATTCAAAGTCCGCCATCTGCTTGTCCAGACTGGCCAGCACGACAACGCTTTCGTTGTAGCACTTTCCTGCTCCCCGCAGCAGCGGCTGAGAAAAGCTGAGCGTCAGCCGGGATGTGGCCTGAGGATTGGGAACAAAGAACGTGGAGTTGTTCTTCTGTGTTCCCAGTTGCTGCGACAGCTCAAACTGTCCGCCGGTCCGCGTGCGTCTGCGCACGCCCACCGTGGAGTTCAGCGACTGATCTTCGAAGCGTTCGATCCCGGGCCCGGCAGTCAGCGCGCTGCCAATCGGCTCACTGGAGTCCGACCAGCGACTGTCGATAAAGGCGGACCAGTCGAAAGCCGCATCCGCTTCTGTCACAGAGGATTCGCGAATCAGAGGCATCTCTGAGTAGACTCGAATCTGACGTGAGTGTTTGAGCGCCGCCAGCAAAACATCCTGCAGAGAAATGCGCCGCGGCGCGTCCTGACCGCGCAAAGACTGAGCCACCAGAGGACGCCACCAGTCCACGTCAAACTGACGCACTGCCGGCCCCGGATGCGGCACTGGCGGTACATCAATGACGCGTCCGTACACCGACGGAGCGGCGGGCGGAGCTGGTGCCGGCGAACGGGGCACGGGGCTCATCGATGGCTGCCCCAGCGGCAACGGTGCTGAGTAGGCCGGCGTCCCCTGCGAAGGCGGTGTATACCGATGCTCTTCCAGCAAAGGCTGCAAAACACGCGTTGCAGGTGGCGACACGGGTGCCGGTATCTGCCCGGCCAGCAGGCCTGCAGGGCCTGGCTGCATCGCCAGTGACCGCATGGGCTGGCGTGGCGCGGGCACCTGCGCGTCGCCGTCAGAGACAAACTGGGAGCGCCCCTGGTAGCCGATTGGCGAAAATTGCCCCCGGTCGATGTAGACCCGAGGGGACGAGGAAGTCGACTGCATAAGCCGAGGCCACGGGGATAGCTGCTCCTGGGCAACAACCGTGGGCAATGACATGCAGACACCGAGTGTCAGAGCGAACGCTCTGCACCTGCGGATCGCGAGGCACATAAGAAGTCTCCGTACTGTTCATGCTGTGGCCCACGATCCAGACGCGGTGGCAGCGAACTGGACGCTAATGACTTCGGCGTGTCACTGAAGTGTCCTCATCCCGTGCAGTTCATTCTGACGCGAGTGCGGATAGCCCCACTCAGGAAGTGCGAGTTGTTCGGCGCGTGTGTTCTTCGTCGAATCTGCGCACAACAACATGGATGACCTCACTCCCTGATGCCAAAAAACTTCCTGCCGGACATCCCGACGCGATCGACATTTCTTGCGCGGCTTTCCCATTTGCGTGGTATCCCCTCAACAGGGCCAATTTCTCTTCCGCGCACACGCGCGGGTTCTTTCGCACACCCGTGCCGTTCTCCTCAATGGCACAACACAGAGAGTCTTGTCCATGTCACTGTTTGAATTCCTTCGCAGCCTGTCTCGAAAGTCCGCTTCAGATAAAGCTGTCGTTCAGGACTCCAGAGGCCATCGTTATGAGCGACTGGAAGACCGCGTCCTGTTCGACGCCCTCGCGGATGCTCCCACTGACATCCCTGAAGTCGAAGCGGATCCGTTCACTCCGGCTGTTGAGGAAGTGACTGAGGCGGTCAGCGAAAACGTTGCCTCAGCCGCCACAGAGCAGTCGCCACAGCAGACACGCAACGAGTTGGTATTTGTTGACAAGTCAGTAGAGGGTTTTGAGTACATCGTGGCCGATCTGGTGGTTTCCAATCAGGCGGATGTCGTCTTCCTGTCTGCCGACAGCGATGGCCTGACCCAGATGGCTGATGCGATGGCAGAACGCAGCGACGTGGACGCGATTCACATCATCTCTCACGGCAGCGATGGGGAACTGCAACTGGGCAATGGCACTCTCACTGGCGAAATGACGGACGACCAGCAGGATGCGCTGCGGCAGATTGGCTCCGCGATGAGCGCAGAGGCCGACATTCTGCTGTACGGCTGCAACGTGGCGGAAACCGCTGTTGGGCAGGCGTTTATTGAAGATCTGGCCGGCCTGACCGAAGCGGATATCTCTGCCTCCGACGACCTGACCGGATCTTCAGCCCTTGGGGGAGACTGGGACCTGGAGACCGCAGTGGGTGCGATCGAAACGCTGGTCCAGTCGAGCCAGTCTTTTGAGGGCACCCTCGAAGCGGGCGTGGTCGAAGGAACGAGTGGTGATGACGTGATCGACGCCGCCTATTCGGGGGATGTCGACGGGGATCTTGTCGACGGCAATGATGCGGCGGATGGCTCCAATGACGACGTTATCCGCGGTGGTGATGGCGCAGACACAATCAGTGCGGGCATTGGTAACGACCTGCTGGACGGTGGCACCGGAGACGACATTCTGAATGGCGGCGACGGGGATGATGTGCTGGTCGTCAGCGCGGGTGCGGATACGCTTAATGGTGGCTCCGGGTCTGATACCTACGAAGTCATGGGAACGGAATTCGAGTCGACAGACGTGACCGTCAGTCTGTGGAACGGAACCGACGGCCTGGGCAACACGATCTCCGATGTCGAAAACGTCAGCACGGGCAGCGGCAACGATGTCATTACCTCGAGAAACCCGGACGCGACGATCGTCAGTCGGGACGGTGACGACGACATCACTACATTCCTCGGCAACGACACCATTGATGCGGGCGCCGGCAATGACATTGTTCGGGCTGGAAACGGAAACGATTCCGTCCTGCTGGGAGACGGTGACGACGCTGTCTGGGCGGGAAGCGGCAACGACACCATTGATGGCGGAGCGGGCAATGACACTCTGCAGGCACAGGATGGCAACGACATCGTTTACGCCGGTGACGGAGACGACGTTGTCTTTGGTGGAAAAGGCGATGACATTGTTGATGGAGGCGAAGGCCATGATCAACTGTGGGGCCATTGGGGCGCTGACACCCTGACGGGTGGGGCTGGAGACGACACTCTAAATGGAGAACGCGGCACCGACACCGTCGAGGGTGGCCTTGGCGACGACACGATCAACGCGGGATCACATGACGACACGATTCTCCTTGTGGGAGAGTACGGCAATGACACCATCAACGGTGGCAGTAATGACGAAACCGATGGCGACCTGATTGATCTGACCCAGGCGGCGGGGAATCAGACGGTCCGTCTGACGGCCGCAGATGCCGGCACCATTTCCAACGGCACGTCGACCGCCACGTTTACGGCTGTGGAACGCATCCGGCTGGGTGACACCCCGAGCACAATCGCCATCGAAAACGGTGGCAGCGGCACGCTGCTGAATTTCACCGCCCCTGTCGACAATGGAGATGGCACGTTCACGGCGACAGACACTTTTGATGTGACGGCACTCAATAATCAGTACGGATATCCTGTGAACGTCGTCGACGTGACTGTCGGCAACGATGGCAACGGCAACGCCGTACTGAACTTCTCCAATGGCGAGACGTTGACTCTAATCGGCGTCGATGAATCGAGCCTGAGTTCGCAGGCGCTGCAGGCTATCGGCTTTGGGCCACCTGCCTTCAACGGGGGGGATGGTGACGACACGCTCACCGGCACCGACGAGAACGACCTAATCTACGGACGCGACGGCCAGGACACCATTGAAGGCGGAGCCGGAAATGACAGCATCTGGGCCGGCAAGGGAGACGATACGGTTAACTCCGGAGATGGCGATGACCACATCGTTGGTGGCGACGGGCACGATGCCATTGATGCGGGGTCTGGTGACGACCACCTGTGGCAGAGCGGACAGTATGGCCGTGATACAATTGTCGGCGGAGAGACGGGCGAAACGACGGGCGACATTCTGCATCTGGAACTGGCGGACGGTCATCAGCGTGTGACTCTGGAAGCCGCAGGATCCGGCCGTCTTTGGAATGGGCACTCCGACGCGACTTTTGCGGAGATTGAGCACATTGTCCTGAGTGAAAACCGGGACATTGTGGCACTGACTCCCGGTTTTGAAATTGGGTCTGTGCAGAACTTCACTGCTCCGGAAGTTCTCGAGGATGGATCTCTCGAGTCCGTCGACCGACTGGACGTGCGAGAGCTGACGAACGCTTCCGGCGGCCCCATCACAATCACCGACATGACGGTCACTGATGATGGATCCGGCAATGCCATCGTCGCCTTTCCCAATGGCGAAACGCTGAAACTGATCGGGGTGGACGCGGCCAGCATCAGCAGCGACGCGGCATTGCTCGCCATCGGCGTGCCAGGCAGTGTCCACACCGGCACAGAGGCCGCAGAGCAAATCGACGGCACCAGTGATTCGGAGAGAATTTCGGGGCTGGCTGGCCATGACACCATCAACGCCGGCGCCGGACATGATTACGTTTATGGTGACAACGGCGATGACGTCATCAATGGTGGCGACGGAAACGACAACATCTACGGTCAGCGAGGCAATGACGTCATCGACGGAGGCGCTGGTGACGACGCCATTTGGGTGAGCGGGGATTTTCACGATGACGTCGTCAGTGGTGGCGACGCAGGGGAGATCCGTGGCGACACCCTGCATCTGAATTTTGCCCCTGGTCCTCAGACCGTTTTTCTCACTGGCGATGGCGAGGGACACACTCAGGGCGATGGCGGAACGATTCAGTTCTCAGCGATCGAACACATTGAATTGAGTGAACACGACGACCATGTGCTGCTGCGACCAGGTTACAGCATCGCATCCATTGGCAATTTCCGTGCTCCGACAGATAACGGAGACGGCACTTTTGCTGGCCACGACAGAGTCAATGTCACGGCACTGACGTCTGCAGATGGCGTGGCAGCGACAGTGGACAACACCACTGTGACTGACGACGGCAACGGCAATGCACTGCTGACATTCTTTACGGGGGACACACTCCTGCTTACAGGCGTCACTGTTTCCGATCTCGACTCACCAGCCAAACTGGCGGCCGCAGGGATCCCGTCAAACGTCATGACCGGCTCCGAGATTGACGACGATTTTCATGGGTCCAGTAGTCGCGACGTGATTGACGGTGGCGATGGCAATGACGACCTGTTTGGAGACTGGGGCGCCGATGTTGTCCTGGGTGGCGCTGGAGACGACATTGTCGACGGGTTCCGCGGTGACAACTACCTGTCTGGCGGCGATGGCAACGACATCATCCACGGCAGCTGGGGACACGATGTCATCCGTGGTGGCAGCGGCGACGACACTGTCTACGCTCACGCGGTGTACGGCCGAGACGATATCGAAGGTGGGGAGGAAGGAGAAGTCGAGGGCGACACTCTGAGTTTCGAGCATGCCCTTGGAATGCAGACGATCACGTTGATGCCTGGAGGCAGTGGACATGCCAGCAACTGGGCTTCTGATTCGAGCTTCTCCGAAATTGAACACATCGTGCTGAGCAAGGGGGATGATCGACTGGTGCTGACAGATGGCTTTGAAATAACCAGTGTTCGCGGTTTTGTCCTGCCGCTGGAACTGGACGACGGATCTCTGCGAACCAGGAGTCACCTTGACGTTGGCACGCTGACCAACAACACGGGTGGCCCCACAACCACGGCCGACGTCAGTGTTTCCGCTGATGAAAATGGTGACGCACTACTGTCATTCTCATCCGGAGAGCAACTGCTGCTGGCAGGCACACCGGCAGACGCTCTTGAATCCGAACAGATGCTGATTGCGATTGGCATTCCTGGCAACATCATCGAAGCGAGTGATGAAGGGGGAAGTCTGGCGGGAACCGACGGGGAAGACACGATCTATGGCAGCAACACTGACGACACGATCTCAGCCAAAGATGGAAACGACAACATCACGACCGGTCAGGGGCAGGACAGTGTTTTGGGGGGAGCGGGTAACGACCGCATCGTCACGGGCGGTGACGATGACTTCATTGATGTGGGAACAGGTGATGACTGGGCCTCGGGACAGGACGGCGACGACACACTGATTTATGCCGCCGGAAACAACGTTCTGATCGGTGGTGAAACGAACGAAGTCAGTGGAGATACTCTGGACCTGCGTGCGGCCTCGGAAGGCCTGACAGTCACTCTGCAGAACAACGGGAGCGGCACCTACTCAAACAGCACCGATTCCACCGTCTTCTTTGAAATGGAGCACCTGATCCTGAGCGAGCACAACGACACGATTGTCCTGCGCGGTGGCTCCAGGATGCCCACCATCAGCGGTTTCCGTCCACCGATTGACAATGGCGACGGAACCTTCACCGGCAGAGACACGTTCATCGCCACGCCACTCACCCCATGGACTGGACCAACGCCAAACACGAGCAACATTGAAGTTGGTACGAACGACGACGGACATACGACACTGACGTTTCATACAGGCCAGGTGCTGACTCTCGTTGGTGTGGATCCCAACGAGGTCAGCTCACCGGAACAGTTGGAAGCAATGGGATTTGCCAGCAGCCGCCAGGATGGTACTGGCGGAGACGATGTCCTGACCGGCACAGAGCACGGAGACGAAATCGCCAGTCATGACGGCAACGATGTCATCCACGGCCACAGTGGCCATGACGCTATTTTTGCCGGCAACGGCGACGATGAGATCCATGGCGGCGACGGCCACGATTACCTGAATGGCGAGCGAGGACACGACACGATCTATGCCGGTGATGGCGACGACATTGTCAAAGGAGACTGGGGCGACGACACAATTCACGGTGAAGCAGGAGATGACAACCTGCACGGTGGACGCGGTCACGATGTGATCTATGCCGGCGACGGCGATGACACTGTCTCTGGTTGGTTGGACAACGACACTATCTACGGCGGTGCTGGCGATGACACGCTGTGGGGCTTCCTCGGCAACGACATCATCGACGGTGGGGACGGGGACGACATCATCAACTCCGAGTACGACAATGACATTATTCGCCTAACCGGCGAGTACGGCAACGACACCATCAACGCGGGTGATGGCTACGACGTGCTGGAACTGGACCAGGCAGCCGGTGATCAGACGATCACGCTGTCAGGCGGTGGCAGCGGCTCTGTGACGAATGGCACATCTCATGCAACATTTGTTGAACTGGAGAGTATCCTGCTCGGCGCCAGTAACGACACCCTTGCTCTGGAAGACGGCTTTGCCATCGGATCGATCAGCAACTTCACAGCTCCTGTCGACAATGGAGACGGTACGTTTGCCATCGCCGACAGACTGGACACCAGTGGCATCACCAATGCCAGCGGTAGCGCTGTGAACACTGACGACGTCTCTGTAACCGATGATGGCAGCGGCAACGCCGTGCTGAGCTTTCCCAATGGAGAAACCCTCACGCTCATCGGTGTTGACCCGGCCGCACTCACCGAGAACGCCCTGGTTGCGATCGGAGTTCCGGCTGCACAGGTGGAGGGCACGTCAGCCGATGACACCCTCACGACCACCGACGCCGACGAGACGATCAACGCCGGTGAAGGCAACAACACGGTCCATGCCGGCGGTGGAAACGACAGTGTCACGGCGGGTTCGGGTGATGACATCCTTGACGGCGGTGCCGGTGACGATGTCATCAGCGGTGGTGCGGGCGACGACACAGTCTCTGGTGGAACAGGCAACGACACCATCCTCGGCGGCAGCGGCAACAACACGCTCGACGGCGGGGAGGGGAATGATTCGATCGAAACCGGCACAGGTGATGACACCATCATCGGTGGAATGGGTGACGATACCGTCTGGCTCAACGGCGAGTACGGCAACGACACCATCACTGGCGGCGAAGGCGTAGACACGCTCCGCGCTGACCTGGCGGCCGGTGACCAGACTGTCACGCTGTCCGGCGACGGGGCAGGATCCATCACCAATGGAACCTCGGCGGCTGACTTTGCTGAGATGGAGCATGTGGCACTGGGTCCTGGCAACGACACGGTTACTCTCGAAGATGGCTTCGCCATTGGATCGATCAGCAACTTCACGGCTCCTGTCGACAACGGCGACGGTACGTTTACCGTCACCGACATGCTGGACACCAGCGGAATCACCAATGCCAATGGCAGCCCCGTGAACACAGATGACGTCGCTGTCGCCGATGATGGCAGCGGGAACGCCGTGCTGAGCTTCCCCAACGGCGAAACGCTCAAGCTCGTTGGCGTTGATCCGGCGGCACTCACCGAAGATGCGCTCATCGCCATCGGCGTACCCGCTGCTCAGATCGAAGCGGGTACTGGCGATGACACCGTCACGGCGACCGACGCCGACGAAACGGTCAATGCCGGTGATGGCGACAACACGGTCAATGCCGGCGGCGGAGATGACACCGTCACGGCCGGATCCGGCAACGACACCATCGATGCCGGAACCGGCAATGACACCGTCAACGCCGGCGATGGCAACAACACGGTCGATGGTGGTGCAGGAGACGACACCATCACAACCGGTGCTGGAAATGACACCATCAGCGGTGGAACCGGCAGCGACACCATTTCAGCGGGAGATGGCAACGATGTTCTTAGTGGAGGCGAAGGGGACGACATGCTGGATGGTGGCGAAGGGGACGACACCTTCCTTGTCCTGAATGACGCCGGAAACGACACGATCATTGGAGGCGACGGTTACGACAGCATCGACGCTTCCGGCATCGATTCCCCTCAGGCGGTCACCATCGGACAGGGAGGAGGGGCTATTGTCGGACAGGACAGTGACCTGACGTTCAGCGATGTGGAGCACATCACACTACCTGCCGCAGAAACGACGGTGACTTTGACCGCAGATTTCACTCCCATGGAACTGACAGGTTTTCAGATACCCCAGGTCGATGATACCGGAACGCTGCAATCCACAGACACCCTGGATGTCTCAGCAGTCACCAATGCGAACGGGAGTCCAGTGGGCACGGCTGACGTCATCACGGCGGCAGACGGCAACGACCTGTTACTGTCATTTCCGGGTGGTGAAACGCTGCGTCTGACAGACGCAGCCGCGGAAGGTCTGCCCGATAACGCGACACTCGTGGCGATGGGAATTCCTGCGTCATCACTGGAAGGATCAGGCGGGAGTGACTCGGCCATTGGTTCTGATGTCGATGAAACCATCGACACTGGTGCTGGAAATGACACGATCAGTGCTGGCGCGGGGGATGACGCTGCGTTTGGCGGTGCCGGCGACGACACCATCGACGGTGGTGCCGGCAACGACACTTTGCACGGCGATGCCCCGCAGCGAGATTCCGACTCTGGTCGAGACTTCATCGACGGCGGAACCGGTGATGACACCATCGACGGCGGCGGGGACGATGACACGCTGCTGGGAGGCAGCGGCAATGACCGAATTGTGGACACCGGAAGCGGCGATGACATGCTCGACGGTGGAACCGGAAATGACTTCCTTGATGGAGGCTCGGGAGCGGACACCATTTCCGGAGGGGAAGGGGACGACACCATTTTCGGTGGTCAATCCGCGCACCCTCTGCTGGCGGACGGCGGCGATATGATCGATGGTGGGCACGGTCACGACTCCATCGACGGCGGTGACGGTGCCGATGTGATTGATGGCGGCACGGGCGATGACATCATCCTCGGCGGCAGCGGGAACGATACGATTCAGCTTTCGGACGGCTTTGGCAGCGACACGATCAATGGAGGCGACGACATCGACACGCTGGACCTCTCATTCCTGTCGTCTGCGGTAACAGTCGACCTGTCAGGAGACGGCGCTGGATCGGGAACGATCAGCGATGGTGTGCACACGGCGGCATTCTCTAACGTGGAGGAGATTAACCTGCCACAGATGGAGAGTGAGATCCAGCTTGGCGCTGGATTCTCCAGCCAGACGCTGGCCGGGTTCAAGGCCCCCGTTCAGCAGGCCGATGGCAGCTGGATACCCGGCGATCAGTTCCTGCCGGGCGACCTTGTCAGCAGTACAGGCAGTCCGATTGGCGCAGGTGAGATTGTTGTCTCTGTTAGCGACAGTGGCGACGCCATCCTGACATTTCCCAACGGTGAATCACTGACACTGGCCAACACTCCTGTTGAAAGCGTTCAGCAGCACGACGCACTCGTGGCTATGGGTTTTCCGGCCTCACAGATCGACGGCTCGTCAGGTGATGATGTGCTGGCAGGTGGGGCGGGCGATGAGTCGCTTTCCGGCGGAGTTGGCGACGACACCCTGGACGGTGGCGCCGGGCATGACAGCCTCGACGGCGGAACAGGAAATGATGTCCTGTCGGGCGGGGTTGGCAACGACTTGCTCGATGGCGGAGACGGCAGCGACACCCTGGACGGTGGCGAGGGAGCAGACCTCGTCTTCGGAGGATCCGGCAACGACGTGGTGGACGGTGGAGCAGGAGATGACACCGTCAGCGGTGGTGCTGGCAACGACAGCATCGCGGGAGGCGACGGAGCGGATCAGCTTGCCGGAGACGCCGGGAATGATGTGCTTGAAGGCGGGGACGGCAATGATGTCGTCGACGGCGGAACCGGGCATGACGAACTGTCCGGCGGCGCGGGAGATGACCAGCTTTCCGGCGGTGACGGCGACGATCGCACCGAAGGAGGTGAAGGCAGCGACTCGCTCAGCGGAGGTGCCGGGGCGGATCGCCTGTTCGGTGGCAGTGGTGGTGACAGCCTTGACGGAGGCGATGGAGCGGATCAGTTGTTCGGCGGCGAAGGCAGCGACACACTTCTGGGTGGACATGGCAGTGACGTGCTGCTCGGCGGCTCTGGCCTGGACACTATGGATGGCGGCGAGGGAGCGGACACTCTTGACGGCGAATCCGGTGATGATGTGCTCTCCGGTGGCCATGGTGAGGACACGCTCGCCGGTGGCGACGGCAACGACGTTCTCGACGGCGGAGCCGGACAGGACGCACTTCACGGCGGGGCCGGCAACGACGTGCTGCGGGGAGACGACGGCACAGATGACCCGGCATTCGCAGCCGATGTTCTGGATGGAGCAGAAGGCGACGATACGCTTGACGGAGGAGCCGGGGAGGACCTGCTGCTCGGCGGGGCTGGGAATGACACCCTCCGCGACACCGGAGAAAGCGGTGACACTCTGTTCGGCGGAGCGGGCAGTGATCTCGTCGACGGTGGCCCAGGCAATGACCGACTGTTCGGCGGCACAGGTGCAGACGAACTGACTGGCGGGTCCGGGGAGGACCGTCTGCAGGGCGGGGCCGGAGATGACCTCAGTGACGGTGGAGCGGGCGACGACATTGTGATCGATTCGGGTTCCGGCAACGACCAGTTGATCGGCGGCTCCGGGAACGACCTGATCCACGCCGGCAGTGGCAATGATGCTGTTGCCGCCGGCGATGGTGACGACCTGGCTTCCGGTGGCGCGGGAAGCGACACGATTGACGGTGGCGTGGGTAATGACACACTGTACGGCGATTCCGGTGTGTTGCATGCGGCAATGTTCCCCAGCACGAGCGACGACATGTCCCCCGTGTCATTCCAGCTGCAGAATTCCTCCGGAGAGCCGATCCAGTTGCAGGCCATTACACAGAGCGGTGAACTGGAACCACCCCAGAGTCTGGCCGCCGGGGAAAGTCTCAACCTGACCGGGTATGCCTCACAGAACTGGGCGATCACGGCGCCGGAAACCGGTGAAGTGCTCGAAGTACTGACCGACGTGGAAGGCGACCAGTCCGTGATATTCGAACTGGCGGGCGGAGACAGCCTGTCGGGCGGCGAGGGCGGCGACCATCTCTACGGACAAATGGGCGACGACAGTCTGTCCGGTGACGCGGGTGACGATCTTCTGGATGGAGGCACAGGCAATGATGTGCTGCACGGCGGCAGCGGGAACGATGAACTGCTGGGCGGATCCGGAGACGATCAGCTCGACGGTGGCCTGGGCGACGACATCCTGACAGGCGGGGCCGGCAATGACACCCTGCTGACATCTTCGGGGGCAGACCAGCTCCATGGTGAAGGCGGTGACGATACGTTCCAGGTGACAGATCTGGATGGCACTCACATCATCGTGGGGGGCACGGCCGAAGAAATCTCGGGAGACACTCTCGACCTGTCGGCAGGTGTCGATGGCCTGACCGTGGACCTGACGGACTCCGCAGACGGCAGTGGACAGGTCTTCGGCAGCAACGGCACGGCCACGTTCAGCGAAATCGAGGAGATTGCACTCGGCAGCGGACAGGACACCATTGTCCTGAACGATGCTTCCGGATCAAATCGTGTGAGCGGATTTCGACTTCCGGACATCCAGCCTGATGGGTCTGGCGCACCGGGCGACCTGCTGGATGTCTCCGCGATGACCGACCTGGCCGGACGACCGGCTGGAACGTCCGCCGTCCGGGTCACTGCGGATTCGGCCGGAGACGCAGTCCTGAACTTCCCGCGGGGGCAGTCGCTCACGCTGGCAGGGATCCCTGCGGACTCAGTGGATGACGACATGCTGGCCGCCATGGGCATACCGGCCTCTGAACAGATTGGCACACCACTCAGCGACACCATTGAAGGAACGGCAATTGATGAGACGATTGTCAGCGATTCGGGAAATGACATTGTGCGTGCCGGAGATGGTCATGACCTTGTCGACGGCGGCCCCGGCAATGATTCGGTCGACGGCCAGTCCGGAAATGACTCGCTGTTCGGCGGCACCGGAGACGACACGGTCTTCGGCGGAGACGGGGACGATACACTCGGCGGCGGAGACGGTCATGATATTCTTGATGGCGGTTCCGGAAATGACGTGCTGCAGGGCAATGACGGAAACGACATCCTCAGCGGAGGCCAGGGCAGCGACCAGCTGATTGGCGGTCATGGAAACGACACGCTCGGCGGAGGCGACGAGAGCGACCTGCTGATTGGCGGTGCCGGAAACGACACGCTCTTCGGCGGTGCAGATGCCGACATTCTGGAAGGTGGAGTAGGCGATGACCTGATCGTTGCCGGTGAAGGCGACGACTTTGCCACCGGTGGCGACGGGCAGGACGAAATTCTGGCCGACGCTGGCGATGACATTGTCCTGGGACTGGATGGCAGCGATGCCCTGTCCGGTGGCGCAGGATTCGATCGGCTGGAAGGCGGGATGAGTGACGACGTTATCTCCGGCGGTGACGGCGGTGACCAGCTGTTCGGCGGAGAAGGGGCGGACACCATCCACGGAGACGATGACAATGATGTCATCCTCGGTGGCACGGGTGACGACGTCCTGAACGGAGGCGCAGGTCACGACACGGTTTACGGAGAATCCGGCAGCGACAGATTTGTGCTGCAGAATCAGTTTGGCAACGATCAAATCGATGGCGGAGATGATGCAAATCTGGAAGTGGATGAGCTTGATGTCTCCCAGGTCGCCGGAGGCGTCACTGTTTCCTACAGCGACAGCTCTCCCGAATCCGGGGAAGTAGTCCAGGGAACTGATCGGGTTCAGTTTGAGGAAATTGAGCTGGTCACGCTTTCTTCAGGTCGTGACACGCTTGTGATCCCCGACGGCTTGGGCCAGATTTCCGTGGCAGGCCTGGACTTGTCCGCAGCCAACGGGCATCACGATTTGATCGATGTCACCGCTGTGACAAGTGACAGTGGCACCCCTGTCACCGCGGAATCGCTGACCGTCAGTGATGACGGACAGGGACATGCCATACTCCATCTGAATTCACAGGACAGTATTCGCCTGGTAGGAGTCACGCCAGATGAGGTCACACCGGAAGCTCTGGCTCAGGTGGTGATCTCTGCGGCGGAAGACGTAAGCAGCGACGTGCCGTCAGACGGTGGCGTTGACGACACGACTGACGGGCAGACCACCGCTGGTGATCAGCTGACGGACGAAACGCCGACCGATCAGCAGACGAACGATCAGCCAACCGAAACTGGCAGTGAGCCAGCGACT
>JANSXP010000019.1 GCA_024742875.1 Planctomycetaceae bacterium | reverse complement strand
GGAGCTTTCGAATATTGCCTTCTCGCCCGACGGACAGTCGGTCGTTTACCACCGCCATACCGGCGTGCAACGGGAGATGGTCAGCGTGTCCGCCACCGGCGGGCAAACAAATGTCATTGGCTCCGCGCGTGATTTTGTGATTGGTCCGCAGAGCCGACATCTGGCAGTGTCCCGAGGAAACGGTGTGTCCGTCCTCACGCTGGACGGCGAGCACAAAGGAGACGTCACCGGGCCGGTGAGTCAGGCGCGGGGAGTGCAGTTCACCCCCGATGGCAGCCAGGTGGTGTTTCTGGCGCGGAACATGGCCAATGATTATCAGCTGTGGACTGGCCCATCGACAGGAGGGGACGCGACACTTCTCGGCAATAACGAAGCCTACATTGTGTACTTCAACAGCCCGTTTTCCTTCACCCCCGACGGGCAGGGAATCGTGGTGCTGGGTGAAACAACCAGATTTCGCCAGCTGGGACTGCTGTACATCGACCTGTTTGACGGCTCGCTGCGGCGCCTAAACCGTCCGTCCCACGAACAGGCCGCTGTTTCACAGTTTCGCATCAGTTCGAGCGGCCGCCACATCGTCTATCTGGAAGATGCGGACACCCGCGACCAGGTGCACCTGTATTCGGTCGAGCTGGCATCGGGACAGGTGGTTCGGCTCAGCGGTACCCTGCCGGTCCACGGCGACATCTTTGATTTCGACATCAATGCCGATGGCACGACGGTCGTTTATCGCGGTGATCAGGAAGTCGACGGCACACCGGAATTGTACAGCGTCGCGATCGCGGGCGGACCAGTCCGCAAACTCAATCCCGGCGCCACGAATCCCGGTGACGTGGCCGACTTTAAGATTTCGCCGGACGGGCAGACCGTCGTTTATCGCTCTAATCACGGGTCAGCAGTCTCTGACCTGTATGCGGTCTCAATCAACGCCGGCCCCTCCACGCCCCTGAACGTCACCAGTGCCGTCGCGCGGGCTCCGGAATCCAACTACGAAATCAGCGGAGACAGCCAGCGGGTCATCTATTACACCCAGCAGGACGTGCTCAGAAAGTATGAGCTGTTCTCGGTGCCGATCACCGGTGGCGAGCCCCTGCGCCTGAATCCGGAGCTATCAGACTCGCAGACCGTTCGCGGAGATTTCCGAATGGCGGCCGACGGGCGGCGGGTCGTGTTTCGGACCAACCATGAGCTGCAGGGCGTTGATCAGCTGTATCAGTCGCATGTGGCGGGCGGCGGAGCCGTGCGTTTGAACCAGCCCCTGGACAGCACTCAGGACGTGCTCGTATTTTTTCAGGTCAGTCCCGACGGCTCTCGGGTGCTGTACCGCGCCGATGAGCATCTGGACGAAGTCTACAACCTGTTTTCCGTCAGCGTGCTGCATGGTGATCGTTACCAGCTGGACGAACCACAATCCGTGCCATCCACCATCGAGCAGATGATCCGCACGCCGGACGGCCAATACCTGATTGTCCGCGGTGATCTTCGTCGAGAGGGAACGACCGAGTTGTTCCGCATTCCGGTCAAAGGCGGGCCTGCCGTCCGCCTGCACGAAAATCTGGGACTGAACCGTCAGGTTTACCACGCAGAACTCAGCCCGGACGGTCAACACATTCTCATGATTGCCAGCCGCCAGTTTGACTGGATTCCGGAATTGTTCACACTGCCGGTTGCCGGCGGCACGCTCACCAAATTCGGCGAGACCGATCGTGACAACCGCCCTGTCTTTGACCCGACTGGTCAGTGGTTTTTTGTGTACGAACCGCGACCAGGCATCGACCTGGTGCCAATTGTGGTGCATAAAATCGACGGCAGTCAATCGCTGCCGGTTGTTGGCGAAAGCCTGAACACATTCGCCGACGCGCAATTCACCGTCGATGGAACAAAGCTCTACTTTCGTGCGCGCGACTCCAGCACGAGCCCCGCCAACTTTTATGTCCGGGATCTCAACAGCCAGGAGACCACTCAGCTGACAGACCATGCCGCCGCGGCGGGCGTCACACAGTTTGTCATCGCTGATGACGGCACGGTCTATTACGTGAACGAGCTGGAGACCGGTTTTTCGCTGGTGCAGTATTCGCCGCTGACAGACTCCCACACGCCGCTGTGGCAGTCGGCGACCGCGATCGACGTCCACGACGTCACATATCTGGCAGACGAGCAACAGGTGCTGTGGTCGTGGTCGGACGACAGCGGCAGTACGCTGGAAGCCTACGATCTGAATGCACAGACCCGTCGTGACGTGAAGCCCCTGGTGGCGGGTGAGTTCATCCAGGACCGTCTTGCTGTTTCGGACGATGAGCGGTTTGTGGCCGTCACCCTCAACGTCGCGGACGAAACGTATGTGGCAATGATCACACTCGACGGCAGCACGGCCATTCGTACGTTCCCTGATCGAGGAACGCCACGACAGATGGAGTTTGCTCCGGACAGTCAGTCTCTTGTTTTGCTTGGTGGCGCAGCGTCCGCCGACGGCAATTTGTGGAAAGTGCCGACAGACGGCTCATCCCACATTCCCCTGAGCGTCGTGGCGGATGGTGGCGGATATACGGGCAGTTTTCGCATCCTCAGCAACGGGCGTCACATCCTGCTGCCTGACCTGAACGTGATCTCCAGTCTGGAAAACGGACAGATCCAGCCCGCCGCTGAGCTGATTTCCGACATCCCGATGGGCACCAATCTGCCCGAACTGCAGCTTCGTTCGACGCCCGGAGAGCCGAATCAGCTGCAGGTCGGTCCTGTCACCCCATCGTCGCAGGTTATTATTGTCGATGCCGTCGATGCCGTCAGCTTCATCGACGGCACGGCTCATAACTACGCCGTCTGGCTGCCGATCCGTGGGACCGACAGCAGTGAAATTTACCTGGAAGCCGTGGATCGACCCCGTGTGCAGCTGGAACGCAGGGTGCAGACCGGCAACACCTTCGAGCTGGGCGCCCATCACCCGCTTGGTCGCTACCGCCTGTGGGTGCGGGGCATGGCAAACGGCCGGCCGACAACCGCGTGGGCGGCGACGATCATAGAGCAGCGGATCGCGCCCGACGTACAGACTTCGCTGGAAGGCACAACGCTGACAGTCAGCTGGAACCCGGTCAACGGAGCCACGTCGTTTCGCATTTACGTCCAGCATCTGCGCAGCGGTTCCGCACCGATCGTCGACAGCATCCTCACACAAACATCGGCGACTGTCGATGTGAGTGCTTTCGGCCGCTACCGCCTCTGGGTGCAGGCCATCGCGGGTGATGGCACGCGGGTGTGGTCCGCGGCCATCAACCACACATCGACCGTCCGGTTGAACAATGCGGGCAACACGTTTTCCAAAACACCCCGTTTTCAGTGGAGCGCAGTGGCGGATGCAGATTCTTATGACGTCTACATCCTTCGCGACGGACAGCTGCTGGTGAACACAAACGTCCCTTTTGCATTCTACGATCATCCCACGCTGCTGGAGCACGGTCGTTTTCGCTGGTGGGCGCGACCTGTTGCTGCCACGGGGGAAAAAGGACCGTGGAGTTCGGCCGGTGAATTCCACGCAGGCGGACGCACGACCATCCTGCCACTGCCGGAGTCTGTCAGCGGTATTCCCGTCGTTCAGTGGGAACAGGTCATCGGTGCTGTCAGCTATGAGGTGTTAGTGTGGAATATCCGCACGCGTGAAACGCCTTACCGTGTGACGGGGCTGACCGAGACCCAGTTCCAGCCCGGCTTTCTCGAGGACAGTCACTATCGCGTGTGGGTGAGGGCTCACCACAGAAATGGGACGCCCGGTCTGTGGAGCCCGCCGGTCGACTTTGAGCTGGATGCGATCACCACGCTGCATCAGGCGTGGCCGGACACAGCCGCTCAGGGTTCCTTCTCACAAACACCGCAGCTGACGTGGCAGAGCAATGCGGCCGCTGCGGAATACGAAGTGTTCCTGTATGACGGCCAGTATCAGTATCACACCACCACCCAAACGCAATTCACACTGCCGGCCGGACTGAACGGCAGCACCATTCGCTGGGGCGTGCGGGTGCGTGATGCGTCCGGACAGGCGGGGCCGTGGTCTGAGGCGGTGATCCGACTTGACGCCACCGTCATGAATCTCACGGGCAGCCAGACCGTCGGTGCACGACCGGCTCATTTCAACTGGGATCCTGTGCAGGGGGCCGTGGCCTACGAATTTCTCGTGCAGACCATTCAGGGAGAATTCCTGAGAGACCGAACCATCACGCAGCCGCAGTTCACCGCTCCGTCACGATTTGCGGCCGAAAACTACCGGGTCTGGGTCCGAGCCATCGGCAGCGAAAATACGCTCGGCCCGTGGAGTCAGCGCTACGACTTGATCGTGAGTTAGCCGGCGTCAGGTGAGGTCGACGATCCCGCCCACCTGGCCTCCGCGATTGGTCCGCTGTGCCCCGTGTCCCCAGGGGGACTCGGCTGGAATTCGCTATCGTGTGCGGTAGGATTGCCGTGCGACACAGCAGACTTTGAGCGGGCAGCATCTTGGACGAATCAGTTTCAGTCATTCTGGCGGCCGTGAAAGCGGGCGATCCGGAGTCTGTGCGACAGTTGTTTCAGCGTTTTTTCGGCCATGTGGCCGGCATGGCGCGGGAACGACTGTCGGCCGGCGTGCGGCGAATCCATGATGATGAAGACGTCGCGCTGAGCGTGATGGACAGTTTCTTTGGCGGCGTGGCGGCCGGTCAGTTTGCCAGCCTGACCAATCGCAACGAACTGATCCGCCTGCTGCTGGTGATCACCACACGCAAAGCGGCCGACTACGCCAACAAAGAACACGCGGCCAAACGCGGCGGCGGCGCGGTCCGTGGCGAGTCCGTGTTTCGCAGGCTCGGCTCCGATGCGTCGGCCGCAGGCGGGCTGCAGAATCAGCCAGGCCGCGTGCTCACACCGGAAGAAAACGCGGCCACGACCGACGTTGTCCAAAAACTGCTGACCGCCCTGGACAACGACCAGCTGCGGGCGATCGCCGTGATGAAGATGGATGGCTACAGTGACGTCGAAATTGCCGAACAGATGAACTGCACGCGTTCCACCGTCAATCGCAAGCTGCAGCTGATTCGCGGTGTCTGGGAAAGAGAGCTCGAATGACGTCCGACTCTTCCCACCCCGAGATTGATTCGCTGGAACTGGCTCGGCGGATGGATCCAGTTCTGGATCGCTTCGAACAGCAATGGCAGCAGGGCAGCCCTCCATCGCTGGAATCCTGCCTGCAGGACTTCGAACCTCCATCCTGTCGCGGCCAGCTGCTCAACGCGCTGCTGGAAATTGAACTGGAGCTGCGGACAGGGCGTGAGCAGGTTTCCATCAGCGACTATCTGGATCGCTTTCCCGACCATCAGGTGGAAGTCCGCAACGCCTTTCGGACCAACAGTCTGCAACCCACCTTCTGCATGCCACTGACGATTCGCTGCCCGGACTGCCAGACGGAATGCGAAGTCGAATCCAGCGCCGTGGAGCACGATCTGACATGCCGTTCGTGTCTGCACACGTTCCGTCTGGTGGGCGAAGACGCGGCCGGTCTGCGAGCCGGTGACACCATTGCCCATTTTGTACTGGAAGAAGAACTGGGGCGGGGATCGTTTGGCAGTGTGTGGAAAGCGTCGGACCCCAAACTCGATCGGCATGTGGCGGTTAAGGTCCCTCGCCGTGGCAGCCTGTCTGTGGAAGACACCCGGGAATTTCTCAAAGACGCCCAGTCGGCAGCGCAGCTGAAGCATCCCAACATTGTGGCGGTGCACGAAGTGGGCCAGCACGCAGACAGCGTGTACATCGTCAGTGAACTGATCGACGGAGTCACGCTGACGGAGTGGATCATCGAACATCGACCGAATGTGCGTGAAGCCGTCCAGATGACGCACACCATCGCCCTGGCACTGGCCCACGCGCACGCGGCAGGTGTCATCCATCGCGATTTAAAACCGGACAATGTGATGGTGGACCGTCATGGTCAGCCGCATTTGATTGACTTTGGTTTGGCGCGGCGAATTCAGGCCGAAAACAGCGTGTCCGATGGCGGGCGGATTCTGGGGACGCCCGCTTACATGGCGCCGGAGCAGGCCAAAGGAGAAAGTCACCTGGCGGCCGAACCGGCCGACGTGTATTCGCTGGGTGTGGTTCTGTTCCAGCTGCTGACTGGTGATCGGCCTTTTCGCGGCGAGATGCAGGCGCTGATTGCCAGCGTCATTCGTCAGGAAGCTCCCGCCCCGTCATCACTCACCTCCGGCGTGCCGAAAGATCTGGACAACGTCTGTTTGAAGTGCCTGCAGAAACTCCCCGTCAGTCGTTATGCGTCCGCTCAGGAACTGGCGGACGACCTGAATCGTTTCCTCAAAGGTGAGCCCGTACTGGCCCGTCCCGTTTCGGCTGTGACCAGATTTGCCCGCTGGTGCCGACGCAGACCGACGGTCGCCACACTGTCTGCTGTGCTGTTGCTGGTCGTTATGGGGCTGGCCATTGGCGGCCCCATCGTCGCTGGCTATCAGGCGATGCTGGTGCGGCGAGAAAGCGAAGCCCACGCCCAGACACGCCAGGCTCGTAACCTCGCCGACGCCGCGCGGATGGCCGAAGAATCCGCGCGGCAAAAGGCAGAAGCCGCCACCATCCGCGCCCGTGCGGATCGGGCCGAAGCGCGGCGCCAGCGGGCCACGCTGGAGTATCGCACGGGCATCGCCGCTTTAGAACGAGACGGAGATGCAGCCCTGGGGCTGCTGTGGCTGAGTCGCGCCATGACGACAGAAATCACGGCCGACGCGACGCCCGATTCCGCAGCCGAGTTGATCCATCGCACGCGTCTGGCGTGGGTCACCCGCCTGGCACCACGGCTCAAACACGTCTGGTACTCACCCGATCTTGGCGTGCGTCGCGGTACCTTCCACACGCTGGATTACGCGGGCGGCGCACTGGTGGCATGGCGAACCTACAACGGTACCGCCTTTGTGCTGAATGCCGCCACGGGCGAGGTGGTCTGCGGCCCGCTGATTCACGAGGGCGGCCTGACGGGCATTGCTTTGTCGGCCGACCAGCGCCTGCTGGCAACCATTGACATGACAAACACGCTGACCATTCGGCGGATTCCATCCGGACAGACAGTAGCGACCGGAAAGACGGACGGTCGCGGTCAGACGGTGAAATTCAGTCCGGGCAGTGACCAGCTGATGGTGGCCAGTCCCAAGTCCATTTCCCTATGGAAGCTGCCGCTGGAGATCCTCACTGACGGCGAGTCGCTCCCCTCAGAACCGATGCTGCTGGAGCCAATGGCCACACGCAGCGGAGCCGGCAAATACACCACAGCCGCTTTTTCACCAGACGGGCAGTGGCTGGCAACGGGCGGTCGACTGCGACGCGGGATCCCGCTGATCAGCACCACAGACGGCAGCAAGACCACAGACATACTCGTGGGACGCGAATTTCGCACGCTGCAGGCACTCACTTTCGGGCCGCAAAGCGGGCGGATGGCATTCGTCACTGACGAACAGTTGGTGGTGCTCACCAATGTGGAACCCCCGCGCGACCGACAGAAGGCACTGGGAGGCTTTGAGCAAACCCGTCAGCTGCAGTTTTCGCCAGACGGTGACCGCCTGGTGGTGCCTGCAGCGCTGGGAGCGCGAGTCCTGTCAGCGGACGACGCCACAGACATCACACCACTGCTGAAGCACAGCGAACGCTGCTTTCGGGCACGCTTCAGCCACGATGGTCGCCACATTGTGACCTGCTCCATCGACCACACGGCCCGTGTCTGGGATGCAGACACCGGTCTGCCCGTGTGTGGGCCCCTCTATCATGCCGATAACGTGTGGGATGCGTGGTTTGTGGATTCTGACCGCAGCGAAGTCGTCACGTGCAGTCGAGACGGCACAGCTCGGGTGTGGGACTGGCAGCCCGATTTTGACAGGACAGATATTCCCAGTGGGATGCCGGCCATCTCGCTGGTATCGGTCAGCGAAAAAGCGGGGATGATCGCCACAGCGGATCAGCGGCGCATCCAGGTGCAGCAACTCAGTGAGCCGTTCGATAACGTGCTGGAGTTTGACGCTGCCGCACCGCCCGCGCAGCTGGAACTGAGTCCCTCCGGAGAAACGCTGCTGTTCATTGACGAATCCGGCGACCTGTCCATCGTCAGCACTGAGACTGGCACTGTCGTCTTTCATTCTCGTGAGGACGCGGGACGGTCGAACGTTCGTGTCGCCGCCTTCACATCCGATGGCCGGCACGTCGTGTACGGCCAGTCGAATCGAGTGAGTGTGGTGACTGTGGACGGCACACTGCTGCATGAACGGATCGATTGCCCGGGGGAAACGGTGATCCGCGTACTGACCGCCTGTCCGCATGCCGAGCTGATGACGGTGGCGGCCGAAGCGCGTCCCCGCGTGCTGAACGTCGTCACGGGCGAGTGGATTCGCACACTGGATGATTCGCGTGGAGTCGCGACACACGTGGCCGTCAGCGGCGACGGCTCCCGCATTTGTGTGACTTCACGCCAGGGGGCCTGCTGGCTGCACAACATCAATGACGACAACGCGACGACCGTGTTTCAGCAGGCGGTCCCGCAGGTGCGGTCACTCGTGTTTTCCCATGATGATCGCCTTGTGGTCAGCGGCCACCTGAACGGAACCGTGCGTTTGACGGATACGGACAGTGGTGCCCTGCGGCAAACGCCGATCATTCACGAAGGGTTGACGACTGTCGCCGTCAGTCCGGATGGCAGCCTGCTGCTGACCGGCGGCAATGGCGTGGTGCGGGCCTGGCATTTGTCGACATGCCAGCAGCTGTCGGCGGCCATCAAAGTTCCCGGTGAAGTGCTGGACATCCAGTTCCTGTCGGACGGACGGTTCCTGACCATCGCCACCAGGGGGGCCGTGGTCCTCACGCCGCCACAACCGCTGCAGCAGCCACGATCGGCGATTGACGCCCATGTGCTGTCGGTCACCGGGCACGAGTTTTCTGAGCCGGGAGTCGTGCAGGCGGCCACCGCGGCGGCCGTGGTGGCCTCATTTCAACTGGCGGCTCCCACTGCTGCGTCGGGGAAAAAATAGTTTTGGTCCGTGAAAACGCTGGGTTTTCACGCGTCTTTCAAAAAAGCGACCAAATTCTTCGGAATGTGTGCGACAGTCACACCTCGCTTCTGGATGTCAGCAACAGGCGGCAGTGTCCCGCCTCCCGCTGACAACAAAAGAGCCCACTTTCCGGAGCGAATCATGACCAAATCCACACTCGTTAACCGCCTGAGCCGCCACTTTTGCGACCTTCGCGGCAGCCGATCCCGCCGCCGACAGGCTGCCGCACGCCAGGCGTCTGCTGGCCTTGAGTGTCTGGAACAGCGCAAACTGCTCAGTGCCAGCGGCAGCGGCATCACGGTGGAGGAAATCCCAATGGACAACGGCGGTCATCGTGTTGAGGTCAACGGTACCGATGGCGACGATGTGATCGAACTGCGAACCAATCGCCGGTCAGAAGACGGCTTTGACATCTACGGCAACGGTGAACTGATTTACTCTGGAGACTTCTTTGCCGACGGCGGACTGTGGCCGGTGATCAACGGTGGCGACGGCAACGATCGCCTGGTCAGTGACGAACATCAGGCCACCGTGAAACTCAATGGGGACGCGGGCGATGACGTCCTGCTGACCGGCGGCAAGCTGAGCCATCTGGACGGCGGCACGGGCAACGATGCACTGGGCAAAGGCGGCACACTGGCCGCCCAGGTGCGACAGGAGGACACGCGGTGGTCAGCCAACCTGCTGGGCGATGCAGCGTGGGACTCGCTGACGGATCCTTCGCTGAACATCGATGCCGGCCCGGTTTCGTTTGCGGTGGATGTTGATGATGCAGGCTTCAGCGATTTGCTCGGAGCCGCCAACCAGGTGGAATTCACCGATGTGCTGGAGATCAGCGGTGTGGACGGCACCATGCGACTGTTCAGCACCAGTGGCTGGGACCACAACGGCAGCACGATTGAATCAACGGGCGGTGTCATCTTCATGGAAACCGACACCTACCCAATGCCACTGGGCAACAGCATGGTGGTGACACTGAGTGAGGGGAACACGGTTGACGATATGCAGTCCATCGACGTGCAGGCCAATGCTCCCAGCATCAGCGTTTCGGCGGAGTTCAACGGCTCCGGCATCGACATGCCGAGTATTGGCGGCGTCACACTGCCCTCGCTGCCGGACGTGCAACTGCCATCACTGAACTACTCGCCTGATGTGTCACTTGGTCAGGGTGCCAGAACCTGGGGCATCGCCTCGGGTGGTCGCCTGCAGAGTGCCGGCAACACGGGCAGTTCAGCGTCGATGAAAATGCCCCTGCAGTCCGGCCAGCCGTACCTGTACTTCGGCGACATCGGTGACCAGACGATGGACGTCACGATGAGCGGTGATCTTAACGTCGATGGCAGCATTCCCACCATGAAACGCAAGCTGTTCATCGCAGATCCGGCCACATCTACCGGCTATGTTGAGTTTATCAACGACACCAAAGGCACCAGCGTGGCAGTCGGTGGCTCAAAAGAGGGTGAGCTGGAATTTCATGAGAACTCGGAGCTGAAACGCTACGACAACACGCTGCCTGGCCACGCTTATGTGGAAGTGACGGGCATTCAGGCCAAAGCCACCACCATTGACGCCGGCGTGCTGCTGAATCTGGACGCCGACGATGACGGTCAGATCGAAGGCGTGACCGATCTGGCCGTTGGAGCCAATGGTGTGCTGAATACCGGATTTGGCAAGGCCAGCCTGCCGCTGGAACTGAAACTGGGTGAGGCATCACTGGTCTACGATGGGAGCACTCACGAGTTTCATATCAGCGGACAGGCAAAGAAGCCATTTGCCAATGGCGATCGGCAGATCGACAAAATGCTGGACAAGATCTTTGCGGCTGACTCCAAAGCCAAATTTGACTTTGACCTGTCCGTGACCGACCTCGATGACAAGCCTCAGTTCGAGGGTAAGCTGAAAGGCGAGACTTCGAAGGGCAGTGCGAAGATTGAAGTGGACAACAGCGGCCTGAATGTGGTGGGCGACATTCGAACGCTGGGCCAGAACATGACAGTCGACGGGAAAATCAAGTGGAATGGCAACGTCGATCTGAAGGCCACCAAAAAGGACAAGCTGGACAAGACCATCGACATCAAGGCCACAAAGGTCAAAGTGAATTTTGACGCCACCTACACGGTGACTGTCAGCGGTTCCGTGACCGGAAAGATTGACGTGGATGCCAGCGTCAAATCATCACTGTCCGGCATCGTGGATGGGCTATTCGGCGATAAGTATGGGATCAAAGGAACCACCACGCTGACTGTTGGGCTGGGTGTGGACTTTGGCTCCGGCGGCGGCTGGCTGAAGGCCAAAGCCAAAGGCAGCATCACGGTCTACTACGGTGCGGGCAGCAAGACCGTGGGTTCCAGCATGTCGGCCTGGATCTCAACCGATGGCATCAAAATCGACCTGCCTGTCCTGGGCAAAAAGGAGTTCAAAATCTGATCGATTCGGCCACTGCCAAACCAACCCCGAAAGATGCCGCCTCGTGCGGCATCTTTTTTTTTCTGGTTCGTACCTGAATTCCGCAGGACGTTTGTCCACAAAGGGGCGTGAGTCGGCTGCACCGCTGTCACACGGCTCCAACAAAAGACGAAATCATGTGGAACTCCCTGGACTTCAGTCAATCACCGTTCACAACACGCTGTCTGGCGATGTTGGGGACACTTCTGGTCTGTATTGCCATTTCGACGGTGATGGCTGTGGGCAGCATGCTGCTGCTGGTGTTCAGCGTTGACGCCGGACATCAGGACGACTGGCTGCCGCGCGGCGCGATCATCACGGCAGGCGTGGGCATTGGTGTAGTGCTGGGTGGCGCTCCGGTGTGCGTGCTGCTGAGGGTCCCGGCACCCGTCTGCTATATGCCGATCGTCGCTGGCAGTCTGGTGACATTGTGTGCCGTAATGCAGACCGTGATGCGAAACGTCGGCTAACGGGCCCGCGTAACACCGGCCCCGCGCGTACAGCGACGTGCAGCCCACGCCACCGCCCCGGCCGGGGCCCTGCGCCTAGGTGACTTTTTGCCAGTGGGCGTCGAGCTGCGGGCCGGAGATCCTGATGGCGGTGCCGAGTTTGGGGGTGAAGAGGCTGACGCGAAATTCTTCCAGCATCCAGCGGTAGTGGCTGAGCATGGGGTCGCTGCGGTGCTGGCGATTGTGTTCTTTGGTGCGTTCCCAGTAGCGGTTTTCGTACTGCTGGAAGTCGCGATAAAGGGTCATCTCTTTTTGCAGACCGCCGGAGTTGAGTCGGTCAAGACGCTGGCGGATGCACTGCAGATAGCGGGGGAACTGAATCAGCCAGGGCCAGGGCGTGTCTTCGAGAAAACGGGGATGAATGAGGGAGGCCAGCTGTCCATGCATGCTGGCCAGAAGAATGCGCCAATCGGGCACGTCGGTGGTCGACAGTTCGGCCTGGAGATGTTTGTGATCACGCAGGGTGACGGGGATCAGTTTTTGGATTTCCTGCACCACAGCGAACACACGTTTGCGACCTTCGACGACAAACGGCGTGAAGGCCGCTTTGGTGCGGGGAAGATCTTTGGGAGACAGCCAGGCACGCTCCACCAGCAGCAGGCGGAGTTGCTCTTTGACATCCATCCCGGGAATGTAATGGGCCAGTTTTTGAATGGTGGACAGTTCCGGCAGATGGATGATCTGCCGATTCACCCGATCGTAATCCTGCAGCAGGATCAGCCGACGCAGGCCCTGCCGCAAAACGCTGGTGGCTTCTGCGGCCGTCTGGCAAAGCGTCAGAGCGACGGATTTCTGCTCGTCTTTGAGGGACGGATAAGCCTTGAGCTTCATCCCGGCGCGGGTAATCTCAATGTGAGGCGGCAGATCGGCCCAATCCCATTTGGTGAAGCCTTTACGCAGCCACTGCTGTTCTTCGGGGGAACGCGTGATGGGCAGTGTCTTGTTTTCTTCGTGCTGCTGAATTTCATTCCGCAAAGCGTCAATGTTGCGGCCTTCGGCAATGGTCTTGCGCTTGTTGTCGACCAGCCGCACGTTGATCAGGAGGTGTTCGGGCAGGCTGTCCAGGTCAAAGTCTTCGGTCCGTACGCCCTGTCCGGAGAGGGCCGTGAGCTCAGCGGCCACTGTCATGACCAGGTTGCCTTTGCCAAATGTCAGGCGTTCCAGAATCTGCCGAGCGGTGTCCGGCGCGGGGACAAAGGCGCGGCGGAGGCTCTTGGGCAGTGAGCGAATGAGGGCCGTGACTTTTTGCTCCACCAGTCCGGGCACCAGCCACGTCAGGCGGCTTTGATCAAGCTGGTCGAGTGCATCGACGGGCACCGAGATGGTCACACCGTCAGCATCTTTGCCGGGGTCCAGCTGATAGGACAGTGGCAGCAGCATGGGCCCCACCTGCATGGTGTTGGGAAAGTCGTCCGTGCTTTCGTTTTCGAGCTGGCCATCGGTGAATTGTTCTTCGTGAAACTGCAGCACGCCCGGATTGGTGCGACGCGTTTTCTGATACCAGCGACGCAGGCGATCACGGTTGCTGACGTCGGCCGGAATGTGACTGTCGTAAAACTCAAACAGCGTTTCTTCGCCGGGCAACAGGTCGTGGCGGCGGGTGCGTGCCTGCAGCTGTTTGATGCTCTGCAGGACCGACACGTTGTGGGTGAGGAATGGAAAGTCTTTGGCCCAGCCGCGGCCTTTGCCGCCGCCCGCGGCGCGAAAGGCGGCGGAATCAGGATCGGCGAGGGTGGATTTGCCGGGCGTCAGGCGACTGCGATCCCCGCGGAGCAGTTCGCGTTCTTCTTCGTCAAAATCGGACGGCCGTTCTTCTTCGGTGTGACCGTAGAGCAGGGCCAGTTCCACCAGGCCGTGCTGAATGAGCAGTTTGCGGGCTTCAACGGGATTGACTTTGGAATAACTGGTCTTGCGACGGGGCACCACAGGCAGGCCCCAGAGTGTGACCTTTTCAAAGCACATCACATTGCCCGCTTTGGAGTCCCAGTGAGGCTCGGAGTAGTCACGTTTGACCAGGTGTTCGGCGAGGGGTTCGATCCATTCCGGCTGGATGCGGGCCAGCACACGACCGAAACGCTGGGAGGTCTCAATCAGTTCTGCGGCGACAAACCACCTGGGCTTTTTGGAGGACAGTGAGGAACCCGGCCAGATGACCAGCTTGTTGCCGCCGGCGCCCGTGTATTCGCGTTCGGCCGATTTCCACGCCAGGTTGGCCAGCAGGCCGGTCATCAGGGCGCGGTGAATGCAGCCGAAGTCGTTGCGACGATCGCGGACGGGGTGTTTGGCGGCCGCGCGTTTGAGTTCGTCGTCGCCGCTGTCTTTGAGCAGATCACGCAGCTGGCGGTGCACGTCGATCCATTCCCGCATCCGCATCCAGGAGAGGAAGTTCTTTTTGCACCACTTGCGAAGCTGACCGGACGAGAGGGCCTTTTTCTGTTCGTGAAAGGTGTCCCAGAGATTGAGCAGGGTCAGAAAGTCGCTGTCTTCGTGGCGGAATTGTTCGTGGGCTTCGTCGGCGGCCTGCTGTTTGTCCATGGGACGATCGCGGGGATCCTGCACTTCGAGCGCCGAGGCGATGACCATCACTTCCGGCACGCTGCCTTCGTCGATGGCAGCCAGAATCATGCGACTGATGCGGGGTTCGACGGGCAGCCGGGCCATCTGACGTCCGCGTTTGGTGAGCTGGAAGTCTTCCTGGTGTTCCGAGCCCCGCTGCTGGATGGCGCCCAGTTCCAGCAGCGTCTTATAACCTTCGCGGACGGTGGTAGGACGCGGGGGATCGATGAAGGGAAAGTCTTCGAGACGCCCCAGATTCAGATGCATCGTGCGGAGGATGACGGCCGCCAGGTTGGTGCGTTGAATCTCGGGCGGCGTGAAGGCCTCCCGCTGGGCAAAGTTGTCTTCATCGTACAGCCGCAGGCAGATGCCAGGGGCGATGCGGCCGCAGCGTCCGGCCCGCTGATTGGCCGACGCCTGAGAGACGGGTTCGACGGGCAGCCGCTGCATGCGGGAGCGGGCCGAGTAGCGGCTGATGCGGGCCGTGCCCGTATCAACCACATAGCGAATGCCGGGAACGGTGAGCGAGGATTCGGCCACGTTGGTGGCCAGCACAATGCGACGGTGATCGTAAGGCTGAAACACTTTGGCCTGATCGGCCATGGACAACCGCCCAAACAGCGGCACCACCTGCGTGGGCTGTTTGGCCGTGTCGCCGGCATAGCGACGTCCGGACAGCACGCGATCAGCTTCACGAATGTCCCGTTCGGTGGGCAGAAAGACGAGGATATGCCCGGAGTCAATCTGAGCCAGTTCATCCACGGCTGACGTCACGCCATCCAGCCAGTCACGTTCCTGGGGAGCAGGTCGGGGCTCTTTTCCAGGCAGTGTGGGTGCAGCCGGCTCGTCTTCGATCAGCGGACGGTACTGGATGTCGACCGGAAACGTGCGGCCTTCGACCAGCAGGATGGGGGCCGGCTGGCCGTCCACGGTGAAGTGCTCAGAAAAGCGTTCAGCGTCGATGGTGGCGGAGGTGATGATCAGACGCAGGTCGCGGCGTCTGGGCAGCAGACGTTTGAGGTAGCCCAGCAGGAAATCAATGTTGAGCGAACGTTCGTGGGCTTCGTCCACGATGATGGTGTCGTACTGATCCAGAAAGCGATCCGACTGCGTTTCGGCCAGCATGATGCCGTCCGTCATCAGGCGGATCAGCGTTTCCGGACCGGACGCATCGTTAAAACGGATCCGATAGCCCACCTCTTTGCCGGCCGTGCACTGCAGTTCGTCGGCCAGCCGTGTGGCGATGGAGCGGGCCGCGATGCGACGGGGCTGCGTGTGGCCAATGACTCCGCCGATGCCTCGTCCCAGTTCCAGTGCGATTTTGGGCAGCTGGGTGGACTTACCGGAGCCCGTTTCTCCACACACCACGATCACCTGGTGATCGCGAATGCAATCTGCGATTTCCTCTTTGCGTTCCACAACAGGCAGTTCGGCCGGGTAGGTGATTTTGGGAACACTGGCGGCCCGCTTTTCGCGCAGAGCCAGGGAGCGCTGCAACTGCTGTGTGAGTTTGTCCAGATTGCGATCGAAGGGCTTGCCCGCTTTTTCGGCGCGGCGAACGGACTGCAGCGAACGACGCAGACGGAACTGGTCCGATCGCATGGCGCTGGCAATCTGGCGTTCGATTTCGGCGGATGAGGACATGATGGAAAACAGAAGGAATGGGAAGAGCGGGACTATACGCATTCCGTGGCCCCAGTGCGGCCCTTTCCTGGCGGGTCTCGCCTGTCGGAATGGGACCGGCCGTTTGTCGCGAGAAACGGCAACACAAGTGGACGATTCACAGCAGTTGTCGCAGTACCCATTGAAGTCACCTGAATGGGCGACCGGCCGCAGGTCACGTCAGAAAGAACTGACCACAATGTGACACACGCGCGACACACGTGTCATCAGAATGGAGACACGCAACGGTTTGAGTCAGACACCCAAATGAACGTTTTGGTTGGCCGCATTTTTGATTTTCCCAACAAATTGTGGGCTTTGGGCGTTCGCCGCGACCACACATTTTTCGTCAGAATGTTCGGCATGCGATTTGTTAGGTAAGTGACTGACCCCACACCAGGGGCGGGAGTAACGCTCAGCTCCCGATACACAGGACGTCAGGGATGACGGCACGACAGACACCAACCATGGGAGAGGCGACATGACATCGCACCATCGAGCTTTGCATTCTTTTCGGCTGACGATGCTGTCTGTACTGGCTGCCGCCATCGCGTGCCCAGGACTGCCGGCAGACGAGATTCGTCAACTGGCCGAACAGGGCACCGCCATCCTCAAGAACCGTTGCTACAGCTGTCACGGCGAACGCTTCAACGGCGATGCTCAGTTTAATGTGATGGATGCCGCCGGCCTGCTGGAGCACGGTTACGTGGTCCCCGGACAGCTGGAAGACAGCCTCATGTGGCAAAGGATTGAGTCCAACGAAATGCCGCCGGAAGACTCCGGTGTGCCGCCGCTGACGCCCCAGGAAAAACAGATTCTGCAACAGTGGATTGATGCGGGCGCTCCCATGGTGCAGCGGCAGCAGCGGGCGTTTAAACCGTACGCCAGTGTGATCGCCGATATTCACGCGGACCTGAGTCGCTCCATGCGTGATGACCGGCCGTACTATCGTTATTTCACGCTCACCCATCTGAACAATAATTACGCCGAGGTCAGTGACTTTGACCTGCGGCTGTACCGCGCCGCATTCAGCAAGACAATCAACAGCCTCAGCTACGAACCGGATATTTACGTGCCCGCGTTCATCGATGCGGAGCAGACGATTTTTCGCATCGACATCCGTCGTCTGGGGTGGACACACGAAATGTGGAAATGGCTCATCGAGCAGTATCCCTACGGCATGCACTACCACAACGCACAGGATCAGGTGCTGGCCAATCTGGACGAACAGATTGATCACCTGTCAGGCACACATCTGTGCTGGATGCGGGCCGACTGGTTTATCAACTCTGCCACTCGTCCGCCCATTTATGATTACTTTGCGAAGATCCCCAGCCACACAGATGAGCTGGAACACCGACTGAATGTCAACTGGCAGCGCAACTACCGGGACAATCGTCTGCTGCGAGCCGGCTTTGCCACCAGTGGCGTGTCCAATGGCAATCGTCTGGTGGAGCGTCATCCGGCCCTGCACGGCTACTACTGGAAGAGCTACGACTTTAAAGACAAAGGGTCGCGTGGCAATCTGTTTCGCCATCCGCTGGGGCCGGACTTTGCCGGCAATCCTCACCCGAAACTGTCGTTTGAACACGATGGCGGTGAGATGATTTTCAGTCTGCCCAACGGACTGCAGGCCTACATGCTGGCCGATGAGCGCGGCAACAAAATTGATCGCGGGCCCATTGAGGTGGTGCGGGACAGCAAGGAAACTGGCGGCACAGCCGAAGTCCTCAATGGCCTCAGCTGCATGCACTGCCACCGACACGGCATGATCGGTTTTAAAGACACCGTGCGGGCCGGCGTGGGCGTGTTTGGCGATGCCGGGCGTAAAGTTCGCAATCTTTATCCCGCGCATGAACAAATGCAGCAGTGGGTCACCCGCGACCGCAACCGCTTTATGAATGCCCTGGATCAGTGCATCGGCCCGTTTCTGCGAGTGGGCGAAGACGCCAATCGGGACATCGCCGAATTTGCAGAACCCGTCGGAGCCGTCTGTCGTCTGTACCAGCGCGACATCAGCCTGGAAATGGCGGCCTGCGAACTGGGAATCCCAACGCCGGCCGACCTGCAGAGCCAGATCAAATTCAATCGTCAGCTGATCAGTCTGGGACTGGGCCCGCTGATGAACGATGACTGTGTGAAGCGTGCCGACTGGGAAAGTCGGGCCGCGTTTGTCTCTCCGTTTCAGGAAACCGCCCGCATCATGGGACTGGCCACGCCGGTGAATTAGCACGTCAGCACGACATGCCATCACTTCCATTCCCTGCTTTCGCACTCATTTCGCACGCATTCCTCAAAGGGCCGAATCATGAAGACACTGAAAACAACGGTCACCGCGCTGCTGACCACCACACTGCTGGCTGTGTTTGCCGCCGACTCCCGCGCCACGGGCCTGCACGATGCTGTGGGGGGCGTGTGTGAGAAGCTGTGTCGGTATCTCGAGGCCAAAGGCGAAACGCAAATTGCCATCGGGCAGTTTGTGGGACCACCGCAGATTGCCTCTACGTCGGGACCAGGCATCGTCAAAGTGTTCCACGATTACTTTGAACAGCACGGCATCAAAGTGGTCAAACGCGCCAACATTGGACTCAAAGGCGAATACTCACTCACCAAACTGCCGCACGAAGGCGTGGGGATAAAAATCTACGGCAGCCTGGTGGATCCGTTTGGTGATGTGCTGACCGACTTCTCACTGGATGCCGATGGTGGAGGCGGTGGCGGCGGCAGCCACGACGACTACGTGGTGGACGATCACAAAGACATCGCCCACCTGCTGGGCGCGACCACAGAGATCTACACAGAAGACCGTGAGATTGATCGCAATCGCGATTTGAAAAAGCAAATCCTGCATCCGCAGCTGTATGTGGATCAGCACAAGTGCGGTCCCTCCAAAGGCAGCCCGTACCGCATTGAGATCCTGGTGCATGGGCAGCCGGTCCCCATTGATGTGACCGACGGCCTGGGCTTTGTGAAGATTAATCGGCACGACATCTACGCCGTGCGGATCTACAACAACAGCCAGTACGACGCCGCGGTGAGGCTGTCGATAGACGGACTGAATGTGTTCACCTTCAGTCAGCTGCGCAAGCCCGACGGACAGCCAAAGTACAAATTCTATATCGTGCCCGCCCACAAGATGGTGACACTGAAAGGGTGGCATCTGGACAACCACACGGTCAGTTCGTTTAAAGTCACGTCCTACGCCGACAGCGCGGCGGCATCCATCAACCACCAGCACGACATTGGCACCATCACGGCCGTGTTCTCCGCCGCCTGGCCCAAAGGCGGAAAAAAACCGCACGACGAAAACTACACGGCCAAGGGCGGCCGCAATGCGACAGGCTTTGGTCCGCCGGTCAGCCAGGTCGTGCAGGAAGTCCAGCGGGAAGTGGGACAGATGCGGGCATCCATCAGCCTGCGATATTCTCGGTAAACGGCCGAACAACAGACGCACAATGGCAGTCACCAAGGCGGGCATCCGACGACGGACGCCCTTTCCGCAGACCACAGAATGCGGACACACGAAGGGGCAGATCATGACGTTGTTCCCAAAAATCAAAGGGGTGCTGCTGGCCGGACTGCTAACGGCGTCTGTGTCTGCTCAAATCACAGCCCCCCCCAGGCCTGTGGACGGCCCGGGAGATCCGCCGCTGCTGCCCGCTCATTTGCGCGAGCAGCCAGGTGCCGGACCGCCCGGCGGTCTGGAACCGCCGCCGCCGGGTGGACTGCAAATCGTGCCGCAGGATATTCCCGGCAGCGACGCCGTGGCGCCGCAGATCGCAGAGCCCATTGCCGGCATTGCTGATGTGCCCCAGCGCACAGCCAAACCCGAGCTGATTATCGAAGCGGGCGGTTTTCTGGGTTCTGTGACGGACATCGCCATCAGCGCAGACAGCCGCTGGATTGCCGCATCCGGCGACAAAGTGGTGCGGATTATCGATGCCGCCAGCGGACAGGTGGTGAAGACACTGCGCGGCGATCGACTGCGGACTTCCTACGGCAATACCAACGGCGTGGCCTTCTCCCCCGACGGTCAGTATCTGCTGGTGGGCGTGCACGACGACGGGCCGCACGGCTCGGTCCGCGTTTATCGACTGGACCGCCTGGACGTCATTCACCAGTTGCTGCCTGGCATGAGCGCACCCTGCGGGCACCTGCGGTTCTCTCGCGATGGCCGCTATCTGGCGACATCCGATACAGACGGTCAGATTTACCTGTGGGACTGGCCCAGGCGGCAGGTGATTCGCCGCATCCCCTGCAACACGCCCGACAAACCGATCATCGACGTGCTGGAGTTTCCCACAGACGATGACTTTCTGCTGGCCGTTAAACACGATGGCCCTTATGTGTACCACGTGCCCGACGGACGGGAAGTGGCCGCCCAGGATCAAATGCCCCCGCAACTGCTGGGCTGGATGTATGACACACTGAAGTCCAACGTAACGTGGCCCTTCGATATGGCTGAACCGCCGCGGTCGTTTGCCACGCGAATTGAGGACAGCGTGTGGGCAGCGGCCGGCCTGGGCACTTCGTCCGGACGCAGCAAGCCGTGGGTGTCGCTGTTCCGACCACGCGAAGCCGGCAAGCCGTTTCCCGCTCAGCCGCAGGTGACCTACCAGGGACACCGCTGGGAAGTGTTTGCCTTGGCGCTCAGTCCCAATCGCGAGTTCGTCGTCAGCGGTGACAAGTTTGGCGAGGTGCACGTGTGGAACGCCCGCACCGGACAGGAACGATTTGTGGTGGCCAGCCAGGGAGAATCGATTTATCAGGCGGCCTTCACGGACACCAACGACCAGATCGTGTTTGCCACCCGCCCCGATCTGGCCAACTGGACCTTCAACAGCTACGGCACAGCCGACCGCATGATTGATCTTTCGGCCCGCAACATTCGTTCAGCCGCTGGAGCCGGGCGAACCATCGATGAGGTCACCCGCAATGCCGCCGGCACAGCCGGGCTGGCGGCTCCCGCCAATGGAGAACAGAGTTTTTCTGTCACCATGGACTTTGGCAATCGGCAGACTCGTTATCGCGTGCCGTCCGGCCGCATCCCCAGCTGTTACACGCTGCTGGACAGGGCAAAGCTGGGCGTGTCCACACCCGTGCTGTACGCGGACAACCTGGGATTTCTGGGTTTGTGGAACACCTCCCGCGATGAACTGCGACGGGCCTTCAATGGACACGATTCCATGGTCACCTCCATCAGTCCGGCGCCCAACGGCCGCATCTTTGTGACCGGCTCCACGGATCGCACGATGCGAATCTGGAGTCTGGAAAATTACACGCCCACCGGCATCTTTGACTTTCAGTACGAGAATGCGACCGTCATCAAAGTGAAGCCGGGATCAACCTCCATGAACGCCGGCGTGCAGCCGGGCGACAGAATCGTCGCACTCGATGGCCACTCGCTCAGTGAAGTGTATGAGATGATGCTCTACGGACGATTCCCGTATCGCCCCAACCAGATGGTCCCGGTGACGATGAAGCGGGGCAATCGAGAGTTCCGCTTTCAGATGCAGCTCGACTCCGGATTTGACTACGTGCAGCCACTGCTGAATGTGTTCATCGGCGACAACAACCAGTGGGTGATCTGGTCGCCGGACGGCTACTACGACTGCAGCCCCGGAGCCGATCAGCTGATTGGCTGGCACGTTAATCAGGGTCCGGACCAGGCGGCAAAGTTTTACAAAGCCCAGCAGTTTCGCAAACAGCTCTACCGACCGAATATCATTGACCAGATCATTCGCACGGGCGTGACTGTGGCCGAAGAGGCAGCGCCGCAGATCGACCTGAGTGATCGCGACAGCTTTGCTGCCAACGCACCGCCAAAGGTCGAAATTCTCAGTCCGCAGTCCGGCGGGACCGACGGAGACCCACGGGTCACCGTCGAGGCGACCGCGACGGCAATGAATGATCTGGCCATCTCACGCGTCACGCTGCTGCACAACGGAGTACCGGCCAAAGTCTTCCGACCACGCGACGCCGGCGAAAGTCGCCAGCTGGAGATTTCGCATCGGCTGCGGCTGTTGCCCGGACGCAATGAGATTTCGCTCATTGCCGAAAACCGTTCGGCCACATCCAGTGCGGATGACTGTCGCATTGAACTGACTGCGCCCGCCACCGAGCGGAAGTCCGATGTCTATGTGCTGGCGGTGGGAGTGTCCGGCTACGAGAACGCAGGCGAAAACCTGGACAATCTGCAGTATGCCGATCGGGACGCCCGGCAGTTTGCCGAGGCCGTGCGACTGCACACGGACGGCCGACTGTACAACACGGTCGAGGCCCGCGTGCTCACCAACGAGCAGGCCACCCGGGACAGTGTTCTGGACGGGCTGGAATGGCTGGCCGACAACGTGCAGCAGGGCGACGTGGTGATGTTCTTCTGTTCCGGGCACGGTTTTCTGGATGACCGCGAGAACTTTTATCTGGGATCTTACGAAACCAATCCGCAGCGGCTGCGGTCCACAGCGGTGTCGTGGCGGGAAGTGGTGCGGACGCTGCACGAAGATCTGCCCGCCTGTCGTCGGCTCGTGTTTCTGGATGCCTGCCATGCCGACGGCATTGCGGCCGGTGCACAAAATCCGCTGCACGATCTGGCTGCCCCGGAACTGGGGACCGTGTTCTATGCTTCATGCACGCTGCAGCAGCAGAGTTTTGAAAACGACGAATGGCAGCACGGTGCGTTCACCAAGGCCATTTTGGATTTACTCAACGACAGTGCGGCCGACGTTTCACCGCGAACCGGCGACGGACTGGTCAGCACCATCGAAATGGCGCTGGGGGTCACGGACCGCGTGAATGCCATGACGGGCGATCGGCAGAACCCGGTGGTGTACGCACCGCCCAAACTGGAACGCGTCAACATTCTGGAGTTTCAGCAGTAGCTCGCAGAGCGGCTGTTTTCGTGTGGGGAGCACAACCATGAAACGATTACTGATACTTGTGATGCTGAGCACACTGCCGTCCGCCGCCTGCGCTCAGCAGATCGATCTTAAAGATCTGCAAAGGGCCGCCCGGGCGCTGCAAAATGGCGGGCGCATCCAGATTGGAGGCCCCATCGGCGGACCGCAGATCGGCGCTCCGATCACCGGGGGGCCGGGGGCGAATAAGGACGAGAGTCCACCGCCGCAATATAAATTTCGCAGCGACCCGAACGCCTCAGGCAACCACAACCACGGGCGATTTGATCCGGATCACTTCTTCAACCCCGGTGGATCGGGCGGCTATCGACCACCATCCGGCGGTGGCTACCCGCAACCCGGCTATCCGCAGCCGGGTTACCGGCCACAGGACTATCCGCAGGGCAATCCACAACAGGGCCTTCGTCCGCAGTATCAGGACAGCGGCTCCCGCTACAAGGACCCGCCCCTTGCCCCCAGACGCAAATACAGTGGACAGCCCATTCAGCTGGAATGCTGGAGCGGTTCGCAGGGTGTCTGTCCGTACGAGCTGATCACCGCCGCTGGCAGCGCATTCAAGTACAACATGACGGCCGGTATGAATCAGCAACTGGCAGAGACCACTCTCTGGTCACTGCGGTATCGGCCCACAGCCAGCGCTCCCTGGCAGACCTATCGCCTGCGCGGCGGACGCAGCTATCAATTGCGCGGCGACGGTGGTCGCTGGCAGCTGTACATGCTGCCGTAACAATCACCCCTCGGAACGTCACCTGTCAGATTTAAGGCCGGACCAATGAAATCGTTGATTTGCACAGCCATCATTCTGCTGCTGCCCGCCACTTCCTGGGCGCAGAGCGACCTGGAAAAAGTGCTGCGGGGACTGCGTCAGGTGCAGGAGCTGCAGCGGCAGATCGAAGGTCGTCAGAATCAGCGCCCCGGCCCGCCGGGCAATCGCCCGCCACAATTGCCGGCTCAGGGCGATCCCAATCAGTCGGGCAATCAGAACGGCGGTGGCTTTCGTGACCCCAGCCAGATGTTCCCCGGACAGCCGGGGCGAAGGGATCCTCGCATCATCCAGCCGTCGCCGCAGCAGATTCTGCCCCAGCGCGTGCAGCCGCGTACTTACAGCAATCAGCCCATCGTTATTCACTGCGATCCCGCCGCGCCGAGTGCGTGTCGTTATTCGCTGGTGACAGTGTCCAGCCGCTCGTTTCCCTATGAGATCAAACCCGGGCAGCGGCAGACGTTTCCGGAAAATACCGAGTGGAATTTCAGCTACCAGCCCACTGGCAGCGGGCCATACCGCACCTACCGCCTGCGTGGCGGCCGCCAATACGAAATTCGCAAAGGCGGCGACGGCCGCTGGCAACTGTACATGCTGGAATTGTAGCGACGACGCTATGTGGCCCGCGCGGGCGTCACCCAGGGTGCCGCAGATCAACCGAGTTTCCCCGCGACTTGAAAAATGTGCCAGATTTCGCGACACACTTCGCACGGAATCGACCAATACACGGCGGACGCTTTGTTCACCGAAATATTGATCGAACATTCTCGGGCCGGATCTGACCGTCATCGCCGTGCGATGGTGGCCGGTCGGCCAGCGAAGGAAAGGGGCACCCCCTGGCCGCTCACCCCCAAAACGCGGAGTGGATTTCCCGGCTCAAGTCGGGAGATCAGCGCACGTGGGCCGAATGGTTTGACGACCATGGTCCACGCGTCTGGCGCTATGTCGCCCGGATGACGGGCGCTGACTCCGAAACGGTTTCTGATCTCGTGCAGGAAGTTTTCCTGGCTGCGTCGCGAGGTCTGGCCGGCTTTTCGCCGGACAAAGGGGCCCTGATCTCCTGGCTGCTGGGCATCGCCCACCGGCAGGCAGCGCGACACTGGCGATCCGCCAGTCAGCACGCTCCGCCGGCCGACGACTGGCTCACCACTCAGGTGCGTCAGTCGAGCGACGGCAACGGCGAATCGGCCGCCATGCTGGGCGAACTGGTGGACGCCGTGCGGGCGGCCATCGCTTCACTGCCGGCCGAGGCCTCCGCCCTGTTGATGGGCCGCTATCTGGACGAACGTTCGACCGAACAGCTGGCCGTGGAATTCTGCATCTCGGAAAACGCCGTGCGCTCACGGCTGTCCCGAGCGCGGCAGAAGCTTCGCGACACGCTGGGAGAAGACCTCTGGACGATGGACGCCTGAGCGGGCGCCCTGTTCCACACACAGCAGACCGATTCCGTCAGGGTCCGCTAATTCTGCAGGACACTTTGCAGAGACCAAAGCTATGAGCACTGAAAACACACATTCTGATAACGATCCTCAGCTGCAGTCTGTGCTGAGAGAACTCGACCGTGATGCCGCCGCCGTGGATCATGAAGCGCTGCGGCGTATTCGCGATCTGGCCCGTCGCGAACGAAACGAAGCCGCAGCCGTGACGATTCGCTACGAGTCACAGCAGCCTGCCAGTCCGCTGTCGCGCGCACTGGCCACACTGGCCGCCGCGGTGGCTGTGCTGCTGATGGCGATTTCGTTTCCCGGCAGTCAGGCACAGGAGCGCCGGACGCTGGGCAGCCTGCTGGCCGACTTTGATGCCTCCCGCAGCGCCGTACTGGAGGTGCAGCAGGATGGCGCACAGACCGTCATTGAATTTCAGCGGCCCGGTACAGTCACATGGCAGGACGATGACAGCCACTATCGCATAGCTGATGGACATCAGCTGTGGCAGGTCACTTCACTGCCGGATCGGGATCCGGAAATTGAAGTGGGACCCTCACCTTTGCCGGCGGAGGGCCTCACCGCCCTGCGACTGCTGCAACTGGGCGATCTGGACCTGAAAGCCCTGGAACGCGTCACCGTTTCCGGAACACAGCGCTGGCGATCTGTCCGCTGCGACACTTACGAAGCCGACATTCGATTTGATGATCAGCCCGCTCAACTGCAGGCGTTTGCCGGTGCCGACGACGGTCGGCTCAAAGGACTGCGGGTCGTGGATCGCACGTCCGCGCAGCGGGTGCTGGCGGAAATCAACATTCGCACGGACAACGAAGGCAACCTCCGCGGCGCTGAACGACTGCGGACCTCACTGCGGGATGATGGACGACTCGGCCAGCTCACGGAAGTGCACGGAATCGTGTTTGTGCGGTCCTTTCCCGGTCATCGCTGGACGCCCGCTTTGCCCTCCACGCCGCTTTATGTGGGCGATCAGATTCGCTGTGAAACCGTGGGCGCTCATGCGGCTGTGGTCCGTCTGACCGACGGCACTCAGCTGACGGCGGGACCTGGCACTCAGGTTGGTCTGGGGCCCGACCAGCGACTGCAACTGCAGCACGGCGATTTGCGGGTCCAGCCACCACAGTCGGTCGCTTCTGAGCAGACATCTTTGACCATTCAGCCGCCGGCCGGGGAACCAGTCACGGTGGACGGCAGCACGCTGCTGCGAATTACGGACAACGGCACGGCCCTGCCTCTGGACATTGTGCCCGCCTGGCTGACGACACTGGATGCCAACATGACCAGTGAGTCGCTCGGTTCGCTGGTGGCGCAGGTGGACGGCCGTGATGTGTCGCTCACGATGGGCTTTCATCATGTGACGGTCGAAATCCGTGATCAGATTGCCCGCACGGTGATTGAAGAGTCGTTCGTCAACAACACAAATTCGCAACTGGAAGGCGTATTCCACTTTCCCCTGCCGCACGACGCCTCCATCAGTGGCTTTGGCATGTGGATCGGTGATCAGCTGGTGGAAGCGGACATCGTGGAAAAACAGCGTGCCCGCCAGATCTACGAAACCATCCTGCGCGAAAAACGCGATCCGGGTTTGCTGGAATGGGAGGGGGGCAACATCTTCAAAGCCCGCGTGTTCCCTATTGAACCGCACCGGGAAAAGAAGATCCGTATCGTCTACACACAGACGCTGCCACTGCAAAACGGCACCTTCCGTTACACGTATCCACTGCGAAGTGACCTGCTGCAGAAAACGCCCCTGCGGGATCTGACGATTGACGTGCTGCTGCACTCGGAAGTCGGTGTGGGCCATTTTCAGTCGCCCTCGCATCCCACTGCAAACGTGCAGGCCACCGATCACTCAGCGTCGCTGAATTACGCCGCACAGAACATCACACCACAGCGTGACTTTGAGCTGACCTGCCGACTGGCCAAAGATCAGCCGAATGTCGTTGCCATCCCGCATGTCCGCGGCGATGACGGCTACTTCATGCTGCAGCTGTCGCCACCGGCTGTGGGCGAGGGGAACTGGTCGCGGACTCTGGTGCGGGACGGCACGCCGCTGGATGTGATTTTGCTGTGTGACACCTCGCTGTCGATGGATCCGGTGGCTCGCAGTCAGCAGGCCGACCTGCTGGCCGCTGTGCTGGGCTCGTTGTCCGAAGCCGACAAAGTCCGCGTTGCCTGCTGCGATTCAGAAGTGAACTGGCTGCTTGCAGAAGCGGCCCCCGTCACCGACGACCTGCGTCAGAAGACGGTGGCCGCCGTGCGTGGGCGACGTTCTCTGGGCTGGTCCAATCTGCAGCCCGCTTTTCAGCAGGCCGTCGCTTTGGCAGAAACAAACACGCAGATTATCTATATCGGTGACGGCACCGTGGTGGCCGAATCGGACCGGGCGGTGAATGAACTGACGACATGGCTGGGACAGCTGGCCGCCTCTGATCAGCTATTGAAGTCGCGCGGCAAACGCCCACGACGCATGCCGGTTCCCACAGTGCACGGGATAGCAGTTGGCAACGCCTTTGACATGAACGTCATCCGGGCGATGGGACGCGTGGGACGCGGCACCAGTCGCGCGGTGAGCGGGGCCCAGTCTCCACAGCACGTGGCCCGACAGCTGCTATTTGAAATCACTCGTCCGGGGCTGAAGAATCTGCAGGTGGCGTTTCGCAATGTGGATGTGGCGGCCGTGTATCCGGCGGAGCTGCCCAATCTTGCCGATGGCATGCAGCACATCATCACCGGGCGATTTCGTCCCGGTGCCGATGACAAAGACGCCGAAGTGGTGGTGACGGGAACACGAGGCAAAGAAGACGTCACGTACGTCGCGCGGATGCCGCTTGACGTGCCCGATCTGCCACAGGACGACGACGGACGGCTGACCGCAGCGGCGTCTGACCAGAACTCCTTCATCCCGCGTTTGTGGGCGAAGGCTCATCTGGATCAGCTGCTGCTGGAGTCTCCCACAGACGAAGTCCGCAAACGCATTGTCCGACTGTCGCAAACCTACCACCTGATGACGCCTTACACGTCGCTGCTGGTTCTGGAAAGTGACGCCGATCGGGAACGGTTTGGGGTGCAGAAATCTCAGCTGATGCGGGATGGCGAAGAGTTCTTTGCCGCCGGTCGCGAAGAAGCCGAGTACAGCCTGCGACAAAAACAGCTGGCCGTTGCCAAAGCCTACCGACAGCGACTGTACGATCAGTTCATCAAGCAGATTGAGAACATGCGTTCGCTGCCGCTGGTGCAGATGCCGGAAACCACCAGGCTGTCGCGCAGCAGTCGGCTGGGCGAATTTGACCGCTTTGGTGACATCGATGGACTGGGTGTTCCCGTGGACTCTCTGCGTCGCTACGACGGCCGGGAACAACTGGGCTACTGGGGCATGAATGTTTCCAATGGCCGCGTGCTCAACGAAAGCCTGTTCTTCGATCAGACTCAGTGGTTTGAAGACAGCATTGTGCTGGGCGACTCCGGCATCGTGGATGAGTTTGGCCTCGTGCCGCTGAGCAAATCACGCGGCCTGTCACGGGGCCGTACTTCGTTCGGACGATCTTCTTCCGGGCTGGATTACACAATCCGGGGTGTCGACGGCAAAGGCCTGAGCTGGCGGGGCCTGCAGAGCGACTTTGACGCCGACGGCCTGCAGGTTCTGTCGCGGGATTTTGGTCGTGAGGCCGCTGGCCGTTATCGGATGGAGTCACTGGATTTTAACGAGTCGTTCAAACGGCTGGCTCCCGCTGTGCAATTTGAAGCCGCCGGCTGGGAGTCACTCGGCCGACGTGCGAAGTACGTGGCTCCAGTCGCCGGTGTACCTATTCAGATGGGCGGACGGGCGGCTGGAGGGCAATACAAATACTACAAAGCGGATGCGGCGGATTTCTTCGGTGAGTACGTCAGCGAAGGCCGCATGAATTACAACGGCAAATCTCTGTCACAGGGCCGACTGCCGCTGCCGCAGGTGGAACCGCAGACATTCGGCGTGCAGGACGTTGCCCCGGTTCACACGGTGACCAGCGATGCCATCGTGTGGCCGGGCAATCTGCAGCAGCTGTTCCCCGGCGTCATCCACGCCCATCAGTGGAAAGCCGCAAAACCTGTCGAGCGAGATCCGCTGTCCGACTGGCCGCAGGACGTGGTCGAAGCACTGCAGCGACTGGACGTCTCGCTGCAGTCCGCCACCGACGCGATCCGCATGACGCAGACGACCACGCAGTGGCATGCTGCGAGTGGCCAACCGCTGTCGTCTCAGACTCGGAGCATTGACTGGGCGGCGAAGCTCGGCTGGCTGATGCAGTCGGCCGATCAGCGGGGGCCCATCTGGCAGTGGAGTCTGGGCAAAGATGGCGGAGCGTGGCTGCCCGCATTCGGCACCGGCCGACGCATCGAACATCCTCAGCCGCCGGAGAACGCCGTCTGCCCACTGCCTGTGCCCGGTCGTACGCTGGCGTGGCTGGAAGGCTCGGCCTGGTCCGGCTGGTCCGCCAGGGTGAAGTCCGCCGAAAACGGCCGCGTTGTCATTGAGCTGACAGGGCGTCGTGAGCCGTGGAAGCAGCGACACATTTCCATCGATGTTGAGAAAGGCTGCCTGCTGCGACAGGATGATCTGACCGACAGCCGCGTCACCGCAAGAACCGACTACGCCGAGCACGTGCAGATCGGCACCGCCTGGCTGCCACAGCAAATCACGTCCTCTTCGCGGCAGTCCCTGACGGGCGAACTGGCTCGCACCTCATCCATCGAATTGCAGTGGCAAACCGAAACGGTGCCGCAGATGACGCAGCGACTGCAGCAGATGCTGCCCGATGTCGACGACGGTCTGCAGCTGCAGGGCCGACTGTCGGCTCAGAACAAAGCACTGGCCGCCGTGCAGCAGGGGACCGCCTCGTTCGAACAGAAGTTTGTTCGCGTGCTGCAGCTGGTGCAGCGTGAACAGTGGGGCGATGCGTTCACCCTGCTGGATGAGGCTATGAAAGAGCATCATCCGGATGTGAAAACCGCCTGGCTGCGATGGGAACTATTGAAAATCTCGGATCGACTGGCCGACCTGCGCCGCGATTTGCCAGCGGCCGATCGGGAGGCCGTGCAGCCGTTTTGGGCGCAGGTGGGTGATGATCGGACGCTGCAGCTGGCTGTGCTGCAGCGGCTCAACGACTATCAGGAAAGCTGCCTGAATGAAGATGACTATCAGCCGTGGCTGCAGCTGATGGTTGAGCAGCTGGAACGTCTGGAGGCTGCTGCCGACCTGCAGATTCGCTCTGTCAATAAGCGGATCGCGTGGCTGGGCGCCCAGGGGCGTCATACTCAGGCCGATCAGCAGCGACGTGATCTGGCACAGCGATGGCCCTTCCGTTACTCCCTGGCCGAAGCGGTCGTCACGGGAATGGTTGATCACGCTGACGATAAAGACGTTCAGGCGGCGTACGCGAAGCTGGTTAGCGATGGACGACTGTGGACAGGATCTGAATGGAACATGGCGTTCAAAAAGTACATCGCCTGGCTGCGATCGACGGGCGAGTTCCGGACGGGGCTGAAGGTCTCTCGCCAGTGGACTCAGAAATGCGGGTACAACACGGACGCCTGGTCCAGCGTGCTTCGCAGCCATGTGGAAGTGAATGATCCTGACCAGACCCGCAGACTGCGGGACGAATGGATTGCCCTGTGGGACGGACGCCTGCTGACCGACGAAAAGAACGCGCAGTTTATGGCGGCCTTCTATTTTGGCCTTGGACGAATGGGCGGCCTTAGCCTGGCAGGCCCGCAGATGGAAATTCGCGAGCGACTGCTGCAGATCGGCGAACAGGCAGCCCAGCAGGAACGTCAATTCTCTCTGGCCATGCAGGTGCTGGGAGACCGCGCGATTTCCCGCACGCCGGCCGGACAGGCGGCCTTGAAACGCGTGCTGCTGTCGCTGGCAAAAGACATGACCGACTTTGCCCCAACAGCCGGTGCGCCGGTCATCTATCGCCTGCAGACCATCTTCAGCTGGCTGCAGCAAAGCGGCATCAGTGGATGCGATGAACACGAAGCTGTGCTGACGAGTCTGCGGCTGCTGCTGGATCGTTCCCTGGCGGAACTTTCGCCCGAGCAGCTGACCCTCATCCTGCAGACCTGGGGGGTGGGCTTTGATGAGCACACTACGGCGGATCAGCAGCAGGCATGGCAGTCCGCGCTGCAAAAACGCTGGCAACAGACCGAAGATCAGCGGCTACGTGATCAGCTGGCGGCCGTGCTGCGAGCGTTTGAAAGCTCAGCCTTTGATGCGGACCATCAGCTGGCGTGGCATCGCTTCTACCGGCAGCACTGCCGACCGGAACGAAAACAGTTGGCCGTCAGTCTGCTGTTTGGGCACCTGCTGACCATGCCCTGGACCCAGAAACGGGAATCAGAAACGTGGCAGCTCATTGACAGTCTGGTGGACGATGGCCCCGTGGACGAGGACGGGCTGACGGACGAACAGCGTCAATTGCAGCAGCGACTGCGAAAACTGCAGACAACTGTCGCCCGCTCGAGTGCGATTCGTCGCTGGACGGCCGCCATCATCAACGGCCGAGTCAAAGCCGAGCAGGTGGCTGACGAAGGCTGGGACGAACGGGATCGCTCTCAGCGGACCACGCTGAACAAGCGTTTTCAGGTGACGGCCGTGCGAGCCGTGTTGCAGTTTCTCAAGCAGCAGTTCGCCCCTGCCGAAGCAGGCACAGAACCGGCAAAAATGCTGCTGACCGACTCCGCTCAGCTGCGGATTCACAACATGAATCTGATGAAGCAGTTGTTGCAGTCCGACGTCACCGCCGGTGTCAGCGATCAGGACAAAGCCACGCTGCAGGCAACGATGTGCGCAGAAATTCGCAGTCTGCTAACGCAGTCGCCTCAGCCGACGCCGGATCCTGCTGCCAAACGAGACGCCGCCCAGCAACTGGCCGCCTCGGTGAACATGGTGTCGCGGCACTGGCTGTTTGCCAACTGGCTGCATCTGGTGTTTGAACGGGACAATGACAGCGAGCTGGACAGACTGCTGGCCTATGTGCGGGCCGGCCAAAAGCTGGATGCGATCGCCCCCCGAGCGTGGCGGGCGGCCGAGTACGGCATTCTGCTGGCGGCCGATCGGCCCATCGAACTGGAACAGCTGCTGCGAGACTGGATGGCAGACGACAATGCGAACGCGCCGTGGCGACGACACCTGGGACATCTGCTGGCCGAACTGGATCGTGTGGAAGAGGCGGTCGTGCTGTACGAAGCCGCCGGTAAAGCCGATCGCCTGTCGGTGGCCGACTGGAAGCAGCTGGCCGTCTGGCAGCACACCCTGGATCGCCGGGCCGACAAAGAAGAGAGTGAACGGCAGGCGTGGCTGCACATGTCGCTGGAGGCCAGACTGCAGCAGCTGCAGGCTGAACTGAAATCGTGGCAGAACAACACCACCAACCGCACGCCCACCGTGCCGACGGATGTGATGAAGCGACTGCAGCAGGTGGCCACATCGGCCCACCAGTCGGCGACCGTCGTGCACGTGATGATGGAGTGGTACAAGGCGACCCACGACCCGCTGGCGCTCAACAGCATTGGGCAGACCGTGCTCGGACGCACCTCCTCGACCGTATTCGACATGCTGTCACACACGCAGGGAACGCTGCGGGGCGTTGATCAGGAAGCGGCCTACGACAGCATCTATGCGTCGATTCGTCGGGTGCAGCAGCAGCTGGACGCTGACACCACCCGATCGGCCGAACAGCTGGTCGTCGATCGGCTGGGCCTGCTGCTGCTGAAGCTGCAGACGGCCGTCAGTGGCAGTCGCCAGACAGATCAGGCGCACGCCCATGGCCGCCTCGCGCTGCAGGTGATCGATGAGCTGGCCGCACAGCCGTGGACGCTGGAGTTTGCCCCGCTACTGGCCCAGTGCCTGACCAATATGGGCGTGTCACAGGACGCGCAGCTGCGTGCCCGTCGCATTGCCCTGATTGAAGACCTGCTGGAACTGACGGAACGCGGCAGCGAAGAACGACTGCGAATTGCCATGTCGCTGGCCGGAGCGTTGCAGCACGACGGTGACAACGAACGACGGCGACAGGTGCTGGAATCATCCCTGCGACAGCATCTGACGCATGCCACCACGTGGTCCGGCAACGCCACTCGCAATCTGTCGCTGCTGCAGACACTGCTGCAGCACCATCGTCGTTATCTGAGCGGCGATCAGATCCTGCGGGACTGCCAGCAGGCTCGCCCCAGCGTGGACTTCTCGGAGAAGATCTGGCTGCTGCGTATCGACGCGCTGCGTCACGGCGGTAACACGCTGGCCGGCACCGGCGCAGAACTGTACGCCTTCCTGAGGGATTCCGTTGCCGACAATGTGTATCGCCCCAAACGTCATCGGCTGTTTGCCAAAGCGTGGTCCCGATTGCTGGACGTGATGCAGGCGGGCGGCGAGGCAAAGGTTGGGCTGGTCGGTGCCGATGTGAAGAAACTGCGTGAGTTCACGCCCACCCTGCTGCGGCGACACAGCGACCGGCATCAGGAACTGATCAATGCCGTTTTCCGCAAACTGGCGCAATTTGTGGGCCGGCGTGACGGCATCATGTTTCTGGTCGATCAGCTCAATGCCGAGCCGGTGGCCCTGCAGTGGACCAAGCCGCGGGCCGTCTTCCACGCCACCGGCGAACAGCTGTTTCGCTATTCGTATGAGTGGGACAAAAAGACTGAGGTCTACCGACTGTACGCCTCACTGGCCCCCGTTCGTACTCAGCTGGAGGACGCACTGTTTTCCGGCTTTGAAACCGGACTGAACGCACGAGATGATAAACACCGCGGACTGTTTGGAGTCGATCACACGTCCGCCTATCGCAATGGCCGCAATCGCATTGTGGCCGCACTGGTGAGCTGTGCGGAACGCCACGCGGCGTCTGAACCGCACATGAACTTCCTGCTGAATTTCCACCGCCGCGAGTGGCGCAACCAGCCGCTGGTGGCCATTCAGATTCTGGAAGCCGCCATGAAAACGGCCCAGCTGTCAGACAACCTGCGAATTCGCCATATCGATCTGCTGATGCAGTCCGGGCAGCATCAGCGGGCTCTGGGGCTGCTGGCACCGCTGCAGGAAAAGTCGCCCCTGCGACAGGATCTGCGTCAGCGGAGCATGACATGTCTGGCACGACTGGCGAAAACGGAGCGGCTGAAACAGGAATACGAGTTTGTGGTCACGAAGATCATCGACGTGCCGAAAGCGTCCTGGAGTACGCTGTCGTCATTCGCGTGGCACTGTCGCACGTGCAGTCTGTGGGCGGAAGCCGCCAGCCTGTATGAAAAAGCGATTGACCGCTACGGCGAACCGCAGACCGTCGACAACCAGCTGAGCAGCATCACACAGCAGTACGCCGAATGCCTGCGGCACCTGGGCGAAACCAACCGCGCACTGGACATCATTTCCAGCTCGTGGGTGTACGCGGGCCGCAATCCGTCACGTCGCGATGACATTCGTCGTACGCTGGAGAGCATTCTCAGTTCTGCCGCAGACCTGGATGCCGCCGCACAGCATATCGTGCAGCGAGCGGCCGAATCCGGTGAGGAAAGTTCGTTCCTGCGACGGGCCCTGGGCAAATCTTTTGTGGATGCCGGGCAGGGTGCCAAAGCGATTGAGCATCTGCAGCTGGCCATCGAACTGCAGCCGGCCGACGAGCAGACACGACGCTGGCTGGTGGCCGCATATGACCAGACTGGGGATGCCCAGGCGGCGATCTCCACGCTGCGAGACCTGCTGGAATCCTCACCGCGATCAGTCGACACATGTCGCGATCTGGCCGAACGGTTTGCCGCCCTGGGCGATGCCGTGAACGCCGAACGAGCGGCCACATCGATTGTGGAGTCTGCCCCTGTGGAAGCGGAGCATCAGATTCAGCTGGCCGAACTGCGGGAAGACGGCGAGCTGTGGTCAGCCGCCATCGCTCACTGGCAGCAGGCCGTGTCGCTGCGAAGCGAAGATCCCACCCCGTTGATTCGCCTGGCCAGGGTGGAATTTCAGCATGGTGATCGTGCGGCCGCGCGAGCTCACCTGAAAACGCTGTTAACAACGAAATGGGACAAGCGTTTTGAGCAGCTGCCTGAGCAGCTGGACGAGTTAAAAAGAACGCTCAATCGTTAGGCGACAGCAGGATGCGGTCGGCAGTGCTGGCCGCATCTGACGAGTGAGGACAAAAACAGCCCGCGACGGATCTGAGATCTGTCGCGGGCTGTTCGTATTTTCTCCCGCCGGACGCTGTCGGGACCTGGGCGAGCGTTCGGAAGACCGGAGTGTCCGGCTCAGTTGCGAATCCGCACCGGCTCCAGACCGCTGACTTCGATGCGATCGGTTTTGACCTGCGGATCAAACCAGCGTTTGCCCTGCAGGCCCACGGATGTACCGACGTACTTTTCCATGTCCACGTTCTTATCCGGCGTTACGCGAGCAAGCACTTTTCCGGATGGTGAGGTCAGCAGATATTCGTTGCTGTTTTCTCCGGCGCCTCGCTGCAGGAAGCCCGCGCCAATGTATTTGGAATTGGCCGGCACGTTGCTGGCTGTGGAGTTGTCGCCTGTCGCCACTTCCGGCAGGGTGATGGTGGGCACAGAAGAGCCACCACCGAAACTTCTCTCGGGCACGGACAGCGTACCGTCTGTGGAAACAGTACCGCCGTCGGTCGTGTTGCTGCCGATCACCGGACCAGCGCTCATCACCGATCCCATGCCGACCACCGGTCCGGTCTCCCCGGTCGCCAGCTGCGGCACGCTGGAGTACAGCGGCGGCGTGCTCTGTACCAGCTGCGGCGATGACATGCCGTACTGCTGGGCCATCAACTGGGAATCGCGTTTCTCTGTGGCGGAGGTCAGGCGATTGAATTCTTCGATCTGAGCCTTTCGCTGACGGTAGCGGTAGATGGCCGGATACCGCAGGTCAATCTGACCGGACAGCGGCTTGTGGGTCAGTTTCTGCTGCAGATTCAGATAGTCCTGTTCCAGCTGATCCAGATCCCACTCAGAAGCGGGCGAGGTAATCATGAAACGAAACTTCTGATCCAGCTCCAGCAGCGCCCGCTGTTCTTCGCGAACACGTTTGAGTTTGGCCAGCTGGCGACTGGGCGCAAAAGAGGGAGCCGTGTTGTCCGGCGTGGTGAAACCTTCCGGACTGCGAGCCGTCGGCACGGCAGGACGTCGTTTCTGCTCGCGGGCAATTTCGGAAGGCACTTCATAGGGGTTGCGGTCCCGGGCTTCGCGGACAGACTTATCCGTGGGAACAATGTCACTGCCTTTGACCCAGCGGAACTCTCGTTTGGGAGGCGCGATTTTGTACATCTGCATGGGGCCCGACTGTGTATCGAGAGTCTGCTGGCCAAGAATAGTGACCTTTTCTCCGGCCCGCATGTTTCGCTGCCAGACACTGGTTTCATCACCAAAGGCACTGCCCACAAACACGGCCACGTTGTCATCCGTGATTTCGCCCGTGGCGCCGTTGACGCCCCGCACATAGCGACTGGGCACCCAGCTGAAGCTGCCGCGCGGCGGTTCAATCATGTACCAGCCACCCGGATCATGCCGCAGAACCTTGACGGTATCGCCCCGTTTGAGCGACATCGTGGGGTAGTAGCGTTCGCCGCCTCCGCTGCGGGCGTAGGTTTCGTTGGCGATGACTTCCGCCTGATAGGGCAGCTGTCGGTCCTGAGCAAAGCCAGGAACGGCGAGCAGCAGCAGCACAGGGAGCGTGATTAGACGACGACTCATAGCATTCATCCAGCAGAGGGGCCTGAAGGGCCCGATGGGCGGTCACGAAGTCTGACAGAGACTTTGAGCCCATCGAACGATCGAAGCATAGGTCGACATCAAATGCGGCGGGGAGGCAAATCGGCAGAAGAATCCGCCTGCGGGTCGGCGACTTTTCGGGATGTGCCGGACGTTCGGCAGCATCTGCCAGATGAGCGCGTCGGCCCAGCGTTTTCTGCGTCACAATCCGCTCTGTCCCAATGTTTTGTCAAGTTCCCGCAGCCCCCCACCGACGCCCATCCGCCCCGACCGGGCGGTCAAAACGAACCGCGGGCCGCGTTCCGCACTCCCGCAGCCAGCAGGACGGTACGCTGGCATACCAAAGACCAGACGACACAATGGAGTGTTCGCTCAATTCTGACCTGGAGTGCCCTATGCCGAGTCTCGTTTTCCGCCTGCTGGGCGGCGTTCTGTGTGGCCTGTGGCTGCCAATTGTGGCCATTGCGGCTGACCGTCCCAACATTGTGCTCGTGATGGCCGACGACATGGGCTGGGGGCAGACCGGCTACTACGACCATCCGCGGCTGCAGACGCCCCATCTGGACGCGATGGCGTCCGCCGGACTGCGATTCGATCGCTTTTATGCCGGAGCGCCCAACTGCTCGCCGACGCGCGCAACCGTGATGACCGGACGCACCAATGATCGCACGGGCGTGACCAACCATGGCGTGCCGATGCGGCCGCAGGAAATCACGCTGCCGCAGATTCTGGCCGAGGCGGGCTACCGCACGGGCCATTTTGGCAAGTGGCATCTGAACGGGCTGCGGGGACCAGGCGTGCCCATTTTAAAGGATGACATTCGCGGCCCCGGCCCCTTTGGTTTTGAGACGTGGCTGTCGGTGACCAACTTTTTTGACATGAATCCGGTGATGAGTCGCCAGGGAACCTTTGAAGAGTTCACCGGAGATTCCTCTGAGATCATTGTCGATGAGGCGCTGCAGTACATCAAAAAAGTCGGCGATGGCGACGCGCCCTTTTTTGTGGTCATCTGGTACGGCACTCCGCACAGCCCATTTGTGGCGTTCGACAAAGACAAAGCGGCGTTTGGTGATCTGAAGAAGGACTCGGCCAACCACTACGGCGAACTGGTGGCCATGGATCGCAGCATCGGCACACTTCGCGCCGGCCTGCGAAAGCTCAACGTGGCCGACAACACGCTGTTCTGGTTCTGCAGCGACAACGGCGGACTGCCCAAAATCCAGCCGGATACCGTGGGCGGTCTGCGAGGCTTTAAGGGCAGCGTTTACGAAGGCGGACTGCGAGTCCCCAGTATCATCGAATGGCCAGGTGGCATTGCCCAACCGCGTGTCACATCGCACCCGGCCTGCACCATGGACATTCTGCCCACCGTGCTGGATGTGGCCGACATTCGTCATGACGGCGGGAGGCCGCTGGATGGCGTGTCATTGAAACGGCTGCTCACCGAAGATCTGACCACGCGGCCGCAGCCGATGGGTTTTCGTCACACGAATCGTCTGGCACTGATCGACAACGACTACAAGATCGTCAAGCCCAGCGGGAAATCCGACAAACTGGAACTGTACAACCTCAAAACAGACCACGCCGAAGCCACCGATCTGGCAAAGACCGAGCCGGCCGTCTTCGCCCGCATGAAGCGTCAGCTGGATGCGTGGAATGCATCCGTGGAGCAAAGCGTCGAGGGCCGGGACTATCCGGAAGGCAAAGTGGTACCCGCCGATCCTGGTCCCCGACAGTGGGCCGAAACCGATTTGTACAAGCCGTGGTACGCCAAATGGAAGGACCGCCCCGAGTATCGCGGCCGCATCAAGTGATCTTCACGCGGCGGGCGAATGTGTGACAGCATCGCCCAACAATGCGGCAGTCGCCGCGGCGATCGCGTGGCAGCGGCGTTGTGTGAATGAATACCGTCAAGAAAACTGCGGGTGACGGCCGACCTCCAGCGACAGCCCGCTTATGATAAGCGTCTGCACAGATCCGCACTTCTGTGCAGATGGTCGACCCGGAGTCGATGTCTTTTGCGAGGGCCGTCACACGGACGCACCGGGCAAACCACGTGTTCTGGTATCGTTTTTGCATCTCAGGGCGGCAGGCCATTCGTTTCTGTGGAAAATCGCAGCGGCAAGGGCCCATCACCGTCTTTTCCGTCGCTCGCGAAGTCCCCCATGCCTGCTTTGACCTTTGATGATTACCAGACCGAAGGATTCGAAGATGAATCCTTCACGGCAGCCGGCGTGGTGCGTGACGGTTCAGAACTGCTGATCAAGACCATCAATGGTCTGCCGGACGGCGAACTGCGGAGGCGACAAAACGCGATCGAAAAATCGCTGCTCCGCATGGGCATTACGTTTACTGTGTACGGCGACGAATCGGGCACAGAAAAGATCTTCCCCTTTGACATCGTGCCCCGCATCATCGAAGCGTTTGAATGGCAGCACATCGAAGCGGGCCTGAAACAGCGGATCACCGCGCTCAATCGCTTCATTGATGACATCTATCATGATCAGCTGATCGTCAAAGAGGGCATCCTGCCGCAGGAGATTCTGGCGAAGGCCAAATCCTACAGGCCGCAGTGCGAAGGTTTGAATCCGCCCAACGGCGTGTGGTGTCATATTACGGGCACGGATTTGATTCGCCATGGCGACGGCGCCATTTACGTACTGGAAGACAACCTGCGGTGCCCGTCGGGCGTGTCGTATGTGCTGCAGAACCGCATGGTCATGAAACGCAGCTTTCCGCAGGTGTTCACCGATTCCCGCGTCCGCCCGGTAACCGACTATCCCAGTCAGCTGTACAACACGCTGATGGAGCTGTGCCCCAACGATGTGGCGGAGCCCAACATCGTGGTGCTCACGCCTGGCATTTTTAATTCCGCTTATTACGAGCACTCATTTCTGGCCCAGCAGATGGGCGTGGAACTGGTGCAGGGGCAGGATCTGGTGGTGCGGGACGGCTTTGTCTACATGCGGACCACCGAAGGGTTTCAGCAGGTGGACGTCATCTACCGCCGTATCGACGATGACTTTCTGGATCCGCAGGCGTTCCGGGAAGACAGCATGCTGGGCGTGCCGGGGCTGATGGAGTCGTATCGCCAGGGGCGAGTGGCTTTGGCCAACGCGCCGGGCACCGGCGTGGCGGATGACAAAGTCATTTACACATACGTGCCGGAGATGATTCGCTACTACCTGAACGAAGAACCCGTGCTGCCCAACGTGCCGACCTACATCTGCCAGCGGGAAGAAGATCGCAAATACGTTCTCAGCCACTTAAACGAACTGGTGGTGAAAGCGGCCAACGAAGCAGGCGGCTACGGCATGCTGGTGGGGCCGCATTCCACGGCCGCACAGCAGGCCGAGTTTGCCGAACTGATCAAAGCAGATCCCCGCAACTACATCGCCCAGCCCACGCTCGCCCTGTCGCGCGTGCCCACACTGATCGGCAATCGCTTTGAAGGACGTCATGTCGACCTTCGGCCTTATGCCCTATACGGCAAAGAGGTCTGGGTGCTCCCGGGCGGACTGACGCGGGTGGCTTTAAAGAAGGGGTCGCTGGTGGTGAATTCATCGCAGGGCGGCGGCAGCAAGGATACGTGGGTCATCGCCCCGGACGGCACGGACCTGCATCAGCCGGAAGAATCGCTGACGGTGTAGCGATGTCTGTTGTTACCGGTCTATTTTCAGGCCCAATGTCCGTCATTACAGAAATGAGTGTCACCTCATGCTGAGTCGAGTTGCCAATTCCATTTACTGGATGGCTCGCTATGTCGAGCGGGTGGAGAATATCGCTCGTTTTCTGGAAGTGACCATCAACTGCAGTCTGGATCATCCCGGCAGTGGCATCGCGCAGTGGGAACCGCTGGTGCGAGCCACGGGCGATGAAGACTATTTTCGCGAGCACTACGGCGCCTTCACATCCGAAAATGTGCTGCAGTTTCTGACGTTCGATCGGCAGTATCACAGTTCCATCTCCACGGCCATCTCACGAGCGCGGGAAAATGCACGCACTGTGAGGGAGGCGATTTCCTCGGAAGCCTGGGAGCAGCTCAACACGCTGTACCACGAAGTCAAGGAGGCGTCGTGTGCAGCCGAGGATTTCTGCAACGCCGACTTTTACGACAACACGGTGCAGCAGTGCTACAAGATGACTGGCATCATGGAGGCCACGATGTCCCGCGGCACCGCCTGGCACTTTGCCAACATCGGTCGATTCCTGGAACGCGCTGACAAAACCAGCCGCATTCTGGACGTCAAATACTTCACCCTGCATCGCCGCCTGCGGGATGTGGACACACCCTCTGATGATTTGCTGTGGTCTGCCGTGCTGCGTTCGACGTGCAGTTTTGAAATGTACCGCAAGCGCTACCACGCGCTGACCGTGGAACGCATTGTCGATTTTCTGGTGCTTGATCGAAAGTTCCCGCGGGCGATGCGGTTTTCTGTGCAGCAGGTCCGCAACTCGCTGTCGGAAATTGCCGGTCCCGTGGAAGAAGAACACAACGAAGTGGTGCGGCAGGCCGACGAACTGCTGGAGAGCTTTGCCAACACCACAGCGTCCTTCATCATCGATCACGGCGTGCACGAGTTTACGGACTCGCTGCAGCAGTCGCTGAATGTGATTGGAGAAAAGGTGCACGAAACCTACTTCGCCAGCAAAGCCTTTGCGTCCGTGCCCCAGCAGCAGCAGTGACGCTGCAGCCAGCCCTGATCTTTCCGCCAGACGCTGACAGCCTCTGCTCCTTCGCCTGAACTCAACCTCTGTCTGCCCCTATGACCATTCGCGTTGCTCTGAATCACAGAACGACTTACACGTACGATCGCCTGATTAACCTCGGCCCGCAGATCGCCCGTCTGCGACCGGCCCCTCACTGTCGTACGCCCGTGCTCAGCTACTCGCTGAAGATCACACCGGAAGACCATTTCCTCAACTGGCAGCAGGACCCGCACGGCAATTTTCAGGCGCGGGCCGTCTTCACCAAACCCGCGAAGTCGCTGTGCGTGGAAGTGGATCTGATTGCCGAAATGACGGTCATCAATCCGTTTGAGTTCTTTGTGGAGGAATCGGCGGAGACCTTTCCGTTTGAGTATCCGGCCGATCTGAAACGCGAACTGCAGCCGTTTCTGGAATGCGAGTCGCCCGGTCCCCTCACGGCCGAACTGCTGGCGGGCATCGATCGCACACCGCGGCGGACAGTCGATTTTGTGGTGGACCTCAACGCGCAGCTGCAGCGGCAGATTGAATACCAGATTCGCATGGAACCCGGCGTGCAGACGCCCGAGGAAACGCTAAAACGCGCGACCGGATCGTGTCGCGACTCGGCGTGGCTGCTCGTGCAGCTGCTGCGACATCAGGGCATTGCGGCACGATTTGTCAGTGGCTATCTGATTCAGCTGGCTCCCGACGTGAAATCTCTGGATGGGCCCAGCGGCACCGAAGTGGACTTCACCGATCTGCACGCCTGGGCGGAAGTCTATCTGCCTGGCGCCGGCTGGGTGGGACTGGATCCCACATCGGGCCTGCTCGCGGGCGAAGGCCATCTGCCGCTCGCCTGCACGCCGGAACCCACTTCGGCGGCACCGATCAGTGGCGCTCTGGACGAATGCGAAGTGGAATTCGACTTTGCGATGTCCGTCACCCGCATTCATGAAGATCCGCGCGTCACCCGACCATACTCCGATGACGACTGGCAGAAGATTCTGGCCACCGGCACCCAGGTGGATGAACGTCTGAACGACGGCGATGTGCGACTGACCATGGGCGGCGAACCCACGTTTGTGTCCATCGACGACATGGAGGGGGAAGAGTGGACCACAGCGGCGGTCGGCGTGGAGAAGCGGCGGCTGTCGGAAATCCTCATCAAGAAACTGCGATCGCGATTTGCGGACGGCGCTTTCCTGCATTACGGCCAGGGCAAATGGTATCCGGGAGAATCGCTGCCCCGCTGGGCGCTGGGCTGCTACTGGCGCAAAGACGGCGTGCCCGCCTGGCGGAACGCGGATTTGATTGCCGATGTGGATCGTGATTATGGGTTTGGCGTTGCCGATGCCGAGCGGTTTGCCGAGCAACTGACCAAAGCTCTGGGCGTCACCAGCGAACACATCGTGGCCGTCTACGAAGACGTGGCCCATTACCTGCTGAAGGAACAGCGGCTGCCCGTCAACGTGTCGCCGGAAGATTCCAAACTGCAGGATCCGGAAGAACGCGCTCGTCTGGCGGACGTGTTTGCCAAAGGCGTGGGCGAGCCTGTGGGCTTTGTGCTGCCTTTGCGACGTCCGTGGTGGCAAGCCAAAGATCGGCCGTGGATGACGGGCCCCTGGCCCGTGCGTCCGGACCGCATGTTTCTGCTGCCCGGCGATTCGCCCATTGGCCTGAGACTGCCGCTGGACAGTCTGCCGTGGGTGCCACAAAGCCAGCAGCCCGTGCTGCAGCCCCCCGACCCGCTGCTGGATCAGGGCCCGCTGCCGGAGTTTGACGAACGGCCGCAGTCGTGGCTGCCCGGCCAGCCGGAAGTCACCGGGCAGGTGGGCGTGTCACAGCAGCAGCCGGCCATCGGCAGCCGCCCAACAGACGGCGAGCCGAACGCAACCGACCCGCAGCAGGTGGTCCGCACGGCGCTGTGCGTGGAACCGCGGCAGGGACGGCTGCACATTTTCATGCCGCCGGTGGAAGTGCTGGAAGACTATCTGGAACTGCTGACGCTGATTGAAGCCACGGCCGAATCGCTGCAAATGCCGGTTGTGCTGGAAGGTTATCTGCCGCCGCACGATGTGCGTCTGCAGAACATGAAAGTCACCCCTGATCCGGGCGTGATTGAAGTGAACGTGCATCCGGCCGGCTCGTGGGACGAACTGGTGGACATCACCGAAGGCATCTACGACGAGGCGCGGCAGACTCGACTGGGCACCGACAAATTTGACCTGGACGGCACACACACCGGCACCGGCGGCGGCAATCACATTGTGCTCGGTGGCGTCACGCCAGCTGACAGTCCTTTCCTGCGGCGTCCCGATATGCTCAAAAGCTTTGTCGGCTACTGGCTCAATCACCCCTCGCTGTCGTATCTGTTCAGCGGAAAGTTCATCGGCCCCACCAGTCAGGCGCCGCGAGTGGATGAAGGTCGGGCGGATGCTATCTACGAACTGGAACTGGCCTTTTCTTTGGTGCCCGACCGCAGTCAGCAAGCGGCTCCGTGGCTGGTGGATCGACTGTTTCGCAATCTGCTGATCGATCTGACGGGCAACACGCATCGCGCGGAATTCTGCATCGACAAACTGTATTCACCGGACAGCAGCACGGGCCGACTGGGCCTGCTGGAACTGCGGGGCTTTGAAATGCCGCCGCACCCGCAAATGAACCTCACACAGCAGCTGCTCATTCGGGCGATGGCGGCGCGGTTCTGGGAAACGCCCTACGACCAACCGCTGGTGCACTGGGGCACGCAGCTGCATGACCGCTGCCTGATGCCCCATTTTGTGTGGCGCGACTTTGCCGATGTCATCAGCGATTTGTCCCGCTGTGGCTTTGATTTTGATGCCGCCTGGTTTGCGCCGCAGTTTGAATTCCGTTTTCCCCGCATTGGAGAGCTGGAGTGCGACGGCCTGCACCTGGAACTGCGGTCTGCCATTGAGCCGTGGTACGTGCTGGGCGAAGAACCGGCCTCCGGCGGCACCGTTCGTTTTGTGGATTCGTCTGTGGAACGGCTGCAGGTGAAAGTGACCGGAATGACGGGAGACCGCTATGTGGTCACCTGCAACGGCCGCCGCGTGCCTTTGCATCCCACCGGTGTGCCGGGAGAGTTTGTCGGCGGCGTGAGATATCGCGCGTGGTGTCCGCCCAGTTGTCTGCATCCAACGATCCCCGTGCATGTGCCGCTGGTGTTCGATTTGCTGGATCAGTGGTCGCAGCGTTCCGTCGGCGGCTGCACCTACTACGTGGAGAATCCGACGGGCCGCAATTCGGACGTGTTCCCCGTGAATGCCTACGAGGCAGAATCCCGTCGGGCAGCGCGGTTCTTTCCGATGGGACATACTCCGGGCGATTTTCGGGTGCCACCGGTGGAGCCCAATCCCGCCTTCCCCATGACGCTGGACATGCGCCGCACGCCGATGACCTGACAAACACAGCCACCCGACAAACCTGGCCTGAAGACAGGCTCGCGGCGGGATTCCGCCGGGCCGCCGGCATCGCACCTGCATCGTGATGGCAAAACAGGGACGCACGAACTAGAGTCTTCCCTCTTCCGTTGCCTTTGCCCCTGTCAGTGACTCTGTTTTTGAACTCCCCACCCTCTTCATCCCCGCTGTTTGGCCAATACGCCCCACCGCGAGGCATCTTTGACGAAGCCGTCACGTCCACAGGCCAGGTTCGGCCCTCCTGGCAACCGCTGCTGCAGCAGCTGGGCGAAATGGGCATGGAGCGACTGCGCAGCCGTTGGAACCAGGCGCAGGCTCAAATCGAACGCAACGGCATCACGTACAATCCGTACGAAGAAGACGGCCTGGTCTCGCGGCCGTGGGCGCTGGATGCCATCCCCATGGTGCTGGCAGAATCCGAATGGCAAACGGTTACGGCACAGCTGCAGCAGCGCGCCCGCGTGCTGGATGCCCTGCTTCGCGACCTGCTGGGCGAACAACGGCTGCTGAAAGATCAGATCATCCCGCCCGAACTGGTGTTTGGGCATCCCGGCTGGTACCCGGCTTATCAGAATCTCCCGCTGTCGCAGGAACGGCTGCTGACCTACTGCGTGACAGATTTAGCACGCGATCCTTCGGGCCAGTGGTGGGCCACCGGTGATCGCACGCGTTCGCCGTTTGGCCTGGGCTATGTGCTGGAAAATCGCATCACCACATCGCGCATGCTGGCGGGCATTTTTCGCCAGTTGCCCGTTTGTCGACTGGCCCCGTTTTATGCTTCGCTCAAAGAAGAACTGCGTCGCCTCGCGCCGCGGTTCAAAGAGAACCCTCGAATCGTACTGTGGACCAAAGGTCCGCAAAGTCGTGGCTATTTTGAAGACTCGTATCTGGCCCGCTATCTGGGTTACACGCTGGCCGAAGGCGATGATCTGGCCGTGCGGAATGATCGCGTGCAGCTGCTGACACTCGGCGGACTGCTGCCGGTGGAAGTGCTGCTGCGTCGCCTCGATGATGACGACTGTGATTCGGTGGAACTGAACCCCGCTTCGCAGATCGGCATTTCTTCTCTGCTGAATGTCGTGCGGGAAGGCAAGGTGGCGGTGGCCAATGCCGTGGGCACTCGACTGGTGGAATCGCCCGCCTTTCTTCCGTTTCTGCCGGCCGTCTCGCGGCATCTGCTGGGCGAAGATCTGGCCATTGCGTCGGTCGCCACATGGTGGTGCGGCCGTGACGACTGGTGTCGGTACGTGCTGGAAAACTTCGATCGCATGCTGATTCGTCCGGCCTACCGCATGGCCGACGTGCGTCCCACGGTGGTGCGATCACTGAATGCCACGGCCAAAGACGTGCTGATGTCGCAGATCAAAGCCAGCCCCGAACGCTTTGTGGGGCAGGAAATGATCGATCGCTCCACCACGCCCGTGCTGACCGATGACGGCGTGGAGTCCTGGTATGTGGGGTTGCGGACGTTTCAGCTGCAGACCAAAGACGGCTTTCGCAGTCTGCCCGGCGGACTGGCGCGGGTGTCACCCGATTCGGACAGTCTGAACTTCACGATGACGGCCGGGGAACGCAGTCAGGATGTGTGGATTCTGTCTGAGCAGCCGGTGGAGCCGTTTAGTCTGCTGGAGGGATCGTCGTCCCTGCTGGCTCCTCGCCGCAGTGGATCAGAACTGCCGTCCCGCGTGGCGGACAACTTTTTCTGGCTGGGACGCTATGCCGAACGCGCGGCGCAGTCGGCCCGTGTGCTGCGAACGCTGTATGCCAGCCTGGAGTCCGAAGACACCGATGGTCCCGAAAACCTGCCGCTGCTGCGTTATCTGGCCACCTCCGGTCAGGTGGACCCGGACCACGTCGTGCCGGAATTCAGCCGCACCATTTCTGACGCAGCCTCCTCGCTGCCGGACTGCGTGCTGGATGTGGAACGCCCGCTGTCACTGCGGTCTTCTGTCAACAATGCCCTGAGAACGGCCCTGCGGGTGCGGGATCGTATCTCGCTGGACATGTGGCAGGCGGTGGACCGTCTGCAGGACGGCCTGCAGAAAGCATCCGAACGCATCGATCGCACGTCAGTGGATATGGCCGACCTGCTGGAAACCACACTGGCTGAGCTGGCCGCCCTGAACGGACTGGTGGGCGAAGGCATGACGCGCACCCTGGGCTGGAGCTTTTTTGATTTGGGTCGGCGACTGGAACGTGTCACCCAGACCAGCGCACTGCTCCGCAGTTTTCTCGCCCCCCAGCGGGGCGATGCGGAGATGCTGGAATCGCTGCTGACGGTCTCTGACAGTCTGATGACCTACCGCAATCGCTATCTGTCGACGTTTCAGGTGCCGGTCGTGCTTGATTTGCTGATGACCGACACCACCAATCCGCGGTCCATGATTTATCAGCTGATTCGCATCAACGAGCATCTGGATGCCATGCCCGGCAACCTCCATCAGGCGCAGCTCAACCCGGAACAGCGGATGGCCGTGCATCTGGCCAGCACCATCAAACTGTGCGACGTCTACGCACTGGCCGAACAGAACGACAGCGGGCGACGGCGACAGCTGGTGAGCCTGCTGGATCAGCTCGATGCCGATCTGCCGCGGATTTCTGACGCCGTGTCCAGCCGTTTTCTGATTCACGCCGGGCTGCCGCGGCATTTTGGCGTGCAGCATCCCGATCGTGATTCCCGCGGCACCATGGAGGCGGGATCGTGAAGTATCGCATCACGCACACCACGTCCTACAAATACTCCACGCCGGTGAGTGTGTGCCACAACGTGGTGATGCTCACACCGCATGAGTGTCCGGGACTCATCGTCCATCAGCATCAGCTTGCCATTGAGCCCGGACCTGCCCGCATCCATCAGCGGCAGGATATGTTCGGCAATGTGGTGCAGCGATTTTCACTGGAAGAAAGTCACGCCAAACTGGTGATCAAAGCGGTCAGCGAGGTGAGCGTGCAGGACCGCTCGGATCTGGCCGGGGTCACATCGCCGACGTGCCGGCAGGTTGTTGCCGGTCTAGCCGACCGGACGGATGCCCGCTGGCTGGACGTCATCCCGTTTGTGTTTGATTCGCCCCGCATTCGTCGTTCGGCAGACTTCCACGCCTGGGCGTCCGCTGACCTGCCGCCCGATCGCCCGATCGTGGAAGCGGCACTGGCTTTGACCAAACACATCTATCAGGAATTTCGTTACGACAAAGACGCCACTCAGGTGGACACGCCCACCAGTGTGGCCTTTGAGGCGCGTCACGGCGTCTGCCAGGACTTCGCGCACGTGGGGGTGGCCTGTCTGAGGTCACACGGAATTGCGGCTCGCTATGTGAGTGGTTATCTGCGAACACTGCCGCCGGAAGGCAAGCCGCGACTGGTGGGCGCTGATCAGTCGCATGCGTGGCTGTCCGTCTATTGCGGCGAAACACTCGGCTGGGTGGACTTTGATCCCACCAACAACTGCCTGTGTTCCACCGATCACGTCACGGTGGCCAGCGGGCGAGACTACAGCGATGTGGTGCCCATCAAAGGCGTATTTCTGGGCGGCGGCGAGCCCACGCTGTCAGTCAGTGTCGACGTGGCACCGCTGGACGCGGATTGAATCTCCACCGGCCGGGCGGAATCTGTGGCAAGGGTTCACGCCAACCGGCGGTCTGCCTAGAATGCACCGCCGTGACCGTCACTCACTCAGCCAGAACGCGAATGGATGCCCACGAATACAATGCAAGCGGCACAAATACCGACGCTGTCCCCCCAGGCCCCGTCGCCATCCCGCTGGCTGACACTGCTGTTGTTGCTGGCTGTCTGCGTGCTGGCATTTTCCCCCGTCTTCTCACCGGTGGCGACCGCCGCTCAGGGCGAATTGCCACCCAACGTGCAAACGAACACCACTGGTCCGCAGCCAGGTGAGAACCAGACACCCGCGGAACCTGGCGGACTGACTCTGCAGGGCATGCTGCGTGCCGGCGGCTGGGTGGGTTATTTGATCGTGCTGCTGAGTCTGGTGATGGTGGCACTGATTGCTGATCACATCATGAACATCCGCCGCAGCATTCTGATGCCGCCCGGACTGGCCGAAGAGGTGCACGCCTGTCTGGCCAAGCGCAAAGTGGATGATGCCAAAAAACTGTGCGAGCAGCATTCCGGCTACCTGGGTCGTCTGCTGCATGCGGGCCTTGCAGAAACTTCACTGGGGTATGCGTCGGTGGAGAAGGCCATGGAAGATACGGCCGTCGAACAATCGGCACGTTTGTTTCGACGCATAGAATATCTGTCTGTCATCGGCACCATCGCCCCGATGCTGGGCCTGATGGGAACCGTCTGGGGCATGATCCAGGCGTTTCTGGAATTTGAACAAAAGGCCAACCCGCAGGTATCGGAACTGGCTCCGGGCATCTACCGCGCCCTGGTGACCACGCTGCTGGGACTGGGGGTTGCCGTACCCTCCCTCAGTGCGTTCGCCATCTTTCGCAACCGCATCGACGAACTGTCGGCCGAATCCACACTTCTGGCCGAACATGTTTTTGCAGATTTCCGTCGCGCTAGTCAGGCAAAGCGACGCCCGCGGGAGTAAGCTTCCCGACTGACCGGCCAGCGACGCCCTTTGCTTTCGATTTCGTTTGCGCGTGCAGATTTCCATGAAGAAGATCCTGATCCAGTTCGACACCGATGAGCAGCCCAGTACATTCGACCGCGTTGTGGCGGTTGATGCGGGCGCCGAAGAACTGTTTTCCTATGGCGGCATCAGCGGCGACAACGTCACCGGACTGGTGCACGGGGCGATCTTCACGCGCGGTCCTGCGGACCTGAAGAACACGGCCATCTTCGTCGGCGGCAGCAGCGTGTCAGAGGGCGAAGCCCTGATGAAGCACGTGCAAAAGGCGTTTTTCGGCCCCATGCGGGTCTCCGTGATGATGGACTCCAACGGTTGCAACACGACGGCTGCCGCGGCCGTTGTCGCCGCCAAACAGCATCTGCCACTCAACAGCACGTCCGCCCTTGTGCTGGGAGGCACTGGACCAGTCGGACAGCGTGTTGGTCAGTTGCTGGCAGCAGAAGGCTGCAACGTCACCCTCGTGTCACGTTCACAGGATCGGGCGGCGGCTGCCTGTGAAGCGATTGCCGCCCACACCAGCAGCGGACAACTGCAGCCGGCCGCTGGTTCCACAACAGAAGAATTTCAGGCGCTGTGTGCCGGCAAACAGCTGGTGGTCGCCGCTGGCGCCGCTGGCATTTGCTTCCTCCCCGAAGGCAGCCTGGCCGCACTGCCCGACCTGCAGGTCGCCATTGACCTGAACGCCGTCCCGCCCACCGGCCTGGCCGACGTGGGTGCCACAGACAAGGCGAAACAAGTGGAGGGAACCGTCTGCTATGGAGCGCTGGGAGTGGGTGGGACCAAGATGAAAGTGCACAAACAGGCCATCCGCCAGCTGTTTGAATCCAGCGACGTGCTGCTGGACACCAGTGAAATCTACAATCTGGCGCTGCAGGTCGCGGGACTGGCGACGGACGAATAACGGCAGCCTCTATGTCGGCTGATCCCAGGGCGACGCAATCGGCGCTGGGACTTTCCCCTCCGGGCTGCTGAACAGGAGATTCGCAGGCATTACCTAACCGGAATATCTGACAGGGTTTACCAGGCAATTGCTCACCCAAGGGGTTTCGCCAAACGTTCCCGTCATCCGTGGCAAAACAAGGTCGATACTTCGGGTGGATCAGGAACGCTCAGGGCGGGGCACTCAATCATTCGAATCTCCCGCGGGAAAACGTGGTTTCCATGGCGACTTCCTCACCGGCTTTGTCCAACGGCCATCTTCGCATCGACACCGAACATCATCTGCTGGACATGATGAAAACAGCGGTGTCTCGTCTGAACGCTCGCAACGTCGACATTCAGTTTGATGACGACGCAGTCCTGCTGAGCGGTACGGTTGACTGCTGGCACGATAAGCAGCGAATTCAGGAAAGCGTACGCGGGCTGACGGGCTCACGCTTTATCGAAAACAACCTGCAGGTGACTGGCGGCTACGGCCACGCATGGTAGACCGCGCTGATGGGACCACGCTGATGGGACCACGCGAACAGTGTATTTCGCTTACGCTGGTGAACAGCGGGCGATCAGGCGACTAAAATTCTGCCTGAAACTGCGTGCGAAACAGCGTGCCCTCATCGCCGGCCAGAATTTCGGTGGCCGTGTTCTGCAGCGGGCTGCCGTCCACATACGTTACATCAAACGACACTTTCAGCCGTCGTGTGTTGAGCGGGAACCAGTTGAAGCCGCCCGCATACTCAGACGCACTGCCGAAGTCTCCGTTGACCTGTGAGAAACGCACATTCCAGTCCAGCTTCTCCGGCAGGATGATGCGTCCGCCTTCCACGTAAAAACCGCGCTGGTGAATCTGGCTGACGGGCAACGGTCCATCTCCACCCAAATCCTGCAGGAAGCGGAAATAGACTTCGCTGTTAATGCTCCAGCCCCGATGCTTGGCGGCCAGGTCAACAGCGTAGTAGTAGGTGTCGAACTGGTTGACCGTCACGCCCGGTGCCAGGGCGCCGGTTTGCACAAGCCGCGTGCCGTCTGCCAGCCGCACAAAGTCGGATTCGCTCAACGGCACCCCGACCGGTGAAACACTGTTTTGTGCGGCATACGCAAAACTGTAGCCGACGCGATACTTCAGATCTTCAGAGCATTCGTGGTCGGTCAGATACTTGCCGAATCCGCCTTCGTTGTCCCACCAGCCGGTGGTGGCCACAGCAAAGTCGTTGTTTAAGTCGGTGGCATTGCGGTTGGCCGTGCGATAGCCATTGCCCACCATGGCTTCATAGTTGAAGCGGTCGTTGATCGTGCCAGTGGCGAAGATACCAATGGTTCGGTCGGGCCGAAAAAAGTCTGTGGCCACCGGTCGTTCGCTCAGACGCGTGTTGCGGGCTCCCCGCAGCCACTGGCGGCCGGCCGTGACTTTGCGTTTACCGATCTGCACCCGCAGTTCGTCACTGAAGGTCCACGCCCACCAGTAGTCGAAAAAGTCCACCGTGTCGCGTCCATCAGCGTCTCCATCGAGCTGCAGAAAATAGGACAGCCGTTTGTCCAGGGCATTGCCCGAGAACACCAGTCGCGCTCGCTCAATGTCAAAGTGATTGCGATTGCGAATGGGACGAGTAACGCCCGCGTTGTCAGTCCAGAAGTTTGCGTCTCGTGTAAAGCCCACATGGCGAGCCTGAATCCAGCCATTGACCTTCAATCGAAACGGATCCGCCTCAGGATCAATGCCACGGATAATAAATCCTTTGTCATAGTCAGCCACATAACGCAACAGCACGCTGTCGATCCCACTCGGCTCGCCACAGGAATCGAGCGCGGGCACGGCGGCCTGCACGGGGACTTTCTGTTTGTCAATTTTCGGCGAGCAGTCATCTCCACAGCCCACCATAGGTGCTGTCATCGGGACCACCGACGAAAGCTGCGCGGCGGAATGGTCCTCCCCCGGCGGCACGAGAGGAGCGGCCACTGGCGGCGACTGAGCTGGTGACGCCTGCCAGGAAGCGGGCACCGTCGGCGGGCCGGCGGTCTGCTGTCGCAGCAGCGTTGTCAGCTCCTTCAGCTGGGACTTCAATTCGGCAATTTCTGCCGCCTGAGCGTCGAGCTGCTGCTGGACGGAGCTGTCCGCGACAGGGGGTGTCGGCTGCGGTTCATCGGCCGATAGACGCACCGAGAATACTCCGGTGCTCATCAGCAGGACAATGGTGGCGCGCGTAAGATTCATTACAGATCAGCAAATTGTCAGAATTAGCAGGCGTCTTGCTATCGTCGTCATCGTCAAATTTCGTTCTCTTGCGCCACCGAATTCCCTCTGAGCTCCCTGCCTCATGGATGGCCCGGCAAAAACACGGCCTGCACCAGCGGTCCAGTATGCATGCAATCCGAGGGGCGTACTCCCCCCCAGCAACGCTTTGTTTCTGTCTCTGGTTTGCCGCCAACTATTGGTAACAGATCACAGATTCAGGCAGTGATCGCCCTCAAATTGATGCATGCGTGGGAAGAAAGGGAGTCACTCGTCACTGCACCCGTTAGCTTATCGCTGCCACCAGCGAAAATCCGATCGGGTCGTGAATCTTTTGGTTGAGCGACGAGGTACCCCCCAATGAGACTTCACTGATTGGTCTTACAGCGCTTCCAAAGTCGAATAGCCGCGACCAGGTTCGATTTTCTGTGACCGTTGCCCAACCTTCGATGGTCACTGAATTGGCGGCAGCGATCGTGGCACCAATGGGGAGCGAGGCGTAGTCGTCAACACCGTCAAGCACCAGCTGGCCACCGACAATCGAGGCACCGCCGTGTAATGTCGCGTTGGAACTGCCGACAAAGTCTGTGGCATCTTCGGTGAAGCAATATTGGTGGATCAGCTCTGCCGTGGTGGTTGCGGGTGCCGTCATTTCAGTGGCCACCAGCGTCAACACCACTGAGTACATGTTCCTGACCACGGACGCAGGCGGTCCAGATGGCATGGAATTCTCGATCTCGTCCACCGGAATACCGGGCCAACAGTCGGTCATAAGTGCAGATCAGTTCCCGCTGAATATGGAAACCCACTATGCAGTGACAATTGATGCAGCGACAGATATCGCCGGCATCTACATCAACGGAAGCCTGGTCGCCACCAGTTCTGGAGTCACACTCACCCCGTCGAGTCTGGGAAACACAACGAGCAACTACCTGGGGCGTTCTCAATTCGCGGATCCATTCCTGATTGGCAGCATCAACGAATTTCGGATTTACGACAATGCCCTGACGGCCGCTGAGGTGAATGCGGTTTCATGGCCGGCACACAGCAATGTGTTCCTGAGCCTGGCATGGCGCCTCTGATTCTCTGCCTGGGCGTCGGTGGTTGGTACCGACGACGTCGCCAGCGCGGGACCGACGAGGCAAATTCGACCACCGCGTCCTGACCGACAGCCGACTGCCTGGCGTGTGACACGTCACTCGCAGTAGCAGATGCCAGCCGACAAAAAATTGTGACTTTTCAGATTTTGTTGCCCCCTTGTTGCCCAGAGCCGGACAAGAAATTGGGGCCATTCGGGCAGCAACCTGTCACTAAGTCGACACAACATGCTGCCAGAGACTCGAATCCGGCAGCCGTCGTCTTCACGGAACTCGACGGCTGTTTGTGTTCGAGCAGTCAGTCGGACGATTCGACAGGGAGTGGAATTCCGCCGTTTGTGGATTCGGGTGGCCGCTGCTCATCAGTGCCCCTTGGCGGACAGCGACAGACCGCAGTCTGTCAGTTCGCGGGTGATGGCAGTGATGTCCCAGATCTTGACGCCACTGTCGACCGCACTCAGCAGACGCGTTCCGTCGCAGTTAAACGCAGAAAATCCCACGCCACGCACCGGCGCCTGCAGCAAGCCGATGGTCTCTCCGGACGCCACATCCACCAGTCGCGGCACATAGCGGGTACTGGTCAGCACGGCCAGGCGACCGTCAGGGCTGATCGCCACGGGACGTTCCCGGCTGTCAAACCGCTCGTCGTTGAGAGCCAGTCGCTGCCACGTGGAAGTCTCCCAGCGAAAACACCCCTGCTCACTGGAAACAAACAGCCAGCGGCCGTCCGGAGTGAATTGCGACCACGAATTGCCGGAGTCCGGCAGCAAATCCCGGTCAGTTCCGTCCTGCAGATTCCAGACGCGCACTCCACTGCCGTGCCAGGCTCCGGTCACCAGCGTGTGGCCATCGGGACTTAAACTTAGCGTGGCGCGACGCGCATGGCCGCCGACTCGCGCCACCTCCTGCCGAGCGACCAAATCCATAATCACGACATCAGTCGCCCCGTGCTTGATTGCCATGCGATTGCCGGCAGCGTTCAAAGCCAGATGCTGACCCAGCCCCGGTGTGATGGCGGCGGGAACCCAGTCGAGGACTTTGGGCGCGTCGATCTGCCACCGGGACGGGTCGTCGGCGGATTGCCCCAGGTCCGAAAGCTGACAGCGGTAGCACGGATCGCTGCCAACGCCCCCCACATAGATCGCTCGCCCGTCCGCCGAAAACTCGGCGTCAAAACAGCGAATGGCAAAACGAGCCAGGCACGTGTGAGTGTCCGTGTTCCAGAAACTCAGATCCGGACCTGCGACAGCAATCACGTGAGGCTGGCTGGGATGCGCGGCGACGTCGCGAAAATCTCCGTCCGTCGAGACCGGAATGAAATCGAACGCGTCACCGCTGGCAAATTTCCAGATGCCGTGCTCAATGGCGGGTCTGGTCAGATGCACACGATCGGTGATCATGTGCTGTCCCTGGGCGAGGTCGTAGCCTTCCAGCTGCAAACGCCGCTGCCCGGTGGTACTGTCATAAACATGCAGACGTTCGTCCCAGCTGCCGGTCAGCAACAGCTTTCCTGCTGCGGCGAAGCGAACCGACGTGACATTGCTGAGGTGCCCCTCGAAAGAACGTCGTTCGTCGGTAGTCAGATCATGCAGGTAAGCCCGATCATCGGCACATGCGACAGCGAGACGATGTTTGTGCAGAGCGAACACATGCACTCGCCCGGGAAATTCGACGGTGCGGTCGGGCAGCTTGTCAGTGACGGTTCTGCGAATTTCCACCCGACGGCCAATCGCCGTCAGCAAACGGCCGAACGAATCGATCAGCAGATGACTGGGCTGGCTGAAGAGCCTCGTGCCCAGTGGCGTCAGGCCGCCACCTCGCTCCCAGCGGGACAGTGACAAATCGTCGCGCATAAAGATGAGCGAACCATCCGGATGAAAATCGAGCACGCAGCGATCGACACCCGCGTCAATCGCCAGCAGTTCCTCTCGGCTTGTGGTGTCCCAGACGCGCAGCTGATAATCCTTCGCGGGCGACGCCGGATGAAACAGCACAGCCAGAATCGTGGCGTCCTGATTGAAAACGGTCCGCCAGCCCGTCACGACAGGTCCCTGCAGCCGGCACACGGGCTGACCGGTGCGACCATCAAACACAGACACACGCCCCTGGGAATCGCAGGACGCCACGCGGCGGCCATCCGGGCTGACCGTGCAGCGAGCTCGGCTGTCCGCCGGCCACACGGTCTGCCGTTCCACGTCCACCAGCGGCAGCGCGGCAATGGCCTCACTGCGCAGCAGCGCCTGCTGCCGCCGAACATCCTGCCCTGTCAGTTGCAGGGTGGGCAGCAGTTCGGCCGCCTGACGTACGGCCCGTAGTGTTTCGAACCGCTGACCACGACGCCCACTCCAGCGACTCGCGCGGGCCTGATTCAGGAACGAATCAAACAGCGTCCGTCGCGACTCCAGACTGACGGCCTGCGCGTCTCGCTCAGCCGCGCGGGCCCGACTGGTTTCGTCAGCCAGTCGGATGGCCTGTCGGCCGGCATCGACCGCAAACCAGACAGCGCCGGCCACCACGACGCACAGCAGAAGGCAGATGGTGCTCACCAGACTGCCCAGCACCGGATTGCGACGCATCCAGCGGATGGTCTGTTCGGTCAACGACGCCCGCCGCGCCAGAATGGGGACATCCGAAACGAATCGCCGCAGGTCTTCGGCCAGCAGCTCTGCCGACGCATACCGGGCAGACGGATCCTGCTGCAGACTCTTCAGAACGATGGTTTCCAGATCGCGGGGGATGGCCGGATTGATCACGCGGGGCCGCAGGATGTCGGCTCGGTTGATCTGCCGCAGCAGATCAGAGCGATCGGCGCTGTCAAACGCGTAGCGCAGTGTGCACAACTCATACAGCGTCAGGCCCAGACTGTAAACATCCGAGCGGCCATCAGCTCGCCCCCGCAGTCGTTCAGGCGCCATATACCGCAGCGTGCCGACAATGTCTCCGGTGTTCGTCAGATTGTCCTCTTCACTGCGTGCCAGGCCAAAGTCGGTGACCCACACGGTCCCTTCCGTGTCCAGAATCAGATTGGCCGGCTTGATGTCACGATGCAGGATGCCGTGCTCATGCGCGTAGGCCAGTGCCTCCGCCACCTGAGCGCCGATACGCCCCACACGATGGAAGTAGCTCTCCGTCGGCTCGCCAATGCGTGACAGCTCTGACGACTGCAGTTCTTCCTGCGATAACGGCGTCATCGGTTCTGTGTCCGCCGCCGTTCCGGATGCTCCCTGGCGAAGCGTGTGCCGGGGCCGATGGGACGACCGGCTGGCGGCGACAGGATCCTGCCCGCTGTTTTTCACACGTTCGTCCGCCCGGTCCACGAGTTCTTCGCCGTCCGATCCCCCAGTCGCCGACACATCCGACGCCTGAAAACTGCCCGTCAGCAGACAGGCGGCCGCAGTGGCCGCTGACTCACTTTGAGCGTGCACCACCGCAGTGGCCTGGTCACTCGCCGGCTGCTGCAATCGTTTCAGATCGGCAATCACCAGATCGAGATTCTGCCCGCGGATGCACTGCATGGCGTAATAGTGAGTGTCCCCATCGGTCCCCACTTCAAACACAGGCACGATATTTGTGTGGTGCAGTCGGCCGGCCGCCCGCGCCTCCCGCTGGAAACGCTGCAGATCGTGCGTTTGATGCAACGTCCGTGCATGCAGCACCTTCAGCGCGACGCGCCGCCGCATCGCCAGATGTTCGGCTTCATAGACAACGCCCATCCCACCACGGCCCAGCTCACGCAGGACGCGGTATTCGCCCACCTGATCGGGCATCCTGCCGGCACGCACAGGACCGGACTCGTGACGATGATCGGGGGCGAAGTCCTCCAGCATAGCCAGCGTGCGAAACACGTCCTGAATCTCAGCGGCCAGCTGCGGATGGGCGGACGTGTATTCGGCGATGGTCGGCCGTTCTCCCGACCGCAGTCGCGCGAGATAATCTTCCGCCAGTTCATCCACCAGACAGGCGGCATTCTGAAAATCGGCATGCTGTGCACCGCTGGCCTGATCCGCGGCCGAGGCATCGCGGGGATGATCACTGGCAGACATTAGCCCAGCCCCACTTCCTGCAGTTGAGTCTTGAGCTTTTTCAAGGCTCGAATGAATCGATTGCTGGCGGCTGATGGCTGCAGCCCGAGAACGCGTGCGGTTTCGTGGTTGGACAGTTTCTCAAAATGTCGCAGCACCAGCACTTCCCGATCGGTGGCGTCCATCTGATTGAGTCGCTCTTCCACCGCCAGCCGGGTCTCCATGCGGATGGCCGCCTGAGAGGGACTCGTCAGTCCCCCCAGCAACTGGGCGGCGATCACAGCAGAGGTCGCCTGCGGCAGGGGACCTGTGAATATGGAAACCTCTCGATCCGCGTCTCGCGCCTGCGCACCCAAATGTCGACGATGCTGGACGGCCAGACACTGCAGCGTGAGCAGCCTCAGCCACAGGAATACAGGCAAACGCGCGTCCCGCTGCTGCTGCGTGACACGATGAGTGGCTTCGACAAAAGCGTCCTGAACCACGTCCGCGGGGTCCACTCTGGGTTTCACGCGGGCATCCATCCGAAAACTGACGATTTGCAGCAGGCGTTCGCGGTGGCGTTCCAGCAGTTCCCCCAGAGCGTGCGGATCTCCGGCATCCGCACGTTCGAGCAGGGCCTCTGTTTCACAGTCGCTGGTCATACGTGCATTCTGAAGGTTTGGCGGACGCACTGCGATAGTTCGTCCCTTTCACATCACCAATCAGGAAAAAAGGGGCCACCGATGACTGATGACTGCCCCTGGCTGCCGCGATACGGCAGCTCCGCAGCTTACAGGGAAGCGGCCGACTCGGAACGCCCACCGGACAGACGGGGAATCAACATCGGAGTGGACTGCTGATATCGCTCGTAGTCAACCGGGTGAAACGACTTCAGATCGCGTTCTTCCAGGGGAATCGCCATCAGGATGTACCAGGTTGTGAGGGCGGCAAACGCAAAATGAGCCAGCGTCATCACGGGAGCCGCCCAGGCCAGCACAATCCAGCCCACATAGATGGGATGCCGCACGAGTCGGTAGGGTCCAGGCGTGGCAAACGGCAGCACCGTGTAGGGTTGCTGTCGAAACTGCAGCCACACCTGTCGCAGCCCAAACAAATCGTAATGATTGAGCACAAACGTGGAGCCCACCAGAATGGCCCAGCCCAAACCAAACACGGCACAGATGACACGAACAGCGACGGTATTCTCGAATTCCCAGATCGTGATGCCCATCGGCTGCCAGAACATCATCAGCAGCGTGACGGCCACCCCCGAACACAAAATGAAGGTGCTGCGTTCGGCAGACTCTGGCACAATCCGCGTCAGCCATTGTTTAAAAAAGGGACGCGCCATCACGCTGTGCTGCACGCCAAACATCACGAACAGTCCCAGGTTGACCACGGCGGCCGTGATCAACGGTGCCGTGGGTTCGGAGTCGATCGACCGTGGAACGACCACATTTCCCAGCCAGCCCATCATGTACACCAGGCTCCCCAGCCCGATGGCGTAGCACAACAGCCCGTAGATCAGAATGACAAATCGTTTCATGACCGAGCCCTTTTTGCAGTAGTTGAACAGTTGCCTGTCTTAAGAACTGCGCTCCCGCCCGGCAGCGCCACTGACAATCTGCAAAAAAACGGCGAACTGCCGAAAACGGGCTGCTCGTCAGCCAGACACGGTGGTGCCGCCGTTAACGAGTCTCGGTCGGCAACAGATTTTCGCGCTCTCCGGCAGCGTTGGTAAGTAAAATGCTGGTGACCGTGATGTCTCCGGCGCGGCGTGAAGGATCGACGCGAACAGACACCAGCGGCTGACGTGTGTCAAACGTCAGTTCGTAAGCGTGCAGGTTTCCGTCATGTGTCACGTCAAACGAACGGCTGAATTCTTTGGAGTAGCGCGGCTGGCCATCCTCACGCCAGAACAGCTGTCCGCCACCGCCGGACTGGCTTTTCATCGTGATCTGCAGGCGGTAGGTACCGGCGGGCAGCCGCTGTTTCAGCTGATAACTGAAGTACGGATCTTTGCCGCTGCTGTTCACCGTCAAACCGTCAGGCGAACTGACCAAAGAGCAGGTGCCACCAGCCTGCCAGCCGGCCACCAGCGGTTGCCGTTTTTTCGATCCGGCAGCGGGCCCTTTCCGTCGCCCCGCTTTAGCAGTCGGCTGCCCCGGCTTGCCCTTCAGTACGGCCACGCCTTCTTTCGTCAGATTGTAACTGCCGTCATAGCTGGGATTGAGAAGCGGGCGCGCCGCCTTTGTGTGAGCCAAATGCTGCTCGATGGAGGCATCCAGTTTTCGCACCACATCGGGAAACTGATCCGCCACGTTCCGTTTTTCTCCCAGGTCCTGCTTCAGATTGAACAGCTGATAGCGGTGGGCCCCGTTGGGGCCGCCATGAAAAATGCGAATCAGCTTCCAGTTGCCACTGTGCACACTGACTGATGGAGGCAGCCACTGCGGCACGCTGGGGGCATGCGGGAAGTACGTAAAAATGAAATCCCGACGGAGTATGCCGCCCTGCAGTGCGGGCACAATACTGATGCCGTCAAACGTCTGCCCGGGCGCCGCCGGCAGCTGCAGCATCTCGAGCAGCGTGGGATAGTAATCGCTGCTTTGGATGATCTGGTCGCTGCGTGATCCGGCCGCGATTTTCCCAGGCTGCACGACAATGGCCGGGCCACGCACACCCCCTTCATACATCGTCGCTTTGCCACCGCGCAAAGGCGCGTTGCTGGTGGCCGTCCCGCCATCGACAAAGTTGTACATATTGCCACCGTTGTCAGAGGCAAAAATGATGATGGTGTTGTCCGCGAGTTGCAGCCGATCAAGTGTGTCCAGCAGCGTGCCCACCGCATCATCCATACTTTCTATCATGGCCGCGTAGGTGGGACTGCGCTGTGCGGAGTCGGGATCAATCCGCTCTTTGTACGCCCTGATCAGATCGGCTTTGGCATCAAACGGGGCATGCACGCTGAACATCCAGTAGTTCAGGAAGAACGGTTCGCGCTGATGCTCCTCCATGAAGGCGACCGCTTCTTTGGCCATGCGGTCTTCCAGATGTTGATCAGGGATGTCCGGGTCATGATCAAAATCCGCGAACTTCCAGGGGGCGACGTAGCTGCCCGCGGGGCCCGGTCCCGGGTGGTGCGGAATGTCAATGTCAAAACCATGTTCCAGAGGCGAATAGGGTTCCGGCCCCAGATGCCATTTGCCAAAGTGTCCAGTGGCGTAGCCGTGATCGCGGAGCATTTCTGCCAGCGTGTAGTGCTGCGTGTCCAGCCGCGTGGCAGAATCGGGCACGGTGGAAAAACGCTGTGGGGGACCTGTGGATTTGACGAGCGGCCTGAGGGCCACTTTGGGCGTGTGGCAGTTGGGCGCCGTGATGCCGTGCCGGGCCGGAGACAGCCCCGTCAGCACGCTGGCCCGCGTGGGCGAACACAGCGGGCTGGAAGAATAGGCGCGGTTAAACGTCATGCCGCGTTTTGCCAGACGCTCGATGTTCGGCGTGCGATACAGTGACGTGGTGCCGTACAGGGTGGTGTCACTGTAGCCCAGATCATCAGCCAGAATCAGCACAACGCTGGGAGGTCGCATCGAGGGACTGCCCGAAGTATTCTGTGCGGCCGCTGCGAGATGTCCCGTGAGCAACAGCAGGCCCAGCGCCAAAGTCCGCAGGGTTTCATCGACTCGGTTTCGCTTTGTGACCATCGTTGTCTACTCAAATATAAGGGAGCACCGCCATCGCGGATGAAGGTGCTATCATAGACGTCGTCTGTCGCCGGGTAAATTCCGGCGGTTCGGCAGTTCCGCAGTCCGTGTGCGCCACGGCGCGGCGGCCCGACGTCGCAGAGGGTACACGCCAAAACGTGGCACTGCCCGCAAACGCGAGCGCCTCTGCGTGTGCGTGACAACACACACAGCCTGTCCGCGGCTGCCTCCCGGCACTCCGACGATCTGTGGCAGACAATTTCCGACACATGCAGAACGAAATTTGTCCTGAGGGCTGTCAACCGGCCCCGCCGCGTGGTCAACCCTACTGTCTGTCAACACCGTGGTTCGCTAACACCGTGGTTCGTCCGTCCCCACATTCAGATGTTCTGCCAAAAAGGTGATCGTTGCCGCAATGGCTTTTTCCGAAGCCTCAGCGGCCCCATTCTTTGGTTGATGACGGAAGCAGGCCGTCAGAGTCGGATGGTCACAGACGTCATTTAAAAAATCGGGTGGTCCCTGCATGTGCGGAATCTGTTTTGCCATCTGCGAGATGCGTTCTTCCGGGCAGATTCTATCCCCGCTGAATCGCAGCGTCAGCAAGGGAGTCTCCGTCTGATTGATGGCCGCGACTTCGTCAGGTGACAGACCAAAGTCCCTGCGGCGACGCATCGTCCCCAGCACAGACATCGCCAGTGGAAGGCTGGGCTGCGCTGACACGCCGGCACCAATCGCAGGATGAGAGATAGTCGCCAGGACCAAACCGCCCGTCATGCACATTCCCACAATGCCGACACTGCGGCCGTCAGACTCTCGCGAGACGCGTTCCGCCAGATGTCGCGTCCAGCCGGCAATCACGCCGGTGCGGCCCGTCGCGAGAAAGGACAGCTCTTTGCGCATACACCAATAGCCGCGGAAGCCGTCAACGATCTGCCCCACTTTGCTTTTCGCTTCCGGCCGTCCCACGCGGCCATACAGCAAAGGAGCGTAGACGGTGAAATCACAGGAGAATCTCTCCGCCAGTTTGATGAACGGCACATTGAACCCGTCGAGTTCGTGCAGCAGAATCAGCGGCGGGCCGGAACCGGTGACAAAAACCAGATGGGTCACACCGTCAAACGTGTGCTCGAACCTTGTGCACTGGGAGAGAAAATCCGATTCGCTCATGCTGATGTCCTGCTGCGTCGCGACGTCCCGGGAGATAACAGCATACACCCCAGGGGGCAAAACACAATCTCCCGCAAACGATCGAGCATTGCAGCGACTCCCAGCCCGTCAGCGTGTCAGCACACATCATGCGATCGCAGACCGGGAGCGATTCTTTCCTGCAGCGACAACAACTCGACGACGACTACTCGATAGTCTCAAACAGCGTTTGAGTCTTGAGAATGGCGGCGTTGTCCGGGAAGGTGTGGAACGTGTGCACGATCAGGCCTTCGGACAGGATATCGCAGGACAGAACACTCAGGCTGTCCGGACTCTGGGGACTCGAACCGGGAATGGTGAGCGCCAGGGTGGCTTTTCGCGCATCCGCCTCCATCTCGCGGTGCAGCTGCAGATAGATGTCCAGCGGCACATGTTCCAGCTGGTAACTGCAGTGATAACGCACGCCTGGAAGATCAATCATGTGGGTGCGGTAGCCAATCAACCGCCGGTCGACCACTTTAAGAGTTTCCGGCAGCGGCTCGTGTTTGGTAATCGCCACCTCAGTCAGCACCGAATCGTCAACGCGAAATTCAATCAGATGACCGGTCGTCCCCAGGCGAAACTCGGCCGTGCGATGGCCAAATCGGATACCGCACTGTTTCTGGGAATCAAACAGTTCCGGATGAATGGGACGCTGAAAGGTGCGAAGCACCATATCGGCGACATCAGGTCGGGAAGCTTGCAGTGGCATCTGAGGTGACTTATCGATTGCTGGAGCGTGATGGGCCGTTGATGCCCGGCACGCGCTGACGGGACGGACGTCCAACCCGGCCGCCCAACGCGGGGCCGTGCCCGCAGATTCAAGTATAGACGTGTTTGCGCTTTCGCAAACAGACGAATCGAAATGTTGCGACGACATCAGAAAAACGGGAAAACTTCAAAATCGCCAATTCCAAATCCCCGCCGCAACCGGTACGCGAGCGGGGGAAACTGTCCACACGACGTTCCCACCAAATGCTCCGTTCGTGAGACCAGCAACACTAGCCAACTGTGCCGAATCACACGGAAAGCCGTCAGGTGTATTTGCAGGCAGGCTACCTGGCTGACACAGTGCACGCCATGAATGATGCACTGCCAATGTCCGGCCCCGAACTCCTCGCACCTGCGGGCGACTGGGACTGTCTGCGAGCCGCCGTGGAGAACGGAGCGAATGCCGTTTATCTGGGACTGGATTCCGGATTTAACGCCCGCGCCCGCGCCACCAACTTTGACCTGCAGAATGTTGATCGTGTGATGGACTTTCTGCATCGCAGATGCGTCAGTGGCTATGTGACTCTCAATACGCTGGCGTTCACGGATGAACTGCCGCGACTGGAAGACGTCATTCGTCGGCTGGCCGAAGCTCAGGTGGACGCCGTCCTGGTGCAGGACTTTGGCGTGGCGCGACTCGTCAAAGCCATCAGTCCCGATCTGGCTTTGCACGCCTCCACACAGATGACACTCACCAGCGGCGAATGCATCGAGGCGGCCCGCAGTCTGGGCATCGAACGCGTGGTCCTGCCGCGGGAACTGTCGATTGACGAAATTCGCAACGTGCGACAGCAAACCGACATGCCGCTGGAAACCTTCGTCCACGGCGCGCTGTGCGTGGCCTATTCGGGACAGTGCCTGACCAGCGAATCTCTGGGAGGCCGCAGCGCCAACCGCGGCCAGTGCGCTCAGGCCTGCCGCATGTCCTATGATCTGATCTGCGACGGACAGGATGTGGCACTGGGTGACCAGAAGTATCTGCTCAGTCCGCAGGATCTGGCCGCTTATGCGCTCACGGCCGACCTGATCGACGCAGGCGTGTGCTCCTTCAAGATCGAAGGCCGACTGAAAACGGCGGAGTACGTGGCCAACACAGTGCAGCACTATCGCGCTGCCATTGATGCGGCGGTCGCGGGGCAGTCTCGACAGTTTTCTGCGCGGGAAATCAACGATGTGGAGATGTCCTTCTCCCGCGGATTCAGTCCCGGCTGGCTGGAAGGCTGCGACCACAAAATGCTCGTGCCGGCCACCAGTTCCACCAAACGAGGCGTGCTGCTGGGCACGGTGGAATCTGTCCGGCACGGCAGTGTGACTGTTCAGCTGGAAAGTTTCGTGGCGGCCGGCGACGGCGTGGTATTTGAAGGCGACCGGGAAACCGACTCCGAACAGGGCGGCCGCGTCTTTGAGGTTCTGCAGGGCGGCCAGCCGGTGTCCGGGGAAGTGGAAGGCGGCATTGCGGAGCTGACGTTTGATCGCAGTGGCGTGAATCTGGAGGAACTGCAGCCGGGTCTGCGAGTGTGGAAAACGGATGACCCCCGATTGAACAGGCGACTGCGGGCCACATTCTCCGGGCCGGATGCACGGAGACGTGTGCCACTGACTCTCACGGTCACCGCGGCTGTGGGACAACCGCTGGTCGTTCAGGCCTTCGCGGCCAGTGGAGCCGGCTGCCAGCTGACAAGTGACGAGCCACTCGAACAGGCGCGACGTCACCCACTGACGGAAGCCACACTGCGGGAGCAGCTGGGACGCCTTGGCGCCACGGTCTACAGGCTTGACGATGTCAGGGCCAGAATTGACGGACAGCCCATGGTGCCATTAAGCGTGCTGGGACTTTTGCGCCGCCGCATGATTGAAGAACTGAACGAGGCCGACCTGCGACCCCCTTATCAGGTGGCCCCCGATCGCGTGCTGCCTGCGCTGCAACACCAGATCACCGCCCCGCGCAGTGATGAGCCAGTCGCTCCCGTCATCAACGTGCTGTGCCGCAATCTGAATCAGCTGTCGTCCGTACTGGCAGTGATGGACGAACTGTCTGCCAGTACTGCGCCGCCCTCGTCGACGTCTCCCAGGTTCGGTATCGTGTATGTCGACTTTGCCGACATTCGCGAATATCGGCAGGCCGTGCAGCTGGGCCGTGACGCGGGCCGGGATGTCTGGCCGGCCACGCCCCGCATTCAAAAGCCGGGGGAAATAGGACTGTTCCGCGCGATGCAGAAACACGACCCTCCGGGCGTACTGGTACGGAATCTGGCAGGACTCGCGTTCTTTCAAAAGGCCGGTCTGCCGGTTGTGGGAGACTTTTCTTTCAACGTCACCAACGAGCTCACGGCAGACTATCTGATCGGTCAGGGGCTGCAGCGAGTGGCCGCCTCCTACGACATGAATCGTGATCAGCTGCTGGACCTGGTGCAGGTGGTCCCGCCGCAATGGCTGGAAATCGTCATCCATCAGCACATGCCCATGTTTCATATGGAGCACTGCGTGTTCTGCTCGGTGCTGTCGCCAGGCACGAACAAGACCAACTGCGGACGACCGTGCGATTTTCATAAAGTGGAACTGCGGGATCGCATCGGCATGGAGCATCCTCTCACGGCCGATGTGGGTTGCCGCAACACTCTGTTCAACGCCACGCCGCAAAGTTCGGCGGAAGTGACTCCGCTGCTGCAGCAGCGGGCGCTCTTCACCTTCCGCATCGAACTGCTGTACGATGAAGCACCGCGAATTCGCAAAATCCTCACGCTGTATCGCCAGTTACTGGCAGGAGAAATCAACGGCGGGGAAGTCTGGACGCAACTGCAGGCCAGCAATCGTGTGGGCGTCACCCGAGGCACGCTGGAAGAACGCCGCAATCCTCTGGCCATTTTGTAACGGCACCATCAACCGCACCCCCGCCGCAAAAGCGTGCCTTCGTGAAGGCGCATCGATCAGTGCTGCTGCGCGGAAAACGCGACCCCCGCGCCCAGCCAGCGCAGGCCCAGCAGGACGCCCACCGCGATGCCCACCATCAGCAGTGAGACGGCGACGGCCGCATCCAGCTGCCCGATGCTCAATTCCAGAAAGACGGTGGTCGAGAGCACCTCGGTGCGAAATCGCGTGGACCCGGCAAACACCAGAATGGGACCAAATTCTCCCAGTGCCCGCGCCCACGAAATGGTGGCCGCGGCAATCATTCCCCGCCACGACTGCGGCAGAGCAATTCGCAGAAAGGCCTGCGCTCGATTGCAGCCGAGCGTGCGCGCCACATCCTCGGCGCGAGGGTTGATCTGGTCGAAGGTCACCCGCATCGTGCGCACCGCAAACGCGCACGACACCGCAAACTGTGCCAGCACGACAGCCGGCCATTCGTAAGTCACAGGAAAGCCCACATCGTCTCGCAGCCAGCGTTCCAGTTGCCAGCTGGACGACGCTCCGTTGCCGCTGTCCACGCCACCATTCCTGTCAACCAGCGTGGTGGCCGCATCGCTCCCTCCCCCGAAGGGAATCTCAAAGTGAAACAGGATCAGCAGACTCAGCCCCAGTACCAGCGGCGGCAGCACCACGGGAATATCAACGATTGTGTCCACCAGCCAGCGCCCGGGAAAACGATAGCGGGACAACAGATAGCCCAGCGGCGTGGCAACCCATAACGACAGGATGGTGGCCAGAGTGCATGTAATGAGCGTCAGCCGAAACGCGGCCTGAATTTCCGGCTTGGTGAGTGCGGCCCAGAAATTGGCCGGCGTTGTGAACATCACGTCGGCCACAATCAGCAGGACGATGAGCAGAATAAAACAGGCCGAAAGCCCCCCCATCGTCAAAAAGAACACGACATCCGGCAGCGAGCTGGATTTGCGGGAGACGGCCGCCGGGACCGGGCCGGCGGGCGCAGCAGTCGTAGCAGTTGCAGCCTGCGCGACCGGCGCAGCAGCATCCGTGTGAGGATCTTTCTGCTCTTCGGATCGGGGCGGCTGGGCCATGAATCAGCGCTGTGAATGCGGTACAGAACAGTGGGCGACAACAAACGACAGCGAACACTAACGCTCAGGCAGCTGCCAGCGAAAGCCTTCGGCGGCAAAGATCTCCTGGCTTTCGTCAGAGCAGATGGTTGCGAACAGTCGGGAGGCCAGCTGCGGATACTTTGACTGCTCCGCCACCGCCCAGGGTTGCGTGGCCGTCGAACATTCGATGCCCTGAATTTGCAGAGCGTCCAGTTTCTCACCCGCGCCCGCCGCGTTGCTCAGGTAGACAACCGCCGCGTCCAGTGAGCCCGTGAGCATCTGATTGACCAGCATATCGCCGGTCGGCGTCTGCACGGTCACGTTGGCCATCACCTCCGTCTGGATGCCACCTTCCTTCAGTGTGTTCTGAGTGATCCAGCCCATGGCACACTGCTTTTCGTGGCCAATCCCCACCCTCAGATTGTCTTTGCCAAGATCGCGCAGCGATACGATGCCGTGTGGGTTGCCTTTTTGAACGAGAATCACCAGCTCATTCTGTGACACGTCCACGGGTTCGGGAAAAAGATCGGTCACCTGATTCATGAACTCTTTGTCGCAGGCAAAATACGCGTCCGGATGCTGCCCGGCCTGCATCTGCGAAACGAGAATGCCACAGCCGTTGTACACTCGCGAGACCCGTACGCCTTCGCGTTTTTCAAACTCCACAATCGTGTCTTCAATGGCTGGCCGCAGCATGGAACCGGCGTAAACGGAAAGCTCGGGGACCTCCGCCCAGGCATCTCCCGCCGACGTCTGAAAGCCGTGCGCTGCATAGTTTTTCAATCCGCGATCGGTGGCCGTGACGTAGCGTCCAAAGTGCAGGGCGGCGGCCGGCTGGCTGGAAAAGTCCAGCACACCAACGGCAATCTCCGAAGCCGCGTCTGCCAGCTCGGGCACATTGACGAACTCCAGTTTGGGATAGGTGTGCAGCACGGCGTCATACACAATGCCCACGTCCGCCGCGCCCACCAGCAGATCATTGGCCACATCCGTCACTGTGGTGCGATAGGCGGTCGTGGCTTCATCCAGCTGTTTCCATGTCCCCGCCTGTTTGAGAAACTGACGCGTGAGTTTGGCGACCGCCGCGGCATCGGGATTCGCCTGGACAATGCGAAGCTTCTGGTCGATGGCGTCCTGCAGTGAGGCGATTTTTTGCGGGTTCCCTTTGGGAACAACCAGACCAACCTGCATGCGAGCCAGCGGCAGCATCTCATTCACGATGCCCTTCTTGGCCGCTGTCTTCAAAAAGCTGTCATCCGCTGGCAGATAGAGGTCTCCCGTTTTGGCAATCTCCAGCTGTGACAGCAGCGTCTGCGACGGACCATACTGGATGGTCACTCGACGTCCCGTTTCCTCTTCGTAAGCGGTGCGAACTTCTTCCATCACCGCACGATTGCTGGCTGCGCAATAGAGCGTCACCTCAGGCCGTTCATCACCCTCGGAGCCGCTCGTAGCATCAGCGGGAGCGGGACGATTGTCGACACCGGAGACAGCCCAGATCAGCGCCACCACAGCGACCACTGAGACCAGAAAAGCGACTGAGGACTTCGCCATGGCAGCATCCAACAGAATTTGAAACGACGGAAGGCAGTGTCACAAGGGGGGGATCAGGCGGAGCGAAGGCGGCGACCGTGATCACGGTCAGCACTGCGTGGTTCCGCATCAGCGCCCTGATGTCAGGATAGGCGGGGACTGCACAGCCCGCCAGTGTGCGCAGTCGGTTTTTAGGGACGGACGGCAACCCGCTCTGCATTTATGAAAGCTGCGCGCAAGTGCAGTTAACTTTGCACGAACTTATCGCCGGTCAGTCGGCAACACGCTTTGAGTCTGTATACTCAGACGTCCGACCGCCAGGTTGCGCCGCCTCTGATCGCCACGACTGATCTGCCACGACTGATCTCACGACTGGCTTCCTGCCACAGAACACCCACCCACAGGCGCGACCGGCTGTTTACGATCATCACGCCCTCCTGACCGGAGTTGAGTATGTTGACGCTTCTCAGTTGTGTAAGAACATCGTTCTCCAGCGCGGCCTGCTATCGACTGCAACTCGCCATCATGGCTGCGGTCATGCTGCCAGGTGCCAGCAGGCTGAACGCCGGCGACTGGCCCGCCTATCTGAATGGCGCCGATCGCGCGGGCTTCACCAGAGCGAAGCTGCCCGGCGAACTGCATCCTGCCTGGGTTTATCGCACGCCGGCCCCCATCGTCAAAGCGTGGGCCGGTCCTCGCAGCGCACCTATTGAAGGCCATGAAATGCGCCATCGGGTGGCGTTTGATTCGTCCATCCAGACGGTCATTGGTGGCGATCGCGTTTACTTTGGCAGCACGGTCGACAATAACGTGTACTGTGTGGATGCCGTCACCGGACAACCGGTTTGGACCTTCCCCACCGACGGCCCGATTCGCCTGGCTCCCTCACTGGCGTTTGACAACGTGTATTTTGGATCGGACGACGGTTGGGTGTACTGCGTCCGTCAGCAGACGGGCGAGCTGGCATGGAAACAGAGGGTCGGCCCCGCAGATGATCGCCTGCTGGCGCGGGGAGAAATGATCTCTCGCTGGCCCGTGCGTACCGGCGTGCTCATTGATGGCGACGTGGCCTACTTTGGTGCCGGCGTGTTTCCCCACGAACTGATCTATATGGTCGCTGCCAGCGCACAGACCGGGGAGATCATCTGGAAGAACGACACCATCAGCCAGCAGAACGCGGGCCGCAATGACTTGTCCCCCCAGGGATACCTGCTGGCCAATGAGACCACCCTGTTTGTGCCGTCCGGCCGTTCTTTGCCGGTCGCCCTGTCGCGAGAAACGGGCGACATCGTGTTCCAGAGGAAGTACTCCTGGCGGACTGACGCCGGTGGCGTGGTGGGCGGCACCAAAGCGCTGCTGGGCGACGGGCAGGTGTACGCGGGTGGTCCGCACCATTTCCTGGCCATGGATGAGGCCAGCGGCGCGGTGGGCGAATCGTACATCGGTGGCCGACAGATGGTGCTGGCGGATGACCGGGCCTATCTGATGGACGGCGAAAAAGTGTTCTGCGTGGATCGTGCCGAACACGCGCGTGCCAGTCAGGAAAAACAAAAGTGGTTCCTGCGGGCTCGCTCCGATCGCAGGGATCCGAAAAAACTGGCGACCGCCAAACAGAAAATGAAAGAGTACGCCGGAGTGGGCATCGTCTGGGAAGTGCCCTGCGCTTTTGATGATGCGCTGATTGCCACGGCTGATTACCTGGTGGCCGGTGGACAGGATGAGGTCTGGATGATGAATCGCCACAACGGCACGATCGTCTGGAAGTCCGCCGTTGATGGCAACGTGACGGGACTGGCGGCCAGCGACGACGTGCTGACCGTCAGCACGGAAACCGGATGCATTTACGCCTTCCGCAGGGGCAGCGGCCCCACGGCGAACTGGCCGGCCAAAGCCGGGATCGCGTTTGATGATGACCGTCAGGAGTCCATGAAAACGGCCGCGGCGCAAATCCTGAAACACAGTCAGCAGACAACCGGATTCTGTTTGGTTGTCGGCTGCGGGGAAGGTCGCCTGGCGGCGGCACTGGCCGAGCAAAGCCGCCTGACGATTTTCGCCGTGGAAGACGACGCCGCCCAGGCCGAGGCGGCACGGAAAACACTGGAAGCGGCCGGACTGCATGGCTCGCGTGTTACGGTTGTGCATTGCGATGAGACCAGCATTCCCTTTTCCAATTACTTTGCCAATCTGGTTGTCTCGGAAACACAGCTGACCACCGGTCGGATGCCGGCCACAGCCGAGGCTCTGGCGCGTTTTCTGAAACCCTGTGGCGGTGTGATGATGCTGTCCGCCCAAAAAGACAAAGCGGCCGCACTGCAGTGGACGTCCGCCATGCTGCAGTCGGTGCATGGAGAAACCTCATCGCCGGACAACTGGGTGGCGTTTACGCGGGGCCAGTTACCAGGCGCCGGAGCCTGGTCGCATCAGTATGGCAACGCGGCCAACACGTCGCTGAGCGATGACGCCCGCGTGAAGGACGGTTTGGGAGTGCTGTGGTACGGCGATCCCGGTCCCAGTTCCATGATCAACCGCCACGAAGCGGCCGGTGCGCCGCTGTCCACCAACGGACGCATGTTCATTCAGGGGGTTGACAGTGTCATGGCGTACGATGCGTACAACGGAAATTTCCTGTGGGAGTTTGCCAACCCAGGCGCCATTCGCACGGGTGTCTTCAACAACCGCGAGACCCACAATCTGGCCGCCAGCGAGCAATCTCTGTTTGTGGCCGTGGAAGACAAATGCAGGGAACTGGATGGGGCCACCGGACAGGTGGTCGCCGACTATCAGACGCCTCCCTCCCCTGATGGCATCGATCGGGCGTGGGCGTATGTGGCGTACGATCAGAACCAGTTGTTCGGCACCAGCACGATTCGTGAAGAACTGGAAGCCAAACTGCGCCGCCGCGGCCTGACCGTCAAAACGCAGACCGACGCCGTGTTTGCCTTTGACACCAAAAGCAAAGAACTGGCCTGGGTGTATCGTGGCAGCAACATTCTGCATACGACCATCGCCATTGGCCCGGACCATGTGTACTTCATTGACAGTTCCATCACGCCCGAAGAACGGCAGGCGCTGTACCGCCGCGACAAGGGGGAACTGAAGAACCTGACGGGCGAAGCAGCGAAGAAAGCCGAAGAGGAAATGAAACGCCTCGACCTGCGTCTGGCCGTGGCCATCGACCGCAAAACGGGAAAGAAGGTGTGGGAGCGTCCCGTCAACGTCACCGACACCACCAACGTCAGCGCCGGTGGTGGCAGCCTGACAGTGATGTACGCCGACGGCTATCTGGTGCTGTGCGGCGCCAACGCCAATGGCCACTATTGGCGGCAGTTTCTGGCGGGTGAGTTTGAGAAACGCAAACTGCTGGTCCTCGACGCCAGTACGGGGCAGGAACAGTGGTCGAAGAATGCCAACTACATGAATCGGCCGGCCGTGATTGGCGGCGAGATTTTTGCAGAGCCCTGGGCCTTCAATCTGGCGACCGGCGAGACCAAAAAGCGACCGCATCCGATGACCGGTGAAGACAGCGACTGGCGATTCAGCCGCCCGGGGCACCACTGCGGCGTCATCACGGCCACACCCAACATGATGTTCTTCCGTTCCGGATTTATTGGCTACTACGACCTGTACAACGACAGCGGCACCAAACACTTTGCCGGACAGCGACTGGGCTGCTGGGTCAACGCGATTCCAGGCAACGGACTGGTGATGATTCCGGAAGCCAGCGCGGGCTGTGTGTGTCAGTTTTCGATTGCCTCCACCGTGGTGCTGGAACCCAAAACGGAAAGCAAATCATGGGGCATTTTCAGTGCGGTTGGCAGTGCGACTCCCGTGCGGCGGCTGGCCGTCAATCTGGGGGCTCCCGGCGACCACATGGACGAGTCCCGCAGCGAGTGGTTTGGTTTCCCCCGGCCCAGCAGTCGTGGCCGACTGGAATATGTGTTCGACATGAGGGCGAAGTTCGCTGACGGTGGCGGCTGGTTCAGTCGCAATCAAAGTAACCCCGCGTTCGCGGCCTGTGAGCAGCCATGGCTGTATGCCTCTGGTGCCCGGGGCCTGTCACATTTTGAAGCGGATTTGCTTTCCAAACAGGACGCTCCTGCCAGCTACACGGTCATGCTGCACTTTGCCCGGACCCGAGCGGCCGACCTGCAAAAGCTGAAGGTCACCGCCAATGGGGAATCACGTTCCACGTCGGTCGCCGTACGAAAACGGGGGCAGGTGGATGGGGCCCCCCTGGTGACCTGCACGTTTGAAGTCCCCGTGCAGGACCGACTGGTGACAGATCTTGACTACTCGGAACTGGACACACTGCTGCCGCTGTGCGGCATTGAGATTCGACGCAACGAAGCGGTGGCCGCGGCCAGCCGATCCGAGGGGAACGACCAATGAGCGTGTTTCGACCCACCATCCGCATCCCGCTGCTTGCTGTAGCTCTGAGTGTGCCGCTGCTGGCCTGCCAGGTGCCCGTGTTCCGTTACGCGCTGGAACGCTGGAATGCCGACCGCTATCAGGTGTTCGTCATTCATCAGGGAGATCTGAACGCGTCGCAGCAGGCGGCCGTGAAAGCCCTGCAGACAGCCGCCGATGCCAAATCCGCAGGCCAGTCGCCAATGATCGAAGTCACGGTCGCCGGGCCTGACGATAAGAGCGTACCGGCAGCGGTGCGCAGCAGGTATGAGGCGGGCAGTGCAAAATCGGCGATGTTCGTCTACTACCCGGCAGCGAACGGCGTCGGCCGGACGCAGCCCATGCACGAGTGCAAAATCAGCACCGACAGCGTAGACATGATGCTCGATTCTCCCGTGCGGAAAAAGGTGCGTGAGAAGCTGCAGCAGGGCGATTCGGCTGTCTGGATTTTTGTTCCCTGTGGTCGGGATGCGGACGACAAAGCGGCTCTGAAGAGACTGCAGGACCAGCTGGCGGCCGACGAACAGTGGATGGAACTGCCGACTCCCGAGGAACTGGAGGTGGCGCCAGACGTTCTGACAAAGGTGAAGGTGCCGCTGCAGATCAAATTCTCCACGGTGATTCTCAAACGCGATGCCCCGGCAGAGCAGTTTCTGCTGCAGTCGCTGCTGAACAGCGAAGAAGACCTGACCAGCTTCGATCAGCCACTCGCTTTTCCGGTGTTTGGCCGCGGCCGCGTGCTGTACGCGCTGGTGGGCAAAGGCATCGCCGCCGACACGGTTCGCACGGCCTCGTCCTTTATGGCCGGGCCATGTTCCTGCCAGGTGAAAAACCAGAATCCCGGTTTTGACCTGCTGCTGCGGGCGGACTGGGAGAAAGCACTGGGAGAGGTGCTGATTAGTGAGCCGATCGAAAGCGTGGACACCGAAGCGCTGGCCCCCAAACTACTGACGATTCCACCGGGACGAAAATCAAAGAATTAACGTTCCCTTCTGTGCTCCCTTCCCCGTGGTGCAGTGCAATCGGGCCTGTGCCGCACGATCAACGGCGCGATGTCGGTGCCCACACTTGTGCTGCACCGTCGACCGCCGCACAGGACACTCGCAAGCCCCGGGACGTACGCCATGAATTCTGTTCGAACCACGACCGCTCTTTTCAGCGGGCTGCTGCTGAGTCTGACCTGGGCGGCCCATCGCGCATCAGCGGAAGACGGCAGCCAGGACTGGCCAATGTGGCGGGGCAATGCGGCCCGTACTGCGGCTGTCAACAATGAACTGCCCGGGGAAATGACCGTGCAGTGGGTCCGCCGACAGGCGGCACGCAAACAGGCGTGGGACGATCCGCTGAATCTGGATCTGATGACCTATGATCGCGTGTTCGAGCCGATTGTCTATGCGGGCCTTTTATGTGTTGGCTACAACGACCAGGACAAACTGGAAGCGGTCGACGTGGAGACAGGCCGCGTCGTCTGGACGTACTTCACCGAAGGTCCCGTGCGACTGCCGCCGGTGGGGCACGATGGCCGCATTTATTTTGGAAGTGATGACGGTTTTCTGTACTGCGTCAATGCGGCCGATGGTCAGCTGCAGTGGAAGTTTCGCGGCGCACCCAATTCGCAGAAGGCGCTGGGCAACAGTCGTCTGATTTCTGCCTGGCCGTCGCGCGGCGGGCCGGTGGTGTATGACGGCGATGTCTATTTTGCGGCCAGCATCTGGCCGTTCATGGGCACGTTCATTTACTCGCTGGATGCGAAAACGGGCGACGTGAACTGGGTCAACGACAGCACGGGCGCCCAGTACATCAAGCAGCCACACAGTGCTCCTTCCTTTGCCGGAGTGGCACCGCAGGGCGCCTTCGTGGCGACAGACGAATTCCTGATCGTCCCCGGCGGGCGCAGCGTGCCGGCCGTATTTGACCGCCGTACGGGAGAACTGAAGTACTTTGAAATCAACGCCGGCGGCAAAGGGACGGGCGGATCTTTCGTTACGGCCGATGAACGTCACTACTATGTGCACACTCGGGAAAAAGGGACGCGTGCGTTCGATCTGACGTCGGGAAAGAAAACAGCCTTTACTCCCAATGAGCCGGTGATTGCCGGGGGTGTGCTGTACTCTGCCGAGCAGGACGGCGATCGCAGCGTGATTCGCGCTTTCGACGTCACGAACGAAGACAAAACGGCCCGCAAGCCCTTGTGGGAAGTGGAGGCAGCCGGTCAGGACGAATTGATTCTCGCGGGCAGCACGCTGGTGGCAGCGTCAGGTCGCACGCTGTCGCTTATTTCCACTGACGCCAGCCCACAGGTCCGGCAGACGCTGGACGTGGATGCACTGCAGACAGACGAGTCGATTGCCCGCGTGCTGGTGGCCGCCAGGCGAATGATCGTGGTTGGGGATGCCGGCTCCATTGTCTGTGTGGGCGAGCCGAAAAACATTCCCGCACTCACAGAAACAACAGCCCCAACAGCGAAACTGACACAACAGCAGATCAAAGTTGCCAAACGTGTCCTGAGCCGCGGACAGGCCGAGGGTTACGCGTTCTGGTTTGGCCGGGCGGACGACCCGGCACTCGCCGCAATGATCGAATTGAGTCCATTCGTGCAGCTGGCCGTGGTGGATGACAGCGCGGCGCGGATTGACGCTTTGAGAAAGTCGCTCAACAGTCGCGGGCTTTTGGGAAAAATCACGGGCCACGTCGGCACACCGCAGACGTTTCGAGCGCCCCGCTACGTGGCGCATGTCGTAATGACCACACCGGAAGTTGCCGCCCAGGACGATGCCGTCGCGGCAATGTGGCCTTCCGTGCGTCCTTATGGCGGCGTACTGACGGTCGTGAACGCAGCCGCTGATGCCCCCAACATCGCCGGCCAGCTGACTGAGCTGCAGCTGGAGCAGGCGGTGGTAACTTTCGGCAGCGGCGATCCCGACGTAAGCCTGATGCGGGCCGGCGCACTTCCCGGCTCTTCTGACTGGACGCATCAGTACGGCGACATCGCCAACACGGTCAAGTCAGACGACAGCCGCGTCAAACTGCCGCTGGGCATTTTGTGGTTTGGCGGCAGCAGCAATATGGACGTGCTGCCACGACACGGACACGGGCCGCCCGAACAGGTGGTGGGCGGGCGACTGGTGATTCAGGGCATGAACAGCCTGAGTTGTCGCGATGTCTACACGGGCCGCGTGCTGTGGAAACGGGAGTTTGAAGATCTGGGCACCTATGATGTGTACTACGATGCGACGTACGAAAACACGCCGTTGAATCCTAAATACAACCAGGTGCACATCCCGGGCGCTAATGGCCGCGGCACCAACTATGTGGTCACCGAAGACTGCGTGTACCTGCTGATCGGAGCTTCCTGCCTGATGCTCGATCCCGCGACGGGGCGTGATATTGGCAAAGTGGAAATGCCGATTGCTGACGACGGTTCGCAGCCGGAGTGGGGCTATCTGGGAGTCTACGGCGATGTATTACTCGGTGGTGTGGGGTTTGCCAATTATCGCCAGCGGCACGACCTGCAGTTTGAGGCGGACAAAAAGCTGAAGGGCAACCGGCTCGGCTTCGGCAGCAAGAGTTTTGATCGGGCGGCCAGTGCCGGTCTGATTGGCTTTGATCGCAGGACGGGGAAGCAGTTATGGCGCCACAACGCCAACCACAGCTTCTGGCACAACGGCATTGTGGCCGGCGGTGACCGCATCTACTGCCTGGACAAAAATCCGACGCAGGTGGAGCAGGCCATGCGACGGCGCGGACTGGCCCTGCCGGACAGCTATCGCATTGTGTGCCTTGATGCGACCACCGGAGCGCCCGTCTGGGAGGTGCACGAGGGCGTTTTTGGCACATGGCTGGGCTACTCCGAGGAACACGACCTGCTGCTGCAGGCTGGGGCCGCCGCCAGTGACCGACTTTACGCCGAAGTGGGTCAGGGGATGCGGGTCTACAAAGCGGCCAGTGGCGAAATTCACTGGAAAAAGGACAGCCTGAAGTACGCGGGCCCCTGCATCCTGCATAATGACCTGATCATCACCAATGCCAATTCGTACGCGGAGTCCGCCGGTGCGTTTTCGCTGATTGACGGCAGTCAGCACATGGTGCCTCATCCACTGACTGGAGAAATGGTGCCCTGGAAAATGACGCGGGCGTACGGCTGTAACAACATCATCGCCAGTGAAAACATGCTGACGTTTCGCTCCGGGGCGGCCGGGTACTATGACCTGACCACGAATTCGGGCACGGGCAATCTGGGGGGCTTTAAGTCCGGCTGCACGTCCAATCTGGTGGTGGCCAACGGCGTGCTGAATGCTCCGGACTATACGCGGACCTGCAGTTGCTCTTACCAGAATCAAACGTCACTGGCACTCGTGCATATGCCCGGCATGGAGTTCTGGAGTGTCAACTCGCTGGCCAGCGCTGAAGCCCCCAACCCGGCAGAGGCCCCTGTGGCAGTCACCTCAGTCGGCTTCAACCTGGGGGCGGCCGGTGATCGCCGCGACAAAGACGGCGTGCTGTGGCTGGAGTACCCGGCCCGCGCGGGCGCTTCCCCACCTTTTGAGGTGCAGATGAACGCGGAAGCCAGACCCTACAGCCAGCACGCGGCCTCCCGCGCAGAAGATCCGCGGTCGTGGATCACGTCGTCGGGCGTCGATCACCTGACGGAACTGACCATCCGTCTGCAGCTGACCAAACAGATCGATCTGGCAGACGGCATTCGCATCAGCCATCCCAGCGACGACGCGGAAGAGTCGTCCGATGGCAGTGTGGGCCTGGGCAGCAGCGACCTGGAACTGACCGAAGACGATGGTCCGCAGACCGTGGGACTGCGTTTCCAGACGGTGCCACTGCCGCAGGCCGCCCTTGGCGAAATTCGGGGGGCCTGGCTGCAGTTCACCTGTGATGAACCGTCCTCGGACCCCACTTCCCTGTGGATTGCCGGTGAGCTATCCACGGACGCGGCTCGTTTTTCCACCGCATCACACGACGTCTCCTCTCGAACGCTGACCAGAACACAGGTCACCTGGGATCCCCCCGCGTGGAACAAAACAGGGGACGCGGACGCAGCTCAGCGAACGCCCGATCTGTCCGCCATTGTCCGGGAGATCATTCAGCAGCCTGGCTGGAAAGCCGATCAGCCGATGGTGTTTGTCATTGGGGGAGACGGTCGCCGCACGGCAGTCTCCAGCCGCGGCGGCAACAAAGAGGCAACGCGACTCGTGATCGACGCCGATCTCCCAGGCGAGAACCCGGCACAAGAGCAGACGCTGCAGCCATGGGACGTGGAACTCGTGTTTGCCGCGCCGCGAGGTGAAACACAGGATCGGGTGTTTGACATTCAGGTGGGCGAGCGGGTCGTGGCCACCAACGTCACGATCACGCCCGATCCCGCACGCGCGCGGGTCATCCGCCTGTCGGGTGTGGGGCTGGGAAAATCGCTCTCGCTGAAATTCGTCCCGCGTCAGGGCTGGCCGCTGTTGTCTGGTTTACGATTGCGCAGATCGACCGACTGAATTAGACGAACAGAATCTCAGGGCATCGGCACTCTGGGCCCGCCAGCGGGTCTGACCTGGGAAACGTCGGCCTTCGCGAAGTCTCATCGCTGCGCCCCATCCCAATCCGTGACGTCGGGAATCTGACGATGATGCGGTGCACCGCGTCCGCAGATCGGGGATCGTGATGAAATGGTGGGTCCGCGATTTTCCTCACCGGCGATCCGGTATATGATCGTCGGTCGCAGTGCTCCTGCCGCCGGTGACGGAAGGTCTCCGTTTTCCACCGGCATCAGAGCATTCAGGAAACACGACATGCCGACCTACGTTTACGAAGTAATCAACGAAGACGGTTCCTCCGGGGAGCAGTTTGAAGTGGTGCAGGGCATCAAAGACCCGGCACTCACCGAACATCCCGAAACAGGCGAACCCGTGCAGCGAATCATCCAGCCGTTTTACGTCGGCGGCACGTGGACCGAGATGTCGCAGTCCAAAAAGATGAAGGACGACAAGAAGCTCGATAAGCTGGGCTTCACCAAATACGTCAAAGCGGGCGATGGTGTATACGAAAAACGGGCCGGCAAGGGACCGGAGACCATTACCCGTGATCAGCCGATCAGCGGCAAAGACTTAAAGCAGTACGATTAAGCGCTGTCCGACGATGGTCGATTTTGCTCACTGTCGTCCCCTCAGCCCACAGTCCCGGAGAGCGGATGGAGTCTGTCCCGCTGCGAAATCGAATTCGAGCCGCCATCGGGGGCATCCTGCGCCGCCGCCTGCTGCGCGATCGCGATCGTTTTCTGCAGGCCGCCCACAACCACTGCGAACACATTCAAACGGCCACGCTGCAGCGCATCCTGCGGCTGAATGCGGACAGCCGCTATTCGCAAACACACGGTTTGTCTCCGGAGTTGACGCCGGATGAGTTTGCTACCCGCATGCCGGTGTCCGATTATGAGTCGATTCGCCCGTCCGTGGAGCAGATGCAGACCGGCGACCATCGGGCTTTGCTGGGATCCGGCAACCGCCTGTTGATGTTTGCCACCACCAGCGGCACCACCGGGCAGTCCAAACTGATTCCCGTCACAGACCATTTCCTGAAGTGTTATCGGACCGGCTGGCAGCGATGGGGCATTGGCGCCCATCAGGATCACCCCGAACTGAAACAGCTGCGGATGGTGCAGCTGTCCAGCGATCACGAATCGTTCTTTGCCGCAGACGGCACGCCGTGTGGCAACATCAGCGGTCTGGTGACCTCCATGCAGAAGCCAATCGTCCGCAGGCTGTATGTGGTGCCAGGGGCCACGGCCAAAATCACACAGTCCGAAGACCGCTACCACGCCGCACTCAGGTTTGCGCTGGCCGAGCCCTGGGTGGGCATGATGGTGACCGCCAATCCGGCCACGCTCATTCGCCTGCTCAATATTGCCGCAGATCGCGCCGAACGGCTGCTGCGTGACATTCATGACGGCACACTGTCAGCGGAAACAATTCCCCCGGCCGTGCAGCAGCAACTGACCCGAAGAATGCGTCCCAATGCGGCACGCGCCGCGCAGCTGCAGCACATTCTTGAACAGCACGGATGTTTTGAGCCGACCGCCGTATGGCCGTCTCTGTGCTGCCTGGGAGTATGGACCGGCGGCAGCGCGGGCGCGTTTCGTGATGCCCTGTCGGCCCGCTTCGGTTCGATACCCGTGCGGGATCATGGCCTGCACGCCAGCGAAGGTCGGATGACCATTCCCATTGCCGATGAAACTTCGGCCGGCCTTCTGGACGTCGAGTCACACTATTTCGAGTTTCTGCCGGTCGAACAGTCACAGACCACCTCCCCCACCATCCTGCCCGCGCATCGGCTGACGGCCGGCTGCGAATACTTCATCCTGCTGACCACGTGCAGCGGACTGTACCGCTACAACATTCGTGATGTTGTTCGGTGCACAGGACATTATGGCACCACGCCCCTGCTCGAATTTCTGCACAAGGGAAGTTCCATGTCGAGCATCACCGGCGAGAAGCTGTCCGAGTCGCAGGTGATCGAGGCCGTGCGTCGTTCCGGACATGCAGAACGACTGGGACGTTTCACGCTGTCGCCCGTTTGGGGAGAACCACCCGGATATCAACTGTATATTGATGCGTCCGGTGCAAGCCTCTCGCCGGAGCAGGTCGCGGCGGACGTGGAGCAGGCATTGCGACAACTCAACTGCGAATATCAGGACAAACGTGAATCCGGTCGACTTGCCGGGATAAGATGTCAGCAGGTGAGTGCATCGGACTGGGAACAATTCCGTCGCAATCGTCTCCGCAAGTCCAGCGGCAGTGAGGAACAGTACAAACACCCATGTTTGCTGCCCGACCCGAAGTTCGAAAACAGGTTTCAGGAGTCCCTTTCTTCCTGAGTCTTACCTTATGAAGCCAGATCGCAGATTTATGTCTGTTGCCGCTGTTACTGCCGTCCTGCTCGCAATCACTTTTCAGGTGAGCCGTGTTGACGAATCTGACATTCCCCCACCGTCGCGACCGAGCATTTTTCAGTGGCCGCAGCTGCGGACCACCGCCGCCGAACTGGCGGCCAGCCTCAGGACCGCGCTGGAGAAGAGTGACTTTGAAACTGCCGAGCAACTGTGCACGCAGGCGGTGAACAAACTGCCGCAATCTGTGGCCGCCCTGTTCTATTTTCACCGCGCCCAGTCGCGTGCGGCGCTGGGCAAACGCGAGGCCGCCCTGCGAGATCTGAACACGGCCGCTGATCTGGGACTTCGCGACCCACTGGCCGTCTCTGGTGATCCGCAGCTGGGAAAACTCAAATCCGAATCCGCGTGGCCCGCGCTGATCCGCCACCTGCGGCAGCCGCCGCTGCCCAATCCGACGTCGCCCATCCGCAACGGCATCGCCATGGTGGATGAAGAGAATGCCAAACTGGCCGGATCAGATCATTTTCTGTTCAGCTTCACGCCCTCAGAAAAACAGAAGACGCAGCCGATCACCAGTCGCACGGATGTGGTCGGCCAGCTGCTCACCGAATGGGCCGAAGACGGAACCGCCGTGGGCCTCAGCCAGGTGCTGTACGACAACCACGACCGCAAACACTCAGATATGGCGTGGCAAGAGTTTCCTCAGCTGTCCCGCGTCAAATATTCCCCGTCCGCAAAGAAGGCCGGACTGGACAACGGTTTTCAAACACAGTGTGCCTTCAACATGGTGACATTCGGCAATTCTTCCACCGCGCTGACTGGCAGTTTTATGTGGCGCAGTCAGCCACGTCTGGCCTACACCAATTCCTCTTTGATGACGCTGGTCGCGGAACGGTTCAGTCGCAACCAGCTGTATCTTTATCCGGAACACCGCGACTACGATCCCGACAAAGGCGACGTCTATGCCGCCAACACGCCCTACATGATCATCTCTCAGGGGTCCTCGTATTCTGACAAGCCCTTCATGACGGCGGTCGCTGCCACCGTGGCCGCCCTGCGACCGGATGTGTTCGAAATGCTGCAGACCAAAGGCGGCGTGTTTCACTGTGTGCAGATGATCCTGCGACGCAGTCAGCGGTTTGTGAAATCGGACGAAGACTATCTGTCCGGACGCGCTCACCCGGTTGTTTTTGACGGCAAACAGCTGAACATAGAACGCATGGTGCGACTCGCTCACGAGATCCAGCCGGACGACATTCCGCCCTTCGGCCGGCTCACCATGGTCCGGGACGATCTGGGGATTGTGGGACGTGACTATTTTGACATTGCCGACCGCGAGGTGCTGTTCGATACGCCGCTGGCGGTGGCCCGCAGTTTTCGTTCGATGGTGCCCACGAAGAAAATTCGCGTGAAAGCCAGCGGGCTGGACCTGAACAAACGTGACCTGACGTATCACTGGGTGCTGCTGCAGGGCGAAGCGGACAAGGTGCGAATTCGCCCGGTCAGCTCGGACCCGGCACTGGTGGACATCGAAATCGACTACCACGAACGTTTTGCCGTGCAGCCAGGATCCCCCATGAAAACCAATCGGGTGGATATTGGGCTGTTTGTCCACAACGGGACGTTCTATTCGCCCCCGGCGATCCTCAGTTACTACTTCCCCAACAACGAGCAGCGGACCTACACGCCCGACGGACGTATCAAAAAAGTGGTCTACAACAGCAATTATGCGGACCCTGCCTTCGTAACGGGACGGCAGTGGGTGGACGAATACGACTACAACGACCAGGGCCGGCTGGTCGGCTGGATCCGCACGCTCAAAGGAGAATTCAAAAAACAGCGATTCACGTCCGCCGGTCAGCTGGTGACACGGCAGGATGAGCGGGGTCGATCGCTGGCCAGCGTGGCCGTCCGCTATGTGACGACACCTGCCGAGCCGCAAAAGGCGCCGGTGCTGAAAACAGAACCACGCTGACGCTGGTCTGAGGACCGCAGCCATCGCGATCAGCCGCCGGGCGTCCCCAGGAATCGGGAATTCGGCCCCGATTGGCGATTCCCGGCAGGGAACTTTCAACTAAAGTGATCCGCCCGGGAAACGATGCCGTTGCGTGGCTGTCTCTTTCCGAAACCGGATTTGCGTTCCATGACACAGCCCCTGATCGCCGAATCACTGAAACGCCATTTTGGTGACCACGTCGCCCTGGAGTCTGCCAGCCTTGAGCTGCGACCTGCCGAACTGCTCGCACTGCTCGGTCCCAACGGCGCGGGCAAGACCACGTTCATTCGGTCGATTGCCGGTCGGCTGCGGACCGATGCCGGCAGCATCACCATTCAGGGCATCCCCCAAAAACCGGGCGGCCATCCGGAGGTGGCCCGCCACCTCGGCGTGATTCCTCAGGAGATCGCGCTCTACGAAACCCTCACCGCCTGCGAAAACCTCAAACTGTTCGGCACTCTGTTTGGCCTGCCCCGCGCCGACACGGAAGATCGCACCCGCTGGGCTCTGGAATGGACGGGCCTGGAAGATCGCAGCAGCGAGCCGGTGAAGAATTTTTCCGGGGGGATGAAACGCCGGCTGAATATCGCCTGTGGCGTCCTGCACCGTCCCACCGTCATTCTGCTGGACGAACCCACCGTCGGAGTTGACCCGCAGAGTCGGGAACGGATCTGGGAGATGCTGGAACGACTGCGGCAGGACGGCGCCGCCATTCTGCTCACGACCCATCAGCTGGACGAAGCTCAGCAGGTGGCCGATCGCATCGTCATCATCGACCACGGCAAGACCATCGCGGCCGGCACATTTGACGAGTTACTCAATCAGTCCATCGGCACCCAGCGGCAGGTGGTGATGACGCTGGCCGAAACGCCCGTAAAAATCCCCCAGGGTTTTGACGATCTCGGCGAACGACAGATTGGCCTGCGGGTGTCGGATGTCGCCAGAGAACTGTCAGCCGCACTGCAGGTCATGAACGACAGCGGACTGGTCGTCAACGATGTGTCGATCAACAGTCCCAACCTGCAGGCCGTTTTTTTGCATTACACAGGACGCGAACTGCGGGAATAATGCGGCACTAAGACGACCACCGGAATCGTGCCGTGGCGGATCGTCGGAAGTTTCTGTTCGACGGATCAACGCACCACAGCACACATCAGCGGCCGCCGCCGGGAGAACTTATGATTATCGCAATGCTGAAAGCGCAGTGGACCACCCTGGTGCGTGACCGAGTCGCCCTGTTTTTGGTCTTTCTGCTGCCCATTATCTTCTTCAGCGTGTTTGCGATCATTTTTGGTGGCAGCGGGAGCGATTCGGGCGGCCGCGAGCCAGCCGCCACTCGTGTGGCCGTGCTTGATCTGGATCAGTCAAAAACAGCGCGCTCCATGGCTGACAGCCTCGCCGATATGACGGCCGTCAATGTGCTTTCCGCCAGCGAACTGCTGGCTCCAGCGGCAGACGACAAAGCGGCCGACGCGGCAGATCCCATCCTCCCGTCGGAAGACGATGTGGTCCGGCTTGTCCGCAACAATACGGTGGATGCCGCCGTCATTTTCCCTGACGGCCTGGAAAGCACACTGGCGAATTTTAGTGGCGACCGACCGGCCATTAAAGTGGTCTACGATTCCGCCAACCCTCTCGCTCAGAACATGCTGTCCGGCGTGCTGCAGGGCGCCGCCTTCACGGCCGTCCCCGACGTGCTGGTGGAACGCGGACTGGAACAGTTCGAAAACTTCGGCGGCCCGTTTTCACAGCAGCAGTCCGCTGCCGTGGAACAGATCAAAAATTTGCTGCAGCAAAGTGACACAGGATCTGACACGGGATCTGACTCTGCCGACAACACCCAGGCAGCTTCCGGCACCGATCTGTCGATGAGCAACGGGCTGGTCAAAATCGACACCGTCTCAGCGCGGGAGGCCTTAAAGAAAGACGCACCGAAGTCAAAGAAATCCGAATCGGCCGGAGTAATCGCCTACTACGCGGCCAGCGTGGCCGTGATGTTTTTGATGTTCTCCATGGCGGGTTCTGCTTCGGCTCTGCTGGAGTATCAGGAAAACGGCACTTTGGAACGCATGATTTCCGGTCAGATGTCCATCTCCCAGCTGCTCACCTCACACTGGGTGTTCTTCGTCCTTACCGGGGTCGCACAACTGGTCGTGATGTTCCTCTTTGCCGTGCTGGCATTTGGCGTGGATCTCAGCCAGCCCCCCGTTCTGGTGGGCACAATGGTGATGTCCATCGTCACGGCGATGGCATCGGCCAGTTTCATCATCATGCTGGCCACGCTGTGTCGCTCGCGCAAACAACTGGAAAGCATCTCCACCACCGTGATCCTGATCATGTCGGCTTTCGGTGGCAGCATGATTCCCCGCCCGTTTCTGCCGTCGTTTGTTCGTGAAACCTCCAAGCTCACCTTCAACGGCTGGGCGCTGGACGGCTTCCTCAAAGTGCTGTGGTATTACGATCCGGACTCCAGCATCTTCGCGACGCTCTCAGTCCACATTCTCGTGATTCTGCTGATGGCCGCCGCCTTCTTCGCCATCGCCCAGTGGCGCGTCCGCCGCTGGGCCATCGCCTAGCCGGTGCCCGTGCAAGAGTCCCGACGGACCATGGCGTGGGACGACGAATCTGCGGACGTCGCTGCGCCAGGTCATTGTGCCAGGTGGCTGCGCTCCGCTCTGCTGTAGACAAACATGGTCGGCCCCACGCTTGAATCAGACGATTGCCTGTCGCGCGGAGCACGATCAGACTGAAGGCGTTCAGACTCGAATCCGGAAGCGGAGCTCACTCACCCGCCCCCTTACTCACGCAGCTTTTGCCTGCGGCCAGTCGGTGCCGTACAGATGCTCGCGGGTGCACGGCATACCGCTGAGGCCTTTGGCCTTCTGTTTGGTGGCGACCGTCTGGTAGATGCGGGCCCCTCCGTCACCCAGTGCAAACACGCAGCCAGCCAGATACAGTACCCACATGCGGTACTTCTCGGAGCCGATCTGCCGGATGGCTTCGTCTTTGTTGGCTTCCAGACGGCGACACCAGTGCCGGCACGTCAGCGAGTAATGATCCCGCCAGCCTTCCACATCATGCACATCAAAGCGTTTCGCCTCCATGGCCTGAATCATGTGCCCCAGGTGATCCAGTTCGCCGCCGGGGAAAATGTAGTTGGCCAGCAGACGGCGTTCGGGAGACATCCTGCGGAAGGCTTTGTCCGACAGCTTGCCGGGTCGCGTGATGCCGTGGTTTAAGAACATACCGCGATCCGGCAGCAGCGAAGCGACCTTCTCCATGTAGCCGGCCATGTTGTCGATGCCCACGTGCTCCACCATGCCGATGCTGGAGATTTTGTCGAACGGACCTTCGACATACGCATAGTCTTTGAGCTCTGCTGTGACCTGACCTTCCAGTCCCATGCGGGCCACTTTATCCCGCGTGAGCGCCAGCTGCTCTTCTGAGAGTGTGATGCCATGGGCCTGCACGCCGTAGTGTTTGGCGGCATGGCAGATCAGCGCTCCCCAGCCGCAGCCAATGTCGAGCATGCGTTCTCCGGGTTTCAGCTGCAGCTTGCGGCAGATCATGTCCAGCTTGTTTGTCTGGGCCTGCTCCAGCGTTTCGTCCCAGTCACGAAAGTAACCGCAGCTGTAGACCATCTGCTCATCCAGAAACAGCTTGTAGAAGTCATTGCTGACGTCATAGTGAAACTGAATGAAGTCCTTGTTGTCTTTCTGCTCTCGCGACAGCCCCGTTTCATCCCCGGCAAAGCTGTGCTCCACCGTGGTCGGCTCGCCTTTTTCCAGCAGAAAGCTGCTGGCAAATTTTGCGATCAGCGCCAGCGGGAGCCCCTTCGTCTTCTTGCGACTGTTCTTGACCCGCGCGGTTTCAATAAAGGTCACCAGATCCGCGCCCGTGTAATCAATCACGCCGCGTGCATACAGCCGCAGCAGCGTATCCGGCGTGGGTTTGCGGATGAGGGTGCCGATGACGCCGGGGCTGGAGATGATGATCTCGTAGCCGGGTTTCACATCCTCACCCAGAGGAACAACCGATCCATCCCAGAGTCGGACCGAGACGGGTGCATTGAGTTTGGTCGCCAGAAACTGGAACAATTCCGTGGCGCGACGCAGCTGCCGCCGCTGGCGGGCTTCTTTTCCGAACATAGTGGTGCTTCCTGCAGCGGTCAAAGACCGTACGCAATCCTTTGTCAGTCAGCATTTTTGCTCTGCGGAATCTAGTTGACGGCAGGGATGGCTGACCAGACCAGTCTGGTCCCGGCCAGTAATTTGCCGGGGCTGCTGGCCCTTGCCCCCCGTTTTACCGCCGAAACCAGCTGACCTGTGTCCGATCGTCGCGGTTGGCGGGGACATTGCGGCGGGGAATCGCTGACAGTGGGGCATTGGACGAATCCACTGTTTGACAATTGTCGACCAGCGAGGGTAAAACTACCGGTTCGAACGTTCACCGAAACTGCGGCGATTGGGTCCTTTTTTCGGGCGCATGTTCGACGATTGAGATCACGCCCGGTGCGAGTTTTGCCGGGAGCCCGATGAATCGACGGCCGGGGGGCCAGAGACTATGAGAACACTTGCCGCAGCGCTGGCGCTGTTTGTCTGCACTGCATCCAGCAGCGCGTGTCTGTTTCCGTTTTATCCCACCTATTCCACCGGGTACTACGGTTGGGGGAATGGCTGGGGTAACCGATGTGGCTACCCAGCCTACCCTGCCTACCGATACGCGGGTTACGCGCCTGCCGGCGTCTCTTACGCCCCCTACGGCGGCTGCGCCAGTGGTGCGTGCGGCGTGCCATACTCGGCCGGTTATGTGGGTTACTCCAATGGTTGCTGCAACACGTGCGGTATGAGTTCCTGCTGCGGCGGCTGTTCTACGTGTGGCACGACAGGCTGCTCCGCCAATTGCCTGCCATCCGGCAGTGTGATCACTGATCCTACACCGGATCCACTCAGCGATAAGACGTTTCGAGATTCCGAGTACGATCGTGACCGCCGCGATCGTGAACCGCTGGATGACGACTTCGGCGCAGGTGGTCGATCATCGCGGCCTGATCCAGCCGACGACTTTGGAGCCACCGGCGGCAGTCGTGACTGGGAACCAAACCGTCGCACGGCCCCCGATCCTTTGGACGACAACTTTGGTTCCGACAACATGTTTGGGGAATCGGAGTCACGCAAACCGCCGATGGACGAACCGCGGGAATTTGGCGCCGATCCACCGGCCGACGACTCGGATGCTGACAGCGGCGTCATTGATCGCTCTGCCAATAAGCCTCCCGTGAGTGACCCTCTGGAAGGTGAAGGGGCAGGTGAACCAGCGGGCACAGGTGAAGGTGCACCAGCGGGCGGCGAAGACGGGGCCACACCCGCCGCAGGCGAAGGCGACTCTGAAACAGGCGGCACAGCCGCCGAAGATGACGAAGATCTGCTGCCGCCGGAACGTCCGGTCTCCGTCTCACCTCGACGACGCATGATTTTTGCCTCGCAGTCGGCCACACGCAGCAGCCTGCACGATGTTGTGCGACCGGGATTCGCCCGTCGTGCTCCTGCGACAACACGCGTATCGTCCTCAGAACCCAAACAGGCGGCTCCCCGCTGGATCTCTGTGCCGATGCCGGCCGGCCGCGTACGACTGTAGGCAGCCGCGAGCACCAACAGCAGTGACGGCCCGCCGGAGAACGTTCCGGCGGGCTTTTTCGTGCGCCTTTGCCTGTCAGTCCGTGCGGTGAGTTCCGCGACAAGCCGTCATGTCTTAATTTGTACGTATGAGCAACGCCCGCCTGGAACTTCCCGTCCTGCAGAACTGGAGCTGTCACAATTGTGGCGGCTGCTGTCGGGAACACCTGATCGAAATCACGGAAGACGAAAAGCGGCGTATCGAAGGGCAGAAGTGGACGCAGGCTGACGGTGTGTCCATGGCGCGGCCCATTATCCAGAAAATCGGTCGCGGTCGGTATCGGCTGGCTCATCAGGATGATGGTGCCTGTGTGTTTCTCGATGACCAGGGGCTGTGTCGTATCCACGCAAAGTTTGGAGAACCGGCCAAACCACTGGCGTGCCGCGTGTATCCATATGCCTATCATCCGGCGGGTCGCGAAAACCTGACGGTGAGCCTGCGGTTCAGCTGCCCGTCCGTCGTCCGCAACCTTGGAGACGGCGTTGAGTCACAGCGGCAGACACTCGCCACACTGGGACAGGAAATTGTCTCCGGCAAAAAACGCGAGCACGAGCCACCGTACATCCACCGCGGCGGCGACCACGGCGAGCAGACGGTCAGCTGGGCCGACTTTCATCAATTGCTGCGGGCACTTGACGAATCACTTGCGGCAGACGACGTGCACCTGGTGGTGCGGCTGATGAGAACTCTGTCGTGGCTGGATCTGGTCGAGCAGTCGCAGTTCCAGACCGTGAAGGGGGAAAAGCTGACGGAATACCTGACGCTGGTGACAGAAGCGTCCGTCAAGGCGCAGCCGGACAATGACCTGCCGCTGCAAAAACCGACGCGACTGGGGCGCACGATGTTCCGCCTGCTGGCTGCGCAGTATGCCCGTCACGACACGGAAGCACTCGTCCGCCAGGGCTGGTCAGCGCGGGTCGGCCTGCTGTCAGCAGCTCTCAAATACGCGACCGGCATGGGCAGCGTGCCTGGATTGCAGGGTTCCGCGTCCGTCGCAACCGCGTTTGGAGATGTCCCCGAGCAAACCACCACCTTCGTCAAATTCGGACAGCTGGAGTCAGCGTTCGACGGGCGTCGAGCGGATATCGATGAGTTGCTGACCCGGTATTTTCGAGTGAAAGTCCAGGGAATCCACTTCTGCGGTCCGGCTCACTTTGACACCGGTCTGGTGGACGGTTTTCGGGGGCTGGCGCTGATGTATCCGGTGGTGATGTGGCTGGCGCGACTGCGGGCTGCCAGGCTAAAACGCACACAGCTGGAACTGACCGACGTGCAGGCGGCGCTGGCCACAGCCGACCACAACTTCGGCTATTCGCCCGCGCTGGGCACGATGTCCTCGCTGCAGCGCGTGCGACAGCTCGCCAAAATGGGTCAGATTAAGGCCCTCACGGGTTGGTACAGCCTGTGAACGATCAAAACGCCCGACGGAAACGGTCTGGAAATCCGCTGATTCATTTTTGCACCCGGGGCGACAGCATGGACAACGGTGCCAGGGCCTGCCAAAGTTCGCCTGATCGCCAGACGACTGGCGTGTTTGTTTGTTGCCCTTCGACGCTGCAACGACGGCGTGGCCTTTGACATGGTCGAACCGCAGTCCAACCCCATTGCCACCTACGATGATGCCACGCGGTGGATTTACGAGCGCATCGACTATGAGCGGATTCGCCCCCGCCGCACGTCGGCCCACTTCCGCCTCGAACGTGTGGAACGTCTGCTGGCATTAATTGACTCTCCCGAAAAACGGATCCCCGCTGTTCACATTGCCGGCACCAAAGGCAAAGGATCCACGTCCGCTCTGCTGGCCTCCATTCTGCGGGCTTCGTCCCTGAAGACCGGGCTGTTCACCTCGCCGCATATCGAGCGTTTTGAAGAACGGATGCGAATCAACGGCGCCATGCCCACCGCCGAAGAACTGGTTTCGCTGGTGTCCCGACTCAAAGTGGCACTGGAGTCGGCCGATCCGGAACTGATGGACGCCGGCGTGACGTACTTTGAAGTGGCCACCCTGCTGGCGTGGATGTTCTTCGATGACAACGATGTCGACGTGGTTGTGCTGGAGACCGGGCTGGGCGGTCGCTTTGACTGCACAACGGTATGCTGTCCTGTATTGACCATTATCACCAACATCGGTCTGGACCACACTCACATTCTGGGCGATACGCTGCCGAAAATAGCGGCCGAAAAAGCGGGCATCAAGAAACCCGGCGTGCCGCTGCTGACCTGGGCCACGCAGCCTGATGTGCTGTCTGTCTTTGCCGAACGCGGCGAAGCACTGGATGTGACCGCCTATCGCGGCGGCGTGGAGTTTGACTGCTCGAAGGTTTCTCAGGACCCGGCGCAAACTTCGGCAGCAGCCATCAACAGTTTTCGCACGACCAATCCCTGGGGCACTCATGAACGCCTGGATGTTCCGCTGCACGGGGAGCACCAGATGCGCAATGCGGCACTGGCGACCGCAGCGGCCGATTTCCTTCGCGAACAGCGCGAGCAGTGGCGGTCCCGGTGGCCGAGGCTGTCTGCGATGTGCGGTCAGATCTCAGCCGCCACCATCGGAGCCGGCCTGGCCAGTGTGCAGTGGCAGCTGCGATTTCAGATCTGTCCCGGACCGCCGCCCGTCATTCTGGACGCCGCGCACAATCCGGATTCCATCACCGCGCTGCTGCAGACATTCGACGAATTCACCACCCCCGACCAGACCCGCGTGCTCATCTTTGCCAGCAGCAGCGACAAAGATATCGAAACGATGCTGCAGCTGGTAATGCCAGACTTTGATCATGTCATCCTGACACGATTTGAAAACAACCCGCGGGCCGTGACGGCAGAAGAACTGCTGCAGACGGTTGATCGTCTGCAACTGGCCTGCCGGACGAACAACGGACCCACCACGGCCGACAGCCCGCTGCAGGCGCTGCAGCGGGCCCGCGACCTGGCGGGAGAATCAGGGATTGTGTGCGGCACCGGTTCCATCTTTGTGGCCGCCGAACTGCTGCAACAACTGACCGAAAGCGGAGCTGTCGCATGAGCTGTTTGCTGCCCGATCGACGTTCTTTGACGGCCCTGTCCTGTGCCCTCATCATTCTGAACGGCCTGCTGCCTGGCCAGCAGGCTGCTGCGCAGACGACGGCCTCGTTTGAGCACGGCGTGGTGGCCGCCGACCATCAGGCGGCCAGCCAGGCGGGCGCCGAAATGCTGCGCCGTGGTGGCAATGTGGTGGACGCGGCGATCGCCACCTCGTTTGCCCTGTCCGTGGTGCGGCCGGCCAGCTGCGGAGTTGGCGGCGGCGGCTTCATGGTGATCTGGAATGCCGAACGACAGCAGGCCGTGGCCATTGATTATCGAGAGCGTGCCCCTGCGGCTTCCAGTCGGGACATGTTTTCGACGGCCGGTCCCGGGGACGATCGAGAGTCGGGAAGTGTTCGCGGAGGTCGTGCCTGCGGTATTCCCGGAACCGTGGCCGGCCTGTGTCTGGCTGCCCGCGAGTACGGCACGCTGCCGCTAAAGACTCTGCTGGAACCCGCCATTCGACTGGCCGAACAGGGCGTGACCATTGATCAGCATGACATCAGCGTGCAGGCGAGCACTCTGGCCAGACTGCGGCGTTATCCCGACTATGAAAAGAAGTTCGCCGCTCTCAAAAAACACTATCTGAACAACGGCGTCATTTGGCAGGCGGGAGATCGCTTTCATTCGCCCCAGCTGCCGCTGCTGAAGAAGCTGGCCGCCGAAGGCGAGCGGGCGTTTTACGAGGGTGAAGTGGCGATGGCGATTGTCAGTGCCAGTCGTGAGCAGGGCGGCGTGCTGACGCTGGATGATCTGGCATCCACGAAGGTTCCCGTGATTCGCCAGCCCCTCAGTGGCGAGTTTCATGGGTTCAGTCTGCTGGCCATGCCGCCCGCGTCCAGTGGAGGAGTCGCGCTGCTGCAGACGCTAAACACGCTGCAGCACTGGGAACGCGACAGCGGCCGATCACTGGCGTCGCTGGGGCACAACAGCGCGGACTATGTACACGTCGTGACCGAAGCCATGAAACATGCCTTCGCCGATCGAGCTGAGTATCTGGGAGATTCGGACTTTGTTGATGTGCCTATTGAGCGGCTTATCAGCAATGACTATGCCGCACGAATCGCCTCGCGGATCGACATGACCAGGACGCTCCCCCCGGAGGCCTATGGTCGGTTCTTCGGTCAGGAAGACGGCGGCACCAGCCACTTTTCTGTGGTCGACAGCCACGGGAACGCGGTCGCCTGCACCGAAACCATCAACACCACATTCGCCAGTTTTGTGGTGGTGCCGGAATGGGGCATCCTGCTGAACAACCAGATCGATGACTTTGCCGCCCGCCCTGGTGAACCAAATGTTTACGGACTGATGCAAAGTGAAGCCAACACCATTGCGCCGGGCAAGAAACCGCTTTCAAGCATGACTCCCATGATCGTGGTGAAAGACGGGCGGGCCGTCTTCTCAGCAGGTGCCTCCGGCGGGCCGCGAATCATTTCCGCCACGCTGCAGGTCACTCTGAATCACCTCGTCTTCGGGCAGCCTCCTGCCGTAGCGGTCAACAGCCCCCGATTTCACCATCAGTGGGCGCCGAATGTGATCCGCCTGGAGCCGGACCTGCATGCCGGCTTGCAGGGGGAGCTGGGTAAGCGAGGTCACAAAGTGGTTGCGTCAGAGAGCCTGGCGGCCAGTCAGGCGGTTGCCCAGAAATCGGGCGTAAGCGTCGGCGGCAGCGACAAACGCAAACACGGCCAGCCGGCCGGCCATTAGCCCTGACGGCCATTCGCAAAAAAATTGTGTGGCAGCCTGGGCAGACGCAACCGCTCACCGCACACCGACGGCTGCCCGCAGAAACGCTGTTCGTGACCTGCGTCTCACAGCCCTGCACCGAAGCCGGACGAAGAAGTGCACACCGAAATTTCCCCTGAGGGAACTGTGGTCCGCCTCATCCGCAGTGTGGGAGTCCGAAGAAGATCGCTCTGGCATGTCGTTTGCATCGTGAAACCCGAAGGAAGTCAGGAGTAAGTACGGTGCAGGACGTGCCCGTATCAGTCACGACGGAGATGGACCTCAATCCGCAAAAGATCGGATGGGAGTGTGTTTGTTACCGCCGGAGCGATTTCAGGAGCCTGTGGATTGGGCCAGAGGATTCGTTCCGACAGCTGTGGCAGACCACAGTTCGCCTGAAGTAACTTTTACGAGAAGTCAGCTACCAGTGCCCGGGTTCCAGTGAATCGGACGCAGGGGTCAAGACGGTGATTCGTAACGACAATCCAAATTTGAAATTCCGCCGACTCTCATCCTCGGACACCAGCGATCCGGGGATCAGCGATGAGACGTGGAGTCGGATTGACGCCGCATTCCGGGAGCGACTGGAAGCGGTGGAGCTGTTTCTTGCTGACCTGTCGGGCCGTTTTCGTTTTCAGTCCGAGATCGCGGCGGACAGCAGCATCGCGGCCGTCATGGAAGCAGAACGCCAGCACCTGCACGGGTATCTGCCCAGCTTCCAGCGACGCGTCTGGCTGGGATCGGCTGATCTGGTGTGTGATTCCCGCGGTGACTTTTGGTTCGCTGACGATCACTACTGCTGCCCGTTTGGACTGTATCGCTACAGTCAGTTGCTCAGCGACGCGAGTGCCGCGTCGAGCGCCAACTACGCGTTCGCCAACTTTCAGCGAAGTGTCCGCGAGGATCTGCAGCGCAAGCTGCCCGATGGGCAGCAGGCTGTTGTGCTCGGCTCCGGCACCTTCAATACGGTCTATCGTGAGAATCGCTTCTTCGCTGAATTTCTGGGAATCCCGTTTGCCACACAGCAGCGACTGCAAATGGAACAGGGCCGGCTCGGTTACCTCAGTGGCCAAAGCACGCAGCCTGTTGCGCTTGTGATTCGCCGGCTGCAGGACGAAGACCTGGACAGCAGCTGCTACCGCACGGATTCCATGCAGGGTGTGCTGGGAATCGTCCGCGCCGCACAGCGGGGCATGGTGCGGGTGCTCAACGCACCAGGCACCGGGCTGTTTAATCGACGGATGATCACATCGCTGATTCCCTCGATGATTCGGTACTATCTGGGAACCGAACCACTGCTGCCCACGGTGCCAACCGTTCCCGCCAGCCCCATCGGTTTGATGCAGGCCGAGCAGTCGCCCGACGATTATATCTTCCGCACAGATAACTCCATGGACGTGATGAAGCCGCTTGTTGGCCGCACGTGCACTCCGGAAGAAAAGGCCCGTTATCTGCGGCGTATTTCTGCCAACCCGGAATCGTTTGTCGTGCGTTCCACCATTGCGGCCGCCACCGGAGGCGACGCCGAGGCCCGCTACGCACTGCGAATTTTTGCCGGCGGCACCAGCCGACGCTCCGTGCTGCGGGGTGGCATTCGGCGTGACTGTGCGACGGACGGCACGCCCACGGCGCCCGTCACCCAGGACCCCACAGCCGGCTGCGAGCATGTCGCCGAAGCCGTGGCCGGAGTGCGGCCTCATCCTCCCCGCTCGCTATGACCCTGCTGCGGCCGCTCTTCACCAGGCCGCTCATCCTAAAGCCGCTCTCCACCAGGCTGCGCTGCAACGCAGATCAACTGAGGCGATGGATTTCGCAGATTGCACCACCACAGTTGTGGCACGTCTCCCAGTGCGTGCGGCAACCAGCGGTCAACCAAATCTGTCTGCTGCAGTTGATGGATGTCGGGCGGCCTGCCGTCTGCCGACGGATCCGTCGACTTCAGAAGAATCAGCTGACGGGCCCCGAAGCGGGCGGCCAGCCAGGCAGCAATCGAATCACTGGTCACGGCCCATGAGGCGGGCAGGTTCGCTTTGCCGGCAGCCTCCCATTGTTTGAGTAGTTGATCGGGCGCGGGAACGCCGACAGCCTGTGGTGCCGGATTCACGCTGTCAACAAAGCGTTCATGCAGACTGCGCAGCACGGCCGCATTGATGCCCATGGTGGCAATGGCCTGCTGATGACTCACGTCTGCCGACAGTCCCCACTGTTCGTCATACAGACGAACGACATCCGCCAGCCTGCCACCACCGGTCACCACGATCGCCGGGTGCAGCTGTTCCTGATCCACCAGGTGCAACACACGATCCGCCAGATCCGGCACATCCAGTAAACTGCCGCCGAGCTTCAGCACCGTGGGTTTCATGCGGCGTCTTTCTGTCGCAGGCATTCCAGGACGAACCGCAGCACCTGGCCAACGGCATCGATCTGTCGCGCCCGTCGCTGCGGCAGACCATCGGTCTGCAGGGTCACCAGTTGCAACCTCCGGCAATGACTGCAAAGTCCGGCCGCTGTGCGGAGGCAGACAGTCGTAAAGGCTGTGCCATCCAGCGAGGCGGGAGCATCGGGCCCCAGGTGCCCCGTGATGCTGGCGCTGATGGTCGCGTGGGGTGTCAGCGCGAGGGCTCCTGTCGCCATCTCACGGCTGACTTGTTCGCTGACGACGTCATGTTGTTCCACCGTGTCCGGGTCGATATTCAACCAGGCGGTTTTGGTGGGAATTTGATAGGTCACCGCACTGCCGGCCAGCACGCGGGACACGCCCGGAATACGGGCCACAGATGCGGCCAGCAGTCCGGCCGTGCAGCTTTCGGCAAATACGATACGATGTTCGTCAGCCAGCAGTGCGGTGGCCACCTCTGCCGCCAGGTCATCGTCAAACACGTCTGTCATACATGCCTCCGGAAGAATCCTCTGTTGTCCTGCCCTCAGCCAGCTGTCCCGTCGTGGTCTGGAAAGAGGGCCGCGCTGTGACGTACGAACGGCTGGCTGATGTAGCCGTTTTTCCCGGTTCGTTCAATCCGCTGCACGATGGTCATCGACAACTTCGGCAACTCGCAGAACGCAGTCTGCAGCGGCGCGTGGTCTTTGAAATTTCCCTGACCAACGTGGACAAGCCGGACATCGACCGGCAGGCCGTCAAGGATCGCCTGCAGCAGTTCGCCGGCGAAACAGTCGTGCTGACCAGAGAACGGCGGTTTCTGGAAAAGGGTGTGCTGTTCCCCGGGTGCCCGTTTGTGATGGGATTTGACACAGCGGAACGGCTGCTGGATTCCCGATTCTACAACGACAGTGCGTCGCAGCGGGATGAGGCACTCCGGCGACTGCAGCAGCGGGGGCATCGCTTTCTGGTGGGCGGCCGGCTGACGCGCGTGGATGGCCGGCCCCAGTTTGGAGGTCGCGAACAGCTGCCGATTCCCGCGGGCTTTGAGAGTCTGTTTGACGTGCTGACCGAAACCGAGTTTCGTGTGGATATCAGCTCGACGCAGTTGCGGGCCGCTCAGTCGTCTGCCCAAAGGCCGGCTTCAGAATGACCGACCGCAAACTGACCGTCTGCAGTGCGTTTGTGGCGACCATCACGGGCGTGAGCAGACAAAAACGGCTGAAAAAACGCTTCCCATTCCCCAACTTTGCCCAAGTTTGAAGAACGTTCGCTGCGAAACGCTCGCTTTTCCATGAGCCGACCGATTCTTCTTACAATTGTGGACAAATCGTGTCTGGTTGATGATCCTGTGGCCAGGTCATTTTCTGTGTTTGAGCGTTTCGGAAAGACTCCCATGTGTCGGCCCCCATTTCTGATTGCCGCATTCGCCCTGTTCAGCCTGCTGCCGTGTGCCGCATCTGCCGAACAGTCAAATGTGCAGAGCACCGCTGACAGGATCGACAGCCTGTTTGAAGCGGCCTGGCAGGCGGAAAGTGTGACGCCTGCAAAGCCGGCCGGGGACGCCGAATACCTGCGGCGCGTGTCACTGGATCTGGCGGGCCGTATTCCGGCCGTGTCCGAACTGCGTGAATTTCTGGCCGATGAATCGCCTGACAAACGAGCACAGGTGGTGGAACGCATGCTGGACAGCCCGGCGTCGGTTCGCAACTTTACCACGGTGTGGCGCAACGCTCTGATTCCTCAGGCCAACGATCAGCCTCAGTTTCGCGGCGTCATCCCCGGCTTTGAGGCGTGGCTGTGGGAACACTTTTCCAAAGGCACGCCCTATGACCAGATCGTCCGTGAAATCATCACGGCCGAACTGAACGCCAATGCCGGACCGGCCCTGTTTGCCACCACCAGCCCCGACGCATTTTTTGCCGTGCGGGAATTGAAACCGGAAAACCTCGCCTCCGGCACGGCCCGCGCGTTCCTGGGTGTGAGGCTGGACTGCGCACAGTGCCACGATCATCCGTTCGACCAGTGGAGTCAGACACAGTTCTGGAATATGGCAGCCTTCTACTCCGGCTTCGCCCGACCGGAAACGGACGAAGACGAACCGGTCAACATGATGGCCGTGATGAATGAAGATCGCGATCGTCGCACGATTGCCATTCCCGGTACGGACGAAGTGGTGCCGGCCGTATTTCTGACAGGCACCGCCCCCAACTGGGAAGAGTCAGTGGTGTCTCCGCGCGAGGCGCTGGCCGACTGGATTGTGGCGGACAACAATCCTTACTTTGCCCGCATGGCCGTCAATCGATTGTGGAATCAGTTCTTCGGCCGCGGCATCGTCGACCCGGTGGACGACTTTTCCGAAAACAACCCGCCCTCGCATCCGGAGGTCCTGGACCTGCTGGCCCAGGAATTCATCGCCAGCGGATATGACTATCGCCACGTGGTTCGCATCATCACGGCCACGCGCGTCTATCAACTGTCCAGCGAACAGACGCATGAGTCTCAGGAAGATCCCATCCACTTTGCCCGCTCGGCCCTGCGAGGCCTGACGCCCGAACAGCTGTTTGACAGTCTGGCAGAAGCAACAGGATTCTATCAGCCGTTCCGCACGGAGAATCCCTTTGTGATTGCGATGGATACACCGCGTGCCCAGTTTGTGGATCTGTTTCGGGATGCGGCCGAGTCCTCCATGGATCGAGAAACCACCATTCTGCAGGCACTGGCGATGATGAACGGAGAATTCATTGGCAATGCGACCAGTCTGGACGAAAGCCGCACCCTGCGGGCGGTTGTGGAATTTCCTGCCATGACGGCCGAACAGAAACTGGAAACATTGTACCTGGCAGCCTTATCCCGCCAGCCAACCAACGAAGAAACGGCCGCGATGGTCGAATATGTCAAAGGCGGCGGCGCCACCGGTGATGCCGACGCCGCACTGACAGACGTCTTCTGGGCTTTGCTCAACAGCAGCGAGTTTCTGCTGAATCACTAAGGGTCTGCCGCCGCGGAACGGACGACTCCGTTCCGACATCAGTCACCTCCACAGGAACTGTGATCATGAATCCCTCCTTTTCACGCCGCATGTTCAACAAGTACGCCGGGCTGGGTCTGCTGGGCGCAACGGCCTCTTCCCTGATGCCCGCCCTGGCCGCACGCGCCGCACAGCCCGGCACAGAGCGAAAGAAAAAATGCATTCTGCTGTGGATGTCCGGTGGCCCCAGCCAGATGGAAACCTTTGACCCCAAGCCCGGAGAAGAGAACGGCGGCCCCACTACGGCAATTGATACCAGCGTGCCCGGCGTGAGGATCAGCGAGCACCTGCCTCAGGTGGCCGGCATCGCCGACAAACTGGCCATCGTGCGTTCCATGTCCACCAAAGAAGGCGACCACACACGCGCGACTTACTTCATGCACACCGGCTACCTGCCGCAGGGGCCCATCCGCTATCCGACGGTCGGCTCGTTTCTTGGTAAGGAACTGAACGATGCCAACTGCGATCTGCCGGCATACATCAGTGTGAATCCGTTTCGCGCCTTCAGTCCGGCCGCGTACAGCCCCGGCTTTCTCGGGCCCGGCTGGTCACCATTGGTTGTCAACGCGCAGATGGCGGGCGGCGAAGACAGTGCCGTCTCTTTTGAGGTGGCCAATCTGAATGCCCGCGACGGCATCACCACCGCACAAACCGATGCCCGCCTAAAGCTGCTGGCCGGCATGGAAGGGCGTTTCCTGGCAAAACGACCGGATGGCCCCGGGGTGAGTCACCTGGAGTCGTATCAGCAGGCGGTCCGCATGATGCAGTCGGAATCCATCGCCGCCTTTAAACTGGATGACGAGGACGACGTGCTGCGTGACGCGTATGGCCGCAACCCGTTTGGCCAGGGGTGTCTGCTGGCCCGGCGGCTGCTGGAAAGCGG
>JANSXP010000087.1 GCA_024742875.1 Planctomycetaceae bacterium | reverse complement strand
TCGCGCGGACGTGTACTGATTCCACTCCGGCTTCGGCTACGCCTCAGCCTGCGTTCCACCAGCATACGTCCCTACAAACCTGACTCTCATTAACACTGGACCCAAAGCAACGAGCATCCCACGTGCAGAACTGGTCGCCAACGGAGTTCTAGAGTCATCCGGACAAACGTATCGTTTCACACGAGATTACACCTTCTCCAGCCCATCGCATGCGGCTTCTGTTATTCGAGGCGGATCTGCTAACGGGCGGCATGCATGGAAGAACAGCGAGGGAAAACGACTCAAGGAGGTCCAGCAGGAGTCAATTGGCGAAAACTAGGCATTTTATTTGTACGGGACGTACAAGATTCGCAAGCACAAATTTACACATCGATTGAGGAGGGAAATAGCATTGGCATTCAATCGGAAAGAAGCAAATCAGCTATTGGCTGATTGTCATCGCAGATGTTGTATTTGCCACAAATTTTGTGGTGTCAAAATGGAGTTAGACCACATGTTGCCGAGGGCAGACGGCGGCACCGATGAAATAGAAAATGCCATTCCGGTTTGCTTTGAGTGCCATGCCGAGATTCACGCCTACAACAACGCCCACCCCCGGGGCCGAAAATATCGACCAGAAGAACTCCAAGGCCATAAGAAAGAATGGCTTCGAATTTGTGAAGCACAGCCATCAGTATTATTCGAATCTCGGGGAACTCATGACGTTGGCCCCGTGCAGGCTTTGGTCGACGAGCTTCAGTTCAATGGAGCAACCGGCAAACGTCAAAACTCATTTAGTTTTGTGTTTCTGACTACACAGTTTGAAAGATGTATAGGAGAAGGAGGTTTGTCACTTCTGGAGGACGATCTTAGAGAAGCCATTTACGATGCGTATCGAGAGATATTTTCTGCAAGAATGTGGGCATCGAAAGTTCGATATGGCGGCGGTGGAGCCTCACATGAATCTTCCCTTGCTAAGGATGCTGCCACGAGAGCCACACCGCTGATTGACCAAGCTAGCTCTTTACTTCTCAATGTACTTGCAGGAGATGATTCGGGGGTGGCTGAGTAAGCCTAACGAATCTCAGCACCAAAGCCTTTTATCGAGTCGCCATTTGTGAAAACGTTGCTGCAGAAAATTGCCATCTTTTGGAGCATGTATTCAAGCTGCAGGAAAGTCACACAGCCCTTAGGTTCTGATTCAACTAGAGAGCGATGAACCAGCGTTCTAGATACAACGTGAGGAACATGAACCAAGGTTTTCATGCCGAAAGAAGTCGGTGAGCTAACTTTAGATTTCGCTATATGGCTCCCGCCTTGTGAATAAAGTGAATCAACGTTGTCGAACAGCTCTATTCAGCTTCTCACGTCGAATCTTCCAGTCGGGCACAAACACTTGCAGCAATTCGAAGAATTCGGCACCGTGGTTGAAGTGTTTTAGGTGGCAGAATTGGTGGAAAATCACGTATTCGATGCATTGTTTCTGAGCACTGACCAGTTCGGGATTCAGAAGGATGATTCCTTGCTTGCCACAACTGCCCCAACGAGTCTTCATTTTGCGTAGCTGGTATCTGGTTGGTTCAATTCCGTGGCGTTCAACCACAGAAACACAACTCAGCCACAGTTCTTCAAACACTGTGTTGGCTCGATTCCTGAACCAATCGTCAAGAAGCTCTTTCACCCGTTGATTGTCAGTTCGATCAGTTAACGAAACCTGCAATTGTCCGCGTATACGACGGACAGATTCTTGCTTTGCTTTGAAGATCCGAAGCTTGTGCTGCCTGCCAAGATAACGGAACGCCTCACCGCTCTTGTATTTGTGAGCAGGGAGGATAGGAAGTAGGTTTTGGAAATCGGATTGTTGCTTCAGAATCCACGAAGCATGATTTCGAACCTTGTTCTTTATCTTGTCGAGTTCAGCAGATTCTGGAGCAACAGCGACCAAAGAAAGATCTGGGTACACATCAATGCCCAGAGTTGCCCGTTTGGATCGTTGGATTTGGAACCGAATTCGACTTCGGCCAAATCGAATAGAATGTTTTCAGGATTTACCATCAACAGACCACTGAGTTGGATCCAGTTTTTGCACTCGCCACGCTAGCACTCCTTCTTTGCAGTAATTTAGGTCATTAGTTCGGGAACCGAGTGCATTTGATTTATCAATCTTCGATGGCCACGTGGCCATTGGTTGTTGTTTCTACGTAGCCACTTTTATCTTCGATTAATGCTAGTTGGTGTGTTATCCGCCTGCGTTCACGCAGACTCAATTGCTCTGAACAAGTTCGAGATAGCACCGAATACTCGTGCAAGGTCAATATCTCCAGCTTCAACGGCGAAAGCTTCCCAGTCACCGTGGGCGAATTTATTTCGAAGTGGCCGAGCAACTCGCTTTGCTTCCTCAAAGCTGGGTTCAACCCGAAAATCTACGTTACAATGCTCTCGGAGAACGAATAGTAGGCCCTCGATTTTCGGTCCGCGAGGGGATAGCCTATCAACTGCAATCTCATTCGGTCCAAGTCGCTCACACAACCACTTTAGGCTCTTCTCTGTGAATGCAAAGAGTAGCTGTAATATCATTCCGGCAACAATGACTTCCTGCATATCGCCCCAGTACCTGACGTCGTCTTCCAGGCACATCTTTTCAGTGAAGCCATCACCAAATTTCCATGAATCCAAACGGTCTGCGGCTTCATTCCACTTTGAAACGATAGCTTGGTCACAACGAAAACACACTTCGTTTAGGTACCACATTTCTTCCTCGATAATGACGAATTCGCCACTGCCAGATTCGTTGGAAAATAGATAATCTGGGTTTCCGTCTGGAGTCTCACTTGAGACCAGACTGTGAAAAATCACCGCAACCTCTCCCTCTTCACAGCCGTCCGTATCACCAATTCCAAAATCAAGTCAATCATGTCACCACCCAAATCCGGCAGTTGACTCTTCTTCACGCCGAACAGCAGTTCTTCCAGATCGTTGGTCATTGCGTTCTTGACTTTGCCCTTGTGTTTCTAATGTCGATCGATCGCTTTGTCGGCCTGAATGGCCAATTTGCGGCGATGGAGTTCAGATTTGGTGAGCATCAACTAAGAGTATAATTGCGAACATAAAATTCATTGTCGCTGCTCGTCTTACGCCCAATCTCCGTGTGGTTGAAGTGCCTTAACCGTCCGATAGCAAACGTTGGTCGTCACAGTCGATTCCAAAGGATGTGCCATATCAATGAAGCCGTCATTGGAAAAGCCAATGAAATTTGAATGACCATCGTCAACAACCTCGTAGGCGCGCTTGTCAAAAATTACATACTCTTTGGCAGACGCCAAATTTCCAAGTTCGTATGCCACCAGTAGCTGCGCACGGGTTGGCGGAGTCTGCCCGTGGGGAATTTGTTCGCGCATTTTTTTAGGCTGAAATGTCCCGGAAAACTGCCTCGATAGTTCACGTTGTAATGCATACGGCTCGGTAATTGTTACGGTTTCCTCACCGCCTGAGACACGCACAGTATAGTCTCCTGAGGGAATCAAAATATCACGTGCATCTTTTCTGATTTGACTCAAAATCTGCACCAATCGTCTTCGAAGCTCTTCTTTCCAATGGCACGCAGCCAAGACCAGCACGTGTTGACTACGCTGGTCTATCCTCATCATTTGTTTCCATCCGTCTCTTGGAGTCTTGCCGTAATCCACGAACCAGCGCACAAGACGCGGCACATTGCTACTCTGGGATGCGAGCGCCGCAACGATCGAGACCGCGATATTTGTCAGCTTCTTCTGCTCATCTAGCAGCTTCCAGACCCGCAACTCCACCTCTGGGTCTTGGGATGCTGCCACTCGGACTGCATGAGCTGACCCCTTCTCGCTCAGCCATTCTTTTAGCTTTGCTGTTGCTTCATCTGTTCGCAGATGACACAGCGCAGACACCCCATTTGCTGTCACCCCAATTCCTTGACAGAATTTTCCTAGTAGTTCCTCTGTGTTATCATACTTGTGGAACAGGAATCTAAAGAACGGATCCCAGTCTGTAAGTTTAGCCGTCGTTGGAGCTGTCTCTTGAACTGCGATATCCACGAAACTGGACATGTTTGCGGGAGTCAGCTGAACGTCTTTCTTTTCGAGTAACTGAAGGGATACGTCGAATGCGACCTTCGCCAGTGCAAGGAAGGCCGATTCTTTTTTAACATCAACAAAGGCCATCGCAGGTCTAAGAAACTCTTCTGGCATGTTGATAAACTTTGAAAAATCGCCCCAATCCGACATCAGACTTACAGCCAAGCTGTCCGCAATACTTGCATGTGGGAACTGAATCGCTTTGGCAACATCACTCGGCTTGAACAAGAATCCACTCTGCTCTAGCTCTTCCAAAGAAAGGGACGAGACTTTCATGACCTCCGACTCGGAGGAAATTTGTTGGTGTGGCCAAGCCTCAACAGCCAGTTGACGAAGCGTGTTGAGAATAAGGTCAAATTCATGGTGCTGCTTAAGACTACTCAGCTTGAAGAGCTTAGAGATGTAATTGCTAATTAGTTGGTTCTCTTGAAACTCAATTATTTCGGGCATCCGTGAAGGTTCTTGCTTGATCAAATAGGCTGCGAGTCCGATGAACAGCGGCGTGCGTGTCCCTTCCTTGCTGAGTATTATGATCTTGCTTGCAGGAGGAAGTTTGGTTACTACTCGTCCGTTCGCATCAGCGATAAGTTTTTGTAATAGCTTGAAGGATTCGGTGGGTGAAAGCGGCCCCAACTCACAATTGCAGGAATGTTCAATAGGCTGTTTTAGACTATCCATGCGTGTCGTCACGATGATCAAGCACGAGCTCATCCGCGAACGCGTTGCACGCAGGTCTTCCTGCAATTTCCGAAGTGATATTCCGGCATCAGTTCCTAAAAAATGCGCATCTTCAACTACGATTATGAGTGGTCTTCGGCTTACAGCGTAGGCGAGAGCAAGCTTCGGAATTTGGTAAACGACATTGTTCAGGGCATGGCATGCGAGTTCCCATACGCTACCGAAGGGACTCTGGAGGTCTGCACACGAAACCCTTAGGAAGAGCCCGGTGTTTTCTAGATCGTGACTTCTTGCGAATTCTCGCGACAGAAGCGTGGCATGTATGCTCTTGCCAACTCCGGCTGCCCCGCGGACTACCACGCACCGCTCGACGGAGCTTCGCTTCGTATCTCCATGAACGGATTCAACGTCACTGATTGCTAAGTCACCTGCATTCCACTTATTGCTATTTATGTTTGCTTCATAGATTGCTCTTCTGTCATGCCAGCGGCAGAAGCACCAAAACCCAGCAAGCAAAACGAAGAAAGGGTGAGGTCGATCTGGATTCGTGGCATGAGTTGCCATTGGCTTGGTTGATTCTTGCGGTGTTAATCTATCGTTGTAAAAATCAAGAAAAACAAAGAATCCGCCTAGAACAAGAGTAGCCAGTGTCACCGTTGTTTCTTGCTCGTGGAGGATGAAAACACCTTTCCCATTGCCAATTTCGAAGCGGAACTGCTGTGGAATGTAGATCCCTACAGCACCGCCAATCAGAGCACCGCCGAGCCGAAAGAAGCGACGTTGCTGATTCAAGTAGAGGGTTGCCACAAACACAGCAATTCCGATTGGAATTGCGATCGTCCACCACCCTATCGGTTGGCAAAGCAGGACTCCGCAAATCAACATAGCGGAAGTCCCAGTGGCTAGGGATTTGATGAAGTGGGATTGCATCTTATTTATCCATTGCCGATCCTGCGGCTTTGATATCCTCTGAGTTACCTTCCATCGCTACCTCGCCCTCTTCACAGCCGCCCGCATCACGTTCGCCCGTTTGAGGCTTAAGCAGTTTGCAATCAATTCGCTGACAGCAGGAGGTGTATAAATTCGCCCGCTTTCTTCCCTGCCCCAGAAGCAAACTTGCCAATCAGGTAATCGTAGGCATCACCAATGATATCCAGATTACCAACTCGTGATGGCCGAAGGTCTAATCGCTCATCGTTGAATCTTCAAGCAGTGATTTCAAACGAGCATTACGTTCAGATGTTTTGCCAAGATTTGATTCTGAGTTGAAGTCGAGCTTTCTAAAAACACCTTCCAGCTATTTCTTATTGGCTTCTTCTATCTCTTCTAAAGCAAGATCAATAATCTCGCCCAAGTTTGATTCATTGCGTTGGGAATACACCTCTTTAAAAGAACAGCTCTCCGGCAATACAAACCGCTCACGTTTTAGGCGGCGTCTAATTCTGTCTTCATCACCATAAAATGCTTCTTTCAGCTTTTCAAATTGATCCTGCCACACATCAGGCAGATACTTAACGAACAACATCACCAAGATGTAATTCTTGTATTCTGCCGGATCAACAACTCCCCGAAACGTATCCCACGCTTTCCACAGAATGGAATTGATCTCATCCTGATCAATCTTTGCTGCTTGCTGTTCGCTCATTAACGATCGGTCCTGATGGCCTGCGGAACGTTTGTTGAGTGAATGGTTGTCATTGCTCAGTGTAACGACAGTCGGTCCTCTGCACCTCCTCATCGATGTGCCGTCATCCGAAGACCGAGGAGTCAGTGGCTACACTCCCCCTGAGGCCGAGAGCCACCCCGCGAGGCCACCTTTCCACGACAGCGTAGGCTGCGTCCCCTGTGAGCCTCAACCGTCCTACAGCCCACCTGTGGGCTGTCAACTAAATCATGGGAAAATATTTCGAAAATTGTACACGATCGGTCAGAACCGATCTCCCTGCGCGTATTACTTAGTGGAGAGGTGTTTCGTGCCCTCCGGCGAATCGGCAGACATCTGGATGCCGAGATCGTCTTCAGTTTCTTTGGCTCAATTTTGAATAAGAACAATGAGCAATCTATTTTCAATGGAGATGTATTATGAACAGTTTTATGAGCGGGATTACTTTCCCCACTTCGACAAGACAACAATTTGATTTCGCCTCATCCTTTGATGGTCGCGAAATTGGGGTGTTTGATTTAACACAAAGCTGCTGAGTCATTTCGAAGTCATATAGCACAACTTGAAAGCTGTGCTGTCGGCGGTCACGCTATTCCTCCGGCAACTTCCAAATGGGTGAGCAAGACCAAGGTTAGTGTCCGGCAGCGTCTAGAATCTCTCGAACTGATCCCAGCTACTGAAAGCACGCCATCGATATCGATTGAGCAGGCCGTCGAGCAGTATCTTGGGGAATTAGGAGTCAAGCCACGGACGTTGAAGCGTTACAGAAACCAGCTTCAGTTCATAATGGGTTGCTTCGGACCAAAGAGGGTTCTCGGTGATTTGACGGAAGCTGATAGTGATAGGTTCCTCAGATGGCTGAGAACGCAGAAAAAGAACAACGGTGAAAACTAAGCCGCAAACTACATACACAAGATCATCAAGACCAGCCGCCAGTTGATCGGCTACGCAGTGAAACAAAAGCAGCTCGACGCAAATATCCTTGAAGGCGTTAAGGCCCCTGAAGTAATTTCAGATGAACGAGACTTCGAGATCACGCTGGAGATGACTGAGCAGCTGTTGCAGGCCAGCAATTCGGAGTACAGATTGATCATCGCTTTTGCACGATATGGAGGCCTGAGATGCCCATCAGAGCTTGTTGGGCTGAAGTGGTCGGATGTTGATTGGGATCAATCACGGTTCACCGTGCATAGCCCCAAAACAGAGCATCATGGAAAATCGAAACGAATCGTCCCCCTATTTCCCGAACTCAGAACAATCATCGAACAGGCGAGGGCCAACGCTGCGGATGGTGTCGATCGGATTCTGCCCAAAGTGTTCGAGTACTCAAACCTTGGCACGATGGTTCATAAAATTGTAAAACGGGCAGGGATCCCTGACGACATCCCGAGGTTCTTTCAGAATTGCAGATCCAGTCGGCAAACAGAACTCGAAGCTGAATTTCCACTGCACGTAGTTTGTAGCTGGCTGGGGAATTCAGAAAGCACCGCAAAGAAGCATTACCTGAAAGTTCAGGAGAAGCACTTCGAAACCGCGTCCGTATCGACATCCTGTTCCGGTGTGCTTCAGGGTGTGCAGAACAAGAAAGAATCCAGCGGAACCGAAAGGACAGCAGCGGCCACTTCAAACGAAAAAACGCTGAAGACCGTGAAATCTCCAGCGTTACCGTTGCTTAGCAAATACACCCGGGAGGATTCGAACCTCCAACCCCTGGTTCCGAAGACCAGTGCTCTATCCAGTTGAGCTACGGATGCGTGTGGGGCGAATTTTAGCGTGCGATCGTCGCGTTTCTACTCAAACGTGCCGACTTCTTTTCGGTTCTGCCCGTCTCATGCCCCCAACACGCCATTCCCTCAAATCGCAGCGTCTGCCCGAGCCCGTTTTGTGCACCCAAAGGCGGTTGCTGCGGGTGAAGATGCCGCCACCGACCGTCGGGCGCAGGATGACGGTCGCTCGCGTTGATACAGCCGGACGCTCACGTTGATACCGCCGGATGCCGAGGAGACCGACCGCCTCACGCGAGGGGGCAGTGGCGATCGGTGGTGATCGGTCCTGGTGCTGATGGCGCGTGCGTCGTTTGATAACGCAAGGTCAACGTGCCCCGTTGGCGGGGCCATTGACGGATGACGACCGTCGCCGTTCACAGGCGATGTTACTGGGCGTGCTTACTGGATTCCGGCTGACCGGTGCTGGCTGGGCGGCCCTGCAGGACGTGGGCTTTGGCCATCGCGTCTTCGGCTTCCGGGATGCGGTTGCACCGCTGGTAGATGACCGACAGCTGCGTGAACGAAAACGGGTCGTTCGGCTGGATTTCCGTCACCCGAACGGCGTATTTGATGGCTTCTTCGAAGCGGCCCAGTTTGTGCAGGTACACGCCCAGTGCCATGTTGGTGTGCAGGTGGTCGGGGTCGATTTCGATGATCTTCAGCAGCGCATCGACGGCCCCTTCCAGGTTACCGTCCTCTTTGAGTGCGACGGCGGCATCGTAAAGTGCGTTGGGGTCCTGAGCGTCAGACATGTCTTACCCTGATTGGTCAGTGCAAAAAGTGATGGTGGCAAGGTGCGGAGGTGGTGGGGAAGCCGTCAGCCAGGTGAGTGCGATTATGCGCGCGAGCACGCCGGAAATCACCGCCATTCGCTTCGTCCGCCGTATGTTAGACGCGTGGCGGGCAGACTCAACCGGACTTGCCCGGAGATTGTATTATGCGGGCTAACTCACAGAGACCTTGCCCAGGTGTGGGCCGCTGGCAGGTTCTCTGCCGACTGTGGGCTCCGGTCCAGACGCTGGAGCGTAGACGGCCTGTGGAGGGTTTGGCACAATGGGCGATTCTTCTGTCCCGCACTGAGATTCTCATGTTACACCGGTTGCCGCCCTCTCGATTTGCCGCTCTGTTGTCCGTGCGATTGCTCATCGGCGTGTGGGGCATGTTGGGCGCGTTGGCCGTTTGCTGGGCCCAGGGCCCCACGCAGGAAGAACGGGGGCTGGGCAATCCGGATCGCCGCCAGATTCAGCAGTTTATCTTTGAGCTGGAAACCGACGGCACCGAAGAACGCCCCTCTCAGGCGGCCGAAACCTTCGATGCGGCCTGGGAACTGGTGGTCCGCAGCGAAGACCTGATTTTGACCCAGGATTCCGGCACAGCGGCCGAGCTGCGAGCCGGACAGCACCGTGTCGATGCCGGCGCACGAGCTCGTCTGGAACGGATCTATCGCAACAGCAGCAACACCTTCCGACGCACCTATGAAGACGCCGTGCGACCGCGCGCGGTTGCGAGTCTGGAGGCGGCTTTGGGCAGCGACAATCCTTCCGATCTGACTCGCACGATTCTGCGTTATCAGTTCACCTCGGTGGGACAAAATGCGCTGCAGAATCTCATTCAGCTGCACCGCAGTCGGGGGGAGTCTCTGGAGGCGGCGCTGCAGTACAGTCGATTGACGCGGCTGCAGGGGCAGGATTCGCCGCGTGTCGCCTTTCGTTTGGCTCAGCTGTGGTGGCAGGCGGGGCTGGATCAGGATGCCGTTGACCGGCTGCACCAACTGCCTCGCGCCGACGGCATTCCACAGGTGCAGTGGGACGGTCAGCGAGTGGCTGTCCCTGAGTCAGCCGCCGAGATTCGGCTCTGGCTGGAAAAGACGCTCGGACCTTCGGGCGGAGATTTCGGGATGTGGTCGCAGCCACAGGGCAATTATCGTCGAACCCAGCTGCAGCAGGTGGGCCCGCCGTCTTTCGCTGCGGCCTGGCGTGCGTCCGCTTTTGAGTGCGCGGAATGTGTGGAGTGTCTGGACGATGAGGAAATCAATCGGCTGATCGGATCGCTCGTCCCCGCGCTTCGCGAATCGTTTCGTGAGGGTGTGCTCAACAACGACACCGTCTTTCCCGTCGCCACGCCCGTGGTGGCCGGCGATCATGTGATCTTTCGCGGCGTGGCCAAGATTCGGGCTGTGAATCGTCAGAGCGGGCAGCTGGCCTGGGAGACGACGCTGATTGATCGCCAGTTGAACGAAATACTGGAATCCTGGCGGCGGCAGGGGTTGAAAGACGACGCGGCGTTCCGCGGTCTGCAGGCGAATCTTCAGCGAACGCTGTTTGAACAGTGGACCCGCGCACCGCTTTCCGGCCAGCTCGCCACAGACGGCCAATACGTGTTTGCGGTGGAGAATTCGGCCGAACCCCGCGATCTGCCGATGGGACGCTTCGTGGCCCGTCCCATGGCCAATTTTCTGCGGGCCTATGATGTGCAGACCGGGCTGCTCAAAGGGCAGGCTGGCGGTATGATCGGAGCGTCCCGCGAAGGCGGCCGCGTCAGTTCGCTGTCGGGCATGTATTTTCTGGGAAGTCCGCTGGTGCTGGGCGAGCAGGTGTTTGTGCTGGCGGAAAATCTGCAGGGTATCTTCCTGTTGAAAATACGACTCGTGCCCCTTTTTGATGACGAACGGCAAATCGACATTCGTCCCGTTGGGGGGCAGCTGATTTCCATCCCCGAATTTCCGCTCAGCGCCCACCCGGTGCGGCGGCTGGCCGGACTGGTGCCGTCTTTCGCGCAGGGGCTGCTGATTTGCCAGACGTGTGATGGCAAAGTGGTGGCCGTGTCGGCCGACGACCAGTCCATTCGCTGGATCTATCGCTATGCCGATAATGTGTCGCTGTCGGAGCTGACACGCCTGCCGGTCGTGGGCAACGCCTACAACGACCGCCAGTCTGCTGACAACGACCGGCAAAGTCGCTGGGTCGATTCGCTGGTGCGGATCGACGGCGAACGCGTGTTTCTGACGCCGCGTGACGCAGACCGCCTGATCTGCATCGACCTGAAAACCGGGGCGGAAATCTGGAGCCAGCCGCGGGGCAACATGCGGCAGCTGATTAGCGTGGTGGACGATCGACTGGTGCTGACCGGGCTGCGGCACGTGGAGTGTCGCTCGGCGGAAACCGGTGAGCAGATATGGAAGACGGATCTGCCGGACGCGCGGGTGTGTGGACAGGCCATCTGCGACGGCCGCGTGATCCAGGTACCTGCGACTGGTCCCGCATTGTTCTCACTGGATCTGCAGCAGGGGCGACTGCTGCTGCGACAGGCGGTGGAAGGGGATGAACCAGGCAATCTGGTGGCAACGGACGCCGGGTTTCTCAGCCAGAATCTGACCGACATCACCCATTACGAACCGGCTGACGGGCCGCCCGCGTCCATCGTGGATGCCCGAGCGGCCCTGCTGGCTGCCGACACGACGCGGGCCGAACAGGCTCTGCAGGTGGGACTGAAGTCTGAAGAGCCAGACGTGCGAACTGCGGCGGCCGACATGATGGTGGAGCTGCTGTTGCAGTCCCTGAAGCTGGACTTTGAAGCTCACTCAGACCGCATTCCGGAACTGCAGCAGCTGATGTCCGGAGTGTCGGTCTCCGACAAGGATCTGGCTGACCTGTTCTCATCGATGATTGTGATGACGGCCGGAGACGCCACCCAGTTGCCAATTCACTGGAAACGTGTGAATTCGCAGCAGGAAAAGCTGCGGCAGCTCGACGCACTCGTTGCGCAGCGGTCATTCGCGCTGAATCAGAAATCAGCCGAAGAAACGGTCGAGCGGATGATGTCACTGCTGGATCAGACGCAGGGGCAGATTCGCGATGTCACCAGTCCGGTGCAGACGACGTCCTGGCGGCTGGCACAGGCGTCGGTGGCGCGAGGGCTGCAGGATCAGGAGCCGGAACTGAAACAGCGCGTCTCGGATCTGCTGGCGCAGCGACTGGCGGAACGCATTGGAGCCACGGGCAATGCGCAGGACGTCTATGACTGGTGGGAAACCGGGTTGCTGTGCGGACTGGCGGCCGATCTGGCACCGCTGGTGGAGCAGTCGCGAATACGTCTGCCCGAAGCGGTCGACAGTGTGATGCGTGAGGTGACGCTGTTGCAGGCTGCTGCTGTGGACGGCAATGTTGCCCGACTGTGGCGTTACTGGGCAGAAGGTCGTCCGGATTCTGTGGTGGGGATGGCGCGTCGTTCCATGAAGCTGATTGGTCAGCGGGAACGGGCGCCGCTGGAACAAATCCCGCCATCGCTCTTTTTGCCACGGGATTTTGCCGTGCTGCAGCGTGGTCGTGTGGCGGCCGCTCGCCAGCCATTCGAAGAGGCTCGGGGTCTGCTATTGGCGGAACCGTTTGTCGGGCGACCGCAGGTGACTGCCGGCCCGGCAAAGATTGGGCAGTCAGGTGCGCGGCTGATGGGAAGTTCGCCGCAGCGCAATGTGCGGCTGCTGGGAGATCAGGGGGCGTTCGCAGACTGGAACTTCTTTCAGCGACCGAATGACCGCACGGTGCGCGCGTACAACCAGAGCGGACAGTTTCAATGGGCCTTCGAAGTGTCGGCCGGGACGACATCTCAGCGTTCTGATCCGCGTGATTTTTCCCGCTACGCCATCGCGTGGGGGCATTTGATGGCGTTGAAGCTTAACGAGGACATTTATCTGCTGGACTGCGCGAACGCGAGTGCGAAGGAACCGCCGCGCGTGCTGTGGCAGCTGAGTATTCGCGAGGACATCAGCGAACCGTCAGCCGCGCAGACGCTGACTCCCGCTTTTCAGACGACCATCCAGTACGACATGGAGCCGGCCGGATTCTTTCCGGTCGCGGAAATCTCGCCGCTGGGTGTGCCCGTGTATTCCGGTCAGACTCTGCAGCTGCGGAGTTTGTTCACCGGGCAGCCGGTGTGGGTGGTTGAGGGTGTGCCGGATGACTGCACCATGACGTGCACCGAGTCGGAAGTTCTGCTGATTTCCCGCAAGACAGGCAGCGTGGAGTGCCGCAGTTTGCTGGACGGCAAAGTGACGGCCACGCATTCTCTGCCGGACTGGTGGGACGACGCGAATGAGAATTCGGCGGCGTCACTGTATGAACTGGAACTGAATCCCGGAGATTCGGTGCGGTGGCGGCTGACCATCGAAAACGGCGTTTGTCTGCTGCACGTGGCGTCGACAGAAACGGCGGCCATCGAAGCCTGGGACATTCGTCACCAGCGGGCGCTGTGGCGCTATGAGCTGTCGGCAGATTCTGTCGTTTCCAACGTGGAAGATCGTCACATTGCTGTGCTGTCTGACGGCAATATGCTGCAACTGGTAGACACCGCCAGCGGGACCAGTGTGGCGCGTCACAACATGCCGTCTGGTGATCAGTGCAATCGGCTGTATCTGCGAAGGTCTCAGGACCGCTGGGTGGTGCTCACCAGTTTCATGGGACCCGATTATTTTGATCAAAACCCCGTGAGCGATTCCCTGCTGGTCAACGGCTGGGTGTGCGGCCTGAGTGCCGACGATGGCAGTCTGCAGTGGAAACACGACGTTGACATGGAGTGGATACGCCGGCTGACGCCCCTGCAGGCCGTCATGCCCACGGTCTCGCCGCTGCTGGTATTGATGAAGCGTCCGGATGCCCCCCGCAACGAACGCGGTATGCGGGTTGGACCCGTGCTTTACAAGACACGCGTGTTCGACGTGAATTCGGGCGACATCGTCTACAGCGATACGCTGGGCCGCGATCTGTCGTATCACTGCATGAATCTGGATCCGGCCAAACGAACGATTACCATTGGCTTTGGCATTCGCGACGTGACGTTTGACTACGGATCGGAAGGGGCTGCCGTGAGTGATGGTGATGACAACGACAAATAGTCGCCAGTATCATCGCTCCCGCTCGCAAACTTATCAGGCCAGCCGAAACACGTCATCCTGCAGACTGTTTGCTGTGGTATTGCGTTCAATCACATCAGACAGTGTTGTCGATCGGACCATTTGCAGCGCGTCGGCATCCAGCACGTTTTCATACCAGAAGCGGTCGCCATCACGCAGACGTGTGAACTGATCGCATAAGATCGCGTGGAACGTGGCGCCCATGCTGGCGCCCGGCAGATGATCTTCGGCCAGGCCGCCCACCCACAGATCGATGTTGTCGACTGTGCCGTACAGCATTTGCAGTCGCTCCTGAACGTCAACATCTGAGGTGATGTCGGCAAATGACGCCACAGGCGCCAGGCCGATGTCAGCACGCACCTGATTATAGCTGGCGACGCCATGGTCGCGGCCACGCTGAATGTTGAGGGAGGCCAGGTCAAAGCCACCGGCTCCCGGAGGGCCAAACAGGAAATTGCGAACGTCATCGATCAGCTGATTGTCGATTTCATTGGCACTCTGAGAAGTGACGCCAATCAGTACCGAATCGATGCCGTGATCGATAATTTCCTGCGGGGCAAAAAACGCGTCCTGCAGGGCGATGTTGCCTTCCGCGGCTTCCGTTCCGTCATTGTTGGATCGCAGCAGTTCGCTGCTGAGCATGCTGTGCCCAAAGCGGTAGGCGGCTGTGGAGAATTCCGTGGCAATGGAGGCATCCACGTCCGGGTCGTAGCCCTGGTAGGACTGCAGCGCCTGGTCGCCCAGCAGAGCGGGCAGAAATTCGTTGTACGTCACCGCCTGAATCTGGGCGATGACCAGTTCGCGGGCCTGCTGATAGACCTGTTCGTCGGTCAGGTGAGGGGCTTCGGTCAGCAGTTCCTCGGCGATGCGGTTGTGCTCTCGCACCCACACCGTGTGCATGGCTGTCAGTGCCACGTTCTCATTGGCGCGCACATCGCCGGCCAGAAACAGTGTCAGGTCCGGACCGTTGTCCGCGTTGGGCAGGTCAGCGCTGTTCACCGGCATCAGGTTGTCGTCAGTAACCCGCAGTTTGCCGTCGGCAAACGAGCGCAATTCAGCGGCACGCACATCATCAGAGCCATACACCATGCTGCCGTCGATAAAGGCGGTGATCTGATTGATCTGCTGACGGGGGCCTGTGTCCTGCGTGCCTGTGTCCGGATCAAAGATTGACCGGTTCATGTTGATCTGTTTGTCGCCCGTGTAAAAGGGGTCAAACAGTGCGTCGCCGGAGGGCACTTCAATGTTGAACGGTTCGTGTGGTTCTGACGGTTCCGTCAGTGAAATGTCGTGGTCCAGAAACTGTCCCCACAGCCACGTCATGTCAGTCAGGCCCCGGGCGTTAGGTTTCGGCCCGGAACTGGCCACCACTTCGTTGCTGATCGTGCGGGCGCTGGGGCGATTCTCGCCGGCCGGTGCAGAGATGCCGTCGGCGTAATCGGCGGCCGAAATTCGCAGCAGCTGTTCGTCGGTGCTGCCCATCTGATCGTTGTCCAGGTTGTTACCTGTGCCATCTATGGAGCGGTACTCGGACGCCAGTCCTGGAACGAGGTCTTCGACCCGCCAGGTGCCGTCGTCAAACGTCAGGGATTCCACGTTGATGACCGTGTCCTGCCAGAAGCCATTGTCATTGCGAACGATCAGTTCGCCGCCGGATCCCTTCAGAAACGTGTATTCGCTGCGGTCGGCAAAATACACCAGGGAGTCCTGGCCGGTTCCGCCGTCGATGTGATTGATGCCGCGAATGGAAATCAGCGTGTCGTGCCCTGCTCCGCCATCGAGCTGGCTGTTGCCCGCCAGGGCAATGAGAAAATCGTGCCCTTCCCCGCCGGACACCATGCCGTCAAAGTTGATGTCAATCAGCACATCATTGCCGTCAGTCGGTGCGGCTGACATCAGCACGAGAGGTTCCAGGGAATCAATACGCAGCAGGCTGTGTTTGTTCATGGCAGTGGTTTGTGAGAATAAGGGAGTGGCTCCGCATCTCGTGAGGTATCCCACGAGACCTCTGCCATCGTGTTCCCATTGGTACGTGAAAGCGATATGTCTGCGGCGAATTTCTGCGTCTGATTTCGCCACTCGACCGCGGACTGCTGACTGTATTCGCTGGTGGTGTTTGTTGCATTTTGGCAACTGCTGGTAGTTCGCTATGCTGGAGAGCATGGCAGGTGGACAGATCAACCCTGGGTGCTGAGCGCAGCTGATGACCGACCCTCAGGAACGAGAGATGTTTCAGCAGCTGATTTCCTGCTTTGACACACCTTCCTACATGCGACGATCGCGCAGCGTGGAGGCGGAGTGGAACGCGGTGAAGTCAGCCTGCCTCCGTAAACGCACGCATTGGCTGGAGATGCCGCTGCTGCGTCTGGCGCAATTGCGACAGACCGTGGACGGTCAGTGGTCGGCTGTTCCGGGTCTGTCCGCAATGGGCCATCAGCTGCAGGCGCTGTTTGACAAACATCAGCCGGAGCTGGCCGTACCCGTTGATCACGCTCCGCTCTGTGCTCCTGCCCGACTGGCCACGTTGAAAGACAGCTTCGACCGCTTCAATCGGCGGTGGCTGAAGTTTGTGCACGAGTACGACCTGGAAACACTCAACCGGCGGCGGGGTGACTACAACGAGTACTACCTGCTGGAGAAAGAGTGCGCGATGATCTCGCCAAAGATCGCCCGCATGGGATTTATTATGCTGGAGCCGGTACGTCCGGACGATCTGCTGCGAGAGTTTCCGTTGTTGCCGGAAATTCCTGTCGTCGACAGCATTCGCTGAGCGGTCAACACGCGCTCTGGCCGGGCGAGATCGCAATGGGTGTCAAAAGTCCGCCCGTTTTTTCCGGGAGGCGATGGTCAACCGTTACTCATAGTCCCACTTCATGATCCACGGGTCGTTGAGTTCCTTCTGCATGGCTTTGAGCTTTTTCTGATACTCAAGCAGCGTGTCGTGGAATTCCGGTTTGAGTGCCAGGTTGGTGGTCTCATGGGGATCGCTGGCGATGTCGAACAATTCAAACTTTGCGCGGTTGATGTATTCGCCCACAGTGTGCTGTCCATACGGAGCATCCATGCTCTTGCCGTATTGCGCCTGCCAGCTGGAAGCGGCCCACAAGTCGGAGGCAAATGGATATGGCAGCTGGTGGGCGATGTTCCAGATCAGCTTGTAGCGAGAGTCCCGCACCACCCGCATGGGATAGTACATCTGGATCTCGTGAAAGGTGTGTGAGGCAAAAATCGTCTCGTGGTGAGTGGCATCAGGATCGCCGAGGATGGGTACCCAGGACCGGCCGTGATACGAACGGTAGTTGCCTTTGCCGCGATTCTCTTTGGCCGCATAGGGCTTGTCTTTCCAGTATTCGTTGGGGTTCACCCAGTTTTTCGGGCCGTTGAGTTTGGTGTTCAGTCCGCCGGCAAAATCCAGCAGCGACGGGGTAATGTCGACATGGCTGATCAGCGCCTGCGAATGTACGCCCCGCTTTTCTTCGTAGGGATTGCGGACCACAAACGGGACTTTCAGTCCGCCTTCGTAACACGTCGTTTTGCCACCAGCGAACGCCATGCCGTGATCTGACGTAAACACGATCAGCGTCTTGTCGTAAATTCCCGCTTCTTTGAGGATGGAGACCAGCCTCCCAACTCCCTGATCGATGCGAGCGCACGACTGATAATACTGCGCCAGCTCTTCCCGCGTTTCCGTGGTGTCCGGCAGGAACCATGGCACACGGACTTTGGCCGGATCGAAGAAGACCTCTTCCACACCTTTGTGGGCCCCTTTGCCCGGTTTGTTGCCAAACAGATTGGGTTTCAGTTCGCTGGCAGATGACTTGTCCACGCCCCCACCGCGATGGGGGTCCGATGTGGCGAAGTACAAAAAGAAGGGTTTGTCAGTGGATGTGTCACTGATAAATTCGCGGCAGCTTTCGGCCATGGACACGGCGTTGCGTCCGTCTCCGCGAATGTAGTTTTCGAAATGGTACACCTCTTCGGGCGCCACGTGATATTTGCCGCACTGGGCCGTGCGATAGCCGGCGCCCGCCATCACTCGTGGCAGCGACAAACCCACCACGTTGTGAAAGGAGGCAAACTTATGAAACGCGTGTTGGTGGCCGTACTGTCCGTTTCTGTGGTTGTGCAGACCAGACATCACGACAGATCGACTGGCGCTGCAGCTGGCCGTGGTGGCAAATGCGTTGTGAAACACGGTGCCGTCTGCCGCGAGGCGATCGATGTGAGGCGTCACCGCGCACGTGTCACCGTAGCAGCCCAGTGTCGGGCTTTCGTCATCGGTAATAAAAAAGATGACGTTGCGTTCAGCAGCGAACACAGCAGTCGACAGCCACAGGGGGATAGCTGCCATCAGGGCAAAGCGAGCTGACCTTCGACTCATTTCACGTTCCTCCGCACAGATTTCGTAGGCAGCTACCTTAACGGCAACCGCAGATGGGGAACAGTGAGCGGCAATGAGGCGACTTGTGGAGGGCGCTCAGCACTCGCTCAGGTTGACGGGAATCTGCACGGCCAGTCCCCCTTCTGATGTCTCTTTGTAACGGGCGTTCATGTCGAGCGCCGTTTTCCACATGGTTTTCACCACGGCATCCAGTGAGACCCGCGCTTCGGCCGGATCGCGCTGCAGGGCCATGCGGGCGGCCGTAATGGCCTTGGCGGCTCCCATGGCATTGCGTTCAATGCAGGGGATCTGCACCAGGCCGCCAACAGGGTCGCACGTCATGCCCAGATGATGTTCCATAGCAATCTCAGCGGCTTCCACGGCCTGCTCGGGAGTGCCGCCCAGTCCTTCCGCCAGAGCGGCCGCCGCCATCGCTGATGACACGCCGATTTCTGCCTGACAGCCTCCCAGTGCCGCGGAGATGGTGGCCCCTTTTTTGAAAATGGAGCCAATCTCGGCAGCTGTCAGCAGGAAATCGCGACAGGCGGTCTCGCCCGCGTTTTCGAAACACAGAAAATAGAACAGCACGGCCGGGATGACGCCCGCTGAGCCGTTGGTCGGGGCAGTGACCACGCGTCCGAACGCCGCGTTTTCTTCGTTCACGGCCAAAGCCACACAGCTGACCCAGTCCAGCACTGACTGAAAATCGTGCGTCCCGCTTTTCACGATGTTGATCCACTGTTCCACTGTGTTCGGCAGGTGGTCGCCCAGCAGTTTTTTGGCGGTGCCGGCAGCTCGTCGGCGGACATTCAGACCGCCTGGCAGAGTGCCGGTCGTGGAGCAGCCGCGATGCGCACAGTGGAGCATAACGCTGGCAATGTTGCTCACATCGGCACCGACCTGCTCCACTGTGCGCCACGTGCATTCGTTGCGCATGACAATATCGCAGATGCGGGTGGACTCCTCGTGGCAGTGCTGCAGCAGGTCGGTGGCCGTCGCGATGGGAAAGGGCAGCTGAACCTGCTCTGCTGTTTCGTCGTCACCTTCGCGGGTGATGAACCCGCCACCAATCGAGAACCATGTTTCCGTCACGCGCTGCTGATCATCGAGTGTGGCCGTGAATCGGACCCCGTTGGGATGGAAGGAAAGTTCACGGTCAAAGTGAAAGACGATATCCCGCTCCGCTGAGAACGGCACCGGACACTCGTGGCAGATCAATGTGCCGCCGGAGCCCACCTGCTTGATGCGTGAGTCGACTTCCTCAATGGGAATCGTCTCCGGATCGGTGCCCATCAGCCCCAACTGCACGGCAATGTCGGTTCCGTGTCCGCGGCCCGTTTTGGCCAGCGATCCAAACAGGTCCACCTGCAGTCGCTGCACGCGCGGCCGCTGCTGGTCTGAGAGGCCCTCGATAAATCGGGCGGCGGCTTTCCAGGGCCCCATGGTGTGGGAACTGGACGGTCCCACGCCGACTTTGAACATGTGGAAGACGCTGATCGCAGTCATGATCACTCCAGGCAGGTGAGTTTCGCGGACGATAACAGCGGTCGGGAAAAGGCGGGCAGTGGGCGGTGCCGATTTTCGTCAAATCCTGCCAAATGCTTACGACATCACGTAGGCCTTCTCGTGAAAGCACGGCTGTCCCGCCTCGATTTGCCACTGCGCACAGTGAAATGCGGACCGCCTCTGGTCATCTGCATAGGCCGCAGTAGAATCGGGCGTGCGTCGTCCTCCGACGCACCACTGTCCCGCCTCACCCACCGCACGGGAAATCTGCATGTCCAGCCTGTCTCACGGCTCCCGCCCGCTGCACCAGCGAGCAGCCACTGCCAATCGACATCATCGCCGTACTCTGCTCAGGGCGGCCGGTTTGTCCATCGCGCTGCCGCGTCTTGAGTCGCTGACGGCCGGAACGCCAGTGTCCCCGGCTGCCGTCTCACGATCAGCTGCGAGACACTCACCTGCCCCGCGAAGGCTGGTGTGCATCGGCAACGAATTTGGCATGTATCCGCAGGCGTTCTGGCCGCAGGACAGCGGGCGTGATTACAAGCTGTCACCCCTGCTGGAGCCGCTGGCCGACATGCGGGATCAGTTCACCGTGTTTCGCCACCTGGACCATGGACTCAAGGGCGGCCACTTTGCCGTTCACACGTTTCTGACGGGCGTGAATGCGGCCGACGCGCGGACAATGCCGGATGGCGGGATCAGCCTCGATCAGCGCGCGGCGGAGTTCGTGGGCGCTCAAACGCGTTTTCCTTCGCTCACGGTCGGCTCAGACAATGGCGTGCACGGTGGACCTCAAATGAGCTGGACCCGCACGGGCACTTTGGTGCCTCCGGTTCCCGGCCCCCGCGAGCTGTTCACCAAACTGTTTGTGGATGATACGGCTCAGGCCAAACAGCGGGCCCGGGATCGCATCGCCATGGAAAGCTCCATTCTCGATGCCGTGCTGGGCGATGCCAAAGCGCTGCAGCGCCGTTTAAACACGAATGACGGCCGAAAGCTGGATGAATACTTCAGCTCCGTCCGCGACGTGGAAAAAAAACTGAGCCTGGATCGCCAGTGGCAGGAAGTCGCCAAGCCGACCGTTGACCTGCCCATGCCCGTCAACGAGGGCCTCGTGAAAGACCTGCCGCTGGTCTACGACCTGATTGCCCTGGCCCTGCAGACGGACTCCACCCGCGTGGTGGCTCTGGAAATCGGCGGCAGCTTTGCGATTCGCGACCTGGGAATCAAAAAAGGGTATCACAGCCTGTCGCATCACGGGAAGGTGCCGGCGAGCATCAAACTGCTGGTGCAGGCGGAGCGTTATCAGATGGAGCAGTACGCTCGGTTTCTGAAAAAGCTGAAGGGCATCAAAGAGCACGATGCCGATGGCTCGCTGCTGGATCACACGATGGTGATGTGCGGCAGTGGAATGGGCAATGCCAATTCCCACACCAACAACGACCTGCCGATCGTTCTGGCGGGCGGCGGCTTCGACCATGGTCGGCACCTGGTGCTGCCGGCAGAGCAGCGCAAACGTGTGCCACTGTCCAATTTGTTTGTGACTATGCTGCAGAACTTCGGTCTGGAAACGGATCGCTTCGCCGGCAGCAACGGTTCGCTGAACGGCCTGATCTGAAGCCGCATCGCTGTGATGGCTTGTTGGCTGTGCCAGTCGTGTTTCGTCTTTCCGGACACCGGGTCGCTGTCGACCCTGTTTGTGAACGCTGTTTTCGGGGTGTGAGTTGATGCTGTCTAGCCTGGGCCGAATGCTGGTCGTGTTGTGCGTGTGCGGGGGAATCACGGCGGCCGATGATTTTGAGTCGACCGTTCGCCCCTTTCTGAACAGCTGGTGTGTCTCCTGTCACGGTCCGGAGGACCAGAGCGGAGATCGGCGTTTTGATCGCGTGGCTGTCTCGCTGCAGGACAGCAATGATCTGGCGCAGTGGCAGGACATTGTCGATCAGCTGAATCTGGGCGAAATGCCGCCCCCCGATGAACGGCAGCCGTCTGCAGAGCAGCGAAAGATCGTGGTGCAGTGGCTGCAAAAACGTATCAGCGATTTTCATCAATCTCGATCCGGCGCCCGGGACCGGGCCGCACTGCGGCGATTGAATTCCCGCGAATACCGCAACACTGTGCGGGATTTGCTCCGCATTAATACGACGTTGTTTGATCCCACCGAGTCGTTTCCCCGTGATCAGACCGTTGAGCACCTGGACAACGTGGGTGACACACTTGTCACGTCCGGCTATCTGCTGCAGCAGTATCTTCGCGCGGCCGATCTGGCGGTGACAAAAGCCGTTACTCCCCTTTCTCGCCCCACCGCAAAGACGTGGACCTTCACTGACAACTTTCGGCAGCAGCCCGAGATTGATCAGGTGCATCGCAAAACGACCGAGTATCGGCACATCACGCTCTACGATGTTGTCGGCGCTGACAAACACGAAGGCGCTTACGCCGCCATTCACGATTTTGCCTCCGGCGTGCCACATGACGGCTGGTACGAGATTCAGTTTCGAGCGGTTGGTGTGAACCGCCAGCATCCGTACGACGTGGACTTTGTGGGCACGGACCCACAGGTACCTCTGCGTCTGGGAATCCGACCCGGTCTCGCCCAGGCGGGGCCGCTGCACAAGCCACAGCCCATCGAGCCACTGCTGGCCGACATCGCACTGGACGACGAGGATGCACAGTACACCGTGAAGGTGTGGCTGGACGCCGGATTCACGCCGCGGTTTACGTTTCGTAACGGGCTGATGGATGTCCGCAATATGTGGGGGCGTCTGGTCAAAAAGTACAGGGACCAGTTTCCCAAACCCAAACGGCCGGGGATCGTGGAACACCGCTTCAATGCCATCAAGTATGGCAAACTTCCGCAGATTCACGTGGATGATATCCGGATTCGCGGGCCCCTGCTGGAAGAGTGGCCCACCGCCTCTCAACTGGCCGTGTTTGGTCCGCAGGCCGCTATGATCCTCGAGAGTCGGCAGATGTCACGGCAACAGATGGAAGATCAGTTGCAGCGTTTTCTGCCTCGCGCCTATCGTCGACCGGTTACGGTGGCTGAACGACAGCGGGTGCTGCAGGTGATTGACGATCGTCGGCGGCAGGGACGCAGCGATATCGACGCCTGGTGCGACGGCATCCGCATGGTGTTGTGTTCCCCCGGGTTTCTCTATCTGGAGCAGCCGACGGAAGACGGTCCGTCCCCTGCCCTGGTGGCTTCTCGACTGTCCTATTTTCTGTGGTCTTCCATGCCGGACGATGAATTGCTGCGGACAGCGGGCGTGATTGAGTCGGCCGGTGCGGCCGGAGTCTGGACGAAGCAGCGTGTGGAGCAGGAAGTGGATCGCATGCTGGACGACCCGAAGGCTGACGCCTTCCTGAACGGCTTTCTGGGCAGTTGGCTGACGCTGCGGGACTTCGGTTCGCAGCCACCTGATCGGGATCAGTTTGCGAAGTACTATCACCATGACCTGGGAACGGCCATGCTGCAGGAGACGCGACTGTTCGCTGACAGTCTGCTCAAAGACGATCTGTCGGTGCTGCAGTTTCTGAACGCCGATTACACGTTTGTGAACCGACGTCTGGCGGAGCATTACGGTCTGCCCAAACCGGCAGGCGGCGGCTTTCACCGGGTGGCGCTGAGCGATGATCGTCGCGGCGGACTGCTGGGACAGGCCAGTGTTCTGACGGTCAGTGCCAACGGCATCGACACCTCACCGGTGGTTCGTGGCGTCTGGCTGCTGGAAAATCTGCTCGGCACGCCTCCCTCGCCACCGCCCCCCGATATCGAGCCGCTTGATCCGGACATTCGTGGAGCGAAGACAATTCGTGATCAGCTGAAGAAACATCGTACGTCGGACAGCTGCAACGAATGTCATCGCCGCATCGATCCGCTGGGATTTGCTCTGGAGAACTTTGATGCTGTGGGTCGCTGGCGGGACAACTACGATCGGCGGCAGGCCATTGATGCCTCGGGAGAACTGCCCAACGGCGGACAGTTTCAGGACGTTCGCTCTTTTAAGCGATTGCTGCTGAACCAAAAGACACTGTTTGTGCGAGCGCTGACCAGCAAGCTGTTGTCTTACGCGGCAGGTCGTCGCATGCTGGTGACCGACCGACCACGGATCGATGAACTCACAGCGGAGCTGGCGGATAGGGGCCACGGCTTTCGCACGCTGGTGAAACTGGCGGCCACCAGCGAAGCGGTTCTGGAACAGCCACTTGAGACCGAGGGCGGCAGCCCCTGATCGCACGCAGTCGAAATGCATTCGACACGCTGTCGAATGGCAGCCTGCACGCAGTCGCCCCCAAATTCGCCCTCAACTCGCCCCAGGCGCGGCGAGCAGCGTTGTGCCCTCAGTGGCTAAGTCGTCAGGCGGCTTTTTGCCGTGGCGCCGTGCCGCGGTCATCGGGGTAGACGCCTTCCTGGCCGATTAGATCGAGCAGCGATCGATCGCCGGCAATGATGCGACGTCCCAGTACGTCGAGGCGATCCATTTCCATTTGAATGCGGTCCGCGTATTCGCTGATTTGCTCACGTGTGCTGTCTGCGGGAATGGGAATCGGCGTGCCGGCGATCAGCAGGATTCGGGAGAATGGCTTTGGCAGCAGCATGTCAGACCAGCCGCCGGGAATGTGCCAGCAGTTGGTGCCAATGACTGTGTTGGGCACCACGGGGCGATTGGTGCGTGACGCCAGGTAAACGATGCCGTCCTTCATTTCCCGTCGCGGTCCGCGGGGGCCGTCCGGCGTGATGCACACATGCAGATGCGGCTGATCGATCAGTTGCCGCGTGGCCTGAGCGCCACCCCGGCTGGCCGAGCCACGTACGGGCGTGATGCCCGCCAGCTTGGCGGCGTGTGCCAGATAAGTGCCGTCCTGATGGCGAGAGATGAGCCCACCCAGAAACCACGTTTTCAAAGAGTACACGCACACGATGATGGCGTCATGCCACAAACAGAAGCAGTATCGCTGAGCCAGTGTCGGTTTGCGGTAGGGGGTGCCTTCGGGGGCGACGCTGTGATGTTCCACACGGACAGTCAGGAACAACAGCCGCAGCAGCCAGGTGGCGACGCGGGCAATGAGCCAGTTGGCAATGGGGCTTTTGATTTTCATGGCATCCCTGCCTCGGTGATCTTCGGCGAATGGCCCGGTCATGGGGTCGCCCTGGTGCAGTCTCTCGCTGGCAGGATAACGCGTTTCACAATTTGCGCGAATCTCAGGTGCCCAACCTCAGGTATTGACGTTCAGATTACGAACGCCCGCCCAGAATTACGCACACTGCATCATGACGCTGCATTGTGCTGCGGCAGGATCGCACAGGACGCGGCAGCATGGCCGGTTGATATTCGCGGATCACAGCCATTGCGGGAGTTGAGGCCGAAAAACAACAGGTTTTTCCGCGATTGGCCTGAGGGTTTCCAGTAGGGCAGCGATTGGCACGCTGCATGCTCTCCCCCACACCCATCATCGTTCTTTTTTCCCTGCCATGGCAGGACATTATTCCAGAACCCATCGGTGTTCCGGACCAGGTCTGCGACTTTTCATTCGGCCGTGTATTCGGCGTCTTGTGTCTATCAGCAGACCGTTCTTCTGGGCTTCATTCCTTCAGCGGGGATGAAGCCCGCTTTTTTTGCGTAGCCAGGTTTTCCCATCCTGGTCAGCACATCGTGGTGAGATTCCCGCACCACAGGCTGCGAACCCGCTTTTTTGAAGGCGAATATTGCAATTCGTTCGTGTCTCCCGTTTCCTGGCAGAATTCCTGAGCCGGTCCCCGGGATTGTCCGTTTCCGCTGGCGACACCTGAAACTGCCGCCGTCGCGCCTTTCGTGTGACGCGGCGATTCCCGGGTTCTATGGAAAGGGGCAATCATGCCAGAACAGGAAAACACGGACCAACAGACAACACAGGAAGACAATTCGCAGGCGACTTTGGCGACGTTCACCGCTCTGCAGGCGACCGATCGGCAACTGCGGGGAACCGTTCGCTTCACAGGCCACGGCAAATCCGGCGGACAGCCCATGCAGGTCGGACGATTCCTATTGGGAATGCTCACATCCGCC